>NZ_JACVBC010000009.1:0-270028 GCF_014852205.1 Ensifer sp. ENS06 | reverse complement strand
TGAAGCGCGCGACGATGGAACTGGGCGGGCATGCGCCTGTCATCGTCACCGATGATGCCGATGTCGAACGCGCCGTCGCCATCATGTCCGCCAGCAAGTACCGCAATGCCGGCCAGGTCTGCGTGTCGCCGACCCGCTTCCTCGTGCAGGAGCGCGTCGCCGATCAGTTCCTCGACGGCTTCGTCGCCGCCTCGAAGACGATCAAGGTCGGCAACGGTCTCGAAGCCGGCGTCGACATGGGGCCGCTTGCCAACGAGCGGCGCATCCCGGCGATCGAAAGCCTGGTTGCCGACGCGCTCGAGCATGGTGCCCGATTGGCGACCGGCGGCCATCGCATCGGCAACCGCGGCTACTTCTTCGAGCCGACGGTTCTGGCGGACGTGCCGCTTTCCGCCCGGATCATGAACGACGAGCCGTTCGGTCCGGTCTCGATCATCAATCGCTTCCATGATCTCGACGAGGCGATCAACGAGGTCAATCGCCTGCCCTTCGGTCTTGCGGCCTATGCCTTTACCGGATCGGAGCGCAGCGCCCACCGCCTGGCAAGCGAGGTCGAAAGCGGAATGATTTCGATCAACCATCTGGGCCTGGCGCTCCCCGAAGTCCCCTTCGGCGGCATCAAGGATTCCGGCTACGGCACCGAGGGCGGATCCGAAGCGATCGAGGCCTATCTGGAAACACGCTTCGTCACGCGAAAGAGCGTCTGACGCCGCAGCAGGTGAAACGTGGTCTGAGGAGCGACGTCCTCTTGCGGTCTTCCGTGGATACAGTGGCGAATTTTCCACAACCCTGACGGTTTCAGTCCTTGGACAACGAGGTATGGCTCGTGAGGGATAGAAGTTCGACTTTGCACAACGTCATTCGAAGTGGCAGGCATGACCTTGCGGCACTAGATAATTGAGCACCGCTGCCTTGATGGTGGAGGAGAGAAAGCCGTAGTGGCCGGCTCGCATCGAAAGCATGGTGGCCGCAGTAGGGCGAAGGACAGCAGGCATTGTCGACATCCCGCGTTCGCGTCATCGATCTGGAAACGGCCGGCAACGGACCGAACGACGTCTGCGAAATCGGGTGGCAGGACGTGGTCCTTGAAGACAATGGACGGTGGGTCGTCAACGACGAACGCGGCGCATTGATGGTCAATCCGGGGCGGCCGATTTCGCCCGACACGATGGCCATCCATCATATTCTCGACGAGCAAGTCGCCGGCGCGCCCTACTGGAAAAATGTGGCGCCAGAAGTGTTGCATCCGCACGGCGGGATCGACGCGTTGGCCGCACATCGTGCAGCCTTCGAACAACGGTATTGCACGCCTCGTCTCACCGGCGGCTTGCCCTGGATCTGTACCTGGAAGTGCGCCCTACGGATTTGGCCCGATCTGCCACGATTTTCCAACCAGATGCTCCGCTACCAGCGTATGCCGAAAGGGCTCGTTCACGAGATAGGTCTTCCGGCCCATCGAGGCATGCCGGATGCCTACGTGACGGCCCATCATCTGCGCGATCTGTTGAACGCTGCATCGCTCGATCAGTTGCTGGCGTGGAGTGCCGAGCCGGGCTTGTTGCCGCGCGTGCCCTCCGGGCCTGATCGTGGGAAGGGCTGGGATCGCCTTAGTACGGAGACGCTCACCGAATTTCTTCGCGATAGAGATAGCGACATCCGCTTCAGCGCCCAGACCGAGTTGCAAAGGCGCGGTGAATTCGAACCTACCGCTGCCGACGAGCCAGTGCAGCAAACCTTGCTATGACTGGAACTGTGCGTCGCGCATGCGCCGAATGAAGGGCGGCACCAGGGTGGCGCTCGGCGAACGCGGTGATCTGCCTTGGTGAAGTACTCTACTCAGCATCGACAGGAATTGCCTTGAAGACACGCAAACCGCTTATCCTCACAGCCCGGATCGCGGAGATCGATCTTGAAATCTTCGATCGCCTTCGAAACGCGCATTTCCCGTCGGAGCGAAACTTCCTCCGCGCTCACCTCACGATGTTTAATCGTTTACCGGGCGAACACCTCGAGCGGATCGTTGGAGAATTGCAGGCCGCGGCCACCAAGCGTGACCAGATCCGCGCGCAGGCAGCCAGTGTTCGCCATCTCGGCGCGGGTGTGGCGTTCACGATCAGAAGTCTTGAGCTTGAAGACCTTTATGCAGAACTAAAGCGCGCTTTCATGCCATGGCTGGGCGGTCAGGACATGCAGAGGTGGCAGCCGCATATCACCGTCCAGAACAGGGTTTCGCGGTCAGCCGCAGACACCTTGCACCGGCAACTGACACACGATTTCAAACCACGATCGTTGACGCTGGAGGGCCTGGATCTCTGGAGATATCTAGGCGGACCTTGGCAGCTCGAACGAGCGGTCTGTTTCGAGATCTCCGCTCTCCGTACAGCGCCATTGGCCGGCTCAGCGGCGATCGTTGACGATCATCGCTGAGCCACATGGGCGGACAGATGCTTTATCCGCGCGCTTATGACCAACAGGGTCGGGGCACAGAGACCTCGAAAGAAGACTGTGGGCCGCACCAGGAAGAGACCGCCTACCCGTCACATCGCGCGGAGGCGTACATCGATGACGGATGCGATGCCGAACTCGCTCAACTCTCCGAGCATCGTTCTGACCGGGTCTCGGTCAGGAAGATGGCGAACGCTGTGGCGGGCAGTGCGAGGCCGATCATGGAGGCGAGCCACCATCCACCAGAGGCAAATGCCCAGGCACCCAGGGCAGAGCCAATGGCGCCGCCGGTGAAGAAGATTGCCATGAACAAGCCGTTGAGCCGGCTGCGCAAGTCCGCGCCGAGTTCGTAAATCGAGCGCTGCCCCGTCACCAACGTCATGGTGACGCCGAAGTCGAGCAGGATTGCAGCAAGCGTTAAAAATGTGAGCGCAAAGGTCGAACCTTCAGAGATTTGCGTCATCAGAAAAGCGGCCGCGACACTGACAAGGCCGAATGCCGTTGCCGGCCGCACCAATCCCTTGTCAGAAAGGCGCCCAGCGATGGGCGAAGCAATTGCGCCCGCAACACCGGCCAGGGCGAAAAGCGCAATGCCATTATGACCCAACCCAAAGCTGGGCCCGGCAAGATAAAGCGGCGTCACGGTCCAGAAGAGGCTAAATGCGGCGAACTGACAGGCCTGATAGGCGGCGCGCCGCTGCAGGACCGGCTGCGTCGCGAGAAGCTGGGCCATCGACTTGAGCAGCTGGCCGTAGCTCAATCGACCCGCCGCAGGCATGCGGGTCGGCAATTGCGTCCATAGAAGGGCTCCAAGCCCGACCATGACGATCGCGGAAACATAAAACACGGTATGCCAGGAGCTGACGCCGGCAATTAATCCGGCAATCGGCCGCGCCATCATGATCCCAACCATCAAACCGCTCATGATATTGCCAACGACGCGACCCCGAACGGCATCCGGTGCAAGGTTGGCAGCGAACGGCACGATCATCTGGACAGCAACCGAGCCAAGCCCGATGGCGAGCGAAGCGGTGAGAAAGGGTCCAGGTGTGGTGGAGAGCCCGGCCGCGATCAGGGCAAGAGTAACCAGGCTGATCATGGTCACAATCAACCGACGATTTTCGAGGAGATCACCCAGTGGCACGAGGAGCAGCAACCCAAGGCCGTAGCCGATCTGGGTCACGGTCACGATCAAGCCTGTTGCCTCAGCCGGTAGGCCGATGTCGAGTGCGATCGGCCCGGCGAGTGGCTGCGTATAATAGAGGTTGGCGGCAATCAGGCCGCAGGCGGCGGCCATCAGAAAAGTCATGCCGACGGAGAGACCGGCCGGGCGCTGCGACTGGGCGAGGGAAGCTGGAGTTGTCATGGAATGTGCCTTGGGAGAAAGGAGACGGGCGGGTTGATCAGTCGAGAATGCGCAAGATTGCTTCACCGGAAGGGAGCAGCTGGTTCTCCAGCTCTCCGGTCTTGCCGGCGATACGCACGCCCTGCAGATAGGAAAATAGCGCAAGCGCGGTACTCGCGGGATCGGCGTCATGGCGAATTGAACCATCTAACTGGCCATCGCGAATGAAACCTTCGAGCCGCGTGACGAGCTTGCGATTGTGTCCTGCGACCTTGGCGGCGATCTCGGCATCGGACAGAACCAGTTCCACGGCGGCACCGATGGCCAGGCATCCACGCCTGCCGGTCTCACCACAGGCGGACATGGCATAGAAACTGACGACGCGGGCAACCTTTTCGCGACCGGTGGAGGCTGAAGACAATGCCTGTTCCAGAAGGTCAGCTCGGACCTGTTTATAGCGGTCGTAGGCAGCGACGAAGATGTCACGCTTGTCCTGAAACGCCTTGTACAGGCTGCCGGCAGTCAGTCCCATTTCGGCTTTCAGTTCTGCGATGGAGGTTCCGTGATAGCCCCTCTCCGAAAATATGCGGATCGCCGCATCCAGAGCTTGGGTCATGTCGAACTCGCGGGGGCGCCCGACGGAGCGATGGGAGTTTCTTTCGGAATTCATTTGACGGCCTATTAGGAAACGCTCGTTCCCTAATAGGCCGTCAAAGAGATTTGGTCAAGCCGCTTATCGATCGGCATCTATTGGAAAGACGAGTGGCGCGAGCTTAAATCGAACCCGTTGCAGTTGACGATGTCCCACATTACGCTTGGTATCGAGCACATTGGCTGACAGGAGCTGCAGCGTTGGCTCAGAGCGCAGACAAGTTGTCCGTGGGCGTTCCACCGTGAATGCCGTCGATCTCCAGGCATTCATGTCCACGGCGTCGACGGAAGCACCTGAGGGCGATCGATTCGCAAGAGCCCATGCCGGGGAGTTTCAGACTACATCCTGCTCATCGAGACAGTTCCTGAGCAACCGCTGCCCGCCCCGGTCCCCTTGAACCTGCCTTTCCCTTTGTCGTCCTTTATCATGCCGGTGAGGATGTTGCCGCCCTTGCGGCCTTTATGGACGAATGTGAGGGTCATACTAATAGTCCCGTTCCTCGCGACTTTCCCCGAAAGCCCCGAGTTGGAGGATACAACACCGTCATTTACGAGGACGGACGTTGAAAGCTCACGCCAATCACCGCAGTCCGTCGTCGCATGCCTCGTTAGCTTCCACACGCCATTGAACACGCTCAAACCAGCCGCCACGCAACGATTTCGGCGGACTTCCATTCCGTTGCCACAGACGAGCGGGCAGACACGGCCACCCGCCGCCTTCAGACTATTCACGAGCTCCTCGGTGGGCGTGAGCGAGGCAAGCTTGATCCCCTTGCGTTCGGCATAGGCTTGCAGCGCCTTCTGACTGCCGCTACCCCATTTGCCGTCCACCTGCTCAAGGCATCCGACACGCACCAGTTCCCTTTGGGCGATCAGTGTGAGCTCGCCGGCACTCATTTGGCCGGTCGGAGCGCTTGATCCCTTTAAGCCTGATGTGGTTTGCTCAAGTTTAGCAATTTCGGGTGGCACGCCGGTGACCTGCGGCAGGGCGGCACGCTTGAGGTCGCCCTGCCCCAGTTCAGCCGTCTCCCGTTCCTTATCCCGCGCTTCAATCGCTGCGATTTTCAGTTTCGCAAGCGTGACGAAGGCGCCGCTTGGGTATTGCTGAAGGTAGGCCTCAAAAAAGTTCCTCTCGGTCGCGTCCTTGATGGAATTCCAAAAGGACAGCTCCACACTTCTGTCGGTGTCCGATAGGACCACCGCGGAGTTCGTTGGCGTCTCGGAGATTTTCGCCGGGTTCAGCACAACCGGGCCCGTCAGTGAGGAACTATCCCAGGGAATCTGCTTACCGCCGGTGACCTGCAAAACGGCGCGACGCACAGCAATCAGGTCATCCGTTATGCTCTGCCCGGGTGTGCCGAGGTGTTGAAGCAAGGCCGACGTAAACGGGGAGTTTCGACCGGCCCCGTCGAGCGCAACGTTTCCCGGCTGCGTGGCGAACGCAATCAGCGACCCCACACCTGTATCGAGTTTGGCCAGGCCTCGACCGACGACTACAGACCGTGTTCCGAGCGACCGGGCCAAATTCGTAGCGAGCGGATTGTCACGGCAAGCGTCGAGGAAAACCAGATTGACCTTGGCGTTGCGCTCCATGGCAGCAAGCACGAGTTCGATCGGCAGCGCCTCGAAGTCTAGATCATTGTTCGATTTCAGCTGCGCGTCGATCGGGATGATATAATTGCCACCGTTCACCTGCAGCCCGTGCCCGGCATAGAAAAAAAGCGCCACGTCTGCGCCTTCGACCTTGCCGACGAACTCTCGGATCACTCCCCGCATTCCCGTCAGATCGAGGTCCCGACCCGTTACCACCACGAAGCCCAGTGCTGTCAATTTCGACGCCATGTCGCCGGCATCGTTTTGCGGGTTCGCGAGCTGAGGTGCGTGTCTATAGGCGGAGTTCCCAATGACCAGCGCGACGCGCTTTTCGGCCCAGACGGGGGAGCCCACAAAAAAGAGCAAGAGCAAGACAGCGGCACGAAGGGAATTCATGAAGCAGCTCCACCACTCCGATCCCGAGCCGAGCGTTTGACAGCCACAGCGCGCAACCGTTGCCGTCACTTCATCGGAGCGGCCCCAAAAGGCCGCGACGGGAACATCAAGAATGATCCTGCCGGAAGATGTAGTCAATCGACGTCGGAAAGCAGATGAGATCAACAATCGACGGTTGCTGGTCTAAAAAGGGGCCTCCTGATCGTGTGGTTACTCCAAACTGCCCGCATGGAAAAATGGATAATCCTGACTGCTCATAAATATCCATCGGTACTAGTTCAGAATGACTAAAGAACGAGTGGCTCCCACTACTGTCGATTTAGAATCTACTTAATTTCGAAGGAGCGAACATGGTGAGGATCTTTCTCCTGCTTACAGCGCTGGCCGTCCCGTTGGTCGCAATCGCTGATGATGAAACTGACCGTGCACAGGCCGGTGGATTACAATTCCGCGCGCTGAAGAAGTGCGTACGAAAGGCGCCCGCGGGCGAGTTCGATAGAAAATGCGACATTCCAGCAGTCGGGTGGCCAGGGGCTGAACGACTTTGGCTGCCTAGTGTCTCTCAAGGTGCCGGCTGAACAATCTGTTTAGCACTTCCACGTGCTTCGTCGCCTTTCGGGGGAAGCATTTCCAGACAAATAGCACTCGACTTTGATCCGTCCGACGAATTGGCTCACCAGGGCTGCCCTATCCGCCATGGGCCGGCCCTCGCACCGCCGCACGACCGGCGCTCCCCGGATGTGCCGACTTGAAGGGTTGCGGTGGTTCCGTCGACAGCGCCTCCCGGATGGCGTCCGTGATCGCAGAAACGACAAAGTCCGCCTGCGTTTCCTCAACGAGGAACTTCCCGGCTTCGTGTTCGTCCACGTCCTGCCATAGGACGATGCCGACCCGCGCTCCAGGAGCCAGTCGCTTCAGGCGACGGACAAGGAATTTGGCGTGGCGCATGGATTCTCGATCGAGAACAGTGAGAACGATGGCATGCCGACCTTCTGTCGGCAGCTCCTTGATTTTTTGCGGCCTGAGAGCTTCATGGCTGAAATAATTGACGTCCGCGCCTTGTACCCGCAGAACCTGCAGGAGCATCATCGCCGTGACATCATCGAGCGCACTTCGCCCTCCTAGGCAAAGCACGGATCGCCCTTCACCAGGAGGGAGTTCATAATCGTTCTCTTTTTCATCGGTGTCGCGGTCGGGATCTTCGCTTTTGTCTTTGTCTTTGTCTTTGTCTTCGTCTTCCTCTTCAACCGCGATCTCCTCGAGGTTGGCAACCAGTGTACCTGCACTTTCGGCAACCCGTGCTCCTTGCTCTTCCGTCAAGGCACCACGCATACGGTCACTTTCGGCCAGAAGCAGCGCGGGAATGGCAACCGTGTCGTAAAATTCGACGAGGTACATTTCCTCAAGCATCTCCTCTGCATTATCCGTTGCTTCGTCCGGGTCTCCCGCCAGCAACCGTTGGTAAAGGCGCTCTTTCGGATTGAGGACGGGCTCATTGCCCAACAGAATTTCGAGGAATTCGAACTGCCGGACGTGACGGCCAAGCACAACCAGGCAGACGGTGAGCGGGGTCGACAGTACCAGTCCAACCGGGCCCCAGAGCCAGGCCCAGAAGATGGCAGCAACAATGATCGCAAGGGGAGACAGTCCTGTGCGAGACCCATATAGCAAGGGCTCGACAACGTTGTTGCTTAACAGTTCAAGAGCAATGAAGAGCCCAAGCGTCAGAACCACCAAGCTCCAGCCCGGAGCTGCTGCGAACGCGAGAAACAGGGGCAACGCAGCAGCAATCACCGGGCCGATATAGGGCACGAAGCGCAGCATGATCGCGAGCATCCCCCACAAAAGTGCGTTTGGAATCCCTAAAAACCAAAGGCCAATCGCGAGCGGCACCCCATAGGTGATGTTGACGACAAGTTGCATGAGCAAATACTGGCCCACACGAGCGCCCGCATCTTGGAGTGCCTCGGTCGTTCGATGAAGATCGCCATACCCGACAAGCCGAATGAATCGGTCGCGCAGATCCTCTCGCTCGAACAGCATGAAGATGACGACAACAATGACGAGGCCAGCGGTTGCCAAGGGACCTAGGAGCGGATTGATGACGCTCATCAGGATTTCGATCGGGCGCTGCGGCGAAAATATCTCTACCAGAAGCGGCTTCGGTTCAGGCGCGGTCGCGGGCGACACAGCCACATCTTTTTCAGGTCGGCTGAGCTCGATGCTGATCCGCTCCATCACCCGGCTCAATCGATCGAGTATCTGGCTGTCCGACCCAGCTTCTTTTAGGGAGCGGACCTTCTCGACGATATTTGACTGGTATCTCGGCACATCCCGCGCGACCTCGCTGATTTGCAGCGCCACCATGGCGCCAAATGCGCTGAGGAACAGGAAAGCCATCGTCACGGTTCCGATAACCGCGACCGAGCGAGGGCAGCCGGCGCGGCGCAGCCTTGAGACAACGGGTGCAAGAGCAAACGTCAAAAGGATGGCAATCGCCAGGGGAAGGAAGACATCCTTGGCAATGTAGAGCACCGCCACCGTTGCAGCAATTGCTGCAAGCGTTGGCAGTTTCGAAGTCTCAGCAGCTGCCCGCGACAAGGTCAGCGGATGCAATTCGACGGCCATATTGACCGGTTCTTTCCCACTCTTGCGCGAAAATCTCAGCATCGAACCTCCCGGGCCTTCCAGGCGTACCCCTTCTGGTCTCCAATTGCGAACCCTCCGGCCCGGTGGTTCTCAAGCTACGGGCAGGCGTCATCCATCCATAGGCACTGCCGATCAGCACCAACCAAACTGATAATATTAGAACGGACGCACAAATAAGCCAGACGGCGAGGTCCCGATGCCAACGGCCAACCTGGCCTGGAACGTTGCAGGACCTGTCGACACCGGCTCACCCGAGTGGCAATGGTCGGGGTGATGATGCGCGGCTCGCGGCGGAATTGTAGCCCCATTTGAGTAAGCGCCTAAGCATTGATCCCCAATTTCAGACGTGTTGGTATCCGCTCTCAATCGAGGGAGCGTTATGTTTGACGATGAGATCGAAATCGAGTGCCCCGAGTGCGGCCACGAAAACGGGACACCGGTCGACCGAGTGAGGGACGACGAGCACGTCCCCTGTGAAAGGTGCGGAAGCGCCATCGCGCTGGGCCGACGGAAGCATTTGCTCATCATCGAGCACGTCACTAAGAACATCGCGAAACTCAGGCGCTCGCTCACCAAGTTCAGGCAAAGCTCTCCCGCTGCCCGCCGGCGGCCCCGAGGAAAGTCGTAGATGGGACTGCGTCCCTTCGCGCTTTGAAGGCCCCCGGGATTTCAAACGCGTCGGATGGCCCAGCCGTCTCGCGCGCACCCTTCAACGATGATGGCGCGGAGCCGGGAACAACAGGAAAGTCGCACGCGTTTTAGCGAAAGCTTGAGGATAGCTTGATGCGCTCTACTGCGGATCCAAGGAGGTCCGTTATGGCAAAGCATCCAAGATACGTATCGCCGAAACAGACGGGCTTGTACCCGGATCGAGATCTGGACTGTCAGATGGCAATGGAAGATGTTTTCCAATCGGTCGCCGAATATGGCGAGGCGGCCGGCTGGAGCGAGCGCGAGGTCGCCGACGCGTTGATTGAACTGGCGCATAACCGGTGGTTCATGCTGGATGCCAAGGAGAAGATGTTCGAGGAAGGGGCCGGCATGATCATTCGCAAGGATAGGACCTCCCCACTCCACTGAGCTACTCGGCCTCCATCTTGGCGACGAGGAGAAAATTAAGCGGGAACGGGACCGATTTCATCGCGGGCGGTTTCCAGGGCGGGGCCGCTGTATTCCATCCTGCCGGCCCACCCAGACAACGCTCTCATCGCCCTCAGGCGCCTTTCGGGCGATTTCTTTTGGCATCAATAAATTAGCAACCAGACAAGGAACAAGGTCTGCATCGGTGAGTTGAGACTCCGAGAAGGAGTTTGCTTATGATTTTTATACGACCTGAATTCGATTGCCGGGGCGGCGGAGGGGCTGAAGTCTCAGGGCTGATCGCCTCGATCAAATACGCTCTGGCTTCCGAAGCGCCCTTCGATACGCAAAATCTCTGCTTCAGAGTGCTCGGAACATCCGTCGTCATCGAGGGTCAGGTCAGCCATAGCAGTGGTGACGATTTTGTCCGCCGTATCGCCGAGGATATTGCCGGGGCTGACCGGGTCCTCGTGCGCGTCGGTTGTCCTCGAAGCAACGGACTTTCGACGATCGGCGAAAGCATACGCAAGGAGAACGGTGATGCCTAACACAGGCGGTAATAGCGAGAGCCTCGCGAATAGGCTGACAGCACACGGACGCGAACCGACCGATTTCCCCGACGATAGCCCGCTCGGCAAGGGCGATTTGCGCGAACCGCGCGAGCCAGTGCCGGAATTTGACGAACCCGATGACGAAGACGATCTCGACGAGATCGAGGAAATAGAGCTCGAAAGCATCTTTGATCCGGACAGATACGACCCCGACGACGACTTTCCTCCTCCGGGATAGCAATGGTCTGGTCCAACTTTTCGGAAGAGAAGATGGAACCTGTTCGAGGCATCTGCGTTTTCGTTTCGTGGAACCCTGAGCCCCCGATCAGGGTGACGCCTTCACCATCCCTCCGGAAGTGAAGCCCCGATAAGCCAATGGCCTCGTCGCCGCCCGACGGGGCCATTCCTTTTCATGGCCCTTAATTCGGGGGTGCATTTTCGCTCCTGGGGACCACAATGGGGCTCGTCGGAGGCGCACGCACTTCCTGAGGTTGCCCAACTTTGCACCATCAAGGGCAAAACGGGGAGATTGGTTAGCCTGCCTGTCTCGCGCCTGCGTTACGAAACTTTCATTTTATCATCATGCAGATTGTCACGGACTGTCACACGCAACTGTTAGCAAGCGCCCCGGCTTCATCGTGCCACCGATCCTGGTGTCCGCCATCCTGCAAGGAGCGTTTTGCAAATGAGAGTCTCCGTCACTACCTCCGTATTCCTCGGCCTGATGGCTAGCGTCGCGTTTGGCGCGCCAACCGCAGCCGCCGAAAAGACGAAATTCGAGTTCTGGTACGGCCTTTCGGGCGATCTTGGCGAACGCGTCCAGGATGCCTGCAAGAAGTTCAACGAGAGCCAGTCAGACTTCGAGATCGTCTGCACCTCGCAAAACGGTTACGACACCACCCTGCAAAACACGATTGCCGCCTACCGCGCCAAGAAGCAGCCGGCGATCACCCAGATCTATGATGCCGGCACGCTCGACATGATGCTGTCCGGCGCCTTCGTGCCTGCAAAGAAGCTGATGGCCGACAATGGCTACACCATCGACTGGAACAATTATTTCGGCGGCATCGCCAACTACTACGCAACGGCGAAGGGCGAGCTGAACTCCTTCCCGTTCAACTCCTCGACCGCGATGTTCTACTACAACGTCGACGCCTTCCAGAAGGCCGGCATCGACTTCAAGCCGGACACCTGGGAGCAGGTCGAGGAAGCAGCCCGCAAGCTGAAGATGGCCGGCTTCGAATGCCCGCTCGCATTCAACTTCGACACTTGGCCGCTGATGGAGCAGTTCTCGGCGATCCACAACCAGCCGATCGCAACCAAGGCGAATGGCTATAACGGACTGGACGCCGAGCTTGTCGTCAACAAGACCAAGTTCGTCGACCACGTGAAGTTCTTCAAGAAGATGGCTGACGAGAAGCTCTTCGTGGTCAAAACCAAGCAGCTCGGCATGGACATCGTCCCAGCCTTCACGTCCCAGACCTGCCAGATGATCCAGACCTCGGTCGCCGACCACGGCACGATCGGCAAGACCCTTCCTGAGAATGTGAAATGGGAAGTTGCCATGTTGCCGGTCTGGAAGGGCACCGAACGGCAGAACTCGCTGGTCGGCGGCGCATCGCTCTGGGTGCTCGCCGGTCGTCCGGAAGCCGAATACAAGGGTGCAGCCGCCTTCCTCAACTATCTTGCGACGCCGGAAATGGCCGAGTGGTGGTCGACGGTGACGGGCTACATCCCGGTGACCAAGACCGGCTTCGACGCCATGAAGGCCAATGGCTTCTACGACAAGGCTCCCTATAAGGGCCGCGAATTCGCCATCCAGAGCCTGTCCTTCACCCCGACCTCGGAAAACACCCGCGGTATTCGGCTAGGCGGCTTCACGCAGATCCGCAAGGAGTTCGCAACCGCCCTTGAAGCAATCTTCATGCAGAACGCAGACGTACAGGGCGAACTCGACAAGACGGTGGAACGCGGCAACGCAGTTCTGCGCCGCTTCGAAAAGACCTACGCCGGACAGACGCTGAACTAAAATCTGATCCGCCCGGAGCCTGCCACAATATCGGTGGGCTCCGATCGCTCTTCTTGCGCATTGGAATTTCGACATATGGACAAGCGCGCGGCCTTTCGCAGCTGGTGGCTGCCCAGCCTATTCGCCCTGCCGCAGATCATTTTGATCCTGCTCTTTTTTTATTGGCCCGCTGTCGCCGTTTTGCGATGGGCCTTCACGTTGGAGCCCCCATTCGGCGGTGCTGCCGAGTTCGTCGGCCTTGCCAACTTCCAGGAAGTCTTTGCCGATCCGCTCTATTGGAACTCCGTTGGCGTCAGCCTGGCATTTGCGCTTTGTGGAACGCTTGCCACCATTTTCATCGGTCTTGTTCTTGCCCTTGCTGTCGACCGGCAATTGCCGGGCTCCGCGCCGTTCCGGTTCCTCTACATTTTGCCCTATGCGATTGCGGGACCGGCGGCCGGTATGGCCTTCCGTTTCATCCTGTCGCCAGAGCGCGGGCTGATGGCCTCGGTCAACGCGACCTTTCCGGACTTCTGGAACCCGGCCAAATACGGCAGCCACGCGCTCATCCTCGTCATCGTCGTCTTTGCCTGGAAGTGGGCGGGCTACACCTTCATCTTCCTGCTCGCCGGCCTGCAGTCGGTCCCGCGCTCCCTGATCGAGGCAGCCGCGATGGACGGCTGCGGCCCTATCCGCCGCGCGGTCGATATCCAGATCCCGTTGCTGGCGCCAACGCTCTTCTTCCTGCTGGTGATCATGATGACCGAGGGTTTCGTCGGCGCCGATACCTATGGCATCGTCGCACGCACGACCGATGGGGGCCCGAACCACGGCACCGACGTGATGGTCTACCGCATCGTCGAGGAGGCGTTCCGAGGCCTGAACTACTCGGGTGCCTCGGCCCAGAGCCTCGTGCTCATCGGCCTCATCATGATTTTCACCTTCATCCAGTTTCGCTTCATCGAGCGCCAGGTCCATTACAAGTGAGGCTTCCATGATCCAGCGGACACCCTTTGCCAACGCGCTGACCTATGGTGTGATGATCTTCGGCTTCCTGCTTTTGATCGGCCCCTTCATCGTCATTTTGTCGGGCGCCAGCCAGACCTTCCAGCAGGTCAACGCCATACCCTTCAGTTTCGTGCCGCAGGATCGCCTCTTCGAGAATATGGGTGCTGCCTGGTCGCGCGCCAGCCTCGGCACGGCGATGCTGAACAGCTTCGTCATGGCGAGCCTGGTCACGGTCGGCAAGGTAGCGCTGTCGGCGCTGACGGCCTTTGCCATCGTGTTCTTCCGAACACCTCTGAAAGGCTTTTTCTTCTGGATGGTGTTCATCACCCTGATGCTGCCGCTCGAAGTGCGCGTGGTGCCCACCTATGCCGTCGCCGCCGACCTGTTCCAGCCGATCCGCTTGCTGATTTCCGCCGTCACCGGCTTCGAGGTCTCAGTCGACTGGAACCTTCTCAATTCCTATGCCGGCCTCACATTGCCGCTGATCGCCACGGCGACTGGGACCTTCCTCTACCGCCAGTTCTATCTGACCCTGCCGGACGAACTGGCGGAGGCTGCGCGCATGGACGGGTCAGGCGCAATCCGCTTCTTCATCGATATGCTGCTGCCGCTGTCGCGTACCAACATGCTCGCACTGACCACGATCATGTTCGTCTACGGTTGGAACCAGTATCTCTGGCCCCTCCTGATGGTGACGGACCCGCAATACAAGACCACGATGATGTCGCTGGTTGCACTCCTGCCAGCTGACAACGGCACGCCGGACTGGAACGTGACGCTTGCCGGATCGCTGATCATCATGCTGCCACCGCTCATCGTCGTCGCCGTGCTGCAGCGGTGGTTCGTGCGCGGCCTCGTGGCCACGGAAAAATGACCCCGCTTTCCCCAAACAGAAGAAACAGAGAGGTCCGCGCTCATGGCTGACATCGCAATCCGCGCCGTGCGTAAATCCTACGGCAAGAACCCCACCCTGCATGGCATCGACCTCGCCTTTGCGTCGGGAGAATTCGTCGTGATCCTCGGCCCGTCCGGCTGCGGGAAATCGACGCTTCTGCGGATGATCGCCGGGCTGGAGGAGATCACCTCAGGCGAGATCGCGATCAACGGGAAGGTCGTGAACCGGCTCGAACCGCGCGAACGCGGCTGCGCCATGGTCTTCCAGAACTACGCTCTCTATCCGCACATGACCGTTGCGGGAAACATTGGCTACGCCTTGAAGGTGGCGGGCGTCGCAAAGGCGGAGCGCCTGCGCCGGATTGAGGAGACCGCAAAGATCGTGGGGCTTTCCGATTATCTCGATCGCAAACCGGCGGCGCTTTCCGGCGGTCAGCGGCAGCGCGTCGCGATGGCACGCGCGATCATTCGCGAGCCGAACGTGTTCCTGTTCGACGAACCGCTTTCGAACCTGGACGCCAAACTCCGCGTCACCATGCGGGCCGAGATCCGCAAACTGCATCAGCGCCTCCAGGCAACGTCCATCTTCGTCACGCATGACCAGGTCGAAGCAATGACGCTGGCCGACAAGCTGGTCGTGATGAACAGGGGTGTGGTCGAACAGGTGGGCCAGCCGCTCCACATCTATCACCGTCCGGCAAGCATCTTCGTCGGATCCTTCATCGGCTCTCCGGCAATGAACCTTTTTGATGCCGTGGTCGACGTCGACAACGCCTGCCTCACATTCGGCGGTACGAAGATGCCGATCGAAAGAGGCCTGGCCACCCGACTGGGCGCAAGACAGATCACGGTCGGCATCCGCCCCGAACAATGTGTCGTTGCGCCT
Organism: Ensifer sp. ENS06; assembly: GCF_014852205.1. NCBI lineage: Bacteria > Pseudomonadati > Pseudomonadota > Alphaproteobacteria > Hyphomicrobiales > Rhizobiaceae > Ensifer > Ensifer sp. ENS06. Next base: position 254,522 of record NZ_JACVBC010000009.1, on the reverse strand, counting down.
GAAGGCGTCTCGATCAAGGTGGATTTCATCGAGGAGCTCGGCTCCGGCCGCGTCATCCACTCGGAACTGAACGGCTATCCCTTCGCGGCCACAGTCGACGAGCACACGCGCGTGCGGCCGGGCGAGAGGATCACCCTGGAACTGCCGCTCGCGCACCTGCATCTCTTCGACAAGGAGACCGGCCGAAGGATCGAGGTCGATCTGGAGCCGCGTGCCATCCGCAATTCCGCTAGCCAACCGACACTCCAAGCAGTCTGATCGTTTTCATAAATCAGGAGAACCGTGATGAACGACATCATTTCCGCCGTAGGATTCTGCAACCGGACGGGCAAGGGTGACCTTTCGACCCTTGATGCTTCCCTGCGTGAGATTGCAGAGACGGGCGCTGACGCCTGCGAGATCGGGATCTATGGCGAAGAGATCGTCAGCGGCGGCCGCATCATCGAAGACCGCGTCCAGCGCGTCGCCGAGATCACGAAGAGGTACACTTTCAACAAGCTATCGCTGCACGGCCAGATCGTCTCCAACTTCATGGATCGCCAGCACCATCATCTGCAGAAGAAGGTCGTAAGAGCGATGCTCGAGTTGTGCGACCGGCTTGGCGCGGGGATCCTCGTCCACCACTCCGGTGCAGCACAGCTTGCCGCCGGCGAGAACGCCGCTGACCTCGACAAGATGGAACGTGACGCGCTCGCAGAAATGGCCGAGATTGCCAAAGGCTACGGCGTTCGCATCGCACTTGAGAACATCTTCACGACGGAAAGCGGCCAGTACCGCCAATCCCCGAGCCAGGTTGCCGAAACGGTGCGGGCGATCGGTTCCGACAACGTGGTCGCACTCATCGACTTCTCGCATGCCTATATCGAGGCCACGCATCGCGGGCTCGATTTCCGTGATGAACTCAGGGCCATGGCTCCGGTGACCGGTCACCTTCATGTTCACGACAGTTTCGGCCTGCCCTGTACCATGAACCGCTTCTATCATCCGGCGGAAGCAACCGCGCTCGGCATCGGGGACCTGCATTTGCCGATCGGCTGGGGCGACATTGCTTGGGATGACATCTTCTCTGAGCTGACCTTCCTTCCCGATACGACGCTGATCATGGAAATCAGCGCCGAGCGCTTTGCCGATCAGCAGCTGGCGTGCCTGGAGCAAGCCAGGCGACTGGCGGCAGGCGTGGGGCTTAGGCGCGCTGCTTAACGTGCCACCGACGGCCCTGGCGGACAGCTGAATGGTGCTTCCGGCTTGTCGCAAGCAAGGACACCGGCAGGATCAAGTGTTACCGAGGCGCGCCAATCGACGAGAAGTGCGCCTCAACGTGGCAAACCTGCGCGCAAGCGCATCTGGTCTGCGCCTCTCAGCTGCGGGGCGTCGCCAGAGACCGGCCATATCGATGACGTCGTCTCCTGGCGATGACGTGAGGGGGAACCGAAGCTTTTTCCTTCGGCTTTGTTTGCACAGCCTTTCGCGGTCGACCACCGCTACCACTTTCATGCAACGAACAGAACCGCCGATCAGTGTCCCAATCGCCGGTTCGACCGTCTCACCGGTCGCGCGGTGGACAACAGGGGATACTAGCGGGTCTTCCTGTCATCGAGATCCACGCCTTCAAGCCTCGCCATCAGTGTAGCGCGATCCTCGACTGACCTGAGGCGGACTGTCAAGGCGGTACTCTTGACCGGGACCTGCGGAGGCAGGGACAAGGCGATACCTGGGATGTTCTCGGCGGCCCACTGTCTGAATCGGGGCAGCTTGTTTGCGCCGCTGATCGGCAAAGTATGACTGTATCTGAAGCTCATTGCTTATTCTCTCTGTATGCGGATTCGGCCGGATAGGTCGGCATTTGAGGGATCAACCCCGGGAGGTTCCTGGCGCCGCTCTTGCCGTCGCAGGTAGTGGCGCCAGGCATTCATCGTGCGCGACTGACCCTATGGCTGCAGACGGACTTAACTGGTCGCCGATACTTTTCGAGGTGCGGGAACGTCGACACTGGTCTAGCGCCTCAACATGAGGATCTCGTCGAGCGCCGATTTTTTCCCGGTTGCGCCGGTCGGTGGCTCCAAACATTCCGACGCGGCATCCAGGGTGCGCACGAACTCCGAAAGTTCGCGGTCATCAAGCTTGTCCGCCGCCGCGGCGAGCGAAAACCAACGCCGCTGCCTTTGTGCTTTTTCCCGCCAATCAACCAGTGTCCCGCGCACGTTCAGCCCAAACACAGCCACGCGGCAGGCAACGCTTGCGCCGTTATCCAGGCGTTTCATGTAGCGATAGGTCGTCACCGGCGCCTTAGAGAGGACGCCAATGACACCGCCCTCCTCCAACGCTTCCCGCGACGCGGTCTGGCGGGGCGCAAAACCCTTCATTGGCCATCCCTTGGGCACGATCCACCGCCCGCTGCTGCGCGACGTGACGAGCAAAATCCTTGCCTCGCCATTCTTGGCGATGCGCCAGGGAAGAGCTCCGACCTGCTGCATCTCTTCCGGGGCAGCCTCCTCAGCGGCGCAATAGTTCTTATTGGTGTCCTTCATTTTCCGCTCCCCCTGCCAAACGCGCAGAGAACTGGCGGATGCGCGCTCCGTTCGCGCACGGCGCACGAGTTGCGGCGGGTGGCAGCGCAGTGCGTCTTGCACCACGGGCAACGGCGAGCAGAAAGGGGAAGATGCCGGTTGCAACCGATGCAAACGGGGCGGGCTGGAGACGCGGGCATAGATACACTCCGTCAATAATGAACCGCACTGTTGGTCAGTGGATTCCCGGAGCGGCGGGGGCTATGGCGGCGTTACAGGATCAGGGTAGCCGGCTCCGGGTAAGGGAGCGTGCTTGCTCGATGAGCCGCGATATCCTGATGAAAGTTTCCGTATGCATACCCCTCACATCGCCCTTTCGTGCGAGCACATCAATGGGCAATTTTGTCGCGCCATACCCAACGCAAGAGCGCCATAGAAATCGCGCGTTCAGGTAAGCGGCGGTAAAGGCTCAGTTTCGGATAACTGGTTTTCAGAACACGGCTCAATCTTTTGACGAAGTCGGACATGAGCCCCTTGCCCCAAGATCGCTCGGGCGCCGCTCACCCGGCCAGAATCCGCACCACAGGCTAATCTTCGGCGACGGCTGAATGAATGCATCAGCGGTAGCACAAGGTACCCAGTGCCTTCGGGGTTGGCAAAGGAGCGATGCAACGCTGCTTGACGGAAACCGACCCGCCAAACTCCTGAGACAATTATGGCGTCGCCTGTGGGGCGTCCGACGTTCGCCAGAAGGGGCGCTTGATTTCGACCAGCTGGCGTCGGGGATCGCCGGCTTTGGCTCTATCGCGAATGAGCGCAACCAAGTCTGTCTTGATGGTGGCGTCGGACAAGAAGTAGCTGTGCCCGATGAAGCCGCCGCCGCCCGAAAATTCGACGAAATCGACCAGCCCGCCCATATGCGACCCTTCCCATTTGGACGCCGCCTCATTCCTGCCCCTGGGAAGATTGCCGACGGCAAGCTGTCCAAGCCGCAAGACGCTGCCAGAGATTATCGTTGACGCTTTCAACGCCTCGTCCCTGGGAGACGAATAGACCGTAAGGTGCAGGGAGCCTTGAGAGGGCAAGGTGCTTGGTATCGATTTGCTCCCGAAGGCAAGGTCCGGGTCCGAGACCCAGGCGAACAATTTGGACGACGCTACATCGAGATCGATATCGGGAGCGAAAAACACAGCGTTCGCGATCTTGTAACGCTGCCAAAGCGAGGATCGACTGACATAGGCTTCGATGGCAAGCTGCTGCATGACGCTTGCGAGCACATCGGTTCCACGGCTATGCGCCAGCAGGTGCAGCCTCTCTACACCCTTCGTTTCGGCAATGGCGCGAACGGCTTTCTTGAAGTCCGCGACCGCAAACTCGCTCGACTCGCGGTCAATGTTGTAGCCAAAGAACGAGCCGCCAGTGCCTCCGGCGGGCCAAGTCAGGATAATGCAGACAAACTGGTTTTGCAGCGATCGGCAAATCTCGTCCGTGGCGAGTGCGGCATCGTCGAAGCTGTTGTTGTACCCGTGAACGAAGACGACGACTTCCTTGCGTCCGGCTGTCGCGAGACGCCGGGCAATTTCAACCTGCAGCGATGCGACAGCCTGTTCATGTGCCGCGACGGCCTCAGGCGTGCGGCGTAGCCCGCTCGCCGTCGTTACGACGCCGTAAGGCGTTGCCGGAAACCGGCCAGTCTCGGAAACGGCGTCGACACGAAATTCGCTCTTGCCGGCGGAAGAGTTGCCTTTTGGGAGGATCGATACCGAACCGAAGCTCAGGAAAATGGCACGCTTGGCACCATACGACAGCCTGTTGCCGGACGCGACTGTCGGCTCCCGGTTCGTGATGTAGAGGAGATCGGGAGCCCCTAAAGCTTGTGGCGTTCGAGCAGCCTGCGAGCTTTGTGGCGCCGGTGACGTGGTGATGGGCTGCGGTGAGAGCTCGGCACGCTGCGTGGAACAGCCGACAAGGCAGACAAGCATGAGGAGCCCTGCCATTGCCCGACAAAAATCCATCTAGAGATCGGCCTTGTCCAACCCGTAGACCTTGTCGGCGGAACCAGGAACGGTGCGGGCAGCGACACTGACGCGGTTCCAGGCATTGATCGCCATGATCCGGAACGTGAGATCGGAAATCTCCTGCTCGGATAGTTCACCCCGCACGCTGTCGTAGATTGCATCGGGAACACCGCCGTCTGCGAGCTTCGTCAACGCTTCCGTCCAGGTAAGTGCGGCCCGCTCACGTGGCGAGAACAACGTGGACTCACGCCAGGCTGAGATATGGAAGAGGCGCAACGGCCGCTCGCCGTGGATAATCGCTTCCTTGGCGTGCATGTCGATGCAGAACGCGCACCCGTTCATCTGGGACGCCCGCATGTCGACGAGGATCAGTATGCTCTCTTCAATCGCGCCATTCTTGATCTCGTTGCCGAGCGCCATCATGGCTTTGACCATGCCGGGGGAAAGCTTGGAGTAGTTGAACCGCTGGGTCATCGATGTTCCATCCTCCGCCTGGCACTCTTGACCGACATGGTCGCCTGTTATCGTGCCGGAAACGCATCGAGTGCGGCAGCTATACATCCGTTTATGCGCCGCTCGACCACGGGCCGCCGGCCAACGGTGGGTCATTTGAAAACGAAGGCCTTCGGGATATAATGCGGCCATTCTTTCACCAAGGCTGCCGGTCCACCGCCGAGCTTCGGCGTCAGTCATTTTGTTGACCGTCGTCTTCTGCGGAGCGACAGATGTCGAACGACGATGGACTGAGGAAAGATGCCCACTTTCGCGAGCATACTCGCAATATCGCCGAGCTCGCGCTTGATCTTCTCGACAACTCACCCGGCCACATGTGGTCGATGGATACTGCCGGCCGATTCATCTATCGCAACCGGAGCATGGACGCCTACTTCGGCAGCAGCCTGAAAGACCAGGGCGCCTGGCTTGAACGCATTCACAAAGACGATCAACGTTTTGTGGCGACGACCTGGCGGCGGAGTGTAAAAACGGGCGAGCCGATTGACAGCGCTCACCGTCTGCGTGGTGCGGACGGTCAGTTTCGCTGGTTTCGCGCATCGGCGAGACCTTCAACGGACGCCCAGGGCCGCGTCACCGTCTGGCATGGGCAGACCATCGACATCGAACACGAGAAAAAGGCTGAGGAGAGCCTGCGTGCTCGTTCCATCGAACTATCCCTGCTGGTCGATATGGTTCCAAGCAATCTATGGCGCCTGACACCCGACGGCACCACGACGCTCGTCAACAGGCGCATGGCCGACTATCTGGGACTTGACCTGTCAAACGTCAGTGACATTGCATCCGTCATGGATACGATTTTCCATCCGGACGACGCTGATGCCGTTTATGCCGAGCTAACCCGCTGCCTTGAGACCGGGGAACGATTTTCGATGCGATATCGATTGCTTCGAGCGGACGGTGCCTATCGCTGGATGTCTGGCCGCGCGGAGCCCTTGCGCGACCAGGACGGCAACATCGTCCAGTGGTTTGGCCTTTGCCACGACATTGAGGATCAAGTGCAAACAACAGCTGCCTTGCGCCGTTCGGCCGAAAAGCTTGCGCGCGCGACCCAGGCGGCCAATCTTTCGCAGCTTTCCGCCTCGATTGCTCACGAAGTCAACCAGCCGCTCGCGGCGATCGCCGCGGACGCTGACGCGTGCCTGCGCTGGCTTTCGGCCGATCCTCCGAACGTTGAACGAGGCAAGCGTGCTGCAGAGCGAATTACCCTGGACGTCGCGGCGACCATCGAGGTCATCAGCCGCATGCGCGCCCTTTTCAAACATCAGCCGCAGGAACGGGCGGTCGAGGATGTAAACCGGCTTGTCCATGACGTTCTTGATCTGATGTCAGATGAAATCGCGGCAACGACGACGCGCATCGACTTGGCCCTGGACCAGGATCTTCCCAGAGTTTCGCTCGATAGGGTTCAGGTCCAGCAGGTCCTGGTAAACTTGATCCGCAACGGCATCCAGGCCATGGACACGACGAACCCACTGCGTTCGCTGAAGATCATGTCCAGCTACGATCACCCCGACACCGTCAGGATCTCGGTTGAGGACACCGGAAGTGGCTTCAAGGATCCGGAGCGCGTGTTCGAACCGTTTTTTACGACGAAAGGCAACGGCATGGGAATGGGTTTGCCCATCTGCCGATCGATCGTTGAAGCCCACGGCGGCCGCCTGTGGGTCGCAAACAACCAGGCATTAGGCGCAACGGTGGCATTCACTTTGCCCGCCGCCTCGGCCGACTAGCGGTGTAAGCCTAAGGCGCCGAATTTCGGAACCGGTCGGCCAAGCGGTCTCGGTGAAAAGCGCGTGCGATGATGGAAACGGCAAGGGCCCAGGCGACGATGGTCATGGTGACGCATACGGTTGCGAGGCTTGCGTATCCCGAAGCTGCGATCACTGCGCCGGTAAAGATTGGCCCGGCAGCAAATCCGAGCAGGTAAGCCGACCCCGCTGCTGCCGCCCAGCGCCCGCTCTGGTCCAGTGCTGCGGCCAGGCCAACAAGATACGGAAGTGAAAAGTAGTAAAGGACGGCGGATAGGATGACGGCGACACTGTAGGCCACCGGGTTCGTCCAGAGGCAAAGGACGAGTGCCACCACGACGTAGCCAAGGCAGAATGCGGAGACCGGGACCGCCCTGCCCCAGCGAACATTCAGTGCCGTGGCCGCGCCGGCGCCGGCAAGCCCGACGACCGTCGACAAGGTGAGAATGTACCCTACCGCGGCCGTGTCCAGACCGATGCGCTCGCCCATCGGTCCGCTGAAGGCAAATAGACCGGCGGAGACCGCGACGTAAAGAACAATGGCAGCAAACAGCAGGCTTCCAAGCAGAGGCACAGAAGGTGGCGTCCGGGTGGCGGTCTGCTTCAGAGCTCGAAGATCCGGTATGAGAAGAAGAAACGGAGATAGGCCCAGCGTCAAACCCGCCAACAGCGCAAAAATCCCTCTGTGGCCATAGGCTGCGGTCACCTCGCCGCCTATGCCGAACAGCACCACGCTGCCGATTGCCCAGACGAGCTGGAACAAACCAAAAGTTTTTACCGGATTGCAGCAATGAGACGCGACAAGGCTGAGCGACATGGCATAGAGCGCTCCCTCGCCGATGCCTGCAGCGCCGCGCAACAAGACCAGCGACGTCCATCCATCTGATACGATAGAGGCGGCTTGAGCCGCCACGGTCAATACCAGCGCAGACATCCCGGCACGTCGGTAGGATAGCCGCGGTAGCACCGGCGCAATCAGGATCGCCGATACGGCCAAGGCAAGCAATTCGACCGACGCTACGATACCGGCGTCACGTTCCGACAGTGCAAGACCATCAATCAATCCCGCGACCACGAAGGGCGACATCTGCGGAACGAGGCCACCAATCACCTGACAGGCCGTTGCGCCGATCACAAGTGAAAGCGGATCGCCAGACGCGACAGAGGCTGTTGAAGGATTGGCCATGGCCCGGTTTCCCGACCAATTCCTGTTTGTTGAAAATCACCTTTGCATTTCACAACATGGGCGCCGGCGATTTGCCGACGCCGGTCCCGTATGTCGCACATCAAGTTTGCACGAGCCGTCCTTTACGAGCTTCGGAACGGTCGCCGACTGCCATTTCTATCATGATCGATGAAGGTGTGGACCGTAAACTTGGCTTACCTCGTCCTTTCAAGCGCAAATCCTCGACAGGACGTCAGCCCTGCGATGGGCGGTCATCCGAACGTGCGTGGTCGCACCAGAGACAAGCGCGTCGGGGACGGTGGGCGTTTTGTCGCCGCATCGCCCCTCCGCAAAGACCTCAAGCGGCGGCCTGAGGTTGTTTGGCATTCCAAGTCCTGAAGTCGAGCTTACCCAGCTTGGCGGATCCAAGAGGAACCAGTGCCTGATCATCAACGCGCGTGCCGAAGTACTTGGCGTCCGGGTCGGCAACAACCTTGCGGCTATCGCCGACGGCTGCCAGATACTCGGAAATGAAATCGCTCATGGGCTTCTTTTCAGGGCCAGCGATTTCGATCGTCTGGTTCTCGGGTTTGCCGATCGTCGCTTCTGCAACGAAGGCTGCTACGTCGTCTGCAGCGATTGGCTGGAACGCGCCGGATGAGACACGGACAGTCCTGTCGACTGTTGCCTCGTCGGCTATGCCGCCTAGGAACTCCAGGAACTGCGTCGACCTTACGATGGTGTACGGGACGCCGCCCTTTTTGATCAGGCTCTCCTGCGCGACTTTGGCTCGGAAATAACCGTTATCGGGCGACCGTTCGATGCCAACGATGGAGAGGGCGACGTGGTGGCTGACGCCGGCTGCACGCTCCGCCGCGAGCAGGTTCGCGGTCGATCGTTCGAAGAACGAAAGTACGGCACTCGGTTCGAAGGATGGCGAGTTGCTGACGTCGAGCACCACCTCGGCACCGGCCAGCACATCGGCCAACCCTTCGCCCGTCAGCGTATCAACGCCGGTGGACGGCGCCGATTGCACAACGTCGTGGCCCTTATTTCTGAGGTGCTCTGCGACCTTAGAGCCGATGCGGCCCGTGCCGCCGATAATAACGATTTTCATGGTTCTGCTCCTTGCGGGCTCGTCGATGGATCACCGCATCCGATCATGAAGAAGGGCTTCACTTTGCGGGCAACACCATCTCCGTTTCGGTGGTATCGAGTACGAAAACGGCCAAGATCTTTGCCGGCTCGCTGTCGCTTGCGTTCGCGCTCACGCGGTGGTGATCACCCGGGACTTCGATCCAGTTCTCGCCGGTCTTGTAGACTTTCACGGCACCGTCGTTGATCTGGCTCTTGATGCTGCCTTCGATCACCGTCGCATAGATAAAGGCGCTCTTGGGGTGGGTGTGTGACGGGTTGTGCCCGCCGGGGCCGTATTCGACCAGAACGCCGCGCATGCTCTTGCCCGGCACATTCGGAAGCGCGTGGTCGAACACCACTGTCACCTTGGCATTGTAGGGCTCGTCGGAGGCCGCTACCGGTCCGGTGATCAGCGTCGCAAACAGCAAGCCAATCGCTAATCTTCGCATGTATTTCTCCTCCATTCACGTTGTTGGCAACGGGTGGGATCCTATGGCCGGCCTCCGGGGAGAAACAGATATACGTAGGTTTGCCGCAGCGGCGATTTTGTCTCGGCAGATGTCGTGCCCGCGTCCGAACCACCGCGCAACCGCTTCAGCTCTTCGCGCTTTCACGCTGGCTTCGAAAGATGGATCGGATGGCATGAAGCAGGTCCAGCTTGCGTCGCTCGCGCTGGTTTGCAGGCAATTCCGAACTTGCTCCGATCGCCTCGCGTTGCGCCAGATGAATTGCCAGATCCTCCGCAATTTCCGGACGCTTCGACAAAAGCGGCGCGAACGCTGCCTGATCGACTTCATAGACGGTAAGGCGGGTGACGGCATGGAGGTCGTGTTTCGCCTTTATTCCGGCCAGCAGGCCGTCCTCGCCGAAAAAATCGCCGGGGGCCAGGCGCGCGATTTCCACATCGCCGCTCTTCATCGCCACCACGCCGTTCTTGATCATCATCAGGCTTTCGAACGACCTGCCTTCTCTGACAATTTCGGCGCCGGCGGCAAAGCTGCGCGGCGTCGCCGCGGCTGCAAGCGTATCGCGCTCTTCCTGGCTGAGATTGGAGAAAATCGGGATCGCGTCGATCAGGTCCTGCGCCGGTGCGACGGCGTGCTGCGGGTCGGACCTGTCAGGGTTCTTTATGAGCAGGCTCCCGGCAGGCAAAGCCAGTTGCACGCCGTTCGCCCTGCAATGCCGATAGACGAGGTCGATGACTTCGTTGCGCGCCGGGCCGCGCTGTGCCGGGCTGGTGACCCTAAACTGGAGTTCGACGGTGATCGCGCTGGCATCAATCCCCACCAGTCCGACAATGGGAGCGGGCTGCTTCACGATCGCATTGCAACTGTCGAGAACAGCATGCATCACGTCGACGATCATGTGCGGCATACGCGTCGGAGCCACGCGAACCGAGACAATGATCTGATGGTTCTCGTCCGGCTGGCTGATGTTGGTCAGCCCCACCTTTGCCAGAACACTGTTCGGCAGGACCACGAGATTGTGCGCTGCGGTCAGTAGATGCGTCGAACGCCAGTTGCTTGAGACCACCCGCCCTTCCGTTCCGTCACTGAGGCAGATCCAGTCACCAAGGACATAAGGTCGGCCGAGGGTCAGGGCTATGCCCGAGAACACATCACCCAACGTGCTCTGCAATGCGAGACCGAGAATGATCGCAATGACGCCCGAAGTCGCCAGCAAGCCCCCGATCGGCACGCCGAAGACGAATGAAAGGATCGAGAGCAGCACGCCGAGGTAGACGACGGCAACGACCAGATCCTGGATCAATCGTGCTTCTCGCGGCCGGCCATCGAGGACAAGATAAAGCCGGACGAACCCGATCACCGCCCAGGAGAGATGAACCCACCAGAGGGTCTTTGCCGCCACGAGCAGTGTCTGTGCACCGTCGAGATCGGTCCGGTCGTAGCGAAACGGGTTGAGGTCGCTGTAGGCGAGCGCCGCCGTCATCGACGCGAAGAAGGCGATCTGCACGATCAGCCGCGCCGTGGGGCGCGCCCTGCCCTGCAGATGCCAGACGACAATTCCGGCAATGCCCAGAACACAAACGAGGACGGGGAACAATTGCGTTTTCTGGTCCATTCCCACTCCCCTGGCGAGGCGGCGTTTCTCCCTCCGCTACAGCCGGCTGGTGGCGCCTTGTTCTGATAAGGACAAGGGCGAACCCGCCCTTGTTGCACCCCGAACCGATGGTTCTTGCACGCCACGCGCGCAATTGTAGACGTCAGTAGTCCCAGAACACCGGAACCCACCGGAAGCGATCGCCATCGATCGCCACATGCCCAACGGACGGGAAAGGCAGGTGCGTGGCCACCAGCGACGATCCTGTCTCGGCCAGTTCCTTCATGAGACGCACCCGAACGCGAGCCGCCTCCTCGGGGTCGTGTTCAAAGCCGTTGTACCAGTCGGGGTGGTCGAAGGCGACCGCGAACAGGGCGTCGCCGGCAAACATCAGCCGGTCGCCTCCCGAGGCCACGCGGACCACGCAGTGCCCGGGCGTATGGCCGCCGGTGCGCTCAGCGACTACGCCCGGCGCGACCTCGCACTCGTCCTTAAACGGTCGAAGATGGTCGCGGTACTCGTTCGCAAAGCGCTTGGCAGTTGCCCTCAGCGCATCCGGGAAACCCTGCGGCATGACCGCATGGGAGAAATCAGGCGCCTCCCAGAACTTGATCTCGGCGGCGGCGACGTGGATCCGCAAGTCCGGACGCAATTGCTCCTTCACGCCATCAACGAGCAATCCGCCGATATGGTCCATGTGCATGTGCGTGAGAACCACATCGGTCACAGACCCAAGATCGATGCCTGCAGCCGTCAGCCGCCTGATCAATTGGCCTGCTCGCGGCAGGTTCAGGTCCGGATCCAGGCCAAGCCCGGCGTCGATGAGAATGGTCTGTGCGCCGCTTCGCACCACGACCACGTTCAGCGACCAGTCGAAGGCGTCTGTCGGCAGGAACATGCCGTCGAGCCAGGCTGCCCGATCGGCGGCGTCGGCATTGTGTCCCAACATCGTGGTTGGCAATGGCAGCACGCCATCGCTGACCACCAGCACCTCAATGTCACCGACCCGCACGGCATAGCGCGATGGAACCAGCTCTTCCGGAGCCGATCGACCGGGCGGGGCAGGCTCCAAGGTCGTGTTCGTAAGAGATCTTGCTTCTAGCGGCGACATGACGCCCTCCTGTTTGCCTGATCGAAGAATGCTTTTTTCACAGTTCACGGCCTGGACTCTAGGTTCGAGCGATATCGAGGGTCGAGCTATACCTCGGTTTAGGTGGCCCGTTCGGTCAACGGTCGGCGGGTGTCTGGCGAGCTTTGGCGCGCCGGGCCAACCCGACCTTGATGGCCACGAGCATGGGCGCGGCGACGACGAAGAGCAGTGCCACGGCATTGAACGCCGTGTCGAAGGCGATCACGATGGACTGCCCGGCAACGGTCCGGCCGAGAAGCGCCATCGCGGCCCGGCTGGCGGGAACGGCATCCATGCCCCGTGCCGCGAGCATGGCGGTCGTTGCGGCCAGACGCTCGATGACGGCTTGACCTCCCGCATTGACGCTCGCGCCCAGGACCGCGACATTTGCAGCGACGTTGTGGTCGATAAGCGTCTGAAGCCCGGCAACGCCAACAAGGCCGCCGAGCTGGCGACCGGTGTTGAACAGCCCGATCCCGGAGGCGAGGTTTCGTTTGTCGAGATTGGTAAAGGCAATCAGCGTGATCGACAGGAACAGGAAACCGAGGCCAAGGCCGCGCAAAAGGATTGCGGCCATCATGTCGGCGGCACCGCTTTCACTCGTCGAACCGGACAGCATCCACATGGCCAGCATGATCAGCAGGATACCGAAGGGAACGGTTGCGAATGGAGGAAGCCGACGGACCTGCATGAGGAAGGCAGCCAGGATGAGGGCCCCGACGAAGAGAGCGCCGCTCGGCAGAAGAAGCAGGCCCGCATCGGTCGGCGTGAAGGCCAGAACGGATACGGCGAAGGAGGGGATCAGGAACCCGCTGCCAAAAAGTGCCGCGCCGGCGACGAAACTGACGATAAAGGCGAAGGCGAAATCGTCCGATCTGAACAGGGTGAAGTCGAGGAGGCCGGTGCCCTTGCGCAGCACCTGCTGCCCGAGAAACAGGAACATCGAGGCTACGCCAGCCACCGAGAGCCAAAGAATGCGCGGCTCTTCGAACCAGTCCCAGCGGCTTCCCTGGCTGAAGACATAGCTGAAGCAGAAAAGCGCGACCGAAATCAGTGAGAGACCGACCCAGTCAACGGGACGTTGCCTCGTCGTGGCGGGTGCCGGATCTTCGACCATCAAGAGAAGTCCGGCGGCGCCGAGAGACAGAATGACGTTGCAGTAGAAGATCCAGGTCCAGGACTGGCTGTCGAGCAGCCACCCCTGAAGCGCGGGGGCGAGCGTGGCGGGTGCGACCACCGCGCCCATGGCAAACAGCGCCTGAAGGATTGGCTGATGGGCGCTCCGAAAGGCAAAGAAGATGGTGGTCTGCCCCGCAACGAGAAGGACACCGCCGGCAAGCCCCTGAATGACCCGCAGGGCAATCAAGAAATTGAGCGACGTCGTCGCGGACGCCATCCCGGACGCGAGCCCCATGATGAGCGTCGAACCGATGATGAGACTGAGCGGCCGGATGCGGTTGAGCATCGAAGCGGCGACCATGAAGCCGATGAGCTTGAAGGCGGTGTAGCCGACGTCGAGCCAGGCGAATTCGTCGGTTGTCGCATAGATGTCGCCGATGATGTCGCCGCGGCCGAGCGAAAGAACAGTGCTGGCGATCGCCTCCGTCAACGCCGCGAGCACGATGCCGGCGACAAGCAACGTGCCTGGTGCAGACGCCTCGCGATTTATCGTGGCGGGCAGGTGCGTGGTCATGACCCTCTCCCGAGATCCACGTCGACCCTTGCGGACAGTCCGGGCACGAGACGTCCAGTCAAGGGGCTGCGGCCAAATCGGATCTTGACCGGCACCCGCTGGACGACGCGAACGAAGTTGCCGGTTGCATTGTCCGACGGCAGCAGGCTGAAGGCTGAACCGCTCCCGGGCGCAAAGCTGTCAACCGTGCCTTCAAGGACTTGCCCCGGATACCCGTCGATCCGGATCCGCACACGCTGACCCGGCTGGATGTGCTCGAGTTGCGTTTCCTTGAAATTGGCGACAACCCACACGTCGTCGACCGGAACGATGTCGAGCAGGGAAGTGCCGGGGGCGACGAAACGGCCGACACGAACCTGGCGGTTGCCGATGACGCCACCAACCGGGGCACGCACGACCGTGCTCTCGAGGTCGATCTGGGAAAGATCGCGCGCAGCCTCGGCCTGGGCCACGGCTGCGACGGCGGCCTCACGCTGCGCCGCAAGGACGGCAATGCGTTGCTTCTGCGCCTCGATCGTTGCCAAGGCCGCAGATACGCCTGCCTGCGTTTTCGACCGCGCCGCATCACTTTCGTCGACATGCGCCTGGCTGATAGTATTGCTGCGGATCAGTTCGCGCCGGCGCTCATATGCCTTGGCGGCGAGATTCATCTCTGCGACGGCCGACAGCTTCTGGGCTTCGGCCTGGCGAATAAGGGCGTGCTGAAGCTCTGTCTCGGCATCGACATTGACGAGCCGGGCCCTGGCAGCTTCGACATTGGCCGCCGCCTGAGCAAGGCGAGCCCGATAGTCCCTGTCATCGATCCGGAAAAGCACATGTCCCGCCCGAACACTCTGATTGTCCTGAACCTCGACGGCCACGACATAGCCGGCGATCTTCGGCGCCAACGACGTCACGTCCCCACGGACATAGGCGTTGTCCGTCGATACTTCGTCGCCTGGACGGGCCCAGGCCCAGCCGCCGGCAATGGCCACCGCGGCGCTAAGGCATAGGAGCATGCCAATCTTCTTTCGTTTGCTGGATCGCTTTTCGGCAACGCCGGTCGAGGCGCGTCCCGTGGCGGTGGCAATCGTGTGCTCGAGCGTATCCATTGTCTCGGTTCCCGTTGAAATAGGTTGGCTGCGAAGCGGCCGCGCTGCCAGGAGGATGTCAGGGCCGCGCGTCGCTCGGACGCCACCACCTTGCGGATATCGGTCCTTGCGACTTCAAAGCCCGACCTGTTGGCCGATCCAATCGTCGAAGCGGATTGCACCGAGCCGCGGGTTCTTGCCGGGGGTCAGCGACTGGTCATCCAGCAGCGCGCCGAAATAGCGAGCGTGAACGTCAGGAACGACCTTTCGGTCATCCTTTGTTGCCCGCAAAAATTGCCTGACGACCTCATCGAGCGGCATGGCTTCCGGTCCGGCAACTTCGATCGTTCCATTGACCGGTGCTGCGAGCGCAACATCGGCAAGTGCTGCGGCAACGTCGTCGGAAGCAATAGGCTGGAACAGCGCCGGCGAAAGGCGAACCTCGCCGTCGACCGTCGCCGATTGCGCAATGCCGCCGACGAACTCAAAAAACTGCGTGGCCCGCAGGATGGTATAGGGAATACCGGATGCCTTGATGAGGCTTTCCTGGGCGATCTTCGCTCGAAAATAGCCGTTGTCAGGCAACCGTTCGCTGCCGACGATCGACAGCGCGACGTGGTGACGAACGCCGGCTGCAGCTTCCGCTGCCAAAAGGTTGCGCCCCGACGTCTCGAAGAATTCGAGAACAGCCTCGTCGTCCCAAACCGGCGCGTTGGCGACATCGACGACGACATCTGCCCGATCCATCGCCGCAGCCAGACCTTCACGCGTAATCGTGTTGACGCCAGTATTTGGTGCGGCCGCGAGCACGTCGTGTCCGCGCTCGCGCAGGCTCTTCACAAGTTTCGATCCGATAAGGCCGGTGCCTCCGATGACGACGATCTTCATGGGTTCACTCTGCTTTTCTCGACCGCACCATTGCTGTCGATCTGCGCTGAGAGTGCCCCTATGCTCCAGGGAAGTCCTTGGGCCTGTCTTGAATTACCCTTGTGGATAGCTTGATTGTCCGTCCAAGCGATTGTGTGATCGTGGCGGGATGTTCTAACGACGCAATGGCGTGTTGGTTATCCGCGGATGGCAATCGCCAGCCGGGGAAGTCGTCCAGGAGACCTCAAGGTGCAATTCAAGTTCGCAGATTATCTGCTCGATCCGGAACGCCGGGAATTGACGCTCAGCGGGCAGATTGTCGCCGTCGGTCCGCAGGTCTTCGACCTGTTGGTGCATCTCATCGAAAATCGAGAAAGAGTCGTCGGCAAGGATGATCTGCTGCTCGCCGTCTGGGGCGGTCGGATCGTGTCGGAATCGACGATCACCAGCCACATAAACGCGGTTCGCAAGGCGATCGGCGACAACGGCGAAGACCAGCATCTGCTGCGCACCATCCCCCGCAAGGGCTTCCGCTTCGTCGGCGATGTCAACCTTGTCGACGTTGGAAACGAGGCCCCTGCGCGAGGTTTGAGCGTCGCCGATCACAATGATGGAGAGGCACGCGTGCCGGCGCCGGCGCTCCCCTTGCCCGAAAAACCCTCGATAACCGTCTTGCCTTTTCAGAACCTCAGCGGCGATCCGGAGCAGGAGTATTTTACGGACGGGGTGGTGGAGGACATCATCACCGCACTCTCGCGCATTCGGTGGCTGTTCGTCATCGCACGCAATTCGAGCTTCACCTACAAGGACCGGACCGTGGAGGCGGCCGAGGTCGGTCGCGAACTTGGCGTGCGTTACGTACTGGAAGGGAGCGTGCGCAAATCGGGAAACAAGGTCCGCATCACCGGCCAGCTCGTCGACGCCACGACCGGAGCGCATCTCTGGGCCGAGCGCTTCGAAGGCACGTTCGACGACATCTTCGAGCTGCAGGATGGGATAGCCGAAAGCGTTGTCGGCGCGATCGCGCCGCAACTCGAACGGATCGAGATCGAACGCGCCAAGCGCAAGCCGACCGAAAGCCTCGACGCCTACGACTACTATCTTCGCGGCATGGCAAAACTGCACAGCGGCACCCGAGAGGCGCTCGAGGCGGCACTGCCTCTCTTTTACAAGTCGATTGCGCTCGACGATGAATTCGCCGCAGCCTATGGCGGCGCCGCCTGGTGCTTCTTCTGGCGCAAGCTCAACGGCTGGATGGTCGACCGCACGGCAGAGATCGCGGAAGGCACACGACTGGCGCGGCTCGCGGTCGAGCTTGGCCGGGACGACGCCGTGGCGCTCACGAGAGGCGGGCATGCGCTCGGCCATCTCGCCGACGATCTCGACGCCGGCATCGCTTTGATCGACAGGGCCCGACTGCTCAATCCGAATTTCGCGCTCGCGTGGTTTTTGGGTGGCGTGCTGCGCGTCTTTCGGGGAGAGACGGAGAGCGCGATCAAGGATCTGACCCATGCCGTTCGCCTGAGCCCACTCGATCCGGAGATGTTCCGAATGCAGACGGGAACGGCGATCGCGCATTTCTTTTCCGGAAATTACGACGATGCGGTGGTCTGGGCCGAGAAGGCACTTGCGAACCTGCCGAGCCTGCTGGCCGCGGTCGCACTTGCCGCAGCCAGCCATGCGCTTGCCGGTCGTCCCGACGAGGCAAGGCGGTACATGGAGCGCCTGCGGCAACTTGATCCGGCCTTGTGTGTTTCCAATCTGCGCGATTGGCTGCCGATCCATCGACCAGACGATTTCAAGCGGTTTGCCGACGGCTTGCGGTTTGCAGGCTTGCCGGAGTGACCAGGGCCGCTCGCGGCGCGCAATGGACGAGCGCGCGCCGTGCAATTGTCCAGCGCCTGGACCACCACAGGTTCTGGGGCGTGTGTTCGGCACGGCAACTGTGACGGGTCGCTAGCGTGCACGCATTCGCCGCTCTACGATATTCATCTGGAGTTCGTGGCAGGACGCCTGTCGCCCAAGGAGCAAAAGCAGTCTCCGCTCTTCGGCTTCGCAGATGCCCGCGCGCCGGCAGTATTCCGATACGTCCAACAGTGGCTGCGCACCGGACAGGGCGATCAATTTAACCTCTTTGGCTGTCATGGAGTGCAATCCGCCTGCGGGTGCGCCAATCATCGCGTTCGCGATGTCTCGGGCCGAGCAACGGCCGCCTGCGCATACCGGACCGAGCCTAGGCAATTGATTGGACCGCTGAAACTATACGCAGGTTTGGGGAGACCCACTCCACCCACCGCTGACCGGGGCAACACGCGCGCATGACGCGCTGCTGAAAGAGCTGGACTCGCTTCACGGCGCCCGGGGACGGGCAGTGGTCCCATACTCAGGTGTAGCTCGACCGCCAAAAGACCGGAATCTAGACTCCGCGATGTAATCCTGACCGACATATTTCAACCGCGACGACAGGAGCACATCATGTCGAATGTTCAAACGAGTTCCCTAAAGATTATTCCGCAGGAAAGAGCCGCACCGGATGAGCTGGTTCCTTCACGCTATGCGGTACGGGTTGGTGACATCGACGTCTTGGTCATTAGCGATGGCATCTTGACCCCGCCGGCCGAGTCGATGGCCACCAACGCCGACCCCAAGGTGCGGGGCGCCTGGCTCGACGACAGGTTTCTTTCAAAGGTTGCCTTCGATTGGGCGCTGAACGCCGTTGTCGTGCGCAGCGGCGACCAGACGATCCTCATCGACAGCGGTCTGGGCGAGGAGTATCCCGATTTCCCGCGGGCAGGACAGTTTGTCCGTCGATTGGAGGCCGCCGGCGTTGATCTCGCCGCCGTGACCGACGTGGTGCTGACGCACATGCACTTCGACCATGTCGGCGGGCTCCTCGTCGAAGGCGTCAAGGAACGGATGCGCCCGGATCTTCGCGTCCATGTGTGCGCCGCCGAGACCAAGTTCTGGCAGGCGCCCGACTTCTCGCTTACCGCCATGCCACCGGCGCTCGCGGATCTCGCGCGCAAAGCGTCGCTTGAGTTTCTGAATGCCTATCGCAGCCATCTGCGGACTTTTGACCAGCAGGCGCAAGTGGCGCCGGGAGTGGTGGTCACCCGTACCGGTGGTCACACCCCCGGGCACAGCGTGGTGCGCATTTCGTCCGGCGGCGAGCGGCTGATGTTCGGCGGCGACGCCCTGTTCCCCGTCTCCTTCGACCACCCCGAGTGGCACAACGGCTTCGAACACGACCCCGAAGAAGCGACCCGCGTTCGACTGCGGCTCATGAAAGAACTTGCAGAGACCGGCTCCTGGCTGGTTTCCACGCACATGCCGTTCCCATCGGTCGGTCGTGTAGCGACCGCCGGCGACCTTTACCGCTTCGTTCCGGCCTGGTGGGACTACTGACGGAAGGCTTCCGTCGGGAGCGAACCAGACGACTGCTCTAATTCATAACAACCGGTCGATTGCTGCCCACGGCGCGCCGTGAGGCATCAATCGGCCGTTGACCTGGTTGGATTGCAACGTTGGCACAAGACCACGGTCCAGCCTGAAGGGGCCTGCGGGTCGATGGCTGCAACAGCAGCGAGGAGATTAAACTTGCCGCATCGTGTACTCGATAATCCCCAAAATTGCCGCTTCGAACTCTCCATCGACGCGGATGCGATTGCAGCCGCCTACTATCGCATGGAGGCAGGCGTGCTGGTGCTGATCCACACGGAGGTGCCGTTCGAGTACTCTGGAGCAGGATTTGCCACGAAGCTCGCGAACGGCCTCTTTGCCATCTTGCGCGAGCGGCAACAGAAGGTCGCGCCCCGATGCGTGTTCATGGCCAACTATGCCGTTCAGCATCCGGAATACAGCGACCTGATCTGCTGATCGCCAAGCAGATCAGGCCGGACCGCAAACAGAGGCGTATTGGGCAAACATCTCGGGGTTCGCTCTCTGCACCGCGCCTGCCCTCCTCAAACGCTCGTATAGGTCTCTCGCGGTCACATCAGCGCGTATGTTGAGGCCATGGGATTGGAGCTAAAAACTGAAATGCGCGAGCAGATTTTGCACTGGCTCGCGACCGGGATCCGCGACGAGCCCTTGGCAGAGAAGGTTTTTGCCGAGCTCTGCGGTCGGCTCGTGCGCTGCCGCGTCGCGCTGAGCAGAGCAACGCTTCATCTGCGCGTGCACCATCCGCAATGGCTGGGTACGCGCATGACCTGGGTGCGCGGACAATCGACCGCCAACATCCAGACCATCGCTTATGACGTCGAGGCAACCGACGCCTTCCTTCGCAGCCCCTTTCAACTGGCGATCGTCAGCGGGCTGCGGGTTCGGCAGAATTTGCAGATCGTCGGTCCACATCGTTTTGCGGTCTACGAAGAACTGAAGCACGCCGGCCACACGGACTACGCCGCGTGGCCTCTCGATCATACGCAGGGCCGCCGCCACCTCCTCACCTTTGCGACGGACCGGCATGGTGGCTTTTGCGCAGAGGAACTGGAACTGTTCGACGCGCTTTTGCCCTGGCTGTCCCTCGTCACCGAAATCCGCGTCAAGAGCCAGCTGGCTCGCACGTTACTGGACACCTATGTCGGCTCGCATGCCTCTGCAGAAGTGTTGCGTGGCGCAACCAGACGAGGGACGGGCGCCACGATCAATGCAGCAATTCTCGTCTGTGATCTGAGGGACTTCACCCGTCTGTCCGACCGATTGCCGCGTGACGAGCTGATCGAAATCTTGAACGGCTTCTTCGACGCTGTCGGAGAGCCGATCGAACAGCATGGCGGAGAAATCCTGAAGTTCATCGGAGACGGTCTGCTCGCCGTTTTTCCCATGGACCGGCCGCAGGCCTGCATGCACCTCATCGCGGCGGTCCAGGAGGGGTATCAGGCGGCATCCCGGCTTTGGCCGCAGGACGACCGAATGCGCTTCGGCATGGGCGTCCACCTCGGCAAGGTCAATTATGGCAACATCGGTTCAAGACACCGTCTCGACTTCACCGTGATCGGGTCAGCCGTCAACAGGGCCTTCAAGCTCGAGGCGCTGACCAAACGCCTGCGCCGTCCCGTCCTTCTTTCGGGAGAATTCGTGGACGCGGCAGCCTGCCACGAGCAGACCGAACACCTCGGGCGACACGTGCTCGAGGGCATAGCAACTGCCGTTGAGGTCCATGCCCTGCGACTTTAAAGTCCCGAGACATCGCGTTGACGTTCAGGCCCTTGAACGGCCGCGAATGGTCGCCGAAACCAAGGTATACCTTTCCCGCCATACGCCAGCTGCTAGCGTCTTCACGTCGCATGCCGGCCGTTACTCCCGGAGAAACAGGGTCCCGCAGGGCGTCGAAACGGTCCTCCGTTAACGACGGCGCCCACCGCAGGACCGCGCTTCGAGAGCTGAGCATCGCGGCCCGAAACCACCATTTGATGCGGCACGACCAGCACAGAAAGGAATGGCCATGACAGCCGAGCAACCCGGTCACGGATACGTAACGACAGAAGACTCGACCAGGATTTTTTACAAGGATTGGGGTCCGCGCGACGCGCAGCCGATCGTGTTTCATCACGGCTGGCCATTGAGCGGAGATGACTGGGACAACCAGATGCTCTTCTTCCTCGCAAAAGGCTATCGCGTCATTGCCCATGACCGTCGTGGCCACGGGCGATCGGAGCAGGTGAGCGGTGGCCATGACATGGATCACTACGCCTCCGACGTGGCCTTTCTCGTGCGGCAATTGGATCTGCGCAACGCGATCCATATCGGGCATTCGACGGGCGGAGGCGAAGCGACCCGGTACGTCGCCCGTCACGGCAAGGGGCGTGTGGCCAAGCTCGTCCTGATCGGCGCCGTGCCACCGCTTATGCTGAAGACGCCGAACAATCCCGAGGGGCTTCCGATCGAGGCGCTCGACGGCTATCGCGAGGCCCTTGCGGCCAACAGGGCGCAGCTCTATCACGACATCGCAAACGGCCCTTTTTACGGCTTCAACCGGCCAGGCGCCACGCCGTCCGCAGCGGTCAGCCACAATTGGTGGCGACAGGGGATGATGGGAGCCGCCAACGCCCATTACGTTGGCGTCAAGGCCTTCTCGGAGACCGACTTTACCGAAGACCTGAAGATGATCGATGTGCCGGCGCTGGTGCTGCATGGCGATGACGACCAGGTTGTTCCGCTCGCGATTTCCGCCCCCCGTTCAGCTCAGCTCCTGAAGAACTCCACCCTCAAGATTTACAAGGGCTTCCCTCACGGCATGGCGACCACACACGCGGACGTCATCAACCAGGACATCCTCAGCTTCATCACCAAGTAGCGTGTCAAAGGGCGCCTCAGGCGCCCTTTTTCCACTAGACGGTGGGGGTTCGTCACACTCAGAAGTGCCCGCAAATCCGCCGCCGGCCGCCGGGAGCATTTTTCCGGCGAACTGCTCCTCGATGCCAAGTGCATTTGGATAGCCAAACTTCAGTTTACTTTCGGCAAGGCCGGCCCAGCCGTATTGGTAGAGCGACGTCATGAGAGGTCTAACCGACCGGACTTTGAAACGGAAATGAGCTTCGAGCGGTTGAGGCCACCGCCCGCCCGGAAGGAATGGAGGATTTCATGTGTTCCCCGATCAAACGGACCGCAAACTTCGGTGTGCCATGGGAAAAAGCCTACGGCTATTCCCAGGCCGTTCAGGTTAAAGGCATCATCTATGTCTCCGGACAGCTAAGCCACGACAGGGCCGGCAACCTCGTGGCCCCGGCAAAGCTGGACCCAGCCGGAAGACCAGTCGATTTTTCGAGCATGGAAGAGCAGATGCGGCAGACCTACGCCAATGCCGTCACTGTCCTTGCCGAATTCGGCGCTTCACTCGACGACGTGGTCGAAGAGACACTCTACGTACTCGATGTGGACGCCGCGTTTGCGGCCGCTGGCAGGGTCCGCAAGGAAATGTATGGAGCGGAGATTCCGGAGTGTGCGAGCAACCTGATTGGTGTTTCCCGCCTGGCATTTCCCGAACAGCTGATCGAGGTCACCTTTCGGGCGATCGCACCGTGTGTTTCGCTTTGTAGCGTCTGACTGCAAACCATCGAGTGCTGACGGAACATACGGAACGGTCTTCGAACCCGCGGGAGGGCAAACCTTCGTTTTATAGCCAGCAAAACCACGGCGGATAAAATGGGCGGATGTTGGTTCTTGACGATCAAGGGAGCTAAGCGATGCCCGAACGTTCAAACCCCATCGAAACCGCCACCGACGTCAACGTGGTCCACATCATCGACGACGATGAGAGAATTCGCTCGGCGCTGCTTGAACTCTTTGGTTCTTCCGGAATACCGGCCGAAGCGTTCGTCGACACTGCGGATTTCGACGAAAGGGGCGATCCAGAGGCCGTAGGGTGCCTGTTGCTCGATGTGAAACTGCCAGGCATGAGCGGTATCGAGTATCAAAGGAAACTGTCGGATGCAGGCTTCGACCTTCCGATCGTTTTCATGACCGGCGATGGAGACGTACCGACGAGCGTCACCGCCATGAAGGCGGGAGCCGTCGATTTCCTCTTGAAACCCTTCGAGGTGGACGACCTGCTTTGTGCGGTCGCCGCAGCCATTAAGGAAGGAAAAAAGCAGCGGGATATGGCTGCAAAGAGAAAGCATGCCCGGCAGTGCGCGGCCAGTCTCACCCCACGTGAGAGGCAGGTCATGAAGCTCGTCACCGAAGGTCTCATGAACAAACAGGCGGCATACGAACTGGGAATCAGCGAAATCATGGTCAAGCTTCATCGCGCAAGCGCAATGAAGAAGATGCAGGCCCGGACCTTCAGCGACCTCGTAAGGAAGTCGGAACTGCTGCAGTGAGGTCGCGGCCGGAGCTTAACACGGCAATGATCGACCACGCCTCTTTTCCGGCCGCCCGGTCAGGATGCATGCCCGCAGCGTCGCCTGCCCTGAACGACAACAGGCTCCGCGCCGCGAAGGCCAACGAATGTATAGTGATGCGGATGCGTGAAAGTTCGTAGACTTCCATCATCATCCTTCGCCGGCACCTTCGTGAGGAGGTGATGATCTAAGTGTCGCAGCCCCCTCCCCGCGGCACGACCGCCAAAGGCCGGCACACCTAGGGGGCCGTTTGCCCATGGGCAGGCGGCCTCCCTTTCGTTGGCAAGGGTCGTCACCTGTGTAGCAAGTGCCACCAACCGACAACGATGAGGCGTTGTCAGCTTTGCGCCAGGAGCGGTCATCCTGCTTTTAGACAATGTTATTGACCGTTCAGTCAATAACTGCTACTACCCTTTGCCATGGCAAGACCAAGAGAGTTTGACCGCGACACGGCTTTAGACAAAGCCTTACGACTGTTCTGGGCGAAGGGATTTGCAGCGACGTCAACCGACGATCTGCGCGAGGCGATGGGCATCGGCAGGCAAAGTCTATACGGCGCATTCGGCGACAAGCGTACCCTATATATCGAGGCGCTCGACACATATCAGCGGCGAACCAACTCGGGCCACCTCAAGAGGCTCGGCGAACCGAGCTCGCCACTGAAGGGCATCGAGGACCTGCTCACTGGCCTGGTGTCTGATGACGATTGCGAGCGCGCCCTTGGTTGTATGGGCGTCGGTTCTGTTGGCGAGTTCGGCATCACGGATGAAGAACTGAATTTGCGCCGAGAGAAGGCGAGCGCCCTGCTTGGTCGACGTATCGTCGAACGGATCGAGGAAGGCCAACGATTGGGAGAGGTCGATCCCGGGCTTGACCCGGTAGAGGCGTCGGCATTCGTTCAGATGATGATGACGGGACTTCAAGTGGCAGCACGCAGCGGGGCTGCGGCGTCAGACCTCAGGTCGATAGGACGCTTCGCGACCCACCGACTGAAGCCCTGAGTTTGCCTCTTCAAACGAAGAGGCATTCTTTTGCCCAATAATGGACTGATCAGTCAATAAAGGAGAATGACATGACGATCAATCAGCGTAAAACCGCACTCGTCTTCGGTGGTTCACGTGGTATCGGCGGGGCAGCCGTCGAACAACTGGTGAAGGACGGCTTCGACACGGCCTTCACCTACGTGTCGCGTCCGGACAGTGCCAATGCACTGGTCGCGAACATTGGGTCCATCGGCGGCCGAGCTATCGCCATTCAAGCCGACAGCGGTGACCCCGAGGCTATTCGCGCGGCCGTGGCAAAGACTGTGGACCTCCTTGGACCAATTGATGCTGTGGTGGTCAATGCAGGCATATTGCGTATCAACACGGTTGAATCTGTAAGCCTGGAAGAACTGGACATGATGCTCAACATCAACGTTCGGGGTGTCTATCTGTCGATACAGGCCGCCGTGCCATATCTCAAGGATGGCGGCCGCGTCATCACGATCGGCTCCAATGTGGCCATCAGCACTGGCTCGCCTGGAGCGAGTGTCTACCAGCTCACCAAGGCCGCCGTCGCGGCCATGGTCAAAGGCCTTGCGCTCGATCTTGCGCCTCGGCGAATCACGGTTAACAACATCCAGCCAGGCCCAACAGAAACCGACATGAATGCCGGCGCTATCGAAATGCTGTCGGCCCGGAGCCCGTTAAAACGCGTCGCCGCTCCAGGAGAGATAGCAGGCGTGGTGTCATATCTCGCCAGCCCAGCTTCATCCTACATGACCGGATCAAGCCTGACGATCGACGGTGGACTGACGCTCTAGGTCAGCGCGACCGCATCCATGTGCGGGACCCCGACACTGTTGCCGCGGTTCCGCACGTTGAACTCCTGTGTTCGTGGAAAGCAAGCTCCAATCTCGAGCGATTATCGCCGGATGTCCGCTTCGGACCTAACCGCGACCATTGGTACAGTTGCTACATAACTCCGGTTTCCTGCAGGCCTGTGAGTTGCTCAATTCCATCGTAGCTGTTCCGTCTTTCGCACGAGATCTGCCAGCGAACGGCTCTGCATCTTGCGCATGACGCTCATCCGATGGAGCTTCACGGTCATTTCGCTGATGCCGAGCTGGTAGGCGACCTGCTTGTTCATCAGACCACTCACAACTGCAAACATCACTTCCTGCTCGCGAGGAGAAAGAGTATCTGCCAGCGCCTGGATCCGGTCGCGTTCCGCCTCGACTTTGCGGCGCTCGGCGTCGAGCTTAATGGCACGATCCACCGCCTCCAGCAGATCCTGATCGGCAAACGGCTTGGTGATGAAATCCATGGCGCCAGCCTTCATCGCCTTTACGCTGGTCGGAACATCTGCATGCCCCGTCAGAAAGATCACCGGCAGGCGGCTACCAGCAAGAGAAAGATGCTCCTGGAGGTCCAAACCCGTGCCCCCTGGCATGTTGAAATCAAGAACAAGGCAGCCGGGCGCCCGGATGTCTGCCGTCTCCAAAAACTCAGGCCCATTCGAGAACGCGGTCACCCGTTTTTGGGTCACCATGAACAAATCGAGCAGCGCTTCCCTCATGGCCTCGTCGTCGTCGACGACGTAAACGATCGGTTCCGCAGGCTCTTGCGTGTTGGTTTGAGCGTGTTGCATCAGATTGGCCTCTGTTTCGTCCCGCATGCATCGTGGACGATCACGACGAGCGGGCGTTCGCTTTGACGGTGCGCGTGCGGAACGACCGTCGGTTCGAGCGGCATCTCAAGTTTCATCGTTTCCCTCCATGGGCCGGTCGCCCAATGCGGCGGCAAGCGTGGCCAGCAGAACCTGCGCGTCGAAGGGTTTTCTGAAACAGCTAGTCCGGTCGCGCGCACTCAGCTGATCGGCGATCTCGTGCCGGCCGGTCATCAGGAAAACAGGAAGGCCCGGCTCTTTCGTCTTGACCAGGTCCCTCAGTTCGAACCCGTCCATTCCCGGCATCCCTATATCCGTAATGAGCGCATCGAGACCCGGGAGCCCAGCGGAAAGCAGCGATCGGCCAGACGAGAAGCTGCGAGCCGAGTAGCCGGCCGACTCCAACAGATCCTCCAGCGACTCCAGCAATCTCGGATCGTCGTCAACGATCGCGACGACCTGCCGATGCGGCAAAGCCATCGATTTCACGCCTGTCTTGCGGGCATGGGTAACGGGTATCTTCAAACGTTCGGCGATGCGCACAAGGTCTGCAAAGGAGCCTGCCTTCATCTTCTGCATCACATTTCGCCGGTGGATCTGCAGGGTCACCTCGCTGATGCCCAGTTCTGCCGCCGCCTGCTTGTTGAGCAGCCCGCTTATGACCAGCGGCAGCACCTCCCGTTCGCGCGGTGTCAGGTCAAGGTAGCGCCGCCTCAGCTTTCCGAACTCTGCGCGCTCGGCCCGTCTTTTCTCGTCCTCGGCAATGGCCGCATGAATGGCGGCCATCAAATCCGCGTCGGTAAACGGTTTGGTCAGGAAATCGACGGCGCCATCCTTTATGGCCCGCACAGACGAACGGATGTCTCCGTGACCGGTTATGAATACGATCGGCGGATGCTCCCCTTTGGCTATTGCGCTTTGAAGATCCAGCCCGTTGATGTCCGGCAATTCGATATCCAGAAGCAGGCAGGCGGGCGCATCCGGTTTTTGCGAATTGACATAGTCTCCGGCCGAACCGAAGGCGATCGCCTGGATGCCGTGTGAGGCCAAGAGCTCGCATAGGGCCTCGCGGATCCGATTGTCGTCATCGACGATGAAAACTGTGTATTCTTCGTTCGTCATGCCGCTGCTTCCACTTCGATCGGCAAGGTAAACGTGAAGGTTGCGCCATTTGTTTCATTGTTTTGCGCCCACAGCCGCCCCCCGTGCGACTCGATGATCGAACGACAAATTGCCAGACCCATCCCCATTCCGTTCACTTTCGTCGTAAAGAAGGATTCGAATATTCGTTCCGGAAACTCGACCCCCGTACCAATGTCGCTGACCTCCGTCGCGACGAAATCCCCCACGCGACGGACCTGGACACGAACGACGCGGTCGCTGAGCACAGCGTCCATCGCATCCATGCCGTTGCGAATGAGGTTCACCAGAACCTGTTGAATATGCACCTGGTCCACCGCAACATAGGGAAGGGTTTTCTCGATATCGACGTCGACCCGAACGCGACGGCGCATGGCTTCCTCCGCAATGAGATGAACGGCTTCGGCGATTGCGCTCACGAGATCGCTATCGCTTTGAGGCTCGACACGCTGCTTGAACAGGGCGCGGATGCGGCTGACGACTTCCGCGGCGGCGTTGGCGTCACGGATAATGCGTTCGGCAGTGATCTTTGCCCGCTCGAGATTGGGCGGGGTGGCCAACAACCAACGGTGACAGGCATTGGAGTTGGCCACGATCGCTGCCAATGGTTGGTTCACCTCGTGGGCGATTGACGCCGAAAGCTCGGCCAGGCTCGCCGACTGACTGGCTCTGGAAAGTCTCTCTTGCGCAAGGCGCAATTCGTTCTCAGCCTGAACCTCGCCATCGATATCAAGGCAAATTACGTTCCATTGGACGATCGCACCCTCCAGATTGCGCATGGCAGCCGCTCTGGTCTCGACCCACCGATAAGCGCCGTCAAACCTGCGTAGGCGATGCTTGCGTGCATAGGGTTCGCCGGTGGCCAGGGAATGCGCATACCTCTCCTTGACGCCTGCGACATCGTCGGGATGCACCCCGGAATCAAGCGTTGCGTCCAGCCGGGACTTCCCCGTTCCGTCCAAGTCTTCAAGATTATAACCGAGAAATTCCCGCAACTGTTGGCTGCGATAGACCGGCTCGCCGTTTGGTGCGGCGCAGTCGATCATCGCCGGCAACGTCTCAACCAGCTGCCACAGTGACCGCTCCCGTTCACGCAGCGCATCTTCGACGCGCAATTGGTCGTCGATATCGTGTGACAGCCCATACCATTGCACGATCTGTCCGCTATCGTCGCGCAAGGGTTCTGCATTGCTTTCAACCCACCGATAGACGCCATCCGACCGGCGCAGGCGAAACCGTTTTGAGAAGTTCTCGCCGGTGGCGACAGACTGGCTCAGTGCCTCCTCGAGGCCTGACGCATCGTCCGGGTGCACGGAGGATCTGAAGGCGGACGCCAGGCGGCCCGGGTCTGGTTGTTCGGAATTCGCTGCGTCGAGACCGAGAAAGCACATCAGCCGCTTGTTGAAAAACGTTGGCTCGCCCTGAGGGTTCAGGCGCCAAAGCAGGCTGGGAACGATGTCGACGAGCTGCAGGAGTTCCCTTTCGCGGTTGCGCAACGCGTTCTGCGCACGCATCTCGTCATCGATGTCGATCGAGATCGCATACCAGTTTACGATTGCCCCCTCCTGGTCGATCAGCGGCACCGCGCGTCCGTCGACCCAACGATAGACGCCGTCCGAGCGGCGCAAACGGTACTTCATTCCGTAGGATTCGCCAGTCGCAACGGAATGGCGGACCGCTTGCAGGAGGCGCGCGGAATCGTCCGGATGCACGAGCATTTCCATCGCCGTCGCCAGCCGGCTGCCAGCCGGTGTTTCCAACTGTGCGAGATCTTGCCACCCATAGAAATCAAGCAGGCGCTTGTTGAAAAAGGTCGGTTCGCCGTTGGGGCCCAGTCGGCGGATGTGAACCGGGACCATGTCAACAAGCTGCGAGAGTTCCAGCTCTCGGCCACGCAACGCCTCGACGGTCTTCTTGTAAACATCGATGTCGAGCGCGATGCCGAACCAGCCCAGGATACGGCCTCGAGCGTCGCGGGCGGCCCGGGCGGCGGTTCGGGCCCAGACATAACTTCCAGATACGCGGCGGAAGCGAAACTCGACGTTGAAGTCATCCCCCGTTTCCAGGCAACGATTCCATACCGCTGCTGTCCGCTCGTAATCGTCCGGATGCAGCAATTGCTTCCAGGCCGTGTGACCTTCGTCAACGGAAATGTTCAGTTGCTCCGGAGTGACGCCGAGCGAGTTCTGCGCAAATGGATGCAGGTAAATCCAGCGCCCGCGCGCATCGAACGCCCAGCCATTGCCGAATATGCTCTCGACAGCTCTCGCAGACCGTAGTGGTTCGGGTTCGCCAGCGCTATCGGATGCCGTAACCACGCGAGGCTCGCGATCCGTCACCAACTCATCGATATCGACGCTGACGCTGTATCCGGGCTCGGCGCGGGTTTCCGTCCACCGATACTTGCCGTCGGGCTGGCGCCGTCTGTGCCTCGTGACCTGCGGAACGCCCGTCCAGAATGCACGCGCGGCTGCATGCGCCGCTGCAGTTCGGTCATCGGGGTGAATTGCGCTCAACGAGCTTGGCAATTCCTGTACGGCCGCCTCCGCCGTATCCACAAAACGAGCGGCGGCGGCGGACGTTTCGATGTCGATGATCGCGCCGTACCAGCCAACGATATCATCCTCACCATCACGCAAGGGCTGAGCAGACGTTCGGCTCCAACCGTAAGCGCCGCTTGCGCGCAGAGTTCGGTGTTCGATGTTGAAGTGCTGGCCTGTTTCAAGGCACCGGTGCCAGAGCGCCATTGACCGCTCGTAATCGTCGGGATGGATCATTCGCCTCCAGCCCAGCGGACCACCATCCGACTGGGAGCCGAACTCCTCAAGCGTCAAGGCCAGCCGCGACAGCACCGCAGGGCTGACGAAAACGATCTCGCCGGCCGAATTCGCCGCCCAGGCGTTGCCGACCACGCTTTCGATGATCCGCACCGCGTGCATAGCTTCCAGCCCGATTTCGTCAGGTGAGTCGAACGCCTTCGTCATTGCCTTCTCCTGCAGGACGAGGAAAGCCACTATCAGCGCTCTGCATAGCAGTTGTTCTCGAGATTCGGACTGCGCAAACTATCCGCCCATCCTATTCTCGCTGCGTCTCGCCTGCATCCTATGGAAATCTATGACAACTGAGCGGTCTATTCTAAGCTGTACTTGAGCATAGGCGAAGAGGCATCCGGCATCGCCGGGCAGCACGCCTTCTCATAGACTTCCATAGGCTGCGGCATGGCCGTGATTGCGATAGGGTTAGAGGAATGGCCGGTTCACCCCGCCAGACTTCGTTTACAGTGCCTTGGTAGGGGGGCCACACGGTGCCCAGGCTTTCTCTGTCCGATCGGAGCAGCCGATGGAATCAGCTTCTAGAGCGATTGGCGACAGCCATTCAGAGACAGTCAATCATCCGGTGCAAGAGCTCGAGCGAACGTCGCCAGGGCCCGCCGGAAGCGCGTTGCGGCGCGCGCCCACCGAACGACCATCCGTCGAGCGGGCTTCCCACTGGCGGCGGTTCCGATCAAGCCGACCGCAGTTGTTGCATCTCGTCGCGTTCTTCGCGGCCTACGTGCTGGGCTGCGGATTTGCGAATGTGCTTGCGATAGTCCCGGGCATCACCGTCTCGATCTGGCCCCCCGGCGGTGTTTTCATGGCGACGCTCATCCTCACGTCTCCCCGCAGTTGGCCATGGTGGATCGTCAGCGGTTGCCTTGCCGAGATGTTTGCCCAGCTTGTGTGGTTTCACAGCCCGCTTCCAGCAGGATTTTTGATCTTCGTCGGCAACGCGCTCTGCGCTTCGGCAGGTGCAATGCTCCTCAGCAGCGCCACTGGCCGTCCCGTGCGGCTGGAAACACTGCAGCAGGTCTTGGCTTTCGTCGTCTTGGGTGCCGGAGTAGCCCCCCTTGCCAGCGCGACCGTCGGGAGCGCAACCCTTGCCTGGTTTGGTGTGAAGTCCCAGACATTCGCGTCGGTATGGCCACTATTCTGGATCGGAGATGCAACAGGCATCCTGCTGGTCGCGCCATTGATGCTCGTCCTCGTCCGCTCCTGGCGCGGAGAAACCAGGCTGTCCGTGGCACACTGGACGGAGGCTGCCGTTCTCTGTTTCATCTTCCTGGGCGTTGCCGCCCTTTCCTTGAGCGCTCGCTTCTTCCCCTCGCCCTATATCATTTTGCCGTTTCTGCTCTGGAGCGCCGCGCGTTTCGAATTCCGAGGGGCTGCTGTCGCCTTGACGATCTTGACGCTGGTGACGATGGCGCTCACGATAACCGGTGACAGCCAGTTTATCGGTGATGCCGGATCGCAACGGCAACAGCAGGTCATGCTGCAGCTCTTCCTCGTGATTTCCGCATTCTCGGCGCTTGTCGTCGCAGCCATTTCCAGACAGCACCAACTGGCGTTACTCACCGCCCGTCAAAGTGAACTGCGGCTGCAACGCTTGACCGACGCCGTTCCGGCTCTCATCTGGAGCGCCACGCCTGACGGAACGCCGAGCTACCTCAACAAGTGGGCCACCGACACGACCGGGTTGGCGTTGACTGATCTGATTGCAGCCAATGGCAAGCGATCCTTGACGGACATTCATCCGGATGACCGCATTGCCACCGACGAAGCGCTGAAACGCGCGTTCGAAGCGGGCACGACCTTTGCAGGAAGGTACCGTCAGCGGCGGGCAAACGGTCCCCATCGATGGGTCGAGAGCCGGGCAGCGCCCTTGCGTGACGAAGCCGGAACGATTCTGCAGTGGTACGGCGTTTCAGTCGACATCGAAGACGCAGTGAGCGCTCAGGCTGCACTGCGCGAGCGGGAGCAGGAGCTGCTGCAGCTTGTCAACATGGTGCCAAGCCACGTCTGGCGCTTGACGCCGGATGGCGAGCCCACCTTCTTCAACAAGCGCATGGTCGACTTTCTCGGCCTGGACATCTGTGACACGGACAAGCCGGGAAAAACACGGCTTGCAGCCATGGTCGAAGTCTCCGTGCATCCCGCCGAGGCAGGCGCGTTCGTCGATCTGCTTCGCCATTGCCTCGAAACCGGTGAAGCCTTTGCCATGCGATATCGCCTGCGCCGGGCCGACGGCGTCTTTCGCTGGATGTCGAGCCGCGCAGAGCCAATGCGGGATCACTCCGGGAAAATCGTCCAATGGTACGGCATGTGCCATGACATCGATGATCTGACGCACGCCGAGGACGCATTGCGCCGCAGTCAGAGGCAGCTTCAACGGATGATCGACGCAGTGCCGGTCCGCATTTGGAGCGCGACGCCATCGACCGGCTCGGTCTACTTCAACAAACAGTTCAGGGACCGCTTCCGCTCGGTTGTCGCAAGCTTCGAAGCAGACGGGGAGCAGAGTATCGAAAGTCTGCTTCAGAAGCTGATCCATCCGGACGACGCCGCAGCTGTCGGAGACACGCTGCAAAAATGTTTTAAAACCGGTAGAAGCGCAACGTTGCGCTTTCGTTGGCTTGAAATTGAAAGCGGATATCGCTGGGTGGAATGCCGGGTCGAACCTCGCCGCAATCAGGAAGGAGAGATCGAGGAGTGGTATGGCGTTTCGCTCGATATCGACGATCAGATGCACGCTCAAAACGCATTGCACGATCGCGAGCGCGAGTTGTCGCTGCTCGTCGATATGGTACCGGCCTTCATAGCCCGGCAGACCGCCGGCGGTGAACTCAGTTTTCTGAACAAGCGGTTGGTAGACTTCCTCGGTTCAGATGCCATCGACGCGGACAAGCCGGGCGTGACCCGCGCCGGCGCGATGATGCGTTCTATCGTCCATCCGGACGATATCGCATCCGTACGGGCGAACGCCACGCACGGCTTCTCCACCGGTAAACCCTTCTCCAACAGATATCGCATGCTTCGCTCCGACGGGGCGTACCGGTGGGTCGACGGGCGCTGCGAACCATTGCGCGATCAAAACGGGACGATCGTGCAGTGGTATGCCGTGGCCATTGATGTCGACGATGAAGTGCGTGTCCAACAACAGCTCTTCGATCGGGAGCGCGAACTCTCGCAACTGGTCGACATGATGCCCAGCCCACTCTGGCGGTTAAACACGGATGGGGAACCGGTCTTCTTCAGCAAAAGCCTGATCGAGTTCCTCGGACATGACGTGAAGGACTATCAGGGATCGGGCAGCGCTCTCGCCGCTGCAATTACAGCCGCGCTTCACCCGGACGATGCAGCGAAGATGGATGCCACGCTGAGAGAGGCCTTCGCCACCGGCGAAAACTTCTCTTTGACCTACCGGCTGCGCCGTGCCGACGGCGTCTATCGCTGGATGTCGGGCCGCGGTGCTCCCTTGCGGGACGCCAACGGTCAGATCCTGCAATGGTTCGGCATTTGTCACGATATCGACGATCAGCTCCGCGTCGAACAGGTCTTGCGCGAGCGTGAGCGCTCGCTTCGACAACTCATTGAAACCCTGCCTGCGATGGTCGAATGCACCGACCCGAACGGTGATCCTGTCTACCGCAGCGAACAGCTTCGCGAGTATCTGGGGTACAAGTTGGAAGCGCCCGATGCGTCGGGAGAAGCACGACCGTCAGGCCCGCTTGGTGCTGCCGTCCATCCCGACGATATGCCTCAAGTCCATGAGAACGGCGGCCATGCCTTGTCCACCGGTACGCCCTATGCGCAGAAGCATCGACTTCGCCGGTCGGACGGAGAGTATCGCTGGGTGGAGACCCGGGCAGCGCCCATGAGGGACGCCGATGGGCTGATCGTCCAGTGGAACGTCATTTGCATCGACATCGACAGCGAAGTTCGGGCCCAGGAGGATTTGCGGGCTGCGCGCGATGGTCTTGCGCGTGCGTCTCAGGCCGCCAGCCTCGCCGAGCTTTCCGCCTCGATCGCCCATGAGGTGAACCAGCCGTTGGCAGCGATCGTGACAAATTCGCATGCATGCCAACGCTGGCTTTCTGCTGAGCCGCCAAACCTTGCGCGAGCGCAAAGAACGGTGGAACGCATCACGCGCGACGCAAACGCTGCCGCAGACGTGGTAAGCCGCATCCGCGCGTTGTTCACGAAATCCGTGGAGCCCGGGATGAGCACAACGGTAGACAGCGTCATTGCCGAAGTGCGCAACCTTTTGGTCGAAGAAGCCTTGCGGCGGCGCGTTCGCATCCAGCTTGACGTCGAAAGCGACCTTCCTCCGGTCGCTATGGATCGCGTGCAACTTCAGCAGATACTGGTCAACCTGATCCGAAACGGCATAGAAGCGATGGCATCCACGGCGGATCGGCGCATCGTCAGCCTGCATGCGACGCGTATCGAAGACGCAATCCGCATCGCCGTGAGCGATTGCGGCACGGGGATCCAACACCCCGACAGGATATTCGAACCTTTCTTCACCACGAAAAACGACGGCATGGGCATGGGATTGGCGATCTGCCGTTCGATCGTCGAGGCCCACGGCGGACGCCTGTGGGCACAAAAGAACGAGCTACAAGGATCGACGTTTGTTTTCACACTGCCGATTGAAACCAACCTAACGGCATGACGATTGCTGCATAGGACGGCCTGCAAACGATCTCGGTCGCATATGGCGGCTCACCACCGCCAGCCGATAGCGTTCGCATGCAATTCCAGTAGCGGCAAGGAGTCCGCTGTCCGCACAGGGCCAGTAACTGCCAAGGCGGCCGTCATGTCCTGGTCGCACACGCCGCCGTGCGCGATAGGCGCTTCGATAACGTCGCTAGTCAAAAAGATGAGGTTGCTCGCAGGCCGATTGCGCTACTCCCCGCTGTCACATCTCCGGCAGGCCAGCCTTTCGGAAGCCGTCTGCAAAGTGGTCTCGTACAGATGCGTCGCGCAGCGGCTGGGAGCTGAGCCAATGGCCGATCGTAAAATGAGGGTGGGCGATCAGGAACAATTCTGCTTCTCGCCGCGCCTCCTCAAGGTGGCCCAATTGCGCAAGCGTAGCAGCCAGGAATTTGCGTGAGTTGGTACGATACGTGTCTTTCCTGCGCAGTGTAGCCGTTGCCGCCTCATAGTCACGCGCGGCATATTGCGCCTGCCCAAGATGACAAAGATACCAGCAGGCTGGATAGGGATTGAGCCGCAGAGCTTTTTCAATCTGTGCCAGTCCGTCGGCAACCCTGCCGTCCAGCACGGACATGTCCGACATGGCGGCCCAGGTGTCGGCGTGGTTGGGGTCTAGCTCCAGGGCCTTGGCGAAGGCGGCTTCTGATTCCTCCCATCGCCGCTCATAAGCCAAAATAGTTCCCAGAACGTAACGGCAGCCGGCATCGTTGGGGTCCAGGTCGACGGCCTTCTGCGCGAACGTCACCGCCATCTGACGGTTAGGATCTTCGGGCTCGCCGAAGTGAGTCCAGGCCAGCCAACGATTATAGGCGAGCAGACCGAGCGCTTCGGCATATGATGGCTCAAGCTCAACCGCGCGCTGAAGCAACACATAAGCCTCACGCGCAGTTTGCGGCGACTCTTCCGTCAGCAGGCGGGCGCGCACACACAGATCGTACGCCTCAAAATTCTTCGGCCGATTGCGCTGCGTCGGGATGGTCAGTCGGCCGATGAGGGCTTCAACAATCTTGGCGTTAACTTCATCCTGTAATTCGAAAACGTCTTCCACCGTCCTGTCAAACCGGTCGGCCCACAAGTGCTGGCCGCCAAGCGCGTCGATCAATTGTGCATTGATGCGGACACGACCCATTGCGCGTCTGGCGCTCCCCTCGAGGACGTAGCGCACGCCGAGATCCTGGGCGACAAGCCGTACGTCAACCGGCTTGCCCTTGTAGCCGTACACGGAATTGCGCGCGATGACGAACAGGCCAGCTGTTCGGGAAAGGTCGGTGATCAGGTCTTCGGTCAAGCCGTCGACGAAAGGCGCGTCCGCTTCATCCCCACTCGTATTTGTGAACGGCAATACAGCGATCGAGGGACATTCGGGCAGCGGCAATATGCTCTGCAGCGCATCCGGCCAATGCCACACGTGGACCGGGCGAGCCAGGTTCTTTAGGTAGCGTTCGCCTGCATCAAAGAAACGGTCGCCGATCTTGCCGACGATCTCGCCGTGAACTTTGGCTGAAATGCAGATACCTCCCGGTGCGGCCAGCGTCTCTAGGCGCGCCGCGACATTGACACCGTCGCCGAGAACGTCTGAACCGTCGTCAATGACATCTCCCAGATTGACCCCTACACGCAAAAGCAGGCGCCGGTCTGCGGCAGCTTCGACAGCAGTGGTGGCCCGTTGCATTTCCAACGCTGCTGCGACCGCGTCCACCGCGCTACCGAATTCGATTAAAAATCCGTCGCCCATGACCTTGAAGATGCGACCCGTGTAACGCATCACAGCCGGCTCGATAACGCCAGAACGGAGTTTCCTGAGGTCCGCCAGCGTTGCGACTTCATCAGCCTCCATCAGGCGCGAATATCCCACCACATCGGCAACGACGATGGCGGCAAGGCGACGCTGAAGAGATTGATCCGTCATGTTGAGGACAAGCCTAACGACCGAGCTCGCAAGGTATTGTTCAACCGCGAGTGAGTCAACAAGTCGCAAGAGGTAATGCCAGGCGACCTCCGCCTCCATCGAGGATTGAGCGACTTTATCGGCGCCCTTTGTCTTCGGATGGGAGACCTACATCCAGTCGAGCCGCAGGCGCGCGTGTGCGATATCGGCCACGACCGAGACTGCGAGTGAACGTGCATCCCTCGCCTTGTCGAACAGGCCGATCGGCGCCTTGATGCGAGAAAGCAGACGCTCATCTCCCCCGCAATCACGCAGGAGCTGGCAGCGTTTCGCATGGGTCCGGCGGCTGCCAAGGGCGCCGATGTAGAACGCATTCGACGTCAGCGCCACATCGAGCAGCGGCAACTCGCGATCAACATCGTGGAAGAGGAGCGCGACGGCGGTGTCGCCGTCTAGTTCGTCAGGCGAAGGCACTTGCCCACGCTCGAGCACGACTGTCTCGTAGCCGGCCGCAACAGCAACGCGGGCAACCGCATCGATCTCGAGCGGAGTGCCGGCGAGGATGACCCGCGGCCTCGGCCGGTAGGCGCGCACAAAACTCTCGCCGTACCAGCCGCTTGCCTCGCTGCCGTGCTGCAGCGAAAGGGCGCGCTTGCCAGGATGATAGCGTAGACCCACCGGCGAGCGACGTTGGAGGGTGGAAAGCGCCTGGCGCAAGACTGCCGCGTCCGCCAATACATGGATCGCAAGGGTAATGCCGCCGCCACAGGGCAGGACAATATCAAAGAACGGGGACCCTTCGCCAAGTCGAAGCGTGCGATCAAGGCCCTTTCCAAGAGCGGTGATGGTTTCGGTAGCCACGGCCGCTTCGGTGCAACCACCGGAGACGAAACCGCAATAGAGACCGTCACTGCGCACGACCATTTGCGCGCCGAGGGCGCGCGCAGCGCCGCCACGAATTTCGACGAGCGTGATGAGGGCCGTTGACTGCCCCTCTTCGAGCGATCGAGCGGCGAAAGACAGTATTTCGATTGCATCGTCCGACAGGAAGGTAGCGCGCGGTTCTGGCGCGTTCGTTTCCGGATCGGCGGCGATGCGGATCGTCATCTCACTCCACTCCCTGCGTTCCCCGCCAGCGGCGCACGATACCCGGATCGAGATCAAAGAGATCGAGCACGCGGCCGACGGTGTGGTCGACCATGTCTTCGATGCTCTGAGGTTTCGCGTAAAAGGCTGGGACAGGCGGATAGATGATGCCGCCCATCTCGGTCACATGCGCCATGTTACGGATATGGCCGAGATGAAGCGGCGTTTCTCTGAGCATCAGGACGAGACGACGACGTTCTTTCAGCACCACGTCGGCCGCACGGGAAATGAGGTTGTCCGTCGTGCCCGTGGCGATCTCGGCCAGCGTCTTGACCGAACAGGGGGCGACGATCATGCCGAGCGTCTTGTAGGAGCCAGAGGAACAGACGGCGCCGATATCCTTGTTGGAATGGGTGGTCGTCGCCAACGCTTCGAGGTCCTGTCTGGAAAACGTCGCCTCGGCCGCAAGGGTGATGCAGGCCGCACGCGACATGATCAGATGTATCTCGATCTCGAGGTCACGCAGCAGTTCGAGGATGCGCTTGCCGTAGACCACGCCCGACGCGCCCGAAATGCCAACGATCATGCGTCTTGGATGCGTCATCGCCCTATCCCGCGCTTTTCAGGAGTGCTGCGGCGCGCGCGCAGGCCTCGTCGCTGATGCGGGCGCGCACGCCATGGAAATTCGGGCCGCGCGTCGCATCGAGCCCCATCCGCGAGGTCGTGCCGATGCCGCTGGCGGAGGGGTCGAGCGCATTGCCTGGCAGGCCTTCGATGATGACGACGTCCTTGTGCGGCTGGAAATGAGTGGCAAGCGCCCAGAGCACCTCACTGTCGCGGGTAATATCGACATCCGCGTCCACCACGACCACGGTTTTCAGGTACTGGTCCCAGCCGAGAAGGCCGAGCATGACCTGCCGCGCCTCCCCCTCACGCGTCTGGTTCATGGCGATGTAGGCGTGAAAATGCGTGCCCGACGAGGGGTAGTGTACCGCGGTGATGGAGGGAAAGCGCGCCTTCAGCTTCTCCACCACCTCGGCCTCGCGCGGCACGCGGCCGAGATTGAGGTGTTCGGCCGAATTGCCGCCGGCGACGCTGACGAGGATGGCATTGCGCCGGCGCATGACGGTTTCGACGGTGAAAAGGTTGTTGGTCGAGCGGTCGGAGGAATAGCCTGTGAACTCGCCGAACGGCCCCTCCTCCACATGCGCCTCGGGATCAAGCACACCTTCGAGCACGATCTCGGCATGGGCGGGAACACGAATGCCGTACTTTGGTGTCCGCACCACCTGAAGCGGCTCGCCCATCAGGCCGCCGGCAACATCACGTTCGTCTTCACCGAAGGCAAGTCGGGCAGAGGCTGCGATCATGAAGAGCGGATGGCCGCCGATGACCATCGCGACCGGCATCGGCCTGCCCTTCTCCTTGGCCATGTTCATCAGCCGCCAGAGATGGCCACGCGAATGCAGCGAGGTGGCGAGCGAATTCTTCGAATGGATCATCGCGCGGTGGTAGCTGAGATTGCCGGCGCCGGTTTCGGGATGCTCGCCGATGATGATGC
This sequence comes from Ensifer sp. ENS06, assembly GCF_014852205.1. Classification (NCBI taxonomy): domain Bacteria; kingdom Pseudomonadati; phylum Pseudomonadota; class Alphaproteobacteria; order Hyphomicrobiales; family Rhizobiaceae; genus Ensifer; species Ensifer sp. ENS06. The sequence goes on along the minus strand of NZ_JACVBC010000009.1, from coordinate 214,908 downwards.
CGCTGGTGATGTATTTCGCCCGGTCCGTGTCGAAGTGCTTGAGCATCGGCAACGCGTTGAGATCGACGGCATCACCCGAGACGATCTCCTCGGTGATCGGACCTTCCTTCAGGACTTCCGGCGTGAACGGCCGGTTGGCGCGCGCCTGGTAGGCCTCGTGCAACCTGTCGGCGGTCGAACCGAGCAGACGGGCGATACGATCGCGTGAGGCAAAGATGTTGCAGAGGACCTCGCTGCCGACGCCGCTGACATCCCTCAGGTGCAGCATGGGATGTCGCCCCCGCTCAGCCAGGTTCCAGATCAGCGCTGTCGCATCCTGATCGTCTAAGACCGGCTGGTCGATGGTGATGACATCTTCGGGGTGCTCCGCCCTGTAGTCGGCGAGGAAGCTGCGGACATCTTGCTTGTGGTACTGGGTCATATCTTAGCCTCGACGCGACTGGGGGGTGACGGCGCCCGGAATGGGCGCCGTCGTCTTTACTCAGGCATATTCCTTGTGCTTGCCCGTGGCCCGGTCGACACCGGCATAGCTATCCTTCAGACGCGCCTGAGCGTCCCTCAGGTCGCGCGGCGGCGGCGACGGATCGATGCCGACGAGCTTGGCGATGTTGTTGCCGAGATAGCCTTCGAGATCGTCCTCGGAGAGGTTGATGCCGTGCGGCGGATCCTTGCAGAGCACTTCCAGTTCGCGCAGCCACATGCCCGGATCGTTCGGCGGGCTGTCCGTGCCGAAGACGATCTTGTTCTTCGGCAACTGCTGGGCGAACTCCACGATGCGCGACTGGAAGCACCAGCCCGACTCGCAATAGACGTTCGGGGTATCCATCGCCATCCAGAAGGACTCGAACGAATAGTTGCCGCCGGTCTGGATGCCGAAGTGACCGATGATGAAGTTCACCATCGGGAACTCGCGAATGATCGGATAAAACATCGTCGGGATGGTGTACGGGCCGTCGCCCGTGTGGATGAGCACGACGACGCCGAGTTCGGCACACTTCTTCATCGCCGGACGCAGCCAATCGAGCGCGCGGTCGGGGCGATAACCGTGCATGTTGGCGTGCAGCTTCAACATCTTGAAACCGTATTCCTTGACGTGGAATTCCAGTTCCGCAGCGCCGTTTTCAGGTCCCCAGCGCGGGTTGTAGTTGAAGTTGCCGATAAAGCGGTCCGGGTACTTCTGGCAAAGCTCGGCGCAATAGGCCATGTAGTCGCGAATGCCGTCGCGACCCTTGCGGTTGCCGTCGCGGTAGCCGGTGTTGCCCGGCGGCGGCTGGATGAAGCCCATGTCGATCCGGCGCGGCTTGCCGTTGATCATGTAGGGACCGTCCATCAGCTTGAGCATGCGCTCGCCGGTGAAGGGCTCGCCCGTGTGACGCCACGCCTCGTCGACGAGGTTGGTCGGGTGAAGATGGGTATCAATGATCATTGTTCACTCCGTTCAAATTTACGCGGCAAGGGCGACGCCGTGCTGGCGCAGATACGCCTCGGCTTCCTCGACGGTGGCCGGTGGCTTCGTCGCTTCCAGCCCGATCATCCGGGCGACGTTGTTGCCGAGGTAATCTTCGAGCGTATCCTCATCGAGGTTCAGGCCCTGCGGCGGCTCGTGGCAGAGAACCTCCAGGAGGTTGATCCACATGCCCGGTTCGTTCGGCGGCGTATCCGAGCCGAAGAGGATCTTGTGCTTGGGCAGAACCTTGGCGAATTCGACGATGCGCGACTGCAGGCACCAGCCGGATTCCACGTAGACACTCGGTGTGTCGAGTGCCATCTGCATCGGCTCAAACACGTAGACGCCGCCGGTCTGAACGCCGAAATGCGCCAGGATGAAGTTGACCTCCGGAAACTCGCGGATGATCGGGTAGAACTCCGTCGGGATCGAGTACGGTCCGTCACCGGTATGCACCTTCACCATCAGGCCGAGATCCGCGCACTTCTTCAGTGCCGGTCGCAGCCAGTCGAGCGCGCGGTCCGGGCGGTAGGCGTGCATGTTCGCCTGCAGCTGCACCATCTTGAAATCGAACTCCTTGGCGTAGCGTTCGATCTCTTCGGCGCCGTTCTGGGTGCCGTAGCGCGGGTTGTAGACGAAGCAGCCGAGGAAGCGGTCGGGGTGCTCGGTCACCATCTTTTCCGTGTAGGCCATGTACTGGCGGATGGCGGCCTTGCCCTCGAGATCCATCACCTCGTGGGTGTAGATGGTGTTGCCTTGCGGCGGCTGAATGAAGGCCTTGTCGATCCGGCGCGGCTTGCCGTTCACATAGTAGGGGCCATCCATCATCTTCAGCAGCTTGTCGCCGGTGAACGGCGGTCCGTCGTGTCGCCAAGCCAGGTCCACCAGATCGGTGGGATAGCAGCTCAGGTCAATAATCATAGGTTTCTCCTGTCGTAGAGGGTCCGGTCGATGCGGGGCCGCGCGATGAACGCCATGCCGGCCAAAGCCAGGCCTGGATCCGCGATCTCAGGAAATGCCGAAGACGGAGGGAACAGGCCGGCGCATAAGCTCCCAGGGCGGGGCAACCGGGTGTTCCTTTGGTGATCAGCATCGACATCGCAGCCTCATCTTCCAACAGACGGTGAGCAATTGTCGGTGCTTCTACTCGCCTTCAAAGGAACCACTTCGCGCGATTCTTGTCAACTCAAAAAATGAGCTAAACAATTGTTTTAAAACGATTTTTGTCATTGAAAGCAGCAGCAACCGCCCGCGCTGGAGGGGCGCGGGCGGCTCAGACAGAAAGGCTTACGCAAGCGCCGTCCGGCGTGGAGATTCGCTGCTAAGGCACCAGGCATGCACGCAAGTTTCTGTCGATACTTTCGCGGTCGAGATTGCGGCCGATGAACACGAACTTCGATTTCCGTTTGTCTTCGCCCCAGGCGTGGTCCGGGCGGAAATCGACGAGCTTGTGCACGGCCTGAAGCACGAAGAAGCGGTCGTCGCCGGCAACGGAAACGATGCCCTTTGTGCGGAAAATATCGTCGCCGTGCTCGCCGAGGTAGCCCTTGAGGAAACCTGCAAGCTTCTCGCCGTCGAAGGCTTCGGGATAGACGAAGGAGTGGGATTTCACCGTCGCGTCATGCTGGTGGGGCCGAAGGGGGGTCGCGTGCGCGCGTCCATGGTCATGATGATGGTGGTGCCCATGGTCGTGATGCGCATGGTCGCAACACGGCTCCTTGCAATCATGGTGATGATGGTGCTCGGCATCGCGATCGTCATCCATGTCGATGTCGAGAATTTCCGCCCGCTCTCGCACATAGGACGGCCGGAAACCCTTGACACCGAGAATGTTGGAGAGATCCACCTTGCCGTAGCTGGACCTCAGGATGGGTGCTGTCTGGTTCAGCCTGCGCAGAGATGTTTCCAGCGAACCAAGGGCATCCTCCCCGGCAAGGTCTATCTTGTTGACGAGGATGCGGTCGGCCGCGACGATCTGGTTGACCGCCTGGTTGTCGCTGCCGTCGAGCACCGGATCGTAGAGATGCTGGTCGATGTGCATTGCGTCCACCAGCGTGACGACGGCGTCGAGCTCCACCTCGTCGGCCACGCTACGGTCGACGAAGAAGGCGGTGGCGACCGGCGTCGGGTCGGCAAGACCCGAGGTCTCGACGATGATGTGATCGAACTTGTCCTTGTGGCTCAGGAGCTTCTTCATCACGTCGATCAGGTCGTTGCGCACGTCAACGAAGCAGCAGATGCAGCCGTTCTGCATCTGAAAGATTTCCTCGTCCGAGGCGAGCACCAGGTCGCTGTCGACGTCCACTTCGCCGTATTCGTTCTCGATCACCGCGATACGGTGACCGTGACGCTCGGTGAGAATGTAGTTGAGCAGTGTCGTCTTTCCTGATCCGAGGAAACCGGTGAGGATCGTGATCGGGAGTTTCTGCTGGCTCGCTGGTTCGATATGCATGTTCATGCGCCCTTCTCCCTCAAGGCTTTCAGGATGTCTTCCGGTGTGATCGGATAGTGGTGGAAGCGAACGCCGATGGCGTCGTGGATGGCATTGGCGATGGAAGGACCGATGGCGATGATCGGATCTTCGCCCACACCCTTGGCGCCCCAGGGACCACCCGGGTCGGGCGCTGCCTCGAGGATGATCGTCTCGATGTCGGGCATGTCCATCGACAGCGGCATCTTGTAGTCGACCAGGCCCGCATTGAGTGAGCGCCCGGTCTTCTTGTCGATGACGTAGTCCTCGGTCAGCGTGTGGCCGATGCCCTGCTGGATGCCACCCTCGATCTGGCCTTGCGCCGCGATCGGGTGAATGACGCGTCCAACGTCGTGCACAGGCACGACGCGCTTGACCTCGACGATGCCCGTTTCCGTGTCGACGTCCACCTCGGTGAAATGTGCGGCGAAAGAGTAGGATTTCGTCGGCTCGTAAGTGCCGTTGGCAACGATATTGGCGGCAGGAATGCCACGTGAGGGCCCCATGGCCTCCGACACCGTCATAGAGCGATCTGGCTCGGCGATGAGGAAGACCTTGCCTTCGGAAAGGTCGATCTCGTCGGGCGAGACCTGAAGTTTCATCGCTGCCCTGGCGAGCACGGCGGCGCGGACCTTTCCGGCCGCCATCTTGGCGGCCGTGCCGACCAGATAGGTCGTGTGGCTGGCAAAGGCCCCAATGTCCCATGGAACCACGTCCGTGTCGCCATGGATGACGCCGACGTCCTCGAAGCGGACCCCGAGCTCTTCGGCAACGATCTGCGCCAGCGCCGTATGGGCTCCGGTGCCAAGTCCGGCAGCGCCAGTCAGCAGCGTCACCGTGCCGTCCTCGTTGACCTTCACCGTGGCGTTGCCCTGTTCCTTGATGCCGGGATAGGCAGACGAGCCGTGCATCTCGCAGCCGATGCCCCACCCTTTGCGGATGTGCGGGCGCTTCGGATCTGGAGCCCGGTCGCGGTTCCAAAGCGCCTTCCAGTCGAGCACGTCGATGCCGTGCTTGAGGCAGATTTCAAGCCCGTGGCCGAGGATCGGATGGCCTGATGGCGCGATGTCGCCGGCGCGCACCACGTTCTTCAGCTTCAGTTCGGCCGGATCCATGCCGAGCCGTTCGGCCGCTTCGTCCATCTGGATGTCGAGCGCATAGTAGCTCTGCACCACGCCGTAGCCGCGGAAGGCGCCGTTGATCGGGGTGTTGGTGTAGACGCACCGCCCCTCCAGCCGCACGTTCTCGCAGCGATAGAGCGAGGTAGCGGCGGTGGTTCCAACGATGGTCACGCCCGGGCCATGGGACCCGTAGGCGCCGGAATCGTAGACCAGCTTCATGTCGCGGGCGACGAGCGTGCCGTCGTTCTTGAAGCCCTGCTTCAGCCAGATCCGGCAAGGGTGACGGGAACGACCGGCCACGAATGTCTCATGGCGGGTGAACTCCATCTTCACCGGCCGGCGGGTTTCCTTCGCCAAAAGCGCACAGAGAAACTCGTGCTGGAACAGGTCCTGCTTGGCCCCAAAGCCGCCGCCCATATGGTCGACGAGCACGCGCACCTTGGTGAGCGGCAGGCCGAGCACTTCTGCAAGGATGCCGCGCACCATGAAAGAGGTCTGGGTCGAGGTCCAGAAGGTCAGCTTGTTGGAACCGTCCCAGTCGGCGATGCAGACGTTCGGCTCCATGTAGGCCGGGTGCGGCCGCCCGCCGGCAAATGTGCCCTCGAGAACGAAGTCCGCCTCGGCAAAACCCTTATCGATGTCACCGCGGTTGACGCGCACCGGGTCGAGCACAAGATTGCCGCCCGGCCCAACGTCGTGGATCAGTGGTGCGCCTGGCTGCGCGGCGTCCTCCGGCTCGAAGACGGCCGGCAAAGGTTCGTATTCCACCTCGATCAGGTCGAGCGCCTCGTCGGCGATCTCTTCGCTGATGGCGGCGACGGCGGCTACGCCCTCGCCCCAGAACCGCACCTTGTCGTCGAGAATGTACTGGTCCTTGGTGCAGGAGGCCGAGCGTGGATGCGGCGACCCATAGTGCAGCACGCGTGGCACGGTCTCGTGGGTCAGCACAGCCTTGACGCCCGGATAGGCGAGCGCCTTGCTGACGTCGATCGACTTGATGCGCGCATGGGCGATCGCCGCGCGCTTGATCTTGCCGTGCAGCATTCCGGGCAGCTTGATATCGCCGGTATACTGCGCCTCGCCCGTGACCTTTTCGAGCACGTCGTCGCGCTTGACGCTCTTGCCGACGATCTTGAACTCGCGCTGTTCAATGGGGGTGGTCATGTTCATGGTCTTGCAGCCTCCATCTCGCGCGCGGCCGATTTGATCGCGTCGAATATCTTGGTGTATCCCGTGCAGCGGCAGATGTTGCCGGAGAGCCCGAAGCGGATGTCTTCGTCAGTCGGGTGCGGATTGTCGTCGATGAGCTTCTTCGCCATCATCAGGATGCCGGGCGTGCAGAAGCCGCATTGCGAGGCGCCGTGCCGCATGAAGGCATCCTGCAGCGGATGCAGTCGATCGACACCCGGCTGGAGCCCTTCGACCGTCTCGACCGCACGGCCTTCGGCTTCCACGGCAAGCATCAGGCAGGCGTTGACCGGCTCGCCATCGACGAGCACGGTGCAGGCGCCGCAGTCGCCGACATCGCAGCCCTTCTTGGTGCCAGTGAGGCCGACCTCGTCGCGCAGCGCATCGAGCAGGGAGCAGCAGCCATCGACGGCCATCTCGCGCGCCTCGCCATTCACGGTGAATTCGACCATCCGTTTCATGCGAAAGTCTCCAATGCCTGTTTGATGGCGCGACCGGTCAGGACGCCGACCATGTCGCGGCGGTAGTCTGCGCTGGCGCGCACGTTGCTGATCGGCGTGCATTCCTCCATCGCCCTGTCGGCAGCACTCCTGACCGTCTCAGCATCGAGCCTCGTGCCACGCAGCATGGCTTCGGCTTGCGGCGCGCGCAGCACAGTGGCGCCGACCGCACCGAGCGCGATGCGGATGTCGCTGCAGACGCCATCGTCCATCGCCAGGCTGACGGCGACGCCGACGGTGGACAGCTCCATCGCCTTTCGACGGCCGTGCTTGAGATAGGCCTTGCCGGTATTGTCACCCGCCGGCGGCACGGTGATGCCGGTAACGATTTCGCCCTTGGCGAGAACGGTCCTGCCGGGACCGGTGAAGAACTCGCAGATCGGCACCACACGCATGTTGGTGCGGCTGTAGATGTGCACGAAGGCGCCGTCCGCCACCAAGGGCGGAATGGTATCGGCCGACGGTGAGGCGCGACAGATATTGCCAACGACGGTCGCGCGGTTGCGCACCTGGATGGAGCCGAGCGAGGCGAGTGCTGAACGCAGGTTCGGATATCGCTGGCGCACCAGCGACAGGTTCTCCAGCCGTCCGACGGTCACCAGCGCACCGAAGGTCAGTCCGCGCGTCTCGTCATAGGTGATGTCGGACAAACCAGGGATCTGCTTGATGTCGACGACGTTGCGCACGCGGCGCAGCCGTTCGCGGATCTCGACCAAAAGGTCCGTGCCTCCGTTGAACAGGAATGTGTCGTCGCCGAGCTCGGTGAGAAGACGGGAGGCATGCTCCAGCGTTTCCGCCCGATGATAGTCGAAGCGTCTCATGGAATCCTCTTGGGGTTGGGGCTCCGGCGGCGCGCGGCCGCCGGACTAATGGTGTTGTTCTCTAGGCAGGGTCGGCAGCCGGCGCTCCGTCCACGAGTTCGGCCTCCTCCGGCTCTTTCGCCGGAACGCCGTTGAAGAGAATGTTGAGCAGTGCCGCCGCAAAGGTGCCGACGAGCACGCCGCTGTGCAGGAACTTCTCGATCGCCGCCGGCAGCTGATCGAAGATGTTTTCGGCAACGACCGGCACCATGGCGAGGCCGACGCTGACGGCGACGATGTAGAGATTGCGGCGATTGGCCACGAAATCCACCTTCGACAGGATCTTCACCCCCGTCGCCGACACCATGCCAAACATCACGATTGCCGCACCGCCGACGACATAGCTCGGGATCGATGCGCTGACGAAGGCAACCTTCGGCAGCGAGCCGAGCAGGATCAGGATGGCGCCGCCCGCTGCCACCACGAAGCGGCTGAGCACGCCGGTGATCTGCAGCAGTCCGACGTTCTGCGCATAGGTCGTATAGGTGAAGGTGTTGAGCAGGCCGCCGATAATGTTACCGACACCGTCGGTTCTCAAACCCCGGGTCAGTTCTGCCTCGGTGATCTTGCGTCCGGCCATGTCGCCGACAGCCAGGAACTGGCCGGTCGATTCGATCATCATGACGGTCATGACCGCACAGAGCGACAGGATCGACCAGAACTCGAAGATCGGCCATCCGAAGGCGAGCGGGTGAATGATGCGCACCCAGTCGGCCTCGGCAACGCCGTGGAAATCCACCTTGCCGGCAGCGATCGCGACCACGAAGCCGATCCCGATCCCGATCAGGACCGCAAGATTGGCCATGAAGCCCTTGAGAACGCGGGTGAGAAGCAGGATCGACATGAGCACGATGGCAGCCACGGCGAGCGCGAACGGCGCGCCGTAGGCCGGGTTCGGGATCATGCCGTCCGGACCCTTGATCATCGGCTGGCCGCCTGCCGCCCAGTTTACCCCGACGCGCATCAGCGAAAGGCCGATCACCAGCATCACCGTGCCGGTGACAACAGGCGGGAAGAACCGTACCCAGCGGCCGAAGAACGGCGCGACCAGGATCGTGAACACCCCGGAGCCGATGACCGCGCCGATGACGCCCGGCATGCCGAGATCGGGATTGGTGCCCGTCGCGATAATCGAGGGTACGGCGGTGAACGAAATCCCCATCATGATCGGCAGGCGAATGCCGATGTTCCAGATGCCGAGCGCCTGGATGAGGGTGACGATGCCACAACAGAAGAGATCCGCGCTGACGAGCATCGCAATCTGTTCCTTGGGCAATTGAAGTGCGCTGCCGACAATGAGCGGCACGGCGACCGCTCCGGCATACATGACGAGAACATGCTGTAGGCCAAGGGCCATCAAACTTGGGATCGGGTAGGTTTTTTCGACAGGATCAGTCGTATCGGATTTATGCATTCGCTTTCCTCCCAGCGAACAGCTTCCGGCGCGGTGGGAGGGCAACTTCGGCCTCATGATGTGGTCACCGCACGCCGTACAAAGCGGATCATGCGGCTGGCCAAATCAGCAAACAATCGGCACAATCATATTTATTCATATAGTAATTGAATGAATGGACCGGCATGGACATCACGCTGAAACAGCTTCGAGCCTTCGTCACCGTAGCCAATCTGGGGCAGTTCACCCTCGCCGCCGACAGGCTCGGCTCCTCGCAGTCGGCGGTGAGCACGCTGGTTCGGCAGCTGGAGCAGAATTTGAAGCTGCGTCTCTTCGACAGGCATACGCGTCTTCTACGGCTTACGCAGGCCGGCATGGACATCTTGCCGGTTGCCGCACGTGCCGTCGCCGACATCGATGGCATGGTGGAGAGCTCGCGCGAGTTGAATGCGCTGAGACGTGGCAAGGTCTCGATTGCAGCGGGCACCGTGCAGGCGGCTTTGATGCTGCCGCAGCTCGTCAACGCCTTCACCCGGCTCTACCCCGATATTACCGTCGCTCTCCATGACGTGGCGGAGATCGCCGTCCTGGAACAGGTGACCAACAGCTCGGTCGACCTCGGGATCGGAACCGTGCCGGAGGACGATACCGAATTGATGGGTACCCGGCTGACGACCGACGAATTCCTCATCGTCCTTCACCCGGACGACCCGCTGGTCAGGCTGCGTGAAATTCGTTGGACCGACCTGGTTGACCGCAAGCTGATCGGTCCGCACCGCGGCAATCCGATCAGGGACCGCCTCGAAAACGAGCTGGCACGCAACGGTATCGTGCTGCCCTTCGACAAGGCGATGCAGGAGGTGGCCTTGCCGCTGACGATTATCGGCATGGTCGAAGGCGGGCTCGGCGTCGCGATCATGACATCGGCGGTCACACGGCTTGCGACCTCCATGGGCCTCGTCGTGCGCACGCCGACCGAGCCGCACATCAAGCGCGAAGTCAGCCTGATCCAGAAACGCACGCGCTCCCTCTCTCCGGCCGCCCGGCGGTTTCGCGACTTCCTGCTGAAATCCGTGCACTGACGTTTCCATGGAAAGACGTCTTGTATTCAGACGCGACCTTGCGTTTGACCACGCGCATTTTCCGGCGTTATCTGGGCGCGCTGCTGGACCGCGGAACGGCGGGCAGGCAGGGCGCAGCCTTCGCTGCGCGCGGCGGGCTTTCGGCCGGCCGCCGCTCCCAGCTCAAGCCAAACCAGGAGCAACTCATGGCGCATTCCCTGAAAAGCAGCACCGAAGCGGCACGGTCGAACCGGCCCAACCTTTCCACAGATGCCATCCGCAGCACCAAGGAAGATCTGGCGGCCTGCTTCCGCATGGCGGCGCGCAACGGCTTCGAAGAGGGCATCTGCAACCATTTTTCGGCTGTCGTACCCGGCCATGACGATCTCTTCATCGTCAATCCCTACGGCTATGCCTTTCGCGAGCTGACGGCATCAAAGCTGCTGGTGTGCGATTTCAAGGGCACCGTCATCGACGGTGACGGTGAGCCGGAGGCAACCGCTTTTTACATCCATGCCGAAATCCACCGCCGGCTGCCGCGCGCAAAAGTCGCCTTCCACACGCACATGCCCTATGCGACCGCCTTATCCATGACCGAGGGCGCCCCCTTGATTTGGGCCGGCCAGACTGCGCTGAAATTCTACGGACGCACCGCTGTCGACGAAAACTACAACGGCCTTGCCCTCGACCATCGGGAAGGCGCTCGCATTGCTGCTGCAGCGGGCGACGCCGATATCGTCTTCCTGAAACACCACGGCGTGCTGGTCCTGGCGCCGACAATCGCCGATGCCTGGGACGATCTCTACTATCTGGAACGGGCGGCCGAAGTGCAGGTGCTTGCGATGTCCACCGGACGGGAAGTCCTGCCCGTCGCCCCACAGATCGCTGAGGCCGCTTACCGGCAGATGCGCGAGGGTGACCCGGAGTCGGCACGGGCCCATCTTGCCGCCATCCGCCGGCAACTCGACGCCGAGGAACCGCAATACAGGCACTGAATGCGAACCAGGGCCGATGCCAAAAGCGATCGCATCGGCCCGTTCCAGATTGCCGGTCAACCAGTTGATCAGGCGTCTCTTTCCATGACGTTGGCCATGCTCGAACGGTGCCTGGCGATCGGCAATTAATACGATCCATTTATCAAATAATTGAAATAATGAATTTGTTTGAATTAAAAGCGCGTGCTTAGTTTCCCGCCATAACAACAAGGTGGGGACGACATGGTACGTGAAAATCCAGCTGCGTTGCTCGCAAGACTGATCCCCGGTCAGTCCTTTGCCCTCACGGGCGGTACCGTCATAAACGATGACGGCTCGCAGTCGGCAAGTGACATTATCGTCGGCGCCGACGGGCGCATCACGGTCGTCGAGCCCTTTCTCGACACCGGTTCGTGCGGCGCCTGCATAGACATTTCCGGCATGCTCGTTTCGCCGGGCTTCGTCGACGCGCACCAGCATCTCGACAAGACGGGGGTGCTGCGGTTTACGCCAAATCCCTCCGGCACGCTCCAGGGCGCCCGCGAAGCCTTTGCGAAATACGCCCGCACCGCCGGCCCCGACGACATTCACAAGCGCGCGACGCGCACAATCGGGCGATGTCTTTCGCGCGGCACGACCGCGATCCGCAGCCACATCAACGTCGACAAGGATGCCGGTTTCCATGGCATCGAGACGCTGGCCGCCATTCGCGATGCCGAAAAGCACCGCATCACGCTTCAGCTCGTCGCCTTCATGACGCCGCATCCAGGCCAAGACTTCGAGTGGCTCGGCAACAACATCGACGGCGCCGTTGCGCTCGCCGATGCCGTCGGCGGAACGCCCGCCGTTTCCGAGGACCCGCCGCGCTACCTCGACATCCTGTTTTCGGCCGCTGTGAAATCCGGCAAGCCTATCGACCTGCACCTCGACGAACACCTCAATGCCGGCGTGCATCTCATCGACGCCGCACTCGAACGCGTCGAGCGCTTCGGCATGCAGGGGCGCACCGTCTTCAGCCACGTCTCGGTGTTGAGCGCCTTGCCGCGCCGGGAGTTCCAGCGGATAGCAGAGCGCCTGGACAAACTGAATGTCGGCGTGGTGACACTGCCGGCCGCAAATCTCTATCTACAGGGCCGCGATTACGAGATGCTGCCGCCGCGCGGGTTGACGCGTGTCGCCGAACTCCATCGCGCCGGCATCACCATCGCCACCGCCTCGGACAATATCCAGGATCCGTTCGTTCCGACCGGCTCGGGCGACATGCTGGAAATCGCCCGCTGGACACTGCTTGCAGGCCATCTGCGCGGGGACGAGCTCTCAGCCGCGCACAGCATGATCACGACGGCCCCTGCCCGACTGATGGGGCTTGGCAAGGACTACGGTTTCAGACCCGGCGCGCGCGCCGACTTCGTCATTACCGACTGCATCGATACCGACACGCTGATTGCCGGCGGGCCGGATCGGGCTTTCGTCTTTTCGAACGGGCGCCTGGTCTCGCAGAGCACTACTGAAAACATCCGCCTGAAGGAGAACGCATAAAAGGGAACGGCTGCTCCGGGGGGATTGGGACTGCAATCTAATGGGAGGAATGAAATGATAACTGAAATTTCACGTCGTTTGCTGCTTGCGTCCACTCTCGGAATGGCCCTGACCGGAATACTCTGGCAGGACCTCGCGCACGCCGAAGACTTCAAGATGGGCCTTCTCGTGCCCGGCAGTGTTTCCGAAGAAGGATGGAACCGGATCGGCTACAACGCGCTCAAGGGCGTTGAGCAACAGCTTGGCGCCAAGATCAGCTATGTCGAGCTGCAGCAGAACCCGGCCTCCTTCGAAAAGGCGTTTCGAGATTATGCGAGCCAGGGCTACAAGGTCATCCTTGGCCACGGTTTTGAGTTCCAGGACGCCGCGCGCGATGTCGCGCTCGATTATCCGGACACCTATTTCCTGATCTCGTCGAGCGCGATCCACGAAGGCAACGTTATCGGGCTCAATACCGATACCAGCCAGCCCTTTTACCTGATGGGTGTGATCGCTGCGAAAATGGGCGGTAAGGCCGGCCTTGTCGGCGGCATGGAAATCCCGCCGATCCAGCAGGCATTCGCCGGCTTCAAGAACGGCGCAAAAAGCATCAATCCGGACTTCCCGATCAGCGAAGCCTATATCGGCAACTTCACCGATACGACCGCCGCCAAGGAAGCGGCGCTCAGCATGATCTCGCAAGGCGCTGACTTCGTCGTACCGAACGCTTCCGGCGCCACCGTCGGCGGCTACCAGGCGATTGCCGAATCCGGCCCGGACGTGCGCTCCTTCTCGATCTTCAGCGACTTTACCGAGGTTGCGCCTAACAACATTCTCGGGCTCTACGTCGCCGACTATGCTCAAGGCGTGGTCGAAGTGGTTCGCGCGATCAAGGAAGGCCACCCGCCCACGGAGAACGTGGTTTTCGGCCTGAAGGACCCGAAGGTCATCTCGTTTACCTTCCGCGACGACGGCCCGGTCTCCGTGCCGGAGGATATCCGCGCCGAGGTCAAGGCAATCAGCGCCAAGATCGCCGCCGGCGAGATCAAGACCGGCGCAGAATAGCTGCCTCCATGCTGCGGCGGGATATCCAGCCGCAGCCACTTCCCGCATCACACCAATGGACACACCCATGGCTGAGATAAACCAGGGAGTGCGTGAGACCGTGAATTCTCAAGCAGCCCAAGCTTTCTACAGGACACTCTCGCAGGCTGCGATCAGCGCCCTGACACCCATCGCGGCAGTTCTCGTCGCACTCGCCTTCGGCGCCCTGCTGCTCTGGCTCAACGGCTTCAACGGCAGCGACGTCGTCACCGTCATGGTCTTCGGCTCGTTCCAGGACATACGCTCGGTCGGAGAAATTCTCCTGAAGGCGACGCCGCTGATCCTGATCGGTGCAGGGCTGTGCGTCGCGTTTCGCTGCTCGATCTGGAACATCGGCGCCGAAGGCCAGCTCTATGTCGGAGCGATCGCCGCAACCCTTGTCGGCACCAGCATCGACGGCCTATCCGTCTGGGTGCATGCGCCGCTTGTGATGTTGGCGGGGGCGCTTGCGGGCGCCGCCTGGGCTGGCATAGCCGGCTATCTGAAGGTGCGCTTTCAGGCAAGCGAGATCGTCACCACCATCATGCTCAACTACATCGCCCTCATCCTCACGAGCTATCTCGTCACCGGTCCGATGCGCGATGCGAGTGCCGCCTATCCGCAATCGGCAAGGCTGGTGCGCGAAGCCTGGACGCCACGCCTGGTAACCGACCTTAGGCTTCACATCGGCATCCTCGTTGCGGTGGTTCTGGCGGTTGCGCTGTACATCTTCCTGCGAAGAAGCAGCCGCGGCTTTGCGCTGCGCGTCGTCGGTCTCAACCCGCATGCCGCCCGCTATGCCGGCATGAACGTCGCCAGGAACGTCATGATCGCGATGTGCATCAGCGGCGCGATGGCAGGCCTTGCCGGCGCCTTCGAGGTGGCGGGCGTCACACGTCGGCTCTACCAGAACATTTCGCCGGGTTATGGTTTCGAGGGCATCGCGGTGGCGCTCTTGGCCGGCAACAATCCGTTGGCGGCAATCCTGTCGGGCGGGCTTTTTGCGACACTTCGCTCCGGCTCGGAAGTCCTCCAGATCACCTCACAGGTCCCGCAGGTCCTGGTGTTGGTCATTCAGGGCATCGTCATCCTCTCGGTCGTCGCCTTCGCAAAGCTGCGCGACATCCTCAGGACTGTGGCTTGAAAGCATGGAAACTCCCGCGTCGCCGTAGACCGCCCGCGGGAAAACAAAACTTTGGCGATATTCCTGGAGGGTCGAACCCATGGACGACATGATTTCTCTCACCTTTCTCGCAGCGCTCGTCGGCGCCGCCTGGAGGCTTGCCACCCCCCTGATCTTCGCCTCGATCGGCGAGGTCTTTTCCGAGCGCGCAGGCGTGCTCAACATCGGGCTCGAAGGCACGATGCTCGTCGGCGCCTTCTGCGGCTTCGCTGCGGCCGCAGCCACCGGCAACATTCCGCTCGGGCTATTGGCCGGCGTTGCCGGCGGCATGCTGTTCGGGCTCGTCTTCGCCGTCTTCACGATCACCATCAAGGCGGACCAGATCGTGGTGGGGGCGGCCCTCAACCTGCTCGGCATGGGCCTGACGGCCTTCCTCTTTCGCACCTATTACGTTTCGACCGGCAAGGGCATCGAGATCGCCCAGCCGGTCCACATACCCTGGCTGAGCGATCTGCCCTTTCTCGGGGAGGCGTTCTTCCGTCAGAACCTGATCGTCTATTCGACCGTGCTGGTCGCCATACTCGCCACCCTGATGCTTTACCGCACCTCCTTCGGCCTGACGCTTCGCGCCGTCGGCGAGCACCCGAAGGCCGTCGACGTCGCCGGTCGCAGTGTCGTCGGCTACCGCTATGCCGCCGTTCTCGTCGGTACAGGGCTTGCAGGGCTCGGTGGCGCGTTCCTCACGCTTGGCCATTCCAACCAGTTCGTCGAAGGCATCACCTCCGGCCGCGGCTTCATCGCCCTTGCCGTCGTGGTCTTTGCCCGCTGGTCGCCGATCGGCGCCTTCTTCGTCTCGCTGCTCTTCGGCCTCTTTTACGCCCTGCAGCTCATGCTCCAGGCGCAGGCATCGATCGTCGTGCCCTACCAAGTGCTGCAGGCGCTTCCCTACATCATGACGATCGTCACGCTCGTCGCCTTCCGCGGCAAGGGTGCCGCACCCAGCAAGCTTGGCCAGCCCTACGAGATGAGGTGATCGACATGTCGGCAAAACCGTTCCTGCGCATCGACAATATCCGCAAACGTTTCGGCCCTATCATCGCCAGCGACGGCGTTTCGCTCGAAATCGAGGAAGGCGAGATCCATTCGCTGCTCGGCGAAAACGGCGCCGGCAAGAGCGTGCTGATGAGCATGATCTGTGGCATGGTACGGCCGGATGAAGGCGAGATCGTCTACAAGGGACAATCGGTGCGCTTTGCAAGCCCACGCGACGCGATCCGCCAGCGGATCGGCATGGTGCACCAGCACTTCATGCTGGTACCGAACCTGACCGTGGCAGAAAACTACATCCTCGGCCAGGGTTCGGCGCTCAGCGTCATATCCGATATCGACAAGGTCCACCGAAAGATCCGCGCGCTTTCCGAGCGCTACGCCCTCGACGTGCGTCCCGACGCAATCGTCGAAGACCTCTCGGTCGGCGAGCAGCAGCGGGTGGAAATCCTGAAGGTGCTATTCCACGGTATCGACCTGCTCATCCTTGACGAACCGACCGCCGTTCTCACCCCGCAAGAGACCGACCGCCTCCTTTCGCTGATGGGTGATCTGGTGAAGGATGGGAAGACCGTCGTCTTCATTTCGCACAAGCTGGACGAGGTGATGCGGGTCAGCAATCGCATCAGCGTCATGCGTGACGGCCGCGTCGTCAATACGGTCAGGGTCGGGGAGACAAATGCGCGTGAGCTCGCGCGCATGATGGTCGGTCGGGAGGTGCGCATGGAGCTCCCGCGTAGCCCCAAACCGCCAGGTCGTATCGTGCTTTCGGTGGAAAACCTCACCTGCCGCGCCGAGACCGGCCTTCCGGCCGTGCGCGGCGTGAGCCTCGATGTACGCGCCGGCGAAATCGTCGGCATAGCAGGCGTTTCCGGCAACGGCCAGACGGAACTATCGCTCGCGCTCTCCGGCCTGCTGCCGGTCGATTCCGGGCGCGTCGTTCTCAACGGAAACGATATAACCGGGCTCGACCCGGCAGAAATCAATGCCAGGCGTTTTTCCCACATTCCGGAAGACCGCCACAAGCACGGCATCGTCTTGCCGCTGTCGCTCAGCGAAAACACCATTCTGCAGCGTTACGACCAAAAACCGTTCGCGACGGGGGGCATGCTCAACCGCAAGGTCATCGGCGAGCACACCCGCGACCTGATCAAGCGGTTTCGCGTGAAGAGCCGGGACGAGAACCAGCCGATCGCAGCACTTTCAGGCGGCAACCAGCAAAAGCTCGTCGTCGCGCGGGAGCTGGCGCGCGATCCCGATTTCATCCTCGTCAATCAGCTCGCGCGCGGCATCGATATCGGCGCGATGGAGTTCGTGATGGAGGAGATGCTGCGCCAGCGCGACAGCGGCCGCGCCATTCTGCTGATCTCCACGGAACTCGAGGAGCTGTTTGCAATCTGCGACCGCATCGTCGTCATGTTCCACGGCGAAATCCTTGGCGAACTGCCGCCCGACCGCGCCCGTCTCGACGAACTCGGCCTGCTCATGGCCGGCAACAAAGAGCAAGCCGCACTTGCGGGGTAGACAAGCCGAGGTCTGGCAGGCTTTGATGGGAGCGATGTAACGGGAGGCCGCGCGTATATGAACATAACCCTGCGGCAACTCAGGGCCTTCATTGCTGTGGCCGAGCTCGGCCAGTTCAACATCGCCGCACGCAACCTCCATCTCACCCAGTCCGCGGTCAGCATCCTCATCCGGGATCTGGAACGGGAGATCGGCGTGCGCCTGTTCGACCGGCACACGCGCATGGTCTCCCTCACCCTGGTCGGCCAGGAATTCCTGCCCCAGGCGCGCAAGATCATGAAGGACCTCGAGCTTGCCGTTGGCGACGTGCGCGACAACGCTTCGCTGAAGCGTGGGCAAGTGACGATCGCCGCGGCGATCGTGCTTGCCGCAACGGTCGTACCGCCGATCATCGCCAGATTCCTGAACAAGTATCCGGAGATCTCCGTCAACATTCGCGACATGCCGGAAGAGCAGATAACCCCGGCGCTCAAGCGCCACGAGGTCGATATCGCCGTCGGGACCCTTTCGGAGGAAGACCCCGAAATCGCCGCCACCCCGCTGCTGCGCGACAAACTGATGCTCGTCTGCCGCGAGGATCACCGGTTTGCCAAGCGCAAATCCGTGCGCTGGGCCGAGCTCAAGGACGAAACGCTAATCACGCTTGCCGCCTCCAACCCTTTGCGCAACATCGTCGAGCACAACCTCATTCGCGTCGTGCCGAACTACCGGCCAAAGTACGAGGTACGCTTTTCGACAACGGCGATCAGCATGATTGCCGCCGGAATGGGCGTTTCGGTGCTACCGGAAAACTCCGGACAGCTCGCCTCGGCCGTCGGTGTAACGACAGTCGATCTCATTGACCCCATCGTCATGCGTGACGTCTCTTTGCTTCAACGGCGCCACCACAGCCTCTCGCCCGCCGCCGAGCATCTGAAAGCGGCCTTCATCGCCAGCGTTGCGAAACAGGTCTGAGGCCTGGGAAACGGCCGGTCGTCTCGCTGCCCAGCGCCGTCCGGGCACTTTTCTCCTACGCGCAAAGGCTTGAACTCACACCAATTGCTGTGCGGGAAACCCCTAGGCAGCGCTCCGTTTCAGACATGCACGTTTGTTCGCTGAACGACGCAATGACGAAAACTGCGCGGGAATTCTGTGGTTCCCGTTCGGGCGCGCGTTTTCCTCAGCGTTATATTTCTTGAAACATAATGCTAATTGGGTTTACCTGTGATGAAAGGCCCGTTCGCGGATGTGCAATGCGGACGGCCGCGTCGCGAAGTGCCAGCAACTGCCCTAGCTCCGGAACGCCCATGCCCACGTTGCCCCGTCTCAAATCCCACGGTGTCCCCCTGCCTGCCGCAGCCTTGTCCTTCGCTGCATCCCCGGATGGCCACACACCCAAGATCAGTGCCCATCGCTTGCGGACCTGGGACATTGCCTCGACATTTCATTGCTCGATCATCGGCACCTGCCTGACGGCGGGAGAATTGCGCCAGGTCCTGATCAGGACCGGACAAGACGATGTGCGCACTGCGACGGACCATACCCTGCACGGTCGAGGCGTGTGGCTTGCTGGTCAACGGGATCAGGCGGCAAAGTTGCTCAACAAGGCGCTCGACAAGCGCCACGAGAGCAACATCAAGCGCATTCCCCGGCAGGCCGATCAAGACGAACTCCGAAACATCTGGCGCAATTCCTTCGAGCGCGGCGACATCGCCGGTCCGTATTGGGCACTGATGAGCCATCCGGGAACATCGCCAGCACTAATGCGCGAGATCTTCGGAGAAGTGCATATGCTGTCGCACCTTGTCGGCAGCGCAAGTCGGCTCGACATCGCACGACTGACAGAGCTGGAAAGGGAACTCGAACAGGAACGCGAACGAACCGCCCGGCAGGAGACGCGTCTGAAGGCGGCCGCCGATGAGCGGATCGCCCTGCAACAGCGCCTCCGGCGATTGGAGGAGCGAGCGATCCACGCCGAAGCAATCGCCGCGTCGGTCGCACCCTTGGCGCGCATTGCAAAAAGCACGAGGGGTCTATCCGCAAGCAACGAAGCGGACGTGACGCGCAACGAGGCCTTCGCCCAGCGCCTTGCCGCGTCTGAGGAGAAATCCGATGCTCTTCAGCGGGAACTGGAGCAGATGCAGGATCTGCGTTATGCGGTCCTACGCGAAAACGAAGCCCTCGAGACGGCAATCACAGCTCAGCTCAGAGACGACGGCAGCGCGCCGCCCGCACAGCTCAGCGGCCCCGTGCTCTATGTCGGCGGCCGACGCAATCTGTTTGATCATCTTCGAGCCTACGCAAGAGTGCGCAACATCGACCTCCTCCTCCACGACGGAGGCATGGAAGACAGCACGACGCTCTTGCCCGCCCTCGTCGGGCAGGCAGCGACGATCCTCTTTCCGGTCGATCACATCAGTCACTCGGCGGTGGGCCTGGTCAAACGCCTTTGCCGCGAGCAGCAAAAACAATACCTGCCGCTTCGCTCTGCCGGACTTGCCAGTTTCCTCACGGCCATCAGCGGCGCCGGCGGCGCCTATGGACGTTTCTAGCTCCGGTGGTCTGCCGACGGCCGGTTAACGAGAGAGCCTCGTTTACCGGACGATAAGGAACAATCCGCTGACGATGGCAAAGCCCAGAACGGCGATCCGAAGACCGCGGCCGCCGATGCGGCCATGCACGTGCTTTGAGACCGCGCTTCCGAGCAGAACCGCCGGCGTCAGGTAGAGGGCGACGAGCAGTTGCTCTGACCCAACGCGCCCGGATATGGCCAGCACGACGAGGGACATGACCTCGCCGACGAAGAAGCAAAGGGCCACCGTTGCCCTTAGCACCGGCGCCTTGGCATGCTGGTAGAGCAGCGCAAGCGGCGGGCCGCCGATACCCGTGGCAGTTTCGGTGACGCCCGTAAACAATCCGACCCCGAGCGCACTCGGCCTGTTCGGCGTGAACGGCGGGGCTATGAGCGCGGTGACGGCTGCGACCACCGTGAACACACCGACGGCAAGATCCAGTTGTTCGATGGAAAGCGCTGCCAGCAGCCAAAGGCCAGCAAACGTTCCCGCGAAGCGTCCGATCGTGATCCAGGTCGCGCCTGACCAGTCGACATGGGCACGCTCTCGCGCCGCCACATGCAGATTGAGCGGCAGCATCAGCAAAAGCAGGGTCACCGGCAGAAGATCGGGCTTCAGCATACCGACGATCGGCGCGACGATCAGGGCGAAGCCAATGCCGAGCGCCCCTTGAATGAAGGCCGAAACGAATGTCACGGCAGCCAGAACGGCAAGAAGACCAAGACTCATCGGTATTGTCCAAGGCGGCGATGTGCTTCGGAGAGCGGATGAATGCGCTGGATCGGCGCTTCGGCAATGGCGGTCGCCGTTTCGCCTCTCACCTCTTCGAGCAGTGCCCGGGCGTCCCAATCAATCGGCCAGCCTTGCCAAAGCCGAAGCTGGCCGCTGGTAAAGACCGCGTCGATCTGATCGCGATTGCCGTAGCGGACAAGCTCCCACGTCAGATCGTGCGAGGGCGTGAACTCGGGTCGATCGAGGTCGACGAGCAGGAAATCGGCGGCAAGACCTTCGGTGATCGAGCCGGTCACATGAGACAGGCCTGCAGCGTCTGCGGCGCCGGATGTTGCCCGGTCGAGCCACAGCCAGCCGCCGCCGCAGGAAGAATCCCCCGTTGCAAGACCAAACCCCGCGCGCTGGAGGCCCTCGGCTGCGTCCATCAGACGGAACGCGTCGGCGCGGGTTCCGTCCGTTCCGAGCCCGAACCGCATGCCGAGCGCTGCCATTTGCAGGGCTGGTGCGACGGCATTCCCCTTCCACAGGGTGGCGACGGGATTGTAAGCGACAGCCGTGCCTGTCTCGCGCAAAAGATTGAGTTCATGCGGCGTGACGAGCGTCGAGTGCGCGAGGAGGACCTGAGGCCCAAGAACGCCCAGATGCGCCAGGTGCTCGATCGGTCGCAATCCTTTCGCTGCCAACGAGCGTTCGACGGCAACAAGGTGTTCGTTGACATGGGTCTGGAACACCACCCCGGACGCGGCTGCCAATTCGGAAACCGCTTTGAGCATTCCGTCAGTTGCGGCCTCCGGGATCGAAATCGCCAGCGAGGGATGGATCAGCGGGTCCTGCCTGTAGGTGGAGACGTGCTCTTCCGCCTGGCGCCGGATGACGCCGGGTTCGGCGATCTGCGCACTTCCCGAAAGATCGTTGCAGATAAAGCCGACGACGCTGCGAAGCCCCACCTCCCCTGCAGCCCGCACCAGAGCGCCGACATGACCCTTTGAGCGGGTGCCGGCATCGACGGCGGTCGTGAACCCCCCACGCAGCGCTTCCAATGCGGCAAGCTTTGCCGAGAGATAGACCATGCGCTCGTTGAGACTGCCTTCCAGCGGCACCCAGATCCGCCGGAAGATTTCCGACGGTTCTCCAAAGACGAGGGCCTTGCCAAGCGACTGGGTCAGGTGCGTATGGGTATCGACGAAACCGGGCATCAGGAGATGGTTGGGCAGGTCGATCGGAACAATCTCGGGGAAGTCCCGGGCGATCGCTTCCACGGTATCGATCCGCTGAAAGACGCCATCGCGCACGACGATGGCTTTTCCGGTGCGCGGGCCATCCGGCAGAAGAACTTGTCCTGGGCGCAGCATGAGGTCGCCGGCGGTCGATAGTTGTTGGCGGATTGCGCTCACTCGCTTGCTCCTTGAGTGGTGGATTGCAGGGGCGCCGCCGCAATTTCGGATCGTCCGGCTTGGCCCCAATGTGAAAAGATGGCGTTGACGACGACGGCGGTGATCGTGCCTGCGGCAAGTCCGTTGCCGAGGATCATCTGCGTCCATTGCGGAAACTGGCTGTAGACACCGGGCACCAGGATCGGCAGCAGACCCATCGAGAGGGCGGCCGCGAGGGTGAACATGGGGCCATGTTCGCGCAGATCGACGCGACGCAGGAGGTCGATCCCGATGACGCCAATAATCGAAAAGACGATGACTGCCGTGCCGCCGACGACGGCCTCAGGCAAAGCCGTGGCCATCCGGCCAATCGGGGCGAAGAGCGCGATGAGAACGAGGATGGCGCCCGCCATCGCGGTCACATAGCGAGACTTGACGCCGGTCGCGCGCACGATACCGACGTTCTCGCCGCTGGTGATGATCAGCGATGTGCCGAACAGGCCACCGACGAGCGACATCAGTGCATCGCCGCGGATGGTCGAAGGCACGATCGCATGGGCATCTCCCCGGCGGCCGACGATTTCAGCCGTCGCGATCGTCTGACCGGTCGCCTCCGCCATGGAAATGATCGAGAACACGATCAGCGGGATGGCTGCGACGAGGTCGAACTTCGGCATGCCGAAGGGAAATAATTGCGGAACGGCGATGACCGGCCCGGTGAACACACCCGACAGATCCATGTGGCCGATGGCGAGCGCGACGAGCGCACCACCGACCAGTCCGAGCATGACGGCGAGCCGCTGGAGCGTTCCAGAAAAGACCCGCGCGGCAGCGACTGTAAGGATCATGGTGATCAGTGCCAGTCCGACCTCGACGGGCGCTGCGAAGCCCTCGCTGCCAGGCTTTCCGGTGATGGTCACGCCATAGATGCGCACAAGATTGACGGAGACCAGCAACAGCATCGTTCCAACGACGATCGGCGGAAAGTAACGCAGCAGCCTGCGGAAGACCGGCAGCGCCAGAAAGTAAAAGAGAGCCGTTACGATGACGGCACCGACGGCTGTCTGGATGTCCGTCTGCTGGGCGATCGCCAGAAAGATGGCAATTGGCGCGCCTCCCGGCACCATCACGAAGGGCAGGCGTGCACCAAACCCCTTTGGCCCGAAACTCTGGAGCATCGAGCCAAGGCCACAGACGAAAAAGGTTGCGCTGATGAGCGAGACTGTCACCGCGTCCGAAAACCCAAGGGCCTTGCTGACAAGAAAGACGGCGGTGATGGGAGACGCGGCCATCACCAGCACGTGTTGAAGGCCAAACAGGAACAGGCTGCGAAGCGGCTGCCCCTCATCGACCGGCTCGACCACTCCATTCAATTCACTCTGCATGTTTTCCTCCTCCCGGCCTCCTCAAGCCGTTATGCAAATCGTTTTGCATGCGCATCCACTAACACACAATCGCGCCTTTGCAAATCGTTTTGCTTCGGTGCGATCGGCGTGATAGAAGACGTTCATCGGAGGGCTGATGGGAAAACCTACTATCGCCGACCTTGCCAAGGCGGCTGGAGTCTCGGTCACAACTGTTTCGCACGCGTTCAGCGGCCGACGTTACGTCGAGCCGGAAACGCGCAAGCGCATCGAAACGCTGGCGCAGGAAATGGGCTATCGTCCCAATCACCGTGCGCAGCGTTTGCGCACCGGCAGAGCCGGATCTATCGCACTGGTTTCATCGATGCCCTTTGCGGTGGCCGCCGGACCGTCGAGGCTGGGCTTCCTCATGGAAATTGCTGCTGCCGCCGCCGTGACGGCTTTTGCCAGGGGTATTTCCCTTTGCCTCGTTCCTCCACTCGGGCCCCGCGACCGCCTCGACGCGCTTGAGGTGGACGGCGCCATCGTCGTGGAGCCGGAACGAGACGACCCGGTGCTGGATTTCTTTTCGTCCCGCGGGACCGAGGTCGTGTGCATCGGGCGTGCGCCCGGCCGAGACGATCTTCCGTTCGTGGATTTGCAGAGCGCCGCAACGGCGCATCTGCTGCTCGATCACCTGCTTGCGGGCGACGGTCAGGTCGGCTTGATAACGGGTGAACAAAGGCGCAATTCCTATATCGAGATGGAGGCTGTGTATGCGCAGCGCATGGCCGGAAGCGGCTTTACGCCACGCGCCATCCGCATCGACGAACAGGGGGGCGAAGAAGCGGCAGCAATCGCTGCTGAAAGCTTGCTGCGCGCCAATCCCTCGATCTCGGCCCTTTGCGTGCCGGTCGACGCCTTTGCGACAGGCGTTCTCAACGCGGCCCGCGCCACCGGTCGCCAGATCCCCCACGACCTTCGGATCGCGACCCGCTATGACGGCATGCGCGCCAAACTCGCCACCCCTCCGCTGACCGCAGTTGATCTGCACCTTGGTGAGGTGGCAGGAGCCGCAGTCAACCTGCTCTTGGCGCGATTGGAGCAGGTGAACGTCGAACCAAGTGATCTCTCGCCACCAGGTCTGATCCTGCGACCCTCTTCGATGATTTCGTGTGATACCATCTGAGGAACGCTCAAGCCGAGAGCGCGATGGCCGGACAGCCGCGCGGCCGCGTTTAACGTCGTGACTGTCGCGCCGTCGCCATTGCCGCCTTTATCCAGGGTCTAAACGGCCCCTGGTATGAAGGAAGAAGGTCCGGCTCAGCAAATTAAGTTTTGCCAACATGCGCGATTGCCGCTAAGGCAGGCGCTGGATATGGTGCTCCGGCAAAACGCAGAGCACTCAGCTGACGAGGATGACTATGGCAACCGGTACCGTAAAGTTTTTCAACCAGGACAAGGGTTTTGGCTTCATCACGCCTGACAATGGCGGACCGGACGTTTTTGTCCATGTGTCGGCGCTTGAGGGCGCAACGTCACTGCGCGACGGTCAAAAGGTCAGCTATGAACTTGGCCAGGACCGCAAGACCGGAAAATCGAAGGCCGAAAACGTCAGGTCAGCCTGAACTTCGGATACCAAGCTTCGGGAATTCGCTTGATTGCATTCCCTCACTTTCCCGGCCGCGCCAGCGGCCGGGAAATATTATGATGTCGTCTCGCGAGGCCGTCGGGTCCTCCTTTTTTGCAGGCGATCCCAACGCACAAAACGGAAACTGAGCGCATAATTCTGGTCCGGCTAACTTCTCTGAAGCTTCCGGCTCACCCTCGACACGCACGCCACGCGCTCTGGCAACGTTCACACCACCGGATATGGCCGGTTTCCGGGTCTCCCCGTCGTCGCCTTGCTGGCGATCGTCGGCCAGTCATTCCAGTCCGGTGGCTTTTGCGATCGAAAGCTGCCGGGAGAAACGCCTGCAACACAGATTTCTCGCCCACCCGCTCATTGTTCAAACAGCATTCGGCAAAAATCGCGGTTTCCCTTGCAATACTTGCCTTGCCGAGGGGTGCCAAGTGGTGTGCCTGGGAAGCCCAGAGCGCATACGCAGCCTCCCGTCCCCCCAAACGAGAGGCAGCCAGAAAGTTACCGGCAGATTTCGAGCCGACGAACAGGGTGCTGCGCTCACCGTAGCTGGTAAGCGGTTTGCCGGCGACCTGCGCGCCGATTGGCCGATTGACGCCAAGGGGACCCTGGCGCTTCCTTTGTGACGCCATGAGAAACGCCATGTCATCTCCGTTTAGAGCGGCGCGCCCCACATATTGTACCCGGACGTACGCTGTCCCGCGGCGCGTCATATCCAGCATCTCTGCTGCCTTGCTGGAAATATCGATCAAACGTCCTTTGTGGAAAGGGCCACGATCATTGACGCGCACAACGACCGACGAGCCGTTTGTGAGATTTGTCACCCGCACGTAGCTGGGCAAGGGAAGTGTCGGATGCGCGGCGGAGAGGCGGCCCGGATCGTAAGTCTCGCCATTTGCGGTCCGCCGCCCTTGAAACCCCCGAGCGTACCAGGAGGCAATGCCGCTTCGATCGTAGCCCGGTTCCTCCTTCGGATAGTAACGCTTGCCTTTGACCACGTAAGGCTTGCCGACAGTATAATGGCCGGCACGCTGCGAGGTTCTTTTGCCGGAAGCATCTGGCATTTTGACATAGACACGGTGCAGCGTGGCGGGAGAATGCGCCTTCAGGCTGGTCATGTCGGGCGTAAATGTCGTGGTGCAGGCTCCACCGAACGCACAGAACATCGTAATTGCCAACCAGCGCATGACTTTAACGGTCGCTGCTATTCCATCTCCCATCCCGTTCACCATCGACTGCAACTCGACACACGCGATCGCAATGCGCAGTGGAGACGCGAGACAGGCGACGCAGCAGTGAGGGGCTGGTCGACACCAGGCGCAATCTGGGGCGTGCCGTTGGTCCGCTCCATCTATGATACCTCGGTAAAATGAGGCTACGAGCGAATGGTTCCGCCCTCCCGACCCAGGGCATATCTGCCCGACCGTTGCGATCAGAGGCGGAAATAAAAAGTCGAGTTCGTCGACTGTGTCGCACCGATGAAAGAGCACCGTCTATTTGGGTGTCAGCCGGCGGAAGCGAAACGATGGCTGAAACGCATCGAAGGCGAACTTACCCTCGCAGACGAACAAAGCCGGCGCTTCGCCCCGGCCGCCGATTTGTGCCGTACCCTGCTTACGAACCGCAGACCGGGAGGTCAGGCGAAACTTCTAGCCTTGAAAATGGGAAGGAAGTTTTCGCCCGGCGCCTCCGCCGGTCTTTCCCCGGCTCTTTGGCGATCTCCGCTCAAAAGTCGCCAGTGGCTCTTCTTCTCTGTCTTCGAAGCCCAAGGTCGTTACCGCCGGCAGGTCGCACCGAAACCTGTCTGCTCTCTTGAGGAATACGCCATATGTCTGATCGCTGGCCGTTTCCAAAGGCTGCGCGAACCGCGGTTTCTGTTACGCCGCCTTATCCGACGACAGGGCGACCACGGTGGCCGGAAACCTCAGCACCCGCGTCGGACGACAGTGCGAGAAAGCGAAGCGCCGACACGAAGCCTATGGCGGCGATAAAGAGGAAGGCGGCGCGAATATCCGGAAGCATATTATAATCGCCTCCTCCCCCGCCCAGATAGGATGCGAAGCGAATGACGGCTGCGGCAACGGCGATGCCAAGCAGTTGGGAGAGTTGCTGCAGCATCGCCGAAATCGTCGTCGCCGCGCTTCGCTGAGCAGGCGGTACATCCGCGAAGGCGATCGTCGTCAGCGCCGTAAACTGCATCGAGCGGGAAAGGCCGCAGGCAATCAGCAGCACCCACATGACAATGCGCGGCGTTTCTCCGTCGACGAATGCGAAGGCACCGATCGTCGTGGCGGCGATCATGCCATTTACGACAAGAAGGCTGCGGAAGCCGAAAAGACGCAGAGCCGGTGTGGTGACGCTCTTCATCAAAAGGTTGCCGAGAAAGTAGACGAAGACCAGCGAGCCCGTCTCCACCGCATTGAAACCCAAACCAACCTGGAAGAGCAGCGGCAGCAGAAATGGCGTCGCATTGACGGCAAGCCGCCCGGCGGTGCCCGCCGAAAGCGTTGCGAAGGCGAAAGTCGGGATCTTCAGCACTGTCATGTCGAGCAGGGGATGCGCAGCGCGCCGCAGATGGCGGACTGCAAAAAAGCCGGCGAAAAGACCGGCCACCAGAAGGCCAAGTGAAGCGGTCCCACCCGAGGATGAACTGGAAAGCTCCAGACCGCCAAGGGTGAGTGCGAGCGCGCCTCCAGTCAGCAAGACGCCGGTCACATCAAAGGGCCGCGCTCCCTCCGCAGGCACGCGCGGCACGAAAAAGGCAACGAGCACGACACCGAATATGCCGAGAGGCAGATTGATGAAGAAGTTCCACTCCCAGCCGGCGTGGGTTGTAATCCAGGCACCGATCAGAGGCCCGATGACGGGGGCAATCAGAGCCGGCCAGGTGATGGTGGCGATTGCCCGCACCAATTCCGCCTTCGGTGCATCGCGCAGTACGAGCTGACGCCCAACCGGCGTCATCAGCGCTGCGGACGCACCTTGGAAGAGCCGAGCCACGGTGAATTGACCAAGCGACGCCGAGAAGCCGCAAGCAACGGAGGCGAGCGTGAACAGCGCGATAGCGGCAAGAAAGACCTCTCGCGCGCCAAAACGCTCGACGAGCCATCCGGCCGGCGGAATAAACACGGCCATCGCAAGAAGATAGGCGGTGAAGCCAATGTTGAGCGCCACCACATCCGTCGCGAAGGCCTTGGACATGGCCGGCAGCGAGGTTGCGATGATCGTGCTGTCGAGCATCTGCATGAAAAAGGCCACGGCCACGACGGCCGGGACGATGCGGGTGCGGTGAAACGGAAGTGGAGAAGAGGAAATGGAGGACATCATTCAAGAAGAAGAGAGGGCGGAGACGCAGGTGCGCCGCCGCCCGAACCTACAGGATCAATTGCTGGCAGCAACTCTTTTTAGAGCTGCGTCGTAGAAGGAGCGGTCAATCCAGCTCTCATAATTGACTTTGCCCTTCAGCAGCCCGGCCTCGGCCATGAAGGCCTCCTCCCCCTGAAGCGCTTTCACTGCCGCATCCGTGATTTCCGGGTCCTGGAAGAACTTTCCATCCGGGTAGGTGGCGCGGACTGCCTTGTCACTGCTGCCTGTCTCCTTGACAAAGATCGTAGTCGTCTCTTCCGGGTTGGCGTCGGCCCAGCGGGCAGTCGCAATATCGACAGCCAGCAGACGTGTCACGATTTCAGGATACTTGCGGGCGAATTCACCGTTGACGCTGAGAAGATGTGGAACCGCCCAATCGGGGCTGCCCGACACGCCGGCGTCGAAGATCACCCGCGCTCCGCCCTTTTCAACAAGCGTCTGCACCGGGCCGGTGCTTTCCACGATGGCATCGACGTCACCACGGGCCAGCGCCGGGCCGGAACTGTCGATACCGAGGTTCAGGCTTTCCACGTCCGCGAGGGAAAGACCTGCGGCCTGCAGGGCCTTGGCGAAGGTCGAATGACGCACCGTGCCTGAGAGATAGGCGACCTTCTTGCCCTTCAGGTCCTCAATCTTCTGGATCGCAGACTCCGGCTTGACGACGATCTGCGTCTCGTTCGAACGGTTCCAGCTCGAAAGGCCGATGAGCTTCACGTCGGCCCCGGTCGCCGCCAGACGAAGCGACGGGTTGTTGCCGATATAGGTGAAGTCGATCGCTCCCGAACCGAGCGCAACCGTGGCAGCGGAACCGCCATCGAATGTCGTCAGCTCGATCTTGATGCCGTCCTTGGCGAACTCGTCTTCCAGCAGTTTCTTGTTGCGATAAAGGATGAATTTCAGGTGGCCCGGCGCGGTCGAGCCGATGCGGATGACCTCGGGCTTCGCGTCGTCGGCAAAGGCCGGCGCGCCACCCGCCACCGGCAGGAACGATAGCGCCAAGGCGAGCTTCAACAATGTGCGGCGGAGTGAATTCGATGTCATGGATGGATCCTTTCGAAATCGCGTGTTCGTTGGAAGAGAGGCTGGGGCTCAGTTCGGGCCGCTTTCGCCGTCGCCGCGCCAGCGGGTGGCGCGTCGTTCCCCAGCGACGAGCAAGTAGTTCAGCAGGAGGCCGATGATCGTCAGCGTCAGGATGCCGGCATACATCCGGTCTGTTTCCAGCATCAGCGACGAATTCTGGATGAGGTAGCCGATGCCGGATTGGGCCGCGAGCATCTCCGCGGCGATGACCGAAAAGAGCGAGGTCTTCACACCAAGCCGAGCGCCCGCGACAATCGAGGGAACGGCCGAGGGCAGAATGACCTTCTTGAAGAGATCCCAGTCGGACGTTCCCATGGAACGCGCTGCCTTCACCAGCAGTGGATCGACCGACTTCACACCGACGATGGTGTTGATCAGCAGGAAGAAGACGGCCGCGTAGAATGTGATGGCGATCTTTGACGCCTCGCCGATGCCGAGCAAAAGGATGAAGACCGGCAGCAGCGCGAACTGCGAGGTATTGCGCAGGGTCTGGACGAGAAAGTCCGAGGCCTTTTCGAAGAGCGGATAGCGCCCCATCAAAAGACCAAGCGGTACGGCGACAACAACGGCAAGCGAAAAGCCGATCGCGGCGCGCTGCAGGCTGATGCCGATGTGGTCGGCAAGCTGACCCGAGGCGATCATCTCCCACAGGACCGAGAGCACCTGGCTGAGTGGCGGGAAGAACAGCGCGTTGATCCAGCCGGCGCGTGGCGCAATCTCCCAGAGAAGCGCGAAGGCGACGAGCGCCGGCAGGCCCAGCGTAATGGTTGAGAAGGCTTCACCGAGAACCGTCGGCGGTTTCTCCGCGGCGCGCTTTCGGCGCGATGAAAATGTCCGGCGGAGCGGCAGGTTACGGTCGGCGATCAGACTCATCGGATCCTCCCTTAGTTGGTATAGTTGGATGCGAGCGCCCAATCGCGCTGGGCCTTGACGACCTCGTCACGCAAGCTTTCCCAGACGCGGCCCCGATAGGCATTGAAGGCCGCGCTGTTGCGGATATCGAGGTCGCGCGGGCGCGGCAGGTCAATCTCGACGATTTCCTTGACGCTCGCCGGGCGCGCGGTCATCACGACCACGCGGTCGGCGAGGTAGATCGCCTCGTCGATCGAATGGGTGACAAAGACGACGGTCGTCTTGATCTGTTCCCAAATGCGCAACAGTTCGCTTTGCAGGATGTCGCGCGTCTGGGCGTCAAGAGCCGCGAAGGGCTCGTCCATCAGCAGCACCTGCGGATCGGTGGAGAGCGCCCGGGCGATTGCCACGCGCTGCTGCATGCCGCCGGAAAGCTGCGAGGGGAAGCGGTCTTCGAAGCCCTTGAGGCCGAAGAGATGCAGGAAATGACGTGCCTTCTCGCGACGCTCCGCCGCCGGCACACCACGCACCTCCAGGGCATATTCGATGTTCTGCAGCGCCGTTCGCCAGGGAAAAAGCGCATATTGCTGGAAGACATAGGCGGTGCGGGCATGCGGTTTGGAGACCTCGATGCCGTCGATGCGGGCGACGCCCGAGGTCGCTTCGGTCAATCCGGCAATGACATCGAGCAGCACCGACTTGCCGCTGCCGGACGGCCCGACCAGCGTGATGAATTCGCCGCGTTTGATGGTCAGGTCGACGCCATCCAGCACCGCAATGCGGCTCGAGGCGACGCCGTCCACCGTTACGGTCTGGCCCTGTTTGAGCGTAAAGGTCTTGCGCAGCGCGCTGACGGCTATGCGTTCCAAGGTCGAACTCCCTTTCAAACCTGCGCCACGCGGATGTGACGGGTCGGATCATCTTGCGCGCCGCCGGCGCGGCCGCGGTTCCACCCGAGCGAGCGGGCGTAGGCGCCAAAAAGGTCGCGTTCCAGCACCTCGGCCTCCGCGATGCCTGTCGGTCCGTGCGCCGCCTCGGCGACATAGAGCGCATCCGTCGGACAATAGATTTCGCAGAGAAAACAGGTTTGGCAGTCGTCTTGCCGGGCAATGATCGGCAGACCCGTTTCGTCGCGATCGAAGACGAAGGCGGGACAGATCCGTTCGCAGATATCGCAGCGGATGCAGCGGTCGGCGGAGATAACCTCGATCATCGCTCAGCCCTCCCGAACCGTCTCGAAAGCGAGGTCTTCACGCACGGCGCTCACCTGATCGAGCCCGGAGACGACGATGCGGCTCGCCTGCCCGTCGTCTTCGGTGGGAAAGTCACTCCGGCGGTGCACGCCCCGGCTTTCCGTGCGCAAGAGCGCAGCCGCGACCGTCCAGCGGGCGCTCGCCGTAACCGACGCCACCTCTCGTGCGCGAAGTCGGTCGATGCCGACCGCGGGCTTTGCCTGGTTGAGGCCGGCCCACACGCCTTCCAGAATGCGGTGACTTGTCTCCAGGGCGCTGGCCTTGCGCCAGTAACTCCTGTCGAGCGGCACGATCTCCTCGTGCACCGCGCGGGCGGCGGCCGCGAGATTGACGTCTTCACGTTCGCCGGCGCCGCGCAAACCCGTCGACCCGAGCGGCCGCAAGCGCGCGGCATCACGGGACTTTCTGCTGCTCGCATGCCGGGCGGCGCCGTGACCGGCCCACCAGCCGCTGGCAATCGCCCAGGAGGCATTGATGGCGCCGCCACCGGAAACCCCACCCGTCACGTTTTCGCGGCTCGCCGCGTCGCCGGCGGCGTAAAGCCCGGTAATGCCGGTGCCACAGTCGGACGAGACGATGCGGATACCGCCGGTGCCGCGCACGGTGCCCTCGTATTTGAGGTCGACCCGGAACAGGTGCTCGAAGGGATTGATCCCCATCCGGTCGTAAGGCTGAAAACAGTTCGGCTGGCCACGACGCAGCCAGTCCTGCATCGCGGGTTCGGCAAGATCGAGCCGGGCATAGACCGGGCCGGACAGCAGGGCCTCGGCCACTTGCCGCTCGCCGCCGCCGATACCGTTCGTCACCGGCTCACCGCGGGCGTCGCGCAGCACCTCGCCGTTCTCTCGGTAGAAGGTCGCCCAGCGAAAAGGCAAACCCTTGTTCAGCGAGGAACCGTGCGGGGCGAGCGTGTATTTGCCGGTGAATTCCATGCCGGAAAGGGACGCGCCGGCCTCTGCGGCGAAGAGATAGCCATCACCGGTGAGCCCCGTGCCACCGAGGATGCGTTCGAAGAAGGCGCAGCCGCCGGTGGCAAGCACGACGGCACCGGCCGATACGGAGAAGCTTGCGCCATTGCGGCGAGAAAGCCCCGCAGCCCCCCCGACATGATGATCGTCGCCAAGCAGTTCCAGGATAGGATGGTGGTCAAGGATCGTGACACCGGCCTTGTGCACACGCTGGCGCATGAAGCGCATGTAGTCAGGACCGCGCAGGTTGGCGATATAGAGGTTGCCATCCTCTTCGCTCGGAAAGGGATAGCCCCATTCGACGAGCTTCAGGAGGTTTTCGTAGGCGCGGTCAGCCGCGCGCAACATCCAGCGACGATCGGCAAGGCCGGCAGTGCGCTTGAAACGCTGCTCGACCGAGGCTGCGCGCCCTTCTCCCGGCGGCACACACCACGTTCCCGTATTGGACGGAGCCGTGGCACCGCTCGTGCCGTGATAACCCTTGTCAGCCAAGACGACGCGCGCGCCGGTCTCGGCAGCGGAAAGCGCCGCCCAGGCGGCGGCGGGGCCCCCACCGACAACCAGCACGTCCGTTTCGATGTGGCGCCCGTCTTCGGTGGGCTGTTCCTTGCGACGCGATGCCATGATGTCCCGGTGTAGAAAAGGAAGCGTTGGCCGGCTGTACGGCCGGCCGTTTCACGATTGCGGATCAGGCTGCGGTGGAGAACCAGGACGGTTCGTTGCCAGCCGACCACTTGATGTTGCAGCCGATCGAGGGCACCTGGCCGGCGCCGACAGCTTCGCCCTTCAGGACCGCGTCGACCGCAGCGCGCAGATCCGCACCCGTCACATCCTTGCCGTTGCCGGGCCGGGCTTCGTCGAACTGGCCGTGATAGGCAAGCTTGCGATCTCGGTCATAGAGAAAAAAGTCCGGAGTGCAGGCGGCACCAAAGGCCTTGGCGACACTTTGCGACGCGTCCTTCAGATAGGGGAAGCCATAGCCGTGAGTCTTTGCCTCTACACCAATCCGCTCCAGCGTTTCTTCCGGATGCGCCTTGGCGTCGTTGCTGTTGATCGCGACGACGGCAAGCCCCTGCGTGGCATGGTCGCGCGCAAATTTCGCCAGTTCCTCGCGGATCAACACCACGAAGGGGCAGCGGTTGGAGATGAAGGCGACGAGCAGCGCCGGGCTGTCCTTGAACTCGGCCAACGTGAACAGGTTGCCATCGGCATCGGGCAACGTGAAGTCCGCCGCGCGGGTTCCAAGCGTAATGGGATTGGATTCGGTTTTGGGCATGGTATCCTCCTGGCAAGCCAATAGAAATATTACCTCATAAAACACATAGATTTTATAGATATCAATTTTCTCCGGATTGCAGGCAGCGGAGATAATCTTGCTGCGCAAGGACACAAGGCTCGGATTCTCGTTTCGGAGTGGCGGTCTTTTGGCAGCGCGCGCCTCGGTCGATCTCGCGAAATTCTACGGCGCATGAGCGGACAACAATCGGTCCAGGCGCGAACCACGCCCCCGGCCAGGCTCATCTCGCAAAACGAGCAGACGCGTGGCGACTTTCACAGGGGGGAGCGTGCGGCGCCCCAGGAAGGCCTCCTGACTCTGGCGCTTCAAACATCGATTCGACGAAAATCTTCCAAGTCCAGTTCCGAAACCGCGATTATTTTTCTTCTTAATTGGTAGATTTTCTATAATTTAAAAGCGATCTACGCTGTGGAAGGAGAGCGATGTGAGCCTCGACGTCCGCGTGACCGCCAATCAGGATGCACGCCCGAAACACGCCCCCTCGGTTGATCTGCCGGCCCCGGCCATTCTTCCCGGCGATCAGGCCCTTTTCTTGAGTGAAGGTATCGGCGGGCTCGACGAAGGAGCGCATTTTCTCGATGCCCTCGCCCCCGACGAATGGACGAGGCTGAGAGCGCAGGGCCGCCAGCTTTCGTTTCGAACGGGTGAAGCAATCTTCAACCAGGGCGACGGGCACGGCGGTATCTTCATCATCGAAGCCGGCGACGTCAGGGTCTTTTACACCGCACCGTCGGGGCGCGAGATCACATTGGCCTACTGGACGAAGGGCCATTTTATCGGCGGCCCGGAAATGACGGGCGGCGGGGTGCACATCTGGTCGGGAGAAGCTCTTAGCGACTGTCGTATCCTCTTCCTTCCCGCGCCAGCGCTGAAGAAGCTGGTCGTCGAGATGCCAAATTTCGCGCTCTGTCTCCTGCAGGGGCTGGCCGCCAAGGGACGGTGCTATTCGGCTATGGCGCAGATGCTGGGCACCCGCTCCGTCATCGAACGCCTTGCCCAGTTCCTGATCAATCTCGGCGATCTGCACGGGGTGCGGGACGGGCGAGCCATCATCATCAACGCGAAGGTCACCCATGACCAGATCGCAGCCATGGTCGGTTCGACCCGCCAATGGGTGACGATGATGATGAAGCGGTTCCAGAAGGACGGACTTCTATCCGTGTCGCCGCGCCACATTCGCATCGAGCGCCCGCATGCCTTGATGGAGATTGTGTCGAAGCGCGGCGCGTGAGATTGCGCTTCGATCGCAATCAAGCAATCCGGGTCAGCGCCCAGCGCACCGTTTTTCGCACATCCGGATCCGTGTCGGAGGCATGGGCCATCAGCGGCTCGCGAGCCGATGGATCGGCAATCTCGCCGAGCGCTGCCGCGGCCTCCTTGCGGAGCGACGGCAGGTCGCTCGCAAGCTGCGCCGCTATATCGGCCACGGCCGATTGCGCCTTCAGGCTCCCGAGCGCGCCAAGACACTTCTGGCGGACCTGCCAGTAGTCGTCCGCCAATCCCGCAACGAGACCGCCGACGGCAAATGCCTGGCCGATCCTCCCGAGCGATTGCGCCGCGGCCGCCCTCACCTGCCAGACATCGTCCCGTAGCGCCACAGCAACTGCGGTGGCCGCTGCGACCTGTTTTGTGAACGACAGGGCGTTGACCGCCTCCGCACGGACAGAAGCGTCGGCGTCGCGCGTGGCTGCGATCAATGATGGCAGCGTTTCTTCGAGCTTGAGATAGGCGATCACTCCCAGCGCCTCGGCCCGCACCTGAGCGCTTTCGTCCGACATTGCTTTAAGTGCGGGACCAAGCGCTGCGCGTGAGCGCAGTCCCTTCATTCCGCGAAAACCGGATGCGCGCACAAAAGGGTCCGGATGTGTAGGCAACGAAAGGAGCGCGGGAACCGCAGACGGATCCTTCAACTCGGCAAGGCTGTCCGCCGCAGCAGAAGCTACCGATCTATCCAGATCAATCAGGAGTTTCGCCAGCCCGCTGGCGGCATCGATCGTGTCGAAATCGCCGAGTGCCATCGCCACCTGAAGGCGCACGTTCGCATCGTTGTCTCCAACCATCGCCAGCAGATGCAGGAGACTGTCCGGCATCGCCGTCTCGGCAAGATCGATGACGGCGAGGCGGCGAACGGCGGGATCCGCATCAGCGAGACGGCCGACAATTTCATCGGCATTGCCGAAATCCTCGAATGGATCGAACGTCGCCATGTCAGCGCAACAGGTAGGGGATGTTGACGGTAACGGCGCCCGTCGGGCAATCCGTCTCACACGGCATGCAATACCAGCATTCGTCGAACTTCATGTAGGCCTTGCCGGTGAGGTCGCTGATACGCAAGACATCGAGCGGGCAAACCTCGACGCAGACGGTGCAGCCCTTGTCGGCGATGCATTTCGCTTCGTCGACGACGACGGGAACTGTGGTGGGGGAAAGTGCAAACGGCATGGCTCTCCTCGATCAGGCTTGGTTCGAAACGCGCAGACGCTCGTAGGCCGTCCGCTCTTCGGTCTCGATAGGAACGATGTAGGGCTCAATGGCGCGCTTCTCGGAGCTCATGCGGCCATTCACCTTGCGAAGCAGCGTGTGGCAGAACCAGTTCTCGTCGTCCTTTTCGGGATAATCGATCCGGTTGTGATAAAGGCCCCAGCGGCTTTCGGTCCGATAGAGCGATGCATGGGCGGCCATGTCCGCGCAATCGAGGATGGACGACACCTCCAATGACCGCATCAGCTCATGCGCGTTGCGCGCGACGAGGGCTGTCTCAAGGTCGTCCCTGGCCTCGGCCAATCGTTGCTGGCCGATCTGCATCCGAACCGTCACCTTGGGCGGCTGCAGGTAGTCGTTGACGAGGCGCCGCACCTTGTATTCGAGCTGGTTGGGGGGAATTCCGTCGTCACGACGCGTCGGCGCCAGAACGCGCTCGCGCTCGAGCCGCACGAAGTCGGGATCGTAGTCCGGAAGGTCGGTTTCCAATGCCACCTCTGCCGCATGCTCTCCAGCCACCGCCCCGTTTGTGAAGGCTCCGAGCATGTAGTTGTGCGGCACGCTTGCCATGTCACCGGCAGCATAAAGGCCAGGCACGGTCGTGCGCGCATATTCGTCGACGAAGACGCCTGATGCGCTGTGGCCGGAGCAGAAACCGATCTCGGAAATGTGCATCTCGATCATCTTGTCGCGATAGTCGGTGCCACGCGCCGCATGAAACCGCCCACGGGAGGGGCGCTCGACCCGATGCAGGATGTCTTCGATCTCGCCGACCGTGTCGGGATGGAGATGGTTGAGCTTCAGGAAGACAGGGCCTTTTCCCGATTGCAGCTCATTGTAAAACTCCTGCATCATCTGCCCGGACCAATAGTCACTTTCGATGAACCTCTTGCCCTCGTTGTTGGCGGTGTAGGCGCCGAACGGACCGGCGACGTAAGCGCAGGCGGGACCGTTATAGTCCTTGATCAGCGGATTGATCTGGTAGCATTCGAGGTTCGCGAGCGCCGCCCCGGCATGATAGGCCATGGCATAGCCATCCCCGGAGTTCGTGGGATTCTCGTAGGTGCCGAACAGATAGCCCGAATGCGGCAGGCCGAGCCTGCCGGCCGCTCCCATGCACAGGATCACCGCCTTGGCCCGAAGCACGAGAAATTCCGCCGTGCGGGTGTTGACGGCAACGGCACCGGCGATGCGACCATCCTTCGCCGTCAGCAACCGCGTGGCCATGAAGCGGTTGGAAATCAGGATGCGCTCGCGTTTCAGCTGGCGATAGAGCGCCTTCTTGACCGTTTCGCCATTCGGCATCGGCAACACATAAGTGCCGAGGTGATGGACCTTCTTCAGGTCGTAGTCGCCGTTGGCATTCCTCTGGAAGCGGATGCCGAAGCGATCCAGTTCCTGGATGATGTCGTAGCAGCGTGATGCGTAGTTGAAGACCGGCGCCTGATCGACGATGCCATCGTTGGCGATCGTGATTTCCTTCGTGTACTGCTCCGGTGTCGCATAGCCCGGCACGACGGCGTTGTTCAGCCCGTCCATGCCCATCGAGATTGCGCCGGATCGTTTCACGTTGGCTTTTTCCAGCAACACGACGTTCAGCGCAGGGTTCTTCTGCTTCGCCTTCAAGGCCGCCATCGGACCGGCGGTTCCGCCGCCGATCACCAGGACATCGCAGGCAACTTCCGACAGGCCGTCAATAAAATCGTCCATGCTTCTTCCTCAAAACGTAGAGTCGGCGATCGCGCGCAGGTAGGGCCAGGGGTAGATGCCGCGATCATGGCCGTCGGAAAAAACCAGCCGGATCGCGTAGGTGCCGATTGGCTCTGCACCGCTGAGGGTGACGGCATCATAGGAACCAGCGCGCCCTTCGATATCCGCGCGCACCTGGCTGGCAGCGCGGCTGCGCGCCCGCAACACGGTCGCCGGGATATGAGAAACCGCCCCATCGTCCCACGTGACAGCGAGACTGCTGCGTGCAGCATTGACCTTGAGACTGATAGCGATCATGGGCGCTCCTTGATGGTTCGACCATTTTAGGAAGGTGGGGGCCCCGCACACGCAATAAATTGCCTTGGCATTTCGATAGGGATCCTGTCGCAGCCGAACGAGATAACCACGAACGCGCGCCAACGCCCGTAAGGCCGGGCGACGAAGCGCACGTCCGCACCCGGCGCCCACGATCGTGGCCGCAAACCCCAACGCTCGCCGGCAGTCAAATCGAACGCTACACGGCCTCAAGTATCTGACGCTGCAAATCGACCGCACGGGGGTCAGCCAGCTCCCGCCGCGGACGCTCGAGATCGATGTCGATATCGAGCGCGATTGCCCCTTCCCGCAGCACCACCACACGGTCGGCCAGCGCCACCGCCTCTGCGACGTCGTGGGTGATCAGCACGGTGGTAAAACCTCGACCCGTCCAGATCCCCTCGAGCAGGCGATGCATTTCAATGCGCGTGAGCGCATCGAGCGCGCCGAAAGGTTCATCGAGCAACAGGATCTGCGGCGCACTGACGAGGGCGCGGGCGAGAGCCACGCGCTGACGCTGGCCGCCGGAAAGTACACTCGGCCAATCGTTTTCACGTCCCCCCAACCCCACGTCCGCGAGCGCTCGACGGGCAGTTTCCTGCCAGTTCTGGCCGCGGGCGATGCCGACGTTCTCGATAACCCGCTGCCAGGGAACAAGGCGCGCCTCCTGGAAAAGCAGGCGCACGGACGCAAGGGTGCGGTCAACCTTTTGCCCGGCGATACTGACGCGGCCCGCTGTTGCCGCATCAAGACCGGCGATCAGCCGCAACAAGGTTGATTTGCCGCCACCCGACCTTCCGACGACGGCAAGAAACTGGCCCGCGGGAACTTCCAGGTTGAAACTGTCGAGGACGTTGAGCTGGCCGAAAGACTTTTCGACCCGCGACAGCGAAATCGGGAGACCGCCGTCACTATCCCTCACATGGGCCTGCAGGGCACTCATTGTCGGCCCCCCTGCTTCAACTGATAGGCCGGATGCCATACGAGAACGCGCTTCTCAATCGAACGGGTCACAACATCAGCGAATTTTCCGAGAAGCGCATAGACGATAATGCCGAGCAGGACGACGTCGGTCTGCAGGAACTCCCGCGCGTTCATCGTCATGTATCCAATGCCGTTCGTCGATGAAATCGTTTCAGCGACGATCAGCGTCAGCCACATGAAACCGAGAGCATAGCGCAGGCCGACCAGGATGGAGGGCAGCGCGCCGGGAAGAATGATGCGGCGGATCAGCGCCCTGCGGTCGAGCCCGTAGACGGACGCCATTTCAACGATCTGAGGGTCGATGGTTCGCACGCCATAGAAGGTGTTGATGTAGATCGGGAAAAAGACGCCGATCGAAACCAGAAAGATCTTGGCGGTTTCATCGATACCGAACCAGAGGATCACGAGCGGGATCAAGGCAAGATGCGGGATGTTGCGCACCATCTGGACGGTGCTGTCGAGGAGGATTTCGGCCGGTTTCCACAGACCGGTAACGACGCCGGCGACGAAGCCGAGCCCGCCGCCGATCGCAAGGCCTATGAAGGCCCGACGGGTGGAGGCGAGCGTATGGAAAAGAAGCGAGCCATCAAGCAACGACCGCCAGAAGGCCGCAGCAATCGTCGTCGGCGCCGGCATGAGGCGGGCGGTGACGAGACCCGTGCGCGCCGCAATTTCCCAAACGACGAGAAGCGCAAGCGGAAGAGCC
Source organism: Ensifer sp. ENS06 (assembly GCF_014852205.1). Taxonomy (NCBI): domain Bacteria; kingdom Pseudomonadati; phylum Pseudomonadota; class Alphaproteobacteria; order Hyphomicrobiales; family Rhizobiaceae; genus Ensifer; species Ensifer sp. ENS06. The sequence continues at coordinate 174,945 of NZ_JACVBC010000009.1, read as the reverse complement.
CATGGAGCCAGCCCGCTCCACAGGTTCTTCAGATTGGGCCTGCGGGCTTCGCCGGTAGCAATACCGGCTACCGACACGTCCACCATCAGGCACCGCCTTTGCGCACGACGTCCGCGATCGAGATCTTGTTCGGGATCAGGCCGAGTTCGAAGAAGGTATCGGCGATCGTCTGTTGCTGTTTGACGATGCCCTCATCAAGAGCCTTCACGCCGTACGATTGTCGCTGCAGCGCGACGGCCAGCACGTCCGCGGGAATGCCAACGGAAGGCGAAAGTTCGGCGGCCGCGGCGGCCGGATTGGCCTTCGCCCATTCGTCGATCTCTGCAACGGCCTCGATCACCGTATCGACGGCCTCGGGATGGCCGTCCACGAATGGCTTTGCGCCCAGGTAGAACTGGTGGTTGGGTACGATCCCTTCGCCGTTTCGAAGTTCGCGTGCCTCGATCGCGAGCTCGGCTGCAGCCTGGAACGGGTCCCAGATCACCCAGGCATCGACGGCGCCCTGTTCAAAGGCAGCGCGGGCGTCGGCGGGCGGAAGGAAGGAGGTCTTGATGTCGCTATAGTTGAGACCAGCCTCCTCCAGCGCCTTCACCAGGAGGAAGTGCACGTTCGAACCCTTGTTAAGGGCGACGGTCTTACCCTTGAGATCCGAAACCTTCTGGATGGGGCTACCCTTCGGCACGAGGATCGCCTCGCCGCGCGGCGCCGGCGGTTCATGGGCGATATAGACCAGCGGCGCGCCGGCCGCCTGCGCGAAGATCGGCGGCGTTTCTCCCGTCGTACCGAAATCGACTGCGCCGACATTCAAGGCTTCGAGAAGTTGCGGGCCCGCCGGGAATTCTGCCCATGTGACCGTGTAGCCGATCTTCTCCAGCTTCTTCTCCAGAAGACCCTTTCCCTTGAGCAGCACAAGCGTGCCGTATTTCTGGTAGCCAATGCGGATCACTTTGTCGGAGGCTGCTGCGGGAGCGACCTCAAGAAGCGGCACCGTAAACAGGGCCGCAAGCGCTATCGAGAAAAGGCGTCTGGAAATCATCATGACGTTCTCCTGTGCGAAAGGTGTATATTAGCACATATAATCGATAGATTTCACCTTCATTCTAGAGCGCCCTTTCCAAGCTTACCGCCGCGCGTAGTTTTTTCTCCTCACGCCTGGGACTTTGCGACGATAGAGCTTCCAACCATCGGCTCAGTTGAGCGCCGAAGCGACCGTCAGCAAGCCGACCAGACCGCAGGCGCTGCCAGACAGGTGTGTGCAGTCAAAACACCCTTCCTTCTCTCAGATGCGTGGTCGTGCCGTTCAGCAGGTAGTCGCCCAGCACACGCGACTTATGCAGGAGCGGGTTGTGGTTGAGAACGGTGCGGATGTTGCGCCAGTGCCGATCGAAGTTGTTGCCGCGCGAAGTCGCCGAGCCACCGCCGAGCTCGAACATGCGCTCAGCGCTTCGCAATCCGAGCTGGCCAAGAACAAGCTGCGCTCGCGCTGTCGTCAGCGCGCTCTCGATCAAGGCGTCCTCGATCTCGGCATCGTTGCTGCTGCCCAAGGCGGCTACCGTCCGGTCGAGCGCAACCGCGGCGGCGGCAACCGCCGTGTCGATCGCGAAGGAATTGGCGGCGATTTCGCCGATCACCTGCTGCACGAACGGATCCTGATTGGCCGTTTCGGCGCTGCTGTGGGCGGCAGATCGCGCTTGGCTGCGAACATAGGCAAGGCCGTCCGAAAGGACGTTGCGCACCGCGCCGGCAGCACTTGCCGCCAGATGCAACTGGCGCAGCGTCGAGCAGTGGCGACCGACGAGATTGTCGAGGGCGCGCCGGGCCAATTCGTGCGGAAACACCTCGACATTGTCGAGGATGACGCCGCCGCTGGCGGTCAGGCGCTGCCCCATGCCATCCCAATCGTCAAGAATGGTAATGCCCTGCCGGTCGACCGGCAGGAGAACACCAACGGCCTGCCCCTCCTCGTCCAGCGCGCTGAACGAAGCGAAGTCGGCAAAGGCTGTTCCCGTGGCATACCATTTGCGGCCGTTGAGCCTGTAGGTGTCGCCCTTTCTGGCGATCGTCGTCGTCACCTGGCCGGGGCGAGCCGTGCCTTGCTCGGTATGGGCGCCGCCAAAAAGCTTGCCGCCCAGAATAAGCTCGACTGCACCGGCATCCCGCTCACGAGGCTCGCTGAGGATAACGTTTTCGACATAGTTGAAATGGGACCGGAGCGCGTGGGCGACGTTGGAATCGGCAGCACCGATCGCCGCGATCATCTCGATGTAATCGGCAACAGAACCGCCCGGCCCGCCGAGCGCCGCCGGGATGCGCAGGGTTCCAAGTTCCAGCTCGCGGAAAAGCTTGAAGGCTTCGAAGGGAAGTTGACGCGACAGGTCTCGTTCGGACGCGCCCTTGGCGACTTCGGCCACGAAGCCGGGAATGCGCGCGAGAAGCTGCGCGCGTGTTGGGCGGGAAACAGTCAGCACCTTGGTTATCGTCACACGTCAACTCCGACACTGAAGAAAAAGAGAGTGCAGCCAGGGTCCGCTCCGGCTGCACTCGCGCCTTCGACGACTACGTCGTCGAGATCATTTACGATTGCCCGTCGAGATAGATGCCTGCCCCATTGCTCCAGAGATGCTCGACGCCGAGCTTCAGGTTCTTTACCCGCTTGTCGTAGACGGTGATGACAGCCGGGGTGACGATGTCGAGCGTCGGCAGATCCTGAACCACCAGTTTCTGGAACTCGTTGAAGAGCTGCAGGCGCTTCTTCGGATCGATCTCGACGGCGGCCGTTTCGAGCAGTCGATCGACGTCCGGGTTCGAATACTTGGAGCCGTTGGTGAAGGGCACGCCCGGCTTGAAGTTCTTCGACCAGTAGAGCCGCTGAACACCGACGGTCGGGTCGTAGAGGTTACTCATGCCTTCAATGGCGATATCGAAGTCGCGATCGGTGAAGACGCGCTTGACGAAAGTCGCAAAGTCCTGGGTTCGCAGCTCTACCTTGATGCCCACTTTGGCAAGGGCCTGGGCGATGTATTCCGCGGTCTGCTTGGGAGGACCGGAAGGCTGGGTCGGATCGATGAACAGCTTGAAGCGGAAACCGTCGGCGCCCCGCGCATAACCTGCCTCGTCGAGGAGCTTTTCGGCCTTGGCCGGGTCGAACTCGTATTTGGGAAGGTCCGGAGTGTAGAACTTCGCGAGATCCGGGCTGACAGGCCCGTCGAGCCGCGTTGCATAGCCGAGGTAGACGGTATTGACGATGAAGTCCTTGTCGACCGCGTGCGCGATCGCATGGCGCACCTTGATGTCGGCAAGATACTTGTTTTCGAGATTGAACTCGGCGCGGGCGATGCTCGGCGAATAGGGTGCCGGATCGGTATCGACGACGAGGTTCGGGTTGGCCTTCAGCCGGTCGATGTCGGTGAGCGGCAGGTTGGCCGTCGAGACCTGCACCTCGCCGGTCTCGATCGCAGCGACGGCTGCCGCCGGATCGATGATGAAGCGGAAGATGATCTGATCAAGGTAGGGTTTGGGCGAACCCCAATAGTCCTCGTTGCGCACGAAAAGCGCATGGCTTCCGCGCACCCATTCGACGAACTTGTAGGGGCCGGTGCCGACAGGCGCGACGTTGTGCGGGTTTTCCGCAATCTTTGTGCCTTCATAGAGGTGCTTCGGGACGATTGGCGCCTCGAAGCTTGCAAAGGCGGTCAAAAGGTAAGGAGCCGGCTTGGCAAGGATCAATTCGACCTCATGCGAATTGAGAATATTGGCCTCCTTCACATGGGCAAAGGTCGCCCGACCACGTGGGTGGTTTTCCTTAAGCGCCAGGATCGAAAAGGCGACGTCTTCGGCCGTGAAATCCTTGCCGTCGTGCCAACGGACACCCTGGCGCAGCTTGAACCAGTAGCGCAGGCCGTCTTCGCTGACCGTCCACTCGGTGGCGAGCAGCGGCTGAGGATTGAAGTCCTTGTCATAGGTGAGCAGGCTCTCGGTCGCCTTGCCGCTGATGTAGTAGGCAGCGCCGGCGCTATGGGCGATAAGGACGAGAACTGGCGGTTCGGTGCCGATGTTGATCGATACGCTGCCGCCGCGCGGCGGCTCGTCTGCCGCGAGCGAGGGCACCGGCAGCATTGGAACGGCAATCGCGCTCGCCAGCGCAACGGAGGAAAGGAGGAACGCGCGCCGCGTCGGCTTGAAAGTCCCGTTGTGTCTTGCTGTCATCTGAGTATCCCCTAGCAGGCGAAGCACAGGCAACGCCGATTTCTCCAGCACCCCTGTCAGGGTGTTAGCCAGACTTTATAAAATCTACTATATTTATCGAGATAGTGTAATTCTAAAGTCCAGGGCTTTTCTGAAAAAAGCTACTCAGGCCGAAGCCTTTGCCGGACCGGCGATGTGCACGCACACAGGATGAGTGTCTGTAAAAGCCGCCTTGGTGGAGGAAAAGTTCCCGAAGGGCCCATCGCACGACAATCCATCCCAAGATCGGTGGGCAAAAAGCAATCGACAAAATACATATGATAAATAGATTATTGCGATCTGCGCGCCCAGCATTCTGAAGGAGTTCTCCATGCGTCCCGAATTCATCGGCCATACGTCCAACAGGGAAGGGTCCGACATCGTGCCGGCCTCCGGTCCGGTCATCGACAAGACCTATATTCGCAATCACGTGCAGGCCGCGGAGGCCGCCGGCATCGATCGTCTGCTGATCGGCCAGTTCGCGCAATGGCCCGACAACAACCAGATCGCCGCCTATGTCTTCAGCCAGACCGACCGGATCGGGGCGCTGCTTGCCCACCGGCCCGGCCTGATGGCCCCGACACTCGGCGCGCGCCAGCTTGCCACCCTCGATCAGTTCTCCGAGGGCCGCTTGTGGGTGCATATCATCACCGGCGGATCCGACACGGACCAGGCTCGCGACGGCGACTTCGAGGATCACGACACCCGCTATGCCCGCACCGACGAGTATCTGCAGGTGCTGAGGAAAGTCTGGGAGAGCGATCAGCCCTTCGATCACGAGGGGCGCTTCTACAGGTTCAAGGGCGCCTATAGCCAGGTAAAGCCGTTCCAGAAGCCCCGTATCCCGATTTCCTTCGGCGGTTCGTCCGATGCGGCGATCGCCGTTGCCGGTAAGCACGCCGATATTTATGCGCTCTGGGGCGAACCGCTCGACGGCGCACGGGAAACCATCGGCAAGGTACGCACAGCGGCGATTGCCAATGGTCGCGCGGCAGACGATATCCGCTTCACCCTCGCCTTTCGCACCGTCGTGGCTGAGACCGAAGACGCCGCCTGGGCAAAGGCGGCCGATATCCTCGAGAAGGTCAAGTCACAGGTCGCGCGCTCGGCCGGCGGCAACGGCGAGAAGCTGCCATCTAACGTCGGTTCTGTTCGCCTGCGGCAGGCCGCCAGCCGCGGCAAGGTGCTGGACAAGCGGCTCTGGACCGAAGTCGCAGAAGCGAGTGGCGCCGGCGGAAATTCGACAGCTCTTGTCGGGACACCCGAACAGGTCGCCGACGCCATCCTCGACTATTACGACGCGGGCGTTTCCAACTTCCTCGTTCGGGGCTTCTACCCGACAGAAGATACCGTCACCTATGGGCGTGATGTCGTGCCGCTGGTCAAAGCTGGCATTGCTGAACGCCAAGCGAGAAAGGTTGCCGCCGAATGACCGCTCCGCTCGATATCGTCGACATCCATGCCCATCTCTGGCCGCCAGCCTGGCGTCCCGGAGGCAAATACGAAAAGCCCGCTGGCGCATTTTCGCCGGAGATACATCGAAAAATCACGACGCCTCAGGCGCTGGTCGACGAACTTGAACAAGGCGGCGTATCGCTCGCTGTGGTCACGGCGACGATCGAAAGCCTCTTCGGATTGGAGGCAAGCATACCGCTTGAAGCCGTCCGGGAGGCCAACGACTGGCTTGCGACGCTTTCGCGCGAGCATTCTACCCTCACCGGATTTGCCGTCGTCGATGCCTTTGCCGGCGACGAAGCGGCCCGCGAAGCCGAGCGGGCAATCGTCGAGCTCGGTCTTTCAGGACTGGTGATTGACAGTTCACGCGCCAGCAAGTTCATCGCCGATCCCGCCGTCCGCCCCACGCTCGAAGTTGCGGCGCGCCACAGGGTTCCGGTTTTCGTGCATCCCGTCGCCCACCCGGACGCCGGCGTTCTGATCGACGGCGCCGGCAATCTCGGCAACTCGCTCGGGCGTGGATTGATGAACGGCGTCGCCTTCCTGTCGGTCATCCAGTCTCCGCTTCTTGACGAACTGCCAGACCTGCATCTGGTCTTTGCAACGCTCGGTCTGGGCGCGATTGTCCAGGCGGCACGCGGCGGCATCTATGCTCGCTCTGCCAGGGAAGCGGGGCGACGGCCCAATATCTACTTCGACACGATGGGGCATGATCCGGACATCGTACGCACGCTGACAGGCTTTTTCGGCGCAGACCTCGTGCTTGCCGGCACGGACTGGCCAATTCTTCCTGCGCTCGATGCGGACGCGTTGCGGCAGAGCTTGGAGCAAGCGGGACTAAGCGATCAGGAGGCACGTCTCGTTGCTGGCGGCAACGCCCGGCGCCTTCTCGGCCTCAGGCACCAGCAGGCCGTAGCTGCGGAATAGTCACGCGCAAAACGAAGCCCCGGATCGATGATCCGGGGCTCTTTGCAACAGGATGGCACTGGTCGGGAGGTACCCAGCCAGGCCCCTCTCAAGCGACGCGCTGCGAGCGGGCGAGCGGGATGATCTCGGCTTCGCCCGCGCCGGACCGCGGCTCACGGCCTTCGAGCGGGTGGCCCGGATCCGTGAAGCCCGGTGTCGACGGATGACCGGGCGCGACCAGGCGATCAACCAGCGCCTCGTCTTCCGCATCGAGCTTGACGTCCAGCGCGCGGATATAGCCATCCCAATGCTCTTCCGTGCGGGGCCCTGCGATGGTCGAGGTGATCAGCCGGTTGTTCAGCACCCAGGCGAGCGCGAAATCGGCGGCAGCAATTCCCTTGGCCTTCGCGTGTGCGGCAATCTCCTTGGCGATCGCCACCGATTCTTCGCGAAACTCCACGTCATGCATGCGCTTGTCGCCGCGTCCGGCGCGGGTATCGGCAGCTGGCGCTTCGCCGGGATTGTACTTGCCCGTCAGAACGCCGCGGGCGAGCGGGCTGTAGGACACAGCACCCAGTCCATAGGCTGCAGCCGCCGGCAGCTGCTCGGCCTCGGCGGTGCGGTTGACGATGTTATAGAGTGGCTGGCTTGCGATCGGCCGATCGATGCCGAGCTGGTCGGCGAGATGGGCGACTTCCGCAATGCGCCATCCCCGGAAGTTTGAGACCCCGAAATAGCGCAGCTTGCCGGCCTTGATCAGGTCGGCGATCGCCCGCACCGGCTCTTCGAGCGGCGCATCGAAGACGGCGCGATGAAAGTAGAGGATATCGATGTAGTCCGTGCCGAGATTGCGCAGCGAGTTTTCGACAGTCTGATAGACCCATTTGCGCGAATAGCCCCCGAGGTTCGGCCCCTTCGCACGCGAATTGACGAACTTCGTTGCCACCACCCAATGGTCGCGGTTGGCCTTGATGCCGCGCCCGACCACCTCTTCCGACTTCCCGTCGTGGTAGACGTCGGCCGTGTCGATGAAGTTGATGCCCTGCTCGCGCGCCTTGTCGATGATGCGGAAGGCAACGTCGTCAGGCGTCTGGTTGCCGAACATCATGGATCCGAGCGTCAGCGGCGACACTTTGAGGGCGCTGCGCCCAAGATAGCGATACTCAACCATTCAAGTTCTCCATTTCAGTTGATCTGGTCCGCGACATGACAGGCCACCTGATGGCCCGGTTTGATGGCGCGGAATTCGGGTTCGGTGACGCGGCAGAGGTCCGTCGCCAGCGGGCAGCGGGTGTGGAACCGACAGCCCGACGGAATGTCGCTCGGGCTCGGCAGATCGCCGCCAAGGGGAGCCGCCTGCCGCGGCCGCGAGGGATCGGGAACCGCAGCCATCAAAGCGCGCGTGTAGGGATGGCGCGGGTCCGACCAGAGCGTCTCATTGTCGGCGCTTTCCACGATCCGGCCGAGATACATGACCAAAACCCGGTCGCAGAAATAACGCACCACAGACAGGTCATGGCTGATGAAAAGATAGGAAAGACCGAACTCCTTCTTCATCTCCACCAAAAGGTTCAGGATCTGCGCCTGGATCGACAGGTCGAGCGCCGATACGGGCTCGTCGCAAACGATCAGGTCCGGGTTGAGCAGCAGCGCGCGGGCAATGCCGATCCTTTGCCGCTGGCCGCCCGAGAATTCGTGCGGATAGCGATTGATGGCATCGGCGGGCAGCCCGACCTTGGAGATGATGCCGGCAACGGTGTCACGCCGCTGCGCTCGGCTGCCGGCCCTGTGCACGATCAGAGGCGCCTCCAGGATTTCACCGATCGTGTGGCGCGGATTGAGCGACGCGAAGGGATCCTGAAAGATCATCTGGATCGACTTGCGCACGTTCCTGAGCCGACCCTGGTCAAGTCTCGTGATGTCTTCGCCCTTGAATTCGATCCGCCCCTCGGTCGGATCGACCAGGCGCAAAAGCGTCTTGCCAAGCGTCGACTTGCCACAGCCGCTTTCGCCGACAAGCCCGACGGTTTCACCGCGCTCGACCACGAGATCGACGCCATCGACGGAGCGCAAGAGGCCGTCGCGCGTCTTGTAGTGTGTCTTCAGATCAGAGGCTGAGATGAGCGGCATCGGGCACGGCCTTGAGGGACGAAGTGAACGGGCAGGCAACGAGCCTCTCCGGCGTCTGAGCAATCAGCGGCGGCACCTGATGGCCGCAGCTCGCACGCGCCTGGCGACAGCGCGGCCTGAAGGGACAGCCGGCCTCGCCGGCCGCCGAGACGATCGACCCGGGGATCTCCGTCAAGCGGCCGCTCAGATAGTGAAGGTCGTTCTTTAGCCGTGGCGAGGCCGAAAGCAGCCCGCGCGTATAGGGATGCAGCGGATCGTTGAAGAGATCTCCGGGCAAGGCCTGCTCGACCTTGCGGCCGGCATACATGACGACGACCTTGTCGGCCCATTGCGCGACGACGCCGAGGTCGTGGGTGATCAACACCACAGCCATCTGAAGCTCGCGCCTGAGCGTGTCGAGCAGGTCGAGCACCTGCGCCTGGATCGTCACGTCGAGCGCCGTCGTCGGTTCGTCGGCGATCAGCAACTTTGGCCGGCACGCAACCGCCATGGCAATCATCACCCGCTGGCGCATGCCGCCCGACAGCTGATGCGGATAATCGTCGACCCGCTTTTCGGCGGCAGGAATACGCACGAGCTTCAAAAGTTCGATCGCGCGTTCCCGCGCCGCTCGACCTGAAAGCTTCTCGTGCACCTTCAGCACTTCGCCGATCTGCCGGCCGATCGACATGACCGGATTGAGGCTCGTCATCGGCTCCTGAAAGATCATGGCGATGTCGCGCCCGCGCAGCTGCCGCATCTCACGCGCATCGAGCCCCAGAAGATCGCGGTCGTCAAAGACGATGCGGCCGCTGGTCACCCGTGCTGCGCGCGGCAGCAACTGCATCAGCGCGAGCGCGGTCAACGATTTGCCCGAACCGGACTCGCCGACGATCGCCAGCGTCTCCCCCGCCCCCACCTCGAACGAGAGATTTCTGACTGGCTCGGCACGCGGAAAGCCGATGGTGAGGTCTTCGACCTGGAGCAGCGGCGCCATCGTCAGCGATCCCCAGTGAAACGGGGGTTAAGGGCATCGTTCAGCCCGTCGCCGATGAGATTGAGCGCAAGCACCGTAAAGACGATGGCGAGGCCCGGAAGGGCCGTCAGGTACCAGGCGGTCCGGACCAGTTCGCGACCGGTACCGATCATCGAGCCCCAGCTCACGACATTGGGGTCGCCGAGACCCATGAAGGAAAGTGCGGATTCCATCAGGATTGCGGTGGCGACCATGACCGATGACGTCACGATAATCGGCGGCAGCGCGTTGGGCAGGATCTCGCGGAAGATGATCCGTCCATGGCCAAAGCCGAGACTGCGGGCGGCCATGACGAAATCCTTCTCTCGGATCGCACGAAACTCGGCCCTGGTCAGCCTTGCCACCGTCGGCCAGGAAATGACGGCGATCGCAAGCGTCACCGTTGTTGCCGAGGGCTGGACGATCGCGACCAGAACGACGAGCAGCACGAAGCTCGGCAAGGTCTGGAAGATCTCGATCAGCCGCACCAGGAGATCGTCGATCCAGCCGCCGAAGTAACCGGCGATCGCGCCGACGATCACGCCGAAGGTGAGACCGAGCGCTGTTGCCATCAGCCCCACGAACAGGGAAATGCGCGAGCCATGCAGGATGCCAGCGAGCACGTCGCGGCCGAGCGCGTCCGTGCCGAGCGGGAAAGCCGGATCCTGGCCCGGCCACAGGAACGGTTTTCCGACCATCGACAGCGGGTCGTCGGGATAAAGCACTGGAGCCAGCAGCGCGACGGCGATCACAAGCGCAAGGAAGGCCGTTCCGAACAGGGCATTGGGGTTGGCCAGAAAGACCTTGAGGGCCCTTCGCCCATTGGTAATGGCGACCGCAGTGCTCTGCTGGGAGCGCGCATCGGGCGCCTTTACGTTGGACCAGGACGGGCGCTCCGGCGCGGTAGCCTGCTCGCTCGTGGCAGGAGCGGCATAGGCGCCGCCCGTAACCGCTGGGAAAGCTCCGAAGTCGGTGGCGGACATCAGCGCGCTCCAATTCGAGGGTCGAGCCAGGCGTGGACAAGGTCCACCGTGGCATTGGCAATGATGACGAGAAGTGAGGACAGAAGCAGGATGCCGAGGAGCACGGTGAAATCCCGGCCCATGACCGCCTCGAAGGCGAGCCTGCCAAGGCCCGGCCAGCTGTAGACGGTTTCCACCACCACGGCGCCGCCGAGCATGCCGCCGATGTGCATGCCGGCCATGGTCGTGATCGGGATCAACGCGTTTCGCAAGATATGCCTCGCGGTGACGCCATAAGGCGTCAGCCCCTTGGCATAGGCAGTGCGGACAAAGTCCTGGTTTTTGACTTCGAGCATGGCGGCGCGCGTCAGCCGCGCATAGATCGCGACGTAGAAAAGCGCGAGCGACGTTGCCGGGAGCACCATGTAGCGGGCCTTGTCGAAGAGCGCCGGGAACCCTTTCAGCTGGGATCCGATCGTGCCTGCACCCCCGGTCGGCAACCAGCCGAGCTTGACCGAGAAGAGCACGATCAGCATCAGGCCGATCCAGAAACTCGGGATCGAATAGAAGAGCAGCGAGAAGATCGACAAAAGCCGATCGGGGATCCGCCCCGCAAACGTCTCCATCAGCGATCCGAGGATGACACCGAGGACGATCGCGATGACGAGTGCCACCGCCATCAGCGTCAATGTTCCGGGCAGGCGCTGCGCAATCAGGTCGGCGACCGGCATGCCGTAGCGCGGGGAAAATCCAAGGCTGAATTGCGCGAGGTTGCCGAGATAGGTGGCCAATTGCTCGAGCACCGGACTATCCAGGCCGAAGCGGGCTCTCAGTGCCGCAACGCTTTCTTCGGTCGCCGAACCCGCCTCGCCGGCAAGCACATCGGCCGCGTCGCCGGGAGCCAGCTGCAAAAGGAAAAAGTTCAGGATCACAATTCCAAGGATCGTTGGAACTGCCTGCAGAAGCGTTCGTCGAAGCGTTCGCGCAATTCTGATCAGCACCGGCATCGATGTCGCCTCTCCGTTTGGCTGTCCGCCAACAGCGAACCTTCACCTCGGCCTGACCTTGTCGCCGCGGATGATTTTTATAGTTGACTAATTACATAGGCTTTGTCAAATCTGTTTTAGTAATTTCACCCTGAGAGTGACCATTAGCAGGAACGTCATTCCTACAATATGTCGTGAACGGCGCCAGTCTGGGAAATCTAATCCGAAATCAGTACAGCTAATAGCAATGACCGACTAGGAAGAGCCACTCCAACGAAAAACGCTTCCCGGCACACCCCATCGAAGACAGCGGAGAACCTCGTGACAAAAAATGCCATCTCGCAAATCTGGTACACGCGCTGCCCTGTCCCGACACCCGTGGGGCTCGCCACCCAGCTCGGCCTGCTCGACAAGGCGTTTGCCACGGAGGGCATTACGCTCAACTCGATCATCGACAGCAAGGACCGCTCCGTCCGATCCAGCCACTTCGATCACCATCTCGATTATTCGTTTCGCCATGGCGGCAACGTCCCGCCGATCCGCGCCCGCTCGGAAGGCAACCCGACGCGGCTCGTCGGCATCACCTGGACCGACGAATTCCAGGCCATCATCACGTTGCCCGAGACCGGGATCAAAACGACGCGCGATCTTGTCGGCCGGCGCTTCGGCATTGCGCGCCGACCACCCGGTATCGTCGACTTCATGGCAGCTACGGCGCTGAAGGGCCTGGTTTCCGCTCTGTCTCTCGAAGGGCTCACGCCCTCCGATGTCGAGATCGTCGATATCCCGCTTTCCGAAAGCGTTCTTGATGGCAGGGAGGGCCCGCAGCTCTACGGCCTCAGAAACCGGCAGGCCTACGGGCCGGAAGCGGCCGCACTGCTGCGCGGTGAGGTGGACGCGATTTATGTCAAAGGCACGCCCGGTATTGCCGTCGCCAATCTCTTTGCGGCTCACACGGTCGCGGAATTCGGTTTCCACCCGGACCCGAAGATCCGCATCAATTCCGGCTCCCCTCGGGTGCTGACCGTCGACGAAAGGCTCGCTGAAGATCGCCCCGATCTCGTCGCCAAGCTGATCGCGACCTTGAAACAGGCCGGCTCATGGGCCGAAGAGCACCCCGACGAGGTGCGTCGCTTTGTTGCCCGCGAAGTCGGCGCCTCAGAAGAGGTCGTGGCTGCGGCTAACGGTCCGGATCTCCACAAACATCTCGGCATCGGCCTCGAACCGGAACTCGTCGCGGCGATCGGACACTACAAGGACTTCCTGCATGAATGGGGGTTCCTCGCGAGCAACTTCGACATCGACCAATGGGTCGACCAGCGCCCCTGGGCGGAACTCGACGCCCGCGCTGTCGCCTGAACGAGTAAAGCCGATGACCGACCCCACACGTTTCGAACCGGTGATTGCCACGGCCGAAGAACTCGGAAAACGCTTCGCCCTGACAGCACGCCACTATGATGAAACTGGCGAATTCCCCTTCGCCAATTTCGACGCGCTGCACGAGGCGGGGCTGCTTGGCCTGGTCACAGCGCTCGAACACGGGGGCCTCGGCGGTGGACTTACGGAAGCGCTGGCGGTCGTCTCGGCAATCGCGCGTGGAGAGCCATCGACTGCTCTCGTTCTTTCGATGCACTACAATCAGCACTTTTCGGTGCGAACCTCAGGCAAGTGGCCGCCCCACCTTGTCGAGCGTGTAACCCGGGCCAATCGCGAGGGTGTCGCGCTCATCAATGCGGCACAGGTGGAGCCGCGCGTCGGTTCGCCATCGCATGGTTCCTTGCCCGAAACGATTGCCCGCCGCGTTGGCGATCAGTGGCGCATTACGGGCCACAAGACTTACGCCACCGGCATCCCGCTCTTGCGCTGGGTGTCTGTGCTTGCGGTTACTGACGAGCCGGAGCCGAGGCTGGGCTCATTCCTCGTTCCGACATCGGCCGATGGCATCCGCGTCGAAAAAACCTGGAACGCAACGGGCATGCGAGCAACCAACAGCGACGACCTGATCCTCGACGACGTCGCGATCCCGCTCGCCGATGTTCTCGACATCGCGCCGGCGAGCGAAGGCCTGAAACGTGACGAGCGCATGGGCGCCTGGTATTTCTCACTGGTCCCCGCGATCTACGACGGTGCTGCCCGCGGGGCACGCGACTGGCTGATCGAATTTACGACCTCGCGCGCACCGGCAAGCCTCGGCGCACCGCTCTCCACCGTTCCCCGCATCCAGGATGGCCTTGGCGAAATCGAGGTCTTGCTGACGGTCAACCGCCGGCTCCTGCGCTCGATCGCCGAGGATTTCGATGCGGGGCGCCCCTTCGGCGCCGATGCCGCCGCGGTCAAACACACGGTCATCGCCAACGCGATCACCGTGACGACCCTTGCGCTCGAACTGGGCGGTAACCCCGGCATCAGTCGCGACAATCCGTTGGAACGCCATCATCGCGACGCGCTTTCCGGCAAGGCGCACGCGCCGCAAAACAACCTGATCCGGACGATGCTTGCCAAGGCTGCGTTCAGCCGGCATGCCGCAACACCTGCGGTTGCGCTCGAGCCGGTCCCCGTTCGACCTCCCCAGCAACCTCGTCTTGCCGTCGTCGGCGGCCGCTAGGAGTTCCCTGATGTCTTCCCTCTCTTCCGTCTGGTACACGCGCTGCCCCGCCCCGACACCATTGTCGATCGCCCATCAGCTCGGCTGGATCGACAGACAGTTTGAGAACGCCGGCGTTGCCGTCCGCTCGATCCGCGACAGCAAGGATCCGTCGGTCCGCCAGAGCCATTTTACCCATGCGCTCGATTACTCGTTCCGACAGGGCGGCAACATTCCGCCGATCTGGGCGCGGTCCGGCGGCCGCGCCACACGCGTTGTCGGCATCACCACGACAGACGAGTTCCAGGCGATTATCGCGCTTCCAGGTTCCGGGATCGCTGTCGCGAAGGACTTGAAAGGCCGCCGCATCGGTGTACCACGCAAGCCCAGTTCCGACGTCGTCGACTTCCAGCGGGCCACCGCCTTGAAAGGCATCGTCTCGGCGCTTTCGCTCGACGGCCTTGATCACGGTGATGTCGAACTCGTCTATCTCGACACCAACGAGGGCAACCTCATCGAACGGGGCAACGCCGCCTTCCTGGGCCTGAAGCGCCGATATCCCTATGGCGAGGAACTCTTGGCCCTGGCCTCGGGCAAGATCGACGCTTTCTTCGTCAAAGGTGCAGAAGGCATCGTGCTCGCCAATCAGATCGGTGCAGTTGTGGTGGCGGAATTCGGTTTCCATCCGGATCCAAAGATCCGCATCAACAATGGCACGCCAAGGCCGCTGACAGTCGACGCCCGCTTTCTTGACCAGCATTTCGACCTCGTCGTCGATCTTGTGTCGACCGTCGCCAGTGTTGGTGATTGGGCGGCCTCGAACCCGGACACAGCAGTTCGGTTCATCGCCAACGAGATGGGCGTCGGCGAGGACGCCGTCTGGGCGGCGAACGGCGCGGACGTCCACCGTCATCTCGGTCTGGCGTTGGACGAAAACCAGATCGCCGCGTTCGACCACTTCAAGCGCTTCCTTCTCGATTGGCAGTTCATTCCGGCCGATTTCGACGTCTTCAGTTGGATTGATCGCCGACCGCTAGAGGCCGCCTTGCAGCGGGCCGCCGCATGAGTGAGAGGCCGATCCTCGTTACTGGCGCCACCGGCAAGCTTGGGCGCCTCGTTGTCGAACGACTTCTCGCACGCGGACAACCGGTTCGCGTCTTTACCCGACGCCCGGAGACGGCACGTGCCCTGTTCGGTGAAACTCTGCAGATTGCCGCAGGTGATTTTGGCGACCGCGCCGCGCTCGACACGGCCGTTCGAGGCGTCGGACGCCTTCTTCTGTTATCCCCCATCAGCACGAGGCTCGTCACGGACCAGGTCGCCGTCGCCGATGCTGCCGTCGCCGCAAATGTTGCCCGCATCGTCAAGATCTCGGGCTCCGACTGGACGATCGAGCCGCCAGGGAATTCTATCTCCGGTGAAGCGCACGCTGCCGTGGAACGGCACTTGAATGGCCTTCCGACCGAGGCTGTTTCGCTTCGTCCCAATGCCTGGATGCAGGTCTCGCTCGCCAACACCATCCGGAACGCGATCACGAACAGTCAGGTCGTCGCAGCCAACCTCGACGCCGGCATCGGCTACATCGACGCGCGCGACATCGCCGATGTCGCCGTGCACCAACTTCTGGCCGATCGCATTCGGGGGCGCACGCTCAACCTCACCGGCCCGGACGTGGTGTCGTTCCGGCAGGTCGCCGCTCTGCTGACGGCTGCATTGAAACGGCCGGTTGCTGCCCTCGAGAAGCCGCCCCGGACGGTTCCAAAAGAGGGTGACTTCGAACACCGCGCCGTTGCGCAATTCGTAAGATTGATCGCTGCCGGTCGCGCCGCGACGACGACCGACGTCGTTCCAACGCTGCTTGGCCGTTCGCCCCGTACCGTCGCCGACTTCATCCTCGAACAAGTGACCGCCGAAACCGCGGTCCCCGAGTACCAGCCATGACCATACCCTTCATCGACGTCGCCATCATCGGTGGGGGACCGGGTGGGCTCGCCCTGGCGCAAGGCCTCAAGAAGAATGGCATCGACACCGCCGTCTTCGAGCGCGACCAGGTCCGGTCGGACTATGTGCAGGGTTTCCGCATGCGGATCCGGCAACGGGGCATCGACGCGCTTCAGGCGAACCTTCCGGCGCACCTCTTTCAAGCCTTCCTTGATACGCTCGGGCTTGCGCCGACGGAAAACCTTGTTCTCGATGAGACATTCCAAAGGCTCGAGAACACGAGCCAGGGATCAGGCGAACCCGAAGATACGCATATCGAGAAATCGGTCAGCCGCATCACGCTACGCCAGATCCTCCTGTCCGGGCTCGACGGCCTTTTTCACACAGGCAAACGGTTCGAGCGCTATGAGCAGCTTGCCGACGGAACCGTGCTTGCGCATTTTTCCGACGGCTCGGCCGTACACGCCAATCTTCTGGTCGGGGCCGACGGGGCGGGATCGGCGGTGCGTCGCCAACTCCTGCCTGACCTCAAGAGCATCGACACTGGGGTACGCCGGTTGGCCGGCAAGATCACGATCGATGAAGCGGAACGACAGGGCATTTCACCGCTGCTGACCGAGTTCAATACCAACATCCGCCCGCGCGACGGTCGTGGTCTGATGATCACCAGCCATCGGGTGGATCCGTCTGCCTATGCGCGTCACGATTTCATAGGCAGGGAAGATCCCGGCCATGCCGATATCCCTGGCTTCCACTTCAACAACTCCACCAGCTACACCTGGTGGAACACGGCCTATGATACGGATGAACTCGGGCCGGACGAACTGCTCGAACGGCTCAACGGCGCGGCCCTCATCGAAACGCTGCTTCACCGTATCCGTCACTGGGATGAGCGCATCCTGGACCTCATTCGCCACAGCGACCCGTCGACGGTCGCCTTCCTCAAGGTCAAGAGCTCCACACCCGGCGCGGTATGGCAAAGCGGTCCGGTGACGCTACTCGGCGACGCGATCCACGCGATGACCTATTTCCGCGCGCTTGGCGGCAACACCGCCCTCTACGATTCCGGATTGCTCGTACGCGAACTCGTCGCCGCAAGGCGCCAAGGCAAGCCACTGCTTGCGGCCTTAAACGACTACGAAAACGCCATGCGCGAACACGGCTACGAGGCCGTACGGTCGTCGCTTTCCGCCATGCAGCGCAATGTCGGCGCCAATCAACCGCTCAAGGCGATACCTGCCCTCTAGCCTCAGGAAAATCGATCATGTCCATTGTCGTCTTCGGCGCCTCAGGAAACATCGGCAGCAACATCCGCAAGGAAGCTCTTTCGCGAAATCACCGCGTGACAGCCGTGACGCGCTCTTCAAACCTGGAACCTGCCGAGCGTCTCACGGCACTGAAGGCGGACATTGCCGATCCGGAGGAAGTGGCAAAGATCTCCGCCGGCCACGATGCGGTCATCAGTGCCTATAGTCCCGGTCTGCGCCGCCATTCGGCGGAAGATGCCGCGGTTCTCATCGAGAATGCACATGCTTCCCTGTTTGAAGGCGTCAAGCGCGCCGGCGTCCGCCGCATCATCATCGTCGGCGGCGTCGGAAGCCTCCAGGCAAGCCCCGGCGTCGACGTGGTCGACAGTGATTTCTACCCGGCGGACCACAAGGCTCACACGCTGCGCAACCGAGAGATCCTGCGCAGTCTGAAACGCGGCGAGCACGATCTCGACTGGACCTATGTATCCCCGCCTCTTTCGATCAAGGCCGGCGAAAGAACCGGCCGTTTCAGGCTCGGCGAGGATGCGCTTCTGCGAGACGATACGGGCGAAAGCCGGATTTCCGAAGCCGATTTCGCCGTCGCCATTCTCGATGAACTCGACAAGGGACAGTTCATCCGCCGCCGCTTCACCGCGGCCTATTGAAGGACCTCAATTCGCATGCCCCGCACGCTCAATCTCAATGTCGGCATCAACACGACAGGCTATCTGCCGGCCGCCTGGAAATATCGCAGCGGGAGCCGCCACGACATCTATGACCCTCAATACTACAGACGCCTGACGGAACTCGCCCACAAAGGTCTGTTCGACGCCGTGTTCTTTTCCGATCATCCGGCCTTGATGACCGACCCGAACAGCCGACCATTCCATACCATCGACCCGCTCATCCTCTGTACGGCGCTTGCGGCACAGGTGCCCGACATCGGCTTCGTCGCAACCATGTCGTCCACATACAATTCGCCCTATAATCTCGCCCGCCGCACCCAGTCGACGGATATCGTGGCCGGTGGCCGGCTGATCATCAACATCGTCTCGTCATTCAATCCGAATGTGGCTGCCAACTTCGGCTCGGCGCCGCTGCCCCCACGAGCCGAGCGCTACGCCAAAGCTTCCGAATTTCTCGATGTTGCCAAGAAACTCTGGGCAAGCTGGGATCCCGCCCGCGACGGCCATGTGCCCGACGAACGGTTTTGGGATGCGGCGAGTGCGCATGCGATCGACCACGAAGGCGATCATTTCGCAGTGAAGGGACCGCTGAACGTGCCGCGTGGCCCGCAAGGCCATCCGGTAATCGCGCAGGCAGGCGCGTCCGAAGGTGGTATCGAGCTCGCCGCCCGCCATGGCGAGATCATTTATTGCAACATCCTCTCCCGCCCTGCTGGCCAGGCCTTCGGCAAGAAGGTAAGGGATCGCGCTGCAGCCATCGGTCGCGACCCGAAGGGCATTAAGATCGTGCCCGGGGTGGTGGTGATCCTTGGCGAGACGAAAGAGGAGGCGTTGCGAAAACACGAACTCTTCAGCGGCGCGGGCTCGGAGGACGGCCTGCTCGCACGCTTCGTCAGGGAGAACGGTATTGATCCCAACGGTTTCGATCCGGATGCCATTCTGGATGCCGAGCGTTTCGTTCCGGATCCCAACCGTCTTCAGGCGGTCGGAATGGGCCTTGGTCTCTCCGATCTGCTGACACATGAGAAGTTGACGGCCAGGCAGGCTGTGCGCCGCTCGGAAGGGCACCACCGCCTCCTGCTCGGGACGCCGGAACAGGTCGCCGATGCGCTCATCGACCTCTGGGCAGACGGCACCGTCGACGGCTACACGCTTCAGCCGCCCCGGGCACCTGATGACATCGAAGAATTCGTGAAAAAGGTCGTCCCGATCCTCCAGGACCGCGGTGTTTATCGTAACCGTTACGAGGAACAAACCATTCGCGAGCGCTATGCATTGCCATTTCCGTACTAGTACAGACAGGCCCCGATGCGCCTCAGGCCCAATTCATTGGGCCGGCCACCCTCATCAACCGGATCACCATTCCCGCGCAAAGCCGATGCCAAGGCCGGCGGAGATCGAACCTATGGGTTTGTGTTTGCCGTCGCCGCTGGTGTCAATCGTTGACGTTCGGGCCCGACGTCAGCCTCAGCCAATCTGCACAGCCGTAAAGCGTCGTCCCGTCATCGGAATGCAGATGAATTGGAAAGGTTTCTATGAAGTCGGCCATGCGACCCTTGGCGCGAAACGCGGACAGGAACGTCGGATCGTCCATCAAAAGCGGTTGAAGGGCGCGCGAAACGCCGCCCGAGAGATAAAGGCCGGCGATCGGCAGGTAGACCAGTGCGAATCTCCGCATACGCGTCCGAGGAAGCGTAAGAACAGCAGGGCCGCGGCCACGCAATCCTCGTCCTGCTGCACAGGGTTTAAGGCGCACCCGCCATCCTGGGAGACCGCGCACGCGGGTCAGAACGCACGACGAGAGGTTTCGGCCAGAGTCTTGGCCGAAACTGTTTCGGTTCGTTCGAGCCTAGCTTCACCAAAGCCCCCGGTATAAGTCGCTGAGCCAGCGCTCCTACTTCTGCGGAAAGATCTCCTTCCAATCCGCCTTCATGTCGACCACGGTCCATTTGTTTATCGCAGCCGCTTCAAGTGCCTCGTCGAGGTGGCCGAATTCGGATTGTCGATCGTATGCGTATTCGCGCTCTGCGTCGGTGTGGTGAATGATCATCCCGAGCCGCACGGAGCCACCGGTCATCGTCGTCCATTGCAGCATTTCCAGGTCGCCATCGGAGTTGCCAAAGGCGGCGATCGGCCGGCGGCCGATATGCGCATTTATCCCAGCAGGTTTGCCTGCCTTGTCATCGATGAAATTGACCTGTGGCAGGCGGAAGAGCGTCGGCATTCCATCACGCATTTCGAACTGCGTCTTGATCGACGAGCCGACGATCTGTTCAGGTGGAACGCCGTAGACCTTTTCGGCCCAAGGCCGCACAAACTCAATCCCACCGCCAGAGACGACGAAAGTCTTGAAGCCGTTGGCCCGCAGATAGCCGAGCAATTCGAGCATCGGCTGGTAGACCAGCTCAGTGTAGGGCTTCTTGTACTTCGGGTCGCGCGCGCTGGCTATCCAGTCGGAAGCGACTTTCTCGAACTCATCGCTGGTCATTCCGCCATGGGTCGCCAATATCAGTTCGATGAGGCCTTTTTCGCCGGATGCAGCGAGTGTCTTGATGTCGTTTTCAAGAACCGCCTTGAAAGGCTGCGTGTCCTTCCATTCCGGATGGGACGGAGCCTGCGCCTTCACCCGGTCAAGGGCGAAGGCGAGCTGAACGTACATCGGGTGCTCGACCCACAAAGTACCGTCATTGTCGAATACGGCGATGCGCTCCGGTTCCGGAACGAAGTCGGGCGAGTTTTCCGTCGTTGCCTTCTTAACGAATGAGACAATGGCCGCCTTTGGGGCAGTGTCGTTCCACGACGGCAGGGGGTCGGTCTGGGCACGCGCGGAGGCAACACCAAACAACGTTGCCAGCCCCAACAAGACACCACTGGCTAGTCTGAGGATGTTGCGTGCGACAATCATAGCGACTCCTCCATTATTATAAGTCCAGATTCTCCTTGGGAGGCTGCAACGTGGCAAACCGCCCGCGCGGCGTCGAGCACTGACATCTAGTTCCCTGGCTTGTTCCTAATTGCGGTCTCGATCTGCTTCTTGACGGCATCAAGGTTGAATGACGCCGGGTCTTGCATCGGCGGATAGTCGATTGCCGTCAGCGCCAGTTTCGCGACCTCCTGCTGAACGCTGACAAAGCGCCAGAACTCACGAGCGAAGAAGTCGTTCATATACCCCCCGCCTTGGTCATTGAGGCTTTGCTGTCCAATCGATGGCGTCCGCTCAAACGGGTCTTGGCGGATATTCACCATGGTGGGCATGTCAGTTGTTACCTTTTCGCCCGGCCAGCCGCGCGGCTGCTGGAAGAACTGGAACTTGAAGTTGTCGATGCGAACCGCCCCCAGAGAGGGGCCGCCGAAGTAGAAAAACTCGTGCCGCGCCGACGGTCCGTTGCCCTGCAGCAGGTCCAACTGGTTGTAGCCGTCGAGGTGGTTCTTGTAGGTCCGGCCACTCAGTTCCTTCCCTTTCAAAAGTTCGTCGGTGATGTTCGCGTTGCCGGCTGCCGCCAGGAGTGTGGGGAACCAATCGAGAGCGGAGAAGATGCCGTTTTCCACGGTTCCTGGCTTGACCTTGCCCGGCCAGCGGATGATTGCCGGTGCTCGAAAACCACCTTCCATCACCGTGCCCTTGGTGCCCTTGAACGGGGTCATGCCACCATCTGGCCAGGTGAACACTTCGGCACCATTGTCAGTTGTGAAGACAAGAATGGTGTTGTCGGTTTCGCCCGCATCCTCTACGCACTTCATGATGGCCCCGACGCTGTCATCCAGTTGCGCCATGCCGGCCTCTTCGAGGCCATAATTGCTGTCGCTATTCATCAGCCCCTGATACTTTGGCGACAGAAACGTCCAGACGTGCATGCGTGTCGTGTTGTGCCAGACAAAGAACGGTTTGCCATCCGTCTTGGCCTTGTCCATGAAGTCACACGAGGCTTTGACCAGGACTTCGTCGAACGTCCCCATGTCGTACTTAGCCTTGGGTGTGATGTCATGCATGTTGGGGACGTTGGTCATATCGGCGTATGGTGCCAGAGGTCCCTCGTCGACGATCCGCTGCTTGCCGATCTTACCCCAACGCGGTTGCTCAGTTGTGTCGTCGGTGTCGGTCGCAAAGCTGCGCACCAAACTGCGCGGGCCGACTTTGTCGCGGTACGACTGTTCATTCGGGAAGGAATACCAATATGGATCCGACATCGCGTCGAGATGATAGAGGTACCCGAAAAATTCATCGAAGCCGTGCAGCGTGGGCAGGAACTTGTTCAAATCGCCGAGATGATTCTTACCGAATTGCCCGGTGGCGTAGCCCTCGGCTTTAAGGGCACTGGCAATGGTTGCAGCCTTGTCTGGCATACCGACGTCTGCGCCCGCTTGCCCGACCGTCGTCAAGCCAGTGCGCAACGGGATTTCGCCGGTAATGAAGCTTGCTCGGCCCGCCGTGCAGCTCGCCTCCGCGTAGTAGTCGGTAAATAACATGCCCTCGGACGCAAGCTTGTCGAGGTTTGGCGTCTTGCCGGACATGATTCCCCGGTGATAGGCGCCAATGTTGAACCAGCCAACATCATCGCCCATGATGACGACGATGTTCGGCTTTCGTTGATCTTGCGCGGCTGCCGGTAAAGTTGCTGTTGTGGCAACGACAGCGGAAGCCAGCAGACTATACCATGTGGTTTTTGTCCTGCTCATGGTCTGGATTCCTCCCTGGCTGCCCGAAACGGGCCGGCAGTCTGCGCCCCATTGAAAACGCGCCTCAAGCGCATCCCTTGCTGCTGAAAGGCGACGCAAGGGCGGATCCCTCAAGAAGGTTCCCCGTCGATCCTGTCCGAACCGCTCTGCTCAAGGGGGTGCTTGCCGGCCCTTGCGGCAAAATCAGCGAGCGCCGCCGGTCGCGAATTCACTCTGAAATCAATCGAAAGAACTGAAGCAGTATCGAAATTCGGACGTCGCGGGTGACGAACGCTACTCATCGCGAGCACCCTACCGAACAGCGAACCGAAGCGATATTGTACCTTGGGGCAACCGTAATCCCTGATGAACTGCTTCATCCTTTTGGGTCGGTTGTGAGGGCGGCACGGCTTTGCTATTTGTCGACGAGCTTTTCGGGGCAAGGCAATGGGCCTGGTGCGCAATTGGACGACGCGATCGCGCCGGCTAGCTTGGCGCGGGGCTTTCTGCTGCGTTTTTCTGGGAATGATTGTCGCAGGATCATCCGCGTCCAATGAGATTGCGGGTCGGGTTCCACGGGTTCTAATTCTCTACCCTTACGACGAGCGTATAGCCGCGACGACCGCAGCTGGAGAGGCCGTGAGGACGCGTCTCATCGGCGCCACCAAGGGAAAGATCGATCTCTTTTCCGAATTTCTCGATCTCTCCAGATTTCCAGAGACGGAGCATGTCGGGCGAATGGCAAGGTATCTAGCGGCGAAGTATGCGGATCACCGCCCCGACGTGGTGGTTGCGCTCGGCGAAGAATCAGCGCGATTTATCGCGGCGAACCGTGAAGACCTTGCCGACGGTGCAAAGATTATCGTCGCCGGCATCAGCAGATCCTCTGCCGACGAAATGGACCTGCCGAGCGATGTGGTCGGAGCCTTCAGCGAGTTTCATATCGCCAAGACCGCGGAGATGGCCCGTCGCCTGCAGCCGGAGGCGCGCCATCTCTTTATTATCGGCGGGTCTTCAGAATTCGACCGTTCGTGGCTCGCGACCGCGCGGGCCGACCTTGCGGCTTTTTCCCGGAATTACGAAACGACCTATCTGGAGGACTTGACGATTGACGAGTTCACCAGGCGGGCCGCCGAGCTTCCCCGCGACAGCATCGTTCTGGCGCTGACGATCTTCAAGGATCGCGACGGCCGCAATTTCATTCCGCGTGAAGCGGTCAGACAAATCGCGACGACTGCCAGTGCGCCGATCTATGGTCCCTATCTCACATACATTGACTACGGCATAGTCGGAGGGAGCGTAGTCACCTTCGAGTCCCTCGGTAAGACAGTGGCCGATCTCACGCTCGATGCCATTGCTGGCAAGCCGATCACTGATCTCGAATCCCCCCAAAGCTATGTCGCCGATGCGAGACAACTCCAACGCTGGGGGTTGTCGGAGAAGAACCTTCCTTCGGGCGCAAACCAGATGTTCAAGGAACTGAGCTTCTGGGAGCAGTACTGGCTCGCCACGATCGCGGCACTTGCGGTCATAGCAGCCCAAGGCAGCGTCATTGCGGGACTTCTTATCGAACGTCGCCGGCGACGCGCAGCGGAGACCGAAGCGCGCCATCGACTTCTCGAAGTGGTTCATCTCAATCAATCCGCAACTGCCGGCGCCCTTTCGGCGTCAATTGCACACGAACTCAACCAGCCGCTCGGTGCCATTCGCAGCAACGCCGAAGCGGCAGCGACGATCCTTCGGTCTGAACGGCCCAATCTGGAGCTGATCGACCAAATCCTTGCCGACATCCAGGACGACGACCAGCGCGCGCATGACGTCATTTCCGGAATGAGGGGCTTGCTTAAGAAACGCGGCGAGATCGACTGGCAGGAGTTCGATCTTAACGACGTGACGACGAGCGCGATCCGGATTCTGCACGGCGAAGCCGCGCGCAGGGGCGTGGTTGTCAGTTCGAACCATGCCCCACGCCAACTGCCAATGCGCGCCGACAGGGTTCATGTCCAGCAAGTCATTCTCAACCTCGCCACGAATGCGATGGACGCCATGCGAGACGTAGTCGCGTCTGAAAGGAGGCTCATGCTTGAAACGACGCTGACAGAGGAATCCAGGGTTGAACTCTCGATATCGGATACGGGTAGCGGTATCCCCGACGAGCAACTGGCCAGTATTTTCGAG
This sequence comes from Ensifer sp. ENS06, assembly GCF_014852205.1. Lineage (NCBI taxonomy): Bacteria > Pseudomonadati > Pseudomonadota > Alphaproteobacteria > Hyphomicrobiales > Rhizobiaceae > Ensifer > Ensifer sp. ENS06. The sequence goes on along the minus strand of NZ_JACVBC010000009.1, from coordinate 149,993 downwards.
CCATTCTATACCACGAAACCCTCCGGCACAGGGCTTGGCCTTTCTATCGCGAGGGCGATAGTCGAAACCTATGGCGGCACCATCTGGGCGGCCAACCGCCCTGAAGGCGGAGCAGTTTTCCGTGTTGTGTGGCCTCTGGCACGAAATGGGTGAAGCCATTGGAACCCGTCGTCCATATCGTCGATGACGACCAATCCTTCCGCACTGCCGTCGGTCGACTGCTTTCGGCGTCGGGCTTCCGCGTTGCCCTTTATGAAACTGGCAATGAGTTTCTCGCTCAGCTGGATGGTAACGAGCCCGGCTGCATTCTCCTCGACCTTGGACTGCCTGGGCTGAGTGGCTTGGATCTGCAGGAAAGGCTGATCGAAAGTGCGCCGCTGCTCCCGATCGTGTTTCTGACAGGGCAAGGCGACATCAAGACCAGTGTGCAAGCCATGAAGGCCGGCGCTGAAGATTTCCTGGAAAAACCGACCTCTAAAGAGGCACTGCTGGAAGCCGTCGAGCGGGCGTTACACCGCTGCGATACACGGCGTCTCGAGAAGGATCGCATCCATGGGCTCCGGGCACGTTTAGCGACGCTGACCCCGCGGGAGTTTGAGGTCTTTAGCTTGATCGTCCGCGGCAAGCTTAACAAGCAGATCGCCTATGCCCTCGGCACCTCGGAACGGACGATCAAGGCCCATCGCCACAACGTCATGGAAAAGCTTGGAGCGCGTTCGTTAGCCGAAACCGTGTCGATTGCAGAGAGGCTGGGACTTGTCGATCAAGCGGCCGATACGCTCTCAGGCTAGCCAAGAACGCCCCGCTTCACCAAAGGACAATAGTCAGTCATCGTATGTCGCCCTACCATCGAGCATGATCGGGGCTAGTCATGCTTTTCGTATTGGCTCCAGAAAGGTGTCAATTGGAAAGCCCACCGCGCACAGTGGCTGTCGTCGAAGACGATCCGAGCATGCGCAGGAGCGTTGAACGTCTGTTGAACGCAAATGGTTTTGCGACCGAAGGATATGCGTCGGCCGACACCTTTCTCAGCCGCGTCGATGCAAGTCGGATCGGCTGTCTGGTGCTCGATATCCATCTGGGCGGGATGTCCGGCGTCGAGCTGTCGCACCGCCTGAAGGCCTCCGGTGTCGATCTGTCGGTAATCTTCATAACTGCCGTAGAGGACGAGGCGCTCGAACGGGAGGTGATTAAGGCGGGCTGCGTGGCGTATCTGCACAAACCCTTCCCAGCCGAGTTCTTGATCAGCGCCGTCAACAGGGCGTTGACGGCTTCCCACAGTCAGGCAAGTGGAGGTCCGAGATGAAGTGGCAGTTGTGGCGGCGGACGCACGATGTCCTGATGATCGCATCGAGCCTCATTGCTCAGTGGTTGCCGGCCGAAACGGCAGTAGCTCAACAAACAAAGCCAAACATCCTGTTTATTCTTGCGGATAACGTCGGCTACGGCGACATCGGCGTTTACGGCGGTGGGGAGCTGCGTGGATCGCCAACGCCGCGCATCGATCGTCTCGCCACCGAGGGACTGCGGCTGACGCAGTTTCTGGTGGAGCCATCGTGCACGCCATCTCGCGCCGCGTTGATGACAGGACGCTACTCCATCCGCTCCGGGCTCTCACTGGTTGCGGTCCCAGGTACGCCGTTTTCGCTGCCAGAACAAGAAATCACCATGGCGGAGATGCTGAGCGAGGCTGGCTACGCCACCGCGATTTTCGGCAAGTGGCACCTGGGTGCCCAGGTATACAGCCAGCCACAGAACCAGGGTTTCGAAGAGTTCTATGGAATACCACCCGGTGACACGTGGGATGCCTTCGGCATGATCCGGCAGGGCCGTCAGACCAAGTCCGCTGACATTGCGCTCGACGAGGGACCGCATATTGTCGAGGCCAAACTAGGAGAGCCGTTAAGGCTGGTGAAACCCTACACCGAGGAGGTGCGTCGCGGGATCGACTGGGAGCTGGTGGATCACGGCGTCGACTTCATCCGGCGTCAAAAAGCTGCCGGAAAGCCGTTCTTCCTGTATTTGCCGATCTCCCGCACACATTTTCCGAATCTGCCCTCGAAACGTTTCGAAGGCGCGTCCCGCATCGGTCAGTTCGGCGATTCTCTGATGGAGGGCGATGCCATCGTTGGAGCAATGCTTGATGCGTTGAAGGAGCTTGGATTGGAGGATGACACCATTGTCATCTTCGCTTCCGACAATGGACCGGATGGCCCTGGAGCGAGTCGGTTTGGAACCGACATGCCGGACATGGGCACGACCGGCCCTTACCGCGGCGCGCTCGGCGACGTCAGTGAGGGTGCGATCCGCACCGCTGCAGTCATCCGTTGGCCGCGAAGGATCACACCGCGATCTTCGTACGCCATGTTCTCGATCATGGATTTCTTTCCCACCTTGGCGCACCTTGCGGGCGGAAACGTCCCGGGCGATCGACCAATCGACGGGATCGACCAGAGTGACCTGCTGTTGGGCCAAAACGAAAGCGGCCGTCGCGAGCATTTGTTGACCTTCGTCGGTTCCGAATTGGTCGCCGTACGCTGGAAGCAATTCCGAGCCTATTTCGTCGACGTGGTGTCCGGCCGCAGTGGCCCTGGCGGGGCAACATTGATGGGCGGGGTAGGATCCAGCGCGGCGCCGATGAACGGCTATCCGAAGGTGTTCAACATCGAGTCAGATCCTCAGGAGGAGCACAATATCGGCGAGATGTACAATTGGGTTCTCGGGCCTTTGCTAAAGGCTGTTGAGGAATACAAGGCGACGCTCGTACAGTCGCCTAACCCGCCAGCCGCGAACATGACAAAGTTTTGAGTGCCCGCATACTTAGAGAGGCGGTGTCGTCGCGACCGAGGGCGCTGCCACGCGGCCTCCCCCCAATGTCGATCCCAGATCCGGACTGGCAACGGGGCTCCGGCCCATCGATAGTCGATTGCGACCTTCAAAGCGGCCCGCGACCAGTTCACGCTGCCGCTCCAGCCCGTTTACACAGTCAGGGAACCTCGAAGAACATCTGAGTAGCGGTCATCCGGCTAAATCGCTTCCCCTAAGGACAATATCGCACCGTGCAAATTCGCGTAATCTCGCTTCCGACGAGTTGTTCGAGCAGCCGCGCTTGCTTGCCGGCAGGTCACAAGCGCAAAACCTAGGAAGGAGCATGACAATGAACCGCATTGCGACTTTTTCTGTGATTGCCTGCCTCTCCGCTCTGAGCTTCACTGGGACCGTGCACGGTCAAGGTGCCGCAATGGAGTGGCCCAAAGAGATCGAGCAAACTGTGCGCGGCTACAGCGGCGACAAGATCAACGTCGTCGATATCAGCACACTCGCGGAGCAAAACCAAACGCGCATGTGGGTCGAGCATGCCACGCCGGAACAACGCGCGGCGTTGCTCGAAGCGGTCAAAGAGAACAAGTCCTTGGCTGAAAAGCTGAAAGCGCAGAACGTCGAGATGGACAATATTGGCGGCGCTGAACAGGCAGCCGACGGCGGGCTGACGATCTACGTTCGCTAATCGGGATCAACAACGCGGGGTGCGGAACAATGAGCGTAAATGCGCCGCATCCCGCTCGATACGTGAGAATACAGTGGCGGCGCATTCCCGCGGGATGGCGGCGTGCCCCTCACCTTGAACCAAATCAAACACTTGCCCCGCCATCTTTTGCGGTGTTAGCCACTCCCCTATCGTTCACACTGTCGCTGCAGCGCACTGCTTACGCGAAGTTGAGCAAGAGGAACTGCTCAGGCCGGCTAGTCGTTTTGGTCAATGGGAGGGCCCTGCAGCAGGTACGGGAAATGAAGACCGGACACGACTGACACCTCAATGGGCGTACGATGGCATGCGGCCAAAAAGGGGCCGCATGCCAGCCGGACGCGTTGCGGATCGCTCCCCGCATTTTCACAGGAAAGCAGCGGGAACGACCCCCAAGGCACTTGCCGCAACCGCGGCATTGCTCAGCCAGCAAAAGGAGACGCGACATGAGAGTGTTCCATCATTTCGAACACGGCCGTTGCCACCGGAGAAGTAGGATTGCGTCTCGCGTCTCGCGTGCACACTCCGGTGCAGCCGAAACTCCATCTACGTTGGTGAGGCAATACAGATAGGCGGTCGTACCGCTTATCTCAAACTCGAAGGAATTCCGCGATGAAGATCAATCACGTCGCCGGCTTGATAGCCGTTATTGGAGGCCTGGCACTGGCAGCAAATGCTGCACTCGCCCAGGATTCCACGAAGAGGCAGCATGTGCCGCTGGGCAAGGCGATTGGAACGGTCGCGCCCACTGGTCCGGTCCCGTCTCTCGCAGTCATCAACTCGGAAGGCGCCAAGATCGACGGTGAAAAGTTGGTTCTGACTGGTGTTTCGGCAAATTCGATCGTCTTTGCCGACCGACCGGTGCGGGCCGCCGGACATGTAACCACCGAACAGTTCATCATGCAGTGGGACGAAGGCAAGGACAACTTCGCCATCGACCCTCCGAATGCGACGGTGTCGGTTCTTGGAGGCGACGGATCGGACGTCAGTGACGTCGTGGTTACTCTGAAATCGCCAAAGCTGGAAGGCAATACGTTGACCTTCGACATTGACGTGCTGGAAGGAAGCTTGACTGGCGCTACCGGACCGGCTGCGGTTTTCATTGACCATTTCAGCGGTGGTTTTGGCGGAGGTGGTTTTGGAGGAGGTGGTTTTGGAGGAGGCGGTTTCCGCGGCGGGGACTTTGCCGGCGGCGGCTTCCGCGGTGGGGATCTGGGCGCAGGTGGATTCCGCTCAAGTTCCGCGCGTGTCAACGAGGTCAACGTCACCCATGTCGGAGGCAACTATTGGCACGCCCCCGTCTACAACGGGGCCTGGTATCGCGGTGGTGCGGTTGCCGCGGGAGTAGTGACTGGCGCCGCTGTCGGTGCTGCGGCAGCCAATCCATATTACTATCCGCCGCAATGCGGCTACTATCCATACCCGCCTTGCTACTGAACTGAACGGGTCATTCTGGTCAGCATGAATACATCCGTCGCTCGCAAAAATGGAAAGCTGGGCTGATTGGGTTTTTCTCAGCTTCTTTTCTGCCCGATACTTTTGTCACGCTGCCGGATGCAGCGTGACCTTTATTCCAGAACGATACGGAGCGTTCGATTGACGGGTTGTGTCCACCCAACGGTATTTATTCGGGCAAGCTTATTGTCTGGCGCCCTGCCTGGGTTCGCCGCACAGACCGCTGCCGCGGAGACGGCTCCACCTGCCACCGCCGACCCGCTGATCGCGATTCATGGCGGGTTCGTGGCCGAGAAGACATGTACGTACTGGCGATCAGGATGGAGTAGTTATTGGCGTGCGAGTCGACATTACAGATCAGCACGTTGAAAATCACCGCATCCAGAAGCTTCAGGCGTTCGCCGGATGAAACGAGATCGCTGACGGCGTCAAACATCATCTTCAGTGTCGCGCCGCGGCCCGACGAGGATCGCTCGTATTTCTGTGACGGAAAATGACAGGTTAGCTGGCAACGGTCTTCCTGGTGAAGCCTGCGGATCTCACCCGCTGGATCCGTAAAACGGTCATAGCGCTTCGCCAGCAGATAGCGTCGTTTGCCGGCTATGCTCATTGAGAATGCGCTCCAGTGCGTCCTCGTCCGGGATGGGCTCTAAGTTGACACCGGCCCTCCGCGGTTCGCCGATCGACAGGGCTCCGGCCGTGTCAGGTTGGCGAGCCACGGCAGCAGTCTGTCCGCATCGACCACTCCTGAACGCAACGGCATCGTCAGCGAGATTGGGAAGGCCGAGCGGCGCGCTTCCCAGGATGAGTCGTAGTCGAGCCGACATTAGCTTTCGAAAGTCATCCATGCGACGGGGAAAGCTTCATAGAAGATGGTTGTCATCGACCTTCACCGAATGTCGGCAGGAAGCCGAGATCATCTTCGGACGCGACTGATGACGATTGGACTGTCTTCAGGTCGCCGATCTCGATGCCGACCGTGCGCGCGACGATCAGCGCCTTCTCGAGCTGGCAGCTCGGTTTGCCCGATTCGAGTTCAACGATGAAACGTTCGCCCGTGCCGGAGCGGCTGGCAAGTTCGATCTGGGTCCAGCCGAGGCCTTTGCGTTTTTCCCTGACGGCAACGCCGAAATCGCGTGCGGACCTGAACATCCAGTGTCTCCTGTTCCGGCTTACCGTACAGGAAGATTTTCGGAATTTCGACGTCATCCTTACCGATCGGGAAGTTTCAGGAAGTCGCGGCTTTCTCTGAGAGTCCGCCACTTAAGATGTCGGTGAAATCGCCGCATGAAAGGATATCGTCGACCTCGCCGCCAAAAAAGCTGATTGCTCCGCGAGCCTATGAAAGCGGTCGGTCTGCTCATCAAATCCGGAACCGACAACGCACACCTGCCCGCACAACGCAAATGTCGATTCTAGCGCCCTAGATCGTACTGCGTTGGGATTCGACCAAGTTCTTCAGCATCAGCGGCAGAATTCCACCCGCCTTCAACGTATCGACCTCAGCGGCCGTCTCGATCGCCGCGACCGCTTTGAACGTGGTAGCCTCGCCCCTGTACCGTTTAATGGCAATGTCGATCGGACAACGCGGCGAGATCAGGCCTGCGTTGGCATTTATTTCGATGAGGTCACCTGACTTTAGAGCGAGATCATCTGGTCCCAAACCCTCCGGCAGTCTCATTGGCAGAATGCCCATCCCGATAAGATTGGAACGGTGAATCCTTTCGAAGCTTACAGCCAAGACCGCGCGGGCGCCGAGGAGGGATGCTCCCTTGGCTGCCCAATCTCGCGAGGAACCCATTCCATAACGCTCGCCAGCGACAATCACGACGGACTGCCTGCTCTCGGCATAGCGATTTGCGGCGCACCAGAGCGGGAGGACTTCACCTGAGGGCGCATGGATCGTCGATCCTGGTGGGATCTCGCTGCCCAAAAGATTTTGAACAGTCCGGTTTGTATACAAGCCCCGAACCATCGCTTCCCAGTTGCCCCGCCGCGAAGCATGAACATTAAGGTCGGTCGGGACTTCCCCTCGCTCGATGAGATATCGGCCGGTTTCACTCTGAGCCCGGATCGCCCCGGCTGGCGAGATATGGTCCGTCGTGATGTCGTCACCGACAACGATCAGCGGATGCGCATCATACGTGCCGAGTAAGCTGCCTTTTCCGAAGCCTGCGAACGGCGGCCTGCGGATGTAGGTCGACGTCTCGTCCCATGGAAACAATGTCGTCGCCGGCGCCTCGAGTTCGCGCCAAGCCTTGCTGGCCTCCGCTTCGTCATAAGCTGGCTTGAAATCAACCGCATCGGAGGCAAGCGCAACTGCTTCGTCAATCTCCTTGCTCGTCGGCCACAACATCGACAGTGTCACGGCCCGCCCATCGGCCGTGTATCCGATCGGATCCCTCAAAATATTCAGCTCGACGGTTCCAGCCAGCGCAAATGCGACGACAAGTGGAGGAGACGCGAGGAAGCCTGCCTCAAGCTGTGGGTGTACGCGACCAGGGAAATTCCGATTGCCCGAGAGAATGGCGACCGGAAGGATTCCTCGATCCTTCATCGCGACGGCGATCGGTTCGGTCAATGGTCCGGAATTGCCGATACAGGTCGTGCAACCGTAACCGACGATTCCGAAACCGACCGCTTCGAGATCCTCTAACAACCCGGACCGCCGGAGGTATCGTTCCGCCGTAGGCGATCCCGGCGCGAGCGATGTCTTCACCCAAGGCGCCGGATGAAGACCAAACGACCGCGCCTTTCGTGCCAGCAAGCCTGCCGCGATCACGAGTCGCGGATCGGACGTGTTGGTACAGCTTGTAATGGCCGCGATGGCAACCGCCCCATCGTTTGGTTCTGAGGGGTCGGCACTTGCGACCGCTCCGCGCTTCATCGAAGAAATCGCGGCAACCGTTTCTCCAACGGATATCCTGTCCTGAGGACGCGTGGGTCCGGCAAGGCTGGGTTCGATCGCCGAAAGGTCGATCTCGACTTCGTATGTGTAGCGGGGATTGTCGTCCGGATTGAACCAAAGCCCGACGCGCTTGGTATATGCTTCTACCAGCTCCACTTGCTCAGAAGTTCGACCAGTCGTCCGAAGATAATCAAGCGTACGGTCGTCGATTGGAAAGTATCCGGAATTACCGCCAAACTCCGGTGTCATGTTAGCGACCACAGACCGATCGCCGGCCGTCAGTGCCGCCACGCCGGGGCCGAAGAATTCTACGTATTTGTCCTGAAGATCGATCTTTCGAAGGATATGCGTCACCGTCAACGCCAAATCCGTCGCAAGCACCCCATCGCCAAGATGACCGGTCAGCCGGACCCCAACCACATCCGGTACCCGGAGCGAGACAGGCATCCCAAAGAAGACGCTTTCTGCTTCCAGGCCGCCGACACCCCATGCAAGGACGCCAATGCCGTTGATCATCGGCGTATGACTGTCCGTACCGATCAACGTGTCGGGCGCGGCCCAGCGACAACCGTCTTTCTCGATCGTCGAGACGACCGTCGCGAGGCGCTCGAGATTGAGCGTGTGCATAATGCCGGTACCGGGCGGATGAACGCGGAACCCGGTCAGCGTATTCGTCGCCCACTTCATGAAGCGATACCGTTCGGCATTGCGCTCGAACTCGCGTTTCATGTTGAGTTCAAGCGACGCAGAGCCACCAAAGGCATCTACAGCCAAGGAGTGGTCCGTGGAGACGTCCACCGGGACAACCGGATTGAGAAGCGCCGGATCATGTCCCGCCTCCGCAAGAGCCGAACGCATTCCCGCGATATCCACGAGTGCAGGACCGCAAGTGGTATCGTGCATCATGACACGATTGGGAAGAAACGGGATCTCCAGCTCGCTCGAACCCTTTGCGAGCCAGTTGATGATCGCAGCCTTGGCCCGCGCATCATCTTTGCCTGCTGTACGCAGAACATTCTCCAACAGGATACGATGGATGTATGGAAGCGACCGAAGCTGATGCCCAGCCTCTGCTGGCAGGTCGATGATGTCGTATACGACGTCGTTGACCGTGAGTTTTGATATCGTGCTCATCCTAAGTCTCTCATCGCATTTCTGTGTTCGGAGCGAAAAACTTCAGGCTCACGGGAGCGAGGTCGATCCAGAACATTCCATCTTATGATAATAAAATGTAATTCAATTGTGACCGCATCGTTTCGCGCCTGGAATTCCCTGTTTTTACACTTGCGGTGTCTTGATCCTGCTGGCGCCCATGATGTGGGTGTAAAGGAAGGCGGCCGCTTCTGATCGTCGGTCACTCTCGAGAAGATCAAGGATGTGCAGATGCTCTGCCGTCTGTTTCGGCAGGCGGCTGCGATCAATGGTGATCTGGTACTCCAGAAGGCGTCGCAATCTGTTGATGCGCTTTATCGCGTCGAGGAAGAATTCGTTTCCGGAGCACGCGACTAGCATTTCGTGAAAGTCATTGTTGGCTTTGAAGATCTCGGCCCGCGACCAATGTTCGTATCCGCCATTTCCAAGTTCCGTCTGTGTCTCTCGCGCCCTGCGAAAACCGTCCGCATCCGATTGGAACGTCGGCAGCAGCATCGCCTGCTGCTCGATCACGGCACGGAACACATATCCTTCCTCGTAGCTCTTCCTCGACATAAGGGTCTGCTTGAACGACCAACCGTTGCCGGGAAGGCGCTCGATCCATCCTTCGTCGGCGATCCGGTGAAGGATTTTCAAAAGTCTGGTTCTTGGCACCCCGTAGATCCGCATCAATTCATTCTCACTGAAGCGCTCGGCAAAACTCCCGGACAGACGATCGTCCGCGATCCTGAGATAGATCGCATCGTCACCTTTGGTAGCTTTACCATTTTCGGGCTCAAGATCGTCGATTGCCTCGCAGTTCACCGCGAGAAAATAGCCGCGGTTCGGCTCGGCTCGTACGATGCCCCTCTCTTCCAGCTTTTGAAGAGCGCTCATGATCGGAGCACGGGACACACGAAAATTGTCGGCCAGCATCTGTAGAGGCAGATGATCTCCCTTTCGCATCGCGTTGGACTTCACGAACTCGATAATGTCCGTGCTGATCCGGGGTGAGAGACTGTTCCTGGCCATACCTTTTCCGTGCGTCCTGTTCTTTCAGTTCGAATTGCCACAGTGATGTGCGCCGCCCGGCGCAGTCAAACAGATTTGCGCCATCAATCCTCGTCCTGACGGAACTTCGAGAGACCTCTGAACATAAATGGAGCGACCAAGGCAACAAGGGCAATGCCGATCATGATGGCTGAGCTCGGGTGCTGGAGCAGGATCATCGGATCGCCAAGGCTCATCTGCAGAGAGCGACGCAAGGCACTGTCTGCAAGCGGGCCAAGGATAAGACCGACAACCGCCGGAGCGATGGGATAGTCGTAGCGGCGCATCACAAATCCGACGACACCGAAACCCGTCAGCAGCAGAAGTTCCGTCACCGAGGGGTTCGCCGCAATCGTGCCCATCGATGCAAACACGAGAATGCCTGCGTAGAGCCACGGTAGGGGAATTTTGAGAAGCTTCACCCACATCCCGACCAAAGGCAGGTTGAGAACGAGCAGCATGACGTTGGCGATAAACAGGCTGGCGACCAGTCCCCAGACGAGGTCGGCGTGCTGTGTGAACAGCAAGGGACCCGGCTGGATGTTGTATTGCTGGAAGCCCGCAAGCATGACGGCTGCGGTGGCCGAAGTCGGTAGTCCAAGCGTCAGCAACGGAACCAGCGTGCCCGCGGCCGAGGCATTGTTTGCAGCCTCGGGACCAGCAACGCCTTCGATCGCTCCGTGACCGAATTCTTCCGGCTTCCTGCTCAGCTTGCGCTCGATTGTATAGCTCAGGAAAGTGGGAATTTCAGCGCCGCCGGCGGGAAGTGCGCCGATCGGGAAGCCCATCACCGTTCCGCGAAGCCATGGCTTCCAGGAGCGCTTCCAGTCTTCTCTGGTCATCCAGATCGACCCCTTAACCGGGATAGGCTTTTCGGGCTTGTAGAGATGACGAGACGCGACAAAGAAGGCTTCACCGATCGCAAACAGACCAACGGCAAGCGTTGTCACCTCGACGCCATCCAGCAGTTCGGGAACACCGAACGTCAGGCGGGCCTGTCCCGTCAACTGGTCGATGCCCATCAGTCCGAGCCAGAGCCCAAAGGCCAGACTTGTCAGGCCCCTCAGCGGCGATGACCCGAATGTTGCCGATACCGTGACGAACGCAATCAGCATCAGGCCGAAGTAATCCCACGGACCGAACTTGACGGCGATCTTCACGAGATAGGGTGCGAGGACGGCCAACCCGGCTGTTGCGATCAGCGCGGCAACGAACGAACCGATAGCCGCGGTCGCGAGCGCCGGTCCCCCGCGTCCTGCCCGTGCCATCTTGTTGCCCTCGAGCGCGGTGACGACCGATGCGCTTTCTCCAGGCGTATTAAGCAGGATCGCGGTTGTTGAGCCACCGTACATTCCGCCGTAGTAAATCCCGGCGAACATGATGATCGAACCGCCAGGATCCAGCTTAAAGGTCACGGGAAGCAGAAGTGCCACCGTCAGTGCCGGACCGATACCTGGCAGAACACCGACCGCCGTTCCAATCAGGACGCCGATGGCGGCGTAGATCAGGTTCGCAGGCTGAATGGCCAGCGCGAACCCATCGATCAAAAAGGAAAAAGTATCCATCAAGGCGACCTCAGAAGAGGCGCTCAAGCGGGCCTTGCGGCAGCGCGAGCGTCAGGAGTTTATTGAAGAGAAGGAAAACCAGAACCCCGATAACGGCCCCGAGACAGAGATCGACAAGTATGGCCTTGCGACCGAACGCCCGTGCGGTCAGCGCGAAAAGAAGCGTGGACCCAAGGATAAAGCCACCACCCATCCAGATCGATCCGATCAACCCGGCAAGAGCAAAACCGATCCAGCCGACGGCCAACCAGTCGGCGCTCTCGACTTCGATGTCCGATGGCTTGAAAGCGCTGACAAGGTGACCGATGGCAAGGGCTACGAATAGGATCGCCACGAAATACGATGCCGCGCTCGCGCTCATCCCATAGGTTGCCCGCACCTTCATGTGACTGGCATCCCAGTACGTAATGAAGGCGATTGCAAATAGGACGACAGCGATCACCGCCGTTGGACGGTGGGGTATGCGAAGAGTTTTCTGGGTCATGGTGTCCTCGTCGCACGCGGAAGCGGCGCTTGCCGACTTCCGCGTGCTTCGTCAGGTTAGTTTGCGAGACCGATGGACGTAAGGATGGTCTTCACGCGTTCAGTTTCCGAACCGATGAAAGCCTTGAACTCGTCGGAAGGAGCATAGTAGTCGGTCCAGCCGCGAGCCTTCAGGATTGCCTGCCACTCGGCAGACTTAACCGTCTTCTCGACTGCAGACTTAAGCGCATCGAGATCAGCGCCTTCTACGCCAGGACCGGCAAAGATACCGCGCCAGTTTACCAATTCGATATCAAGACCTTGCGCTTTCAACGGCTTTGCTTCGATGCCTTCGATCGGCTCCGGATAGGAGATCGCCAGTGCTCTGAGGTCGCCGGATTTGATCTGGCCTTCCCATTCGCCGTAACCCGACACGCCCGCGGTCGCCTGACCACCGAGCATGGCTGCAAGCGACTCGCCGCCGCCGGAATACGCGACGTAGTTGATCTTGCTGGAATCGGCACCCGCTGCCTTGGTAACGAGCGCTGCGAGGATATGATCGGCACCGCCAGCCGATCCGCCAACCCAGATCGTCGTCGCGACGTCCTTCTTAATTGTCGCAAGCAGATCGTCCATGGATTGAATCGGCGAATCCTTCGGAACGACGATCACCAGCGGATCGCCGGTCAGACGAGCGATCGGAGGGACCTGGGTTAAATCGACCGGGGACTGGTTGGAGATGCTGGCGCCGACGAGCGTGATGCCTGCGACGAGAAGTTGGCTGGGATTGCCCTTCGCGGAGCCGATGAACTGGGCAAGACCGACTGTGCCACCTGCGCCGGGGACGTTGATGACCTGCACGCTCTTCGCGTTGCCGCTGGCCATCATGGCTTCCTGCATCGAGCGGGACGCCGAATCCCATCCGCCGCCAGCACCGGCGGGCGCCATGATGGTTAGCTCCAGATCCTGCGAAGAAGCCTGCAGCGTTCCAAATCCCAATGTGCTGCCGACGACGGCTGCGAGAAGCCCGAGTTTAAAAAAATTGCGCACAGCGATTTCCTCCTGCTGGTAAGGCTCACCTCCTGAGCCGTGCGCGGAATTTGCATTATATAATTATAAAAGTAAATATGAGTGCGCTAAAGTTTTTCAACTGATAAGACCACATCGCCAAGCTGCTCGACGATGGTGCGGGTGGAATTTAGCAATGGTGCCATTCGAACGGATTGCCATGCGTCGCGCTGGGCAAGGGCGTTGGAAGGCGTCTTCATCGCATTGAGGTCAAACCTCTTATCGAACACATTTTGGCAGCCAAAGCTTGAGTTTCGCTACCTCGGTTCCATGTTGATTTGGCTACACGCTCAACATCATGGAGGAGGTGATCGAATGACGCGATACAACATAGCGCTGGTATTTGCGGCCGTATGGGGAATGTGCAGCGCGGGAGTGACCCACGCCGAACAGTTGGCAGTGACATCGAGTAGCAACATAAAGAATGATCTCAACTATCTGATGTACACGCCAGACGACTATGCGTCTTCCGACAAAACGTACCCACTCGTCGTGTGGCTTCACGGGGGCGATCAGGGTGGGACTGATATCGAGAAAGTTAGATCGAGCGGAATTCCGAAGTTGATCGAGGAGGGCAAGACATTCCCGTTCCTGGTATTTTCGCCTCAGAATCCAAGTGACGAACTCCTTTACCCGATCGAGAAAGTGGAGGCAGCTCTTGAGGAGGTCATGTTGAAGTATCGTGTCGATCGCACGCGGGTCTATGTCGTGGGCTTCAGCCGCGGCGGTTTCGGTACTTGGGCCATGGCAGAACAGTTTCCCGATAAATTTGCGGCTTTCGTTCCAATCGCTGGCGGTGGGAATCGTCACTACCTGAGTAGGACAAATGAAAAGGCAGCCTTTTGGGTGTTCCACGGCACCAGCGACGACACCATTCCTTTGTCGGATTCGGTCGTGCTTTACGAACGACTTGTCGGTCTAAAGCGAAATGCCCGTTTAAGTGTCTTGGAAGGCGTTGACCATTCGGGCGTTGAGTGGGCGGCCTTAAATGATCCGGAGCTTTGGAATTGGCTCCTAAAACAGCGCCTCGAGGTCGCGCCTAAATAGGCATGCCTACCCTTCCGCCTACCGCGAAATGGAAACGATAAGGGTCTGCTTGGCGCCTTAATCCCGGCCGTTGGGCATCCGCTAGCCGATCTCCGATAGCAGATATATGGTGGATCGGGCGCGGCGGCATGATGCGCAAAAAAGACCGACGTGAGGCCGGTCGACCTTGCCATTGTGACAATGCGGCCGAGCGACGCCGTGCGTCGTTGGTTGACATATGAGGGGCAGCCCATAAGCTGGGTCAACGCCTTTGAGATCGACACCGTTTTCCGGAGATAGGGATCATGCAGGTGCCCCTCAGACAAGTATGGCCAAGCGCATGAGGCGGTTTCTGTTCGTGAGCCTCGCCCTTTGCTTTTCGGCTTTGGCGTCCGCCGCCGCAACGCTAAACTCCATTATGGAGAGCGGAACCGTGCGCATCTCCGATCAAGCACCATTTTCCACCCGCCAGCCAGGGGCCGAACCGGTGGGATATGCCATCGACCTGTGCCGCAAGATTGCTGACGAGATCGAAGATCAAATTCCGCAACTAAAACGAGAATTTGTTGAGGTGACGCTCGCCGGCGGCTTCGATGCAGTAGAGAATGAAGATATCGACTTGCTTTGCGGTTCCATCACTGTGAATTTGAAGAGGCGGGAAATCGTCGATTCCTCACAACCGATCTTCCTCACCGGGGCGAGCGCGCTGCTGCGCAAGGATTCGCCCAGCTACCTGCAGGCGCTCTTTCTCAACGGGCCGGCCGTTCACGCCGTCAGCGAGCGCGTTGCCACAAACGTCATCGGTATGCGCGCAAACACGACGACGGCAGGGACGCTTCGCGAGGCACTCGCAATCCAAGAATCGAAGACAAAGCTTGCCGATTTCAACACGCATGAGGACGGGCTCAAGGCGCTGGAGGACCACAGGATCGATGCCTACATCGCCGATCAGGTGCTGCTCATCAACCTGGCCAAGCGGGCGCGCGATCCATCCTCGCTCGAGGTCGGCGATCGCCTGATCACGCATGAACCCTATGCGATCGCGTTGCGTCGCAACGACGCCGACTTCCGCCTGCTGGCAGACCGCGCGCTGACAGACTTCTACCTTTCGGAGGATTTCCTGCCGCTGCTGGAGACCTATTTCGGCAGCGAGGCGCCGATGCTGCACACGCAAATCATAATGCAACACGTGCCATAGGTCGTGTGCGGCGGGCGGTCATCACAGCATTCCGAGAGCGTTGGGCATGGGCTGATCCCAGGCCTCCGCGTCTCGGCAGCTGACAGTCAGCTTCCGGCCGCAATTGAGACGCTCGGGTCACTCTGGCCGAGGTGCGCTCCTTGGCTCCTCGGACGTTCAGATCATTGGAAGCGACGCAAACTCTCCACTCGACGACCGTAAGTCGGCAGCACACGGGCTATCCCTCGCCTTGAACCCATTTGAACCCGAGAGCCCCCCATGGCGAGTCTATAGGTGGTTCCAAGGATTGACGACAGGGACTCCTGCCGCCTCAAAGGGGCTTGTATCGCGTGTCGCGATTGTAAATCCCTTGGAGGCTGCAATAGCCGCAATATATCCATCAGGTGTCGGGAATCCCTTCCCCCCTGCTCGCGCGGTGGCCGCAAGGCCGGCATAGTGCCGAGCCGCCGCAGTGTCGAATGACAACACGCGATCGTCGAACAGTTCGAGCAGGCCATCAAGCGTGCCGGCCAACGCTTTTTTGCGCCGGCCCTCCGGGAGCGCAGCGATGCCAAACAGCAGTTCCGCCAGCGTTACACTGGACAGATACAAGGTTTCGGCTACCTGGTCATTCAACCAATTGCGCACAGCCAAATCCGGGGCGGGCTTCATCGCCTCCGAGACGACATTCGTGTCCAGGACGATCATTCAAACCTCATTGGCTCTGCCGGCGCTTTGTCTCGCATCTGGTCGAACACTTCAAAATCATCATTGGTCAAGCCAATCCGCCCGCTCAACTCAGCCAAGGCATCCCCGATGCGAATACGCTGTTCGGGCTTTACCGCACGTTCCAGAATCTCGCGGACTTCCGCCTCTGTGCTACGGCCGTGATTTGCCGCCCGGACGCGCAAAGCGCGGTGCACTTCATCAGGTACATTTCGTACTGTCAGGATAGCCATAGTCAGACCCTCGCAGTCGCCTTCAATGACTGCAATATAGTTCCGATGCAGTCATTCCGCAAGTTTACCGCGGTCGACTGTCAACGTGTATACGGCGATGCAGGGTGTGCGCGGAATTACCAACTCCCGCGTTCCCTCAATTCGATCCGGGCGGCCGCTTTCCGGGAAAGTCGAGGAGACGCCGAACTGCACGCGCAATCTCCTCGTAGACGTACACTGACGCTTTCGGGTTTTCACTTTCAATGTAGCTGAAGATCGCGTCTCGATCGTCAAGCGCATAGTGCGCCCAGACAAGACTCATCGGTCGCCAGCCGCGGCCTTGAAGCCTTCTCGGTCGGGAAGGGCGTATACCGGCCCTTCTGGCCGGGGCTGCCCAATACCCGCCAGCAAATGCTTGTTGGAGAAAACGTCAAACAGAAATCAGCTGGGAAATCACTCTTTCGGTTCCATTGCGTCGCGCAAACCGTCGCCAAGGAAATTGACGGCCAGCACGGTGCAGAGAATTAGCAGGCCGGGCGGTATAGCAAGCCATGGCGCAACACTGAGCCAGGGTGATGCACTGTTCAGCAAGTTTCCCCATGTGGGAACTGGTGGCTGAATGCCAAAGCCCAGAAACGAGAGCGCCGATTCAAGCATGATGGCGCTTCCAACGGCAAGCGTTGCCGCCACGGTGATCGGGCCGATGGCATTGGGTAAGATATGCCGGAACATCAGCCGTGCACCCCCTGCCCCAAGTGCGCGGGCGGCCTCTACGAATTCGCGTTCGCGCAACGCGAGGAACTGGCTGCGCACCAGTCGTGCAGTTCCCATCCAGATCAGCATGCCGACGATAGCCACAAGCAGAGGCGGGTTCGGGCGGAAAAGCCCTGAGAGCAGCAGGACAAGCGGCAGCGTCGGGATCGACAGCATCACATCCGTAAACCGCATTAGCAGCATATCGGACAAACCGCGATAGAAGCCCGATAGTGCACCAACCAGCGTGCCTGCGATGGTTGCGATAATCGCGCCAGCAAGGCCGACAGCAAGGGAAACCCGCCCTCCGTATATTAAGCGGGTCATGACATCGCGACCGAGTTCATCGGTTCCAAGCCAGTGCTCTGCAGTCATCGGGCCGGGTGAACCGATCAAGGTGAAATCCTGACCATCAAAACTGTAGGGCGACAGGAATGGCCCAATGACAATAACAATCGTCATCAACAACAGAAAGGCGAGACTGGCGACCGCCAGCCGATGTTTAAGAAAGCGCCTGACAACGCGGCGGCTGTAGCTCTGCGGCGGCGCCAAGTGAGCCAGTTGCATCGTTGCGTCAACCATAGCGAATCCTTGGGTCGAGAGCGGCATAGGTCACATCGGCGATGATATTGGCCACGACAATGCCGACAGACCCCATCATCATTAGGCCCATCAGCATGGGATAGTCGCGACCATCCATGCTTTCCATGAACAGACGTCCGATGCCCGGCCATGCAAACACCGTTTCGGTGATGACGGCGCCTGAAATGACGGTGGCGAAGTCCACCGCGATGACGGTGACGGCCGGGATCATCGCGTTGCGCAATGCGTGCAGGATGATGACGCCCCGCTCGGAACGCCCCTTCGCATAGGCGGTGCGGATGTAATCCTGGTTGAGCACGTCGATCATGCCGGAGCGGATGAACCGGCTCCAACTGGCGATGGTCGCAAGCGACAGCACGGTGGCCGGCATAATGATATGGGCGAGCCGATCGAGGAACGAGCCATCACCGATTGACTTGTAGCCGGCAGACGGGAGCCAGCCGAGTTGCACGGAGAAGAGAAGCTGAAGCAGCAGCGCCAACCAGAAGACCGGGGTGGAAATGCCGGCAAACGACAGCATCGTCAGCCCGCTGTCGAGCTTCGAGCCGCGCCGGGCAGCACTGATGATTCCAAGAGGGACGGCGAGCAACAGCGAAATCAGAAGGGCGAGACCGCCAAGTTCGAGGGTTGGCCCCAGCCGCAGGACAATTTCGGTCAGGACGGGACGTCCGGTGCGGATGGAGTAGCCCCAGTCGCCAACCAGCATCGATTTCAGCCACATGACGTATTGCACAGGCGCGGGCTTGTCGAGGCCGTAGGCGACCGCGATCTGTTGCAGCGCCTCTTTGCTGACAGCGGGATTCTCGGCGTACATGTCGAGCGGGCCGCCGGGGGCCAGATGCACGATAGCAAACAAAATCAGCGAAATGCCGAGGAGCAGCGGGATGGCGCCGAGCAGACGGCGTAAAATGTAACCGAAATTCATGCCGTCTCCTGGTCAAAAGGAACGAGGCGTCCGGCCATTGAGACCGGGCGCCTCCGTTCACGTTAGCCCATGTACCATTCGGCCGTATGCACGAAATTGGTCATGTTCGTCGGGTTCGGCACGAAGTTCTTGAGCGCCGCGGTCTTGGCAATCAAGGCGACGTTGGTGGTCAAGGGGATCGAAGGCAGGTCCTCGGCCAGAATTTTCTGGAATTCCGCCGCAGCCTGCTTGCGGGCGGCGGGGTCCAGCGTCGTTTCGAATTTCGACAGGGCCGCATCGAGAGCGGGGTTGGAATAGGACTGGCCGTTGTTGGCACCGCCGGTGCCCCAGAACACCGAGTAGACCGGATCGGCAGAGGTGATCCAGCGACCGTAGATCAGGTCGTAGCCACCTTTGTAGCGCGCTTCGCGATAGGCGACGCCGGTCTGGTTGTTGGCAACGGCTTCAATGCCAATCGCCTTGAGCTGGGCGATGATCACCTGTTGGGCCAGCTCGTCGTCCGCCCGGCCCGCCTGGACCATGAAGGCATAGGACAATCGCTCGCCGTTCTTTTCGCGCACGCCGTCGGAGCCCGGAGCATAGCCCGCCTCATCGAGGATCTTGTTGGCGGCTGCGACATTGTAGGCAATTTCCGGCGTGTTCGGATCATAGAATTCGAACACCGGCACCACCGGCGATTTGATCGGTTCCGGGAAGCCGCCCTGCGCCTTGCTTAGCACGGTGCGGTCGATAGCAGCCGCGATGGCCTTGCGAACATTGATGTCGGCCAGCGACGGGCGCTTGAAATTGAAATCGAGATGCTGCCAGGACAAGAGCGGCCCCTTGACCATTTCGATGCCGGAAATGCCCTCGACCTGCTTGGCCTGGCTGTAGGGTGTCGATACGACCAGGTTGACTTCGCCGGATTTCAGCTGGGTAATCAGCGTGTTGGTGTCCGGGATCATCTTGAAAATGATCTTGTCGAGATAAGGCAGCGCATCACCCTTCTCGCTCTTTGCCCAATAGTCATCGAAACGCTCGGTCACCACGTACTGGCCGCGCACGAACTCCGTCACCTTGAACGGGCCGGTGCCCACAGGAGTTTCGTTGTAGGAGGACGTGTTGAGATCGGTGCCTTCCAGCAGGTGCTTGGGGAAGATGCCGAAGGTGAAGAGAGTGGAGGCAAAGGTCGGCAGTATGGAGTTGTAGTGAACCACGACGGTCAGGTCGTCCGGGGTTTCGATGCTGGCCACCTCGGCGGAACCGTCCTTGGATTCAGCTTTGAACGCCGGGTCCTTGACCGCTTCCCAGGTGTATTTCACGTCGGCTGACGTAAAGGGTTTGCCGTCGTGCCACTTCACACCGGGACGGAGCTTGTAGGTCACCGTCATCGTCTTGCCGTCGGCCGCCACGACAATGCCGCCATTCTCGATGGTCGGCACTTCGGTTGCGAGCACCGGCACATATTTCGCATGCTGATCCGGCGCGAGAAGTCCCTCGACGACGGCCGCCTGTGCATCCCCCAGAAAGCCGGTCGAGTACACGTTCATCGTGTCGATCTCGTAGGCCAGGCCCACCGTCAACGTACCGCCCTTCTGCTGCGCGAAGGCCGGAAACGCATGCATCGTGGCAAGGGTCGCAGTACCAGCAAGTATCGCCTGAAGTGCTGCGCGTCGGGTCAGTTCAAATGTCATGGCATCGTCCTCTCTTTTGCCCTTGCGGGCGTTCCCTATTCGCCGGCCGTGTTAGATCGGCCGGTCGTTAAGTTTTCAGTAGCCCAGCGTGCGATCGACAATGTGTGGCAATTTTTCACCGCGTTCGAAGCGTCGGATGTTTTCGGCCATCTCCTTCACGGCAGCATCTGCATGCGTGGGAGCGGCGACGTGCGGCGAGAGCAGGACTTTCGGATGCCGCCACAGCGTGTCTTCAGCTGGCAGCGGCTCGATGCGGAAAACATCGAGAGCCGCGCCGCTGATATGTCCCCCGTCAAGGGCTCCGATCAGGTCCGCATCCACGACGTGGCCACCACGGGCACCGTTGATGAAGAACGCGCCCTTGGCCAACGCCGCCAGCACCTTTGCATCCACAACATCGGCGGTTTCAGCGGTCATCGGCAGGAGATTGACGAGAATATCGGCGCCGCTGACCGCATCCATGAGTTTTTCGCGGCCGGCGAAGCTCTGCGCTCCCTCGATCGCCCGGCCGGACCGGCTCCAGCTACGGGTCTTGAAGCCGAAACGAACGAAATGCCGGGCAACCTCGGAACCAAGTGCGCCCGCGCCCAGGATCGTCACCGTGCGCTCGCGGGCCAGTTTCTCCGCGCAGGGTGCCCATTCGCCCTTTGCCTGAAGATCCTTGTAGACCAACAAATTGCGATGCCATGCCAGCGCCTGCGCCAAAACCCATTCGCACATGCCCTCGGCAAGGCCATCATCGACCAGGCGAACGATTGGCAGATGCCCGGGCACTTCGCCGCTGGCCAGCAGGTGTTCGATCCCGGCATTGAGGCTTAACACCAGCTCAAGCCCCGGCACCGCAGCAATGACGCCCGGCAGGGGTCGTCCGACGACGATATAGGGCACGGGACCGTCGTCCGTCTTGGGTTGTTCGGTCGTGACGACGTGGCTCGGAAGCTCTTTCCGAAACAGGGTTGCCATGTGCTCAGGGTTGCCGCGAGAGGCGATAAATATCCGTTTCATGGGCCACAGCATGGTGCGTCATGAAGGCATCGTGCAATGCCCGAAAAAATCCACTTTGACCGCATTTTAACTCATGCATGAATTTGGGCGACAATGGGCAAAAAAATACCCCGAATTGCCAATTTCCTGAGCAATTACGGGGTAGGCTGGCTAAAAATAGCCGGAGGATCGGCGCGAAAAATAAGGCTGATCTATTCTCTCAAGTTAAGTTCGTCCGCTCGAAGGCAGGCCACCGAGTGGCGATCACCGCGCGCCTCCAGAGCCGGCACGGCCCCAGCGCATTTTTCGATGGCGAAAGGACATCGGGTGCGAAACACGCAGCCGGAGGGTGGGTTGATCGGACTGGGCAAGTCACCTTTCAGCGTGATGCGGCTTCGGCGCACGCGCGGATCCGGCACCGGCGCCGCATCCAGCAACGCACGCGTATAGGGGTGGAGGGGTTTAGCATAGAGATCTGCGGCCGTCGCAGTTTCCATGATCTTGCCGAGGTACATGACGATGACGCGATCGCAGAGAAACTCGATGACGGACAGATCGTGGCCGATAAACAGGATCGACAGCCCAAGCTCTTGCCTCAGATCCTGCAGCAGGTTGATGATCTGCGCCTGGATCGAAACGTCAAGCGCGGAAACCGGTTCATCGGCGACGATGAATTGCGGATTGACGGCAAGCGCGCGCGCAATGCCGATACGCTGACGTTGCCCTCCGGAAAACTCATGCGGAAACCGTGCTGCCGCCGAACGAGGCAAGCCGACTTTTTCCAGCAGGTCGCCGACCCGGTCCGGACGCTCCTTCCGGGTGCCGATGTTGTGGAGCAGAAGCGCCTCGCCAATGATCTGGCCCACGCTCATGCGCGGATTGAGACTGGCATAGGGGTCCTGGAAAATGATCTGCATCTGACTGCGCAGCGCTTTGAGCTGTGCGGGCGCAAGACCCGTCACGTTGCCACCATCGAAGCTGACAGAACCGCCGGTCGGCTCGACCAGTCGCAGGATCGAACGGCCGAGCGTTGACTTTCCGGAGCCAGACTCTCCGACCAGCCCGACAACCTCTCCTTTGGCGACCTCGAAGCTGACGCCATCGACGGCGCGGATGACGACGCCCGGTTTGAACATCGACTTGCCGATCTCGAAATGCACTTTCAGATCGGAAACCTGGAGCAGGGCTTCAGCCATTCATTTCGCTCCATCTCAGACAGCGCGCGCCGTGATCCGGGCTCACCATGAAAACCGGAGGGACCGCGGCTCGGCACGCATCGAGCGCCCAGTGACAGCGCGGATTGAAATCGCAGCCGGTTGGTGGATTGCGCGGGTCGACGACACTGCCGGGAATGGCTTTCAAGCGGGCAACCTGCCCTGCCGCGCGTGCCGCGTGATCGACCTGCGGTATGCTGGCCAGCAGGCCTTTGGTGTAAGGGTGGCTCGGCCGGTCGAACAATTCGTTGACGTCGGCGCTTTCGACAATGCGTCCGCCATACATGACAGCGACGCGATCGGCGATTTCGGCGACGACGCCCAGATTGTGGGTGATGAACAGGATACCCATGCCAATCTCTCGCTGCAGGCGGCGCATCAGCTCCAGAATCTGCAGTTGAACGGTGACATCCAGCGCCGTGGTGGGCTCGTCCGCAATCAGCAGCGCCGGATTGCAAGCTAGCGCCATCGCGATCATCACACGCTGGCGCATGCCACCGGACATCTGGTGCGGATAGATGTCGGCCCGTCGCGCCGGTTCGGGAATTTCCACCAGCATCAGCATCTCTATCGCCCGCTTCCATGCCTGCGAACGGGTCAGTCCTTGATGCAGTAGCGCCGCCTCAGCGACCTGCGTTCCGACTTTTTGGGTCGGGTTGAGGCTGGTCATCGGCTCCTGAAAGATCATCGAAATTTCGTTGCCGCGAACGCCGCGCATGGTTTTTTCCGGCAGTTGGGCCAGATCGCGCACCACGCCGTCGCGCCCGCGGAACAGAATTTCGCCAGACGCGATGCCGCCGATCGCAGGCGGGATCAGCCGCATGACAGAGAGGCTGGTCACGGATTTTCCCGACCCGCTTTCGCCCACGACGGCAACGGTCTGCCCCTGCTCAATCTTCAGGTCGACGCCCTTGACCGCCTGCACGATGCCGCTCTCCGTGCGAAATTCGGTAACGAGGTTGCGTATCTCCAGCAGGGGTTCAGCCATCAGTTCAATTGCCCCGCGCGTTGCATCTCTTCAGCGATCCACGCAAGCGGCACATGGCCGTAGCTCAGCAGCGCATCATGAAAGCCAATCGTATCCCCTTTCCATCGGCCGCGCAGCGTTTTGATGCCTTCGACGCCGATCCAGTACATCAGCCGCGAGCCAGGCAGCATGGAATTACGAACCACCTCGCCCTCGACACGAGCCGGTGCGAAGCCCGCCTTGTCGCGGTAGAAGGCCATGGCCTCCGCCATGCTCCAGTCCCCGAGATGCAATTTGACATCGACAAGGACGCTCGCCGCGTTTCTGCGCTCGTACTGCTTGAGGAGCAAGATTTCGGCCGGTTCATAAAAGTCCGGCGCTTCCATCAAAAGGTCTTCAACGTAGCATGCCCATCCTTCAATCAGCGTACCGGAACCGAGAAACGCAAGCCCCAGAGCGCAATCGGTACCGGCAATGCGTGCGAGGTGCGACTGGGCGGAGCGGGCGCGGGTGTTCTGCGTGTGGTGGCCGACGCTGCCATGATGCACGGAGTGGATCGTCTTGACCATGGCCGTGTTGCTTCCGCGCAGAAAGGTGTCGAAATCGTCACCTGGGGGCGTCACCCAATAGACGCTGCCCTGACCGGGGTTGAGGCCGGGCGGAGATCTGTAGAATAGGAAATAGAGGGACTGATTGATCTTGCGGAAGCACGGCGCCATCCAACGGTACTCGAGCCCATACTCCTGGGCCGGCGTCACCAGCGCTGCGCCATCTTTTCGCGCGGCGGCGTCGTGGTGCCGATAGCTTTCGATTACGGCTTCAGCGTCGGCTGGATGATCGTCGGACAGGCCGGCAATCAATTCCTGCCAGCTTTTTTCCGGATCGATGGACTTTGCCATTTCAACCAGTTCGTCGCCGATTCGATCGAAGGCCTCTTCGGCCCTTTTCACCGCTTCGCGCGGACCGAAATCGAGGCCATGGACCGTATTCATCAAAAGCGACAGATAGTCTCCGCCGCAAGCCGGATCGTCATCGACAATATCCGTGAGGCCAGATGCGAAGGTGTCGAACGCGGCTGCTGCGGTATCAGCGGGCGCGGCCCATTGTGCGGAAAATTCGTCGTGCAGTCGAATCTCAATACGCAGGAATTCCGCCATCGCGCGCGCCTCGCGCCGGGCGCGCGCCGTCCACCCAAATGGAGCAGTTTTTCCCTTCAGCCGTTCCAGGGCTGACGTCAGGAATGCCGGCAGAGAATTGAGGCGGGCAATCAGTCCATCCTGCCGGACCGGCGCCGACTGGGGAAGTAGCAGGGAAACAATCGCGAAAGCTGCCTCGCCGGAAAACCAGGCCGGATTGGAAAAACGTGGACGAGATGTCGCGGCTGCCTTCTGCAAGGCGAGCTCCGCCAGGATCATTTTGCGGTCCAGACGATCGCCCAAGGCCTCAGGTTCGGCCGTGTCGGCAAGCCGGCGCTCAAGAGAGGCGATACCCGCCAATTCCTCAGTCAGCGTTTCCGGCCCACAGGGCGGCATACGGTCGTCATGGTCCCTATTGCCCATGAACGTCGCATCCACAGGGTGATAGGTCCAGTGGTGCCTAAGGAAGGCGTCGACCACCGACGGATCGTAACGACACTGCGTCATGCGCCGTTGCCCGGCAGATCAACCCAGCGGCGTTCAAAATGGGCCTGAATGATCGCGTCCACGATTTCCTGGCTCTTGGCGCCATCATAGAATGTGCATTCCTGAGGCCGATCTTCGAGGATTTCATCGACGAAGAAGCGCACGAGGTTGCGATAGTAAAGCTCGGGCCACGGCATACTGAGCGTGGTGCCGGGCGGTAGGGCCGAGGCGCCGACATCGTAGGGAATGAACTCGACGGCTTCTGCCTTAGCCAACTTCAGCGTCTCCGCCGTGCCGAACTCGGAGATCAACCGGGCGATGGCCGCCCCTTTCGAACCATAGACGCGCAGTTCCACGCCGGGATAATTGCCGACCGCGACATAGCTCGTCTGCAACAGACCCTGCGCACCGCTCGCATATTCGACAAGTGCGACAGCACCGTCTTCAACCTTGATCTTCTGCAGCCCCTCTTCTCCCCGTACGATACGTTCGGGAATGAAATTCTTCATGGTGGAGGCCACTGAGGCGAACTCGCCTCCCAACCAACGCATCAGATCGATAAGATGGGAACCGTATCCGACGATAGAGGCCGGAATGAGCGAGTTGCGATCGATACCCGGCGTGATCTGACGCAGTGGCTCGTGGGGATCCAGCCATTGGCTGTTCTGCTCGAAACCGTGGATATGAAAAATCTCGCCCAGCGTGCCGTCGTCGATCCATGCCTTGATCTGGCGGATCGCCGGCGAATAGCGGAAGGTAAAGCCGAGCTTGGTGCGCACACCAGCCGCATCGGCCTTGGCAGCAGCCTCGAACGCTGGAGCAGCAAGCGTATGGAGCGGCTTTTCCGAGAGCACATGCTTGCCGCCTGCGATGGCAGCGAGGCTCAGCGGCAGATGCGTATGCGTCGGTGTGCAGACGTCCACCATCTGCACGTCCGGATCGGCGATGAGCTTTTCAGGGTCGGTATAGATTTTCCGCGCCCCGTATTTTTCGGCCATCGCCTTGGCGCGGTCGCCATCCACGTCGCACACCGCGATCAGGTCGACGCGCTCATGCGCATTGTAACCGGGGAGATGGGCCTTGTCGGCCCAGGTATGTGCGCCGATCAGTCCGACGCCGAGCTTGGTGGTCATGGGAGGGTCTTTCCGATTGAGGCAATATAAGCTTCGAGTTCATCGAAATTGTGGAAACCAAGGTCTCGCTTGCCGTCCTCGATCTCGTAGATCATCGAAAACAGTTTCTCATTCAGCCTTGTGTCGGCGCCCGTCTTCTTGCCGAAGTCGATGAGCTTGCCGCTGGACGAGCGGGTTTCCGAAGGGCGTTTGCGATAGACAATGTCCCACCAGATGCCCGAACCCTTCTTCTTGAAGTTGTGTGCGGGCTTGGTGTCCTGATCCTTCTTCAACAGCCAGATGGCATGATTGATGTTGGCCAGAAGCCTCTGGGTATCCGCAGCCGTCTTCACCCGATAGTTTGACGGATCGAAGAAATCGAAGGCCTGTACATCGATGCCGTTGGCATCGGCAATCTCCAGCGCTTCCTTGACGACTGCGCCGGCAATGCGCGCATAGCGCTCGACGCCGAGTGTGTCCCGGATTTTCGCGTCAGCAAGGGCGGAGAACACCACCTGCGAGGCATAGACTTCCTTGGCCCAGATCTGACCCCAGATGTGGGTTGAATATTGCACCTCGGTCAAAGCACTCAACGCTTTGCCAAGAGCCTTGAGGCGCGGTGTCATCTCGCCATTCAGCTCACCGAGCTGGATAGGGCCCTCATGCACGAATTCCACATAACCGGGATCGACCAGCGCGCCGCCATAGTTCGGGATCGATCCCATGACGATCCTCTCCCCGGGCAATCCCGCCTCGTTGAGCGCGGCGATCATGTCCGGCTCGTTGAAGCCGTTCTGGAAGGAGACAACGCAGCTGTCGGCGTTGAGTAGAGGAATGATCTGCTTCAGCGCCTCCACAGCGTGCTGCGACTTGGTCGCAATCAACACTGTTCCGAGTTCGCCCGTCAGTTGGTCCGGCGTCGCAGCCTTGACGGGAACGGTCATCTCGCCGCGTACGCCGTCGATGAACAGGCCCTTCTCATCGAGTGCAGCAACATGTTCGACCCAACGATCGACCAGAAGCACCTCGTGCCCGGCCTTTGTCATATACGCTCCGGCAAGACCGCCGATGGCGCCGGATCCGAGAATGGTGATCTTCATGGATCAACCCTTTTCAATTACGGTTTGCGGAAACATTTCGAGGCTCTGTGGGCTGTTGGCATGGCTATAAAGCGCCTCCAGGAACAACGGCCACTGGTCCTTGCTGACCCGTTCGCGCACGCGGCGAACACTTTCGTTGCCGGCCCAATAGGATGCGATGAACGGTCCACGGAACGGGTGGGCCGCCATGCGCAGCCTTCCTTGAACCCAGGCTTCCTGCCCCATGGCGGTACTACGCAGATACCCCGCCACGTACTCACGCGGCAGCCCCTCGACCATCAGCATCCAGGCTGCACTCGTCTGGGCGGCGGAGCGGACGCGACGAAGCTCCATATGAATTTCGTCATCCTCGTCCTCGATGAAATCGATGAGGTGGATACCCTGATCGCCGATGCCTTCCTGCACGCAGCCGGTGATCGCATCGGTTGTGATCAGCAGCGCATCGGCCGGCGCTTTGCCGGCATCGAACGCTGCCTTGGTGGACAGCAATTGGGTCGAATGGCCCGGATAGACCTCATGGCAGACAAGATGCTTGAGGGCGGCCCGCGTGAAGCTCAAATCGAAATTGAGATCCATCTTCCCTTCGTTGAAAGAACAACGCGCCGTGTAGAACATGCCGCGCACGGGATTGAGCACCATGTCGTAGTCCCCAGTGTCGAAGACCAGGCTATCGGTTCGCGCTTTCGCTTCGGCCATCAGATCCCGAAACACCGTTTCGATCTGATCTATCGGTACGGCGCGCGCCTCCTCCCAACTCTGGACCCGTTCAGCCAGCGAACCCCGGACGAATCCCGCCTTGCGCAGCAGCGCATCGGCCCTGGCACGGGCATCCTCGATCAACGCCGCGTCCTCGCGTCCGGCGGGCGCGCCGACCAGATCGGTAACCTTTTCCTCGAAGGATGGGCTCGCGCCTGACAGCATCTTTACGGCAACCCGCACCGACTTGAGCATGCCCTGCAGAAAGACCCTGCGTGGTCCAGCGGGCAAGGCGGCGACCTCCGGGTCGAGCCGGGCGAGGTCGGCGCGAATGGCTTCGCGGTCATCGTAGTGTCGGGCGTCAACTAGGCCATCGCCCAGATAGATAGGAACAAGGCCGTCGCCGCCGAGCAGGCTGCCCTGAGCGGGCATGCTGCGTTCAAGCGCATCGATACCCATCGTGATCGCGGTCAGCTCTCTGCCGATTTCAAAAGAATTCATTTGTATCTCGATCTCAGTCACAGCCGCCGCGGCCGGAAATATCAGTGTTCAAAGATGGCGTCGGGGTTCTTGAAGGACTTGAACTCCAGGGCGTTGCCAGCCGGGTCCTTCAGAAAGAATGTTCCCTGCTCGCTCGGTTCGTCCTGGAAGCGCACTTTGGGCTCCATGACAAAGGGGTAGCCGTCCTTGCGTAAACGCGCGATCAGACCATTCCAGGTGTTCCAGGGAAGCACCGCGCCAAAATGATGCAACGGCACCATGTCATTGCCGACCTTGGACGTTGCCGTCGACTTGGGATCTCTGTTGAGATGCGCTGAAATCTGGTGCCCGAAAAAATCGAAATCGATCCAGTTTTCAGCTTCGCGGCCGACCTTGCAGCCAATGATTTCGCCGTAAAAGTGACGGGCGGCTTCCTTGTCGTCGATGGCGAATGCCATATGGAAAGGGATCATGCTGAACGCCTTTTGGGTGATTGGCCTATGGGGTAGCCGATGCTCTTGCGGGCGGCTCTGGCAGAAAAGCTATCTTCTTGACCGGAGTCCGCAAGGCGCATAAAGATCGCAATTCCATGACTTGAAGGAATGTAAAATCGTGCGTGGCCGCCTTTTGCCTTCACTCAACGCTATAAGAACGTTTGAAGCCGTCGCCCGACACAATAGCTTCACCCGCGCCGCGGAGGAGTTGAACGTCACCCAGAGCGCCGCCAGCCGGCTCGTTCGCAGTCTTGAAGAATATCTGCAGGTGGCGCTGTTCACGCGCCAAAGCCGCCGGATCGAACTGACTGATCAGGGGCGCTTCTACAATACACTGCTGCGCGACGCGCTCGATCTGATCGAGGCGGGCACTGTCGAGCTGATCTCGTCGAAGGAGGGCAAGGGGACCCTGTCGATCGGC
Organism: Ensifer sp. ENS06; assembly: GCF_014852205.1. Taxonomy (NCBI): domain Bacteria; kingdom Pseudomonadati; phylum Pseudomonadota; class Alphaproteobacteria; order Hyphomicrobiales; family Rhizobiaceae; genus Ensifer; species Ensifer sp. ENS06. Next base: position 120,643 of record NZ_JACVBC010000009.1, on the reverse strand, counting down.
ATGTTGCCGACCTTCGGCACCCGTTGGCTGTTGCCACGCCTACCTACCTTCCAGGAACAGCATCCAGAGATAGACCTGAACATCGTCTCCAGTGATGGCGAACTGGATTTCACAAAGGAGCGGATCGATGTCGCTATCCGCTTCGGCCACGGCAATTGGACGGATGCAATTATCGATCCTTTGATGAGCGAGGAGATACAGGTCGTCTGCAGTCCCAAGCTCATGGCGGGCAAACATCCTATCACCAGCTATGAGGCACTGCGCTTTCATCGCCTGATCCGTCACTCGACGCGACCCAACAGCTGGGAGCACTGGTTTCGCTCGGTCGGCGCACATCGCGACGACCTGCAGTGGGGGCCAAGCATCGAGCATTTCTTCATGATCATCCAGGCAGCTATCGCGGGTCTCGGCGTCGCTCTCTTGCCAACCTTTTTGATCGAAGAGGATATTCGCGCCGGCAACCTGATTGCGCCATTCAGTGACCGAATTTCTGGACCAGGAGCCTACTATCTCGTCACGTCCGCAGCCAAGAGCGAACTCCCGCGCGTTAAAACGTTCCGAAGCTGGTTGCTGAGCCAACTGGCATAGATTCCGCCGCCAACCTGACATTCTCGTGCGAAATAGACGACTTAGGAGACCAGACGGCAACGGTTTAGGCACGCTCGGATTTGGCTTCTGATCGCCTTGACAGCTTGGCTTATCGCCCTGGCGTTAACGCCATAGGCTGGAGAACCAATGTTCCGAAAGCCCCCAATGGCGTTATACCTTTTCACTGAAAGGGTATAACCATGAAAACCATTGACCTGATGGGCAGAACACGAGTGAATTTTACGGTGGAGGCGCGTCGCGTTCATCTGTCCGCGAATATGTTCGTGACGCCGATCATGTCAATTCGGTCGAAGGTTTCAATGCCCGCGTCCGCCGCACCATTGCCGGTGTCTTTCATCATATCAGCCCGCAGCACGCCGACCTGTATTTCCACGACATCGGTTTCCGCTGGTCACAGCGCATTGTGACGGGCCAGGCTGTTCGGAAAACCCGAAATGGCAGGGTACGGATGAAAACCATGTGGTCGCGAGTGCCGCCGGCGCTGCAATTGCTGCAAATCTTTCGCGTCGCCACCGGCCGTCAGCTGCGCAGAAGTCTGGATGGTGGGATCATCGTCAAATCAGCCGTTGCTGTCTTTGGTTGATAAGGGCCCGATACATTATGCGATCCTACGAGCCCAGAAGGTACATTCTAATTTGAAATGCAACATGCCAATGGTTTCAATGGTTTCCCCTTGGAGGTTTTGGCATGTACCGACCCTATTCAATCCGGCCGATCGACCCCGCTTCTTCCACTTTGTCGAACGAAAACTGCCGATCAAAGAAATGGCGCGCGAACTTGGTCGTGATCGATCGACGATTTACCGTTTGATGACAGTACAATTTTGGACCGGAATATGTCGCCTTGATGGGCGAACCCGCGGCCCTTGCAGTTTTGGGGGCTAGGGTGCGCAATCGCTATACGCACGATGGCACTCACTCATCACGCGACAAACATGTCCCACGTTGCCGGCTTTGCACGTCCTACGCGGTATCAGAGTGGGGGCTGGGCGTAGATTTCATCACCAATTGGTGCTATTTGTAAGTACCAGAATCAGAAAACCAGACGATGCGATCGACTATCAACCTAGACGACACGCTCATGGAAAGGGCTAGATCCCTAACCGGCACGAAAGAAACCGCCGCTCTGGTCCGCCAAGCGTTGGAGACGCTTGTTCGTGTTGAGTCGGGAAAACGCCTCATCGCGCTCGGAGGAACTATGCCGGATGCGGAGGCAGCCCCTCGCCGCCGGAGAGCAGCGGCCAAGTGATACTTGCTGACACCTCCATCTGGATTGATCATTTTCGACATGGCGATGCGGAGTTGCGTGGGATTATTGAGGACGATCGTCTCCTCTGCCATCCGGCCGTGATTGGTGAATTGGCACTGGGTAGCCTTCGCGACCGGGGTGGCGTGATAGCTTTCCTGGCGGCTCAACGCGAAGCGCTCGTCGCAACGCACGACGAAGTCATGACGATGATTGGTCGCCACGCCATTTTCAGTATGAGCATTGGCTACACGGATGCCCACTTGTTGGCCTCAATTCTCCTTGATCCGCGAGCGGCCTTGTGGACCAGAGACAAGCGTCTGAGGGCAGCGGCAGAAAAGGCGGGGGCTTTTCTGCATACCCCTGCCGATGCGCGGAACTAAATGCTGAGAGTTCCGCTCGATACGTTATGCGGTCTTGGCAGCCCAGAACGTGAACAAAACAGGAGCGAGCTCGTTGATCACTGTTCTGTCAGCCCAAAAGTGACGTCGACGCTTAGCGCTGTTAACGGCAACATCGCGTCTCATCAGACCCGTCACACCTACACTGCTTGTTCTTGATAACCGCCGTTCGTTCAGGTGGCGTTCGCGAAGGAACCGAATTTCGGCCTAGGATTGAAATTCCCCGCTTCAACTGATTTGAAGTCGTGGTAACATCGCGCTGCTCCTACGAGCAACAGGCAAACCAATCAGATGAAGCTGCAGAGCACCGGAGAGATCGTGCCCTTCATCGATCGTTTCGATCCCGATGACAAATGGGACGTTGTCGCGGACTGAAGATTTGACGTCAGTACTTCGAAACGTCACCACCGCAATCCGCCCTCGGCTACGATGGCATGCCCTACGCCATCGGAAACACGCTGCTGACCATCTTCGGCCTCGTCATCGTCATCATGCTCGCCTGAGGCGAACGGGCGAAGCCGACCATCGTTCAAAATGCATAGATCACAGGGAGTGTGGACCATGTTGGACAGAAATTTCTACGACAGCCTTTCCGATCTCAGCCCGTTCGAAATCAAGGACGAACTGATCAAGCTCGCCAAGTCGAGCTCACAGAAATCCGCCAAGGCTTTCCTCAATGCCGGCCGCGGCAACCCGAACTGGACGGCGACACGCGCTCGCGAGGCCTTCTTCCTGCTCGGCCAGTTTGCGCTGACGGAAGCCAAGCGCGCCTATTACGACCCGAAGGCCGGTGTGGCCGGCATGCCGCCGAAGGACGGCGCCCACGCGCGGTTCGAAAAGTGGACGAAGAAGCTGCTGCAAAACACGGCCGACTGGGACGAAGAGGATGAAGGCATCCCGCCGGCAAAGACGCTTTCCGACGCCGTCAACTACGCCATCACCACCTTCCGCTTCGATGCGGACGCCTTCGTGCACGAGCTCACGGACTCGATCATCGGCGACAACTATCCGGTTCCCGATCGGGCGCTGCACCACAACGAGATCATCACCCACGAATACCTGATGTGGGCGATGTGCGCCGGCCACCGACCGAAGGCAAAGTTCGACCTTTACCCAGACTGAAGAACGCCCGCCTACTTAACGCCGGCGACACGATCGCGCTCGGAACGCCGATCTTCACGCCCTATCTCGAAATGCCGGAGCTGGAGGACTACGATCTCAAGACCATCAACGTCAGCGCCGAGCAGGAGGACCGGTTCCAGTTCACCGACGAAGACATCAAGGCGCTGGAGAACCCCAAGGTGAAGGCGTTGTTCCTGGTCAACCCCGGCAACCCGTCCGCCGTGGCGATGGATCCGGATTCGATCAAGCGCCTTGTCGATCTCGTCAACAAGAAGCGCCCCGACCTGATCGTGCTGACGGACGACGTCTACGGCACCTTCGTTCCGGGCTTCCAGTCGCTGCTTGGGCATCTGCCGCGCAACACGATCGGCGTCTACTCCTATTCGAAGTACTTCGGCTGCACCGGCTGGCGCCTCGGCGTCATTGCCGTCGCCGAGGACAATATCTTCGACGAGAAGATCAAGGCCCATGGCGAACCGATCCAGAAGCTCCTCGAAAAACGCTACAAGGCGATGACGCCGAAGCCGCGCGAGGTGAAGTTCATCGACCGCATCGTCGCCGACAGCCGCGACGTGGCGCTGAACCACACCGCCGGCCTGTCGTTGCCCCAGCAGGTGATGATGACGCTCTTCGGCCTGGTCGAGCTGATGGACGTCGAGAAGGCTTACCAGAAGGCCTGCATCGCCATCTGCACCAAGCGCTTCTGGAACCTGATCGAGGGCATGGGGGTCGAGTCCAATCCGGGCATCTATTTCGACCACTATTACGGCATCATCGACTTCGAGTTCTGGCTGCGCAAATATGTCGGCGAGGATGTCGTCACCTGGGTGAAGGACAACATCCACCCGCTCGACATTCCCTTCCGGCTTGCCGAGGACCACGGCATCGTACTGCTCAACGGCTCGGGTTTCGATGCGCCGAGCTGGTCGGCACGCGTCTCCTTCGCCAACCTCAATGACGAAGCCTATTCGCAGATCGGCCGCGCCGTGCGCTCGGTGGCGCGCGGTTACGTCCAGACCTACCAGGCCGCCAAAGGCCTGAAGATCAGCTAGCCGATCGGGCGGCCGGCAGCCATGCCGGCCGCTCGCTTACAGCCCGGAGCGGAACGTATGAAAGCCGTGGCGGAAGGCTTCTCGCGTCGATCTTGCAGGCTTCATAGCATGCGTTGTTGGCAAGGATTTACTTTGGCCAGTTGCCCTCAGCTTAAGGCAGTGGGCTAGTCACTGGCAGTCGTCAGCACTGCGTTGCGCGACCATTTCGCCTTTGCGGAGCCTCAAACAATCGATGGTAACGTCCGCGTTGAGAATGCGGATCCGATATGGATCGGACGCAATGCTGACTGTCGTCCCGCCGCTCGGCCGCTTGCATAGCTGCGCAGAACCTGTCCAGCCGCATTTCATCTCTTCGGCGCTCTCGAAGATATTGTAGCCATTTGCTCGAAGCGCACGCTGCACGTTTTCCCGCACGTTCAGTGTAACGGAGTTCTCATTGCCGTTGGTCGGCCCATTGTTTTCGTTTGAAGACGACTTCGCTTCTGCCCCTCTGCGGCGCTCCTCGTTGAGCATGGCTATCTCGGCCTTTGCTCGTTCTGCCGCCGCTTCTGCTGCGATTGCCCGTCGCTCCGCCAGGTCCGCCCGTTCGGAATCGCTTTCGGCACGGGCAACCGGGTCACGCTGTGCGCTCGCCGCAGCATCAAGCTCGCTGGCGCGACTTGCCTCCGCGCCATTGTGATGGCTTCAGTCGCCTCCGCGTGCACCAAGCACTCCTCTACAAGCGCCTGGACCCGCGACCGAGCCTCCATTGGGTTGTCTGAGATCTGCAGCGAACTCCTGCTTCGCAACCTGGGCGCTTTCGGCATTTGCGTTGGGACCAACTCGGCCGCGCATGAACTCGAGCGCGCGCCTCACAACTGAGCATCGTTACACCCTTCGACATAGCTTCCGTAGTCACTGCCTGCTTCCAATCGGGAAGCGCAAGATCGAAGCCTGGCGACCAGTTCCGCTTCTGAGGTGGAGGCCACGACGATTGTTGGAGCGAGTGCGGTCGCTAGGCGCATAGCGAAAGCGCGAGTGGACATGCACGTAGATTTCAAGTCGCTCACTTTCGATCTTCGCAGTTGCCTTGCCGGGCTTCGCGCCCGTTCGCGCCACGACGGCGGGAAGCGGTCCCCCGCTTCTTCGGTTACGTCTCATCCTTTTTTTTGGTGAGCATCGTTAGCACTTCCGCCTGCAAATCCAGGCAGATTTGATGATACTCATGTATCAAATCCTCACGCCTCGACATCTCTCGCTCGAGATTGTCGAGTGTCGTCGACGCCAAGGCGTAGGCCTCGAAAAGTTCACGGCTGTAATCATCCATAGCATTCCGCAATTGCTCGCGATGATGTGGCAACACCATAGCCAGCCGAGCCCGCCCCAGTTCCAACAAGCTCATGCGCCCTCCAATGGCCACGCGGCCCCACGCAGGATTACTCATTGCGTTGCTAACGACGGAAGTCCTCGCCCCGCATGAGGCAGATGGCGCCAAACACACCGCCTCGAACCCGAAATCTTCTGCGACGTCGGCAAACATCATTGCTCGTCACGAGAAAAGGGGAAGTACGTAACAGTTAAATCTGGACTCGGGCGCTACTGCTTCCATTGTATGCGAGATCTTTCCTGACCTCAGAGGTATAAGGCCGACGGTGCTAAGCCGAGCCCACTTTTTCAAGAGCAATCTTCGAAACACGACATCGCATTGCTTGCATGGTTGGGCAAACGACCCCGCTCAACGGTTCGTACTCCACTTATATCGGCCAACGCGCCGTCGGCGGTAATAACGTCACCTTCATTCTGACCCCCTTCGACCTAAGCTCGTCATCAAGGCCGGCCTGATAATGAACCTGATGTCGATGAGATGAGGTTGGCGAAGATCCGTATAACCGCTTACTTGGCGCGACTTCCCTTTAGCTGGGTGATTGGGGACATCCAGTTTCCACTCCAAACGATCGGCGGCTGCCCAAGCGACATGGTGGCAGGCCGACCGCGATTCCCTCGCCTTGATGAGTAGCGACGGCGCACGACCACATAATCCTCGGAGCCCGAACCAGTGAATTCGCCGTTTCCGTTTTCATTGATGGCGCTCGCAGTTCCCGGATGTCAGAGCCCGCGTTTCGAGATCGCGATGGGACGCGTTGTTTCACAGGGTCGGCCACAAGTACCGCCCCCAAATCTGCCCCGGTGTGGGTTTTGCTTTAACGCTTCAAACCGAAGATTGTCTTATCGCCGTTGGGTTTAAACGATAAACGCCGTACGATTTTCTGCTAACGATTTCAGTGAGCCACTTTTTGCCAGGCCATTGCAAGATCGAACATCATCGGACAGCTACAGCAGTTCGCGACCTTCGTGCAAAAACCCGGGCGTGCCGGCGCCGCACAAACCACAGCGTCGGCCGCCGGTTCCGGCGCAATCTTCCCAGGCCACCCGGGCTTTGAAAGATCCCTCCCCCTGCTTGACGTGAAGTCGTTAGATCATGGTTCGGCGTCGAAATTAAAGATTAGCGCCTCAATTGAAATCGAGAAGCGAAAGCCACGGTGTTTTCAGGTACGCGGTTCATTCACCATCTGAATGCGTTTTAAACTTCTTCAACAGAAGCGAACTGGCTACCTGCTTCCGTCTTCAGGATGCTGATTTTTGCACTACATTGCAGAGGTTTCAGGTATCGATAGCGATGGATTTGATGGCGCAAATCGCTAAATTCTGTATCCCCAGCCACTTGGAGGGCCGTCGGAAAAGAACATTTTCGCCGACGTCCGTTAAAGCCCAACCCCTCGCATTGCCCGTGCAGAGCGACTGTGCTATAGGTAGAATATAGAAATTTAGGAACCCTGGTCGAAATATGGCGCTGAGCATCAAAGACCACGACACTGAACAGCTGGCCCGCACCCTTTCCGAACGGACCGGCGAAAGCATCACACTGGCAACCAAGCGCGCGCTCGAAGAGCGCCTGCGACGGCTTGGCTCTGACTTGCGCAAAGCCGCTCTCCTCGAGGACCTCGAAGCGATCCAGCGACGCTGGAACGCTCGGCCCGTTCTCGACGGCCGCACTGCCGACGAAATTCTCGGCTACGACGACAACGGACTTCCATCCTGATGGTCATCGATACCTCCGTCCTTGTCGCCATCGCCTTCAATGAGCCGGAAGCGGCGGCTTTTCGCGAGCGCATTGCAGACGACCCCGTCAGGCTCATCTCCGCCGCGACCGTCCTAGAGACTGCTATGGTGATCGAAACTCGACTTGGGGAGGCCGCAGGCGCCGATCTCGACCTCTGGCTCTACAAGGCAGAAGTCGAAATCGTCCCAGTTACAGCCGAACATGCCGATCGTGCGCGGCGCGCCTGGCGGCGCTATGGCAAGGGACGTCATCCGGCCAGCCTCAACTACGGCGACTGCTTTTCCTATGCTCTTGCGGCCCTTTCGGGAGAACCGCTCCTCTACAAGGGCAACGATTTTTCGCAAACCGACATCGAGGCCGCGTGAGGCCGAATTCATGGTGGCTCGAAGCGGCCCAGCAAAAGCGCCCGCAGACGTGTCGGCGACCACACAAAGCGGCAAGCGGAGCCAGCGCGGAAAATCCTCCTTGATCGACGAGGTATGGCTGTGCGCCGTGGAAGGCATTCCGGGTTCGGAGCGCCGCGTGATGTCGGCACACAGCGATCTCTATATCAACGGCCTGCCGAAATGAGCGAACCCTCCTCAGAATCCGCCCTCAAACGCGCTGAAGAACTCGACGCGCTCGACGCCATCCTGCCCTTCGATCGCCGCGGCCAGCCTGCGACCCTCCTAACCAACGACGATGTCGCCACGCTCAAGCATCTGGCCAGCGAGGGCGAAGTCATTTCGTTTCGAGCCCTGCTTCTTGCACTTTTGGAGAGCGGGGACGGCTCGGCCTCCCACCGAGCGCCGGAGATTTGCGAAGCGCTTCGTCGCCCCTCAAGCTTGATTAATTCGTCCGCCGCCCTTGGAAGTAATCTGGCGGGACCTGTAGCTCGATGGTTAGAGCCCGCTCAATGGGTCGCAGGTTAGAGTCCTGCCGGGCTCACCATGCCCTTAGGATCGAAGTCCGCCGTCCATACTTTTTTGGGTCTCGCCCGATTGATCTCTCTTGGGCGTCAATCCGAAGCTGCAGTGTAGCCGCTTTCGGCCGAAAGTAGCCATCGCCGCGCTATTGGCCGCTGATTTCAACCAGTCTCGGGTGCTGATAAATAGTAGGACGGCCAGCGTGATCTCGCGGCAGCAACGTGACGTCAATCGGTCGCCCGACCCCGTTCCAAAAATAACGGCGATCGCGTCCCGGAGGACTTTTGACAGGCCGGGGACATTTAGTCCACCCAGACTCTGCCCGACTAGCAAAACTCTTTTGTTCGCCGGGTTTTGAGCTGGGGACCTTGTCGCCAAACCACTTCAGGATGGCGTGCACTGCGACTGACGCGCTGAGGCGCCAGTCGTAGAGGAATTGCAGGACCGAGCTTAACTATGGATGGCCTACCCAACGGTCGGAGCCCCCACCGCGATGAATGATCAAGTCCGTCGGCCTGATTGCACTGAAACCGCCTGATCCGTTGCCGCTGGTCATCAGGTCGAGCGGCCATCGAAATCAGTAAGCCGGTTCGGCAATGCCGGGTCCAGACAAGTTGGGGACATTTGAACGTCCGCTATTCCCGGAGTATTCGAGCGACGCTGCGAACGGACGCGTGGCAGGTGTTCACTTCCAACGCTTATGACGCTCAGACAAATGTAGGTAAATTCTAATTTAAAGTGCGACATGCCAATGATTTCAATGGTTTCCCCTTGGATATTTTGGCATGTCTCGACGCTATTCACAGCTGAATCTGGCCGATCGACGCCGCCTCTTCCACTTTGTCGAACGAAAAGGACAGCCATAGTCAGGCCCTCGGAGGCGCCTTCATTGACCGCAATATAGTTCCAGTGCCTGCAAGTTTAACGCGCTCGACTGTCAACGTGGATTTCACCTTGACAACCGCGCCATGAGACATCACTCTCGCAACTAAGATATCAGTTTGCGGAATGATATGTCTCAAATTGTCGAAATTCCTGCCTTACCCCTTGAAGAATTGCTTCGCTCCTTTCCGAAGGAGGGACCGGGCAACACCACGGCCAAGGTCTATCGGCTGCTTCGACAATTGATCGTCGAAGTCAGGCTTCTGCCCGGACGGGCGTTGCCGGAAAAGGAAGTGGCCGCGATCCTCAACGTCTCCAAGACCCCGGTTCGCGAGGCGATTATCCGGCTATCCGAGGAGGGCCTGGTCAAGGTCGTGCCACAGGGCGGCACCTTTGTCGCGACGATCGAGGTGCAGCGCTACATCGAGGCCTGCTTCATTCGTTTTCGCCTCGAGTCGGGCGCAGCGGCAGAGGCCGCCAAGCGGCATACGCTGGAAGATCTTGGCCGATTGGAGCTCTCTCTCAACCAGCAGATCGAGGCTGTCGCAAACGAGGACTACACGCGTTTCTTCGAGCTGGACGAGGACTTTCACCGGGTGATCTTTTCGACGGCGCGGCTGAGCGGCGTCTGGGCCTTTGTCAATCAGGCCAAAGGCGAGATTGACCGGATGCGCCATCTGAAGATGGTGTTCGGCGTGCGCAGGACCGGCGAGGTCATCCACGAACACCGCGACATCATCGATGCGATAAGGGCCGCATCTCCGGATGAAGCGGTGGCCGCTATGACCCGGCATCTTGGCTCTCTCGAAGCCAAGATCACAGAGCTTTCACGCGATCCGAAACTGTGGAGCTACATCGAATCGATCAATGCAACCACAACAGAAAAACGGAAACCACGGCGCAGCCTGACCTGAGGTAGGCGCCGTCGGGAGGAAAACTGAAATGTCTGCAGTGGAATTGAACGACGTAGTGAAACGCTACGGCGCACTCGAAGTCGTGCACTCTGTAAACCTGAATGTCGAACGCGGGGAGTTCGTCGTTCTCGTCGGGCCGTCGGGATGCGGCAAGTCAACGACCTTGCGGATGGTGGCGGGCCTGGAGGAGATTTCCGGCGGAACGGTCTCGATCGGCGGGCGGCTCGTCAATCGGGTCGCGCCAAAGGACCGCGACGTAGCGATGGTGTTCCAGAACTACGCGCTTTATCCCCACCTCAATGTCGCTGAAAACATCGCCTTCGGCCTGCGCGTAAGGCGTGAAAAGAAGGACGCAATCGAAGCGGCCGTCAAGGAAGCGGCGGCTATCCTCGACCTCACGCCCTACCTTGCACGCAAGCCCGCGGACCTGTCGGGTGGCCAGCGGCAGCGCGTTGCCATGGGGCGGGCGATCGTCCGCAAGCCGCAAGTCTTCCTGTTCGACGAACCTTTGTCGAACCTCGATGCCAAGCTTCGCACCCAGATGCGCGCGGAGATCAAGCGGCTTCACAAACGCATGGGCGTCACCAGCATCTACGTCACCCACGACCAGATCGAGGCGATGACGCTGGCAGACCGCATCGTCGTCATGAACGGCGGCCGCGTCGAACAGGTCGGCACACCGATGGAGCTTTTCCTCAAGCCGGCCAATGCCTTCGTTGCAAGCTTTCTCGGTTCACCACCCATGAACCTCCTGCGCGCAACAGTCGTCTCCGTGGACGGTGAACTGCAGGCGCGCATAGACGCTGCCGACGCGGAAGCCGCCCTCCTCAGATTACCGATGGCAATGGTTACATCCCTGCGCGCCGATCAACGTATCCTCGTCGGCCTCCGGCCCGAGCACGTCGCGGTCGGCAAGCAAGCGAGCGGGGACGTCCAGGAAATCGCCGCGACAGTCGAACTCGTGGAGCCGCTTGGGTCCGAGGCTCTTCTGCACACCAGGATTTCCGGCCAGCCGATCGTCGCCAAGATCGAAACGCCCGCCGATGTCGAGGCACTCTCGCATATCGGCAAGCTGCAGATACCGGTGAGCCGTCTCCATGTCTTCGACGCCGAGAGCGGCAAAGCCGTCAACGGTCATGCGTGAGGCGAGGATGACATCGATGATCGCCGGATATTTCAAGCGCCTTGGCGAGGACCTCCGGAAAGACTGGCAGCTTTACCTGCTTATCCTTCCGATGCTCCTTTGGTTTTTGCTCTTCCTCTACAAGCCCATGGAAGGACTGCAGATTGCGTTCAAGGATTTCAGCCCGTTCCGCGGTATCGCCGGAAGTCCCTGGGTGGGTCTTGAGAACTTTCGCACCCTTGTTGGCGACCAGATCTTCATCCGCGCATTCGTCAATACGATCACCATCAGCGGCCTCGGGCTGATTTTCGCCTTCCCCGTACCGATCGTGCTCGCCATCATGTTCAACGAGCTTCAGAGCGAGTTGGGCCGCAGGTTTTCCCAGACCATCGTCTATCTGCCCCACTTCATCTCGGTGGTGATCGTCGCGGGCATTGTGATCAACCTGCTGTCTCCCACGACAGGCGTGGTCAACCTCATCCTGTCGAGCCTCGGCCTTGACCGGGTCTACTTCCTCACCCAGCCGGAATGGTTCCGTACCGTTTTCATCGGATCGAACATCTGGAAGGAAGCAGGCTTCGAATCGATCGTCTATCTCGCGGCGATCGCCGGCATCAGCCCGACGCTCTATGAATCGGCCCGGGTCGATGGCGCATCGCGCTGGCAGATGATGTGGCGCATCACGCTTCCGTGCATCCTTCCGACGATCATCATCATGCTGATCATCCGCATCGGCAACCTCGTCGAGGTCGGGTTCGAATACATCATCCTGCTCTACCAGCCGGCAACCTACCGCACCGCCGACGTCGTCTCGACCTACGTCTACCGGACGGGTCTGCAGGGTACGCAGTACGACCTTGCCACCGCCGCCGGCCTCTTCAATGCGGTCATCGCCTTCGCTCTCGTCTTCGCAGCCAACCGGATCAGCCGGAAGGTTTCGACAACCTCGCTCTGGTGATCGTCATGGCTAGCTTCAATCTCTATTCTCGCGGCGACCGGATCTTCGGATATGCGAACGCGACCCTGATCGGGCTCTTCGTCCTTTCCACGCTCTACCCGTTCATCTACATCCTGTCGGTATCGATCTCGTCGGGTGCCGCAGTCACCTCGGGTCAGGTCGTGCTGTTGCCGAAGGACCTGACACTTGCGGCCTACGAATTCGTTCTTTCGGATCGGCTCTTCTGGATCGCCTACGGCAATACCTTCATCTACACCTTCGGCGGCACGGCGGTCAGCCTCGCGATCATGATCCCCGGCGCCTATGCGCTTTCGCGTGCCCGCCTAAGGGGGCGCAAGATCCTCAACATGATGGTCGCGTTCACCCTGTGGTTCAACGCCGGCATGATCCCATTCTTCCTCAACATGCGGGATCTCGGGCTGCTCGACTCGCGGTTGGGCATCATCATCGGTTTCGCCTGCAACGCCTTCAACGTCATCTTGCTGCGCAACTTCTTCGAGGCCGTGCCGAAATCCTTCGAGGAGGCCGCCAAGATGGATGGCGCCAGCGAGTTCCAGCTGCTTTGGAAGGTTTTCATCCCCTTGTCCAAACCGGCGATCATCACGGTCGCGCTGTTCTGCATCGTTTCCAGGTGGAACAGCTACTTCTGGGCCATGGTGCTGTTGCGCGGCGAGGAGAAGATCCCGCTTCAGCTCTACCTCAAGCGGATCATCGTCGATCTTACCGCCAACGACGAGTTCGCAAGCAGCCTTTTGACGTCTCGTTATTCGTTCGAGACCGTCACCGCGGCGATCATGATCGCTTCGATCATTCCAGTGCTGCTCATTTATCCAAGCATCCAGAAATACTTCAACAAGGGCATCACCCTTGGCGGCGTGAAGGAATAACGGCCGTCTCAGTCAGTTCTGTTTAAGGAGGAGAATGGAATGAGATATATTCGAGACACGTTGGCGCTGCTTGCCACCTGTGCGTTGCTGCAATCGGGTCCTGTCTATGCGCAAGACGCTTCGACGAAGATTACGGACGACCCGCTCGAGCTGACGATCCATTTCCATTTCCGTGACAAATACGTCTACACGGAAGACTGGCCCGTCGAGAGGAAGGCGGCCGAATGGACCGGGATCCACGTGAAGAATGTCGCCTCGCTTGCGACCAGCAGCAGCCGGGATGCGTTCAACTTGCTGATGGCCTCGGGCAACCTGCCGGACATCGTTGGCGGCGACGTCACCGGCGGGCTGAAGGACGACTTCATTCGCTATGGCATGGAGGGCGCCTTCATGCCCCTGGATGACCTGATCGAGGAGAACGCCCCCAACCTCAAGAAGTTCTTCGACGAGCATCCGATCGTGCGCCAGGCCATCAGCGCACCTGACGGTCACATCTACTTCATCCCCTATGTGCCCGAGGGCGAGTTCTCGCGTGCCTGGTTCATCCGCCGGGACTGGCTCGACAAACTGGGCCTGAAGGTTCCGGAAAACGTCGACGAACTCTATGCCGTTCTCAAGGCTTTCCGCGAGAAAGACCCGAACGGCAACGGCAAGAAGGATGAAGTTCCCTACTTCGCACGCGAGCCGATCGAAGCAGTCCGACTGATCAACATGTGGGATGCCCGCGTGTCCGGCTCGGAACGCTACGGCGACTTCATGATCGAAGACGGCAAGGTCGTGCATCCCTGGACAACACCGAACTATAGGACCGGCATTTCCAAAGTTGCGCAGTGGTTCAAGGAGGGCTTGATCGATACGGAGGTGTTCACGCGTGGAGCTCGGGTGCGTGAATACATGCTCGGCAACAATATCGGGGGCATGACGCACGACTGGTTCGCAAGCACGTCCAACTACACCGACGCTCTGAAGGACAGCGTTCCAGGCATCGACTTCGCGCCGATGCTGCCGCCGAAGACCGTGTCCGGGAGGCGCTTCGAGGACAGCCGGCGTGCGACCGTTCAGCCGGCAGGCTGGGCGATCTCCTATTCGAACCAGCACCCGGTCGAGACGATCAAGTACTTCGACTTCTGGTTCTCCGAAAAGGGCCGGATCCTGTCGAACTGGGGCATCGAGGGCGAGACCTATGACATGGTCGACGGCAAGCCCGTCTACAAGCAGACCGTCCTTCACAACCCCAAGCCGGTGAACGCCCAGATGTGGGAAATCGGCGCCGGCGTGCCGCGTGGCTATTGGGCCGCCTATGCCTCCGAGGAGCAATGGACGAACAAGATGGCTCTCGACGGGATCGCCATGTACGAGAAGGAACCAGGGCTTCTGCAGCCTGAGTTTACCGGCGTCTCGATGAACAGCGACGAGCGCGCCGTTTACGACAAGTACTGGCCGAGCCTTCTCACCTACATGATGGAAATGCAGCAGACCTGGGTCCTCGGAGCCCAGGATGTCGATGCCTCCTGGGACGGCTACCTCGCCCGCCTCGACCAACTCGGCTACGCCAAGGTCTCCGAGGTGATGCAGGCGGCCTATGACCGCCAATACGGAAAGAACTGACCCGATTATCGGGCGCGACCGGCTCGCGCTCGCCTCTATCACGTATTCAAAGGACGTCATTTCGATGCCCAAAACCGCTGAAGCACCCCGCCTGCAATATCTCGATGAGCCAAAACCGGGGACCCTGACGATCGGCTATCAGCCGGCCGGCGAAAGCTCTGTCGAAAATCCGCCCCGTTTCAGCTGGCTGCCGGCCCTGAACGACGATGCGCGCTATGTGGTGCGGATCTCGAGCGATGCGGGCTTTGCGCCCGAGCGGACGCTGGTCTTCGACAACATCGCCTGGAACTTCTTCACCCCGGATACAGTGCTCGAACCCGGTTCCTACTGCTGGTCATTTGCCCTTTGGAACGACGCCGAAAAGCGCGCGGCCTCCGATTGGAGCAGCGTGCGTGAATTTACGCTCAAGCCGGGCCTTCCCGAGACGGCCTTGCCGCGCGCGGCAAAGCGGCGCGACATCATGGATCTTCGCCATCCCCGCCTGTGGCTCAATCCGGATGGCATCACCAACTTCCGCAGCCGGTTGCAGGAGGATCCTGATTGCTGCGGCTGGAAGACCTTCTACGTGAACTCGGTGGAGCCGTGGCTCTCGCGGAGCCTGATCGCCGAACCGCAACGTTACCCGGATAATGTGCGCACCGCCAAGCTCTGGCGGCAGATGTACATCGACTGCCAGGAGGCGATCTACGCCATCCGGCACCTGGCGATTGCAGGTGTCATCCTGGATGACGCAGACATGATTGCGCGGGCCAAGGACTGGCTGCTGTCGGTCGCGGCCTGGGATCCGCAGGGAGCAACGGCCCGCTCCTACAATGACGAGGCGGCATTCCGCGTAGTGACCGCGCTCGCCTGGGGCTACGATTGGCTATACGACCATCTCGATGACGGTGAGCGAGATCGCGTGCGTCGTGTGCTCCTTGCGCGGACACGCGAAGTCGCAGACCACGTGATCTGGCGTGCGCGCATCCATGTTTTCCCCTATGACAGTCACGCGGTGCGCTCGCTTTCGGCGGCCCTCACAGCGGCATGTATCGCGCTGGCCGGTGAGGAAAAGGAAGCCGAGGGCTGGCTGGACTATACGGTCGAATTTCTTTTCACCCTCTATTCGCCATGGGGCGACAGCGACGGCGGGTGGGCGGAGGGTCCACACTACTGGATGACCGGCATCGCCTATCTGACGGAAGCCGCCAATCTCATCCGAAACTTCCTCAAGGTCGATCTCTATCGGCGGCCGTTCTTCCAGAAAACAGGTGATTTTCCGCTCTACACGAAGGCGCCGGGTACGAGGCGGGCCTGCTTCGGAGACGACTCCACCCTCGGCGATCCGCCTGGTCTCAAGGTTGGCTACAATGTCCGCCAGTTTGCCGGCGTCACCGGCAACGCCCATTACCAGTGGTATTTCGAGCGGCTGAAGGCGGATGCCGCCGGTACCGCCATGGAATTCTATAACTACGGCTGGTGGGACCTCAATTTCGACGAGCTTGTCTATCGGCACGATTACCCGCAAGTCGAGGCAAAGGCACCTGCCGACCTGCCGCCGGTCAAGTGGTTCAGGGACATCGGCTGGGTTGCGATCCAGAAACACATGGACGATCCCGATCGCCACATCCAGTTCCTGTTCAAGAGCAGCCCCTTTGGTTCCTTGAGCCACAGTCACGGCGACCAGAACGCATTCCTGCTCTATGCCTTCGGCGAGGATCTGGCGATCCAGAGCGGTTACTATGTCGCCTTCAACTCGACCATGCATCGCAGCTGGCGCCGGCAGACCATATCCAAGAACGCCGTCCTCATAGGCGACAGCGGGCAATACGCCGAAGGCGACAAGGCGATCGGCAAGAAGGCGGGAGGTCGGATCACGGCGGTGCGCGAGGAGCCGACGCATGTCTTCATCAGCGGCGATGCCACGGCGGCCTATCGGGCGAACAATCCGCTGGTCCTCAGGGTCGAGCGAGACATCCATTTCGCCAGCAGCGACTTCCTCGTCATCGTCGATCGCGTCGAATGCGTCGAACCACAGCCCCTCAAATGGCTATTTCACTCCGCCCATCAAATGGACGTGGGCAGCAACAGTTTTCGTCTGACCGGCGAACGGGCGGGGCTCTACGGGCAGTTCGTGTTTTCAACCGCAGGGCCGCCGCAGATACGCATGATCGAAGGTTTCGAAGGCGTCGATCCAACCGAAATCGAGGGCCTGGCCACCCAATATCACGTCGAGGCAACGCTTCCAGCGTCCACCAAGCAGACCCTGGTGACGCTTCTCGTTCCCTATGCCCTTAGCGAACCCCGGCGGGTCTTTCACTTCGTCGATGACCAGGGCTTCAGCGCCGACCTCTATTTCACCGATGTCGACGACAACCAGTTGCGCATCATCATCCCCAAGAACTTCTGATCGGAAAGGAAATGTCATGAACGGACTGAAGGACAAGGTCATTTTAGTAACTGGCGGCGGCCGCGACATCGGCAAGGCCTGCGCCGAGAGGCTTGCCCGCGACGGCGCGAAGGTCGCAATCACCTACCTTGGCTCGGCGGCTGGCGCCGAGGAGTGCGTGAGGGCGATAACGGCTTCCGGTGGCAAGGCGATCGCCATCAAGGCGGACATGACCGTGGCCGCCGATGCACAAGCGGCTGTCGACGGGGCAGTTGCCGCGTTCGGTCGGCTCGATGGGCTCGTGCATGTCGCCGGCGGACTTTTGGCGCGCAAGACCTTGCAGGACATGGACGAGGCGTTCTTCCGGCAGGTGATCGACGTCAATCTCACTTCACTCTTCAATGCATCCAAGGCGGCCGTTCCGGCGATGGCCGACGGTGGCGCGATCGTCACCTTTGCCTCACAGGCCGGCCGCGATGGCGGCGGCCCTGGTGCGTTGGCCTATGCCACCTCGAAGGGGGCGGTCATGACCTTCACGCGTGGTCTTGCAAAAGAACTCGGACCAAGGATCCGCGTCAATTCGGTTTGCCCGGGCATGATCTCTACGACCTTCCACGACACGTTCACCAAGCCGGAAGTGCGCGAGCGTGTCGCTGCCGCAACCCCGGTCAGGCGCGAGGGCCGATCGGACGAGGTCGCCAATCTGGTCGCCTTCCTTGTCTCCGATGAGGCGTCGTTCATCACCGGCGCCTGCTACGATGTAAACGGCGGCATGCTGTTTTCCTGATATGGTCATGACAGTGCGATTTCCGATCCATGGCAAGCGCGTCGCCCTCATCGGCACGTCGCTTGTCCAGCAGAACCACCACGCAGGCGACAGGCACATCCACTCCTGCGCCCGCGGGTGGGCGACATGGGCGGAGGTTCTCTCCGCCGGCCAGCTCGACATTACGGTGTTTCACGATCCGCGCGTATTTCCCGGCTGGGAGCCAAGCGGCAGGATCGGCGTCACCCGTGGCTTCGGCGGACTGAACGCCGGCGTTTCGGGCCAGAAGGCCCGGGACATCGCACAGCGTCTCGAGGAGGTCTTGAAGCTCGATTTTGACCTGATCGTCGTCGATGCCGGCACGAACGACATGATGGTTGAGACAAAGGAAGTCATCCAGTCTATCCGCGAAGCGGTCGTTGATCGACTGATAGCGGCTGGAAAGACGGTGATCCTGCTGCCGATCCTGGCGCGTGGCACGCAGAAATGGGTCGCCGGCGGATCGGAACGGGCAAAAGCACACTGGATCAACCAGAAGAGCCTCGCCTTTGCAGCCATGAGACCGCACTGCCACGTCTTCGACTGGAATTCCGTCTGGGTGGACCCTTATTCTGCCGATGGGGCGCCACACGATGGTTTCTCCGACGACGGCACGCACTTTTCGGTTCCGGGCGGTTACGCGGTCGGCAAGGCGTTGGCAGCCTATCTTAGTGGCTTCCTCGCTCCACCTGCTCCTCGAACATGGGCGCAGGACGACCGTTTCGATGCAGTCAACAACCCGATCGGCAACATCCTGCCGAATCCCCTTCTTGCCGGGAACGGACCGTTGGCCGAGGGATTGGCCATTTCTCACGGTCGAATGACTGCAAGCCGGATCATCTGCCAGCCCGACCGCATGGCGAACTGGCAGGAGATCGGTGTGGCGACCGAGAGGTGCCGCGTGGATCTCCTGCCGGACGCTTTCGTTAGTCCGCTGCCGGCGGGCACCTGGGTGCAGGCAAGCGTCCAGGTGGAAGTGCCCGCGCACGGTGACTGGCGGGACATTTCGCTGATCCTGGAAGATGGTGCGGCGGAGGGCCTGGTGTCGCAGGCGCTCGCTCCGTTCGATCTCGGCGATGGAAACCTCGCACCCTTTCCAAGGGAGGCGTGGTCGGGCGTGTTGAGGACACCTCCGATCAAATTGAAGACGCCGATGCAAGATCTCCGGCTTGGGCTCAACCTGCAGGTTGGTCCGTCAAGACAACCATCAAGCATGCAGTTTTCAAGCCCCGAGTTGCGTCAGGTCATGCCTCCACAGAGCCAGCTGTTTTGACGTGAATGGCCATGGCTCGTCTCAACACGCGCTGAACGCGGCCCACAGAGGACCAAATCCGTAGGCGATACTCCAAAATCCCATGAGTTCCGATTATGCGGCAGGGCTTTTGGCTTGGCCTGGAATGCGTTCTCGTGGTCTTTCTGCCAACCTCGACGACCAGAACGCGCAGAAACTCGCGACCACGGCAAGCGCTGCAATGATCGCTCCAACCCACGGCAGGGCGTGGACTGAGAGGTTTGCAAGCGCGATCCCCCCAACTGCCGTCCCGAGCCCTACACCGATGTGCATTGTCGACAGGTTCAGGCTTATGCCGGTATCGGCCGTCTCCGGCCCGGCTGAGATCAAGAAGCTCTGTACCACCGGCGAGATCATCCAGCTGATGCAGGCCCAGATCATCAGCACGCTGAACATCACCCACGAGCTGCCCTCGACCAACGGTTGTGACAAGGGCGAGCAGGTAGGCCGTCGGCGTGAGCAAAAGGACGTTGCGCGGCGAAGACCGGTCGGCAAGCCAACCACCGAGATAGCCACCGCTCACGCCGGCAATACCAAGCACCGCAAAGGCTATCGCGATGTTTTCCGCGGCAACGCTGGCAATCTCAACGAGGTAGGGGCCAAGAAAGGCGAACAGCACGAAGTGCCCGCCAATCATCAGAATGGAGACAAACTGGCCCGCAACGAGAGGCGGCTTTCGCAGGTGGTCCAGATACGTTGGAAGGGCGGCTTTACGGCGAGCGGAGACCGGAACATGCCGCCAGCTTGCCAACCACACCAAGCCGGCAAGCAGGGACAGTGCGATGAAGACGCCCCGCCAGCCGATAAGTCCGCAGATGAAAATTCCCGCGGGAACGCCGAGCACCAGCGAGCCACTGATCCCCATGAAAATGATGCCGATGGCTCGACCTTTCATGTCTTTCGCGACCAGCTCGGTCGCCAACATCGTTGCCAGAAGGCAGACGGTCGCGCTCGCCATGGCCATGCCGATGCGGGCGACGACAAGCGTTGCGAAATTGGGGCTCGCTGCCGCACAGAGATTGCTAACGACGAACAGGCCCAGAGCACAAAGAAGAAGGCGCCTGCGCTCGATCTTCATCGTAAGGACGAGCGCCAAGGGCGCCGTCAAGGCAAACACGATCGAAAAAACGGCCGTCAACTGCCCGGCAAACGCGATCGAAACGCCAAGCTCGCCGGCGACATCGGAGACGATGCCGACTATGATGTTTTCAGCGGTTCCTGTGGCAAATGTCGCAAATGCGAGCAAGACAACGATAGGGTTCATGCGCACGTTCTCCCTGCATGATGACCCATGCGGGCACGAACCAGCGATCGCCCCGACATGGAATGGACATGTCGGGTTTCGAGGCAGAGCTTCGGTTATCCCTATGGCAGCTTGACTAGCACGTCGGCGCCCGAGCCGGAAGCCCCTCTCGGCCACCTATGCGAGCACTGCGCCGTCAGCCACCCGCTTGCCGTGGCGGCCGATTGCACCGCAGAGGCCAGGTCACGACACCTCCTGCAAA
The DNA here is from genome assembly GCF_014852205.1 of Ensifer sp. ENS06. Taxonomy (NCBI): domain Bacteria; kingdom Pseudomonadati; phylum Pseudomonadota; class Alphaproteobacteria; order Hyphomicrobiales; family Rhizobiaceae; genus Ensifer; species Ensifer sp. ENS06. The sequence goes on along the minus strand of NZ_JACVBC010000009.1, from coordinate 99,868 downwards.
GACAGCGAGCCAGACGACGACCGGTTGCAGCGGCAGCCTGACGGCGTGATACAGCCACTGCCAAGGAGCGACTTCCGGCGCACTCAGGCTGTCCAGTGCATGCTTGATATTGGCCGGAAAGACGAGCACCGCATAAAGGGCGAGCGCAATGCCGGCATATTTGCGAAGAGCCGGGATCAGCAGACCGATCGCTCCTGCGATCTCGCAAAGTCCTGTCAGCAAGATCACCTCTGGCGCGTCAGGCACCCACGAAGGGGTGATGGCGACAAAGGGCGCTGGAAAGGCCACGTGCAGAACGCCCGCCGTTCCATAGAGCGCGACCATGCCGGCCCTGCACCTCAACCGCCAGAGATCAACGCTCGCCATCTGCCGCGATCCGCTCTTCGATCGTCCTTGCTACGGCGCTCAGATCGACTTTCCGGCCACTGATCTTTTCGATCGCCGCGACGGCCAGATCGCTTGCGACATAGTCCGACTTGTGCCCGAGATTGTGCACGACCATAAGCCTCGCGCCGCGGATATCCCGGGCCAGGTGCCGTGCATGCACATTGGGTGAGACAATCCTGTCGACGTCACCGGTGATGATGACCGTCGGCGCCTTGATCTTGCGGTATTTCCGACTTGCCGTCCGGGTCCAGTCGTTGAGTGCCGCCACTTCCTGGGCATTGTGCCGGAAGGCTGCGGGCCTGAGGGCCTGCAGTGTCCGGGCTTCACGCAGATAGTTTTTCGGCATTGTGTTCGGCGCAAATGTCGCGCGGGTCGCGCTGCCGATCGCAAGAAGGCCGATTGGCGGGGCGATCAGAGTGCTGAAGAGCGCACCCGACACAGAAACGGCTGCTGCGTCATAATACCAGGCGACGCCGCCGTTCCAGGGGTAGACGGCTGGCGACAGGAAGACGAGACCGACAACCCTTTCGGGATGGCGCACGGCAAGGGCCGCTGCGATCGCGCCGCCAAAGGAGTGGCTGACAATGATCGCCTTCGGGATCCCGCGCCTTGCCATAAGAGTTGCAATGGCGTCCGCCTGTCCGTCAGGCAGTATGTTTTCAGATCCGCCGACATCCGAGCCGCCATGTCCCGGCCGATCGACGAACAAAAGCGTCGCTCTTCCTTCGAGCTTCCCGCGAAAGGCATACATCGGGTCGTAAAGACTGGCGCTGGCACCGTGGATGAAAACGATCGGCGGCAGGCTCGTCTGCTTGCCGGGTTTAAGAAGTACGCTGTTCAGACTGAAGCCGCCGACATCGATGCGAACCGGGCGCGCCTCGTCCGCGATCGCCCTGAGCGGCTCGAAAATGGTCCCGATCAAAATCAGCAGGCTTAGGACTACCTGAAATCTTGCGCGCGCTTTCATGACGTTCCTGAAGAATAGCGACCTCTAGGGGATATACGTGCGAGAAGCGCAATCGGTTTTGGTCTCTAATCCGGTGTGGTTCGCGACAGCATCGAACACTGTCCAACCGTCGATGCGGCGGAACTCCGTCGCATCGCCGAGAGCAGCGTCAAGGTGCGATGCCGAGTGACGTGTCGCGAGCCCGCATTCCTACCGGCTCGCCGGCGCGCGACCATAGAGCAGAAGCATCAGGATAATCACCACACCGTAGATGATCTGGCGCCCGGCTTCGGGCATCTGCGTAACGGAAAGGATCGATTGCAGGAGCGTGATCAGAATGACGCCCGCGACCGTACCGAGATAGGATCCCTTCCCGCCGAGGATTGACGTTCCTCCAAGGACGACCGCCGCAATGGCCGGAAGAAGATAGGCATCACCCATGGATTGCGCTGCCTTCGAGGCATAGCCCGCGAGCAGCACCCCGCCAAGCGCCGAAAGCCCGCCCGAGGCGGCAAAGGCAATCATGACGATGCGGCGGGTGTTGATGCCGGAGAGATAGGCCGCACGCTCGCGATTGCCGATGCCGTAGACCGCGCGCCCGAAGCCCGTCCGGCGCAGAAGAAAGACCATCGCCGCGCCGATCAACGCCCAGATGAAAACCACATTCGGAATACCGGGAACCAGAGCACCGGTGGCGAGATAGCGCATGGCTGCGGTGGCGGAATCCTGTGGCGAGAAACCGCCCGTATAGACCACCATCACCCCTTGGGCGACGGCATTGGTCGCCAGCGTCACGATCATCGAGGGGATGCGCAGATAGGCAACCCCGACGCCGTTGACGAGCCCGATGCCGATGCCGCACAGGACGCCGAAGGGAATGGCAAGCGCTGTCCCGACCGGACCGTAGGCCGCGGCCGCACAGGCCATCATCGCGCCAGTGGCAACGGTCCACGGCACCGAAAGATCGATCTGGCCGAGCAGGATGACGAGCATCATGCCGGTGGCGATGATGCCGAGGAAGGACGCCACCTTCAATTGCTGCAGCAGATACTCCGGCGACAGGAAGCTGCGCGAATAGAGGCTGCCGAGCACAAGCAGCAGCAGGATGCAGCCGAACGCAGTGACCACCGCCGGGTCGAGATTGCGTATGAAGGTCGATTTGCGTCCGGTTGCGCCAGTCATTGCAGTCTCGCTCACAGGAACCACTCCAATCTATTGCGCACCCTGAAGAGCGCAAGGGCCCCGAGACTGATGGCCGCCATCAGGATCAGTCCCTGGAACAGCGGTTGCCAGAGTGGATCGAGATCGAAAACGAACAATAGGTCGCCGATCGTGCGGAATGCCAGCGCACCGAAGACCGCGCCGATGGCGCTGCCCTTGCCGCCGAACAGCGAAACGCCTCCCAGCACCACGGCTGCGATCGAAAACAGCGTGTAGGCGTTGCCGCTGGCGAGTGCTGCGTCGCCGGTATAGGTAAAAAAGGTGAGAAACAGCCCCCCGAGTGCGGCGACCAGGCCCGCAAGCGTGTAGGCGAGCAACTTGCCGCGGCGGATCGGCATGCCGGACATGTAGGCGGCCGTCTCGGAGGAGCCCACGGCATAGGCTGCACGCCCATAGACCGACCGGCTGAAGGGCACCCATATCACGACGACAACCGCTGCAAGCGCGACGAGGCTCGCTGGCACAACTGCGAAAATCCGGCCGGTCAGGGCATCCGCGAGCCCCTCGTTGACGGATCCGCCGGGAAAAGGCCGCAGCAACAGGGCAAAGCCGAAATAGACCGCCCCCGTTGCGATCGTCGCCACGATCGGTTGCAGCCGCCCATAGATGACAATGGCGCCATTGATGGCGCCGCATGCAGCCCCGACGCCAAGGACGACCACGACGCCGAAGGCCGTCTCAAGCGGCGAGCCAACGACCAGCCACGAGGCCAGGCAGTTGGTGAGAAGGAAGATCATGCCGACCGAGAGGTCGATGCCGGCGGTGATCACCACCATGGTTTGAGCCATCGCGACAAAGGCAAGCAGCACGCCTTTGTTGGCGGCCGTCTGGATAACGTTGGCGGTGAAGCCGGCCGGATGGTTCGATGTGTAGATGATGAACATCACCACGAAGATCGCAACCGCCGCCAGCGTGCCCCGGTGTTCCGTCAGTCGGTACCGCCAGTCGTTCATTGGATGGGCTCCCGGTGGCTTGGGTCTGCGGACGGAATGTTGAGTGCGCTCGCAATCAGCGCGCGCTCCGTTATCTCACGGCCCGCCAACTCCCGTTTTACCGCCCCGTCATAGAGCACGAGGACCCGGTCGCAGCAGCCGATGAGTTCGGCATAGTCCGTCGAATAAAAGAGGATAGCCGCGCCTTCGTCCGCCAGACGCCGCAAGAGCTGGTAGATCTCCTGCTTGGTGCCGACGTCAATGCCGCGCGTGGGGTCGTTAAGAAGGACGATGCGCGGCTGCCGCATCAGCCATTTCGCAATGACGACCTTCTGCTGGTTGCCGCCCGAAAGCGCCCCGACCGGCGCGTCAATGTTGCCCGCCTTGATGGACAGCAACGTCATCATCCGGTCGATAGCGCTCTCTTCTTTGGCGCGATCGATGATCCCGCCACGCGTCAGCCGGTCGAGAGAGGCGAGCGAGAGATTGTCACGCACCGTCATCGGCAGCATCAGCCCCTCGGTCTTGCGGTCCTCGGGAATGAGCGCCATGCCGATGCCATGCCGGCGCGCCTGCGCAGGGCTGCCGATGCTGATCGCTCTGCCGTCGACGAGAACCGTGCCGCGCAGCCCGCGCAAGACCCCGAACAGCGCCAGGAGGAGGTCGCGCTGTCCCTGCCCGTCCAGCCCGCCGAGACCGACGATTTCGCCTGCACGCAATGAAAACGAGATGTCGTGAAGGCGGTTCGCCCAGGACAGATTTCGCGTCTCAAGGACGGGTGCCGCTGGTGCAAGCGGGCCCGGCTTGGGTGGATAGACGCTATGATATTCACGACCGATCATCATCTCGATGACCTCGCTGTCGCTCCTTGTCCCTGCCGGGTAGCTTGCAACCTTGCTGCCGTTTCGAAACACGGTGCAATCGTCTGCCAGTTCCGCAATCTCGTTCATCCGGTGCGAGATGTAGACAAGCGCCAGCCCCTCAGAGCGCAGCCGCTTCAACACGGCAAAGACCTTGGAAACATCGGCCGCCGTGAGCGCCGACGTCGCCTCGTCGAGAATGAGGATGCGTGGCTTGCGCGCGAGCGCCTTGGCGATCTCGACGATCTGCTGGCGCGACAGCGGCAGGTCCTTGACCAGCGCCAGAGGGTGGATGTCTGCCGCACCGGCGCGCGCCAGCGCCTCTTCTGCCAGACGCCGCTGGGCCTTGCGGTCGATCATGCCGAACCGGGTCGGCGGATTGAAGATAACGATGTTGTCGGCAACGCTGAGTTCCGGGATCAGCGACAGCTCCTGGAAGACGCAGGCGATGCCGGCGGCGTTGGCGGCGGCCGGTGACGCAAACGTCACCGGCTGTCCATCGAGCGTCATCTGCCCCTCGTCGGCGGCTACAACGCCCGCCATGATCTTGATGAGCGTCGACTTTCCGGCACCGTTCTCGCCGAGAACGGCGTGAATGGCGCCGGTCCTGACGGACAGTTCGGCATTTTCAAGCGCCCGCACCCCGCCGTAGCGTTTCGATATGCCTTCCATGCGAAAGAGCGGTGCGCCGCTTTCCATTGCGCTCTCCGGAAACCGTTGTTGACGACAGGGCACTGCACAGCTGTGCGGTGCCCTGATCCTGATCGAACTACTGGTTATCCTTGCTCTGCTTCATGATCTCCTGGGCGGAGAAATTGATCCCGCAGGTGGGGAACGAATTGCCGACGAAGAAATTGTCGGACTCCGCCTGGAAATAATCCTGGCCTTCCTTGAAGTTCGGATCTTCGACGATGGCCAAGGGCAATTTGACCGACTGCGGCACCACCTGACCCTCGAGCGCGGCAATCGCCGTCTTGATGGCGACGGCCACTTGCGCGGGTCCGGTTCCAGCCGACGAGCATTTCAGGCCGTCGGCGGCATGTGCCGCACAGAACTTGCGAAATCCGTTTTCGGTTTCGCCGCCGAAAGGCACGAAGGGGTGCTTTGCGTCGATCATCGCCTGAACGATGCCGGTGTCGCCGCCCTGCCCGGTAATGCCGTCGAAGGGGCCGCTGGTTGCGATTGCGTCCGCAGTCACCTTCTGGGCGACGCCGTCGTCCCATTTGCCCATGACCTCGACGACCTCGAACTTCTTGCCCGACGCCTGGAGCTTCTCATGGATGCCGTCGTGCCTGTCGGTATCGACAGACGTGCCGGCGACACCGCGCACCTCAAGCACCTTGCCGCCATCAGGCAGATGTTTGACGAGCCAGTCGCCCCACAATTGCCCGAGCCCCTTCTGGTCGACATTGACGTTGATGGCGTCCTCGGTGTCGAGGATGTTGTCGAAGGCGACCAGCACCACGCCAGCTTCCTTCGCCCGCTTGATGACCGGCGCAAACGCCGTGGGATTCTGGGCATTGACGACGATCGCGTCATAGCCGGAGTCGATGAAGTTGTTGATCGCCGAGATCTGGGCCGGCACATCCTCGCCCGTCGAAACGACCTTGAACTCCTTCAGTTTGGCTGCGACGTCGGGTTGAGCGGCATAGGCCTTGGCGGTCTGCACCATCTGGATACGCCAGGTGTTGGCGATGTAGCCGTTGGCAAGTGCTATGCGATACGGGCCGTCCTTTTTCGGGAACTTGAAGAATTTCGTGTCCGCCGACCACGGCGCGAAACATTCCGGCTCGGCTGCAGGCCCTGAAACGATTTCCGGATCTGCATAGGCAGCAGATCCCAGCATGAAAAAGGCAGTGGCGGCAACGATGCCGCCAGCGAGTGACTTCACCATCGACATTTCCTCCCATTGGCGCGCCACTTGTTTGTTCTCCAGCCCGGGGATGAAACTCACCCTCGAGCGGCACGAACTCCTGCGGCACCGGCACGCTGGATGCCTGCGTTCACCATTGACGAGGCGCTCTGGTCTCCTCCCGAAAACACCGCTGTCTCTTAATTAGGTAGCGCTACCACATGCGATTGTAAAGTAACATTTGCGGATTACGGAGGACCGAATATCACTGGTTTAAGATCGAAATCAGCCTGATTTCGACGTCTCGAAAGGAAGCCTATTTCCTTCCGCGATGATAGCGCTATCATATCGCGACGCTTAAGAATACGCATGAGGGACCCCATGGCCGAGGATTTCGAGATCGTAGACCCGCGCTTTGCCCGGCTGGTCAACCACAGCGCCCGCGTGGAGCAGCTTTATACGGGGTGTCGCTGGGCCGAGGGGCCGGCCTATTTCGCCGCCGGGCGCTATCTCGTCTGGTCGGACATCCCCAACGACCGGATGCTGCGCTATGACGAGACCGATGGGCATGTGAGCGTCTTCCGGCAGCCGTCGAACTTTTCAAACGGCAACACCACCGACCGGCAGGGCCGCCTGGTGACCTGCGAGCACGGCGGCCGCCGCGTGACCCGCACGAACCATGACGGCAGCATCACAACCATCGCCGATCGCTGGAACGGCAAGCGGCTCAACTCACCGAACGATGTCGTCGTGCGCTCCGACGGGTCGATCTGGTTTACCGATCCTGCCTACGGCATCGAGAGCGATTACGAAGGCCACAAGGCCGAAAGCGAAATCGGCGCCTGCCATGTCTATCGCGTCGACCCGGCGACGGGCGCGGTCACTGCCGTCATTAAAGACATGGTGCGGCCGAACGGCCTTGCCTTCTCCCTTGACGAAAGACGGCTCTACGTCGTCGACACCGGACGGACGCACGGCCCTGATCTTCCAGCGCATATGCGTGTATTCGATGTTGATGAAACTGGTACCGCGTCGGGTAGCGAGGTCTTTGCCGATTGCACCGCCGGGCTGTTTGACGGCTTCCGTCTGGATGACGAAGGCCGGATCTGGACAAGTGCCCGCGACGGCATCCACTGCTATCACCCGGACGGCACCCTGCTCGGCAAGGTCAGAGTGCCTGAAAACACCGCCAACTGCGTGTTCGGCGGGCCCAAGCGAAACATCCTCTACATCTGCGCGACCAGTTCGCTTTATGCCGTTCGGCTGATGGTCAACGGCGCACGTCTCTACTGAGGCAGGAGGTCAATCATGCCGTTCGTGCGGATCACCATCGTGCGAGAGGTCCTCGGCGACGATCCTTCGATCAAGAAAGCTGCGATCGGAAGCAAGGTCGTAACCGCGATTGCCGAAGCGACCGGGCTTGCAGAGCGTGAAATTTCCGTCGTCTTCGATGAGGTCGACGCAAGGAACTGGTATGTCGGCAACACCGATGTGGAGACCTTGCGCGCGCGCAACCGGCAGGGATCGACGTGACGGACGACATCGTCTCCAGAGACCAGGGCCGCAAGGCAAGCCGGCGCGGCAGTGGCAGGCCGACGATCGCCGACGTCGCCAAACTGGCCGGCGTCGCGGCGATCACCGTCTCGCGCGCGCTGCGCGACCCATCGCTCGTTTCGGCCGAACTGCGCGCCGAGATCGATACGGCGGTGATCCAGCTTGGCTATGCGCCCGATCCCAATGCTCGCGCGCTCGCGTCCGCGCGAGCCGATGTGATCGGCGTTCTCGTGCCGTCGCTGACGAACATCGTCTTCGCCGACACCCTTCGAGGCATCTATGACGGGCTCGGCGACGGCCCGCTGCAGATCCAGATGGGCAACACCCACTACTCTCCACGGGAAGAGGAACGGCTGATCCGGATGTTTTTGGGCCAGCGGCCATCGGCGTTGATCGTGTCCGGTATCGACCAGACCGAAACGACCCGCAAACTGCTCGAGAGCGCGGATTGCCCCATCGTGCAGATCATGGAATATGGCGAGGATCCGGTCGATATGCTGGTCGGCTTCTCCCACTTCGATGGCGGCAAGGTGGCCACCAATCATCTGATCGAGGCGGGATATCGCCGCATCGGCTTCATCGGCGCCCGAATGGATCCACGCTCGCAGCGCCGCCTCGCCGGCTACCGCTCGGCGCTCGAGGCCGCACAGTCCTTTGATCCCAAGCTGGTGACCACCACGTTGACGCCGTCTCGCGTCTCGCTCGGCGGGCAGCTCCTGGCCGACGCATTGGCAAAGGTCGCCGATCTCGACGCCGTCTTCTGCAACAATGATGACTTGGCCATGGGCGTGCTGTTTGAATGCCAAAGGGCAGGCATCGCCGTGCCGCACCGCATGGCAATTTGCGGCTTCAACGACCTCGACATGATGCACGTCGCCTATCCGTCGCTCACCAGCATCCGCACGCCGCGCTATGAAATCGGCCGACAGGCTGTACAGATGGTGCTTGATCGACTGGCCGGCCTGCCAATCGCATCGCCAATCGTTGACCTGGGCTTCGAGCTCAAGATACGTGAAAGTACGATGCAATGACAACGCACCGCGCTGGAACCGAGCGGATCGGAACATCCGGAAACTTGCCGCAGACACCTCATCGCCTCGTCAATACCTCTGCTTCGAAGGCTGAGGTCTTGGTGGTATCGTCGAGCGCCTAGCTACCGCCCACTGAAGCGTCCGCAAATTGCCACCATGAACTGACTTTTAGTGCCGATGTGCGGAATGTTCACCGAGCACGGCTACGGCAACGTCGAGTTCGGCCCTAACTGCGCTTCGTTCGCGACAATGATCGTCGAGGATGGGTGGTGCTGAAGCCGAGCGCGACGATCAGGCAATTGATTAAGCGGCCCGTTCGTCTGGATTTCATCCTAGCCGGCTAAGGATCTTCACGGCGGCTCGATGGAGGTCGGCGTTTGCAGCCATCAACACGGTGTCGTACCGTGTCGCATCCGCAAGAGGCTGCCCATCCCAGTCGGTCACGATGCCGCCTGCAGCCAGAATAATGGGCATCTGTGGCAGGATGTCGTAGTCGAAAACATTGCTTTCGACGAGTAGGTCGATGCCGCCCAGCGCCAGCAGCCCGGCCGCGTAGCAATCATGAGATATGCGGGTGAAGCGTACCTTGGCAGTCAAGGCGTCGAAGCGCTCGTGGCGCGCGCGGTCGAACTGCTCAAGGGCCGAGGTGTAGAGGATCGCCTCGCCGAGTGCGGTCTTTTCGCTGGTGCGGATCGGCTCCTCATTAAGGGTCGCGGAGGAGCCTATGCCGAACCATCGTTCGCCGGTGATCGGCTGATTGATCATGCCGAGGACAGGTTTGCCGCGATGGAGCAATGCGATCTGCGTGCCGAAGGCGAGCGAGCCGGAGATGAAGGACTTCGTGCCGTCGATCGGGTCGAGCACCCACACCCATTCGGCATCCGTTCGGCATGCGCCGAATTCTTCGCCCCTGATCCCGTGGTTGGGATACTGCGCTTCGATCATCTGCCGCATTGTGGCCTCGGCGTCGCGGTCGGCAATGGTGACGGGGCTGGAGTCTGCCTTGGCGTCGACGACAACACGCTTGCGGAAGTGCGGACGGATGACGCTGGCTGCGGCATCGGCCATGGCGTGCGCAAGTGCCAGATACGGCGGTGGGCAGTCAGGCTCATGGGTCATTGTTCTATCCTCAAAGCTTCGGCAGCAATCTGATTGAGCATGGTTCTTACGGTTTCGAGCTGCCGATGAGCGGCGATGGCCTCTTGGCGCAGCCGCGCGCCAAGGTCGGTGGTCCCGATGTCCGTGAAACTCGCGGAGCGAGCCGCGATGAACGGGTCGCTTTCCTCCGAGGGGAAGCGCAGGGCGGGCGCGAAATAGCCCTCCTCTTCCTCGAGCCCGAAGCTTAAGACCTGCGCACGGTCCTGGCCAAGCAGAAGCAGGTCCACGAACATCGCATGTAGCGGCAGATGGCCGGTGCCTGTTTGGCAGGCGAGGTGCGCCCAGCCGTCGCGATCTTGCTGGACGAGGCAGTCTTTGACATGCACTTCGGTCACATAGGGTGCCTGTGCGGCAAGCGCCGGCAACGGTAGCTCATAGGCATTGATCATGTTGCCGAAGTCGAACAGCAGGCCGAGGCGCGGATTGGCGACCGCCTTTACGATGCCGATCAGCTCCTCCGACTTCAGGTCCTCGTGCTGTTCGAGCGTGTAGCGAAGCCGCCCCTCGGGATCGAAGGTCTCCAGTCGTCGCAGATCAGCAATCGTTTGTGAGACAATTTCCGAGACGCGTCCCTCGTAGCGCGGATAGCAACGCAGCGACGTCGCGCCAGTGGCAAGCGCGATACGTACCGCATCGGAGAGACCTGTCTCCTGCGTCGTGCTGGTCTCGATATGGAGCTCCAGTCCGAACTGCTCGACTGCGGCACCATAATCAGAAAGCGCTGCGTCTGACATACCGGCGAGACTGGCTGCCTCGCCGTCCTCGACATGGACCTTGAGGCCGACGAGCCGCTGCTCATAGGCGAATTCGGCAAGCTGCAGCGGTGTCACTGCGCCAAAACGCATGTTGAGATGAAAGGCATAGGCGTGCGCAAACAGCGGCGCGTTGCGCGCCCGCTCCGCCAGCCGGGCGCGGGCCGGGCCGGAAAGGGTGGCAATTTTTGCGCGCCAGTCCGGCGACGCCAGATCGTCAAACGTCGTTTCGGTCAAAGAGCCGGCTCCTTCACAGGCGACTTCAAAGCTGAGGGAACATCAGGCGGCAAGCACCAGAAGATCGCGATGCGGCAGGCTGACCTCTACGGTGGTGCCAACCGAGGGCGGCGGCCTGTCGGGCTGGTTGAACGTATCGAGCGAAACGAACTGGCCCGCGACCGCCACTTTGATGCGGATCACTGAACCGAGAAAATGCACTGCTGCAATTTCGCCGGAAAGGACGACGCGATCGCAGTCGCTGCGCCCCAGTTCGACCGATTCTGGACGCATCGCCAGGCTGATGCGCTCGCCGGGCCGACCTTCAAGCGGCTGGTCCAGCGCCACCGGTACACCACCAAGCCGCACCTTGCCGGTGGTCGCATCCAACACGTCGGCGTCGAGAAGATTGAGCGTACCGACGAATTGCGCAACGAAGCGCGTCGCCGGCCGGTTGTAGATCTCGAACGGCGTGCCGACCTGGTCGGCGACGCCCTGGTGCATGACCACGACGCGATCCGAAATGGACAGCGCCTCCTCCTGGTCATGCGTCACGAAAATGGCGGTGATGCCGAGATCGCGCTGGATCCGGCGGATCTCGTCACGCAGGCTAATGCGGACCTTCGCATCCAGAGCCGATAGCGGCTCATCGAGCAGCAGCACTTGCGGGCGCGGCGCCAGGGCGCGCGCAAGCGCCACACGCTGCTGCTGGCCGCCGGAGAGCTGGAAGGGATAGCGCCCCTCGAGTTGAGGCAGGCCAATCAGATCCAGCATTTCACCGACGCGCCGTGCAATGGCCGCCTTGCCCTCACCCGCGACCTTGAGGCCGAAGCCTATGTTTTCCGCCACCGTCAAATTTGGGAAAAGTGCATAGGACTGGAACACCATGCCGATGTTGCGCCGGTTGGCGGCAAGCCCCGTCACCTCCCGTCCGTCGATGCGGATCGCGCCTGATGTCGGCGTCTCGAAGCCGGCGACCATGCGCAAAACCGTGGTCTTGCCGCAGCCAGACGGGCCGAGGAAGGAGACGAACTCCCCTTTTTCGATGTCGAGGTTGAAATCCTTGACGACACGGGTCGGGCCAAAGGATTTTTCCAGGTGATGGATATCTAGAAAAGCCATGGTCAACGCCTCACGGTGGAGAATTTGGAGAAACGGGTGACAAGCTGGATCAGGGCCATACAGGCCCAGGTGATGGCGAAAGCGACAACGGCGAGCGCCGAGGGTTCGTAGGCGCGGTTGCCACCCATCCAGACCATGTAAGGGCCGAACGAGCCGACGTTGAGCAAGGCGGCAAAGACATATTCGCCGATGACGATCGCGAAGGTCAGGAAGGCGCCGGATAGCACCGAGACAAAGACGTTTGGCAGGATGACGACGGCAAGGATCCGCGTCCAGCCGGACCCCAGGCTCTGGGCCGCCTCCGTCATGCTGCCGACATCGATGGTGCGCAGGCCCGTGTCGACGGAGCGATACATGTAGGGCAGCGACAGTGTCGCATAGCCGAACAGAATGAGGAGATTGGTACCCCACCAGCTTCCTGTGAGCGGCAGGACCGAGGATGTATTGTAGATGCGGATGTAGCCGAAGACGATGACGATCGGCGGAATGACCAGTGGCAGCAGCGTCAGGAACTCGACGACCGGGCGCAACCCGGGAAACCGCAACCGGACAAAATAGGCCGTCGGCACGATGAGCAGGATTCCAAGAACGATCGTGAGCAAGGCCAGAACGACGGAGTAGCCGAAGGTTTGCTGGAACTGCGGATCGGCCAGCACGACGCGGTAAGCTTCGAAGCTGTAGCCATCGCGCTGCATGCGCATGGAGAAGTCAACCATGCCGACGAGCGGAAGGAGGAAATAGAGCCCACCCAAAGCGACGGCGAGCCAGGACCAGAGACGCCTTTCCCTCATTTGACCCACCTTTCCGCGCGCATGCGCAGGAGGATATAGATTGCGTTGGCAATGGCGGTGAGAAGGATCATGGCAAAGGCGATCGCATAACCCAGATGCGGATCATTGAGCACGTCACCGCGGATCTGGGCGAACAGGACGATCGGCGCGATCGAGAGCGATGAGCCGGTCAGCGCAATGGCGGTCGCAACCGCTCCAAAGGCATTGGCGAAAAGCAAAGCCAGCGTGCCGAGAAGCGAGGGCCAGAGCACTGGCAACGCCACCAGGCGCCAGTACTGAAAACCGTTGGCGCCGAGACTTTCGGCCGCCTCTCGCCATTCGCGGCGCAGCCCCTCCAGTGCCGGCGTGATGATCAGCACCATCAGCGGGATCTGAAAATAGAGGTAGGTAAGCGCCAGTCCGAGGAAGGAGACGATGTTGAAGCCGGCGCCATAAAGATTGATGCCGAACCAGTGGCGCAGCAGCATCGTCACGAAACCAAGGCGGCCGAGGGTTGCGATGAAGGCGAAGGCGAGCGGCACGCCGGCGAAATTCGAAGCGACGCCTGAGAAGGTCAGGATCGCATTGCGAAGGGGTCGCGGAAGGCCGCCGAGCGTGATGGCAGCGGCAATGAGGAAGCCGAACAGACACCCGAGCGCCGCTGTCAGCAGGCTGAGCTCGATCGAGATCCAGAAGGCCGATCGTATGGATGGCGCAAGAAGCTTGCCGAGGTTCTCCAGCGTCATCTGTCCCTCAGCGTTGCGGAACGCGCCGAGCACGATGTTGAGCGTGGGCAGGATGAGGAACAGCGTGGCGAAGACGAAGAAGGGGGCGACCCCGAACCAGCTGAGAACCTGTCGTGGCCGGAAGACGGCCGGCAGGGATGCGACGCTTGTCGTCATCGGATTTGTCCCTGGGAAAATTGCGCCAAAGGGGGCGAGAGGCTTCACGACCGGTGAAACTTCTCTCTCAAGCGGAGGATTACTTCACGTTGGCGCCGACCACCTTGTCCCAACCCTCGACGATCGCCGTCTTGTTGGCGGAAAGCTCGTCGACCGTCGGGAAGATCGCCTTTTCATAGGCTTCGGCAGGCGGCAGCTTGTCGAGCAGCTCCTGCGGGAACTTGCCAGCCTTCAACATGGCATTGAAGCGCGCCGGGTGGCAGTAGCCCTTCAGCCAACCGGTCTGGCCTTCGTCGGAATAGAGATATTCCATCCAGAGCTTGGCGGCGTTCGGGTGTGGCGCGTAGGCCGAGATTGCCTGAACATAGACCCCGGCGACCACACCGCTTGCCGGTACGACGACGTCCATCGGCGGGTTGCCCTTCAACGCGTCACGCCAGGCCAACAGATTGTAGTCCCAGGCGGCGACGATCGGGGTCTGCCCCTGCGCGATCGTGCCGGCCTTGCCGAGCACAGGCACGAAATTGCCGGATTTGTTCAGTTCCGCAAAGAGCTCCAGGCCCTTGCCGCCCGATTCCGTTCCAGGCTTGGCGCCCCGCGAGATGCCTGCCGACATCAGCGCCAGGATGGCCTGTGCCGAAGACCGTGGATCGCCGGTGAGTGCGACAGCCCCGGAGTACTCCGACTTCGACAGATCCGACCAGTCGGCCGGTACAGTATCAAGCAGGTCCTTGTTCACACCGAAGGCCATGACGCCGTAGTAGTCGCCGTACCAATAGCCTTGCTCGTCCTTGATGTTTTGAGGAATTTCGTCCCAGGTCGCCACCTTGTAGGGTTGAAGGAGGCCCTCCTTGGCGGCAGCCGGCGCAAAAGCCAGGCCAAGATCGACGACGTCAGGCGCCTGCGAACCTGTGTTGCCCTTGTTCGCGCGGATGGCTTCGAGCTCGTCGGCGGTACCGGCGTCGGGGTTCAGTTCGTTGACTTCGATGCCCGGATACTTCGCCTTGAAGCCGGCAATGACGTCTCCGTAGTTGCACCAGTCGTGCGGAAGCGCAATGACGGTCAACATGCCTTCCTTCGTTGCGGCAGCGACCAGCTCTTGCGATGCCTCAGCCTGGGCAAGACCCGGCAGGGCCGCCGCCAGGGCGAGTGTGGAGACGAAGGCGCGACTGGTTGCACGCGATAGAAGCTTGTTCATGAATTCCTCCTGTTGACCGTCGACGACGGATCGTGGGCGATGGCTGCTTTTTGTCCTTGCATCCGGTCGTCGGCACCGCCGCCTTTCCCGGTTCCCCCGCACCTTGTCTGCGTCCTGCGAAGGGATGCATCGGTGCGTTTTCGTGTAGGGACAGGATGTAACAATTGGACGACGAAGAAACGTCCATTATGATGCATTCTACTGTACCAATTTTTGGAGGCGCACCGGTGGTCAAACAGCTTGAAGGGCCAATCCTGCCTTTCCTTCGCCTCGACGCGACAGTCGCCCTGCCGAAATTCCGCCAGGTGCAGGACCAATTGCGCATGGCGATCCTGAAAGGGCACCTGCGCGCCGGAACACGGCTCCCTGCAAGCCGAATCCTTGCCGAGGAGTTGGGCCTGTCGCGCCAGACGCTGCTGCGTGTGCTCGATAACTTGAAGGCGGAGGGCTATCTGGAGGCACGACAGGGTGCCGGTACTTTCGTCTCGGCCGCCTTGCCGCGCCAACCGGCAAAGCCGCTGTCGAGGCCGACCCGCCACGACGTCGCCGACCGCGCCCCGCCGCGGCTATCGCGAATTGGCGACTTGTCATGCCGGATGTCGGCCGATATCGGCCAAATGGAAGACAGGCCTTTCCTCCCCAACCGTCCGGCGCTCGACCGGTTTCCCTTCGCTGTGTGGAGGAAATGCTGGAACGCCGTGACGCGCGGCGGCAAGGCCGTGGCCATGGGCTATGGCGACGTCGCGGGCGAACTGGTGCTTCGCCAGAGGATCGCCGAATATCTGGCCCTGCACCGGCGCGACCCTTGCGATCCCGATCAGATCGTCATCACGCCCGGGGGGCACGCCGCCTTCACGCTTTCGGCTTTGGCGCTTGCCGATCCTGGCGACGGGATCTGGTTCGAAGATCCGGGGCCGGTGACCACCAGCAACCTGTTTCGCACGCTTGGGCTGCAGCTGTGTCCGGCCGATGTCGATGCAGACGGCATGGATGTCGAGGCTGCGATGGCCCGCTATCCCGACGCGCGCCTCGCCTTCGTGATGCCGTCGCGCCACCACCCGCTCGGCATCACCTTATCGCTGCCACGCCGGCTTGCCCTGCTCGAATGGGCGCGGGCGAGCGACGCCTGGATCATCGAGGATGACTACGACAGCGAATTCCGCTACGACGGCGCGCCTTTGCCTTCGATGCGCTCCATCGACAGCGACGACCGGGTGATCTACGCGGGCAGTTTCAGCAAGGCGCTCTATCCGGGCATCCGCGTCGGCTTTCTCGTCCTGCCACCCCAACTCGTCGGAACATTTCGCACGCTCTCGGGGCTGATCAACCGTAGCGTCCCGGTGGAAACCCAGCTCGCACTCGCCGAGTTTATCGGCGGCGGTCACTTTGCCAGCCATCTGCGCCGGATGCGCGGCCTTTACACCGAGCGCCGCGAGGCTTTCATGTTAGCCGGACGGGATGCGCTTGCCGGACTTGCCCGCATCGACTGCTCCGAAAGCGGGCTCAATGCACTCGCCTGGCTGGAGGGCGGCCGGGAAGACCGGGCCTCCCACCGCGCCGTGCTCGATGCGGGACTGCAATGCTATCCCCTGTCCGACTACACGATCGCGACACCTCAGCCGGCTGCGCTCATTCTGGGCTATGCCGGCGTTCCGGCGGATCGAATGAGGCCTCTTCTTTTCCGGCTGGCCGATGCGATCGCCCGATCGCAAGGCCGCATCGGGCGATCAGGCGATTGAGGAGCCTTTCGACCGCCATGGCCCAATCCTCCGGGTCCTCGTCATCGCCGCGAAGCCGCCGGGCGACCACGTAACCGATACCGCGCAACAGACGCACCGCCCTTTCCAAGGATCATTATTGCCGGACGGCGCGAAGCGGCTTTCCGCTGCGCTGGGTGACGCCAACGCCGGGGGCGACGCCGACTGCGGCGTTGGAAGCCGCAAGCAGTGGCTTGCCGCGCACCATGTCGGAGGCGCGTTCCGCCAGCATGATGGTCGGCGCATTGAGGTTGGCGTTGGGCTCTGACGGAAAGACGGAACTGTCGATCACCCTCAGCCCGTTGATGCCGCGGACCTTGAGCTCGCTGTCGACGACTGCCATGCCGTCCTCACCCATGCGGCAGGAGCCGCAAGGATGGTAAGTGCTTTCCATTGTCTCGCGCACCCAGGCGTCGATCTCGTCATTGCTTCGAACATCCTTGCCCGGCGCCATTTCCTCGCCGCGAAAGCGGTCGAAGGCCGGCTGGGCGATGATTTCGCGCGTCAGCCGCAGGCAGCGGCGGAAGCCCTCGCGGTCCTCCTCGCGGTCGAGATAATTGAAAAGGATGTCCGGTTGCTCATGGGCTTCCGGAGAGCGTAGCCGGACATAGCCGCGGCTCTTCGGCTTGTTCGGACCGGTCAGCACCATGAAACCGTGGCCGTCGAGCGGCTTCTTGCCGTCGTAGCGCATGGCGGCCGGCAGAAAGTGGAACTGGATATCCGGCCATTGCAGCGACGCGTCGGAGCGAATGAAGCCGCCGCTTTCGAAGTGGTTGGAGACCGAAAGCCCCTTCTTGAACAAGAGCCATTCGGCCCCGATCAAAGCCTTGCTGAAGAGCCCCATCTTGCCGTTGAGCGTGATCGGCTCCTTGCAGGCATACTGGATGTAGACCTCGGAATGATCCTGCAGGTTCTCGCCGACCCCTGGCAGATCGTGCAGCACGGGAACACCGGCCTTCTGCAGCACGGCGGCTGGCCCGATACCGGAGCGCTGCAACAGGTGCGGCGATCCGATCGGTCCGGAGGAAATCAGCACCTCGCGGTTGGCGCGCGCGACATGACGCTCGCCGCCGAGCTCGTACTCGACGCCAACGGCGCGCTTGCCTTCGACAAGCACGCGCCGCGTCATCGCATGGGTGATGACCGTGAGGTTCGGCCTCCCCATCGCCGGCTTCAGATAGGCGTTGGCCGTCGACCAGCGCACGCCGTCCTTGACGGTCATGTGCATCGGCCCGAAGCCCTCCTGCATGTGCCCGTTCGGGTCGTCTGTGGTGATGTAACCCGCCTCGCGGCCGGCATCGACGAAGGCGCCGTAGAGCGGGTTCTTCATCCCGTTGCCGGCATTGGTCGCAAGCGGACCTGAGGCGCCGCGATAGCTGTCGCCTCCGTCCTGCCAGCTTTCGGCGCGCTGGAAATAAGGCAGGCAGTTGGCGTAGCGCCAGCCGCGCGCACCCAGTTCCTCCCACTCGTCGAAGTCGCTGGCGTGGCCGCGCATGTAGACGAGCCCGTTGATCGAGGACGAGCCGCCGATGACCTTGCCGCGCGGGCAATGCACGCGCCGGCCGTCGAGACCGGGCTCCGGCAGGGTCATGTATTTCCAATTGTACTTCGTTCCGTTCATCGGGATCGAAAGCGCCGTCGGCATCTGGATGAAGATCGACTTGTCGCTGCCGCCGAATTCAAGAACCAGCACCCTGGTCGACGGGTCCTCCGAAAGGCGGTTGGCGAGCACGCAGCCGGCCGATCCTGCGCCGATGATGATGTAGTCGTAGGTGTCGCTCATGGCGGTCTTCTCCAGGCGTTACGGGTATTGGCCCCAACCACGGCCACGGGCAAAAAGCCGCGTGAGCACGTAGTGGGTGGCGCCTGCGGCAAGGCAGGACGGCACGGAGGCGGTCAGGTATTTGAAGGCCGGCAGGCTTGCCAGCGTCTGCGGATTGAAGACGGCGACATAGACGATGAAGCCGACCGCAAGGGCAAAGAGCCCGATGGGGTTGAAGCCCGCCCAGAACCGATAGGGTCCGTTTTCCTGCGGTCCGTGCAGGCTGCGCATGTCGAGCTTCTGGCCACGCAGGAAGAAGTAGTCGGCGATCCCGATACCGGCGAGCGCGGAATTCAGCGCCGAAGTCCAGACGAGGAAGATGAAGAAGCCGTCATACATCTGCGGGTAGAAGACCACGAGCCCGAACGGGATGAGGCAGAAGAGGAACAGGATTGCGCCCCAGGAAATGGCGCGAACCGATGCGGTTCCGACCTGCCTGAGGCCGACGATCGACGTGTAGAGGATGTTTGCCATCGAGGTCATGTTGGCGAAGGCGACGAAAAGCAGCGCGACGATGCCGATCATCGGACCGGCGATCTTCGTCATCCAGATCGTCGGATCGCTTTCGCCGAGTGCGACTGCTGCAAGCAGGCCGACAATTTCGCCGAGTGCTGCCGCCCCGAAGATACCGAGAACATTGGGCCAGAAGGCGGTGCGCTCGTTCTTCGTCAGCCGCGCCAGATTGCCGATATAAGGCCACCAGGAGAAGCCGGCTGCCAGATTGACCTCGACCGCGACGATGAAGTTCAGCGTCTTGTCCTCGAAAGGCGGCGCAAGGGCCGGCAAGGCCAGAAGCTCGCCGATCGAATGATGGCTGAGGATGAGGTAGAGCATCGCCACCATCAAGAGGACCAGTGCCGGCGACACGACCATGTTGAAGAACTTGATCGAGGTCGGCCCCTTGGCGACGATGAACCAGGTGAGCAGGATTGCGCCGATCGCGGCGATGATCATCTTCGCGCCCGTCGGATTGGCGGCCTCACCGGCGCTCAGCGCCATCAGCCCGTCGATCGAGCGACCGAACATCATCGCGAGAACCGCAAGCCACCCCATGGTGAGAATGACGACGGCGAGCACATAGACGACGCGACTGCCGTTGTAACCAAATTGGCTGCGCAGCGCCACGAACTGCTCGACGCCGTAGCGGCCGGTCATGGTGGTGGTGGCAAGCGCCGTCAGCACGACGCCGACGATGTTGCCGATGATAATGGCGGCGATGCCCTCCTTCGGACCGACGAAGAGGCCGACAGAGCCGCCGATCAGAAAGGCCCAGGTGGCAATCGCCAGTGCCGAATTGGCATAGGTGAACTCCCAGAAGCCCCAGAGCCGTTCAGACGGCAAGAGGGGCGCATCGCCGCGCTCGGCGGCAGCACGATTGCGGGCGGCCTCTTCCTGTTCCGTCTTCAAAGTGGAGAGATGTTCGAGTGCGACATGATCGGTCATCTCAAGCCCCCCAGAGCCAGAAGCCGACGACCAGCACGAGCGTCAATACCGTCATGCCGGTGTAGTCGAGCGCAGTCATCGTGCCCTCGAAGCGGTCGCCCGCCTCGATATCTTCATAGATGCGGGCGCGCCGCGCCAGTTCGCTCTGCCAGGCGATATCGTTGTTTTCCATCGTCGTTCCCCTTTTCGCGTCGCGCCTTCTGGCGTCTTTCCGCGAAGTCCATTGCGGCTCCATCAGCCGCCGATCTTCGGAAGCGGATAAACCCGCTGCCGGCTACCGAACCGTGACGGGCTCGGAATAGAAGGGCAGTCGGTCAATCCTCGGCGACCAGCTGCCGGTTTCGACAACACGCCGCACATGGGCGGCAATCTCCTCCATCGGCGCGAACCAGACGTCACCACGCGTGAGAACCTGTTCGAGGAAGCGATGCACCACCTCCCAGCGGGCAAGCCGGCCGGTGGCAAAGGGATGCACGACCGGTACCCAGAGCGCGCCGTGGCGATAGGCCGCCTCGAACTCCTGCGAAAAGGCGGCAAAGCCCTGCTCCGGCGCGCGGATTGGCATCATGTAGTCGAGGTCCATCGACTGGACATATTGCGGCCAATCGTCGAGGCCCCAGTGCGACGGCAGCTCGACGAGGGTGCCGGCGTCGCATTCAAGCAGATAGGGAATGTCGTCACCCATCAACGAGGCGTCGTAGGCAAAGCCCCGCGACACCAGGAGGTCAGCGGACCGGTGGGAAAAGTTGTAAAGCGGCGCCCGCCAGCCACGCGGTCGCTTGCCGCTGGCCTTCACGATCACCTCGATGCCGCGGTCGAGCCAGTGCGCCTCTTGCTCGTCCGAAAGTTCGCGGGGGTGCTCGTGCAGGAAGCCGTGATGCGCCAGCTCGTGGCCGCCTTCCAGAATGGCCTCGATCGCCTGCGGATATTGCTCGATGCACCAGGCCGGCACGAAGAAGGTCTGCTTGATGCCCAGTTGCCGATAGCTCTCGACAATGCGCGGGATCGCGAGCTTCGGCCCGTATTGCAGCATCGAGATCGCCGATACGCGGCTGTGGCCATCCTTTGGATGGGCGATATGGACGAGGCTGTCGGCATCCATGTCGAAGGTGATGGAGGCGGCGCATTTGGCGCCGTTCGGCCAGGGAATGGGATTGGCGATCATGGCATGATGCTCCCGCCGTTGCTGCCGATCCCCTGGCCGGTGAAGTAGCGTCCGCCGGAGCCGGCGAGAAACCGTGCGAGTTCGGCGATCTCCTCGGGCTTGCCGAAGCGCGCAAGCGGTATCGCCAGTTCCCTGGCACGCCATTCGGCGCTCATGTTCGCCGCCCCAAGCATCTCGGTATCGATCGGACCGGGGCAGATCGCATTGACCAGCACGCGCGGCGCAAATTCCTTTGCCCAGGAACGCACCAGACCGAGCACGCCGTGCTTGGACGCGACATAGGGCGAAAAGGTCTCGCGGCCGTAATAGGCCATGTCGGAGGCAATCATGATGAGCCGCGCGGGCTCCTCAGCCGTTCCCCCCATCAGCCCCAATGCCATCTTGCCGACGAGGAAGCTGCCACGCAGGTTGATGGCGATGACCCGGTCGAAATCCGCAACGGGCGTTTCAAGCAAGGGCGCTTCATGAATGACGCCGGCGCAGTGGACGACGATATCCAGTCCGCCGAACGTCCGTTGCACCACCTCGCCGATGGCGGCGACCGAACCTTCGTCTGAGACATCGCAGGCAAGCGTCAGGGTTTCCGTAGCCCCTGCCTGTACAGCCGAAATCGCCGTCTCGTCCGGTTTGCGAATATCGGCAAGCGCAACCCGAGCTCCTGTCGCTGCGAACGCCAGGGCGCAAGCAGCCCCAATACCGCGATAGGCGCCGGTGACAAGAACGCGCGCACTCATGCCATCACCTCGCCGCGGTCGAGCATCAGCGCCTGGCCCGTCATGTCCCTTGCGCCATCGGAAGCGAGGAAGAGATAGGGTGCAGCGAGGTCTTCCGGTTCCAGGAGGCCCGGCAGGACCTGGGCTCCCACGATCTCGTCCAGCAGGTCCTGCTCGCTGCGCCCGGTGCGCAGCGACATGTTCTTCAGCGACAGCATCGCCGCCTCGGTGCGCACCCAGCCGGGGCAGACGGCATTGACGCGAATGCCTCGTCCCCCAAGTTCCTTGGCCATCACCCGGGTGAAACCAAGATTGGCGTGCTTGGAGGCGATATAGGCGGAGAACTCCGGCACCGCGACACGGCTCCAGATCGACGCGGTGACGACGATGCGGCCCCCCTCGCGCATGTGCGGCAGCGCATGGCGGGTCACATAAAAGGTGCCGTTGGTGTTGATATCGGTGATGCGTCGGAACGTGTCTTCTACGCTATCGTCTTCGTCGGTCACCGGCGTAATGCGCTCGAGCCCGGCATTGTTGACGAGGACATCGATGCGACCAAGCGGCGAAAGCGTTGCCTTAACGGCAGCACTGTCGGTGATATCGCATTCGAGGGCCGCGATCCTGCGGCCGAAGCGTTCAGACATCTCGCGGGCGGCCTCGTAAATTCCACGGCCGGAGGAAAGAATGGTGACCTGTGCCCCGGCGGCGGCAAAACCTTCCGCGACCGCGCGGCCGATGCCGCGGCTGGCGCCCGTCACCAGCACGTGTTCGCCGGAAAAATCGTAAGCGATACGACCCATGGTCTCAGCCTCTTTTGGCGTGCATGACGCGGCCGATGAGGTTCATCAGCACCTGGGCGGCGAGGATCGAGGTCGAGCCTGAGTGGTCGTAATCCGGCGCAACCTCGACCAGGTCGATGCCGACGATGGTGCCGCGCCTGGCGAGTATCGAGAGGATCTCCAGCACCTCGTAATAGATGAAGCCGCCATGGGACGGCGTGCCGGTGCCCGGCGCAATCGAGGGATCGAAGCCGTCGATATCGATCGTGACGTAGTAGCGGGCTCCGGCCGGCACGCGCGAAGCAACCTTCTCCGTGCCGAGCGCGCGGATCTGGCGCACGGACAGGATATCCGAGCCCATTGACCGCGCATTCTCGTAGCCTTCCTTGGCCGTCGAGGAAACGTTGCGGATGCCGAACTGCGAGAGCCCGGAGACATAGGGCTTCTCGGCGGCCCGGCGCATGGGATTGCCGTGGCCGTAGCGAACCCCGTGCCGCTCGTCGACGAAGTCGAGATGCGCGTCGATCTGGACGATATGGATCGGGCCGTGTTCAGCACAGTCGTCTTCAAACGCGTTGATGCAGGGGATGTTGACCGAATGGTCACCGCCGAGCACCACCGGAAGCGCGCCGGCGGCCAGGATCTTGCGCACGCCGAATTCGATGTTGGCATGGCTCTTCATCGTGTCGGTGTGGACGATGTCGGCGTCACCGATATCGACGATCGAAACCTTGTCGCTCGGCAGGTAGGTGACGTCGTCCTCGTGATCGTAGGCGCCCCCATGGCCGAAGGAAAACAGCGTCGATGCCTCGCGGATGGCTCGCGGCCCGAAGCGGGTGCCGGCGCGCCATTGCGTACCGCAGTCAAACGGCGCGCCGAGGATCGCCACATCCGCATCGATCGCATCCCAGTCCGGCTGGTAGGGATATTTGCCGAAGGTGCAGATGCCGACGAACGGCAGGTTCAGCCGCCCGGTTTCATAGGAATTACCCGCCATGTCTCTCCTCCTCAGGATGAAGGGAGTGTGTGGAAGGTCGATACGCTTAAAAATATCTATGATTGGATGTTTAGTTGTGACTTAATCAATGAATGATCAACAAGGTTCGCCATCGCATCCTCAATCTGTCGCTCGGCGATGCAGAGTTGAGATTGTTGCGTGTCTTTGCCTCCGTCGTGCAGCATGGGGGGTTTTCCGCCGCGCAATCATCACTCGGGATGACGCAGGCGACCATCTCCACCCATATGCGCCACCTTGAGGAGCGGCTGGGCTTACGCCTCTGCAGCCGCGGGCGCAGCGGTTTCCTTCTGACCGACGAGGGACGCCTCGTTTATGAGGCGACGCTGGATCTTTTCGGCTCGCTGGAAAAGTTCCAGAGCCGTGTCGGCGAAGCGCAAGGGGAACTGATCGGCAGCCTGACCTTCGGCACTGTCGACGCGATGATTACCAACCGGGATCTCGATCTCCAGGGGGCGCTCGCTGCCTTCCACCGACAGGCGCCGCGTGTGCATCTGGAGATCGACGTCGCCGCGCCGCAGGTGCTGCATCAGGGCCTTCTAAATGGTGGTTATCAGATCGTACTGATGCCGACAGTCGGCAGCGCGACGCCGCATTTGCGCACGCAGCCCGTTTTTTCCGAGGTGCAGAAACTCTATTGCGCGCAGGGTCACCCGCTATTCGACCTGCCCGACGATGCGCTCACCGACGCAGTTCTGGAAGCGCAGTCTTTTGCTGGTCGCACCTACATGCTTACCGAGACGATCTGTGGGGTAAACTTCCACTGGGCGGCGGCCACGCCGCACATGGAGGGCACGCTGCTATTGCTCCTCTCCGGCGCCTATATCGGCTTCTTGCCCGACCACTACGCCGACGAATGGGTACGTAACGGTCGCCTGCGGCTGCTCGCCCCCGAGCGCATGACGTTCGAGGACATGTTCCACATCGCCCATCCCCGCAGCAAGCCCTCGCGTGCCGCCGAGACGCTTGCCCAGGCGATCCTCGCAAGCGCGCGCCCCGGCTAGACTCGATGGCGATTTCGGGGTGATCCTCGACACGCGGATTGGATGTGTCGGACGACTCAATCGTGGTAACGATCTGTTCGGTGAACTGCGGCAACGCCCATAGCGAACCTGAATCAGCCGGCGGCACCTTTCCGCTAGCGCCCTCGGCATGATCATGTACCCGACGCGCAGGGATTGCAGCAGCGTCATGCTGAAGGCGCCGATATAGATGACCTGGCTGGCCTGATCGAGCGCTTTCAGCGGTGGAATCGGACCGCCCCGATAGCGAAACTCGCTGCCCAGATCGTCCTCGATGATCAGCGCCTCGTGGTCGGAATGTCGGACATAATGCAGTCATGCAGGTAATCGGCGAAGGTGTCGCCATTCTGTCGGACAGCGCAACGGTCGCCATGGCGGTGCCAAGAGCAATGGCGGCATCCATCGGTATAACCCCGCACGCAAACTCGACGGCATGCCAGCTTGCTGCATTCGATGAAGGCGAGCGCATTGCCCATAAGCTGACGACGCGCTCTACAGTTCGAGGCTCGGCGTGCCGGCCGGACCGGGCGAGCGAACGTATGACAGAACGCTTTCGCGCGCTATTGCCCGAGCCATGCGGCACAACCTGCTTGAGCAGCACTCGAAGCTGACGCTCCGGGGTTTCGATTCCATCTGGCAGGGCAATCACAGACGGCTCACGCCCCATAAGCGGGTAGGACGGGATGCGTTCTCCCGCCCGCCTCAGGCAAATTTCTGATCGATGGCTCGAAAGCCGAAGAGGGCTTTCCTCGTTGTTTGGTATTGGACACGATGTTGTCCACGGCAGGCGCTTCCGTGCCGGGCAAGGTGCGCGATCTCTGATCTGTCAGCCCGTCTTGTGTATCCCCAGCGCGTCCGCGATGGACTTCACGCGTCTGCCAAGCTTGATGTAGAGCTGCACGGCTCTCATGCGGTCTTCGTACGAATACATGAACTATCTCCTGTTAGTCCAAGAATTCGTCCGCACCTCCAGGGGATCAGTTTTTCATTTCGCCCGACACTGCGACTGCGTGAATGTCTTCATATCGTCTTCCTCGGTTCAGTTCGGTTGGCTAACTCCCCGTTCGAACCTCAAGAGCGGGCGAACGCCAGCAACGGTCCTATGTCGTGGTTATCAGCCGCCCGAAGGGCCGCAACATAACGAGCGCGGGTCTCGCCCGCATCCACCAGATCAGCTCTGCCCCAGGTAAAGGGCGGCCGGCCAAGCCGACGTGCCAGCAGATCACCAGCCAGCCGGGAAAATCTGCCGTTCCCGTTCGGAAAGGGATGAATGGCCACGAGCATATGACTGAACCGCACGGCGATCTCGTCGGGCGGAAAAGTTTCGTGTTCGACCCAGTAGCGTACGTCGTCGACCACCTGCCTGACTGCCACTGAGATGCGATAGGCATCGATACCGATATTGCGAGGCGCGGTTCTGTAGTCCCCAGCCCAGTCCCAAACGTCCCCAAACATGCGGCGATGCAGCTCACAAAGAAAAGCCTGGTCGAGCACGTCCCTTTTTCGCGACGTTGCCCACCGCAGGCCCTCGCCGATATTGACTTGCTCGGCCTCATTCAACTCGTGCCGCAAGGTGATGTAGGAAGGGATGAGCCGCTCCCGCTCCTCAGGGGGTAGAGGGGTGTTTGCCTCGTCGTCGTGCTCGAATAGAGGATCTTCAGCCATGGATCTCAATCCTCATCCCAAAGGCGCCGTGCAGCGTCGGTAAGCAGGGATTCCACGAGCCGCCGACGTTCTGCCTCCAGGTCCGACTTAAGCAGCGCCTGATTCTCCAGCCGCATGGTGTGGTCGAGCCTCGTCATATCCTCGCCCACCTTTTCGGCGGCACGCTCGTAAAGGATATCGTCGAGCGGTTTTATCGGCACGAAAGCGTAGACGAACGTGCAGTTCATTGCCGCAGCGGCCTCACGAAGGGTCTTGATTGTTGTCGCTCCGGAAACCTCGGCCTTCTCGATGGCCGGTATGCGAGACGGAGCCGCTCCCATGCGGTGGGCAAGTTGTCGGGTGGTCATACCAAGAGCTTCCCGGATGGCCTTCATCCAACCGCGAGGCGGCGAGATGATTTTGAGTTCTCGCACGGGCGCGAGACGTCTTTCCAACTGTTTTCGCGCGAGCGCGGCTTGCTTTCTGTTCATATATTTATGTCCATAAAGAAGAAAATTATCACAAATAAATGATCATGGTCAGCTTAATAGAACATATAAAGATAATCAATATTCCCATTCTTGATCATATATCCATGAGCAGTGGCCGCAATTTCAACGTGACTCTCTGGTCGCAGTGAACGCTTGCCGGCTTTCCAACCCGACATCAACAGCTGCATGGCGCCTTTTACCGCTGATTATTTCTACGCTACGAGCTCCACCGCCGGCTCGCGGACCGCATCTCGACCTTGCAATGGGATTGGAGGGTCTACACGTCATGCGCGTTTTTCTGATAACGGGCCTGTTGCGTTTCCGATGAAGCGACATTTCCGCCTGCTGACGGCAGCAAACTTTTGAGAGCTGCTTGATTGTGCGGAACCGTTTGGTTCAGATGCTCGACCACCAGTTTCGAGCCGCTGGAACCGCCACCTTCTTAGAACGCGTCGCGAACTCTTCGCGCAGGGATGGTCAGTATGGTCCAATATCAAGACTGGTGCGACTACAACGACGGGGCTCTTGGAAAAGACTACCTCCGGGTCATGACTGCGCACGGGGCCGATGTTGCGCCGTCCAAATGACAGCAAAAGCCCTGCCCGCTCACTACGTCGCCGAGGAACGGATCGCCAGACCGCTTGCAAGGATGGGTAAGAGCAGCGTGGCCAAGATAATCACCGATCTACTGCCGAAGATGCCGCAGATCCGCTCCGGCGACCTTGGTGCGACCGAAGGGATCAATGCCTATAGCGGCTACAAAGCGCCCATGTCGTTTTGCATTTAACCGCAAGACTCCGACAGCAATAGTTTCAACAAGATAGCCTGGCACTAAATTTAAGAGTTGGCAGTTAATTGAGATTGCCCCTTTGGAGACCGGTAACTTCTCGAGGGTCCGGCGGCGCAAAGGGGGTGGCTTGGGTTTGAATATCGAAGGCACGTTCGGGTCTGGCTGTCGGAATGGTGCCCTGAAGCGATCGCGAAGTCCGCCGTTCAACGCGGTCGTCCGGACCTGCGTGAGCATGTGAGCGCCGTGGAGCGACCATCGCGTCTGCTGCTTCTTGACCATCCGCTTTCCAACAAGCGAATTACCGCCGACATGGAATCGCCGAAACAGCGGAACAAGCTTTTGAGACTGCCAATCAAATTGCACGACTGTTCGACGGCGACCGCGAACGCATCGTAAGGGAGTCTGAGCGTACGGGGTCAGTCCTCCAGATCCACGAAGCCATGCGCACCAGCCCTTATCTGACCGCCCCCACGGCGATGAAACGGAGCGGACTAACCATGCCCACCGTCAACGCAGCTCTAGACCAACTCCAGAAACTTGGGATCGTCGAAGAAGCAACAGGTCGACGGCGTGGCCGAGTCTTCGTCTATCGCGCGTACATGGAAATACTGAGCGAGGGAGCAAGCGGCTAAAGCGTTCCTGTCGATACATTATGCGACCTTGGACGCACAGAAGGAACATTCCATAGCAAAGCGTCCGCCTTGCGTCACATGGAGTCATTGAGATCGCGGACAGCGTTTTTTGGTGGTTCAACCCTGTCGCGCTCTCGCGCGAGCGCGCCCTTGAATTCTATAGTTGTG
Source organism: Ensifer sp. ENS06 (assembly GCF_014852205.1). NCBI lineage: Bacteria > Pseudomonadati > Pseudomonadota > Alphaproteobacteria > Hyphomicrobiales > Rhizobiaceae > Ensifer > Ensifer sp. ENS06. Next base: position 71,526 of record NZ_JACVBC010000009.1, on the reverse strand, counting down.
AAAGCGAGATGCGTCCCGCCGATGTTGGTCAGATCGTGAACCATCGTCTCGTCGGCAGCAAAGGCGAAGACCTTGCAGTCGCCGGCGTTGTAGTCGGTAACGACAGCCTTCCCATCTGAATATGTGGAGCGGGACCGTCCTGACGTCAGCGCAATCCAGCAGTAATCCAGCTGATGTCGGTGGAAACCGAGACGTTCACCGGGGGCGAGGCAGATGTGCCAGACACGCACGAAGTCAGTTTCGGACACGAGAACCTGTCCGACCCGCTCGTCCGCATTCGCAATCTCATCGCGAAAAGCCTTCGACATTCCAACGCTGCTCTCAATCATCGGTATCATCCCGGTTTCTCCGTCACGTGGTGGGTATGACCCCACCATCGATATTGATCACGTCGCCACTAATGAACTCGGAGAGGTCCGAGGCCAGGTAAAGAACCGCCATGGCCACGTCCCGGGCGGTGCCAAGCCGCCCCGCGGGCAGTCTTGATTCAGCAAGGAACGCGTCCACCGCGCCGTCGATCGTGGTACCGTAGCGCTCCGCAAGCGCGTGAAGGAACCCGCCCGGACGGTCCCACAGCTCAGTTCGTATGTGGGCGGGCGCAACCACATTCGAGCGAATGCCCTTGGACGTGAACTCACGTGCAAGCGCTTTGGACAGAAGCGCGATTGCCGCTTTGGAGGTGCTGTAGTCTGGCAACAGCGGATGCGGCATGCGCCCGGCCTCCGAACCACAATGGATAAGCACGCCCCTCTTCTGCGCGAGCATGGTGGGAATTACAGCTCGCGCCATACGGACATAGCCCATGAGATTGACATTGAGCGTCTGCGCCCAATCCTCGTCCGAAACGTCGAGAAAACCGCCGCGCGTCGGACAGATGCCTGCATTGTTGAAAAGCACGTCGATACGACCGAAGGCTTTGTGCGCGGTGTCCGCGGCCGCTTCCCCTGCCCCCTTGTCCCCAAGATCGACCTCGCACGTCTGCCAGCGGTCAGACGTGGCGAGGTCTTTCGCCGGTGTCATGTCCCGGCTGACGCCCAGGACGCAGGCACCCTCGGCCAGGAACAGCTTTGCCGTCTCCAGCCCGATGCCGGAACTTGCGCCGGTGACGATGACGACCTTGTCTTTAAGATTCAGATTCATGGCTGCAGTCTCCTCCACACGCTCCTTGTTGGCCGCAGCAAGGATGCCACGGCGACCGAGGAGCGCGTCAAGGTTTCTTCGGCATTCACCACCGCTGTTCTGTCAAAGAAGCTTCAGCTTCGTCGTACGCGAGACCACCGACACGGCGATGACGATGATGATGCCCTTGACGATACTCTGCACGTAGGTGTCCATGCCCACCAGGTTCAGGCCATTGTTCATGATGCCGATCAGCAGCGCCCCGAAGAACGTTCCCATGACAGTCGCCGTGCCGGGGCGAAGCATCGTCATGCCGATGAATACAGCGGCAAGACCGTCCAGTAGATAGGTTTCGCCACCGTTCGGCTGGCCGGAACCAAGCCGGGCCGAAAGGATAATCCCGGAGATTGCGGCAAAGAGCGAGCTTAGTGCCAACCCATAGACCCGGTAGGAACGTACCTTGATGCCCGAAAGCTCGGCGGCGCGTGCATTGCCGCCGACGGCATAGAGGTAACGACCGAAGGTCGTTCGCTCCATCAAGAACCACGAACTGGCAACGACGACCAACATGATCAGCGCCGGATAGGGCAGGACACCGGCGACCTTGCCTTGGCCCATAGCCAAGTATTCGGCGGGAATACCACCATAGATGGCGCGGCCGCCGGAGATCATGAAGTTGATGCCCCACAGAATGGAGCCAGCCGCCAGTGTTGCAATCAGCGACGGAACACCGACACCGACGACGAGCGCCGAATTGATAAGGCCGACGGCAAGACCGGCACCGAGTGCTCCGACGATCGACAGGGGGATCGGCACACCGGCCACCATCAGCAGCGGCGCCAGCAAGCCGGCAAGGCCGACGACATAACCGACGGAAAGATCCATTTCTTTGGCTGCGAACCCGAAGGTCAGGCCCACGGCGACGATCGTCAGCATCGAGATCTGCTGGAGAATGTTGACGAGATTGGTGCCGGTGAAGAACCGGTCCGTGCCGATCGCGAAAGCCAGGAAAAGGACTATCAGAACGGCGAGCGTGCTGTATTTCTGGACCAGTGTGCCAATGCGCATCGGGCGGGACGCTTTTTCCTGGGCAATAGTTGTTGTCATGGTCATTGGGTTACCCCCGCAATTGCATTGATGAAGACAGCCTCGCTGAAGTCGCGGCGAGCGATCTGGTCGGCATCCCGACCATTCCTGAACGCCACGACCCGGTCGGCCACATGAGCGATTTCGAGGAGATCGCTCGAGGCGACGATGACCGCCGCTCCGCGTTCGGCGAGCGAGATGATGAGGTCATGGATCTCGCGTTTTGCGCCGACATCCACGCCCTCCGTGGGTTCGAGAAAGACGAAGAGCTTGTACCTGCCCTCGGAAGCGAACTGCCATTTGGCAACCGAAACTTTCTGCTTGTTGCCACCGCTAAGCTCGACGATCTTCGTTTCCGTACTCGACGTCTTGATGTTCAGCCGCTTGATCAAGCGGTGCGTCTCGGCCCGCTCACGCCCGTTCTGAACCACCCCTAGCGGCTTGAGGCTGGTCTCCTGGATGCCAGCCATCGACATGTTCTCCCGGACGGTCCAGTCGCCGATCATGGCGTTGATCATCCGGTGATCGGGGATGAGCGCAGCACCGCGCCGTTTCATGTCGCGCACGCTGGCGCGCCCGACATCCTTGCTCTTGAAGCGGTACTCCCCCGCCGTTGCAAGGCGTGGTTCAAACAGCGACTGGGCGAATTCGAAGTGCCCAGAACCGGTCAGTCCGATCAGCCCGACGATCTCGCCGCTGCGAACCTCCAGGCCATCCATAAGGAAGCGCGCACCCTGCCAGCCCTTGATTTCGACGACGATCTCCGCGTCGTCAGCAAGGGTACGCTCCGTAAGAGCGCTGTCGAACAGACGATGTTGATTGCCGGTCTGCCCGCGATTGAGCATGAGGTCGATCAGCTGGCGTTCGGTCACCTCTTGCCCCGCATTGGTGAGGTGGCTCACCTTGCGGCCGTCCTGCAGTACGGTGATCTCGTCGCAAAGATCGACCACCTCCTGCAAGAAATGACTGATGAGAACCACCGCCATGCCGGCATCGGACAGCTGGCGGATCAGCGTCCAGAGGCTCTGTTTTTCCTTGGCCGGCAACGTTGCCGTTGGCTCGTCGAGGATCAGGACCTTTGGGCGCGAGTGCAGCGCGCGCAGGATTTCGATGACCTTCTGGTCGGCATAGGGAAGTTCATCAACCTTGCGATTGAGTGCTATCGCCGTTTCCGGGAACCACTGTTTCGCCAGCTCTTCCGCCTGCCGCTGAACTTCGCGCCGGTTGATGAAAAAGCGGCTTTTGACCGGCTCGAAGCCGAGACAGATATTCTCGGCGCCGGTCAGGTGTGGCACAAGGCTGCCTTCCTGCGAAACGAGCGAAACGCCGTTTGTAACGGCCGCCGCCGGGTTTTCGAAAGCGACCGGCTGCCCAGCCATGCTCAGCGTTCCGGCCGTCGGCTGGACGGCACCGCTCAGAATGCTGACAAGCGTCGTCTTGCCGGCGCCGTTTTCGCCGACGATGCCGTGCACGCGGCCCTCGACGATCTCGATGGACACGCCGTCGAGCGCGAGCGTGCCTGGCCATTGCTTGGTGATATTCTCAAGAACAATCGACATGTCGCACCTCCGAAATGGGCGGGCGGTCGCACCGCCCGCCCGGCCGGTTCACTTGCAGTTGTCCTTGGTGAAGAGCGTCGCACCGTAGTAGACGATGTCCTTGCCGTTCGTGACTTCCTTTGGATGGTCACCATCCACCATGACGCGCTTGGCATAGGTCGCAAGATTGACGCCCCACTCCTCGAACTGCTGCCGCCCGGTCGCAACGAACATCGAGTTCGGCTCGCAGATCGCCTTGATCGCCTCCGGGTGCCCGTCCATGCCCGAGACCGGCACGTTCAACCCGGCGCCCTGAAGCGCGGTGATCGCTGCCTGTGCCGGCTCGTCCCAGGGGGTCCAGACAGCGGTAATCTCTTCGCCGTAACGCGTGGCGAAGTCCTGCACGGCGTTCAGCGTTTCCTGGTAGAAATTGGCGACATCGAAATTGTATTCGCCGATGACCTTGATGTCGGGATACTCTTTCAGGATCGCCCGAAGGGTATCGGTGCGCTCACGCACCGGCTTGATCTTGTCGGTGGTGATGATGATGAGATTGCCCTTGCCCTTCATTTGGCTGATCAGGCTCAACGACACTTCAGCAGACATCTGCCAGTTGTTCGTGGTAATGTCCGCAGTCGAGCCGGGGATCCAGCCGGAGTCGACCGTATAAACAGGAATATGCGCCGATTCCGCGCCTTTGAGCGCGTTGCTCGACGCACGCAGGTCCGCGTAGGTCACATAGATGACGTCGACACCGCGGTTGACGGCATCCTCGATGTTGTTGGCGACCTTCTCGGCAGACCCCGCGGAGTCGAGATAGGTCACTTCCCAATCGTCAATGTTGTTGTCGGTCAGGTACTTCTTGAAGCCGTCCTGCGTGCGCTGTTCGGCCTGGAAGGCGGCGTTGCCCTGGACCCAGCCGATCTTGACGGGCTTGGCGAAGGCCGGTGACGCGGCCCACAGGGCGACGATCGCAACGCTGGTGAATTTCAGAACTTTCGACATGATTTCTCCTCCCACTCTGTCGTCAGATTGATAGAAAGCCGCCGTCGACATTCAGATCGACGCCGGTGCAGTAACTCGCAGCCTCGCTCGCGAGAAACACCGCTGGGCCACCCACTTCGTCCGGCTGCCCCATGCGTTTCATCGGCGTCATCTCAGCGAATTTGCGGACGTTCTCGGCCACTTCGGGCCGGCTGTTCATGGGTGTCGCCATGAAGCCCGGGCTCAGGCAGTTGACGCGTACGCCCCGCCCGGCCCATTCGCCCGCAAGGCTCTTGGTCAGGCGGATCACGGCTGCTTTCGTTGCGTCGTAGTGCGCCTGCTCAAGGCCGGGTATGGCGGTCGAGCCGCAGATCGACGCCATGTTGAGAATGGAGCCGCGGCCACGTTCCAGCATGCGGCGGCCCTCGACCTGACAGGACCAGAAGAGCCCGTTGAGATTGATGTCCATCATCCTCAGGAACTGGGATTGCGGCATCGTTTCGGCCGCACCGACATTGGCGATCCCGGCGCTGTTGACCGCGATGTCGATCTCACCGAAATCCCGTTCGACACGGTCGAATGCGGATTCGATCGAGTTGCGATCGGTGACGTCGCCGTCGAGGGCGAGTCCATTCCGGCCGGCGGCGGAGATGGCTGCCAATGTCTCGCCCTGGCCGGTAGCACCCGGGAGGTCGAAGCAGGCGACATCGGCACCCGCCTCGGCAAGCGCGATGGCAATTGCCTGCCCGAGGCCACTGCCGGCACCGGTGACGAATGCCCGCTTGCCGCCAAGATTAAATCTGTTCACATTCGCCTCCCGAAACATGCTGATTTCATTGATAAACTGGTTGGCTCTTGCGATTGAGGACGTTGCATTGAATTCACTCTTCAGCCCCCTTGAATAAGGCTCACAGAATGGCGCGGATCGTGCCGCCCTCTGCACGCATGGCCATGCCATTGAGGTGTGGGCTTGCTGCGAGATGCACGACGCTGCGCGCTACCTCTTCGGGTTCGATCATTCGGCGGATGAGCGAGGTCGGCTCGGTTTCGTCGAAATAGTCGGAGACGACGGCGTCGCGGGTCGTGCCCTTTTCATCGGCGATTTCCTGGTGGTATCGGCGCACCGCCTCGGTATTGGTCGGGCCCGGCAGGATCGTGTTGACCCGGACCCGAGTGCCCTTCGTCAACTCGGCAAGCGAGCGCGAGAGACCGAGCAGGCAGGTCTTCATGGCACCGTAATGTGCCATCCAGGGCTGCGGCTTGACGGCACTTTCGCTGCTGATGAACACGACACTGCCTTCGCCTCGTGCCAGCATGTCCTTCAACACCAGCCGCGACATACGCACACCGGTCATGACGTTCACATCGAAGTAGCGGAACCAGTGCTCGTCGGTCGTTTCAAAGAAATCGCGAACTTCGAAGATGCCGATGTTGTTAATGAGGATGTCGACGGGCCGGTGCGATGTAGCAAAGGCAAAGAGCCGCTCGGCTTCGCCCTGGGCCGTCAAATCGCCGGCAATTCCACGACTGCGCTTGCCAAGCGCGGCGGTGGCATCCTCGACCTCGGCAGCGCTGATGCCGCTCACGGTGACATCGGCTCCTTCGCCGAGAAAGACCGAAGCGATGGCGCGCCCGATGCCCGTGGCACCACCGGTGACCAACACGTGCTTGCCATCAAGACCATAGTCCATTGAAATATCTCCATGGGCCGTCGTTCGGTGGTCGGGACGACGCACCGTCGGAGCAAGGGTGATGTAGAACGCGATCAGGCTGCGCCGCGCAGCCTTGGTAATTCGGCCCTGCAGAGCTCCGCACTACGGCTCAGGCGCTTCACGCGCTGCAGGAGGAAGTCGATAAACTCGGCCGTCCGCAGAGGCAGACGGTGTCTGGGTTCGGACAGCAGATGGATGATCTCGGGGTCGCAGTCGAAGTCTCTGAGGACAGCGATCAGCGTCCCTTCGTCCAACTCCCGCGCGACATCCCAGGATGACACGCGAATAAGCCCTTGGCCTGCCTTGGCCAGGTCGATCAGGGCCTGCCTGTCGGAGACAATGCGGTTGCCGCTCACACGAACGAACGTCGGTTCGCCGTCGACGGCGAAGCCCCACTTGTCGGCAGCAGTCTTACCGTCGAGATAGACGAGACAGTTATGAGCCACGAGAGCGGAAGGAACGTCAGGTGCCCCCACGCGCGCCAGGTAGTCGGGCGCTGCGCAGACGACCATCGGGTTCTCGCCAAGCTTGCGGGTGGTCAGTGCGCTATCGGGCACGGCACCGAAACGAATGACGATATCGCAATCGTCATCGACCAGATTGACATCGTCGTCGCCGAGGATGAGGCGGAAGCCAATTTCCGGATGCGCAGTGCCGAACTCGCTGGTCAAGGGGATCAAATATTTGCGACCGAACTCCGAGGGCGCAGCAATCGTCACGGTACCGTTCGGGTTCTTCTTGCGCGCGCGCATCGTCTTGTCGAGCCGCTCGAAATCCTCAAGGATCGCCTGCGACGTTTCGAACAGATACCGTCCCTCCTCTGTCAGGCAAAGTGAACGCGTGGTTCGCTTCAGGAGGGCGACCCCGAAATGGCATTCAAGCGCCTTGAGCCGCCCGCTCATTGTTGCCGGCGACAGACCGAGTTTGTTCGCGGCAAGCGAAAAACTGTTCGACTTGACGATTTCCGAGAAAACGCGGAGGTCTTGGATGCTGTTCATCGGCTGACCTCCAACTCGGGCAGGAACTGTCCGAGATCGCTCATGCTCGCGGCAAGGCCGGTGACAAACACTTCGACGCGCGCGCGGATAATCGGATCGAGATCATCCGGGATATTGTTGCGGTAAACGTATTTCCGCACGCCCATGTAGAAGAAACTGGAGTGAAAACCCCAGACGATTTCAAGCACCAGTTCGTCCGCCTTCGGACCTGTCGGAACCTCGACACCCGCTTCAGCCGCGATTTCGGCGAAGATCAGCGGAAAGGTCGTCTCATGCAGCAAACCGAGATATTTCTGGGTGATCTGCGGGTCTTCCAGCGCCGACGCGATGAAGATCCGGATCCAGCGCTCATCGAGGATCGCAGCCGTGTAGGCCCTAAGGTAACGGACGAGGCGTTCGCGGATCGACAGCGAACGATCGGCGAGCAGATCGTTCCAGCCCGCATCCCAACGCTTCAGGTAGACTTCGTCATAGATCTTCTGGAGCAGGTCGTCGCGGTTCTTGAAGTACCTGTAGAGCAGCGGCTGAGAAACGCCGAGCGCATCGGCCAGTTCGCGCGTTGTGAACCGCAGTCCTCGCTGGGCGACGAAATCGATCGCAAATTCGAGGATCTGCTGCTCGCGATCGGCCGCATCAAGGTATTTTCGTGCTGCTTTTGCCATAGCCTATCGTTCTGACACACAAGTGGTGTCAGTCCTCACGCTTTTGAAAATCAGACTTGGCTCCGACCCGAATAGTGGCCGGGAACCTCCCATGCTCTCTCCCTGAGCTGACATAAGAGGTAACACCACCGCCAAAACTGATCAAGTGATAATTTATCAATTGATAATTTCTCTGTCACATCGCGCGCACCAAGAAGTCCAGGAACCTTCGGATTCTCTGAGGTACATGCGTCTGGGCCGAGTAGATCGCCGAAATCGGTTCGCTCTCCCCGGCATCCCAGGGCACAAGCAGTCGCACGAGACGTCCTTCGGCAAGATCGCCGCCGATGTGAAAGGTGGAAAGCCGGGCGATCCCGGCGCCCTGCAGCGCAAAGTGCCGCATGGATTCGCCATTGTTAACGACCAGCCGGCCGCCGACGTCGACGTGAACCGACGCGCCATCTGCGGGGTCTTTGAACTGCCAGGTGTTGAGGTGTGGACGCCCACCGAGGGTCAGGCACGCGTGTTGGCGCAATTCGTCGGGCCGCACTGGCTCACCGTGCCGTGCCAGATAATGCGGAGAGGCGACGATGTGCCTCGGAGAATCGAGCAGCCGACGAGAACGCAGCGAGGAATCACGCAACAGGCCCGTTCGGATCGCGATATCCGTCTTCTCCGCGATCAAATCGACAGGCTCATCGCTGAATTCGAGATCAATGCGCATGCCTTGGTTTTCTTCGAGAAACCGAACGACGAGAGGCGAGAGCACATGCGTGCCGAACGGCAGGTTGGTGCTGACTTTCAAAAGTCCGCCGATGGCCTCGGCCTTGCGGGCGATCTTTGCTTCCGCCTCGGCAATTTGCTGCACGATCGCCCGTGAGGTCTTGTAGAAGTCGCTCCCTTCCGTCGTCAACCGGAAGCTGCGGGTCGAGCGCACGACCAGCTGTACACCGAGGCGTTTTTCAAGCCGCGTGACCAGCTTGCTGATGGCCGATGGCGACATCGAAAAGATGCGGGCCGCCGCCGAGAAGCTGCCGGCATCGACAATCGTCACGAAGACTTCCATCTCGAGGGCGCGGTTCTGCATCGATGCGTCTTTCGTGAGTTTTGTTCACTTCAGTTATTCCTCAAGTCGCTCTACCTGACCAGAGGGCAAACCGTCATCCTCTCGCCCACACATCACAAAGGGAGGAATCCATGTATCAAAAACGCGCATTGATCGTCGGTGCGACGGGTATCGTCGGGCTGAATGTCGCCGAGCACCTCAGAGACCTGGGCGGCTGGGAAATCCACGGCGCCTCGCGCCGGCCGCCGCTTGGATCGTCTTATATCAAACCGCACGCGGTTGACCTGTTGAAGCGGGACGAGGCGATTGCCGCCCTCTCCCACCTGGCACCGACCCACATTTTCTACTGCTCCTGGACGCTCGGATCGAACGAGGACGAGAACATTCGCCTCAACGGCAACATGCTGAAGAACGTGCTCGACGCCTTCAAGGACAAGGGCTGCGTGCAGCATGTCGGGGTCGTCACCGGCACCAAGCATTATCTCGGGCCCTTCGAGGACTATGGCAAGGTCCAGCCGATCACGCCCTTCCGTGAAACAGCACCGCGCCTGCCGAAGAAGAACTTCTATTACGAGCTCGAAGACATCGCCATGGCCTATGCCGCCGAATACGACTTCGGCTGGTCGGTTCACCGCTCCCATACGATCATCGGCTATGCCGTCGGCAACCTGATGAACATCGGCGCAACGCTGGCAACACACGCCTCCATCTGCAAAGCGACCGGCCGCCCGTTCCGCTTCCCCGGAAGCCCGACCGCCTATCGGGGCCTCAACGACATCACCGATGCGCGCATCCTCGCCAAGCAAATCGTCTGGGCTGGCACGGAGCCGAATGCGCGCAACGAAGCGTTCAACGCTGTCAACGGAGATGTCTTCCGTTGGGAGCAGCTTTGGAAGACGATCGCCGACTATTTCGATGTCCCAGTGGCGGAGTATCCTGGTCAGTACAATTCGCTTGCGGAGCAGATGAAGGATCTTGGCAGTGACTGGGACCGGCTTGTTGGCCAACATGGCCTTCAACCCAACAAACTCGATCGCCTCGCCTCTGCCTGGCACACCGATCTCGACCTCGGGCGCCCGATGGAATGCGTGCACTCGATGGCCAAGGCGAGAGCGCTCGGCTTCACCGCGACACAGGATACGGAAAGCTCCTTCATCGACGTGTTCGACCGCCTGCGCGCCGAACGCATCATCCCTTGATAGACTAGCCAGATCGAATAAGACCACGGCGCGCCACTGGCGCGCCGTTTTGCTTGTCCTGGCTGCCGAAACGCCAAAGACGCCTGACACAAAGAAAAAGCCGCGCCCCTTGCAGGACGCGGCTTCGTCGTTTCATGATCCTCGCCTTGTCAGGCTATGAGTGGTCTAGACCCCAGTCGACGCGCCAATCGATCAAGCGTCTTGATGCTCGCATTGACCTGCTCGCAGCGGACTTCCGCGACGCCGTCCACTTCCATCAGATAGGTACGGATCGGCCCGACATAGGTCATCGCCATATTGGGGCAGGCCTTGCAAGCGCCGACGAGCTTGATGCTGACGACACCCTCCGGGCTGATGTCGGCGATCTCGATATCGCCGCCATGGCCAAGGATCAGGGGGCGGATGCGCGCAAAAGCAGCTTCGAGCGCATCCGTCGATATGGCAGAGCGGGCCGTCATCAGACCAGCCCCAGTTCGATCTTCTTGGCCTCGATGTCGATGCCCATGCCGCGGGCAAAGGCCTTGCCGAGGATATTTTCCTTCATCTCCCGGGTGATCTCCGGATAGCCGTAGCGCTCCTGCAGCTCCTCCGGCATTTCGAGATTGGCGAGCGTATCGATGTAGGTCTGGACATGCGGCCAGATGAAGGCCTCGGAGCCGTAGCAGATGCGGTCGGAGCCGACATAGAGCAAGGCTTCGCCGAGGCGTGCCAGCATCTTCCAGGGCTGGAGGTAGTACTGGTTAAACCAGAGCGGCAGGATCAGGTAGATGTTGTCAAAACGGCTGGCGATCGAGATCGTCTCGTCGACATAGGGATCACCGAGGTGATGTATCCCGAAGTTCAGCTCGGGGAAGTCCGCGGCGGCATACTGGATGTCGTTGGGTTTGAAGGCCTCGACCGGGCCGAGTTCCAGCGGAAAACCCTTGTGGAACTGCACCATCTTGATGCCAAGCTCGATCGCCTTCTCCCAGAGCGGATAGGCGATGTCGCGATCGTCGGCGCGCCATGAACAGCCACGGCGCTGGTACTGATAGAACTTCATGCTAACGGCGCCGAGTTCCCTGACCTGGCGCTCCATCTCTTCGAGCGCAAAATCAAGCCCGTGATAGGCCGGGTCAACACCACCGGTGAGTACCACGCGTTTCGGGTTCGACTTGGCGAAGGCATCGCTGAGTTCGACCGGACCAAGCCCGGCCCGCCAGTGCGAGAACAGCGGCACGGAGCAGGCGCTTGCCATATCGGTGTCGGAGTTCTCGAAGAGCATCTTGTTGCCCCATTCAAGATCGGGGTTGGAGAAGGTTTCCGTTTCCGGCGGCGGCCCTCGGCGACCCGTCAAATTGATGAAGCCGGCGATCTGCGAGCGCAGCAGTTTCACACGTCTGCCGTCGCTTCCCGGCTTGATCTGGTTGTCGCCGAAGTCCTGGGTATGGACCGCCGCGTCGAAAACAAACATCCCGTCTTTCATTGTTTACCTCCTTGAGAAAACCGCCGCCTTCACTTGCGTCCCTCACTAGGTAACATGAGCCAACCCGTTCATTTCTTTGGAATAGTTGAAGATTGTTTTCAGCTATTCGTGCGGGCGGCCGCGCGTTTCTAAAGCTAAAACAGACCTCGTGATCAAGCATTCCGTGGGGCGACCCACCTTGAGGACGAGGACAGCACGTGACCCAACCAGGCAGGATCGAAATAACCGGGGGCCGAAACAGCCTCAGACCGACTGACGAGGAAATCGCGTTCCTCAAGGACCGCGCCAAATTCTGTCGCCTCGAGACAATCAGGCTGATCGAGATCGCGAAAGTCGGCCATTACACCTCGGTCTTTTCCGCAGCCGAGCTGTTCTCGGCGCTCTATTACGACGCGATGGACCTCAGACGTGGCGAACCGAAATGGGAGGATCGCGACCGTTTCATGATGGGCAAGGGGCACGCGGCCGTCGGGCTCTTTCCCCTTCTCGCCGACCTCGACTTCATCGATCGTGACGTGCTCGACGGCTATACCCGCCTCGGCAATCCGCTGGGCGATCATCCTGATATGACGAAGGTGCCCGGCATTGATTTCAGCTCGGGCTCGATCGGCCACGCCCTTTCGGCTGGTTGCGGCATGGCGCTTGCCGGCCGGATGCTGGGCAAGGACTTCTACACCTACGTGATGATCGGCGATGGGGAGTTACAGGAAGGTCAGGTCTGGGAGGCTGCCCTCTTCGGCGCGCACAACGGGCTTGGAAAACTGATCGGCATCATCGATCGCAACGGTTACCAGCTTGACGGATCGGTCGACGACATCATCGGCGTCGAGCCGATTGTCGAGAAATGGCAGGCCTTCGGCTGGGAGACCCATGTCGTTGACGGCCACGATGTGGCGGCAGTCGCAACCTTGCTTCGCACGCTCAAGGCCGATCGCGAGCGGACACGCCCCGTGATGATTATTGCGGAGACGGTCAAGGGCAAGGGCGTCTCCTACATGGAAACCGAACCAGGCTGGCACCTCGGCTATCTCGACCCTTCGGATGCTGCGCGCGCAATTGCCGAAATCGAAGCGATGGAGATCTGAGATGAACAAGCCGCTTTCCGACAAGTCCTGGCAATACCGCCAGCTCAATGCCGTGACACCCGGCCTCGATGCGCTCTCCGACGCCCTCATTGAACTCGTCGCCGCAGGCGAGCCGATCGTGGCGGGCACCGCAGACCTGCAATATTCAAACGGGCTTGCGAAATTCCACGCGCACCATCCCGATCGCTTCGTTCAGTTCGGCATCTCCGAACAGAACATGGTGTCGGCCGCAGCCGGCATGGCTGCCGTCGGCATGAAGCCCTATGTCGCGACCTTCGCATCGTTCCTTGCACTGCTCTGCTGTGAGCAGATCCGGATGGACGTTGCCTATTCCAAGCTGCCGGTTCGGCTCATCGGCCACCACGCCGGCATTTCGCTCGGCTTTTACGGCACCTCGCACCACGCGACTGAGGACCTCGCCATCATGCGCTCGATCGCCAATCTGACGGTGATCGCGCCGGCCGATGGCAATCAGCTCAAGGAGGTCATCAAGGCCGCAAACGACTACCCGCATCCGATCTATATCCGCATCCAGCGCGGGCGCGATCCCGAAGTCTATGCCGACCGCCAGCCCTTCACGATCGGCAAGGCGATTTCCCACTATTCGGGAACCGACCTCACGATCATTGCCACGGGTTCCACCGTCCACCCCGCTCTCGAAGCGACCCGCGCGCTGCGGGCTGCGGGCGCCAGCGTCGGCTTCCTCGATATGGCGACGGTAAAACCGATCGACCGCGACGCCATTTTTGAAGCGGCTGCTCAAAGCCCGCGGATCTTGACGGTCGAGGAGCACAACGTACTGGGGGGATTGGGCGGCGCTGTCGCCGAGGTCCTGTCGAGCGAGGGGCTGCCAGTCAAGTTGACCCGGCATGGCATTTATGACGAATACAGCCTGATTGCGCCGCCGACCCACCTCTACGCGCACTATGAACTCGATGCGAAAGGCATTGAGGCTCGCGCCGCAAGACTGATCGAAGGACGCGCATGAAAAGGTTGCGGCACGTCTACCGCTAGACGGTGAAGACCACTCTACTCGGATGACCGCGGGGCCTGCGCTCCGCGGTAATTCTTTGTCTCCCTATCAGGCAACGCCGCCGAGGCAGACGTATTTGATCTCGGTGAACTCCTCGATGCCGTAGCGCGAGCCCTCTCGGCCAAGGCCGGAGAGCTTGACGCCGCCGAACGGCGCTTCCGCCGTCGAGATCAGCCCGGTGTTGACGCCGACCATGCCGTATTCCAGCGCTTCGGCCACCCGGAACACCCGAGCAAGCTCCTTGGCGTAGAAGTAGGACGCGAGACCGAATTCGGTGTCGTTTGCCTGCTCGATCACGTCTGCTTCATCCTTGAAGCGGAAGAGCGGAGCCACCGGGCCAAACGTTTCTTCGCGCGCGACAGCCATCGCCTGGGTGACATCGGCCAGAACCGTCGCCTCGTAGAAGGTGCCGCCGAGCGCATGACGCTTGCCGCCCTGGATGACGCGCGCGCCCTTCGACGTCGCATCGGCAACGTGCTCTTCCACCTTCTCCAGCGCCGCCTTGTCGATCAGCGGGCCGAGGATGACGCCCTCTTCAACGCCGTTGCCGATCTTCAGCTTGGCAACGGCCTTGGCGAGCTTGTCGGCAAAGGCGTCATAGACCTTGTCCTGCACATAGATGCGGTTGGCGCACACACAGGTCTGGCCATTGTTGCGGAACTTGGCGATCAGCGCACCTTCGACTGCCGCATCGAGATCGGCATCGTCAAAGACGATGAACGGCGCATTGCCGCCAAGCTCGAGACCGAGCTTCTTGATGGTAGCGGCACTCTGGCGGTAGAGCTCGGCACCCACTTCGGTCGAGCCCGTAAAGGTCAGCTTGCGCACGACCGGGTTGGAAGTCATCTCGGCGCCGATTTCGCGGGCAGAGCCGGTGATGACGCTGAAGAGGCCCTTGGGCAGGCCGGCGCGTTCGGCAAGGATGGCAATCGCGATCGCCGAAAACGGCGTCTGGGCTGCAGGTTTCAGCACCATGGCGCAACCGGCAGCGAATGCCGGGCCGGCCTTGCGGGTAATCATCGCATTGGGGAAGTTCCACGGCGTGATCGCCGCGACGACGCCGATCGGCTGCTTCATCACAAGGATGCGCTTGTCCGGCTGGTGGCCAGGGATCAGGTCGCCATAGATACGGCGGGCCTCTTCGGCGAACCACTCGACGAAGCTTGCGCCATAGACGATTTCGCCTGTCGCTTCGGCGAGCGGCTTGCCCTGCTCCAGCGTCAGGATGCGGCCGAGATCTTCCTTGTTCTCGATCATCAGCTCGAACCACTTGCGCAAGATCCCGGCGCGATCCTTGGCCGTGCGCGCTGCCCAGCCCTTCTGGGCCACGCGCGCCGCCTCGATCGCCGCCTTGGTTTCCTTGGCGCCGAGCTTCGGCACCCGGCCGATGATTTCACCGGTCGCCGGGTTGTTCACCTCGATCGCGTTCGCCGCGTCCGCCTCGATCCACTCGCCACCGACGAGCGATGCCTGGCGAAACAGTGATGGGTCTTTAAAATGTGTGAGCATGGGATTCTCCGACAGTCTCTTCGGGCTTTGCAATATGCCACCGCCCCCACCTCTGACGAAGTCTGCGGAACGGTGCTACCGCTAGCATTCAAGATTTCAACGGCCTTGTTTCATCGAGAATCCTGAAAGCTCTCTTCGCCATTCAGCGCGTGATTTTCGACTATGATAATGATTAAGATTGGGTCTCAGGTGAAGCATCTGGGCGCACGAGGAGAATGGAGGCGCTCGGAAACTCACCGGATCAGCATTGGGAGGATAACAGACATGCCTACGACTATACCCGCTCGAAAGACCGAATACCGGATGACGCTTCTCGAGCAAGTCCTTGTTTTGCTCGGTCAGGGGAGCATCTGGTACAACTGCTACGCCTATCCGTACGCTCATGGTCGAGCGACGGACCAATAGGTTCCCGCGCGGCACTGGAGGAACAATCGAATTCGCTATGGGAAACGGTGCCCAGTCTTGGATGGTGGCCGGGCACCGCTCGATCGCTTCAGTTCTTGTCCGAGTGAGCGCCCAGCAGCTTGCCGACAAACGACACCGTCGTCGCCTCCTGCTTGATCCCGTCCATGCGTACAGGCGCGTCAGTGAGCCTTCGCGAGCTCGGACTTCTTTTGGGCATTGCGGCGGGGAAGAGTTGCACCTAAACAATCGGCATTGTGGCTCGCCTTAGATTTCCATTGGCCAGGCATCGGAAACGCTGTACCCGTCCTGGAAAGCTCCCGCTGACGCGATATTGCACAACCGGCGCGTAATCGCCCAAACGACACGATTAAGTGGCCAGCGCATAATTCCACCCAAAAAACTCAGCGAATCGGCGGGCAGATATCGCTCTGCAACTGCTTCAGAAACGACAATATGCTCGTCATAAATCGCTGCAACGACACGTTTCCATCAGCCAAAGTGCGCTATCCACCGAATGGTATCGTCCCATTGTCAGGCGGAAGAAACCAATCGATAGCGCCAAGGATAGATGGGTCTCCCGGCGAAGTATTCTTAAAGTGCTCAAAAAACGAAGTGGGTCGCAACTCCACTTTCAACTCGCCGTGCTTCGCAATCCCGAGAACCGTGCACCGCTGCGACGGCGTCGCTGAAGCCAAAATCGAAGCTATCGCTGCTACGCGGTTGGTCAGGGCTTCTAGAGCCGTTAGGCCGTCGCCCTCTCGCGCCAACCCCTCGAAGGGTTGAACCGGCGATGATGACGATGACCAGGCACAGAACGAAAATGGCGGTTATCTGCCCGTGAAGGTAAAACGCGGCGCGTGTTCCGATCGCCGTATAGCAACCGTTGGCTAGCGGTCCCTTCTGCCCGCCTGATTGGCATCGCAACAAAGCGCAACATAACGACATCCATCGCCTGCCCAATTCGTGAAAGGACGAGAGTGTTTCTCACACGGCCCGGGCCTATGCCGGCGTCTTGTGTCACATCACTGGAGCCCACATGCATACTCTCAGTCGAATCTACAAACGCCTTTCGCCAGGCGCAATCTGCCTGATCCTCGCCTTCATGGGCACCACTTCAATTGCCTTCGGCGCGGATGCAAATTCTGCCGACACTATTCCTGAGCCGCAATTCGATCAGGAGCGCTTTTCAACCGAGTCAATGAAGCCGAAATGGAGCCTGACCGTCGGTGTTGGAGCGAGCTACAACCCGGAATATGAAGGCGGCGGCGACTTCAAGATCACCCCTATCCCTGTCGTGCTTTTCACCTACGGCGCCTGGCTTGAAATTGATCCGTCGGGCATCACCGCGAAGGCACTCGAACACGGCGGCTTTTCACTATCAGGCAAGGTCGGATACGAAACAGGTCGCGACGAGGACGACCATGACCGCCTCGAGGGACTTGGAGATATTGACTTCGCTGCCACTGTGGGTGCTAAGGCAGCCTACACTTGGAACGGATTGGAGATCTATGCTGCCGCGGACCAAACGATTGACGGCAGCGAAGGCCTGATTGGAACCTTCGGGATGGAATACTCCGCTCCGGTCACCGAGCACCTCATTCTTGGAGCCAAGGTCGAGGCGATCGTCGCAAATGACAAGCATATGGAGGCGTATTTCGGCGTTAACGGCGTCCAGTCTGCCGCCTCTGGCTTGCCTGAATACAAGGCGGAAGCTGGGTTGAAGCGCGTCAACGTTTCGGCGTCGGCCACACATCTGCTCACGGAGAATTGGCTGGTCCGAGGTGAAGCCGGGCTTGGCATTCTAACGGGCGATGCGGCCGACAGCCCAATCGTAGAAGAAAAGATACAGCCGTCGGCATCATTTTTTGTCGGCTACAGATTCTAGTGAACTTTTACCGCCGCGGCTTGTGTAAAGCGGCAGGGCGAAAACAAAAAGGCCGAGCGGACGCCCGGCCTTTCGCGCAACATCGCCTGATATTTCTTAGACCTGTTCGACCGTCACCGTAAACATGTAACCTCTGCTTGCTTCCCTCTCACGGTGACGCGAACCCAAAAACAGACCAACCGCGCATGGCTGGACATGCCCCAAGTCGGCTCCGCGACACAGCTCCGCCTGGATAATGTCTTGCACTGCGCATTCATTGTTCTGACCATCTATCACAACAAACTTTGGATTGACCGACGGCACACGGATCATGCGCTGTGTCAGATCGATAACGTAATCCGCGCTATCGTCGAGCACTTTCCAGACGGTTTCAATCGATGAATTCAACTGTCTCTCCTGGTCTTTTCGCGGCAGACGTCATTGCCCTGGCTATCCAAACGCGGGCTAGATCGCTCTGATATGGAAGCAGCGACGAGATCTCTCTCGTCGCTGTGCACCTGGAAGTTCGGGCGATTGACGGCCTCTCGAGCCTGTTCAGCTTTTGACTAAGCTATCCTCGAGCGGCGCGCCGGCGACAAACCACTCGCTGGAGGGGATCTCGACAAACAACACGATCGTCGCCTCCGGCTTGATCTCGCCCACCCGTTCAAGTGTGTCGGTGATGGCTTTCGCGAGCTCAGCTTTCTTCTCGGCGCTGCGACCTGGAAAGAGTTCGATTTTCACGATCGGCATGAGTGTAGCTTCAATTATCCATCGGCCAGGTATCGGAGACGCGGTATCCGCCCTGGAAAGGATCGGATGGATCTACCATCAGTTGCTTCGTGCCGACGATCCAGGCGCGGCCCGAAAGGGTGGGGCGAATTGCCTGCATACCGTTGAGCTCAACCGTCTCGTCGATGCTGCAATGGAACTCGCTGTCGAGAAGCGAGATACCGACAAACCTGTCACCGGCCTTCATCAACCCCTTAGCATGGAGAACGGCCATACGGGCGGAGCAGCCCGTGCCGCAAGGCGAACGGTCGATCTTGCCTGGACGAATTGAAACAGCGTTCTTGCCATGCAGGACGCCATCCTTGATGAACACCGGATCGGTCATCTGGCAGAAGGAGATCCCACTCCAGTCGTTTGCCGGATGCTTGAAACCGATCTGCTCGTTGGCAGCCTCCGTGATTTTCACGCCCAACCGCGCAATGTCGCGCGCCTGATCGGGGCGGAGGTTCAAACCGAGCGCCGCGGCGTCGACAATGACGAAGCTGTCGCCGCCATAGGCGGTGTCGACGGTGACTGTTCCGATCCCCTCCACCTCGAGCTTCACGTCAAGCTTGTCGGCAAACGAGGGTACGTTGCGCACGCGGATGCGCTCGGCCTTGCCGTTTCGGCATTCCGCTTCGACATCGATCAGGCCGCCGGGGGCTTCCAGGGTGAGATGCGTGACCGGCTCCTCCATCGGGACGATACCGGTGTCGAGCAGGACCGTTGAGACGCACATCGAATTTGAACCCGACATGGGCGGCGTGTCTGCGGGCTCCATGATGATCCAGCCCATCTGCGCCTTCGGGTCCTTGGGCGGCACCAGCAGGTTGACGTGGCGGAAGACGCCGCCGCGCGGTTCGTTGAGGACGAAATTGCGAAGGGTTTCATCCTCGGCGATCCAGCGCGCCTGATCCCAGATGGTCGCCCCCAACGGCGGTGCTACGCCGCCGACGATGACGTCACCGACTTCTCCCTCGGCATGGCAACTAACGACATGGACGATTTTGGATGAGCGCAATTTCACATTCCTCGATTGCTTGAGAGTCCGGTTTGTCAGCGGTTTTCACGTCGACGACTTCAGGAATGCGGCCGTTTCCGCCTTCTCTGGGCTCTCGAAGATCTGCTCTGGCGTCCCGATCTCGTGAATGCGCCCCTCGCGAAAGAACGCGACGCGATCCGATACTTCGCGCGCAAAGCGCATCTCGTGGGTGACAACAATCATTGTCATGCCCTCCTTCGACAGCATGCGCATCGTGTCGAGCACCTCGCCGACAAGCTGCGGATCAAGTGCGGAGGTAACCTCGTCGAACAGCATGTAGTCCGGCGACATCGCAAGTGCCCTTGCGATCGCCATACGCTGCTGCTGGCCGCCGGAAAGCCGGGAGGGAAACACGCCGATCTTTTCCTTCAAGCCGACATGCGAGAGCTGCTCGATCGCGATCGCTTCCGCCTCCTCCTTGGACTTGCCGAGGACTTTTCTCGGAGCAAGCGTCACGTTTTCAAGCACCGTCAGGTGCGGAAAGGCGTTCCACTGCTGAAAGACGATGCCGATGCGGCGGCGAAGCTTGTTGAGGTCGGTCGCCTTGGCGTGAACCTCCACGCCATCGACCGTGATCCGGCCCTGCTGGATACCCTCCAGGCCATTGATGCACATCAGCATGGTCGACTTGCCGGACCCCGAACCGCCGATCATCGACAGGACTTCGCCCTTTTGCACCGACAGATCGACGCCTTGCAGCACATGCAACAAGCCGAATTGTTTGTGAACGTTCTCAATGGCAATCATTGCGTGCCCCACTTCTTCTCAAGTTGATTGCCGAGTCTGGCGATTGGAAAGCTCATCACGAAGTAGATCAGTCCGGTAATGCCGAGGATCAGCAGCGGCTCCTGAACCCGCGACGTGACGATCTGTGAACTGCGCAGAAGCTCGACGATGCCGATCCAGAGCACGAGCGCCGTGTCTTTCATCACGCCGAGCGTGAGCCCGATCCAGCTTGGAAAGACGACACGGGTGGCGATCGGCAGCGTGATCGACGTCAATTCCTGTCGCCAGCTGAGGCCGAGAGACCGCGCCGCCCGGCGCGTCGTCTGTGGGACAGCGCCGACACCGCTTCTGACGATCTCGGTGCAGAAGGCGGAGGCGTAGATCCCCAGGCATATGCATCCGACTGTAAAGGTCGGCCAGTTCAGCTTCAGCATGCTGTTGAACGAATTGAACAGGACGAGCTGGATAAGCAGCGGAACCGACCGGAAGACATCGAGAACGGCGCCGAGCGAATTGCCGATCCACCCGGGCGCGCTGGCCCGGACAAGACCGAAGAGCACGCCAAGAACCGTGCCTATGACGACGGCTACAAGGGTGATTGAAAGCGTGGTCACGGCCCCCGACAGCAAGAACAGGAAGTCGCCCCACGAAAATGATCCACCGAAATACATCGTGGCCTCCTAGTAACGGAACAGGCGCCAGGCCACGACGCGCGCCGACAGCGTAAAGGCCTTGGAAATGAGGTAGTAGAGGCATGCGGCGACGAAGAAATACTCGAAGGTCCGGTAGGTCACGACGTTGAGTTCCTGCGTGACGCCCGTGAGATCGGTGGTCAGGCCGACGATGACGCCAAGCGAGCTCATCAGGACGGACCACACCATCTGGTTGGTCATGGCGTGGAAAACCGCGCGCAGCATCTGCGGGATCACGATATGCCACTGGGTCTGCACTGCCCCCATGCCAAGGGAGCGCGCCGCCCGCGTTTGCGTCTCGGGAACGGCTGCAAAGCCGCCGCGGAACGTCTCGGCGAGATAGCCGGCATTGTTGAACGTGATGCCGAGCAACAGCGCCGCATAGGAGCCGACCTGCAGGCCGAGCGACCCGAGACCGAAAAACAGCATATAGATCTGGAAGAGCGCGGGCGTGTTTCTCGCCGTCTCAATCCACATGTCGGCCGGCAGGGACAGGTAGTTTTTGCCGGATCGCTTGGCGAGAGCCAGGAAAATAGCGAGAATCGTTCCGAGCACCATGGCAAGGCCCGCGATCTCGATCGTCTGCAGAGCGCCCCACAGCATGTCGGGAAGCGAGCGCAGAACCGGCCTCCACTGAAATTCATAGTCCATTTGCGACCTCATTCTCTGAAGGCACCCGCGATTGCGGCGGTGCGCACAAAGAGGAATTTACGAACACGGGAAGCCGCAGGGGCGCCGGCAGCCACTTGCGTTCATTGACGATTGCAGCTTCGATCCATGACGGTACCGCGCTCTCGAATGGCGCCCGATCCATCATGATCGGGCGCCATTTCTGATGGGACGAGCCGATTAGCGGTAGACGCCGGGAACAGTGAGGTCGGGTGCTGCGCCGACATCTTCACCAATCCACTTCTTGTAGAGTTCCGCGTAGCGGCCCGAGCGCACCTGGCGGTTCAGGAACAAGTTGACGTAGTTGAGCCAGCCTTGTTCCTGGCGCTTGACGATCAGTGCGCAAAAGTCCGCGTCGACCGGCGCAGGGCCGACAACCTTGAGGCCTGGATATTTGCCGGATTCGATGATCGCCGCGGCGATCGTCGAGGTGGTGTAGGTCGCGTCAATGCGCTTCTGACCGAGCGCCAGGAACGTGTCCGACTGGGTCTGGAATGTCAGCATTTTCGACGCCGGATCGTTCTTCTTCTCGACTTCCTTGGCAAGGGCCAGCGTTTCGTATGCGCCGGCAGGACCGCCGACCGTATGCCCCTTGATGTCGTCAGGCGCTTTGATGCCGGAATCCTCGCGCGCAAGCACGATCGTCTCGAACACGAAGTAGGGGATCGAGAAGCCTACGGTCTTTGCACGCTCCAGCGTGTCGGAGGCGACAGCGACCGCGACGTCCGCCCGACCCGACAGGATCGCCGGAATGCGGTCATTTTCCGGGGTATCGACGATCTCGACCTCGACGCCGAGCGCCTTTCCGAGGTCATTGCAATAATCCACGTCGAAGCCGATCGGATTGTTATCGGCGTCGCGCGAACCGTTCGGAGGGAAATCGAGCTGCACGGCGCAGCGAAGCTTGCCTGAGCTGATGATGTCGTCGAGCTGATCTGCATGGGCGGCCGAGCTGCAGATCGCTGCAGCGGCGAAAGCCATGAGCGGGATGAGTTTCTTCATTTCCAGTTCCTCTCTTTGTTTTCAGCTGTTATTGCATATCGACTATCGTATACGATTCTCGCGATGGGTTTTCTGCTGCAAAAGAGTGTACCACGACCGCATCAGGATATCGTATACGATAGTCTATTAGTGTCAATGTTGATCGGTCATTGCTGTCCAATCGAATGCCGAGCCACACGACATGCGGCGAGGTCCCATGCCGCACAGCCCACACTCTTGAAGAAGATGGGGCCGTCAACACCCGTCGAGCCCTGCAAAACATCGCCAAGCGAGATCACGCGAGACCAGTCGACGCCGGCCAAAATGAGGTCGCCGGCTTCGTGGTGCGCGCCAGCTGGGTCGTCGACGATGGCGGTGCTCGCCAACACGGTTTCGCGGCCGACTTCGGCAGCGTCCGGCGTAAACGCCCCTACACCGACTACGAGCCGATCCTTGGTCGCCGCCTCTGCGTAGACGGGAGTTTTGCTCGTGGTCAGCGTAACAACAACGTCAGCGCGTGACCAATCTCGATCCGCAAAGGGCTCGACGGCGCAGGAAACGTGCCTGGCGCAAAACAGGTCCTCCTCCCGCCGCGATATTCCGGCAACCACGAGCTCGGCATCGGGAAAGAAGGATGAAAAAGCTTGCGCATGTGTCGATGCCTGCTTGCCGGTACCGACGATCGCAATGCGCTTTGGTGGCGCTACCCGAAGCCGACTTATTGCCAACAGCGTTATCGCCGCCGTCCTCCTGCCGGTCACTGTCGGACCATCGAGGGCGAACAGGGAAACCCCGGTCACAGCGTCGTATGCAACAACCTCGCCGTTGATCGTTGGCAGATCTCGAGAAAAGTTTGTCGGGCACACATTGACCAGCTTGTGGCTCGCTATGTCCGGTGCGCTGGCGGGCATGGAAAGCATGACGCCTCCGTCTGCCAGAGGAATGACCAACCGCTCCGGGCTTGCAATCTTTCCCGCTGCATACTCCGCCACGGTTGTCTCCATCTCCCCGACGAGCAAATCGAAGGGAAGCAAAGATTCCGTGGCCGCTGCATCAAACCGCTTGATCATTGTCAGCCCACCAGAAATCCGAACTTGAGCGGATCGGCTTCGTCGATCACCCAGTTGGCGAAGCCGCAAATATGCGCACTCCCCTCGACTTCCGGGATGATTGCGTCGAATTCTCCGACCTTAGCCTCAGATAGCACGCGTCCCTTGAAGATCGTGCCGATGATCGATTCATTGACCAACGTGTCTGTGGCCCCCATCTCGCCGCGCAGATAGAGCTGCGCGACCCGGCCGGCAGTGCCGGACCCGGTCGGCGAGCGATCGACGGCGCGGTCGGCATAAACACAGCAATTTGCCTGCGTGGACCCCTCATGACGCGGGTCGCCGTATAC
This sequence comes from Ensifer sp. ENS06, assembly GCF_014852205.1. Lineage (NCBI taxonomy): Bacteria > Pseudomonadati > Pseudomonadota > Alphaproteobacteria > Hyphomicrobiales > Rhizobiaceae > Ensifer > Ensifer sp. ENS06. Next base: position 47,542 of record NZ_JACVBC010000009.1, on the reverse strand, counting down.
CATGACGCCATAGACGTTGTTGAATTCCGGGATTTCGGGATGCACGAAAGGCATCTTGGCGTTCACTGCGGCCTTGATCTCGTATCCAAGCTGCATGACGCGCTGCGCATCATGCTCGCGGATTTCCACGCCGAGCTTTCTGCCATCGACATAGAAATAGGTTGCGCCGCCATAGGCGACATCGCCCGTAACCTCACCAAAGGTCGGCGTGTGAACCGTTACGTCGCGACTAAAGATGAACGAGGGAACGTTGACGAAGCGAACTGCCCCGACACGTTCGCCATCCCATTCGACATGGGCTTCGATATAGCCGCAGGGCGCATCGATGCCGACCTTGGTCTCCGGCGCCTTCCGCTCGATCCAGCCCAGTTCCACGGCAGCGGTCGCCAGAGCGATGACGCCATGACCGCAATGAGGGCTGTAGCCCATATTGTTGAGGAAGATGACGCCAAAATCGGCCTCGGGGTGGACCGGCTCGGTCAGATAGCCACCGTAAAGATCCTTGTGGCCGCGGGGCTCGAGAAGCACCGCCCGACGGTAGTGGTCAGCATTCTGTTCGAGCCAGGTGATGCGCTCGACGATGGTATCACCCGGAATCTTGGGTAGCCCTTGAGTGACCAGGCGGAAAGTTTCGCCGCAGGTGTGCAGCTCGACAGTGGTCAGGAACCGATCGTACTTCATGCTTCTCCCTCTTGCAGACGGCGACTGCCGTTCCATTTCTATTTTCAGATATCGTATACGATATCTTATATGAGTCAAGCCGCTTTCGGCTGGGCCGAGTCTATTTGGTATTTTCGGAAAGGAACCGATTCGCACTGAACGGAGACAGGTCAGCAATCGGACGCTCCGTGAGCAGCCCTGCTACGGCCTCACCGATGCCCAGGGCATGCTTGAAACCATGGCCCGAACACGCCGATACCAAAAACACGCCCGGGACCTCAGGGTGCCAATCGAGCAGGAATCCGTGATCTGGGGTCGATGTGTAGTAGCAGGTCTCCGAGCGGTGCAGGTTCGTGGAAACGCCGCCAAAAAACGGCTGGACGTGACGGCGGTGAAATTCGTCAGCGGACAGGCCACGAGACCCAATAGCCTCGGTATCAGCCACGAAGAGCTTCACTGCGTCCTCGCCCCCTTCGAGCGGAAAGACGGTGGCGCATTCGCCGCCAACGCTCTCGCGAAACCACATCAAGGTCGGAAATTTACCAGGCCGATAGGCGGCCGTGTCGGACGCTTTGAAGCTGAAGGTTCTTTGCCGGGAAACCGACAAGAGTTGGCCTAACGGCCCACCGAGAAGCTCATCTGCCCATCGACCGGCGGCAACGGCGACCTTTCGCGCGCGAAGCCGAAGACCGCCGGCCTCCACTTCCACGCCACCTTCGACCGGAGAAATCCGGCTGACGGCGGTATTCTCAAGGATTTCAGCGCCCTCTTGCCTGGCCAGTGCGATTTGCAGCTTCAACAGTGGCTCCGGCCGGATAAAGCCGGCGTTCGGTTCGAAGTAGCCGACGTCGTCATGGGTCACGCCGACGAGCTGTGGGTAGAGGCGTTTCAAGTCGATGGAGGACAGGAGCTGATGCGCAATATCATTGGCCTTGGCAATCTCGACCGTATCACGCAGAAAGCTGTCGGGACGCCCGGCAAGGTCCGATCCGATTATCAAAGTCCCCGTACGGCCGGCCAGCTCGACGCCAGATTGCCGCTCAAGATCACGCAAGAGCTCGTTCGAGCGGCGGACGAAGTGAAGGTAGGCAGGACCTTCGGCGACAGCCTCTCTGGTCACTCTATAGCCGCCATGGCTCGCGCCATGCTGATGGGGCGGACTGTGTCGGTCGATGCCGACAACCTTCGCGCCTGAGCGCGCGAGGAAGTAGAGTGTCGACGCCCCCATCGCCCCAAGGCCAATCACAGCATAGTCGACATCAACGACAGTCTGATCAGTGTTCATGGCAGAGCTCAGGACGACTGACGCATGAAATAGAGGCCCGGCAGATTGCTGGTGAACCCCCATTTCTCATAGAAGGGCACCATCTCCTCCAGGCAATAGAGTTCACGGTGCTTGACGGCGGACAAAAGGGGATCAGTCATCACCGTCTCCATCAAAAGCCGGCCAAGTCCGGTGTTGCGCCATGTGTCCTTGACGATGATGTCGAATATCATCGCTTTGTAGACGCCGTCCGTCATCGCGCGCGCAAACGCGACGAGTTCACCGTTCAACGGATCAACGAAAGCGAAAATCGGCCCCGAATGCCGCATCAGCCGTTCGACGTCTGCCTTCTGCCGCCCCTTGGTCCACCACTCCTGTTGAAAGAGATCGACCAACTGGTCCACCTGTCCCGGCGTCAGCTCGCGCCGCAATTCAAGTCTGTTTTTATCAAGCATCGTCTTCCACCTTCATTTTTGAGTATCTCAGCCGCCCGCCAGCGTGCGCAGGCGCTGAAGATCATTCGCTTTGATCGGAATGCCGGAGCGCTCGGCTGCTGCTCGGTTCGCAAACCGTCGCGCCCCCGGCAGGCGATCCTGGCCAGCTTCGAGCAGTTGGTTGCAGAGCAACGCCAGACGGGGGGCGAAATTCGTCGAGCCGCCCCAGTTCGGATCGATGACGATCAGAAGCTGGCCCGCCTTCGGGGTCTGTGCGCCTGGAAAGCCCGTGAAGTCGTTCTCGAACGAGAACTGTCCGCCCGTAACCGCGCCCGCGAGGATTTCGACAAGCAGAGCAATCGACGAGCCCTTGTAGCCGCCGAAAGTGTTCAAGGCGCCGCCTGCCAGGATCGCATGCGGATCTGTCGAGGCTTTCCCCTCGCGGTCAACGCCCGTCCCGATTGGCACGGGTGTATTGGCGAGCGCATGGAGGCGGACCTCGCCGTTTGCCATCACGCTGGTCGCCTGGTCGACGACCAACGGCGGGGAGCCCTCAACGGGAAAGGCGAAAGCGATGGGATTGGTCCCATAGACGGCTTTCCTGCCACCGTAAGGTACCACGTTTGCAAGTCCGTTCACCGCGGTTATGGCCAGATAGCCGGGCATAGCGAAAGGTTCGACATCCGGCCACAGCGCACTGAAATGATGGGAGTTGCGAATGGCGGCGATGCCAATGCCGGTCTCGCGAACAATACGCCGGATGAGCGGATCGGCCGCGGCGAGCGCTGTCTGCGCGAAGCCGTTCCTGGCATCGATCCGGATGAAGGACGGCCCGAGACGCTCGACATCGGGAAGGACCTGCCCGTTCACCCAGCCCGATTTAAGCGAGTCCACATAGCCAGGTATTCGGAAGATACCGTGGCTGAGCGCTCCGTCTCGTTCACAACCGGCGCAGTTTTCAGCAAGAATGTCTGCGGTCTCGGCGGAAGTTCGATTGTTGGCGAAGATTGCCCGCAGGAGCGACCTCAAATCTTCGAAGCCGACGCGGATTTCCTGGCGATCATCCGTTTCATTCATCGAGAAAACTCCTCAGGCAGTTCTCGAGAAGCCGCGAGACATTGTTGCTGTAATTGTCGTGTGAAAGGCTCCCGCAAAACGTGATCGAGCCGACGGCAAGAAGGCCGCCACCCTTCTCGGATCGGCCGTAGACGATGTTGGCGCTCATTCCGCCATATTCACGTGGCTGCCCATCGAATACTCCCGGAAGGAGAAGCTCTTCGAACGTGGTGTGGAACGATGGTCCGTGGCCTTCGGAGGCCGCGACCACCGTTGCAAAATCAGGTGTGCCGAGATCGGCTGCCGCCTGGTCGATCTCGAAGCCGGCAGCCCCTCCACCCGACAGTCCGAAGTCGCCGATGCGCTCCTCAGGCGAGATGCCCTCGAACAGAAACGCAAGGTCGTCGCGGTATGAGGCGGAGGTGCGAAGATAATATGAGCCTTCGAACGCGCCTTCGGCCGTAAATCCTACGCCGGCAACCATCTGCGGAGGAATACCGTTGCGGCGCCAGAGGCCGCCATATTCACCGTCGAGCTGATGATAGTACTCACCGGGCTCGCTCGCCCAAACCCGCATGCCGCCCTCGGCCCGCCGGACCTCAATCAGATGCGGCAGATCGTCATTGCGACCGATCTTCCAGTAGAAGCCGTTGCCGCCGAGATACATGAGGTTGCCGCCGCTCTCCCGATAGGCGATCAATGCCTCGATGGTGCGCCGCGTGTGGTACTCGGGATGCGTTCCCGTCAAGACGACGTCATAGGGTGATAGCGCCGCCACACCATCCCGATCGAGATCCTCGTCCGTGATGACGTCGAACGCGAATCCCTTCTCCTCGAGCCAATCGGTCAGATGCGAATCTGCCGGGAAGTGTCGCATGCCCGATCCCTTCGGATCGAAGTAGATCAGGTATTGCGGGCGCATTGTCAGAATGGGCCGCAGACGAGACGACAGCGTTATGCCCGCTCCGTCTGGATGCCGGCTGTAAGTGGAGTAGCCATAGGCTCGCACCTCATCCGGATTATGCGGATAGGCATTCCACGCGGCCACGCGCTCCGAAAGCGCGCCGGCAAAGTTGCCGCGGGCAAAATTGGCATAGGCCATATAGGTGAAAGTCGGGGCCAGGAACACGATCCTGCGTCGTTCCGCTCCCGCCCCGGGGGTGACGTAGAACGGGATCGTGTCCTTGGCGATGCCGTTGTCGATTTCGAGTCCATAAACCCCCGAACTCATGTGCTCGGGCACTTTGGCGCGGATCGTTGTCTCCCACCCGCAATCACTGAGATCGTCGGAATGAAAGGCTATGGCCGCATATTCCTGCGGAGCCTGCTTCCAATCCATATTTCGACCGGACCAGGATGAAGACCGGATGGCGCGGGTCGGCATGTTGATGAGTGACAGCCCTCGCCCGGCAGCTTGTTCGTCCGCCACAAAGATCTGACGCGCGTCTCCGCCGAAGTTCCAGCTGGCAAGAACCTCCCAGGCCGCACCGTCCCTGCCGCCCCGCAGATCTTCGCGCAAGACACTGATCGAAGGATTTTCGACCGAACCATTGAAGGTTTGCTCGGGGTGCCCACGCCACAGAGCCGCGATGCAGATATGGTCAGCGCCTGTGAGCGCCGCTCGCGTCACATCGATAAGTCTGGCGGACTCAATGTCTCCATCCGTTTCCCCGTGAACCGGCGACACGGAGACCGAGACACCATCCTTGTCGAAAGCGACGCCGAGGGTGGACCATCGCCCCATTGCCAGACCGACATCTATATCTTGCCAAAGTTCCTGGCCCAGGCGCCGAAGTACCAGCTTAGTCTCACGGATGACGACCGCCACGCCAGCCGTCCCGTCGGCGTTCTGCAGTGCCAAAAGCGTCTGATCCGTGTCGTTTTGCCAGGTCGGCATCACCCTGAGAGCGACCTTGACAGCGGCATGATCGCTCAACGCTGGAACAGTGCCAAACGCGCACGACCCGAGATAAACCGGCTGCTCCGAAGCCGTGTATTGGCCGGCGAGCCCAAAGTCAGTCTCCTCGGCCTTGATGCCGGGCCCCCTCGGATTTGGATCACAGCATCTCAGGCGAAGAGCGCGCGCGGAGACTGGTCGGCCGCCTTGTGAAGAGATCTTGAACTCCAACACCGCCCCTGGTGCGGCACTTAGGGGCGTCACATATCCAATCAGGTCAGGTATTTTTTGCGCGCTCATCATTCGCAATCCAGCTTGCCTTTATTATATTGAATATCGTATACGATCGTAAGTCAAGACATGGATGGTGCGATCGTATATATCCTACGTTATTCGATGTGATTGATGCGTCGGCGACGACTGATCATGGAGTAAACATTGCCGCTCAAAGCCCTGAACCTGCCGTCGCTTGGCAACACGCCGCCCACGTCGGATATTATCGCCAAACATATCCGCGAAGCGATCGTCGCCGGCATCCTGGATGAAGACGAACCGATCCGGCAGGACGACATAGCCAAGCTCTTTGACGTCAGCAAAATACCGGTTCGGGAAGCGTTAAAGCGCCTGGAAGCAGAAGGGCTGGTGGAGTTTCACCGAAATCGCGGAGCTGTCGTAACCAGCATTACCGAGCCGGAGATCGCCGAGATCTTCGAAGTCCGGGCGATGCTCGAGGCGAACGCGCTGAAACTGTCGATACCACGGATGACCGAGCGTACTTTTCAGCGAGCCGAAGAATACTGCGATGAGTTCGCGCGTGAAACCGACGTGGCACGCTGGGCGGAATTGAATTGGCAGTTTCACTCGTGCCTGTATGAGGACGCCGACAAGCCCTTCCTGATGAACCTGATCCGCTCCGTAAACGACCGGATCGAACGTTATCTGCGCATTCAATTGACCCTGTCGGGCGGCACCGGCGTGGACGATCGAGAGCATCGGCAGATCCTTGCGGCCTGCCGGAAGCGGGATGTGGCGCTGGCGTCGGAACTGCTGGTTACCCACATCACCAAGGCCTGCGCATCTCTGCTAAGCAACCTGCCAAAGGTTCGGGAGCGCAAGTAACCTCCAATTGGATTTTGGGACATGTTCGATCGAAGGATCGATGTCAACGATCTGCCAGGCTCGCGTGGATACGATGGAGCATACCCGTCAGTAATTGCACCTCTTCCGCCGAGAACCCTGCGAGCGCTTCCCTGTTATGACGACGCAAGACATCACGGCCCGGCGCCAGCCGGCGATAGGCTTCGGGTTCGAGCGAAATCAGGCTGCTGCGCTTGTCGCTAGCATCGGGGTCGCGTCGAATTAAACCGTCTCGCTCCATGCGGGCGAGGAGTTGCGCCATGCTGGGTTGTTCCACGCCCGCGATGGCAGCGAGCTCCTTCTGGGTCAGCATTTCACCGTTCTTCAAGGCGACGAGAACGGGGAGCTGGGCGACGCTGATCCCGACATCCTTTAGCCCTTCATCGTCAAGCCTTGCCAGCATTCGAGCAATCCGCCCGATCACAAGCGTCGGCATTTCCTGTGGTCGCCAATCAGCTTCATCATTCATCAGTGCAGTCCTGCGGTTGCCTTTACATAGGATCCTATTTACACAACATAGGACCCTATGTTTCCAATAAGCGAGATTGCGCAATGTTACAACAACCCACTATCGCCATCATCGGTGCCGGCCCAGCTGGACTGACAGCAGCATCGCTGCTCCAACGGCACAACTGGTCAGTTGCGGTCTTTGAAGCCGAGACCTCGACACAAGCGCGCGATCAGGGCGGCACATTGGATTTGCACGCAGAAACCGGCCAGCTCGCGCTTGCAAAGGCAGGGTTGCTGGCGGACTTTCAAGAGATCGCGCGACACGAGGATCAGGACACCCGCCTGCTCGACTATCGGACCGCGATGGTGCTTGCGGAAGATCTTCCGGCTCCGGGCGAAGGACAAAAACCCGAGATTGATCGTCGCGCCCTGCGCGAACTGCTCTTGTCCTCGCTTGCCCCAGACACCGTATCATGGGGGCATCGCCTAAAATCTGTAACGAAAGATACGAGCGGCAAGCATAGTTTGGAATTCGAAAATGGCAAAGGCGCGAGCTTCGATCTGGTCATCGGCGCCGATGGCGCCTGGTCGCGCGTGCGCCCGGCCCTGACCGGCGTGCAACCCGTTTATACCGGCACGACCTTCGTTGAGCTCTGGATCGACGGGATCGATGAGCGGCACCCGGAAATTGCAGACATGATTGGCCGCGGCACGATGTTTGCCCTGCGTGCCGGATTGGGTTTGGTCGCCCAGCGAAACGGCGGGGGGCATGTCCGCATTTACGCCGCTATCCCCCTCCCCTTCGCAGAAGCCCAGCGTCCGGCTGCTGCCCTTGCCGGGTTAGACAAAGCCGGCCTCCGAACACTGTTCGAGGGCTGGTCCGGCGCGCTCCTGGACTTGATCGTCAAGGCCGACGCGATCGTGGCGGTCCGCCCGATCGTCGCGCTTCCTGCTGGCCTGCGTTGGCCGCATCGGCAGGGTCTCACCCTCATCGGCGATGCCGCCCATGTCATGCCGCCCGTCGGCGTCGGCGCAAATCTTGCCATGCTAGATGCGGCCAATCTGGCAGAGGCTTTGGTCGCAGCGCAGGATTGGCCGCAGGCCGTCGCCGAATATGAGACGATGATGCTGGACCGTGCAGCCGATATCGCCGATGAGGCAGCCGCAGGCTTTGCAGAGATGTTTTCCGCGGACGCCCCGGCAGGCGTTGTGGATCATATCAACAGCCGCCGCGCATGAACGGGTTAACGCAGCGGGGCCTTGCTACCCCTTTTGCGGCTGACCGCGCTTCATTGAACTGCCTAGGCCGATGCTCCCCCCTGCCGAACCCTTGGCAGTTCCAGCGCGATCATCAGGCCACCCGTCTCCGCGGTCGAGGCTTCAACGGCCCCGCCGTGCCATTCAATGGCCTGTTTTGTAATGGCAAGGCCAAGCCCATAGCCGCCAGTGTTGCCGGCGGCCTCCCCGCGGGAGAATGGGTGGAAGATCCGGCCGAGTTCAGCTACCGGCACACCCTGCCCTTGATCCGAGATCGTGATGCGCAATCGGTCGTTCTCGACCCTCGAAACCACGCAGACCTGCGTGTGATCGACCGTGTATTTGACGGCGTTGCGCACCACATTTTCGATCGCCCGATAGATCAGTTCGCCATTGACCTCGGCGACGAAAGCTCCCGCCCTATCGTGGCGGAGGCTGATATCGCGACTTTGCGCCTCGAACTCCGCATCGGCGACGATGTCGTCGAGAATATCGATGACATCAAGCGTCTGCACCTCAATCCCATTATTCGATTGGTCCGTGAGGCGGGCGAGCGTGAGGATCTCTCCGACTAGGCCGTCGATACGCTCGATCTCGCGCACCATTCTTCCCATCACCGCATCGAGCTTGGCGGGGTTCTGTTCCAGAACCCCGATCGCAGCGCGCAGGCGCGAAAGCGGCGACCTCAACTCGTGGGAAACATCGTGAAAAAGTCGCTGCTGCACCTTCTGCAACTCCTCCAGCCGAGCAGCACTTACATCGAAATCATGCGCAAGTGCGGCGACCTCATCCTTCCTTCCGTCCATCCTGTCGCCAATCCGCACGTCGAAACGGCCAGCGGCAAGCGCACTCAGTCCGCTGCGCAGGTGCTCCACCGGACCGAGGAGATAACGGGCTAACAAATAGGCGGCAAGCGCAGCACCGAGAAAGGCGGAGAGCCACGGCACGAACCGGGGCCATAGTCGCGAGACCGGGCCGTCCCGTCGTTCCCTCAGTGCGACGCGATAGCAGATGTCGCCATTCCTGACGATCCGCGTGCCCTCAGCCGGCCTCTGCTCGCAGTTGCCGGAACTCGACACCGAGGAAACTGCGAGCAAGACCGGCGTCGAGGCCCGCGCTGCTTCGGAAATGAAGGCCTCGGCCGCACCGAGCCCCTGTTTTTCAAGAAGTCGAGCCGCGACATCGAGTGTCAGGGCCTGCTGCCCCTGTTCCACCTCACGCGAGAATGGTACGACCTGAAAGAAGGCGAGCACGGTGATCAGCACAGCGATCGAACCGGTCAGCGTCAGCCATATGACGGCGAAGAACTTCCAGAACAGCCGCCGCATCAGCGGTCCTGCACAAGTTGGTAGCCCTGCCCCCGGACGGACTGTATCCAGGATTGGCCGTCTTCCCGCGCGCCGAGCTTTTGCCGGACGCTGCTAATGTGTACGTCGATCCGCCGGTCGAACGGGGTAAGCGCCCGGCCAAAGGCCCGCCTGGAGATCTCCTGTTTGGGCACGAGTTGGCCAACACTGCGGGCCAACACTTCGAGCAAACTGAATTCTGTACCTGTCAGGTCGAGTGGTTTCCCGCGCCATTCTGCGGTCCGGCTTGACGGGTGCAAGACGAGATCCCCAGCCCGCAAGACCTCCAAAGCGGGTGCCAGGCGACCCGCACGGCGCAGGATGGCGCGCAGACGTGCGGCCAGCTCACCGGGTGAACAAGGTTTCGGCACATAGTCATCGGCACCGAGGTTCAATCCCGCAATCCGGTCGGCATCGTCGCCCTTGGCGGTCAACATCAGAATCGGGACAGGGCTGGTGCGGCGAATACGCTGCAGAAGTTCGATGCCGTTCATTTTCGGCATCATGATGTCAAGCACGACGATGTCGACGGCATTGGCGGCGGCCAGCCCGATTGCCGTGCGGCCGTCCTCGGTGGTGACGACGGAAAACCCTTCCTCCTCCAGATACTCCTTGAGAAGCGTCGTCAGCTCCGTGTCGTCGTCGACCAGAAGGACCTTTTCCATGTTGAGCGCCTCCTTATGTGCAGGGTACGAATATACGACGACACCGCTCGAGGCATCGGATTTTACCTATCTTAACCAAGCTTTGACCGCACTTTACATTCGATCGGCTACATCCCGAACAGGACCAACGGGATTGACAAAAAGCAATGAAGGCGGCCCATCGAAGAATTGCCGGCGCATGCAGCATTGCCGCTTGCCTGATTGTTTCTGGCTGCACGACCCTCCCCGATCTCAAGGCACCCGCCGTGAAGGTCGCGGATCACTGGCATGCGACCTTGCCGCATGGCGGCCGCACGGTCGAACTCCTGTCGTGGTGGTCGAGTTTCAAGGATTCGTCCCTGACCACGCTCATCGCAACGGCAGAGTCGGAGAACCCCAGTATCGAGTCCGCCGCGGCAGAGATCGAAAAGAGCCGCGCGACGCTCGCGTCCGCACGCGCAGATCTCCTTCCGAGCCTTGACGGCTCAGGTGGTCTCACAGGTTCTGGCACCGGCGGCACCGGCCACAATCAGATCACAGGCGCGACGACGAAGAGCGCGGGCCTCGACGCCTCCTGGGAAGTCGACCTCTTCGGCAAGATCAGGCAGAAGAGCGAGGCAGCCGGGCTTCGGGTGCGCAAAGAGGTCGCCGATTGGCACGAGGTGCGTGTATCGCTCGCTGCCGAGGTCGCAGATACTTACGTGCAATTCCGCGCGTGCCGCCAGCTTGAAAAGGTCTACGCCGCCGAACTTGCCTCACAACGAGCAACGATCCGCGCCATGGAAATGGCCGCGACTTCCGGCTTCACATCGAGCGCCGACCTGGCGTTGGCACGGGCGGGTGCGGCCTCCTCTTCCTCCACGTTGACAGCCCAGAACGCCGAATGTGACGTCCTCATCAAGTCGCTTGCCCAACTCTCCGGGGGCGACGAACCGCGCGTCCGCGACCTCCTGGCAAAGGGAAAGACAGCCATCCCGGCTCCGAATGACATCAAGTTGTCGGCTGTGCCGGCCGAGGCCTTGCGGCAACGTCCAGACATCAACGCTCTTGAACTGGAGATCGCGGCAGCCCGCTCCGAGGTCGGGGCTGCGAAGGCCGATCTTTATCCAAGCCTCAGTCTCGGCGGTTCATTGACGATTGGCAGTTCCTCACTGACCGCAACCTCCATTCCCTGGTCTTTCGGCCCTGCTCTGTCGATCCCTCTCTTCGATGGCGGATCGCGCCGCGCAGCGGTGGCAAGTGCCATAGCCAACTACGACGCTGCGGTCGCGGCCTACAAATCCGGCGTGTTCGACGCAGTCGCCGAGGTGGAAACGGCGCTTGTGCGCAACGACAGCGCGCGCCGGCGAATTGGCGACGCGACCACCGCGGCGAAAAACTATCGCGCCTATTTCAACGCCATCGACTCGAACTGGAAGGCGGGTGGAGCAAGCCTCCTCGACCGCGAAGAAGCGCGGCGGTCGGCACAGTCGGCCGAGGTCTCGCTGATCGAGATCCGTCGAGATTCCGTGCGCTATTGGATCGCCCTCTACAAGGCACTGGGCGGCGGCTGGGACGTAAACACAACCGCCCAAAGGTCTTTCAGCGACCAATCAAAAGGAAACATGCTCTGATGCGATCGGCCCGTCTCCTCTTCACCCTATTCCTGGGAATTAGCCTTGTCTGCGACATACGCCCTTCGTTTTCAAATCAGAACGAGGCGGCAGCACTTACCGTTAGCGTGGCAAAACCCGTGGAACGAAGGTGGGCCGAAACGGTGCCAGCGAACGGCTGGCTAAAGCCGTGGCACGAAGCGGTCATTGCCGCGGAAGTGAGTGGCCTGCGCATCACCGAAGTCCTCGTTGAAGTCGGATCGATCGTATCGAAAGGCCAGCCGCTAGTGCGTCTTGCAGACGAGAGTGTTCGCGCAGAACTTCGCAAGGAGGAAGCCGCTGTCGAAACGGCAAGGGCCGACCTCGCAAAGACCAGAGCGAATGCCGAACGCGCCCGGAAAGTGCGGGCAAGCGGCGCGCTGTCGGACGAAAAGATCACCGAATACCTGATCGCCGAGCAAACGGCGGTCGCAGCTGTTGAATCCGCCGAAGCCACGCTGGAAAGCCAGAAGATCAAGCTCAGCCAGACAACCATCGTGGCTGCCGATGATGGGCTCATCACATCCCGTTCGGCCCAACTGGGCGCCGTCGTTTCTTCCGGCACAGAACTGTTCCGGCTCATTCGCCAGCAGCGTGTCGAGTGGCAGGCCGAGGTCTCGGCACGTTATCTTGCGCGCATCAAGGAAGGGCTTACCGCCACGATCGTCGGTCCTGGAAGCCAGCGTCTGGAGGGGAGGGTCCGCCTGATTTCGCCAACAGTCAGCACCGATACGGGCCGTGCGATCGCCTATGTGGCGTTGCCGATGCAGGCCCGTCCGCCTGTCGGGCTTTATGTTACCGGCCAGATCGCGCTCGAGACTACGGCTGCGTTGACCGTGCCAGAGACGGCGCTGGTTCTGCGGGACGGCATTAGCTACGTCTTCACCGTCGGAGCGGACCGGCGCGTCTCCCGCGTTCGGGTTGAAACCGGCCGACGGGATGGTGGTGAAGTCGAGATCCTCACCGGCCTCGAGCGCGCAGCAGACGTCGTGACGACCGGTGGCGCCTTCCTTGCAGACAAGGCCCTCGTTCGGGTCGAGGGAGAAGCGTGATGAATTTCTCCTCCTGGTCGATCCGCAAGCCAGTCCCCGCCATCCTCCTCTTTATTCTTTTGACCGCCAGTGGCTTGCTCGCCTTCAATCGGCTGTCGGTTCAGAACTTTCCAGATATGGATCTGCCGACGATCAAGGTCAGCGCTACGCTTGAGGGCGCATCGCCGGCACAACTGGAAACGGAAGTGGCGCGCAAGATCGAAGACAAACTCGCGTCGCTGAGCCTGCTCGACCACATCACCACAACGATCACAGATGGGGCGGTTTCCATCGACGTCTCTTTCGAGTTGGAGAAGGACAGCGAGGAAGCGCTCAACGAAGTTCGCAACGCCGTCGATAGCGTCAGCGGTGACCTTCCCCCCGAGATGCAGACCCCGGGTGTGACGAAAGTCACGGTGCAGGGCTCCGCTCTCCTCACTTACGCGGTCCGTTCGACCCACCTCAACGAAACCGAGCTCTCCTGGTTCGTCGACAACGACGTGACGAAAGCCCTCCTGGCAGTGCCCGGCGTCGGAGAAGTCAGCCGAATCGGCGGGATCGATCGGGAAGTCCATATCGATCTCGATCCCCAGATCATGAGTTCGCTGGGTCTCAGCGCCGCATCCGTTTCCTCGCGGCTCAAATCCGTGCAGTCGGACACCTCGGGTGGACGGGCAGAAATCGGAGGCGGCAAGCAGGCGATCCGCACGCTTGGCGCCGTTTCCTCGACCGAGGAGCTAAAGGCGCTTGCCATTCCACTGCCGAGCGGCGAACTGGTGCGGCTTGATGAGATCGGCACCGTGACCGACGGCTTCGCCGAGCGATCGTCGATCGCCTATCTTGACGGAGCGCCAGCGATCGCCGTTCAGGTCAAGCGATCGAATGGTTTCTCCGACACAGGTGTCGCGACAGCTGTCGAAACCGCGATGCGGAATTTCGCCGCCGTCAATCCTGATGTCGAAATCGTCCAAGCCTACAGCACCGTCGGGCCGATCGTCGAAAACTACGACGCCTCCATGCACATGCTCTATGAGGGTGCGATCCTTGCGGTCGTGGTGGTCTGGCTGTTCCTGCGCGACTGGCGGGCCACCTTTCTTTCGGCAGTCGCCCTGCCCCTATCGGTCATTCCGACCTTCCTCGTGATATATTTAGCCGATTTCAGCCTGAACACGATAACATTGCTGGCACTCTCGCTCGTCGTGGGCATCCTCGTCGACGATGCGATCGTCGAGATCGAGAACATCGCCCGCCACCTCCGGATGTCGAAGTCGCCGACGGACGCAGCACTGGAGGCCGCGGATGAAATCGGCCTTGCGGTCATCGCCACGACCTTCACGCTTGTTGCGGTGTTCCTGCCAACCGCCTTCATGAGCGGTATTCCCGGTCTGATCTTCCGCCAGTTCGGTGTGACAGCAGCGGTCGCGGTTCTCGCCTCGCTGTTGGTGGCTCGCCTGCTGACACCGATGATGGCTGCCTATCTCATGAAGGCGCATCCGGCTGAACAGAAGGATGGCAGAATCATGTGGGCCTACATGGCCCTCGTCAAAGCGTGCCTCAGCCATCGCAAGCTGACCGTGCTCGGCGTCTGCGTCTTTCTCAGCCTGTCGCTTTCGACGATCCCACTCTTGAGTTCCGGTTTCCTGCCGGCATCGGACGAAGCACAGACCCAGGTGACCCTTACGTTGCAGCCCGGCAGCACGATCGAGCAGACCGACGCGCTCACAAGCCAGGCGGCGAAAATCGTTCTCGGCCTGCCGGAGGTGACGCACGTGTTCTCGTCTGTCGGAACCGCCTCATCCGGAGGAGGTTTCGAATCTTCCACGACCAAAGATACAGCAACCGCCACGCTGGTCGTCGATCTCAAGAAGATCAGCGACCGCGACCGCAAGCAGCCCGAAATCGAAAATGACATTCGTCAGGCGCTTGCGGCCCTACCCGGTGCCAGGATCGAGGTCGGCACAGAGAGCAACGGCACCACACTGGAGATCACGCTCGCTAGCGACGATTCAGGTGCGCTCGAAGGGGCGGCAAGCGCGCTCGAAGAGCAATTGCGCAGCCTTCAGGGTATTGGCGCCGTTACTTCCAGCGCTTCGCTACAAGCCCCCGAAATCCAGATCGTGCCGGACGTTGACCGCGCGTCAGCCCTCGGTGTAACGGCCGAAGCAATATCCGAGGCGGTGCGGGTGGCGACGAACGGGGATTACTCCTCCGCGCTCGCCAAACTCAACCTGCCGCAACGACAGATTTCAATCCGTGTTCGCTTCGATCCCAACAACCGGACGACACTTGCGGATATCGCGAGCCTTCGTGTTACAGGCGCAAGAGGCAGCGTCGATCTCGGTTCGGTCGCCGACATTCGCATCGGCGGAGGGCCATCGGAGATAAACCGCATAGACCGCTCGCGAAACGTGACTTTGTCGGTCGAACTCAACGGCCGCATCCTCAGTGACGTCTATCGCGAGGCTGAGGCACTACCGGCGCTTCGTAGTCTTACCGATGGGGTGAATCTCGTCGAACAGGGCGAGTTGCAGCGAAGCTCCGAACTCTTCGAAAGCTTCGGTGTCGCCATGGCGATCGGTGTCTTCTGCATCTACGCGGTCCTGGTCCTGCTTTTCCATGACTTCCTTCAACCGCTGACGATCCTGATGGCGCTTCCGCTGTCGCTCGGTGGCGCCCTGCTTCCACTCGTCTTGACGGGTACCAGCTTCTCCATGCCGGCCGTGATCGGGCTGTTGATGCTGATGGGTGTGGTGACAAAGAACTCGATCCTCCTGGTCGAGTACGCGATCATGTCGCGGCGCGCTGGCCTGTCGCGGTTCGAGGCACTTGTCGATGCCTGCCACAAGCGCGCGCGGCCGATCGTCATGACCACGATCGCCATGGGCGCCGGCATGCTTCCGATCGCACTGAGTTTGGGCGGCGGCGATCCGAGTTTCCGTCAGCCGATGGCGATCGTCGTCATCGGCGGCCTGATGACCTCCACTGTTCTTAGCCTGCTCGTTATCCCTGTAATCTTCACCTTGGTCGACGACTTCCCGCACGCCGTCATGCGGCTCTTCAAGAGAACGAAACCTGCGAGCTGCGCAT
Organism: Ensifer sp. ENS06; assembly: GCF_014852205.1. Classification (NCBI taxonomy): domain Bacteria; kingdom Pseudomonadati; phylum Pseudomonadota; class Alphaproteobacteria; order Hyphomicrobiales; family Rhizobiaceae; genus Ensifer; species Ensifer sp. ENS06. The sequence goes on along the minus strand of NZ_JACVBC010000009.1, from coordinate 31,648 downwards.
CACCGCAACCAGCACAAGAGCCTCTCCCTTGCAGCATCAGGTAGCAAAAGCCACCAAAAGTCGCCTACGCTCCTGAATTGAAAAGCGATTCCACACGCCTTTCCCGGAATTGCAAACGGCTTGTCGTCGGACTCTGGCTGGGGAAAGCGCCAGAGGGGAAGTTCTGGTGCTTGGGTTAAGGTCTGCCTTCGGGATACGAGGGCAGCCTTTCGCTGTCTCGCCCGACCGATACTGGCAGGGCAACAAGCCGCCGGACCTGATTTGGGAAGGCTTAAGCGGCGACCTCGCACAGCATCTTCCGGCCGTCGAACTGCAAGGTCGTCGGGATGCCATTTTAGGTCTGGTGGTTTCTGCTACCTAATGCCGCTCTGTTGAAGCGAATGACCTCGTCGGACTCTCCGAGCAGCCACCCGCCGCACGCCGGCTTGTGACCGGAAAGATCGCGTCCTGTCGCGCAGAAGTGGTTGGCCTGCCCTTGCCAAAAGTGGACCTATTCCAAACCAATTTGCCGGTGCAAATCTCGGATACAAGTCTGAAAGGAAAAAGCGGTGACTGAACAATCCGCCTTTGTCTCCCCCGTCGGCAAGGTATCCGCGTCAAACGCTGCCATGAGCGGGACATGCCAGCTAACTGTGCCCGATCACCGGGGAAGCAGTCTTCCCGACATTTTGAATCCATAAAAGGAGAACCCTGTGACTTTGTTGAATTGGAAGGGCATGGCGATGCCCCATCGTATCGCATTGGAAGGCTTCTACACTCGACTGGAACCTCTCGACCCCATCGTGCACGGAGAACAACTCTACGCCGCAGTGTCCGGCATCGAGGCCGACCGATTGCACAAATGGCTTCCGGATTCCGCTCCCCTATCGCGGGATGAATTCGAGGCCTGGCTTGTTCGCAGCGCCCAATCGCTGGACCCGTTGTTCTTTGCGGTGATCGACAAATCGACCGGCCGCGCAGAAGGTCGACAGGGGCTGATGGATATAAATACGGTGAACGGCGTTGCGGAGATTGGCCACATCCTGTGGGGTCCGCGGATTGCCCGATCGCGGGTTACAACGGAGGCTTTCTTTCTGATGGCTGATTACGCTTTTCGACTGGGCGTAAGACGCTGGCAATGGCGGTGCAACGCCCTCAATGAGCCCTCGCGTCGAGCCGCCGAACGCTTTGGATACAGGTTTGAGGGCGTATTTCGCAATCATATGGTCATCAAAGGTGCGAACCGCGATACGGCTTGGTACTCCATTACCGATGCCGAGTGGCAGAGCCTCAAGATGAAATACGAAGTCTGGCTGGCGCCAGAAAATTTTGATGAATGCGGGATCGAGCGATTCAAGCTCTCAGCCAGGCAAGGAAGCGAGAATTGATACCGACGCCGCAAATCAAGCCAAGCGGACCCTTCGCGAGCGCGTGAAAAAACAATGCCTTGCGAGAAGGCGGCACGGGCCCAGGCAATCTCCTTTGCATAGCCTGTCCTGCGGCAATCGAGCGGGCCCGAATACGGTGACATCGATGCGTGAGAGTCAAGTCGATTGCAATTTGTTCGGGCGTAATCCGTCCGCCAAAAGCGCGAAATGGCCCGACAGATGACGGCGCTTGGCGTAGGTCCCTAGATCCAGGCCTTCGACACCAGCCATCTCTGGTTCACCATGCAGCTTGCCGAGGAAGGCCTGATCGAGGATCCGGTTGATTCAGCTCTGCATGGACATTCCGTCAAGTGCGCCCGATGACCTCAACACCTTCATAGCAACGGTCAACAACGTTCCGCCTAGCTGGACCTTCCCGACCTTCTCCGTCGGCCGCAATGCGCTCGCCGATCCGGCAGCGGCGATCCTGGCCGGCGGCAACGAACCCGCCGGCCTCAAAGTCAACCTCCAAATCAGCAACGGCCAGTTCCTCAAAAAGCCATTGGAGTCATCGAGGGCATGGGCGCCAAGATCATCGGACCGAAAAAGGGTTCATGAGAAATTGAAGCTGATGAGGCGCTGAGCGGGAGTGCAAGGGCGAAGATCAGCAACACCGGCCCCTAGCTGCTACTTCCGCCACCTGACGGACGGCCGCCTGCCCCTGGTGGCCGTGCCATCACCTTTTACCCTCCCGCAGTCTTCTCATCGTTTCGAGGCTGTTTAGTGTCGTCTCTGACGTGATGCGAGCTTGTTCCGCAGCAAGTAACTGCGCTTGATCCCGGCGCTGCTGTTGCTGGAGCATGCATTGAGTATATGCCTGCGATCCATAACGTGTACCGAAATCGGAGCATGTGCCCTCGTCCTCATACAAGTTAGCCCGGCGTTGCTCTTCAACGGACATGCATCCGGTGAGTGCGAACGCTAGGAACACCACGCTGCCGATCGAGAGCGTCGTCCAGGTGATCGTCTTCTTTTCTGGTTGGCCCATTTCAGTTTTTCTCATCCTTTTTTGGTTGTGATTGTCAGTTTAGGTCATCAACTTGCAGACCCAGCCAATTGGCCGGCGCCACGAGCAGGCGGCATGGAACGCGGCGACACGCTTGAGTGAATGTCTCGGAGCGGACGCGCGTGAATGTTGATCGTGGTTATGAGGGTTTCCGGCCGCCCTTGGGCGACATGCCGTCGCCGAAAGGTCTCGTCCTGATTAGATCACAAGGAAACCAGGCTGCTGGCATACCGGACAGCTCATGGCTACTGTGCAGCCATCACCTGTAACGCGATGCTCGCTTGACGAGCCCTATTCGCTATCGCGGGCTTCCGCCAAGCCAACCGTAATCGGAAATCGCCGCGTCTTCAGATTTTACGTCGTATAGACAAATAAGGTCGACGGTTTGTTTCGACTTCCCTTTGCCGATCGTCCCCCTCAGCAGGAGGGCAACCTTGCCGACCGCGTCAATAAATATTGCCGGTGTCGAAGCTATAGACGCCGCCATTCCTGACTGGTCAGTACATCTGCTATTTGCTTTGGCGAACAACTCGGTCCATGCGGAATCGCTTGACGCGGCAGCTACATGGCTGCTCGACAAGATCATCGCCACGGCAAGGATCAGTCCCTTGAACATAAAGGCCTCAATTCTGTAATTATCGAATATTCAGTGCGCGGCGTTGATGGAGCCGTCAGCGCGCATGGGTGGGCTTGTCGGCCTTCCTGAGAGCCCGAGCATATCGTGAGTATGCCGGTCGAGGCTCTGCTTCCGGCCGTTGTACGGGTATTCTCGGCTTTCGAGACGTGTCGATACATTGCTCAAGCTGCCGGCTAGCTTTTAGACGAGATACGGCATCACATAGATCGCCGAGAAGACCTCGTAGATTGCGCCAACAAGCAGAGCGACGATCACCAGTATATAAAGCCTTGCGACGAGGTGGGCCCCAGCCTTCCAGGCTTCCCAACGAGCACTCAACCGATAGTGGCTGATTTGCAGAAAAGCCCTGCCGTGAACATAGGCGCCAAAGGCCGCAAGTACATACGCCTGCCCCTCGATCAGGAGCGTGATCGAGTGTGGAATCAATGTTGCGCTGTAGGGGCCAATCGGCGCGAACATAACGCCCCAAAGCAAGGCTCGGTGCAGCGTTGCGAGAATGCCAACGAATGGAATTATCAGCGACGGCAGCGTTGTCATTGCGAAGGCGACGATTAAATTCACCGTGAAAGTCAGGCCTATCGCAACCGGCAAGTTCTTGCTGGCATAGGCGTCGCCAACGGTCTTGAAAATGCCGGGCTGCATGTACGCCTGATCGATGTCGCCTTTGAAATAGGATTGGATGTCAGGAACGAGAACTGTAACGGCCATACTGAGCGCAAAAAGCCCGTAAAAGACTGCATTCAATCCTATGAACGCTCGTCTGTGCCTTTTGATGATTGAAAATGCGCCTGCCAACAATGTCATGCTTTTACCTCTAATGTACGACGGGACAACGCAAGGCCGCTGCGAGCGGCCCTTGTTCGCCGTTAAGCGCAGCGCAAAACCCATTCCAAACCGAATCGGTTGGTTACCGACCATTTCGGTATATTAAGCGTTTGTGCGAAGGTCAATAAGGAATAGCAAGCCCTTCTGACTTGCCTCCTGCAGCTTCGAGGAGCCTCGCCGTGGCTATCCGAGCGAAACCTGAACTTTCGGATTTGTGGTGCCTACGGGCTTCAGTGTCCCATCGTCCACCTCGGCGCCGCAGTGGGCCGGCAGGCTCGACGAAGTTTTGCGAAAAGCTTGAAACGACTACGGATTCTACGTTCTTGCAGCATTTGTTTGGCGAGCCGACAGCTGATCAAAATTGACGAGAAGACGCACAGAGGAGGCCGCCCAGCCTAACTCGCTGTTCCAAATTTGACTCCCCAGCTTCGAGCGGATAGCTCTTTTTGATGCCTAGACCAACGAGATCTGAGATCAACGCTGAAATCATCGACCGCGCTGCCGGCTTGTTCGCCAAGCATGGGTTCGAACACACCTCAATTCAACAAATTGCGGATGCTGTTCGGTACTCCAAGGCGGGTCTGCTGCACCATTACCCAAGCAAAAAGGCAATATATGACGCCGTCATCAAGGCGCTAGGCGAGCATACCCGTGCGATTCTGGCGAATGTGGATCATCTTGCAGTCGGCGTTGAACGTGACCGGGCGGTAGTGGAAGCCTCCGTCGACTTTGCATTCGATTGTCCGGGCGTATCGGCTCTGAGCAATCGCATCGCCGCGACCGAGCATACAGTTGATCCTGAGTTAGGCGAAATCGGTCTCATCTTCTACGCTGCACTTGGCATCGATCTCGCGAAGTTGGAACTCGACCGAATTATCCGGGTTACAACCGCATTTAGCGGTCTTAGCGTCACTGCCGTACAGGCTGTTCAGACTGGCCAAGCGCGCGAATGGCGCGGATACATTATTGACGCGGCGATGGACGCACTCGGCCATCGAACAAGCGTCATCGCAGAAGACAGGGTGTGAAAGACGCGGACTGCGCGCGCGTTGAATACCCCATTTATGCGGGAATTGTACCCCCCAAGCGGCGCCTTGATCTTGAATTCTCGGTTCGTCGCCGTGGACGATATTTAGCAGCTAGGTTGACTATTGTCGACGATCACGCCATCACCCTACGGCTGGAAACACCGCCCCCCCCCGGAACCCGATTGCACCACTCGATACAAGCTCGCCGGTTGGCAGCCACTACTCGCCCTGCTGGATGCTCAGCGGGTAGCGTTTCGGATGATGGATCGAGGTGGAGATGTTGATCGGGCGGTTCGCGGCGTTAAAGGCGATCTGGTCGAGCGTCAGCACGGCGGTGTTCGCCTCCAGTTTCAACAGCTCCTCTTCTTCCGCATCGGGGCAACGCGCGCTGATGGTCGTCTGGCCGCGAACGGGACGCTGATCGTAGCGCTCACGCAGCTCGGCGTAGAGCGAGCGGTTACCGCTTGACCAGTCCAGGTCGAGCAATCCCGGGCAGATTGCCGGCTGTAGCCAATCGTACTGGATGACCACCGGGACCCCATCGAGCGTTCTCAGACGTTTGAGCAAAACCACTTCGGCAGACGCCGGCAGATAGAGGGCGCGGGTGACTTCCGGAGGCGCGGCGTAGATCTTTGCTTCCAGCGTCCGGCTTCCGGGCATCATGCCCTTGGCGATCGCATTGGCCGTGAAACTTGTCAGGAGATGGAGTTCGAAGCCTTCCTGCCGCTCGGTGACGTAGAAGCCCTTGCCAGGTTGGCTTTGCAGATGGCCCTCCTGCACCAATTCAACCAGCGCCTGGCGAATTGTAATACGGCTGACATCATAGGCCGCTACGAGTTCGCGCTCGGAGGGTAGCTTCGCGTTCGGTGCGATCACGCCATCCTGAACAAGATCGAGTATGGCCTGCTTCACCTGCCGATAGAGCGGCTGGTGGTCGCCGCGGTCCAGTGGTCTAAGACGCACCCGTTCCATGAGCGCCTCGTCAACAGTCGTCCTACCTGCGGCCATCGTTCCCCACCAGATTGTGATGTTCCTACTGCTGCACCAATCGCAGTGCAAATGCAATGCGCTATCTTGACATGTCTGGACATAACCAGTTAGCTCTCTTTCAAGTTGAATGTTTGAGGTGACAGATGAAGCTCACTCTAATCGGCGGCGGCGGCGTCAGAGCGCCTCTATTTGTGGCCTCGGCTCTCCGGCGCGCAGAGCGCAGCGGCCTGACCGAAATCTGCCTGCATGACGTCGAACAGAAGAAGCTCGACATTTTCGGTGGCCTTGCACGGGAAATCGCCATGCGGATGCAGTCGCCGGTGAAGATCTCGGCAACGACTGAAGCCGAGCGTGCACTGGACGGTACACGCTATGTGGTCACGACGGTTCGCCCCGGTGGCGAAGATGGCCGTGTCAAGGACGAGCGCATCGCTCTCTCGCACGGCGTGCTTGGCCAGGAGACGACAGGACCTGGGGGCTTTGCCATGGCGTTGCGCTCGATTCCGGTCATCACCGACTATGCGCGGCTGCTTAAGCGGGTAAGCCCTGATGCGTGGCTCTTCAATTTCACCAACCCGGCCGGCCTGGTGGCGCAGGCGCTTTCGGATGCCGGTTTCGACCGCGTAGTCGGCATCTGTGACGGCGCGAACGCCGCCCAGGAAGCCGTCGCCCAGAAACTTGGTGTTCCCGTACGCGAAGTTCAGACCGAGGTGTTCGGCCTCAACCACCTTTCCTACACCCGTGCGGCCCGCGTCGGCGGAACAGAAGTGCTCCAGGGCCTTCTCGATGACGACGCCTTCCTCGCAGAGACGGCGCAACGTATTTTTGATCCGGCGGTCATCCGCCGCCACCGTCTGTGGCTGAACGAGTATCTCTACTACTTCTACTATGCCGAAAAGGCACTTGGCGACATCCAGTCCGACGCCCGTACGCGCGGCGAGGAGGTGCGCGACCTCAACCGTGCACTCATCGATCAGCTTTCGGCGATCGGCGTAGAGCGCGACCCCGATGCGGCGCTCGCTGCCTACTTCTCCTACGAGCAGCGCCGTGAAGCGACCTACATGCACTATGCGCGTCCCGAGGCGCCAAGCATGGAGGACGCCGACAAGGCGATACGCGCGGTTGCCTCACATGCCGCTGACGGCGTCGGCGAGGGTTATGCCGGCGTGGCGCTCAACATCATCGACGCCATGGAGACCGGCGCCGAGTGCCACATCGGCCTCAATGTCCGCAATGGCGACGCCATTGACGGGTTGCGTCCGGACGACGTGGTAGAGGTAAGCTGCATCGTCGACAAGGGCGGCATCCGCCCGAAGAAAATTGGTGCAATGCCGGACGGCCCGGCTCAGCTCGTTCACAACATCAAGCGCTACGAGCGGCTTGCCGTGAAGGCAATTGCAGAACGCCGCAAGGATCTGGCGGTTGAGGCCTTGGTCGCCCATCCACTCGTCCTCTCCTATTCGAGGGCCGAGCCGCTGGTCGACGAATATATCGCCGCGCACAGCGCGTTTGCGGGGGAATGGCGCTAATGCTCCTCAGGCGGGAACGGGCATCTCCCTACGACGTTCTACTGGCAGGCGAATACTACTTCGACCTGATCTTTTCCGGTCTCGGCGAAATGCCGAGGCTCGGTGCGGATGTCTGGTCACAAGGCTTCGACGCAGTGCCCGGCGCCAATTTCACGACCGCCCGCGCACTCACGTTGCTCAACACAAATGTTGCCTGGTGGTGTGAAACCGGCAGTGATCTCTTCAGCACCCTCATGATCTCCGCCGCAGAAAAAGAAGGAATGGATACCTCCTTGTTTCAGCGGCGATCGGAACACCGCATCCGTGTCAGCGCCGCTTTCTCGATGGCGGAAGACCGCGGCTTCATCAGCCGCTTCGACGGGCCTGAGACGTTACCGTCGGCCGAAGTCCTTGAGCGCCTGCGCCCTCGTATCTTGCTCGTCCAGGGACTGACCTGCCGCAACGAACTGCCTACACTCTTCGCCTTCGCCCGCTCGCTTGGCATCTATTGCTGCTTCGATTGTCAGCACGTGGATGAGAGCCTGGAAGAGGCCAATCTCCCTGCCATTCTAGAAAACACCGATTGCTTCCTGCTCAACGATACGGAAGCCGCGCGGCTCACAGGCCATGGCAACCTCAAGGCGCTTGCCACGATCGGCCGGTTCACACCTCTCACGGTCCTCAAGTGCGGTGCAAAAGGCGCAGCCCTCTTCAAGCGCGGGGCCGAAGTAATCGAACGTCCCGCGCCCAAGGTCGACGTCGTGGACACCACAGGCGCCGGCGACAGCTTCAACGCCGGTTTCATCTACGGGCTTGTCCGGGGATGGCCACTCGAAAACGTACTCGACGCTGCGGTCCAATGCGGATCGGCCGCGGTCACCGCTCATGGCGGCAAAGCTCTGCCGGGGGAAGAGGAGCTCCTCCGCCGGCTGCAGAACGCAGGCAAGTAAGACGACATCCTCAATCGCAAAACGGGAGATATGCAGTGAAACGTCGTGAATTTCTTGCGGGAACCGCCACCGCTGCGGTCGCCCTCACCATCGGGCCTCGTCTGGTCTTTGCCGATGACGGCACCGTCGAAGTCATCGTCGGCAGCGACCAGAACCTTGCCGATTTCTGGTCCAACGTCGTTGTTCCGGCGCTTCAGCAGGAGCTGCCGGGTCTCACCGTCAACGTGACCGTATCCGACGGCAACTCGGGCATGATGGCGCTCGCCGACCGCGCGCTTGCCGCGCTGAAGACCAAAAACGATCCGCAGGTCGACGTCATGGAGGCCTTCAACCCGCGCAACACGATCGGCGGTATCGAGGCCGGGTTGTGGCTCGATTTCTCCAAAGCCGGCCTTTCCAACTACGAGAAGCTGAGCAAGCTCGCGGTCGATACGCCCTTCGGGCTACCCTATCGTGGCTCGCAGGTTGTTCTTGCCTACGATTCCACCAAGGTCGCCACCCCACCGAAGACCTGGGCTGAGCTAACCACCTGGATCAAGGCTAATCCCGGCCAATTCATCTACAATCGCCCCGACAAGGGTGGATCGGGCGGCAACTTCGTGCGTCGTGCAATCCACGAAGCAAACGGCCGCGATCCGTCGCTCTTCACCACGGAGAACTTCTCAAAGGAACAGGCCGAGAAGATGCTGCCGGCCGCCTGGGAAATCCTGAAGGACCTTGCGCCCTCGCTTTATCAGCAAGGTGCCTATACCGCCGGCAACACTCCTTCGCTCCAACTGCTGATGTCCGGCGTCGTCTCGATGATCCCGACCTGGTCGGACCAGGCGCTTTCGGGCCTGAAGTCGGGCGAGTTGCCGCCGCACATCAAGCTTGCGCAGTTGCAGGACCTCGCCTTCGTTGGCGGCTATGCCTATTGCACCATTCCGAGCAACGCCGCTCACAGGGAGGCAGCCGCAAAGCTCGCCAATGTGTTGATATCGCCCGCCGTGCAGGAGCAGATCGTCGATCAGGTCGCCGGCTTCCCGTCGATCGAGTGGAGTTATCTGTCGGACGACATCCGCACCGCCAATGCGGACATCATTCCATCCTCCATTCCGGCCTTCCCGGATGGCGAATGGGAAGCGGCCGTCAACGACGGCTGGTATCGCAACGTCGCGCCGAACGTCGCACGAAACTAATTGCGGAGCGCCGGCCTTGGGACGCGAAAGTGCATTTGTTAGAAACCTGCGAGGTCTAATCCTGATCGGGCCTCCCCTCGTGGTCATGGCCTGCCTGCTGCTCTACCCTGCCGGCGTTTCCATCGTGCGGACACTCCAGGAGACGGGAACGGACGGCTCCGTCTCCTGGACACTCGCCCGCTACCACCGCTTCTTCACCGATCCCTACAGCGTGGCCAACTATCTGCGCACCGTCTGGACCACGGCAGTGACGCTGGCATTGCTGGTCGTCGTCTGCCTGCCTATTGCCATCTATCTCCATTTCACCCGCAGTCGGCTTGCCGCCGTCGTGCAGGCACTGGCGCTGTTTCCGATGTTTGTGCCGGGGATCATCGTGGCCTACGCGCTGATCCGCTACATCGGCCCCAACGGCCTCTTGCAGACGCTGCTGGAAACCGTCGGCCTCACCTTCTACAAGTCGCCCTATCTCACGCCATGGGGACCGGTAATCGGCCTCGTCTGGGACCACATGCCACTGACCCTTCTGATCCTGACCGCAGGCATGGCCAAGGTTTCGCAGGAAGCGATCGAGGCGGCACGCGATGTGGGCGCAGGCTACACCACCATCTTCTGGCGGATCATCCTGCCGCTGATCGCGGATTCGCTGCTGGTCGTCGTCGCCCTCAACGTCATCAGCCTGTTCGGCTCGTTCGTTATCCCCTACATGCTCGGGCCGGCCTCGCCGGAAATGATGGGTCCCTATATGCTGAGAACCTTTGCCGAAGTGCGCGAGCCCGACTTCGCGGCCGCCCAGGCCGTTGTGACCTTCCTCACCTGTTCGGTCTTCGGCATCATCTATGTCGCTATGCTGACGAAAAGACAGGACATGTGAGATGCGTGCCAGCTCCATTTTCGGAACTCTCATCCTCGTCGTCCTTGTCGCCTATGTGGTAATGCCGATCGCCACCGTCTTCCTCTGGGCCTTCGCCGAGCAATGGTATTATCCGGCACTGCTGCCGACGGGATGGGGTCTACGGTACTGGCATACGACACTTGCGCGCGCGGACGTGCTTTCGGCGCTGCGTTTGTCGCTAGCACTTTCGGTCACAGTTACGCTGCTCTCGGCGGTGATCTGCCTGCCGGCCGCCTACGCCTTCGCCCGAATGGAGTTCGTCGGGCGACGCACGTTCATGATGTCGTTCCTGGCCATCAACGCGTTCCCGCGCTTCGGCCTGATCGTCATGATCGCCACTCTGTTCCTGAGCCTGCGGCTGGTCGGCACCTTCTGGGGTATTGTACTGGTTCAGCTTCTCAACACCATGCTGATCATGATCTGGCTTCCTTCGGCCGCCTTCCGCGGCGTCGACCGACGGCTGGAGGAAGCGGCACGGGATGTCGGCGCTGGACCGATCAGGACCTTCATTCGCATCACCATTCCGCAGGCGGCACCCGCCATCGGCGCAGCCATGCTGCTGACTTTCGTGTCCACCTTCTACGAGACTGAGGGCGCATGGCTCGTCGGCGCACCTAAGCTGCGCACCATGCCGATGGTCATGCTGCAGATGATCACAGGCCAGATCGTGGTCCAATACGGCGCGGTGCTATCTGTGCTTCTATGGGTGCCCTCATTTATCGCTCTGCTCTTTGCGCGCCGGGTCCTTGCGTCCAATCAGTTCGCCAAGGGGTTCGGAGCATGAGCAAGTTGAAGTCCTCGCATTCGGGATTGCGTTGATATGGCAAAATTGGAATTGAAGGGAATCGACAAGCGTTTCGGCGACATGACGGCGCTGAGCGACATTTCCCTCGACATAGCGTCGGGCGAACTCGTCTGCCTGCTCGGCCCATCCGGCTCCGGAAAATCGACGCTGCTTCGCATCATGGGCGGGTTCGAGAAACCGACGGCAGGGCAAGTGCTCATAGATGGCGTCGATGTCACCGCAGCAGCGCCGGAACACCGACCGACAGCCATGGTCTTCCAGAGCCATGCGCTGTGGTCGCACATGAATGTCTACGACAATATCGCCTTTGGCCTGAAACTGAGAAAACTCAGCCGCGGCGAAGTCGACCGCAAGGTCGAAGCGGCTCTTGAACTCGTTGGCCTTGCCGGTTTCGGCAAACGCAGCCCCTTGCGTCTGTCGGGTGGCCAGCAGCAACGCGTGGCGATCGCCCGCTGCATCGTGCTCGAGCCGAAGATCTTGTTGATGGACGAACCCTTCGCCAGTCTCGATCAGCATCTTCGCGAACGGTTGCGCGAAGAAGTTCGAAACATCCAGCGGGAACTCGGCATCACCACCGTTTTCGTCACGCACGGACAGGACGAAGCACTTGCCATTGCCGACCGCATCGTCGTCATGTCAGTCGGCAAGATCAATCAGGTGGGTGGCCCCGCTGAGATCTACGCACGACCCCATGACAAGTTCGTGGCCGGTTTTATCGGCGCGATGAACATGATCGAAGGCACAGTCAGCAACGGGGCGATCAACGCCGCCGGCATGAACCTCGGAGTCGCCCTGCCCGACGGCGCCGCGACACTCGCAGTGAGGCCCGAGAAGCTGCAAATTCACTTCGACGACGCCCTGACCAGAGCCTCGGCAAAGATCACTCGCATCGTCCACTTCGGCGCCTACCGAACGGTCGAGGCGACGACCGATGGGCAGAACCGCTTGAAGGTCCACATGGACACCGATACGCCGCTCGAGCTCGGCCAGCAAGTGTTCCTTGGCGCGGGGCACTATTGCGTCTTCAAGGATGGACATGAAACCGTGCGTTCCTCCAGTCCCTTGCAATGACCCGGCAGCCTGTATTCAAGTGGCATCGGCTGCGCCGTCGCCGTTCCGATGTCGCCTTTGATCGCGAAAACGCAATTTCCGGAGCGCGCCTTGGCGCCTCCATGGAAGTCGATCTTCGCGCTCTTGCCGATGGCGACTTCCTCTGCCTGCATGACGCCACGCTCGACCGGGAAACTGAAGGCACTGGCCCTGTCGCTGAAGCGACGGCAGCAGTGGCCAGGGGATTCTTGATGCGCAAAGACGACGGCAACCTCACCGCCCGGGGGCCGATGCTCCTAGGCGAGCTGGCGGCGGAAATGCGCACCGCATCGTCGGGCTCCGGTGCGCTCATGCAACTCGATTTCAAGGACGATGTTGGCGCGCTATCGCAGTTACACTTCGAGCGCTTTCGCGCCTGCCTTGCCGATTGCGCCCATCGCTTCGTCCTGACTGGCGGTGATGCGGCCGGATTACGATTGCTCGCCGATGGCCTGCCGACATTGCAGATCGGCTATGACCCCTGTACCGACGAGACCTTGCCGACCCTGCGACGCTCGAAAGCCTTCGCGAGCTTCGCCCACGAGGCGATCGCTGCAGCTCCGCATGCTGCTTACGTTTATCTGGAATATCCGATCGTGCTTGCCGGACTGGAGGCGGGCGTGAACCTTGTAGCGATTTTTCAAGCCGCCGGCATGAAAGTCGACGCATACACACTCAACAGCGATCATCCCGACTTCAAGGCCACGTTGCAACGGCTGGCTGAGGCGGGTACGGATCAGATTACGACGGACGAGCCGGAAGTCCTGGAGCGCCTGCTGGCTACCTTCATCCGGCAAACAGGTTGACCAGCCACGGATGGAGCGACGGGACGCTGGCAAGAACCGCGCCATTCCCATTCTGCTCGACGCCCTGAAAATCGGTGACGACGCCGCCGCATTCCCGGACCATCAGGGCAGAGGCGAGATAGTCAAGGACATCAAGGCTGTCTTCGAAGCAGGCATGGTGGCGACCGGCGGCGACATAAGCAACGGCGAGCGCTGCCGATCCAAGCCTGCGGGTAACGGCTGCCGTTTCTATCGTTTTGGAAAGCGCCCCCTGATAGCGCTCAACGGTAACGCTTCGCACCTGGCCGGGAATGGGAAGTCCAACACCGATCACCGACCGTTCCGGATCTACCGCGCCAAGCGGCGGCAATCGTTTGCCGTTGAGGTAGGCACCCTTTCCCTTCTCGGCCACGAACATCTCGTCGCGCACGGGGTCGTAGACGACACCTGATACGATGCCGCCGTCCTCCATGTAGGAAATAACTTGCGCGAAGAATGGTATCCGGAAGGCGAAGTTGGAAGTGCCGTCGATCGGATCGATCACGAAGCATGCAGTCCCCGTTCCCTTTCGTTCGCTCGTGCCCTCTTCTCCAGATATCGCCGCCCCCGAGAACTGCGTGGCGAGCACGGCTGCGATCGCCCGTTCGGTCTCGATATCGGCCGCGAGTTGATAGTCGCGCGGCGCCTTTTCGATCATTTCCAGCGGCTCGTCGGCCGAGAAATAGCGCATCGCCACCTTGCCGCCAGCAATCGCCGCTTCGATCATGACTGAGGTGGTATCAGAAGGTACAAATTGCATGGATCTCAGCCTTTTCGCCAACTGGTCATAATAGGTCAATACCAGCATTCAGGCGACCCGCAAAGACCCATTCACCAGTCCGCACGACCCGAATTTCGGCATGGCGATGTTGGATTCGCGTCCGCGAAGCCATCCTGCCTTGGCACCGAAAGCGCCCGGCAAATCACATGAGCCTCGCGCCCAAGCTCGTTCAAGGGCACGGCTTCATTGCGATTTAGGGAGTGACAAGTGCCCGACGGCGTACGTCTGAACCGATCTGCTTACGGGCTGTGGCACCGCATCCCAGAGACTAAACTGCACTGCTGTCCATTCCGTGGGACTGAAAGCGGCTATTGCTGCTGTTGCGCCTTCATGTATCGCTGATCGCGCCTCGGTGACGGCATCGTTCCGTTGTGATGCGAAATCGGAGTGCGGAGCAATTGGTACGATTTCACGCCTCGCAAACTTTGCGGTCCTCAAGCCTGGATGCAGGTCGGCGTGCCATATCATCCATGTCCGCACGACTGGCCAACCGAAATCCCGTGTCAGCGTCGCAAAGCCGGTACTGGAAAGGAAACGATCGATCCCTTCCGACGTGTCCCAAAGATAGAATGGCGAATAGAGGTTCTCGAAACTGGCGAAACCGTCGTTTTGCTTCCGCGCCGAAAGATAGGCTTTGAATCGCAGGTGCGGGAAACCATCAAGCAGCGGCCCTTTCTCTCGAATCCGTCGGTCGATGATCGTCATGTCGTAGTCGGCCGGCAGTACGAAACTGTATTGCATTGCGATCATTACACCAGGTCTCCTCGTGCGACTGGTCCCAGCCAGTGAACAGCAGTTCCGTCTTTCACCAGTTGAACGCTGAGGTAACTGAACGGACTGGATGGCGCAGCACCGTGCCAATGGCGTTCGTCTGGTGCAAACCAGATGCTGTCCCCGGCGCGAACTTCGACCGGATCGTCCCCCTCACGTTGGACGATGCCAACACCATCCAACACGAAAAGAAGCTGCCCGCGCGGATGGCTGTGCCAATGCGTGACGACACCTGGTGGAATGAAGGTGCGCATTGCCGTCATCTCGCCTTCGGTTCGGCTCGACAAGAGCATCTGGACAAGAAAAGAGCCGCTGGAGACCCCCTCCGGGACCACGGAAATGCCGGCACCGGCGAGCCGGAGAGACATCGCCGGCGGGCAGGCAGTTTGCATCTCGAAGGGATTGTTCATTGGCCGGCTTCCATCGTCGTATGCGCCGGAATGCCAGCGGCAAACGACCAGTCCTCAACCGTCGAGTTTACAATCGCTACCATTACGTCCTCCGGCCTCACACCGGGAGCTTCAGCAAGATTCGCGACCAGCTGGCGATAGAAGCGTGCTTTGGTTTCCTGAGACCGCGTCTTTCCGGTTGTGATGTGGAAGAAGATGTAATCGTCCGATCGAGGGCCACCGCGATAACTGCGATCGAAGATCAACTCGCCCGGTTGATGTTGGTGGATCGCGGCGAAGCGATCCTTATCCGGCACCTCAAAGCAATCGATGAGGGCGCGGTCGAGACAGTCGGAGATCGCCGCGAGATACGCGGACGATTTGCCCGCGAGTAACGATATTCGAGTGAAGGGCATTGCTACGCTCCGTGAAAAGCATTGACGGGCGTAGTATGAGACGACATCATTATCCCAACAATCAGATCTTTATGGACTAATAGTCCTGCTTTTTCGGATGATTGAATGCGCCTGGTAAACTTCGATATCGAAGCACTTCGCAGCTTCGTCGCTGGCATTGATGCCGGTTCGTTCGCGCAGGCGGCTGACCGGCTCGGCCGATCAACTTCGGCGATTAGTGCGCGGCTCAAGAAGCTGGAGGAACAAGCGGGAACGCCGCTCGTACAGAAGTCGGGACGGGGATTGCGGCTCACTGATGCCGGCGAGGTGCTTCTATCCTATGCTCGACGGTTGCTGAATCTCAACGACGAGGCAATCAGCGCCGTTCGCGGAGTCGAGCTTGAAGGCTGGATACGTCTCGGCGTTCAGGAGGATTTCGGCGAGACCATACTGCCGCAGGTGCTGGGCCGTTTTGCGCGAGCCCACCCAAAGGTGCGGATCGAGGGGCGTATCGCGCGCAATAGCGAGTTGATTGAAAAAACCGCAGCTGGCCATCTCGACCTAGCGTTGGCGTGGGATGATGGCGTCGCGTCGACCGCCGAGACAATCGCTTCAGTGCCGCTTTGTTGGTTGGGCGCAGTGGACGGTGAGCCTGTCTGGTCCGCCAGGGGAAATGAGCCTTTGCCGCTGGCGGCACTGGAAGCTCCGTGTTTGCTGCGCAACATCGCCTGCGAACATCTGGATAGGCAGGGGATTGCTTGGCGCATCGCTTTCGTAAGCCCAAGCCTGGGCGGATTGTGGGCGGCAACTTCAGCGGGTCTCGGCATTGCACTTCGCACACCAGTCGGCCGACCACCGGCTGTGCGCATGCTCGATCCTGTTTCCAACGGTTTACCCACGCCGCCATCGCTTGGCCTCAGACTTCACGATGCCAGTGGGGGGGCAAACCCAATTGGCGTGCATCTGGCTACAATCATCCGACAGGCGCTGCACGAAACTTTGCCGGCGGAGTGGATGCCGAGCGTAAGCCTCGACGCCGCCGGTTAGACGATGTCGCGCGCCCGCGAGCCTTTGGGGCTACCCATGCGGATCAAGCGCCGGCGACCTATGATGGAGTTCATCGCCTCTTCCGTGCGGAAGCGAAAGCCGGCATCCCGATCGCCGACGCTTGCAAGGGGGAAGTGAAAGGTGCCGTTCCCCTCGATATCAGGCCGCTCGATCCCAGATCGGCGAGAGGCCTTCTGGCGAAACGATCCTGCCATCGGAAACCGCCATTTCGTTCGGCCAGTGGAGCAGCAGGAGGTCGACATAGTCGGTCTTCAGCTTCTTCAGGCTTTCATCGACGGACCGGACGAAGGCGTCGCGTTCGTAATTCTCAACCCATACCTTGGCTGTGAGGAAGATATCGCGACGTGCGACGCCCGAGGCCGCGATAGCATCGCCAACCTCTGCCTCATTGCCATAAATCTGTGCGGTATCGAGGTGACGGAATCCGGCCTTCAACGCGTGCGGAACGATTTTCAGCACCTCAATACCCGACATACGAAAAGTACCGAAGCCAAGGGCCGGAATGGTTGCACCATTCGCAGTTACAGCATGCATCTGGTTTTCCCTCGATTATTGAAGAGCAGCCTCGGCCATGGGGAAACGGGCCTTGAGGGCGGGCAGGACATCGCGCGCCAACTCGTCGATGATCTCTGTGAGAGGTCGGCGTGACGGGCGCAACAAGAGGGCCAGATGGTTGACGCCGGTATCCTCAAGCGCATGCAAGTGATCTATGAAGCGCTTGCGGCCGATACGGGCACCAAAACGTCGCGGGGTAGCCTGTTCATCCGGGTTATCGGCAAGATCGAGATGGAAGGCGCTGATGAAGGCCCCGGCAGACAGACCGAGAGCTTTTCTCGCGACAAACCAGTCACGGGACTGCATAGCCATGCGTTCGATGCCGCCGGGATAGACAAATCGGCCCTGCATGTTTGCGGCGATCCATTCTGGCGTTTGACGGCCCTGGCCGGCAATGACCATAGGGATTTGTGATTGCACGGGCTTGGGGAGTAGATCGAGGCTAGGCTCGATCCGCCCATCCCCGAGAGGCAATCCGTCGGCTTTCCATGCATCCCGAATATAGGAGACAGCCTCCCTAAACGCTTCGCCACGTTGCTCGAAATCTAGACCGAGCAGTGGGTATTCCACTGGTCGGTCGCCGGAGGCGACACCAAGGATCAGCCGGCCGCCGGACAATTTGTCGACCGATGCGGCCGCCTTGGCAACCATCATCGGGTGACGCAGCGGCAAGACAATTGCCGCTGTTCCAAGCGCGACGTTTTCAGTGATACCTGCAAGAAAACCGAGATTGACAAACGGATCATAGACCGACCCGGCATCGCCGAAGTTGTTGGGGTCGAAAACCGGCACATCGCGCGTCCACACCGCAGCAAAACCTGAGCGGTCAACTTGACGAACAAGGTCGGGGTACTCGGTGAGATCAGGAACACCGAAGGGACGGCCTTCTGCCACCCTTTGTGCCTCGCGCTCGGCCGACCAGTCATTGTCGAGTGGCAATTCGATGCCAAGCGTCAGGCCACCTTCTGGTCTGCAAATGAGATCAAGCGCGCCGGCTTTGGGTATGGATACCAGGGACATGGGGGTCTCCGAAGTCAGGGCTGGACGAATAGGTCCGGCGCGTGGCGCGCCGGACCTGCGGGAATTATGCCGCAGTGAGCGGGGAGACTGCGCGACGATCAAGTGCGCCACTCAGAAGTGTCAATAGCAGCGCGCCCACCACCAGAACGGAACCGACGACCGGCGTCATGCCAAGGCCGAGCGACGAGGCGACGATGACGCCGCCGAGCCAGGCGCCGATGGCAATGCCGAGGTTGAATGCGGCGATGTTGAGGGCCGAAGCGACGTCGACGGCTCCGGGACGATGCTGCTTGGCAAGCTGGACCACATAGAGTTGCAGGCCGGGCACGGTGGCGAAGGACAAGAAGCCAAGGCTTGCCAGTGTCACGAGCGTCAGAACTTGAGAAGTGGCAGTGAAGGCGAAGAACAGGAGAACAACGGCTTGCGCGAGGAACAGGCCGACCAGTGCCTTCACCGGATCGCGGTTGGCGATCTTGCCGCCGGCAATGTTGCCGATGGCGATGGCGATGCCATAGAGCACCAAGATCAGGCTGACGGCGCCCTCAGAGAAACCGGTAATGTCCTGCAGGATCGGCGCCAGGAAGGTGAAGGCGACGAAGGTGCCGCCGTAGCCGAATGCGGTCATGGCGAAGACGATCAGCAGACGGCCCGACCCGAGAACGCGCACCTGGTCCATCAGTTTGGCCGGCAGTGCCTTGGTCAGCGTGTTCGGAAGCAACACGGCAATCGCGGCGAGTGCGATCACGCCGAGGCCGGTCACGGCCCAGAAGGTGGCACGCCAGCCAAAGGTCTGGCCGATCCAGGTACCGAGCGGAACACCGGTGACGATCGCAACGGTCAGGCCCATGAACATCATGGCGATGGCAGATGCGCGGCGGTCCTCGGGCACGAGATCGGCGGCAATGGTCGAGCCAACCGAGAAGAAGACGCCGTGGGCGAAGGCGGAGATGACGCGGGCAATCAGCAGAGGCTCATAACTCGGCGACAATGCTGCGGCAGCATTGCCGACGATGAACAGCGCCATCAGGCTGACCAGCAGCGGCTTGCGCTCGATCCGGCCGGTGAGCGCGGTCAACACCGGAGCGCCGAACGTAACGCCGAGCGCATAGACGCTGACAATGAGACCGGCGAGCGGCAGGGTGATGTGGAGATCGTTGGCAACCGTCGGCAGGAGCCCGACGATGACGAATTCGGTGGTTCCGATCGCATAGGCCGCGATCGTTAAGGCAAAGAGTGCAATGGGCATGATAGTTCCTTCCCCCTCACCTACGAGCAGGGGTTGCTAAGACAGCGGGGGCTGTCGGTTGAGCGGTTGTTGACTGCAATATGGCGAAGGAGGACTTGAGTGATAATGCCAAGCATTGGATAAATACCTGTGAACCACATTCATAGGTAGTCAGGCTCATGGATAATCGCACAGGTGAAATGGAAGTCTTTGTCACGGCTGCCGAACTACAGAGCTTTTCCGCCGCCGGCCGCCGGTTGAAGCTGTCACCGTCAGCCGTCAGCAAGCTCGTGACCCGAATTGAAGATCGGCTGGGCACGCGCCTGTTGGTGCGCTCCACCCGAACGATGACGCTAACACCGGAAGGTGAAATCTATCTCGGTCGCGCTCGGCGCATACTGGCCGAAATAACCGAAACCGAACAGATTGTGTCAGGTGGGGGAAGGACGCTGCCACGCGGACTACTTCGCGTAAACGCGTCCGTCGGATTTGGCGAGCGCTACCTCCTCCCATTGATACCGTCGTTTCTTGAACTTTATCCCGAAGTTCAGCTCGACGTCTCGTTGAGCGATGGCATTATCGGGCTGATCGAAGAGCGAACTGACATAGCCGTCCGATCCGGAGCGTTGGACGATTCATCGCTTAAAGCACGAAAGCTCCTGGAGAGCCGGCGTGTCATCGTTGCGGCCCCAAGCTATCTCGATTCGAAGGGCATACCGAAAACGCCTCAAGATCTTGGCAATCACAATTGCTTCAGTTTCAACTTTCGCCGCAACCTGAACGAATGGCCTTTCCGCGAGCCCGGGGCAACAGAAGTCTATCGCCTACCCGTATCGGGCAATACCGCGGCTAACAGCGGGATGATAATCCGAAGGCTTTGCCTTTCCGGTACGGGTCTGGCGCGTATCGGCCAATTTCACGTTCAGCCGGATATCGATGCGGGGAGATTGGTTCCGGTGCTGGAAGAGTATAATCCAGGGGACATAGAGTCGATCCATGCCGTCTTTGCCGGACATGAGCATCTTGCAGCTCGCATTCGGGCTTTCATTGACTATTTGGTGCAGCACCTTGGAAAAAATGACGCGCGGGAACCAATCTCCTGAGGTCGCAATATTCTGCCGAAATCTCGCTCGCCTCACCTGACAGCCTAAGAATGCAGCGTGCGGCGCCGCATCAACAAGTTTCGCGCGCACGTTTTCCTGTAGCATTCCGAGTGTGCTCCGTCGGTTGAAGGGAATGCAACGAAAGCAACCAGCTGGATTGCATCCGCTATCAACACTCGGTGCACAAGACTTGAGGCGTGAAGGAACTGATGCTGGAAACGAATGATCGTTTCTATGCGCCGGCGACGGTCTCAAAAGCCTGTGAACCCAATTCAAAACAGTTGAGTCTTCGAGCCGTATTATCGGCGGGAATCCAGTTGTGTAAGTCTCAGACCATGAGATCGCTTGAGCCTCTCCAAATCCCGCTCCACTCCTGTCCCGGAGCTATCTCGCCGAGGCCGAAAAGGAACTGAGGCGGCTTTGGGCCTCGACCGCGGGTCACGACATACAAGCTGAGCTAACAATCTGATTAGGCCCGGCCGACAAGGAGAACGCAACGATGAGTAATCCAAAGCTAGTCGGGTTCGTGGGCTCATATAATCGCCCCTCTTCGACCCGCGCGCTCGTCGAAGAGATTTCGCAGCGGGCAGCCACGAAGTACTCGGTAGACGCCCAAGTCTATGATCTAGGGGATTTAGGGCCATCCCTCGGATCGGCGCTGAGCCGACAAGCTCTGGCTCCCGCCGCTGAACTAGTCCTTTCGGCGATGCTTGCAGCAGACGTTCTCATCATCGGCACGCCGACATACAAAGGCAGCTATCCCGGGCTGTTCAAACATCTGATCGACCTAATCGAACCTGAAGGGTTTTATGGAAAGCCTGTAATCCTTTGTGCGACTGGCGGGGGGGATCGGCACAGCCTTGTAGTGGAGCACCAGCTCCGTCCACTCTTTGGCTTCTTGCGAGCAAGAACGTTGCCCACGGCGATTTATGCATCGGCCCACACCTCCGCGAAAGGTTTTACGGAGGATTTCGCTTTAGACAGACGTATTACCGATGCCGTAAATGAGCTCGCAATGGTCTTTCCCCCGCGCACCCTGGAAACCGCCGGAACATAGCTGGCCGGGCGCCCAATCGCGCGGTGTCGACAGTTCTTGGCATGCCCCGCCGCAACAGGAAGCGCGATGCGTACCACTCTGGCACCACACCGCCGAGATGCGCGCCAAATCGTGAGTGAGGACGCGCAACAAGACGAATACTTGCCTGCCGTGCCAGCAAAACGACCCGCAGTGCTTTCACGGCGGGTCGTTGATCTGACGCTTATGAGTGCGAGAGGAGGATTTCAGATACCCCACATCAATCGTCGGCTGCCGTCTATTTGAGCCGGTTGGGTTGACATGACTGGTCTATGCAGCCCGTTGTTCGCGCCGTGGCAAACCGTGCTGAGGACCCTTTGCGGCTGAAGTGAGCGCGAACTGAGATATGAGTTCGCGCAGTTGGTTGGACTCTTGCGCCAGCGTCGCACTTGCAGCATTCATTTCCTCCACCATCGCCGCGTTCTGCTGGGTGACCTGGTCCATTTGGTTGACGGCGGTATTCACTTCTGCAAGCCCAACGGATTGTTCGCGCGCCGACAGAGCAATTGCGACCATATGTTGATTTATTGTTCCGACATAGTCTCCGATGACCTTCAGGGCAGTGCCCGTCTCTCGAACGAGTTTCACACCACTTTCAACCTCTAGGGTGGAGTTCCGGATCAGGTCCTTAATCTCTTTGGCAGCCGAAGCCGAGCGCTGAGCTAGTTCTCGGACCTCTTGCGCAACCACTGCAAATCCCTTGCCTGCTTCCCCTGCACGGGCCGCTTCGACGCCGGCATTCAAGGCGAGTAGATTTGTTTGAAATGCGATCTCATCGATCACAGAAATGATATTGGAGATCTGGCCTGACGATTGCTCTATGCGTTCCATCGCATTGACTGCATTGGCCACAACCATTCCGGATTGCATTGCGCTAGCATTGGCCTGACCAGCGATCACCCGCGCTTCTTCGGCTCGCTGCGACGAGTTCGAGACGTTCGTCGTGATCTGGTCGAGCGCCGCCGCGGTCTCTTCCAGTGAAGCTGCCTGATGTTCTGTTCGTTTTGACAGGTCGTCGGAACTCTGACTGATTTCCTGGGATCCGCTGTCTATGGATGCAGCAGAAGTGGCGACAGACTGAAGTGTCTGCGCAAGCTGAAAAACGGAAGCGTTGAAATTCTGGCGCAAAGTTTCGAACTCTGGCGCGAAGGCGTGGCTTAGTTGGAACGAGAGGTCACCCTCCGCCAGTTTTGATAGACCAGCAGCAAGGCCGTCCGTCGCGGCTCGCATTTCCTCGGCCTTTACACGAGCCGACTCCGCGTTTCGGGCCCGCTCGCTCTCAGTCATGTTCCGTTCGCGGGCAGCTTCTGCCTCAAGTTGAATATTTGCCAATGCATTCGATTTGAAGACCGCGACTGCAGCCGCCATATCGCCAATTTCGTCCGCCCTTCCCTCGTACGGGATCGGTGTCGATGTGTTACCCATTGCGAGCTGCTTCATCGAGAGAGTGATCGCTTCTATCGGCATCGCTATCCCCGACAAGCCGAAATATATTCCTCCAGCAATAACGGCCAGACCCACTACAACTGCTACGAGCGCAAAAGTCATGGTTGTTTGGAAGACCTGCCTGCTCGTCTCATAGGCAGCTTGAGATCCTTCGGTCTTGATCTTTACTATCTGATCGATTGCGTTCGTCAAATCAGATGCGGCCGGCCGAACCTTTGTTTGTTGATAGATCTTCGCGTCGTTCAACTTCTCATCACTCGACAACACCAGCATGGGACCTGCAAGTTCCTTAAGGGCGGCAAATTTGTCACGAATGTCTTTCGTCAGCTCTTGCTCCGCGCCATCACGACTCAAGATCTCGTGCTTGGCCAACTCTTCTAGAAAGTGCTTTGAATCCCTGTCGAGGGTTACCTCGACCTCTCGGCGGCTGGCATCGTCGAGAGCCATGATGTGGTTAAGATAGTCGCGACGCATCGCTGACAAGGCTATGTTCATTTCCTTAGCCGCTGAGACCCCGGGCAACCATTCCGTCGCTACTTCCGCGACGTTATTGTTCAATGTGTTCATGCTGTAGACTGCGAAGCCGGCAAAGGCGACGAATACGCAGCCAACAAGCATCAGCAACGACGTTAGTGCAGACTTGATCTTCGGCCGTGACATAGTGAGCTCCTGGACGACAATGCAAAAGGCAAAACGACCGCGACCTCATGTCAGCATCGCCAGCAGGGTGCTCCGACAGCATCTCGGATCCGATGAGGATATATGATATACATACACTTAAGGAATGTATAATGCATCGCGAAATACTGAGATTTCACAATAAGATAACTCTTAGTTGCTGCCGAATAACTTCACGACCGTTGCGTTGCGCAGACATTTTCACTGACTGACCGTTCTAGACCAGAGGACATCCCCCCGGAGATTCTCGGTCGACAAGACGAGATACTCGCATCATGGAGAAACGCGCAGTCACGTCGTGCATTGCGCTGCTGCAAGTCCGCAAAAAATCCCATGCCCCATCAAGAAACACTGGTCGCTCGGCCCTTCGCCTTCGGGCTAGATAGTCGAACGCACGCCCAGTCGATGCACGACAGGTGTTCAAACATCATCGTTGCCAAATGGCCGGCCGGTGGACGGGATTGATCGCCGACTTTTCGAACGTTTACGCGAGCCGCTCATCGGCGTCGATCGACCGACATCGCCCCGGATACTGACACAGGGATCGTAGTCTGTAGCAACCCTCAATGGCGCCGCGTTTGGAGCGGTATTGTCAACCTTGCAACCAATCCATTGGGTTCATTTTCGAGTAACGACAGATCGCCTTCATGTGCTTGCGCAACCTCCCAAACGATGGAAAGCCCCAGACCAAATCCAGCACCAACGCCACCGCGCGATGTATCCACCTTGTAAAAAGGCTCCAAGACCTGCTTGCGGTGCTCAACCGGGATTCCGGGCCCGTTGTCGGCAACGGCAATCACCGCCACATCACCCACTACACTAAGGCCGACCTCCACCTGAGTTCCAAACTTGGTAGCGTTTTCGCACAGATTGGTGATCGCACGTGTCACTGCAAGTGGTCTGAAGCTCGCAATCAACCGGACAGGCCCCCGATAGTGGACGTCATGGCCAATGTCGCTGAATTCGTCACAGACCGTCTTCAATACAGACACGAGATCGGTGCGCTCGCATTTTTCGCTTTGATGGTGATCCCGCAGATAGCTCAGGCTCTCCGTCAGGAGACGGTCTATCCGCTCAACATCCGCGAGTAAGGGTTCCCGAACATCGTCCTGGGGAATTCTCTCTGCACGAAGCCGCAGCCTCGTTAGCGGTGTCCGCAAATCGTGGCTGATGCCTCGAAGCATGCGCGTGCGCGCATCAGCCATCGTCGATACACGCCTTTGCATCCCGTTGAGTGCACGCGCCAACGCCACGATCTCCACGCTGCCGCGCTCTTCGAATGGGGGGGAACCAACTGAAATGTCAGTCGTCGTTGCTGCCCAGGCAATTCGACGCAGCGGTCGGGTGATCGCCCAGACCGCAAAGAAGGAAAACAGGACCATCAATGTAACCAACGCGACCAGGAAGTTCGATCCAAAGCTCAGGGCGTCGCTGCGTAGAAAGGTCTCCGACATCTGCTCCAGGACGACAATCTCTTCGTCGCTGACTTTTGCGGCAAGGACGCGTTTGCCGTCAACGAAGGTCCGCCACCCACCGAACGGAACGGCTCCATTGTCTGGAGGAAGAAACCAGTCAATTGCGCGGTGGACAAACGGTTCGGTGGGCGACGTCGTTGTGAACCGCTCAGAGAAGGAAATCGGCCGGAGAGAAAACTTCCAGTCTCCCCGGTTGGCAATCTCGAAAATGGTGCCACGCTCTGAAGGTGTCGCTGAAGCCAGCATGGAAGCGACCACGGCAACGCGATCGGACAAGGCTTCCAGATCGGGAACGTCGTAGTCCTTCCGCACCAATCGCTCGAGTGACGAACCGGCGACGATCACGATCGCCAGGCAGACGAAGATGACGGCGGTCATCTGCCCGTGAATGGTCGAGCGCAACCGGGGTAACCGAAATCCCAACGTACCTCCTCGAGATCCTCGCCCCTTCAAAAAACGGACAACGCCAATTTCAACCGCTTTATGCCTGTTCGACCTTGGCCGTAAAAACATAGCCCCCGAGCCTTACGGTCTGGATCAGAATGGGCGCCTTGGGATCTGCTTCTATCTTCTGGCGCAACCGGCTGACATGCACGTCGATGCTTCGTTCGATCGGGCCGGCCAACCCTGTATGTGTGAGGGAAAGCAGCTCCTCACGCGTGATCACCCGTCCCGGATTGCGACAAAAGCCTAGGAGCAAGTCGAATTCAGTGGTCGTCAGCGCCACGCGAGCGTAGCTTGGATCATGCAACTGCCGGCGCAACGGATCGATTTGCCAGCCGTCGAAACGCATCTTTTGCTGCATCGAGCCGTTTGCCAGACCGTATGACGCTCGTCTAAGAATACTGCGGATACGAGCGACCACTTCACGCGGGCTGAACGGCTTGGTGATGTAATCGTCTGCGCCAACCTCCAGCCCGACAATGCGATCGACCTCTTCGCCGAGCGCGGTCAAAAGTATGATAGGTGTGGTTTCTTCCGAACGGATACGCCGGCAGATACTCAATCCGTCTTCGCCAGGCAGCATCACATCCAGCACGATCAAGTCGAAGTCATTGTCGCGCAACAGCGCCTGCATCACATTTCCGGCCGCGGCAATTGTCGGTATCATGCCGCTCTCCTGGACGGTCAACGCCAGAAGATTGCTGATCTCAGCGTCATCCTCAACGATCAGGATTTTTGGGTTTGCAGGGTAGATTTGCACCGCGATTAGCCTTTTATTCCGGAATTGATGCAGGCGCTGTCTTGCAACCACCTCACGTCAAAGAGATCCTCTTGCGAGATTTTTAGCGTAGCGGTAGCTTTCCGCTGCCGCATGTCTTTGCACACCAAGCTCTCCCCGCGCGGCCATCGGCGAACCGTGCCGATGCCGGAGAATTATCGCCCCTATTGCCAAGCTCTCTGCACAACTGCGCCGGCGAGCGTTCGCCAGACCGGACCGAGGCGTGGCAGTCCGGAGGCGCGACGGAGGTGCGCCGCTTTCAATCGTTGACCGTCGACAGAACGGCGGCGAGCGAGCCCGTCAAGACCGAAGAGTTAGCGGTGAGCTTTGCTGGGCTCGTTGCGACAGTACTGCAGACCAACTATTGCCATGACACAGTAACGGCCGGGATGGCTTGCGAGGCGAAAGAAAGATCAATCTTGACGCCTGGGGTATCGACTGACGAACAGCCATTCGGCAAGCAGGGCGGAGATCAGGATCGAACTCCAAACGCTGGCGGTATAGATGTCGCTAAATGTTGACTGGGGCCAGATCGCCATCGCCATACTACCAATGCCGAGGAAGCCCCGCAAAAGCACCGCCGCGAACGTCAGAGCATAGTTGCGGATCATCCAGACGCGATGTTCCGCAAAACGACGTTCCCTGGCCATTTGATAGCCCTTCCATATCGTGAACAGCCAAGAAATCGCCAACAGAACAAAGCCAACTTGGGCCGGGATACCCGAGGTCGACATCAACGCGGACACGAAGCCCGCAATGCTGCCGATCACAATAGCGACCACGTAGACTCGCCCGAGATTTCGATGCCCTCTCGGAAAGCGATTGCGAAATCCGGCAAGAAACTGAAACGGTCCGATCAGGAGGCCTAGTGACGCCGGAACGCCGTGCACCGAAATCCAAAATAGATGAGAAAGATGTTCACGGTTGAGCGGGATTTTGCTCAAGGTCGGATCAAGTGTCATATAGGGGGGCGCAGAGTAAAGCGCGATACCCACAGCTGATGCTATAAATAAGGCCCATGCCGCCCTACGCGGCAGGTTGGATTTGATGGTGCTCATACCAATCCTTTCTGTGCTTCGACCAGTAGCCAACTCTTAGGACCGGAGGCACCAGCTTTGACCCGACTAGGGGTACAGCACGTACTGAGCAGCGCTTTCGGCTGCGCTGATGACAGCATGCAGCGCGTCGCCGATACCGTCAGTTGTGCCAAGCGCGAGCGCCGCCTTGAGGTACGCCGTAGTCGATCTCCCTGGTTCGAGAGGGGCGCTTGGAACCTAAGGCGCGCTTGCTATAAATAGAATTGCAAGAAGGTAGCTATCTGGTAGAAATAAAATTATGAGCAGATCAGTATTATGGGACGATCAGCGGATTTTTCTTGCAGTGCTCCAATCTGGCAGCCTGGCTGGTGCCGCTCGCTCGCTTGGCATATCACATCCCACAGCCCGAGCCCGGATAGCGGCGCTTGAAGGAGCCCTGGGAACCACGCTATTCACGCGCTCAGTCAATGGCTTGTCACCGACTGATCATGCACTCGAGCTGGGTGCAGCTGTGCGCACTATGGCGGCTGCCTCCGATCTGTTTATACGTCAAGCTGCTGCGCCGGCCGGTGCGCTCTCGGGGATCGTTCGGCTGAGTGCATCTGACTTCATGGCGATCGAAGTCCTACCGCCGATCCTTACTCGGCTGCGCGCATCCCATCCGGGAGTTCGGATCGAATTGGTGGCGAGCAATCGCGTGGCTGATTTGCTGGTACGCGAAGTGGATATTGCAATACGGAACACACCTCCTGTTCAAGCTGCGTTGGTTGCGCAGAAATTGCCTGCTCTTCCACTCGGGCTCTTTGCATCAAAGGGATATCTCGCCGCCCGCGGGGTGCCCAAAAACCTGGAGGACCTTGCAGACCATGATCTGATAGGACCAGATCGCAATTCGCGCGAACTTGCGCTGGCGGACGCGCTTGGGCCGACCGTAACGCGCACAAACTTTGTGCTTCGAACAGACAGCCATCCAGTGGTGGCCGCTGCCGTTCGGGCGGGGATAGGTATCGGGGTGATGCAAACTCCCGCTGCCTCGCTGGACCCAAGCCTTCGGCACGTGCTGCCCGGCTTTGTTGCAGCACAACTCAATACATGGGTCGTTACGCACGAAGATATGCGCGAGCTGCCTCGCATCCGAGCTGTTTTCGATGCGTTGGTGGCCGGAATATCAGTGTATTCGGATCAATCCAAACGATAGCCCCAATCATTTGTGCTTTCGCAGCAGCAGCAGCACATGGGACTTCTGCCTGGTTGTTTGAGCTTTGAGCGGTGGCCAACGCGCGGTATGGGCTGGCGCATTGTTGCCCACGTGACGAAGGTTGAAGGCGGTCATTCCGCTTTGAAGAGAGGGCGATGACTTGCGAAGATCATCAAAAATGCCGCCTCGTTTTATCAGAACCGCTCAAGCATTTTCCGGAGCTGCATGTTCTCTTGCTGAAGCCGACGCACCAATAGGCCCTTAAGCCGGCTGTTCTCTTCCTCCAGCGCAGCAAGCTCGTCGCGCACTGCTGGGGGAGCAGCCACAATCGGGCCGCCTACGCGACGTCTCAGGCGCGTTGACCCTTGGCGCTTCGATTTTTTCGGTGGGGTCGTCTTCGGAAGGTCCGCATCCAATGGAGGGATGAGAGCGGAACCGGACGCATGCTTCGCACCGGTACCCACTTCTACCTCGGCCGCGAGATCCGAGGATCCTGCAACGGCGTTTGTTCCGGTATCCTCGTTCGGGAAAACATCTGAGCTCGGCGCCGGAGAAAGCTCGTTCAGGCGCTCAGCCGGCCCGAACAAATGCGACGCTTCTGTCTCGATCTCCTGCGCGAGGGCCTTGAGATCCGTATCCCCCCAAATGGAGGATGGTCTGGTGGTCGTGCGCCGGCGAGCCGATCTGACTTCAACGATAAACTTTCGCTGCTGCGGTTTCATATGGATCTAACGTTGAGAGCGCGACACCAGCTTATCATGCGTCAAAGCGCTCGAGCATTTTCTTGAGTTGCGTGTTCTGTAACAGCAACTTTTCTGCCAACCGGTATCTTAGTTGCCTGATTTCCTCGTCCAGTGCAGTCATCTCATCGAAAAAGGTCATCGGCGGCGGCGGAACACCGGAGCCACCGCCTTCATATTCGACGACGTCGGTCACTGCAACTTCGCTGGTGTTGGTTTTCCTCTTGCGCGCTTTTCCTTTCGCCATCATCGGCTGGGATGGACGTGCTTGCTCCGTAAGCAGCGCCTGATCCTCGGCGCCTGACCGATCGATCATCGTGGAGGGCGTCGCACTTCCGGCGACCGCGACAACAACAGTGTTTGTGGTTGCTGTTTGGAGGTCGCCAGAACCTTCGTTCGAGGCTTCTGCTATCGGCTCGGCAACTTCGGCAGCCGGTTTATCGGCCTCGAGTTCACGCGGGCTCTCCGGCTCCTTGATCGTGCGTCCCCGAGACGCCAGCTGGACCAGATACTTCCATGGTGATTTCATAGTGCGCCGCCACCTCGAGCAATGGCACCGGCATCCATTGCTGCAGCCCCCAAAGGAACTCCAGCAAGAACGCGATGACGAGGGCCAGTCGTGGAATCAGACCGGCCCTTCACCGAGAGATCAGGCAAGACCTAACCGCTTGCGCAGATCGGCATTCTCAGTCCGCAGTTTTTCGGCCAGCGCCTTGCGGAGCCGCGCATTCTCCTCTTCGAGCTGAAGAAGATCTGCAATGCCGTCGAGGACCGGAGCTGCGGCTGACGTCTCTGTTGCCTGTTTTGCCGCACGGATTTTTCCGGCGCTCTTGGCGAGGTTCTTTGCCCTAGTCTTGGAAACGGCCTGCTCTTTCGCCGGCTTGTCTGCGCGCTTCCTGCGCCCCCTCGCCGGCTGGGCAACATCGGCTTCCGGTGTTTCCGCAATTGCTTCCGAAGCGACATTCTTCGGTCGCAGCCCCCGCCGCTTTTTGGGCGGCGCTACCTCCGCCGGCGGCACGATTTCGTCGATTTCGGTATTGTTCTCGTCTGCCATGAACGTTTTCCCTCTCTAGCCGAACATCCTTTTCCAATGGGGAGATAATAGAGTCAACATCGAGCCTGCAATGTCACATCGGGAGCTGATAGACGTCGGGAGCTCCACTCCTTGTTCATCGCTGAAAAATCGGAAAGCGCCACAGCGCTTATTGGCGATTTTTTACGCGAAATACCCTTTGGCAAGGCTCGACTACACGGCAACTCACGAACCCAGATTTATCGTAACCATTGACTGGTTAGTTACGGGCATTCGAGGGCAGCGATCCTCGCAGGCGGCATCTCTGCGTGGGCCTCAAGCTTAACCTCTATCGGCAAGGATTGGCCCTTTAACTCAGTTCGCGTTCGACCACACGCTTCGGCCAGACCAGGCGTGCTGCTGGCATGGGGAGATGTGTTTAGATGATGCTATAGGAGGTGGCGCGTTTACACCCATCATCAACACTGCGCGCAGTGGCGGCGATATCAGAGACCAAAGACGGCAGTGGTCGCCTCGGTCGTCGCTCGGGTCGGGCTCGGTGTTCCCGCTAACGACAAGATTTCAGCTCGCGATCTGAACAAGGGCGGCTGATGTCCGTATCTCTTCCGCTATTCAAAAAATACTCCTGCATTTGACCTGAGGCGAACCGCGAGCGAGCAGAAGTTCCATACTTCATCGATTGGCCCATTACTGGGGCAAGGCAGACGACATCATTTCCATAGGAGTCGACCTCTCGGCTTGATGGGAGTTGTACCTCGGCCCCATCGCGTTCGATGGGACCGAGAGCTTTCAAAAAAGGACATTTTTAGACCAAAGCGGGCAGCAGCTGGTCGATGCTCTTCTTGGCATCACCGTAGAACATCCGGGTATTGTCCTTGTAGAACAGCGGGTTCTCGATGCCGGAGTAACCGGTTCCCTGGCCACGCTTGGAGACGAACACCTGTTTGGCCTTCCAGACTTCGAGCACCGGCATGCCGGCGATCGGTGAGTTCGGATCCTCCTGGGCGGCCGGATTGACGATGTCGTTCGAGCCGATGACGATGACGACATCGGTTTCGTGGAAGTCTTCGTTGATCTCGTCCATCTCCAGCACGATGTCGTAGGGAACCTTCGCTTCGGCCAAAAGCACGTTCATGTGGCCCGGCAAACGGCCGGCGACCGGATGAATGGCGAAGCGCACGTTCTTGCCGGCCGCCCGCAGCTTGCGGGTGAGCTCGGAGACCGATTGCTGCGCCTGCGCCACCGCCATGCCGTAGCCCGGCACGATGATGACGCTGTCGGCGTCGTTGAGGGCTGCAG
>NZ_JACVBC010000008.1:0-304237 GCF_014852205.1 Ensifer sp. ENS06 | reverse complement strand
GCCAGCCTCGTGCTCCTTCAAAATGACGATGATCTGTTCGTCTGTGAAACGGTTGCGCTTCATTCCCTGGTCCTCTCAATGGGCCAGAGCTTACTTCAAAATGGATTATTTCAACGGGGCAAGGTCAACCACCCAACGCCATCTACAGCTCTGATTTCTATTGGTAATATGCTGATCGACTCAAAGCGCCGGGGGACAAGACTGCGACCCACTCGCCATTACTCTTGCCTAAGTGTTTCTCTACCCGCAGACTCAAGCGTAAGCGCTTAGCTGACGGCGTCTGACCTGAAGTTCCAGGGCATGAGGGCTTCGATTTCGGATGCGGGCCAGCCTTGAGCGATGCGGGTCAAGGTCTGCGAGAGCCAGTCGAGCGGATCGACGCCATTCATTTTGCAGGTCTGCAAGAGGGTGGCCACCGTCGCCCAGGTCCGTCCGCCACCTTCGCTTCCGGCGAATAGACTATTCTTCCTCGTAATCGTCTGGGGCCTGATCGCGCGTTCGACAATGTTGGAGTCGATCTCGATGCGACCGTCCGTTAAAAAGCGCTCCAGCGCCTCGCGCCGAGTGAGAGCATAGCGGATCGCCTCGGCGGTCTTGGACTTCCCGGAGACCTTGCCGAGCTCTCTTTCCCAAAGATCGAAGAGATTGGTGACAATGGCTGCGGATCTTCGCTGACGAAGGGTGGAGCGGCTGTCGGCATCCTTGCCACGAACCTCATCTTCGATGCGCCAGAGCTCGGTCATTGCCAGGACAGTGTCTGTGGCGGCCTGCGAGACTCCGCTGATGTGCAGGTCATAAAACTTGCGCCGTAGATGTGCCCAACATCCTGCAAGCTGGACCGTTTCGTTGCTGCCGGTTTTCGCCCGCGTCTTGGCGAGACTGGTATAGGCCGAGTAGCCATCCACTTGCAGGATGCCGGTGAATCCGGCGAGATGACGCGTCACGCAATCCGCGCCTCTGCTGTCTTCAAAACGATAGGCCACCATCGGCGGACTGGTTCCGCCATAGGGGCGGTCGTCGCGTGCGTAAGCCCAAAGCCAGGCCTTGGTGGTTTTGCCCGAACCGGGCGCAAGAGTGGGCAGGGTCGTCTCGTCGGCAAAGATCCTTTCGCCCTCCTTGACCCTCTCCAGGATATAATCGGCCAGCATCTGCAGTTCGAAGCCCAGATGCCCCATCCATTGGGCCATCAGCGATCGGCTGATCTCGACGCCATCACGCAAATAGATCGCTTCCTGCCGATAAAGAGGAAGACCATCGGCGTATTTGGAAACGGCGATATAGGCGAGCAGCCGTTCCGTCGGCAGGCCGCCTTCGATGATGTGTGCCGGCGCCAGGGCCTGGACCACGCCATCGCTGCCCCGGAAAGCGTACTTAGGGCGACGCGTCACGATGACCCTGAACTTCGGCGGCACGACGTCCAGCCGCTCCGAGCGGTCCTCTCCGATCAGAACCTTTGCCAGCCCCTCGCATCCGGCCGGGATTTCCGGCTCGATGACCTCCTCGATGCGCTCGAGATGGGCGGCAAAACCTTTGCGCGGACGCGGCGCGCGCTTCGGCTTGTCTTTGGCCGCGCGGTCGAGTTCGCTGCGGATTGCCGATAGGCCGGTTTCGACCTCTTCGAAAGCAAAGGAGACCTGCTCGTCGTTGACCCCGAGGCGGAGCCGCTCAGAGCGCTTGCCATTTTGCGTGCGCTGCAAAACCTTCATGATCAAGGTCAGGTTGGCAATCCGCTCGTTGGCGCTCTTCTCAACCGCCTCCAACCGCGCGATCTCAGCCTCGGCCGCCTTCAGCCGGGCCTCCTTCTCAGCCTGTTCGCGCGCCAGCGCGAGGACCATCGCTTTCAGCGCATCAACGTCGTCCGGCAGGTCGCTAAGGGGCAAATCCATGGGGTCATGTAGAGCACAAAAATAGCCGCTTTCCCAATCATTACAGCAGCATGATTCATCTTGCCGCAGTCCTGTTCAGCCCGTTAGCAACGGCCGCCTGACCTTGGTTGGCCGGATCTTTTTCCAATCCAGACCGGCTAGAAGCGCCATTAATTGCGAATGGTCCAGGCGTATCCGGGCGGCCGATATGCCCGGCCAGCAAAAGCTCTGCTCCTCGAGCGTTTTCGAATAGAGGCAGACGCCGCTGCCATCCCACCAGACGATGCGAACGCGGTCCGCCCGTTTCGACCGGAACACATAAAGCGCTCCGTTGAACGGGTCGAGACCGCCATCTCTGACCAGAGCCATCAAGGATGCCGCACCTTTGCGGAAGTCGACCGGCTGGCACGACACGTAAACGACGACGCCGGACGCGATCATGCCTTGCGGACCGCCCGGAGTATCTTCGCCAGGTGATCCGACTCGATATCGCCGGCGACGCGCACCACGACATCACCGATGACGATTTCCACCGTAGAACTTGCCACCGGCTCAACGCGCGCGAACTTGACCTCCGTCTTCGCGGCTTCCGTCAGGGGCGCAACCATCCCCGATGACAGCGCCTTGCGGCGCCACCCGTAAAGCTGCGAGGGATCCAATCCCTCAGCACGCGCAATTGCCGAGACATTGGCTCCAGGCAACAACGTCTCGGCAATCAGGCGCTCCTTCTCCTCGTCCGGCCAGTCGCGCGGCTTGCGTCGCGCCCGCACCGGCGCCGCCGTCAAAACCTCGAATGTTCGTGGCTGATTCACACTGTCGCTCATAGGATTCTCCGCATGACTCATGCAGAAAATCCCCGATCAGCGCGCCAAATGATACGTGGGGGTCCCTACGCGCTTACACTCAAGCTCGACCTTAAAAGAAAGCATCTGGATGACATCCTATGTAATGGAGCTTCGCGGTTTGATCGGAAACCGTTTACTTCTGCTCCCAGGGGTTGCCGCCGTCATTCATGACCACGCGGGCAATCTGCTCCTGCAAGAGAAGGCTTCCGGGGAAGGGTGGAGCCTGCCTGCAGGTGCAATCGAGCCTGGCGAGACGCCGCAGGAAGCGGTCGTTCGCGAAGTGGCGGAAGAGACTGGATTCGCGGTGTCCTCAACCAGCATTCTAGGCGTCTTCGGCGGCCGTGAGTTTAGGTACACCTACCCGAATGGTCATTCCGTCGAATACGTGGTGACACTGTTCAAATGCCAGGTGCTTCAAGGCAGAGGCGCGTGGACGGATACCGAGACGAAGTCGCTACGATATTTCGCCAAGGACGGCATGCCATCCCTCGCGCTCCCTTATCCTGTTTCGGCGCTATTCGCTTACTGACCTTCCGCCACTCTCTCTGTCGGCTTAACGATGGTTTGGACATCTCCGACAACACAACATCGAGTGTTTAAGGCATCGGCGCGGAACATGAAAAATCATGTATGTTGCGCCGCAACGCAATACGCTGTGGTGGCGCTGACAAGAGCGCGATCAAGTATTCAAGGATCATGGAATGGACTCGGCGTATCGCCTCCCAGAGGAATTCTACACGGATCGGTTTCTCGTGAGGCGGATTCAACCGTCTGATGCCAACGCCATCTTCGCGGGTTGGGCGACGGACCTGGAGGTGACGAAGTATCTCACCTGGCGTCCGCATACCGACCTTTCACAGACGCGAGAAGCTGCGGAACGCTCCCATCGGGAGTGGGAAGGCGGGGCCACGTTTCCGGCGGTAATCTGCCTACGAGACGCGCCAAGCGAACTTGTCGGGAGAATCGATGCGCGTTTGGTCGGGGCAAGAGTTTCCTACGGCTGGCTCATCCGCAAGGACCGCTGGGGACAGGGCGTTGCGAGCGAAGTGGTACATTGGGCGGTCAAGCATGCCCTGTCACATCCAATGATCTATCGCACGGAGGCAGCTTGTGATGTCATGAACGCGGCCTCGGCACGTGTGATGGAAAAAGCTGGCATGACCCAGGAAGCGTTGCTTCGGCGGTACCTCTTCCATCCAAATTTGTCGAATGAGCCAAGGGACGCTTTCCTGTATTCCAAGGTTCGCTAAGACCGCCGATGGAAGGCCCAGGTAGTCAGGACGCCATTTCAGGCCTGGTGGCATTTGCTACCTAACTTCGCGCATTTCAGACGCCTGGGGCGGAACATGGTGTAAGCGCAGCAATCCGCGGCTAAACTTTTAAACGCGGGTTGCCTGTTCAAAGCTCCGCCGCTCCACGTCCTCTGTTAGCTAGGGATCGGGGAATTGTTACTCCGAAAACCCAAGCCACTCCCAGAAGCAGCATATACAGCGTCGCTTCAACTGTCGTTCAGGATGCGGTAGACGGAAGCTCGACCGATACTAAGCCGGCGAGCGATTTCGCTGGCGCCTAGCCCGACCGCTTTCAACTCCCGAACTTCCATTTCCTTCCGCCGAGCGGTCGGTATACGACCTCTGTATTTCCCTGCAGCCTTCGCCGCAGCAATCCCTTCCCGCTGTCGAACTAACATTATGCTTCGTTCAAACTCGGCCATAGCTGCGAACACGGTGAGAAGCATTTTTCCGGAGGGAGACTTCGTATCCACAGCGCCCCCGCCAAAATCTAATATGCGCAGGGCGACATCTTTTTTTTCCATCTGCTCGACTAGCGAAAGCAAATGCGCCGTTGAGCGAGCCAGCCGGTCGAGCTTCGTCACACACAGCGTATCTCCCTCCCGGACAAAGTCTAGCGCCGCCTTTAACTGCTGCCGCTCTCCAACCGAAGAAACCTGTTCACTGAATATTTTGGTGCAACCAGTTGCATCAAGATCCCGCAATTGGGCTTGCAGGCCGGCCTCCTGTTCCGCAGTTGAGGTTCTTGCGTAGCCAATGATCATTTTAAGCCTCTGGTTCTCATATGCCTCATAGACACAATGAGAAAGTCTCTCAAAAACTCAAGAGCTAATTCCAATGAGACAGAGGCGGCATGGATGAATGGTGTCTCACTCGGGCAAGGTGATATGAGAACCGGGGATAGCTCGCGAGCTTACCAGCGCGTTCCGATCGTCCAACTCACGCAACGCGAGCCAGAAAGACCATAACAATCCGGTAGGCTGGCTCATAACAGCTCAGCACCTGCGGGTCCGGGTCAACCTCCCCATGTAACAGAGCGTTCCGCATTGCGTAGAGCGTTTCCACCAGCCCTGCTAGTAAGTCTTGAGGCAAGCATTGAAACTGCATAATCGCGACATCGAGTACCGGCCCGCCGCCAAGCACAAGATCAGCCATCGGGCGAGGATTGCAGGCATCGTAAAATTGCCTCAAAGCGGTTCTCTGCGGCTGCGACAGGTTGTTGTTGAAGTCAGGGTGTGCGTACATTTCATTCGCGTCGTACTGAGCCTGAACATACTGGAATTTTACATTCCCCGTTCTAGTTGAAGTCACAGTAATCTGATAGTGTCCTCCTTGTATTTTTGCAGCAGCGTATCTCTGGCCGTTCCGAACTAGTTCATCGTTCTGGAAATTGACTAGTGGTCGGATGCAGACCTCGCGAAGCGAAACACGCTCTAGCCTGCCTTTTGGGCGCACCTCGAACTGAATTGCGTCCAATCTCTGCTGCAAATCGCAAATGGCAAGTTTCAGGCGCTCAGCTTCCGCCGTAACGTTCCCGTTGCTTAGCAAGGGCAAGACATGTCGACGTAAACGGCTGTTGTGGTTCCGTACTACAAAGTCCAGCATCGCTCGTTCGCTATTCTGACCGCTATCGTGCCGATACCAGGCATTAAAAGCGGCCCACGCCTTCACGAACGGACCGATGTAATCGATCTCGGCTTTCTTCATCCACTCTTGCGCGTGAGGTGGTAGGGCCATCAGATCGTCTCTTCTGCCTGGGCAAGAAATGCCATAGCGGCTTGTTCCCCGTTTTCGATTGCGACTTCCACCGCCTGCTTGGCCGCCTCTAGTAGTTGTTTCGCACGCCGCTCGCTTTGGAACGCCGACATGATTGCGCTCCGAACGGATAGCTGAACCTCATCGGGGGCGTCCCAGATCACGATACGGGCGATGTCGTTGGGGTAGAGTTCGATTTGACCAGACGACCCCCTGATGTGACGCTCAATCTGCCACTGCCCAAGGGGGCTGTTGAGGAACACAGCCAGATAGACTGGGTCAAGACGCTCTGTGCGAAGCACAGTTACATGATTGTCTGGCAACGCTGGATTAGTGTGTAGATAGGGAGCGGCGCGGCCGATCGTCCCAACCCCGGTGCCGTTGAGAAGAACGTCCCCATTACCGATTACGACGGGCGAACCGTTCTCAACTGCGGTGCGATTGTCGCTCAGGATCACTCGGTTCGTTCGCACATGCTTTGAGTTAATTACCGGCAAGCCAGCGTCATCATAAACTGGCTGCCGCCCTCTCGCGTTGGTAGTCAGTATCGAGCCAAGCTCCGCAGCCCGCCCAGTGGCATTGAGGCGTTCCTCGACGTCAGCAAAGAGCGGACGAAAATACTGAGCGTCTAGCCGCCCGGTGGCGAACACAGCCGAAGCGGGTGCGGTAAAAGCTAGCGGTTCTGGCGGGAACCAATCGATCAGATTGAGGGCGGAAAGCAAAATCTGCTCTGCCCCGCGTGAAATTTCAGCCGCGTCACTTTCAAGCTGAACCGAACGCTCGATTACCTGATCTACCTTGTCCTCTAGCACGCCAAATCGAGGAACAAGCATATCAGCAAGGTATGGGGGGGCGATGTGAGGCTGGCCGGCCCCATATCCGCCGCGCAAGATAAGTGGCTTTCCTTTGGCACATTCCAGGAAGCTACTTAGGTAGCCGTTTGGAATGGTAGGCTCACGAATGACAAGGATGTCGGCGCACGCAAATGCTTCAGTGTTTTCCTTCCAAGGTGCGCTTTGACCGTAGTTAGCGCCGGTCCGCGTCACCAGGACGTCCCCACTCCGAAGTCGATTTCGCGCTACTGTGGCCCTCAAGTCCTCAGGCATGAAGCGGGGATCGGAGAGTTCGATCCGATTGGACCGAACGTTCTTCGCCATTACAGTTAGGAGCCCATCGTCTTCATATTCGCGTTTTACTTCAACAGGATGTTGAATTCGAGCGCATAGATCACGAAGTGGCTGATGGCGGGAACGTCTAATTCCTTCCAGAGCTTCCATCGCAGGGCGGGCAAAGAATTCCGCGTCTATCCGAAAACCAGGGTTCAGTTCTACCATCCGGGAAATTGGCAGGATCGAAGCATCAAGCCCCTTCAACAGACCGGTCAAGCGGCCTTGGTCGAAGGGGCGTCCCGAAAAAAACTCAGACCCTCCTTACGGGCGAATTCCTCAAATGCTTCTGCTATGCCGTCGTGCGTCAAGCCATCATGGTTGAACAAGTCGTGCTCGACGATGAAATGGCCATGCGCGTCGCGCAGAAACGTTCCGTCGGAGTTGCGCCGATAAACCTTGCGTCCAGAATTATCAACGCTCTCCACTTGCTGCGTACCAAAGAAGATGTCGTAATCCTCGACCCTCGGGCACAGCGGTCCAGCGTTCGGATCATCGTTCCATTTCTGCACAAACAGCACGCTTGTCTTGGTGCCAGTATGCGGTTTGAACGTGTTAGTATGCAATCCAACAACCGCGAGGATACGGCAGCGCTCCATGATAAAGTCGCGTAGCCGTTTATCCGATGAGTTGTTAAACCGGCCCTGCGGGAGAACAACTGCCATCCGTCCGCCGGGACGAAGAAAATCGAGGTTGCGCTCGATGAACAACAAGTCTCTCGCGACAGCTTTTTCCAGCTTCCCGTCCTTCTTATGAGCGAGATCAAAGGGCGAAAGCATGTCGGACTGCTTAATATCGCCTGCGAAGGGCGGGTTGGCCATCAGCACGTCAAAGCCAAAGCTTCGGTAATCGTGCTGGCGTGGGTTCTCGCGCAGCTTGCGCAACCGCCGCCAGCCATTGCCGTAGGTATCCAGCCAATCGTCTTGCTTCACTGTCTCGTCCCACTTAGTCCAGTCGAGCGTGTTGAGATGCAGGACGTTAGTCTCCCCATCGCCGGCGATGAGGTTCAGGCAGCGCGAGACACGGACGCTCTTCTCATCGAAGTCGACGGCGAAGACATTTTCACGGACGTAGTCGATGCACCGTGCCGGTTTTTCGTCCATCGTGAAAAGGTGGCTTTCCCCTTTTCCCATATCTTTGATGATCTGCCGCCAGACGTGGAACATGCTGTGCACGGTGAAGCCGGCTGAGCCGCACGCCGTGTCAATAACAGTCTCACCCTCTTTCGGGTTGACCATCCTGACGCACATATCGATCACCCAGCGGGGTGTAAAAAACTGGCCCTTTTCGCCCTTCGACGATTTTGAAACCAAATATTCGAATGCGTCGTCGATTACATCGAGGTTGGAATTGAAGAGTTTCCACTCCTCAAGGGAGCCCACGCAGACTTGCAGATGATCAGGCGACAGTCGTATGCGTTCCTCGTCGAGGAATACTCCTGGCCATTTTCTTTTGGCATCGTCGAAAAGGTTTTGGATCGCCACCTTTAGCTGAGCCGCGGTGTTCTGGTTTCGGAACCGGAGTGCAGTCCCGCGGCGGTGCGAGCTCATCTCGTCATACAGCTTTGTGAAGATCAGCTTGAAGACTTCTTCAAAGACATCGACCCCTGCGTTGGCAAGCACCTCGTCTTCCATGTCCTCGATAAGGTCACGCAGGGATCGAGCAAATTTTCCCTCCTTCACCCGTTCATCTTCAAGGTCGATCAAGGTCTGGATGGTCCAGGGCTGATCAACGACTTGCTCGATAGTCTGATCCGCGCGGGGCAGCTCGTGGATCGGCATGAAGTAGTTTGGGTTCTTACGATGCCATACTTCGGCCAGCACGCCGTCGCTCCACACTGCCAACGGTGCGCCAGTCGCATGGGCATAGGATCGTAGTTGCTCCTTCCCGTCCTTGTACTTCTTTTGCTTCACCTCAATGATGATGTAGGGGACTGTGGGCCGGTGCTCATCGAACACAACGATGTCGGCTCGCTTTGAAGTATCCCGTCCAAAAGTAATCGGATACTCAACCGCAATTCGAGACGGATTGTAGCCTAACTTATGGATCAGGCGCGAAAGCCATAGCTGCCGGGTACGTTCCTCTGGTTTGAGCTGAACCTCTCTTTCACGTATCAGGCAGTTAACGTATTCTGCCCACTTTCCCTTCGGCTCCCTTTTGACAACTCTGGCGTCGAGTGCCTGGTTCTCGCCTTCAGAAAAGAGAACAAATTCGTTGAATTCCGCGATAGTTTTCGAGCTCATGACCTGCTTTCTCCGCACAAGTATTGCACGGAAGCGTTGCGCATCTGCAAACTGGTTTGGGACGCCTTGTAGCGCACGGTGGCTCAGCGCAACAAGAACGAATTTGCCACGGCGTCAGATCGGCATTTAGAGGGCGGGGAGCTCGTTTCTGTGAACAAATGCGCGGTGCAGCAGCAAAAGCGCTATGCGCAACCTGTGCGAAAATATGTACACGAAATACCGACAGAAACTCTGATAATCATGCCATCAGTGCCCATTCCTACCTTGTAGGGCGCGGAGACGTAAGATGTTCAGTCCTAAAGTCGGGCAGCGACAGCTTCTCCCAATGGACTGCAAGCGTATCTGCTTCAAATCCCTCCCCGTATGAACGCCCGGTTTTCTGATCTCGGGACCATCCTTGAACGGCATCCGCGATTTCCTCGGAGACATGCGCCCGCCGCAATGCGTCTCGCAACGTGTGGCGAAACATGTGGAAGCAGTTTCCGCTTCCATCAGGCTTTACGCCAGCTTTCATTAGGAACCGAGAAAACCGCTTAGAAAAAAGGGTGCTTTTCTTGCCATCGGCTGCCTTAGGGACCTCCGGGAAAAGTTCTGCTCGGCCCGCCTTTCGAGCACGATGAACGAACTCCAAAAAACCGGCATCAATTAGCAAAGAGTGCATGGGAACTTCTCTTCTGCTTGCGAACGTTTTCAACTCCATTCCGTCGAAGTCCTTGTCCTCGTCGTCCTCCGCCAGATCTTCAGTCAGGAAAAAGAAAGGTGTGCCCAGCCTACTCTTTCGAATGTTGTCCACTCGAAGCTGAAGTATCTCGCCCAGCCTCATGCCGGTGAAGAGTGCAATCAGTGGCACCCAGTATCGGCTTCGTTTGATAATCAGAGGTCCCGGCTTTGCATATCCTCGTTCATCGTCCAAGCAACCAGTATATACGGGCGCTTGGAATATGGCATTCAACTCGTCGATGGTGAAGCTTCGGCGCTTGTGGGCGTCGGGAACTTTCAGTCCCCGGGGTCTGATATCCAAGGCAATCTGATTTGAAATGAAACCGTTGTTCGCGGCCCACTTGAATAGCCGCGTCATAAGGACAACGTACATCTCTTGCGTTTTGAATTTCATCAAAGGCAGTCGAAGGCGCTCGGTCTCGGCCACCATGTGTTCAAAGCTATCCGTGGCCTCAAATCTCTTTGAGTAATTCGACGGCAACCGAGAGACGGCATCGCGATATTGCAGCAGTTTATCTCTCGACACCCTGCTGATTAGCGTCTCCCCCCCAAGGAACCGGACGAGGAGTTCAAATCCCGCCTTATACTTCACAAGCGTCTTCGCAGCCTTTGGTTCGACGGTGATCTCATCTTTCCAGAATTTGTCGACGCTTTCTTGGACGTTCAAGCGACGGTTGACAGTCGCCGCTGTGGGATATTCCGCCTCTGAAAATCCACGAAACAGGGCATCCCTTGGATCATCGTCAAAATTGCCGTCTAGACGCTCAATTTCGATTGCGTACGAAGCGGCCAACGCTCTCCGAACAAGGTCGAGAAAGCCACCGTCTAGCCTCTGTCGCGTCTGAACTTGGTAGCCCTGGCTCTTTAGCAGCGCACGGGCTTCTTGATAAACCGTGTTATAAGCAACGGGATCATCATCTGGGTCGCGCAATCCCCCTAACTCTGCACTTAGTTCGATCCGGATGTCGCCCGCCGCTTCGCCATATTGCCGCGCCGTCTTCCTGCTCTCAACTGTAGAAAGCCGCTCTGCGAGGTAGGCCCTAGCAATCGCTATCGCCTCCTCCCGATCAACGCTGAACGTCTCCGACTTATCCGAATCCGTCTTTTTCAGCCCGGCAAACCGCTCTCGCCGCTGACGCATCGCCTCGTATTCGGCCTGCTTTTCGGCCGCAACGATGTGAAATCGGGTAAGCGCTTCGCGGTAGTCAGGAGTTTCTAGACTGATCCACTTCTCGCGCTCCTTATAAGCGCGAATAAGATCTTTAGGCACGCGAGCCCGATAATACCAAATGCGACCTCTGGTCACGAGACCTGGCGGTTTTGTCATGTCGTCCATGCCTGTGTGTAACACGTTTGTGTAGCAGCAGACGACAGAAGGCAGCCCTGCGGGGGCTTTAACACAGATTTTCGGGGCGGTTTAACGTTTTATGGCGGAGAGGGTGGGATTCGAACCCACGGTGCGGTTGCCCGCACGCCGCATTTCGAGTGCGGTGCTTTCGACCACTCAGCCACCTCTCCGCTTTGCTGGTCGGCGCTTGTTCGGCGCGGTCGGGTTCATAGCGGCAGATTCGAGTGCTGGCAAGGGCCTTGTTTGAAGAATATGTAACGGCCGCGTTGCTTTCGCCTTGACACGCCTGTGCAAATCCTTGTAATCCGCGCAATGAAGTGGTGTGGCCTAGCTTCACCGCAGCGGGTGCGATTTGCGCCTATTCACCGGTGGATATCCGAAAAGGAGATCCACTCAACTGTCGACTGAGAAAAAGACGGCCTTGTCTTCGGGCAGAGAGCCGGATCGAACATGAAAGGATAAAAAATGTTCGCAGTCATCAAGACCGGCGGTAAGCAGTACCGCGTGGCCGCCAACGACGTCCTCACCATCGAAAAGCTGGAAGGCGTTGCAGGCGACAAGATCGAATTCACCGAGATCCTGATGGTCGGCGTTGGCGCCGATGCAACCATCGGTGCTCCGTTTGTCGAAGGCGCCGTTGTCAGCGCTGAAGTTGTTGAGCAGGGTCGCGCCAAGAAGGTCATCGCCTTCAAGAAGCGTCGCCGCCAGAACTCCAAGCGCTCGCGCGGTCACCGCCAGCACCAGACGACCGTCCGCATCCTGGACATCGCTGCTGCCGGTGGCAAGGCAAAGAAGGCTTCGAAGAAGTCTGAAGCTGCCGCTGAAGCCGCTGCAAACTGAGTTCAGGGATCTAAGGTTTAAAGGAGAACACCAATGGCACACAAAAAAGCTGGCGGTTCGTCGCGTAACGGTCGCGATTCTGAGTCCAAGCGCCTTGGCGTGAAGAAGTTCGGCGGCGAGAACGTCATTGCAGGCAACATTATCGTGCGCCAGCGCGGTACGAAGTGGCATCCGGGCGCCAATGTCGGCCTCGGTAAGGACCACACGATTTTTGCACTTACGGCCGGCAACGTGGACTTCCGTACGAAGGCCAATGGCCGCGTGTACGTGTCTGTAATGCCGAAAGCCGAAGCAGCGGAATAAGCCGGTAGCGCTCTAAAACAGCCGGCGTCTCATCGACCCGGCTGACGCACCTGATGGTTCCAAGCCAGACTTCAAAGGGGAGATGGGGCAATACCCAACTCCCCTTTTTCGTTTCTGGAGGAAACCATGCAAACCGAGTTGTTGAGGGAAGACCAATCCCGGTCTCCCGAGCAGAGGCTGAGGCCCCAACGGTCAAGGACCGATTGCCCGATATTGTTGTCACCCCGGCTCGTTCTGCGCGCGCCCCATGAAGACGATATCGACGCCCTTGCCCATCTTGCCAACAATGCCAATGTCGCGACCATGGTTTCGCGCATGCCGCACCCGTATACGACGGCCGATGCCGCCGACTTCGTGCGACGCGCGAAAGCCGGCACGATTGGCAAGTGCGTCTACGCGATTACCAAAGCGGACAATGGCGCATTTCTCGGTTGTTGCGGTATCGAGCCGCATCCCGATGGCAAGACGGCGGAGCTCGGCTATTG
This sequence comes from Ensifer sp. ENS06, assembly GCF_014852205.1. NCBI lineage: Bacteria > Pseudomonadati > Pseudomonadota > Alphaproteobacteria > Hyphomicrobiales > Rhizobiaceae > Ensifer > Ensifer sp. ENS06. The sequence continues at coordinate 291,375 of NZ_JACVBC010000008.1, read as the reverse complement.
GCTGGGCGAGCCCTATTGGAACCAGGGCTATGCCACCGAGGCCGCCCAGGTCCTGACCGACATGGCCTTCCGCACCCGCGACATCGACCAGATCGATGCGCGCTGCCGGGTCATGAACTTGGCATCGCGCCGGGTCATCCAGAAGTGCGGTTTCCAGTTCCAGGGCAGCGGCATGGTCGGCAGCCTGGCGCTCGGCGGCTCGATCGCCGTCGAATGGTACCGACTCGACCGCAAGACCTGGGTCTCCTTGAGAAGCTGGGGAGGCATGCGATGAACGCGCTCGCTTCCGAACGCCAGCGGATCGTTGCCCGCCCCGGTCCCGGCCCCTGCCCGGTCATCGAGACCAAGCGCCTGGTTCTGCGCCCGCATCGGCGAAACGACGCCGAGGCGATCGCCCAGTCACTCGGCGATTTCCAGGTGGCGCGCATGCTGGCGCGCGTTCCCGCGCCCTACGATCAGCAGGACGCGCTCGACTGGCTGACGGCGCAGACTTCAGGTTTGACGCCAGACTGGACCTTCGCCGTCACCACCGGTGACGACGTGCACATCGGCTGCGTCGGCATCGAGCTCCGCCACGGCCAATGGCATGTCGGCTACTGGCTGAACCGCTTCTACTGGGGGAAGGGCTTTGCCTCGGAGGCCACCTATGCGGCGGTCGAGCGCTTCTTCCGCCGCATGCCCGAAACGACCCTGCATTCCGGCGTCTTTGCCGACAATCCGGGATCGCTGAAGGTGCAGGAGAAGATCGGCTTCCAGATCACCGGCTGCGCCCAGGTCTATGCGCTCGCGCGCAACGCCATGGTCGCCCATATCGAGACGCGGCTGACCGCCGCCGATCTGCGCCGACCGCACTAGAGAACATCCCCGCGAAGCTCGGGCTTCGCGGGGACTTTTTTGTCATGCGAGCGTGAAACCGACAGGCAGGTGGTCGGAACCCTTGGCCTCATAGTCGGTCCAGGCATCGGTGAGACGAGACGCAAGGCCGGCGCTCAAGAAACAATAGTCGAGATGCATGCGTTTTTCGGGGTTTTCGGGATGGATCCAGCTATAGCTTTCAGGCGTCAGGCGGCCGAGATGGGCAAGCGCATCGACCGGATTCTCAAGCCGCAGCGAACGGCCGTAGAAGGCGTCGCGCGAGCCGGTCATCGCGCAGTATTCCGGCGTCTCCGGCTCCATGTTGAAATCGCCCATGACGACGAAGTCCTCCGGATGCGGCGGCTCGGCCATGCCGAAATCGGCCGCCCCGGTGATCGCGCCGCCTTCGAGCGGATAACCGAGCAGCCGCTCCTTGAGATAACGGATCTGGGCAATACGCTCGGCCGGCAGCACATGATCGAGATGCACGGAATAGACCCGGAGTGGACCGTCGGGCGTTGCGATCAGCGCTTCCGTCGCACCGCGCTGCAGGTTCATCGGGCTGATTGTGCGGGTGCGCGGCAAGGGGATGAGCCGGGTTGCAAGGATCGGCCAGCGCGACAGGATCATGTTGCCGAACTGGAAGCGCCGGCTGACGGCGCGTCCATCCTCGATCGCCGAACCGATGTCGATGTCGCAAGGCGCGTGGAAGGCCGCGAAATGGCCAGGAAACAGCTTTTCGAAGCGGGTGACGAGATCGACATGGCCGTTGCGGTGGAAGCCGCGCGTCACTTCCTGAAGCGCGATGATGTCGACCTCCCCGATCGAGGCGGCGATACGCTCGGGATCGAAGCGGCCGTCGAGGCCGATGCCGTATTGGATGTTGTAGCTAACGAACCGCACGATATTCTTTGACCTCCGAATAAACCGCCTATATCGATGGCGGCAAATTACAGCACCGCGCATCCTTTAGGACCTGCAAAGGTCGCTGTAACACTTTCTAAGACCGCGCACTTACACCGAACAGATGGCAGCCCAATGAAATTTCTCGACGAAACGAAAGTCTATATCCGCTCCGGCGACGGTGGCGCAGGCGCCGTCTCGTTCCGGCGCGAGAAGTTCATCGAGTTCGGCGGACCGGACGGCGGCGACGGCGGCCGTGGCGGAGACGTCTGGGTTGAGGCCGTCAACGGTCTGAACACGCTCATCGACTTCCGTTACCAACAGCACTTCAAGGCCAAGACCGGCCAGCACGGCATGGGCCGCAACCGCACCGGCGCCGGCGGCGACGACGTGACGCTGAAGGTCCCGGTCGGCACCCAGATCTTCGAGGAAGATAACGAGACGCTGATCGTCGACATGGTCGCCGAGGGCCAGCGCTATCGGCTGGCCGCCGGTGGCAATGGCGGCTTCGGCAACGCCCGCTTCAAGTCCGCGACCAACCAGGCGCCGAACTGGGCCAACCCCGGTCTCGAGGGCGACGAGAAGACGCTCTGGCTGCGGCTGAAGCTGATCGCCGATGCCGGTCTCGTCGGTCTGCCGAACGCCGGCAAGTCGACCTTCCTTGCCGCCTGCACGCGCGCTCGCCCGAAGATCGCCAACTATCCGTTCACGACGCTGCATCCCAATCTCGGCGTCGCCACCATCGACGGCAACGAGTTCATTATCGCCGACATTCCCGGCCTGATCGAAGGTGCGCATGAAGGTGTGGGCATCGGCGACCGCTTCCTCGGCCATGTCGAGCGCACGCGCGTGCTGCTGCACCTCGTCTCCGCCCAGGAGGAAGATGTCGCCAAGGCCTATAAGACGGTCAGGCACGAGCTCGAAGCCTATGGCGGCGGGCTGGAAGACAAGCCGCAGATCGTCGCGCTGTCGCAGATCGACGTGCTCGACGAGGACGAGCTGAAGGTGAAAGCCAAGGCGCTGGCCAAGGCCTGCGGCGAGCAGCCCCTGCTGCTCTCTGCCGCCGTCGGCAAGGGCATGACCGAAGCGCTGCGAGCGTTGCGCAGCGTCATCGTCGCCGCCAAGGCCGGTGAAGGCTATGGCGAGGAGAACCTCTGAGATGACCAAGACCCGCAAGCCGCTTTTGAAGTATCGCCGGGTCGTCATCAAGATCGGGTCGGCATTGCTGGTCGACCGCGTCACCGGGCTGAAGAAGGCCTGGCTTGACGCCATGTGCGCCGACATTGCCGGCCTCAAGGCCAAGGGCGTCGAAGTGCTCGTCGTCTCCTCGGGCGCGATCGCGCTCGGCCGTACCGTGCTCAACCTGCCGGCAGGTGCCCTGAAGCTCGAAGAGAGCCAGGCGGCCGCCGCCGTCGGCCAGATTGCGCTCGCGCGCGCCTGGTCGGAGAGCCTTTCGACCGATGCCATCGTCGCCGGACAGGTGCTGCTGACACTCGGCGACACGGAAGAGCGCCGCCGCTACTTGAACGCCCGCGCCACCATCAACCAGCTGCTGAAGCTCGGCGCCGTGCCCATCATCAACGAGAACGATACGGTCGCGACCACAGAAATCCGCTATGGCGACAACGATCGCCTCGCCGCCCGCGTCGCCACCATGGTCGGCGCCGATTTGCTGGTGCTGCTCTCCGATATCGATGGGCTCTACACGGCCCCGCCGCATCTCGACCCGAACGCCCGCTTCCTCGAAACGATCGCCGAGATCACCCCTGAGATCGAGGCCATGGCCGGGGGTGCGGCATCCGAGCTTTCGCGCGGTGGCATGCGCACCAAGATCGATGCCGGCAAGATCGCCACGACCGCCGGCTGCGCCATGATCATCGCCTCAGGCAAGCCGAACCATCCGCTGGCGGCGATCGAGGACGGTGCCCGTTCGTCCTGGTTCGCACCATCAGGCTCGCCGGTGACCGCGCGCAAGACCTGGATTGCCGGGCAATTGCTGCCGGCCGGAACGCTTGCCGTCGATGCCGGTGCCGAAGAGGCGCTGCGCTCGGGCAAGAGCCTGCTGCCGGCCGGCGTCCGTGACGTGACGGGCAGCTTCAGCCGCGGTGACACCATCGCCATTCTCGGCACCTCCGGCCGCGAGATCGCCCGTGGTCTTGCCGGCTACGATGCCGACGAAGCCCGCCAGATCGCCGGCAAGAAATCGTCCGAGATCGCCGCGATCCTCGGCTATGCCGGCCGCGCCGCCATGGTGCACCGCGACGATATGGTGATGACCGGAAAACGCGCTGAGGCCGAGGGCAGCCGGAAGGATGAAGTCCATGCTTGACGAGGTGAAAAACAAGGGCGACGTCGAGACCGTCATGCTGGAGATCGGCCGCAACGCCAAGGCCGCCAGCCGACCGCTTGCCATCGCCAGCGCCGAACGCAAGCACGCCGCCCTGATCGCCATGGCCGATGCGATCGTCGCCCGCACGGACGAGATCCTCTCGGCCAATGCGATCGACCTTGAAAACGCCCGCGAAGGCGGCGTCGCCGCCTCTTTCATCGACCGCCTGACGCTGAGCGAAGGCCGCATCCGCGACATGGCAAACGGCATTCGCGCGATTGCCGAGTTCAAGGATCCGGTCGGTGACATCATTGCCGAATGGGACCGGCCGAACGGCCTGCACATCGAGCGCGTGCGTACGCCGCTCGGCGTCATTGGCGTCATCTATGAAAGCCGGCCGAACGTGACGGCTGATGCCGGCGCGCTGTGCCTCAAGGCCGGCAACGCCGTGATCCTGCGCGGCGGCTCCGACAGCTTCCATTCCTCCGGCGCGATCCATGCCTGCCTCGTCGAAGGGCTGAAGGCCACCGGCCTGCCGGAACATGCGATCCAGATGGTGCCGGTCTCTGACCGCGCGGCCGTCGGCGCCATGCTCTCGGGTCTTGGCGGCACGATTGATGTGATTGTACCGCGCGGTGGCAAGAGCCTCGTCGCCCGGGTGCAGAACGAAGCGCGCGTGCCGGTCTTTGCCCATCTCGAAGGCCTCTGCCACATCTATGTCGATGCCTCTGCCGATCTAGCCATGGCGGAAAAGATCGTCGTCAACGCCAAGATGCGCCGCACCGGCATCTGCGGTGCTGCCGAAACACTGCTGATCGACCGCAACGACGCCGACCGACTGGTCAAGCCGCTGCTGAACGCCCTGCTGTCAGCGGGCTGCGAAGTACGCGTCTCCGACGAGCTCTCAGGCGCGGTCGACGGCCTGAAGGAAGCGACCGACGAGGATTGGGCAACGGAATATCTCGACGCCATCATCTCGGTGAAGCTGGTCGACGGGATCGCCGGTGCGATCGAGCACATCGGGACCTGGTCGTCGGCCCACACGGAGGCCGTCATCGCCGAGGATCCCGGGGTCGTCGAGCGTTTCTTCTCGGAGATCGATTCCGCGATCTTGCTGCATAACGCCTCGACCCAGTTTGCCGATGGCGGCGAATTCGGCATGGGCGGTGAAATCGGCATCGCCACGGGCAAGATGCATGCGCGCGGACCGGTCGGCGTCGAACAGCTGACCTCTTTCAAGTATCGGGTGCGTGGTGCTGGACAGGTCAGGCCCTGAGGTGACGGCAGGCAGGGTGAACGCCCGCTACCTGCGCATGCCCCATGTCGAAGCCGGCATGGTGGTGGGCCTCTTCGGCGGATCCTTCAACCCGCCGCATGAGGGCCATGTGCTCGTTGCCGACACGGCGATCCAACGGCTCGGGCTCGACCAGCTCTGGTGGATGGTGACCCCCGGCAATCCGCTGAAGGACCACAACAATCTGGCGCCGCTTGCCGACCGCATCGCCATGAGCGAAACGATCGCACACAACCCGCGCATCAAGGTGACGGCCTTCGAAAAGGCGTTGGGGCAGAGCTATACCGCCCGCACGCTCGAAATCGTGCAGGCGCGAAACCGCGATATTCGCTTTGTCTGGATCATGGGCGCCGACAACCTGAAGAGCTTCCATCGCTGGCAGAACTGGCAGAAGATCGCCCGCACTTTTCCGATCGCCGTCATCGATCGGCCGGGCTCGACGCTCGCCTATCTCTCCTCGCGCATGGCGAAAACCTTCGACTATGCTCGCATCGACGAGGACGACGCGCGGCGCCTCCCCTTCCACCGCGCGCCTGCCTGGACCTTCATCCATGGACCGCGCTCATCGATGAGTTCGACGGCGCTTCGCGCCGCCGGTGGAGTATGATTTCCAGGGATTCAGTTCTGCTGTCTTGAAACAGCTACGGTTTGATGCCTACATTCATGGACGGTTCGATCTTTGTTCGAATCGGAAGTGCCTGTTCTGTTCATGTGGAAAGGAAAGACCCTGACAACAGCACACGCCAAGGGATATGCGGTTACCGCATTCCCGCGCAGCACGGGATCTAGCGACGAAGCCGCTGTCCGTGCGCTTCAACTGGTCCTCGAGAGCCTAGAGGACTCGAAGGCAGAAGACATCGTCAGCATCAACATTGCCGGAAAGTCGGCGCTGGGAGACTTCATGGTCGTTGTCTCCGGGCGATCGAACAGGCATGTGATGGCCATTGCAGATCACCTGACGACCGATCTGAAAGACGGGGGCTTTGGCAATGCCCGTGTCGAAGGTCTGGAAGGCGGTGACTGGGTGCTGATCGACACCGGTGATGTGATCGTTCACATCTTCCGGCCGGAAATCCGGGAGTTCTACAACATCGAGAAGATGTGGGCGGCTCCCGAGATCGAGGACGGCACCTTGCATTGAGACCGACCGGGTCGCCGCGCAGCTGAATGCCGGACGAGCCGAGTTGCGGTCATGCATGAATGTGAAGGGCTGGCGCCGCCTTGGGCGGCGTTGTCAGCCGGATATTTGTTGCGACTGATCGTAACCTGCAGGCCCGTCAACCGGACAAGGCGCGCAACGACGCTGTAAGGCTCCAGGAACGCGGTATAAGATTCTCCTTGAATCGACCCGATTTCAGGAACTATGCAGTGCGCGTTGCAGTGCAAGCGAGGACGGACAAGGTCATGCGTATCGGACTTTTCGCAGTCGGCCGCCTCAAGGCGGGGCCGGAAAAGGATCTTGCGGCCCGTTATCTCGATCGCTTCTCCAGGGCCGGTCCGGCGATCGGGCTTGAGCTTTCCCGCGTCGTCGAAGTCAACGAAAGCCGTGCTTCGAACGCCGAGACGCGCAAGCGCGAGGAAGCCACACAGCTCGAAAAGGCACTGGCCGAAGGCAGTCTGCTCGTGCTCTTGGACGAACGCGGCAAGGCGCTGGATTCGGAAGGCTTCTCATCGCTTCTCGGCACGTTCCGAGACAGCGGCAAGCGTGACCTGATGATCGCGATCGGTGGCGCCGATGGTCTCGATCCGAGCCTTCATGCCCGCGCCGATGCGGTGCTGAACCTTGGAAAGATGACCTGGCCGCACCAGCTCGTGCGCATCCTGATCGCCGAACAGCTCTATCGGGCCGTCACCATTCTCTCCGGCCACCCCTATCATCGGGTCTGAAGCGGCGGGGCTGCTTTTCGGGCAACCTCTCCCGGTACACGCGGCGATAACGAGAATATGCTTGGTCGTGCGCGCCAAATCAGATTAGGTTTTTTCCTCATATTTTCGGATGGACGCACGCAACGGATGACGCCCCGAGGCAGGACCAGCGTTTTCGGCATGGGAAGAGACGGCACAGGACGGCTTGCCCGTACTGCGGCGGCCTTTGCGCTTGCGCTTGCGATCGGCCTGCCGGCGAGCGCCCAGGAGGCCACGCCGCCCGACGTTACATTGCCCGCCGCCACGACCGGTCAGGAACAGGGCCCGCCCGACCCCGCCGCCGACCTCACGCTTCGCCGCAACAGTACGCGCAGCGAACTGGATGCGCTCTCCAAGACGATCACGCTTTCCCAGGAGCGCGCCAATGCGCTGACGGAAACCATTGCCGAAATCGACAAGACCAACGAGACGCTGCGCGCCGCAATCGTCGAGTCCGCGAAGAAACGCCAGGATCTCGAACAGCAGATCGTCGATGGCGAGAAGAAGCTGAGCGACCTTAGAACCAAGGAAGACACGGTCCGTCGCTCGCTGCGCTCACGCCGGGGCGTGCTTGCCGAGGTGCTCGCCGCCCTGCAGCGGATGGGACGCAACCCGCCGCCGGCGATCCTGGTGACGCCTGAGGATGCGCTCGGCTCCGTGCGCAGCGCCATCCTGCTTGGCGCCGTCGTGCCCGGCCTGCGCAAGGAAACCGAAAACCTGGTGGCCGACCTCAAGGCGCTCGCCGACATCCGCACCGGCATTGACCGGCAGCGCGAGGACCTGACTGCGGCAATGACCGCCAATGTCGAGGAAGAGCGCCGCATGTCGATGCTGGTTGCCGAAAAGGAAAAGCTGCGCCAGACGAGCGCCAGCGAACTTGCGGCCGAGCAGCGCAAGGCGCAGGAACTGGCCTCGCAGGCGACCAATCTCCAGGGCCTGATCGGCTCGCTCGAGGACCAGATCTCCTCCGTTCGCGAGGCTGCCGAAGCGGCGCGCGCGCAGGAGGAAGAACGCCGTCGTATGAGCGAGGCAGAGCGCGAGGCGGCCCGGGAACTCGCCCGCAATGCGGTGCCTGACAAAAACCGCATTGCGCCCGCATATGTGTTTTCGGAGCTGAGGAACAAGCTTGCCTATCCGGCCGCGGGATCGCTGTTGCGCAAATTCGGCGATGCAGACGGCACGGGGCATTCCCTGCAAGGGATCATGTTGGAAACCAATCCCGGCGCGCTGGTGACTGCGCCGTCAGATGGCTGGATCGTCTATGCAGGCAATTTCCGCAGTTATGGGCAGATGATCATTCTCAACCCGGGCGACGGCTACCACGTCGTGCTTTCGGGGATGGAGAAGGTGAGCGTTCAGACTGGGCAGTTCGTCGTCGCCGGAGAACCGCTGGCGACGATGGGCGCAAAAAGAGTGGCGAGCGCTGCGGCCTTGGCGCTGGAAACGGACCGGCCGACGCTTTACATTGAATTCCGAAAAGACGGAAAACCGGTTGATTCCCGACCATGGTGGACCGCAGCAGAGGTTGGAAAGGCGCGAAATGATACGTAGGGCTTCACTTGTTCTGGTCGGGGCGCTGATGGGCGCGACCGCGATGGGCGTGGTTTATTCGGCTGTCGTTCCGGCCGTCGCTGCCAACACCTCGACCTATCGCGAACTGGCAATCTTCGGCGACGTGTTCGAACGCGTGCGGGCGCAATACGTGACGCCGCCGCAGGACGACAAGCTGATCGAGAACGCGATCAACGGCATGCTTTCCTCGCTCGACCCGCATTCGAGCTACATGAACTCGACCGATGCCGAGGACATGCGCACCCAGACGCGCGGTGAATTCGGCGGCCTCGGCATCGAAGTGACGATGGAAGACGACCTCGTCAAGGTCACGAGCCCGATCGACGACACACCTGCGGCCCGCGCCGGCGTGCTTGCCGGCGACTTCATTTCCAAGATCGACGGTGCGGATGTTCGCGGGCTGAAGCTCGAAGACGCCGTCGAAAAGATGCGCGGCGCCATCGGCACCCCGATCAAGCTGACGATCCTGCGCAAGGGCGCGGACAAGCCGATCGAACTGACGATCGTCCGCGACGTCATCGCCGTTCGTGCGGTCAAGTTCCGCACCGAAGGCGACGTCGGCTACCTGCGCGTCATATCCTTCACCGAAAAGACCTATGACGACCTGAAGAAGGGCATCGAGAAGATCAAGGCGGAAGTGCCGGCCGATAAGCTGAAGGGCTACGTGCTCGACCTGCGCCTCAACCCGGGCGGTCTGCTCGACCAGGCGATCAACGTCTCCGACGCCTTCCTGGAACGTGGCGAAGTCGTTTCGACCCGCGGCCGCAACCCGGACGAGACCCGTCGCTTCAACGCCACGCCGGGCGATCTGACCGATGGTAAGCCGGTAGTCGTGCTGGTCAACGGCGGCTCGGCCTCCGCTTCGGAAATCGTCGCCGGCGCCCTGCAGGACCTGAAGCGCGCGACCGTGCTCGGCACGCGCTCCTTCGGCAAGGGTTCGGTCCAGACGATCATCCCCCTCGGCGAAGCCGGTGCGCTGCGTCTGACGACAGCGCTCTACTACACGCCGTCGGGCAAATCGATCCAGGGCACGGGCATTACGCCCGACATCAAGGTCGAACAGCCGCTGCCGCCGGAACTGCTCGGCAAGGTCGAGGCTCAGGGCGAGTCCGATCTGCGCGGCCACATCCAGGGCCAGAGCGAGACCGACGAAGGCTCCGGCTCGGTCGCCTATGTGCCGCCGGAAGCCAAGGACGACCTGCAGCTGAACTACGCGCTCGACCTTCTGCGCGGCAAGAAGACGGACCCGTCCTTCCCGGCGAGCCCCGAGCAGGCTCAGCTGAAGAAGTAAGCCTCACAGTCACGAAACGAAGCGCCGCATGTTCACCCGAACATGCGGCGCTTCGCATTTGGCCCCATGACTGGGTCGGCCGATGCACTGGTCAAGCCTTCGCCACTAAATTATAGGGTTAGCAAGCGCTGCCGCGGCCACTGATTCTTCGAAGGCATACGGCGTGCGACGGGAGAGGATCGGCACGCGTCCTGGCGCCGGCCTCGCTCTAGCGGCAACATCCCACAGCTCGACCGAGGCTTCGTTTGGGAACTGATCTCAATGCTCCGCTCGGCCAGAACCGGCGGGCCAAGCCAGTGTCGAAGCGCAATCCCCAGCGAACGCTCGGGTTTTCTCTTGCCGGCCTTTGCATCGCCGCGGTGATTGGCATTTCCGCCTGGAACACGCTTTCGCCGGACGGTTTGCGGCGTGATTCCGCATCGCCGGTCGTAACGGCCGAGAAAGCGAAGAGCCCAGGCGACAAGGCATCCAACCCGGCCAGCGGCCAGACGGGCGTCGGCTCCGGAACGATGGCACCGGGAACGGCCTATTCCGGCGCCGATGTCGAGCGCACGCTTACCGACGACGGCTCCACCGTCACGACGTTCTCGCCGCGCAGCCGCGACGGCAAGGGACCGGCCCTCATCAATGTCGGTCCGATCCGCGGCCAGGATCCGCGCATGGCGGCGATGCCCAATGACGACCTGCTGGAAGAAAGCCCCGCCGGACGCCTGCCGATCATCGGCCCCGACGGGCTGCGTCCGCTCGATCAATATGCGCGCCCCTGGTCGGGCGCGCGCGGCACACGCATCGCACTTGTCGTCGGCGGGCTCGGCCTCAGCCAGACGGGAACCCAGAAGGCGATCCGCGACCTGCCGGGCGAGGTGACGCTCGGCTTTGCCACGGCTGGAAACAGCCTGCAGCGCTGGATGCAGGAAGCGCGCCGCAGCGGCCACGAGATCCTGTTGCAGCTTCCGATGGAGCCGTTCGACTATCCGGCCAACGATCCGGGCCCCAATGCGCTGCGCGTCGGCCTCGGCGAAAAGAAGAACCTCGCGGAACTGCACCGCAACCTCGCCGAGATCACCAATTATACCGGCGTCATGAATTATCTTGGCGGCCGCTTCCTGTCCGATGCCGATGCGCTGGAGCCGGTCATGCGCGATCTCGGCAAGCGCGGCCTGCTGTTCCTCGACGATGGCACCTCGGCGCAGTCCCTGTCCGGCAAGCTTGCCGGCGCCTTCGACGTGCCGCACGGCTTTGCCGACCTGACGCTCGACAGCGAACTCAGCCGCAACGCGATCCTGAAGAAGCTTGATGAGCTCGAACGCATCGCGCGCCGCAACGGTACCGCCATTGGCGTCGCTTCTGCCTTCGACGAGAGCGTCGGCGCGATCGCCTCCTGGATCGGTGAAGCGCAGGGGCGCGGCATCGAGATCGTCGGCGTTTCCGCGCTCGTCAAGGATCCGCAACAGAACTAGCTTAAAGCCGTCCCCACGGGACCAATGAACGTTTGCACAGAAGAGGCAGCCGATGAGCAAGGACAAGAAACTGAAGGCGGATGACCTTCCCTATCGCCCCTGTGTCGGGGTGATGGTGCTGAACCGGGCGGGCCTCGTCTGGGCCGGTCATCGTATCGCCGTCGGCAATTCCGAATATGACGGCTCGCCGCGGCAATGGCAGATGCCGCAGGGCGGCATTGACAAGGGAGAGGATCCGCTGAAGGCCGCCTATCGCGAGCTTTACGAAGAGACCGGCATGAGCACCGTCTCGCTGCTGGCCGAAGCGCCCGGCTGGATCAACTACGACCTGCCCGAACATCTGATCGGTATCGGCCTCAAGGGCAAGTATCGCGGCCAGACGCAGCGCTGGTATGCCTTCCGCTTTGAAGGCGAGGAAAACGAGATCGCCATCAACCCGCCGCCGGGCGGACATGAGCCGGAGTTCGACGCCTGGGAATGGAAGCCGATGCGCGACCTGCCGGAGCTGATCGTGCCGTTCAAGCGCAAGGTCTACGAGGAAGTGGTTGCGGCTTTCGCGCATCTGGCGCCGTGAACCGGACCTGCCCGTTCCTGAAACGACAAAGGCCGGCGATATCGCCGGCCTTTGTGTTTGCAAGCTTTTACCAGGCTCAGTCGGCTTCGGCCTCGTTGGCCGGAGCGGCATTGAGCTGGCCGTATTTCTCTTCGCCGATCTTGTCGAGCAGCTCGAGCTGGGTTTCGAGGAAGTCGATATGGCCTTCCTCGTCGGCGAGCAGCTCTTCGAAGAGCTTCATGGAGACGTAGTCTCCGGCGGCGTGACAGATGTCGCGGGATTTCTTGTAGGCGGTGCGGGCGTCGTATTCGCCGGCGAGGTCAGCCTTCAGCACTTCCTTGACGTTCTGGCCGATGCGCAGCGGCGCAACCGTCTGCAGGTTGGGATGGCCTTCAAGGAAGATGATGCGCGCGACGAGCTTGTCGGCATGCTGCATCTCCTCGATGGATTCGGCCCGCTCCTTCTTGGCGAGAAGCGTATAGCCCCAGTCTTCGAGGAGGCGGTAGTGCAGCCAATACTGGTTGACGGCACCGAGTTCGAGATAGAGCGCTTCGTTAAGCTGCTCGATGACTTTTTTGTCGCCTTTCAAGATCCGCCCTCCGGTTGTCGTCGTGGAATTGTCTGAGGCGGGTCATGAAATCAAATATCTCTGCGTCCGTCGAGTCGCGGTGCGCGTGATATTGCTCGGTGGTGCGGATGATGATGTCGACGACATTGGGGAAACAGCCGCAGCAACGGCCGCGTTTTTCCATCGCGTGGTAGACTTTCGCCGGCACGATCAGCTGCCAACAGTCCTCGTCGAGGAGACCAATGATCGTGTCCTCGATCTCTTTTTCCGTGATGAAATTGCAGCTGCAAACCAGCATGTCGTCTCGCCTGTCGTACGCAACGCCCTGTATCAGCGCATAAAGCAAAACAGGACATTTAGTGTCAACTAAAAACTCCGCGAGCGGAAGTTGCGGGTGGATTAGAACGACTCTAAACTTGACAAAAAACTTCGCCTTTTCAGAATTTTAGAGATTCCTGAGCGACTGCGCCTGCAAACCCTGAATGGGTCATGAGGCGCACAGCCTGCGACATTTTTACACACCTCCGGTCGCGATGTCGGGAAACCCTGCCCATGACCTGCGCCGGAAGCATTCCATGGAATCCCTCCGACGTATCTGGCAGTCCCTTCCCCAAACCGCTCCACACAATTGAGAGGCGGCAAAGCCGGGTCGGGCTTTCAATGGAAATTGCGCCCCTTCGGCATCACGTCGGCCACCTCGGCTGTCGCTCGATCCGGGTTGCTGGAACTGCTGCCGGAATGGCGGGGGATCGGTAGGCGCTGGTCGCCTTGCACCCGCTTCATGCGCGCGTCGCCGGTCGGTCTCAATGCCTCATCGGCACGCTCGCTTGCGCCGAACCGCCGCGCTTCCTTGCGCAACAACCCGAGCATCGGCGTGATATCCTCGATGTGCTCGGCGACCACATGGATGACGCTGCTTTCGCGCTGCAGCCGGCCGCGGATCTTCACGAGACGCGCACCCATGACCACCGGCCGATAGGTCGCAAACACCTTCGGCCAGACGATCGCATTGGCAACACCGGTCTCGTCCTCGATCGTCATGAAGATGACGCCCTTGGCCGAACCCGGACGCTGGCGGACGAGCACCAGCCCGGCAACGGTCACCCGCCGCCCGACCGGAGCGGTCGCAAGCATGCGGCTCTGGACGATCCCTTGCGCGGCAAGCGTGTCTCTGAGGAAGGAGACCGGATGCGCCTTCAGCGAGAAGGAGAGATAACGATAGTCGTTGATCACCTGCTCACCTGCCAGCATCTCCGGCAACGCCATCGCCGGCTCCGGCCGCAACTCCTCCTTCGCCGCGCCCTCGAAGAGCGGCAACCGTTCGGCAGCACTCTTTTCATCGAGCGCCTTCACCGCCCAGAGCGCCTTGCGCCGATCGAACCCGATCGAGCGGAAGGCATCCGCATCCGCAAGCCTTTCGAGCGCGGAACGGGAGAGGCCGGAGCGCAGCCAGAGATCACGAACCGACCCGTAACCGGCGCCCCGGTTGGCGATGAGCTTCAACTCGATCTCGTCCTGCTTTAGCCCCTTGATCGAGTTGAAGCCGAGCCGCATCGCCTTCGTCGTCTTGATCACGTCCTCCATCTCGCGGTGGCGCGGCTCGATGGCCCTTTTGTCGAACCCTCCTTCTTCAAGGTCGGCATCCCAGACCGAGTGGTTGATGTCGACGGGCATGACCCGGACCCCATGTTCCCGCGCATCGCGCACCAGTTGCCCCGGTGCGTAAAAGCCCATCGGCTGCGAGTTCAACAACGCGGCGCAGAAGACGTCGGGATAATAGGTCTTGAGCCAGGAGGAAACATAGACGAGCAGCGCAAAGGACGCCGCATGGCTTTCGGGAAAGCCGTACTCGCCGAAACCTTCGATCTGCTTGAAGCAACGCTCGGCAAAATCGCGCGGATAGTCGTTCCTGACCATGCCTTCGATCATCTTTTCGTGGAAGGTATGGATGGTGCCGGTGCGCTTGAAGGTCGCCATGGCCCGGCGCAACTGGTCAGCCTCGCCGGGCGAGAAGCCTGCGGCAGTAATCGCGATCTGCATCGCCTGCTCCTGGAACAACGGCACGCCCAGCGTTCGCTTCAGCACGGCCTCCAGTTCAGGACTTGGATATTCGATGGGAATTTTTTTATCCCGCTGCTCCCGCCGCTTCAGATAGGGATGCACCATGTTGCCCTGGATCGGCCCGGGCCGGACGATCGCCACCTCGATGACGAGATCGTAGAAGATGCGCGGCTTCAGCCTTGGCAGCATGCTCATCTGCGCCCGGCTCTCGATCTGGAAGACGCCGATCGTATCGGCGCGACAGATCATGTCGTAGACGTCCTTCTGGTCATCCTTGAAGAGCTGATGCAGCGTTTTCTGCTCGTTGTAATGCCGGTCGAGAAGCTTGAAGGCACGGGCGATGCAGGTCAGCATGCCGAGCGCCAGTACATCGATCTTCAGGATCTTCAGCGTGTCGAGGTCGTCCTTGTCCCACTCGATCATGTAGCGGTCGGGCATCGCCGTATTCATGATCGGCACCACCTCGTCGAGCCGGTCGCGGGTCATCACGAAGCCGCCGACATGCTGGGAAAGATGGCGCGGGAAACTCATCAGCTCGGTGGCGTAATCGAGCACCTTCACCGTCGTCGGATCCTTCGTATCGAGCCCGGCCGCCTGCGCCTCGCGCTCCGAGAGATCGGCGACCGACCAGCCCCAGACGGAACCGGCAAGCGCCGATTGCACGTCTTCTGAGAACCCGAAGGCCTTGGCGGTCTCTCGGCCGGCCGAGCGCGCCCGGTAGCTGATGACAGCCGCCGTCAGTCCCGCATGCTCCTTGCTGTAGGTGCGGTAGATATGCTGGATCACCTCTTCCCGCTTCTCATGCTCGAAATCGACGTCGATATCCGGCGGCTCGTCCCGTTCGGTCGAAAGGAAGCGATCGAAGAGCAGGGTGGTCTTAAGTGGATTTACCTCGGTGATGCCAAGGCAATAGCAGACGGTGGAATTCGCCGCCGACCCGCGGCCCTGGCACAGGATGTCGGCGCCGCGCGCGAACTGCATGATGTTGCGCACTGTCAGGAAGTAGGGCTCGTAGCGTTTCTCTGCGATCAGGCCGAGTTCGTATTCGATCTGCCTGGAAACCTGTTCGGAAATTCCTTCGGGATAACGCTCGCGCGCGCCCTCCATCGTCAGCCGCCGCAGCGTCTGCGTCGGCGTCTCGCCCGGAATGCTCTCATCCGGATATTGATATTCGAGATCCGACAGCGAGAACTTCAGCCTCTCGAAGAAATGCCCGGTATTGGCGATCGCTTCCGGATAGTCGCGGAAGATGCGGATCATTTCGGCGGGCGTCTTCAGATGCCGCTCGGCATTGGCATGGAGCCGATAGCCTGCGGTCGCGATCGTCACATGCTCGCGGATGGCTGTAACGACATCGGCAAGCGGCCGCCGGCCGGCGGCATGAAACAGCGGACTGTTGGTGGCGACGAGCCTGACCGCCGCATGACGGGCGATGGTCGCAAGCCCGGCAAAGGCAAACTGGTCGAAGCCATCATAACGCGGCACCAGCGCCAGGTAGAGCCGATCGGCGAAATGCGGTTTCAGTCGCTTGAGAAAATCGGCAAGCAGGGTTGCCTCCGGCGCGCCGATGACAGGACCCGGCAGCACCGCGAGAAGCAAATCCTCGCCCCATTCGATGAGATCGGTCTCGAAGAGCGTGCAGGTGCCCTTCTTGGCCCGCAGGTTTCCGGCGCTCAGCATTCGGCAGAGATTGCCCCAGCCGCGGCGGTTTAAGGGATAGGCGAGCACGTCGGGTAGGTCTTCGGCAAAGGTGAGCCGCGCACCGGGCTGGAAAGCCGACTTCTCCACCTTGGCCTGCGCATGGGCGCGCACCACGCCGGCGACCGTGTTGCGATCGGCAATGCCGAGGCCGCCAATACCGAGGCGGCTCGCCGCAACGACCATCTCACCCGGATGGGAAGCGCCTTCGAGGAAGGAGAAATTCGACCAGGCACCGATCTCGAAATAGGGGGTAGCGTCGCTCATGCGAAGACTCCATGCATGAACCAGCGCGGCGGGGCGCTCGCGCCATAATGACCCTCGCGAAACAGCCAGAACCGCCGGCCGCTATCGTCCTCCACCCGGAAATAATCACGCTCCAGCGCCGGCTCGCCATCAAGCCACCATTCGCCGGCGATCCGCTCCGGCCCCTCAGCGCGCGCGATACGGTGCAATGTGCGCCGCCAGCGAAAGCTTCTCGGCGGCCCCTCCGGCACTTCGGCCACCGCCTCCACCGGCTCGGGACTTGGAAAGAGCCGCTGCGGCCGGGCGGCGGCAGCAAGCAGGGGCGCCGGGATGTTGTTACCCGGTTCCTCAGTCTTGCCGATCAGCGCCAGGTCCGTGAGCGGCCGGAAGCTTGCCGCCCGCTCCGGCACATGGCTTTCCGAGAGCGCCGGCACCATGAGGCTTTCTGCGCCGAAGCGCGCCATGACCCGGTCGGCAAAGGCGGCAAGCGGACGCTCGCGATCCGGCGTGCCGGAGAAATCCTCCTGCATCACCTCGTATTTTTCGCTCTTCGGCACCGAAAGCCTGAGGATTTCGAAGCCGAAGCCGGCATCGAGATCTTCGTGCACCGCCTGCAGGCGTTCGCGGAAGAGACCCGCGACGCGACGCGGCTCGTTGAGCGGCGAGGACGTGCCGGCGGCGATGCGAAAGACCGCACCGTCGACGCGGAAAAGCAGCAGTTCGAACAGGCGCCCGCCCTCGCCGCGCTTCTCCAGTTCCGGTTTCAGCCGCAACGCCAGTTCTTCCGTCAGGCCCAAAATATCGTCTTCACCCTGGACCGGCTCGCCGAGCCGCCGCTCTGCCGAAAGGGCAGCGACGGGCAACCGTGGCGACAGCGGCTCGTCCTCGCGCCCGAGCGCCTGGTCGAGACGCAGAAGCAGGGTTGCGCCGAACCGGCGGGCGAGCGGTGCGCGCGGCGCCTCGATCAGGTCGCCGATCTGCTTGAGCCCGACCCGGCCGAGTGTTTCGATCGTTTCCTGCGGCAGCCGCAGCGCCGCCATCGGCAAGGGTCCCAGCGCCCGCGCCGCCTCGTCCTCGGCAAGGATAGCGTCGGAGCCGAAACGCGCCACCGCCCAGGAGAGCCCGGCGGACGAAGAGATCGCCGCCCGGGCCTCGACCCCCAGATGGAAAAGGCGAGCGAGCAGATCGTCGAGCAGCGCTTTTTCCCCGCCGAGAAGATGGGCGCAGCCGGTAATGTCGAGAAAGAGGCCGCTGTCGCCATCGAGCGCGACGAGCGGCGTGTAGCGGCAACACCAGTCCGCCAGCCCTGCAAGCAGCGCCCGGTCGGCGGCGGGATCGGCCGGCAGCACGTCGATCTCGGGACACATGGCCCGCGCCTCGGCGACACCCTGGCCGATATGAAACCCACGCCTTTCAGCGAAACCATCGAGCGCAACGAGACGCATTGCGCTCTTCACCTTGTCGGCGAAGACGACGGGCGGATGCTCAGGACGCCCGCGGGAAAGCCACGAGTTCCCCCAGCGCTTGCGCGCGACCCGATCGGCCGGAAGATGCGGAAAGGCGAGCGACAGAATGCGCTGGTTCTGGATCTGCCGCAGCAGCGGCTGGTAGGGGCTCGACGGGGTAAAGGCGGCGGTCATGGGGGTTCCACTCCAGGAAGAAGCCGAGCGGCGCAGGAGCCCTGCTCTTCTCGGCAATGACGTGAAAGACGGGATGGCCGATGCTGCCGCGAAGCATCGATCCATCCGGTAGCGGTCGCTCGCGCGCCGGCGCCGGCTCGACGAGGAAGCGGAAGAAGGCGCTGCTCGCCTCCTCGTGTCCGGATTGGCGCAGAAGCAGAAGGGGGACGTGGCCAGCGCGCGAGCGCACATGCAGGCGTCGGCTCTCGCTGAGTGCCAGGGCAGCAGGGTTGCCGCGAATTTCAAGGATGACGGCACAGAAGCTCGGCACGGAAAGCGCGGCCTCGGCGATCCAGAGCGCATCCTTTATCGTGCGTGGCAGGCTGAAGACGAGGCCGCGGACATCGAGACCAAAGGCCTTCAGACCCAGCCCATAGGGCACACCCGCCTCGGTGGAAGCCATCGACTGGCTGATCCAGAGAACGGGGGCGGCCGGCTCGCCCTTTTCAAGCCGCGCCCGTTGACAGAGCACGCTGAGTGCTGCGGCAAAACCGGCGGCCGCACCGGCATCGCGCGTCTCGGCATTGCGGATTTCCGTCATGCCTTCGAGCGGCAGGCCGCCTTCGAGAAGATCGTCCAGATCGGGAACGCCGAGCGCCAGCGCCTTGCGGCCGGGCTCGTCTTTTTCCCGTTGACGGAAGCCGCCGGGATCGGCCGCCTTGGCGGCGCGCACGACGCCCGGAAGCCGACGGTTTTCGATCCTGGCTATGGTTTCTCGGAGCGAAAGTACCGTCTCCCGCTGCACGGCTGTGTCGGCCATGACGGTCAACTCCCATCAGAATGTTCATGTTATGTTCTATTAGATTCCAGAGCTTCCTAAATGAGTCAACAGCCAATTATAAGAATTTATTCCTGTCTCTGTGGTCAAGGAATTCAACACTCGAAAAACAAAGGCAAAATCGCTATATGGAGGGCAACAAGGAGTGCCTATGGCCCGCATTGACCAGACCGATGATTGGCGGGAACGCCACGCACCGACGCTTACCACTTTCGAGCAGCTTGCGCTGGAGGCCTATGGCCACCTGCCGCAGGAATTCCGCCAGCTGACGACCGACCTTATCATCGAAGTTGCCGACTTCCCGAGCGACGACGTTTTCGAGGACATGGCGCTGGAAACGCCTTTCGACCTGCTCGGCCTCTTCGAAGGCCGCGGCATCAGCGAACGCTTCACCATGGAAACCGGCCAGTTTCCGAACCGCATCACCCTCTACCGCCGCCCAATCATCGACTATTGGGCGGAGAACGAGGAGACGCTGGGCGACATCATCACCCACGTGCTGATCCACGAGATCGGCCACCATTTCGGCCTCTCCGACGACGACATGGAACGGATCGAGGCCAGCGTCGAGCACGTCGGCGGCTGACACTTCATTTGCTATCATCGCGCGGTGAGGGCCGCCCCTCATCCGCGTGGTGAGGAAGCCTCTCATCCGCCTGCCGGCACCTTCTCCCCGCAGGCGGGACGAAGGAAACTCGCGATACCGTTCGCATCCCAATCGGAGCACGACCGATTCCAGAAAGCAGGCCGCACACGCCGATTGTGAGCATCAACCGCGTCCCCTCGCCCCGCCTGCAGGGAGAGGGTTAGTCCTCGGGCTAAACCCGAGGAGAGGGGCAAACCTGCACGACGGCAAACAGCCTCGACTACTGCTCCGACAGCTTGATATCCGGGGTGTATTCCTTGCCCTCGACCTCCTTCACCACCGCCTGGCCGCACTGCATGTGCTGCGTGTCGGCATTGAAAGCATAGGTGGGCGAGCCATGCAGACTCCAGCCCTGGTTTAGCGCCGCCGTCACCTTGTGGCAGAAGGAAGCGTCGTCAGGGCCGGTCAGGAAGCGGAAGAGTTTCAAGATCTTGTCTTTCGTTTTTCGATGAGGTCCGCCTTGGCGGCAAGCGTTACGGCCTGGTCGAGGTGCAGCCGTTCGACCATCCGACCGCTGAGGTTGATGACGCCCTTGCCGGCGTTTTCGAGCAGCGCAAAGGCGGCGATGATCGCGCGCGCCTCGTCGACGGCGATCTGCTCCACGCCGAAGCGCTCGTTCGCCGGGCCGATCTGCGCCGGATGGATCAGCATCTTGCCGTCATAGCCCATGTCGCGGCCCTGCCGGCATTCCTCGTCGAAACCGGCACCATCGCGGAAATCGTTGAACACGGCGTCGATGACATCGAGCCCGCCGCCGCGCGCAGCAAGCAGGATCTGCATCAGCCAGGGGATGAGATAGGGCCGGCCCGGACGATCCGGAACGCCGGTCTCCTTGCGCAGGTCGTTGAGGCCGACGACGAAACAATCGAGCCTGCCACTGAAGGTACGGCCGGCCTCGGCGATTGCCGGCGCGTTGATCACCCCGCGTGGCGTCTCGATCATTGCCCAGAGGCGCAGCGTCTCCGGCGCATCGTTCTCGTCGAGCCAGTCGGCCGCCGCCTGGATATCCGCCGGGCTTTCGACCTTCGGCAACAGGATGGCGTCGGGATTGGCCGCAAGCGCCGCAGCAAGATCGCCCTGACCATAGTCGGAGCCGATCGCATTGATGCGAATGACAATCTCGCAATCCGGCCGGCTTTCCGTCAGATACTGCACCAGCGCCGCACGCGCTTCCACCTTGCGCTCGGGCGCTACCGCATCCTCGAGATCGAAGATCGCGGCATCCGTCGCGAGTTCCGCGACCTTGGCAAGCGCGCGGGCATTGTCGGCCGGCACGCAAAGCACCGAGCGGCGCAGGCGTACAGGGTGATGTTCGCTCGATTTGTTCATGCTTCAGTTGTGCCCGCCTTTGCCGCGTTCCGCAAGACGAGGCGAACCGCCGCACCCCTTTCGAGAGCCCACCTCTTGCAAGTCCGAAGGCGCGCCCCCACATCGCCATCAGAAAGGTGACGATTATGCAAAGCATTCGCTCTGTTCTCTTTACGGCCGCAGCCCTGACCATCACGTTCGCGGCCTTTGTGCTTACCGCCTCGCTGGCGCTGGCACTGGCCGGCATCGCCGCCGTCGTCGTGGTCGGCAGCGCCATTGCCACCCGGCTGAATTTCAGGCCTGCCCGCGCCACCGCGCGCCCGGCTGCCGCAGGTGCGGCCCAGGGCCAGCGCGAGATGCGCATCTGGAACGACGGCCGCGGCACGATCATCGACCTCTGATCCCTGGGTGTCGAAATCGATCCCCGGGCGTCGGAATCGATCCCCGGCGATCATTGCAATCGGGCCGATCCGTGATCGGCTCGAACCCTGTTGGCGGACTTCAAAAACCGTCATGCAGCCGGCTGCGATTTTTTTTCGACCCCATGTCGGATCGGAGATTCCATGTCCGTCCTTGAGGCAGGCCAGCACGGTCCTGGCTCTTCGAACAGGATGGAGAACGATATGGATACCCAGACGCAGCAGCCGGCACCGGTCCTCAACGGCCTTCTGCCCTATCTTCAGGTCGATGGCGCCGCCAAGGCGTCCGAATTCTACCAGAGCGCCTTCGGGGCCAAGGAAGTGGGCCGGCACCCGCTCGACGAGCAGGGCCGCACGATGCACATCCACCTCTATGTCAACGGCAGCTCGCTGATGCTCGCCGATGCCTATCCGGAATACGGCCATCCGCTGGAAAAGCCGCAGGCCTTCACCCTGACGCTCACCGTCGACGACATCGATGCCTGGTGGGACCGTGCGGTTGCCGCCGGCACCGAGGTCGTGATGCCGATCGAGGTGATGTTCTGGGGCGACCGCTACGGCCAGCTCCGCGATCCCTTCGGCGTTCTCTGGGCCATGAACAGCCCGGTGAAGGCAAGCTAAGTCCCTGCAGACAATCGAGATCCGGACGAAGCTCTCGCCGGGCGGGCATTTTCACCCGCCCGGCGAAGCGTATTTGAACAGATTTTCCTTCATTTCGGCGCAAAACTCATCTAAACGCTAGCGCAACATTCTTCTGAAATCGAAGGCCTGAAGTTATGGAAAAATTCGTCAAGCTCACCGGTGTCGCCGCCCCCCTCCCCGTCGTCAACATCGACACGGACATGATCATTCCGAAGGACTACCTGAAGACGATCAAGCGCACCGGCCTTGGCAAGGGCCTCTTCGCCGAAGCCCGCTACAATGAAGACGGCTCGGTCAACCCGGACTTCGTGCTCAACAAGCCGGCCTACCAGAACGCCAGCATTCTCGTTGCCGGCGATAACTTCGGCTGCGGCTCCTCGCGCGAGCATGCTCCGTGGGCGCTGCTCGACTTCGGCATCCGCTGCGTGATCTCCACGTCCTTTGCCGACATCTTCTACAACAACTGTTTCAAGAACGGCATCCTGCCGATCGTCGTCAGCCAGGCTGACCTCGACAAGCTGATGGACGACGCCTCGCGCGGCTCCAACGCCATCCTCTCGGTCGATCTGGAATCCCAGGAAATCACCGGTCCGGACGGCGGTTCGGTCAAGTTCGAGGTCGACGCCTTCAAGCGTCACTGCCTGCTGAACGGCCTCGACGACATCGGCCTGACGCTGGAAAAGGCAACCGCCATCGACAGCTTCGAAAAGACGGTCGGCGCCGCGCGCCCCTGGGCTTAAAACGAAGATATGGCGCGCAAGCTCATCTCCTCGGGCTCGCCCTTCGAAAAGACGGCAGGCTATTCGCGTGCCGTCGCGATGGGTGACTGGTGCTTCGTCTCCGGCACGACCGGCTATGACTACGCCACCATGACCATGCCCGAGACGGTGGAAGAGCAGGCGCGCAATTGCCTGAAGACGATCGAGGGCGCGCTGAAGGAAGCGGGCTTCTCGATGAAGGACGTGGTGCGCAACCACTATTACGTCACTGATGCCAGCTTCGCCGACCGGGTGTTCCCGATCTTCGGCGAAGTCTTCGGCGAGATCCGCCCGGCCGCAACGATGATCGTCTGCGACCTGATCCGCCCGGAAATGCTAATCGAGATCGAGGTCACCGCGCTTCGCGGCTGACCCCTTGATCGCGCCCACCCTCAAAACGATTCCGATTTAAGCCATTATGCGATAGTCCATAGGGCATGACTTCGCCTGACTTACGCTGAACCGGAAGACGCCCATGCAATTTCAAGGCACCGCCGACTATATCGCCGACAAGGACCTGATGATCGCCGTCAACGCCGCGATCCGGCTGGAGCGCCCACTGCTGGTCAAGGGCGAGCCCGGCACCGGCAAGACCGAGCTTGCCCGCCAGATCGCCGCCGCCCTTGGCCTCGAACTCATCGAATGGAGCGTCAAGTCGACGACCAAGGCACAGCAAGGCCTCTATGAATATGACGCCGTGTCGCGGCTGCGCGACAGCCAGCTCGGCGACGAGCGTGTCAACGAGGTCCGGAACTATATCCGCAAGGGCAAGCTCTGGCAGGCCTTCGAGGCCGATCGCCGCGTGGTGCTTCTGATCGACGAGATAGACAAGGCCGACATCGAGTTTCCGAACGACCTGTTGCAGGAGCTCGACCGCATGGAATTCCATGTCTACGAGACCGGCGAGATGATCGGCGCGCGTCACCGGCCGATCGTCATCATCACCTCCAACAACGAGAAGGAGCTGCCGGACGCGTTTCTGCGCCGCTGCTTCTTCCACTATATCCGCTTCCCCGATGCAGACACGCTCGCCCGCATCGTCGAGGTGCATTATCCCGGCATCCGCAAGACGCTGCTTTCGGCGGCGCTCGCCGCCTTCTACGACATCCGCCAGGTGCCGGGCCTGAAGAAGAAGCCCTCCACGTCAGAGGCGCTCGACTGGATCCGCCTGCTCGTCGCCGACGAGGTCGATCCGGCCGACCTCAGGGCCGATGCCAAGACCATGCTGCCGAAGCTGCATGGTGCGCTCCTGAAGAACGAACAAGACGTACACCTCTTCGAGCGCCTCGCCTTCATGGCCCGCCGCGACGGATGAGGCCGGACGCGCACAAGGTCCTGATCTACGACACCTGGCAGGACCGCCTGCTGGTCTTCGACGAGCCGGATTTCCCAGACATCGAGCTGCAGGTGCCCGGCGGTACGATGGAACCAGGCGAAAGCCCGGAGACATCGGCTCAGCGGGAATTCATCGAGGAAACCGGGCTGACGCCGCCGGAAGCACTCACCCATCTCGTCACGCAGGACTACCACTACCCGAAGGACGGCAGGACGATCTGTCATCGGCGGCACTACTTCCACATCGCCCTTGCCGGCGAGCAACGGCAGACCTGGATACATCAGGAAATGACGCCCTTTGGCGGCGGTGACCCGATCCGCTTTCGTTTCTTCTGGCTCGGTATCGATCAGGCTGACCGCCGGCTGGGTTATGGCATGCGGGATGCTCTAAGCCTGCTGCAGACCAGCCCCTCTCCCTGACCCTCTCCCCGCAGGCGGGGAGAGGGGACGAGGACGACGGCTGCCCCCAAGCCGAGACGTGCCGACAGCGAACCCGGCTACCAAGATGGGCCGAACGGCCACTGAGCTTAGCTCGTGGAACGATCGGGTGCGGCAAGGCCGCTTCTCCCCGCCAGCGGGGAGAAGGTCGCGGCAGCGGGATGAGGGGCAGCCGCCCCCTACGCGAATCGTTTTTCTTGACCCCCGCGGCCCACTCGCGCTATCAAATTCTCCGTGGTGATTTGGCCGGCCGGCTTGCAGCCACGTTAAACAAGTCGCTAAAGGGCCGAGGAAAGTTGGATTTCCGAGGACCGGTCGCGATCAATCGCCGCCGGTTTTTTTGTATTGATCGAGTGGAAGCCCATGCCCATCAAGATTCCCGATACGCTGCCCGCCTTCGAAACCCTCGCGCATGAGGGCGTGCGGGTGATGACCGAGACCGTGGCGATCCGTCAGGATATCCGCCCGCTCCAGATCGGGCTCCTGAACCTCATGCCGAACAAGATCAAGACAGAGATCCAGATGGCGCGCCTGATCGGCGCTTCGCCGCTGCAGGTGGAACTGTCGCTGGTGCGCATCGGCGCTCACCGCGCCAAGAACACCTCGGAAGATCACCTGCTCTCCTTCTACGAGACCTGGGAAGAAGTGCAGGGCCGCAAGTTCGACGGTTTCATCATCACCGGCGCCCCGGTCGAGACGCTCGAATACGAAGACGTCACCTATTGGGACGAGCTGAAGCGCATCCTCGACTGGACCGAGACCAACGTGCATTCGACGCTCAACGTCTGCTGGGGCGCGATGGCGGCGATCTATCACTTCCACAACGTGCCGAAGTATCCGCTGAAGGAAAAAGCCTTCGGCGTCTATCGTCACCAGAACCTCAACCGCTCCTCCGTCTACCTCAACGGCTTCTCCGACGATTTCGCCGTCCCCGTTTCGCGCTGGACCGAAGTGCGACGCGCCGACATCGACAAGGTTCCGAGCCTCGAAATTCTGATGGAATCGAAGGAGATGGGCGTCTGCCTCGTGCACGAGAAAAAGGGCAACCGGCTCTACATGTTCAACCACGTGGAGTATGATTCGACCTCGCTGTCGGACGAATACTTCCGCGACGTGGATGCGGGCGTGCCGATCAAGATGCCGCACGACTATTTCCCGCACAACGATTCGACCCTGCCGCCGCAGAACCGCTGGCGCAGCCATGCACATCTCTTCTTCGGTAACTGGATCAACGAGATGTACCAGACGACGCCCTACGATCTCGCGGAGATCGGCACCGGGAAAAGCTGAGGTCAGATGTTCATTCCCTTCTTCCTCGAACTCAAGGCAGCGAAGGTCCCGGTCACGCTCCGGGAATTCCTGTCCTTGATCGAGGGGATGGAGGCGGGCATCGCCACCTTCGACGTCGAAGCCTTCTACTACCTGGCGCGCGCAGCACTGGTGAAGGACGAGCGCCATATCGACCGCTTCGACCGGGTGTTCCAGCACTGCTTTTCCGGTCTCGAAGCGGTCAATCCTCTGGAAGCGAGTGAAGAGGCCACCATCCCCGAGGACTGGCTGCGCAAGCTCGCAGAGAAGCATCTGAGCGAGGAAGAAAAACGCCTGATCGAGGCACTCGGCGGCTTCGACAAACTGATGGAGACCTTGCGCCAGCGGCTGCAGGAGCAAAAGGGCCGCCATCAGGGTGGCTCAAAATGGATCGGTACCGCCGGCACCTCGCCTTTCGGCGCCTATGGCTACAATCCCGAGGGTGTGCGGATCGGCCAGGACCAGTCGCGCCACCGCCGCGCCGTCAAGGTTTGGGACCGGCGCGAGTTCAAGGATTATGACGACACGATCGAGCTCGGCACGCGCAACATCAAAGTGGCCCTGAAGCGGCTCCGGCGCTGGGTGCGCCAGGGTGCCGCCGACGAACTCGACCTCTCCGGCACGATCCGCGCCACCGCCGAACACGGCTATCTCGACGTGGTGACGAGGCCGGAGCGCCGCAATGCGGTGAAGCTTCTGATGTTCTTCGATATCGGCGGATCGATGGACGATCATATCCGCATCGTCGAGGAGTTGTTTTCAGCGGCTCGCAGCGAGTTCCGCCATATGGAGCATTTCTACTTCCACAATTGCGTCTACGAGGGCCTGTGGAAGGACAATCGCCGCCGCCGTGTCGACATTACCCGTACGACGGAAGTGCTGCGCACCTACGGCGGCGACTATCGCGCCATCTTCGTCGGCGACGCTTCGATGAGCCCCTATGAAGTCAGCCACCCCGGTGGCTCGGTCGAGCACTGGAACGACGAGGCGGGCGCCCTCTGGCTCTCTCGTCTGACGGCACATTTTCCGCGCTCCATCTGGCTCAATCCCGTGCCCGAGCAGCACTGGGGCTATACCCAGTCGATCACGATGGTGAAGAGCCTGTTCGAGGGACGCATGTTCCCCTTGACGCTCGCCGGCCTGCAGGAGGCCACCAAGCAGCTGTCGCGCTGACATGACTGCCGAGAGGTCGCTGTAGCACCTTGAATAGCTGGATGTTTTTGCTCTCAGGCCGGAGACGGCGCCAGGCCGCATTTAGTATGATTTTCCGGTTGCCGTGCCCTTGGAAATGACGCAGGTTGCTGTGATCGCACCGTTGCATGTTTCCCTGGATCCCAACCGAGCCAAGGACAAAACATGCAGCAATTCAAAAGTGTACGGCGACCTTGTGCGTCTGGGGAGACGCGCAGCGCTGTAGTGGGAGCCAGCGGTGAATATGCATCAGAACACGGAAATCTTCGGCCACCTGCCATCCGGCGAGCCGGTCCATCGTGTGGTGCTCTCCGGTGGCGGCCTCACCGCCCATGTCTTGACCTGGGGCTCGGTGATCCAGGACCTGCGCCTGGAAGGCCATGAGCCGCCGCTTGTGCTCGGTTTCACCGATCTCGAAAGCTACCTCGCCCACTCGCCCTATCTCGGCGCCACGCCTGGACGGTGCGCCAATCGCATCGGCAACGGCCGCTTCACGCTCGATGGCGAGGCCTACCAGCTCGAACTGAACGAGAAGGGCGTCACGCACCTGCACGGCGGCAGCGACAATATCGGCAAGCGCAACTGGACGATCGTAAAGCAGACGCCCGACAGCATCACGCTCGCCATCACCGACCCGGATGGCCGCGCCGGTTATCCCGGCAATTGCAAGGTCACCTGCACCTACCAGCTGAAGCCCGGCGGCGTCTTGAGCGTCGTCTACGAGAGCGAGACCGACCGAGCGACGCTCGCCAATGTCTGCCAGCACAGCTATTTCAATCTCGACGGCAGCGCCGACGCCCTCGGCCACGACATCATGATCGCCGCCGACCATTATCTGCCCACCAGCGAACGCCAGGTGCCGACGGGCGAGATCCGCCCGGTCGAGGGCACTGCCTTCGATCTGCGGGAAATGACGCGGCTCAGCCGCCAGACCGAAGGCGAGCGCATCGCCTACGACCATAATTTCTGCCTTTCGAACGAACGCATGGCGAAACATTCGGTGGCGCTTGCTCGCAGCATCGATTCGGGTGTCACGATGGAAGTGCTGACGACCGAGCCCGGCGTGCAGCTCTATACCGGCGCAAAGCTGAACATCCCCGTCCCCGGCCTCGAGGGCCGCCGCTACGGCGCCTTTGCCGGCTTCTGTCTCGAAACCCAGATCTGGCCGGATGCGGCCAACCACTCCGGCTTCCCGAACGCGGTACTTCGCCCCGGCGAGATCCGCCGGCAGGAGACGGACTATGTGTTCATGAAGAGCTGAGCGCGGAAACGGCGACCGGCTTTACCAAAAAAGGCAAAATGCAAAAGGAGCCGTCTCGGCGGTCCGAACCACATGGTGCGGACGGCACTATCGGCGCATGGAATGCCTGACGGCAAATGCCGTTTCATTCCAGAAATGACTGTGAAATGAAGTGGTTGGGAGAAATTGGAGCGGGTGAGGCGATTCGAACGCCCGACCCCAACCTTGG
This sequence comes from Ensifer sp. ENS06, assembly GCF_014852205.1. Classification (NCBI taxonomy): domain Bacteria; kingdom Pseudomonadati; phylum Pseudomonadota; class Alphaproteobacteria; order Hyphomicrobiales; family Rhizobiaceae; genus Ensifer; species Ensifer sp. ENS06. The sequence goes on along the minus strand of NZ_JACVBC010000008.1, from coordinate 262,669 downwards.
CAAGGTTGTGCTCTACCCCTGAGCTACACCCGCTCATCATCCAAGGTCCGGGGGTAGTCGGTGGACCGTGGCGTCGGCGCTGTCTTGCGGCGACGGGCGGTATATGGCCTAAGCGATTTTGGAATGCAACAGGGAAATGACGAGAAATCGAATATTTTTTTGGACACCCTTCGCAAAGCCCGGAAATGCCGCGTTTTCGGCCGGCTTCGCCGCCTGTGAGATTGCGTCCTGACGGCCTTCTCCCCTAAAGCAGAGACGAAACGAACGCCCTGGGGATGAGAATCATGCGTGAATCACAGCCGAAAACCGCCGAAGACCTCTTCAATTTTCTCGATGGACTTGGAATCGAGCATAAGACGAAGAACCACGCTCCGGTTTTCACCGTGGCCGAATCGGTGGCGCTTCGTGACGAGATGCCCGGTGGCCACACGAAAAACCTCTTCGTGAAGGACAAGAAGGACAACTATTTCCTGCTCACCGTCGAGGAGCACGCGACGGTGGACCTGAAGACCGTGCACCAGGTGATCGGCGCGGCAAGCAAGGTATCCTTCGGCAAGCCGGAGAAGCTGATGGAGTATCTCGGCGTCATTCCGGGGGCCGTAACCGCCTTCGGCGCGATCAACGACACCGGGGGCAACGTCAAGGTCATCCTCGACGAGGCGCTGATGACGTTCGATATCGTCAACTGCCACCCGCTTTCCAACGACGCAACGACCTCGATCGCTTCGAAGGATCTGTTGCGCTTCATGGAAGCGACCGGACACGAACCGCTTGTCTTGAAAGTCACGGCCTGACATACGATCTTTGGCGCGAATGCAGTAAGCTGGCGGACGAGCCGGCGAGGAGAGAAGAATGACGGGCAGCGACAATCCCTATGCAGGGTCTTTCGGCACTCAGATGACGGCTTCGGCCTCCTTCGGCCAGCCGGCGCCGGCGGCCGCGTCGGGCGGTGACCTGATCAAGGAAACCACCACTGCCAACTTCACCAAGGACGTGCTCGAAGCCTCCAGGCAGCAGCCCGTTCTCGTCGATTTCTGGGCGCCCTGGTGCGGTCCCTGCAAGCAGCTGACCCCTGTCATCGAAAAGGTGGTCACGGAAGCCGCAGGCCGCGTCAAGCTCGTCAAGATGAACATCGACGATCATCCCTCGATCGCCGGCCAGCTCGGCATCCAGTCGATCCCGGCCGTCATCGCCTTCGTCGGCGGACGCCCGGTCGACGGCTTCATGGGCGCAGTTCCGGAAAGCCAGATCAAGCAGTTCATCGAAAAGATCGCCGGTCCCGCCGTTGACGACAGCAAGGCCGAGATCGAGGCGGTTCTCGCCGACGCCAAGGCGCTCATCGATGCCGGCGATGCCGAGAACGCCGCCGGCCTCTATGGCGCCGTGCTGCAGGCCGACCCGGAAAATGTCTTGGCGATCGCCGGCATGGTCGATTGCATGATCGCGCTCGGCCAGCTTACCGAGGCCCGCGAGGCGCTGTCCAGCCTGCCGGAAGATCTTGCCAAGGATGCCGGCATTGCCGCCATCGGCAAAAAGCTCGACCAGATCGAGGAAGCCCGCAAGCTCGGCGATCCCAACGAGTTCGAACGGCGCCTCGCCGCAAACCCCGATGATCACGAGGCGCGCGTGCTGCTCGCCAAGATCCGCAACGTCGAGGGCGACCGGATGGCTGCGGCCGACCATCTGCTCACGATCATGAAGCGCGACCGGGCTTACGACGACGACGGCGCGCGGCGCGAGCTGCTTTCGTTCTTCGAGGTCTGGGGCCCGAAGGATCCGGCAACCATCGCCGCCCGACGCAAGCTCTCGTCGATCCTGTTCTCCTGAGCCGTCAGACATGTTTTTGAAAGGGGCGCTATCTGCGCCCCTTTTCGTAAGCGGATCCGATCACGATCCATCTTCACCTGTGAAGATCGACGCTCTCGTCCCTTGAGATTTTCAAGCAGAGCACCATCTTTTGATCTGGTTGACCACGCTTCCTTGGCGGGGCAAAGCGAATACCGGCAGGGTCTATCGGAAATGCACGTCGGAAATGCACGCTATCTCGGTCCGAAGGACTTGCCGGAGATCATTCCGGTGTTTCCGCTGACCGGTGCATTGCTGCTTCCCGGCGCCCAGCTTCCCCTCAACATCTTCGAGCCGCGCTACCTCGCCATGCTCGATGACGCCCTTTCCGGCAACCGCCTGATCGGCATCGTACAGCCGTCCTTCTGCGAGGGTCGCAACGACACCGCCACCGGACCGATGCAGGCGCTCTGCGAGGTCGGCTGCATTGGTCGCATCACCTCCTTTGCCGAGACCGGCGACGGCCGCTACATCACCTCGCTCACAGGCGTCTGCCGCTACCGGCTGTTTTCGGAAGTCGGGGGCACCCGCGGCTACCGTCGCTTCCGCATCGGCCCCTTTGCGGCAGACCTCGAAAACCGCGACGACGAGACCCTCGTCGACCGGGCAGCGCTTCTGGCCGCCTTCAAGGCCTATCTCGAAGCCAACAAGCTGAAAGCCGACTGGGAAAGCGTCGAGCGGGCGAGCAACCGCACGCTCGTGAACTCCATGGCGATGATGTCGCCCTATGGCCCGGCGGAGAAACAGGCGCTGCTCGAGGCCCCCGATCTCAAGACCCGCGCCGAAACCCTGATCGCCATCACCGAAATCGTGCTTGCGCGCGACTTCGGCGATATGGACAGCATTTTGCAGTGAGCAACGGATAGATGGATATCAACGCCAGCAAGGTCGATCCGAAACTGCTCGAACTGCTCGTCTGCCCGCTGACCAAGGGACGCCTCAGCTATCACGCCGAAGCCAATGAACTGATCTCGGAAAAGGCGCGCCTCGCCTATCCCATCCGCGACGGCGTACCGATCATGCTGATCTCGGAAGCACGCAAGATCGAGGATTGAACCGGCGTCGGCCCGTTACCCGTACAGTTCTCGACTGACCCTCATCCGGCCTGCCGGCCACCTTCCCCCGCAAACGCAGCGAGGCGTCCCCTCTCCCATCCTGCGGGGAGAGGGTTAGTCCTCGGGTTAAACCCGAGGGAGTGGCAAACTGCAACCACAAAGGCCTAGATCGGCTGACCCGACAACAACCGCGGATCGGTCTCCCCGGCAATACCGGCCGCCTGGCGGATAAAGAAGCTCTTGAGAGACGGCAGCCGGTCGACGAGGCCCAGGCCGAAATCCCGGGCGATCCGGACCGGGGTGATGTCGTTGGAAAACAGCCGGTTGAGCACGTCGGTCGTAACACCCATGCGGAACGTGTCGAAACGCCGCCAGCTCTGGTAGCGCTCAAGCACCGCGAGCGAACCGATGTCGAGCCCGAGACGATCCGCCTCGATGATGGTTTCGGCAAGTGCTGCCACATCCTTGAAGCCGAGATTGAGCCCTTGCCCCGAGATCGGGTGAATGCCATGGGCGGCGTCACCGGCAAGCGCGAAGCGTGGTTTCACGAAATCGCGGGCAAGCGTCAGGCCGAGCGGAAAGGCCCGCCGTCCGCCGACCACCTTCAGGTGACCAAGCTTGTGGCCGAAGCGGCGCTCCAGTTCTTCCTCGAACAGGAAGTCGTCGCCCTTGACCAGGCGTTCGGCATCCTCGGTGCGTTCGGTCCAGACCAGTGACGAGCGATTGTTCTTGAGCGGCAGGGTGGCGAAAGGCCCGGCCGGCAGGAAATGCTCCTCCGCCGTGCCCTCGTGCGGCCGCTCATGCTCGACGGTGGTGACGATGCCGGACTGGCCATAGTCGAATTCGACGGTCTTGATGCCGGCGGCATCGCGCAGCTTGGAGCGCACGCCGTCACAGGCAACCAAAAGACGGGCCTCCAGTTCTTCGCCGCCGGCAAGCGTAACGGCAACTGCGTGGTCGCCGCTTTTGAAGCTCTCGACCATGGTCGACTGGCGATTGACCACGCCGAGCGCCGCGCAGGCACCGCGCAGTGCGCCGACCATCGCCGTATTAGGCACCATATGGGCAAACGGACGACCCTCGCCGCCGTCACCGTCGAAGGTCAGGAACACAGGCCGCACCGGATCGGCCGCCTTCGAATCGGTAATCACCATGCGGCGGATCGGCTCGGCCTCCGGCGCGATCTCATCCCAGACGCCAAGCACGTCGAGCATGCGCTCGGCCGCGGACGCAACGGCGGAAGCGCGCTGGTCCTTCTTCCAGGCGCCTTCCGGCGCGCCGTCGATCACCATCACGTCGAGATGAGGCGCCGCCTTCTTCAGCGAAACCGCGAGCGAAAGGCCGACATAGCCGCCACCGGCAATCAAGACATCGAGCATCGGCTTTCTCCGTCGCACTTGAGCATCGTTTTATGTCTATATAGATCAATGCCATCGACGTTCCTACCATCGGAGAAAGCCGAAATGTCGCGCCCCACCGAGACCTCCACCCCCATGGATGCGCTGCTGGCCATTCTCGATCTCGAAAAGCTCGAGGAAAACCTGTTCCGCGGCCGTAGCCCGCAGGTCGGCTGGCAGCGCGTCTTCGGCGGCCAGGTGATCGGCCAAGCGCTGGTCGCCGCGCAGCGAACCGTTGATGAGGGGCGTTACGTGCATTCGCTGCACGCCTATTTCATGCGGCCGGGCGATCCTTCCGTACCTATCATCTATGAAGTCGACCGCATCCGCGACGGTTCGAGCTTCGCCACCAGGCGGGTGGTCGCCATCCAGCACGGCAAGGCGATCTTCTCGATGTCCGCCTCTTTCCAGTATGACGAGGACGGTTTCGACCACCAGATCGACATGCCTGATCTCGCCATGCCCGAGACGCTTCCGGGCGAACAGGAACTCAAAGAGAAGTTTCTCGTCCACGCGCCCGAAGCAATCCGGCGCTATTGGGAAAGGCCGCGGCCGATCGAGATCCGGCCGGCGTCACTGCAGCACTATTTTACCCGCAACGACGGCAAGCCGATCCAGGATGTCTGGGTCAAGGCCGTCGGCACGGTTCCGGACGAGCGCCATATCCAGGCAGCGATCCTTGCCTATCTCTCCGACATGACCCTGCTCGACACCTCGCTCTATGCGCACGGCACTTCGGTCTTCGACCGGAACCTGCAGGTGGCGAGCCTGGATCACGCCATGTGGTTTCACCGCCCCTGCAAGATGGACGACTGGCTGCTCTATACCCAGGATAGCCCGAGTGCACATGGTGCCCGCGGGATGACCAGAGGCAGCCTTTTTACGCGTTCCGGTGTGCTGATCGCCTCCGTCGCCCAGGAAGGGTTGATCCGGAAAAAGGCATCTGAATAGGAAATAAGCAGAATCTTCGTTCTGCCTATTTTTTAATCTTCTAAAGTGACGATTTTTTGATGCGCCGCAGCAATCGTGCTGCGGCTTTCTTTTTTTCTATTTGTTTTCATTACCTTAAGTCGAGCGTCAGAATCTGGCACGCCCCTTGAATGTCATGGTTCGGTTGCACGGCGCTCTGGCGCTCCGCAGCAAGGAGAGACGGCCTCCGCCGGAGGCGAACAAGGATGAAACCAGATGAAAATTGTGATGGCCATTATCAAGCCGTTCAAGCTCGATGAGGTTCGCGAAGCCCTCACTGCTGTCGGCATCCAGGGCCTGACCGTGACCGAAGTCAAAGGCTACGGCCGCCAGAAGGGACATACCGAAATCTACCGCGGTACCGAATATGCCGTGAGCTTCCTGCCGAAACTGAAGGTCGAGATCGCCGTTCCTTCAGAACTCGTCGACAAGGCCGTTGAAGCGATCGCCGCAGCCGCCAAGACCGGCCAGATCGGCGACGGAAAGATCTTCGTCTACGCCATTGACCATGCGGTGCGCATCCGCACCGGCGAAACCGATTCAGAAGCGTTGTAAACCACGCCGTTCAGGGAGCACTACCTCGATGTCATCACTTAAGCTTTCCACCTCTCTTGGACGCCTGGGCGCAATGACTGCCGCCCTGCTTGCGCCGGCCGTAGCCTTCGCGCAGGAAGCGGCACCGGCGGCGGCCGCAGCTGTACCGGTGCCGGACAAGGCCGATACCGCCTTCATGTTCATCTCGACGCTTCTCGTCTTCTTCATGCTGATCCCGGGCCTCGCGCTGTTCTACGGCGGCCTAGTGCGCGCCAAGAACATGCTCTCGGTGCTGATGCAGTGCACCGTGATCGGCGCGACGATGATGATCGTCTGGGTCGTCTACGGTTACTCCTTCGCCTTCGGCGGCTCGACCAGCCCCTATTTCGGCGGCTTCGCCAAGATGTTCCTCGCCGGCGTCACCACTGAGAGCACGTCGGCCACCTTCTCGGAAGGCGTCGTCATTCCGGAATACATCTTCATGCTGTTCCAGATGACCTTCGCGGCACTGACCCCGGCGCTGATCGTCGGCGCCTTTGCCGAGCGCATCAAGTTCTCCGCAGCCGTGCTCTTCTCGGTGCTCTGGGCGACCTTCGTCTACTTCCCGATCGCCCACATGGTCTGGGACGGCAACGGCCTGCTCTTCGGCATGGGCGCGCTTGACTTCGCCGGCGGCACCGTCGTTCACATCAATGCCGGCGTGGCTGGCCTGATCGGCGCGATCATGGTCGGCAAGCGCACCGGCTACGGCCGCGACATGATGGCACCGCACTCGATGACGCTGACGCTGGTTGGTGCTGCCATGCTCTGGTTCGGCTGGTTCGGCTTCAACGCCGGCTCGAACCTCGAAGCCTCGGGCGGCGCCATGCTCGCGACCGTCAACACCTTCCTTGCAACCGCAGCCGCCATCCTTTCCTGGTCGGCCGTCGAAACCTTCACCCGCGGCAAGGCCTCGATGCTGGGCGCCGCCTCGGGCATGATCGCCGGTCTCGTCGCCATCACGCCCGCCGCCGGCATTGCCGGCCCGATGGGCGCGATCGTCATGGGCGTGCTCGTCTCGCCGCTCTGCTACTTCTTCGTCTCTGTCGTGAAGAACAAGTTCCACTATGATGACACGGCAGACGTCTTCGGCGTCCACGGCGTCGGCGGCTTCTTCGGTGCGCTTGCCACCGGCATCTTCGCCTCCTCGTCGCTCGGCGGCATCGGTTATGCCGACGGCGTCACCATGGGCGGCCAGTTCATGACCCAGCTGACCGCGGTTGCCATCACCATCGTCTGGTGCGGCGTCGTCTCCGTCATCCTCTACAAGCTGGTGGACTCGATCGTCGGCCTGCGCGTCTCCGTCGAAGCCGAACGCGAGGGCCTCGACCTCTCGTCGCACGGTGAAGCCGCCTACCACAGCTAAGCGGATCGCGGCGCCGGCAATCCGGCGCCGCCTACAGTCCCGTCGCGATCCGCCCCACGCGGATCGCCCTTGGCCCGGATCGGAAGCTCCGGGCCTTTTTTCGTGCCGATCGGTCCGGCTGCGACTGCTATTTTAGCGCCAACTACGCATGGTTAATGTCGCATTAACCGTACACCGCTTAGGTTGATTCCATGGCGCGCAATGCGCCGTGAAGATCGAGACGGGCAGCAGGCAACATGAGCAGAAGCAATCCGGCAGCGCTTGACAGCCGTTCCAACCGGTTCGTGCTAACCACCTTCGTTTGGCGACAGATCGCGTCGCTGGCGGGCTTTGCGCTGTTCGGCGCATTGGCGCTGGCCGTCGCAGCGCTCTCGACATGGAACGTCGCCGACCCCAGCTTCTCCTACGCCACGTCACAAGCGCCGACCAACGTGCTCGGTTACACGGGTGCTGCCTTTGCCGACATCTTCATGCAGTTCTTCGGGCTGGCCAGCGTCGTCGCCCTCCTGCCGGCCGTCGCCTGGGCCCTGGTGCTGATCGGCGGCAAACGTTTCGACAAGGTCTTCAAGCGCCTCGGCCTCTGGTTCGTCGGTTCCGTCCTAGCCGGCGCAGCACTCAGCTGTGTTCCCGCCCCCATCACCTGGCCGCTGCCCAACGGCCTTGGAGGCGTCTTCGGCGACATGATCCTGCGCTTCCCCGCGCTCTTTACCGGCGCCTTCCCGACCGGCACGCTTGCGACCATTCTTGCCTGCATCTTCGCCGTCCCCGCCGCCTGGTGCCTGGTCTATAGCGCCGGCCTGATCGGCGTCAGCGACGAGGAGGAGGAAGAGGAAATTGCCGAGCCGACGCCGAGCAAGGCGCGCACCGTGCGCGACGAACTGGACGAGGACGACAGCGAAGGTCCCTTCACCCTGCTGATGGGCTCTTTTGCCCATATGCGCTACACCATGCACGCGCGCATGCGCCGCATTTTCGGCATGAGCGGCACCCGCGCCACGCCCAAGCGCCAGTACGACGAACCCTATGATTTCAACAACGACGAGTTCGGCACGCTGAACGAGCCCGCCCGGCCGAAGCCGATGGCCGCCGGCGACCGCATCGAGCCCTCGCTCGACCGCTCCGAGCGCCGCATCCTCACCCCGCCGCCGATCATGGCCGACGACGAGGATGACGACCTGCCCTTCGACATCGACGAGCGCCGCCCCGCCGGCATTCTGCCTGACGACGAAGACTACGATGCAGCCGCCGACTGGGCGCCGAAGGCGGCACCGCCGAAGCAGGGCCTGCCCAAGGGCGGCGGCTCGCGCGTTTCGACGCCTGCTCCTCGCCCGAAGACGGGCCAGCGCGTCGAGCGCGAAGCCCAGCGCTCCTTCGTCGACGACAACGATGGCGACTTCACGCTGCCGCCGATGCATTTCCTTGCCGAGCCGAAAAACGTCGGCCGCGACGCCTCGCTCTCGCCCGATGCGCTGGAGCAGAACGCCCGCATGCTCGAAGGCGTGCTTGAAGATTTCGGTGTCAAGGGCGAGATCATCCATGTTCGCCCCGGCCCGGTCGTTACCCTCTACGAACTGGAACCGGCACCGGGCATCAAGTCCTCTCGCGTCATCGGCCTTGCCGACGATATCGCCCGCTCGATGAGCGCGATCGCGGCTCGCGTCGCCGTCGTTCCCGGCCGCAACGCCATCGGCATCGAACTGCCGAACCAGCGGCGCGAAACCGTCTATCTGCGCGAACTCATCGGCTCGCGCGATTTCGAGACCTCCAAGGCCCGCCTTGCCATGGCGCTCGGCAAGACGATCGGCGGCGAGCCCGTCGTCGCCGATCTCGCCAAGATGCCGCATCTGCTCGTCGCCGGCACCACCGGTTCGGGCAAATCGGTCGCGATCAATACCATGATCCTGTCGCTGCTCTATCGGCTGAGCCCCGATCAGTGCCGCCTGATCATGATCGACCCGAAGATGCTCGAACTTTCCGTCTATGACGGCATCCCGCACCTGCTTTCGCCTGTTGTGACCGACCCCAAGAAGGCGGTCGTCGCACTGAAGTGGACGGTGCGCGAGATGGAAGAGCGCTACAAGAAGATGTCGAAGATCGGCGTGCGCAACATCGACGGCTTCAACAGCCGCGTCGAGCAGGCGCTTGCCAAGGGCGAACAGATCACCCGCACGGTGCAGACCGGCTTCGACCGCCAGACCGGCGAAGCCATGTACGAGACGGAAGAATTCGATCTGGCGCCGATGCCCTACATCGTCGTCATCATCGACGAAATGGCCGACCTGATGATGGTCGCCGGCAAGGACATCGAGGGCGCAGTGCAGCGGCTCGCCCAGATGGCCCGCGCCGCCGGCATCCATGTCATCATGGCGACGCAGCGCCCCTCGGTCGACGTCATCACCGGCACGATCAAGGCCAACTTCCCGACGCGCATCTCGTTCCAGGTGACCTCGAAGATCGACAGCCGCACCATCCTTGGCGAACAGGGCGCCGAACAGCTGCTCGGCATGGGCGACATGCTCTACATGGCCGGCGGCGGCCGCATCCAGCGCGTCCACGGCCCCTTCGTTTCCGACACCGAGGTCGAAGAGGTCGTCGCCTACCTGAAGACGCAAGGCGTACCGCAATATCTCGATGCCATCACCGAGGATGACGACGAGGATGGCGAGGGCGGCGGCCCGGCCGGCACCTCCAATCTCGCCGATTCCGACGATCCTTACGACCAGGCGGTTGCGGTCGTCCTGCGCGACGGCAAGGCCTCGACTTCCTACGTGCAGCGACGCCTCGGGATCGGTTACAATCGTGCCGCATCGCTGATCGAGCGCATGGAGCAGGAAGGCATCATCGGGCCGGCGAACCACGCCGGCAAACGCGAGATCCTCGTTCCGACCGAAGAGTAAGTCACCGGACGACAGGGCAGTTCCCGCAGATTCGCGTGAGGCGAATGCATTGATAGAAAAGACGCCCGGCGGATGCGGGCAGAGGCCCTGGATAAAGGGCCAAACCGGTAACAGTCATGTGAGAGCGCGAGCGAAAAAGCTCGAAAATGGCGCCTTGAAGGCGCCGCACTTGCGCTCCAGATGATTCGTAAATGAAGGAGACCGAGATGACAGAGACTAAGACTGGCGAGCGCAACCACCCGGTGATGTCGCGCCGCCTCTTCGTGTGCGGGCTTGCGGCACTTGGCGGCATCGGCGGCACCGGTCTCGACCTCGGCCAGGCCTTCGCCCAGGCCCCGAGCGCTGCCCAGAAGATCGCCGACCATTTCTCCTCGGTGAAGACCATGGCCGGCGAATTCGTCCAGTTCGGCCCGCGCGGCGAGCAGACCGGCGGCAAATTCTATATCCGCCGCCCCGGCCGCATCCGCTTCAACTACGAGGCCCCCTCGCCGATGCGCGTCATCGCCGACGGCAAGTCCGTCGTCATCGGCAACATGAAGCTCAAGACCTGGGACATCTATCCGCTGTCGAAGACTCCGCTCAACCTGCTGCTCAGCGAGAGGATCGACCTGACCGGCAAGATGGTGCGCGACGTCAAGGAAGAGTCCGACCTCATCACCATCGTGCTTGGCGACCGTTCGATCTTCGGCGATTCGACCATCACCATGATGTTCGACCCGAAGACCTACGATCTGCGCCAGTGGACCATCACCGACGCGCAGAAGAAGGACACCTCGGTCATGATCTTCAATGTCAAGACCGGTATGGCGCTGGACGACAAGGTCTTCCAGATCCCCTATGACGAGGTCCGCAACAAGCGCGGCGGCTGAGCGACATCACGCGCCAAGCCGAGCTTCGCGTGTCCATAGGACGCGCGGTTTTTAGTGCGGCCTCGTTCAGGCATTCCTTGTCCCGGCGCACCGGACCTGCTTAAAGCTCGGGTCAAACATCCATCCCGAGCCGGCCTTCCCTTCGCGAGCGTCCGGCCCCAGCCGATCAGGGAATGACGCATGGCCCTTTCCGTCGCCACTTGGAACATCAACTCCGTTCGCCTGCGCATGCCGCTGGTCGAGCATCTGCTGCAGACCTGGCAGCCTGACATCCTCTGCCTGCAGGAAACCAAGTGCCCGAACGACCAGTTTCCGTCCAAGCCCCTGAAGGCGCTCGGCTACAATCATATCGAGATGCACGGCCAGAAGGGCTATCACGGCGTGGCGACGATCTCGCGCCTGCCGCTGCATGAGCTTAGCGATCGCCGCGACTATTGCGGCATCGGCGACGCCCGCCACCTCTCGGTCGTTTTCGAGGCCGGCGGCAAGAAGATCCGGCTGCATAATTTCTACGTGCCTGCCGGCGGCGACGAGCCGGACCGCACCATCAATCCGAAATTCGGCCACAAGCTCGATTTCGTCGAGGAGATGAAGCTGCTGCACGCCGAAGCCGAAGCCGGCATTTCCTCGATCCTCGTCGGCGACCTCAATATCGCGCCGCTGGAAGACGACGTCTGGTCGCACAAGCAGCTCCTGAAGATCGTCAGCCATACGCCGATCGAAACCGAGGGGCTGACCACGGTCATGAACGGCGGCGGCTGGGTCGACCTGATGCGCCAGCACACGCCATCCCCGACCAAGCTCTACACCTGGTGGAGCTACCGGGCGAAGGACTGGGAAGCTGCCGACCGTGGCCGCCGACTCGACCATATCTGGTCGTCCGCCGACCTCGCGCCGGCGCTCAAAAACGTCGATATCCTGCGCGAAGCCCGCGGCTGGGAGCGCCCCTCAGACCACGTGCCCGTCATCGCGCACTTCGACATCTAGGACGTCATTTTCCGGGCGGCGGCACGCGCCTTCGGCGCCCGCTGTTCCATCAAGAAAAACATGACTAAAAGAATCATATTTTTCTTGATGCGCATTTCCAAACGGACTATCCCTCTTGTCGGGCGGCGGGGACACCGCCTCCGATGGCCGCTCAGCCGTCGTTTTCACTGATATTCGGGTGCTTTGCTCTGGCTTTGGCCGGAGGGTTTTCGTGCGCCCGCAAGAGGGCCAGAGATGCCAAAGACCTTGCCGACCACCTTCCTGCGCGCCTCGCGCCGCGCGCTGTCCGCAACCACCGTGCTCGCCGCAAGCGCTGTCGCCGTGATCCTTTCGCCGACAGCGACCCATGCGCAATCGGCCGAAAGCCAGAAGACCACCCGTCTGGAAAAGATCGAAGCGACGGCCGGAAAGGCAACTGCGACGATCGCCGAGGATAACGACACGATCGTACCGACACGCAACGTCTCGGCGCTGAAGACCGACACGCCGCTGATCGAAACGCCCCGCTCGGTCTCGGTGGTCACGCGCAAGGAGCTCGAAGAGCGCGGCGTGCAGGACATGATCCAGGCAACGCGTTATGCCGCCGGCGTCACGACCGGCGCCTTCGGCTTCGATCCGCGTTTCGACCAGATCTATATCCGCGGTTTCGAGACGACGACGACCGGCGATTTCCGTGACGGCCTGCGCCAGCCCTACATGAACTACGGCACCTTCCCGACGGAGGTCTACGGCCTCGAGCGGATCGAGATCCTGAAAGGTCCGGTCTCGGTTATGTATGGTGCTGCCGGCGCCGGCGGCATCGTCAACCGCATCTCGAAGATGCCGGAGGAGGAGCCCCACCGCGAGGTCGAGCTGCAATATGGCACGATCGGTCGCGCCCAGGCCGCCTTCGATGTCGGCGGGCCGGTAACGGCTGACGGCGACGTCCTCTATCGCATCGTCGGGCTTCTGCGAAACGGCGAGACCAACTACGACGTTGCCGACGATCGTTACCTGCTGCAGCCCTCCTTCACCTGGAAGCCGGACGAAGGCACGTCGCTGACGGTCTACGGCTTGGGGCAGAAGGGCGAAAGCGACGCCAGCCCGCGGGTGCTCGAGCATGACGGCCGGCTGCTGCGCTACAGCGACCCGGACTATGACTACCAGAAGGTCGGCCAGGTCCAGGCCGGTTACAAGTTCGAGCACGAGTTCGACAACGGCCTGACCTTCCGCCAGCACGGCCGCGTCAGCGATCTGGACCTCAAGGCCCGTTACCTGCAGTTCGGGACGGAGGTCGCGCCCGGCGTCTTTGACCGCTCACCCGTCGCCATCAAGGACGACCAGCGCGCCTACCAGATCGACAACCAGCTCGAAGCCAACTTCGACACCGGTGCGGCCTCGCACACGCTGCTGACCGGCCTCGATTACACCTGGATCACCTCGGACTTCGGCCTCGGCTTCGGCGCCGTCGATCCGGCCTATCGCTTCGATCTCAACAACCCGACCTTCGGCGTCGGCGGTCCGACGCCAGCACTTACCAGCTTCAGCGGGCGGGACCTTTGGCAGACGGGCATCTATGTCCAGGATCAGCTGGAGGTAGGCAACTGGCGCGCCGTTGGTGGCCTTCGCTACGACTGGGTCGACCAGACCAGCACCAACAAAAACACCGGCGTCGTCGATCGCAAGGACGATGGCGAACTCACCGGGCAGGCCGGTCTGCTCTACCTCTTCGACAACGGCATCGCGCCCTATGCCAGCTACAGCACCTCCTTCGTGCCGCGCACAGAGCTTTCGGCCGATGGCCGCGTGCTCGATCCGACGACCGGCGAGCAGGTCGAACTGGGCGTGAAGTACCATCCGGAAGGCGAAGCCTATTTACTGAGCGCGGCCTATTACCGGATCGTCGAAAGCGGCGCGCCGCAATACGTGTCCGACCCGTCCCTTCCCGTCGGCTACTACTACAAGTCGGCCGGCGAGGTGACGACCAATGGTTTCGAGGTGGAAGGACGCCGGGAGTTCGACAACGGCCTGAGCTTCATCGCCGCCTATAACTACAACGACGCTGAAATCACCGGAAACGTCGATCCGTCGCTGATCGGCAACGTGCCGTCGACGAAGCCGCGCCATGTCGCATCGCTGTGGGTGAACTATCTTTTGCCCGAAGACACGCAGCTTGCGGGTCTCAGCCTCGGCGGCGGCGTACGGCTGGCGTCAAGCTCCTACACGTCCGATGCCAACACCGCCAAGAACGGCGGCGCCGTCTACTTCGACGCCTCGATCGCCTACGACTTCGGCGTCAAGAACCCCGAACTCGACGGACTGTCGCTCGCCGTCAGCGCTACCAATCTCGGCGATCGCCGCGAAAAGGTCTGCACCGATGGCTACTGCTATTTCGGCCAGGGCCGCACCGTGCTCGGTTCGCTGAAGTATCGGTGGTAGCGAGAAACCGTAGCGCGGTTCAAGCAAAACGGCCGGCGAGCGCGCCGGCCCGGCGGATCATCGCCTGCAGGTTTTCGCGGATGCGCGCTTCGACGAGCTCGGCCACTTCAGGATATTCCTCCAGCATGCGGCGGAAGAGTGGCCGATTGATGCGAATGACTTCGCTGTCTTCCTCGGCCGTTGCCGTGAACTTACGCTCGACCATCGAGATCAGCGCCAGTTCCGACAGAAGCGCTCCGCGGCTGACGGTCGAGACCGTCGTCTCAGAACCGTCGAAACCCGCCTTCGACAGGGACAAGCTGCCGCTGGCGATCGCATAGGCGCAATCGGCCGGCGCCCCCTCGCGAAACAGCTCCTGTCCCTTGAAGATGCGGCGCCGCTCCGCGCCGAAGGCGATCAGCCTCATTTTGTCCTCGCTGATATCGGCAAACAGCGGCACGTTGGACAGAAGCACGATATCGTCGTTGAGCGCCAAGCGGCTAACCTCCCACGGTCACGCCAGTGCCGGTCCCGATGGACCGGATCGCGCACGCGACCCATGCAAACAACAGTCTACGGAGAACGCGCGAGAAGTGGATTGCCACCCTGCGCACCCCGGCTACGGAACGATCTTGTAGCCACCGTTCTCTGTCACCAAAATCTCGGCATTGGAAGGGTCCCGCTCGATTTTCTGGCGCAGACGATAGACGTGGGTTTCGAGCGTGTGGGTGGTCACGCCGGAATTGTAGCCCCAGACTTCTTCCAAGAGCACGTCGCGCGTCACCACCTTCTGGTCGGCGCGGTAGAGATAGCGGATGATCGCCGCTTCCTTTTCGGTAAGCCGGATCTTCTGGCCGTTTTCGAGCGTCAGCAGCTTCTGGCTCGGCTTGAACGTGTAGGGGCCGACGCTGAAGGTCGCGTCCTCGCTCTGCTCGTGCTGGCGAAGCTGCGCGCGGATGCGGGCGAGCAGTACGGCGAAACGGAACGGCTTCGTCACATAATCGTTGGCGCCGGCCTCAAGGCCCAGAATCGTATCGGAATCGGTGTCGTGGCCGGTCAGCATGATGATCGGCGCCTTGAAGCCGCCCTTGCGCAGCAGCTTCACCGCTTCGCGACCGTCCATGTCCGGCAGGCCGACATCCATGATCAACAGGTCCACCTGCTGGGCACGCGCCGTCTGGATGCCCTTGCCGGCAGTCGCTTCCTGGATGAGGTCGAATTCCTCGTAGAGCGAGAGCTGCTCGACCAGGGTCTCGCGCAGGTCATTGTCGTCATCGACAAGAAGAATGGTACGGGTCGCCATGGGACAATTCCTGTTTGCTTCCGTTTTCAAACTAGCTCAAATGCCTGTGTTGGCAAGCGAACCAGCGTTGCTACCTCTTTATATCCGTAACCGTGCTTATGGTGCCCCCCAAATCACGGGCAAAGCAAAAATCCGTGAGAATGATGCTCAAGAAAACGTCGGGAAGAAGACCAGCCAAATCTGTCATCACCGTGCGCGCCGCACCGCGCGATCGCAAGCGAGCACTTGTCTCGTTCGACGGCCGCGTCGAGCACGCCGCCATCGGGCGAAGTGGCATTACCAGCCTGAAGCGCGAGGGCGATGGCGCCACGCCACGCGCCGCGATGAAGCTGATCGGCGGCTATGTCAGGCGCGACCGCCTCCTCCTGCCGCCGACGCCGCTGCCGACCCGGACGACGCGCACGGGCATGCTGTGGTGCGACGCGACACGCCACGCGCTCTACAATCGCCCGGTCAAGGCGCCCTTCCAGCCGAGCCATGAGGAATTAATGCGTGACGACGGGCTCTACGACATCTGCCTGGTGATGGACTGGAACCTGCTCGCGCGCCGGCGAAATGCCGGTTCGGCGATCTTCTTTCACCTGATCCGGCCGGGCTACGAGCCGACGCAGGGCTGCGTCGCCGTCAGCCTGCCGGCGATGCGTCGGCTGATCCCGCATATGCGCCGCGGCACCGTCGTGAAGGTAATCTGACGTCGACGTCCGCTCGGCTCAATCGAGCGAACGCGGCGTCACGAAGCGCGCGAGTCTGGCCCCGCCGGACAGAAGCTCACGCCAGCCAGTCGCTTCGAATTCAAGGACGGCAAGCGCCGCCGTCGGAAACTTGTCCGCCATGCGCATACGCAGATCCGCATCGCCGGAGCCGACGAGTTCATGTGCCAGGTCCTCCATGCCGGGATTGTGGCCGACGATCAGCAGCGTCCTGATGGCCGGGTCGGTTGCACGAAGCACGCTGAGGATCTGGGCGGCCTCCACCTCATAGATCGCCCGGGTGTTTTCGACCGTGATGCCGGGGGGCAAGGCAGCGGCTACCAGTGTCCAGGTCTCCTGCGCCCGTTTCGCGGTCGAGACGAGGGCGAGATCCGGCACGAGCGCATGCCGAGCCATATAGCCCCCCATCAGTGGCGCCGCCTTGCGGCCTCGCTCGCCGAGCGGTCGGTTGATGTCGGCGACGCCGTCCGGCCAGGCGGACTTGGCATGGCGCAACAGCAGCAGACGGTAGCGTTGCACAGGCAGATCGTCGCTCATCCCATCATTCTCCCCAAGGTGCCTCGGCCCGCACAGCTTAACCCATTTCAGGCGCGCGGGCGGGGAGAGCGCCAAATAAAAAAGGCCGCCCCGAAGGGCGGCCATTGACGCCGGAAAAGCTCAGACCCGGCCTATTTCCATTCGCGGATATCGACGAAATGACCCGCGACCGCAGCGGCTGCCGCCATCGCCGGCGAGACCAGATGCGTACGGCCCTTGAAGCCCTGACGGCCCTCGAAGTTGCGGTTCGATGTGGAGGCGCAACGCTCGCCGGGCTTCAGCCGGTCGTCGTTCATCGCCAGGCACATGGAGCAGCCCGGCTCGCGCCAGTCGAAGCCCGCTTCGCGGAAGATCTTGTCGAGGCCTTCGGCCTCGGCCTGTTCCTTCACGAGGCCGGATCCCGGAACGATCATCGCCGAAACGGTCGAGGCGACCTTGCGGCCTTCGACCACCTCGGCCACGGCCCGGAGGTCCTCGATGCGGCCGTTGGTGCACGACCCGATGAAGACGCGGTCGACGGCGATGTCGGTGATCTTCGTGCCCGGCTTCAGGCCCATATAGTCGAGCGCGCGCCACTTGGAGGCCCGCTTGTTCTCTTCCTGGATCTCATCCGGATTGGGAACGATGCCCTGAACCGAAATGACGTCTTCCGGCGACGAGCCCCAGGAGACGATCGGCGGCAGGTTGGCGGCGTCGAGCACGACGACGCGATCGTAATGCGCGCCCTCGTCCGTGTGCAGCGTCTTCCAGTAGTCGAGCGCCATGTCCCAGGCCTTGCCCTTCGGTGCGCGCGGCTTGTCCTTGATATACGCGAACGTCGTTTCGTCAGGCGCGATCAGGCCGGCGCGGGCGCCGCCTTCGATCGTCATGTTGCAGATGGTCATGCGGCCTTCCATCGACAGCGAGCGGATCGCTTCGCCGGCAAACTCGATGACGTGGCCGGTGCCGCCGGCAGTGCCGATCTCGCCGATGATGGCGAGGATGATGTCCTTGGCGGTGACGCCCGGCGGCAGCTGGCCGTCGACGCGCACCAGCATGTTCTTCGCCTTCTTCTGGATCAGCGTCTGGGTCGCGAGCACGTGCTCGACTTCCGACGTGCCGATACCGTGGGCCAGCGAACCGAAGGCGCCATGTGTCGAGGTGTGGCTGTCACCGCACACGATGGTCATGCCCGGCAGGGTGAAGCCCTGCTCGGGGCCGACGATGTGCACGATGCCCTGGCGCTTGTCGTTTTCCGAGTAGTATTCGACGCCGAAGTCGGCGGCGTTCTTGGCCAGCGCCTCGACCTGGATGCGGCTTTCCTCGTTCTTGATGCCGAGGTGACGGTCGGCCGAAGTCGGAACATTGTGGTCGACGACAGCGAGCGTCTTTTCAGGCGCACGGACCTTGCGGCCGGCCATGCGCAGACCTTCGAAGGCCTGCGGACTCGTCACTTCGTGAACGAGGTGACGGTCGATGTAGAGAAGACAGGTGCCGTCGTCCTGTTCGTTGACCAGGTGATCATCCCAGATCTTGTCATAGAGGGTACGCGGTGCGCTCATGGCGGTATATCCATCGAGTTTTCAAAAAAGTAGGAAAGCCGGCGGCAAGGCGGCCGGAAGCACTGATCAGGAGATCAGGATAGGCCGCTTGTAAGCGCCCCGTGGACGCGCGCAAAGAAGCGTGCCGGCAGGCGCTTGTGGTCCTGCAGCACGACGATTTTCTGCTCGCTACATCCGAATTTGGATTCCATGGCCGTGTTCATATCAATTTTCTGACAGGTCGGCAATTGCTGGAAACGGACTCAGCGCTGCTCCGCGCGCCTGAGCCGCCGCTCCAGCCCCCGCAATCCCAGCGACAGACCGATGGTCAGCACGAGATAGACATAGGCAACGATCGAATAGGTCTCGAAGAAGCGAAAGGAGCCGGAGGCATAGACCTTGCCCATCTGCGTGATGTCGGCGACGCCGAGCACCGAGACGAGCGAACTGTCCTTGACCATGGCGATAAAGTCGTTGCCAAGCGGCGGCAGGATCACGCGGATCGCCTGCGGAAAGATGACGAGACGAAAGCGCTGGTAGCGTGAAAGCCCGAGCGCCTTGGCGGCTTCGACCTGCCCCTTGTCTACCGAGAGGATACCCGCCCGGAACACTTCGGCGATGAACGCAGAATAGCCGATCATCAGCGCCAGGATCGCCCGCCACATCAATGAGATGTCGCGCACGACAACCGGCTCCATCCAGCCGGCGCTGATCAGCGGTGCTGAGATGAAATTGGCCGCGACGACGAGCCCCGGCGCGCCGACGAAGGCAATGTAGAACAGAAGCACCAGGATCGGCACGCCGCGGATGACTTCCGTATAGAAGCGGGCGATCTGCCGAAGGGACGAGTGCTCGGAGAGCGCCATCAGCGCGATGCCGAGGCCGAGCGTCGTCGCCAGCACGAAGCCCATGAGGGTCACGAAGACGGTGACGCCAAGGCCCTTGAAGACGACGGTGAAGACTTCCGAGAAGATGTCATTGCTGATGATCACGGCGGCGAGCGCCACAGCGATCACAACAAGGGCGACCAACCACCAGGGATAGTCGCCCTTGCCGGACATGTCTGACGATTGTGGAGCGGCCATAGCCTGCTATCAGCCGCCCATCTTGTATTCGAGGAACCACTTCTTATCGAGGGCGTCGAAGGTACCGTCTTCCTTCAGCGCCTTGATCGCGGCGTTGACCGGAGCCACGAGATCCGAGCCCTTCGGGAAGATGAAGCCGAAATCCTCGGTGCCGAGCGGCCCACCGACGACCTTGAGCTTGCCTTCGGAGGAATCGACATAGCCCTTGGCGGCGACGCTATCGGTCAGGACCACATCGACGTCGCCGGCCTTCAGCGCCTGAACGGTCGCGCCGAAGGTCTCAAACAGCTTGATGCGCGGGTTCTGCTCGTTGCCGTCGAGCATTTCGTAGACGGCGGTGTAGAACGGGGAGGTACCCGGCTGTGCGCCGACGAGACCGTCGGCAAAGGCGCCGAAGCTCTTACCATCGTTGAAGCGGGTCTCGTCGCTGCGCACCAGCATGAACTGCTGCGAGCGCATGTAGGGGTCCGAGAAATCGACCTTTTCCTTGCGGTCGTCCTTGATGGTGATGCCCGTCATGCCGATCTGGTACTGACCGTCATGCACCGCCTGGATCATCGCGTCCCAGCTGGTGTTCTGGTATTCGACCTTGAAATTCAACCGCTTGGCGATCTCGTTCATCGCGTCGTACTCCCAGCCCTTGGCTTCGCCGGACTTCGGATCGACAAACTGCAGCGGCGGGTAGGCGTTCTCCGTGACGACGACGACCGTCTTGCCGCCGAGGTCAGGCAGGTCGGCGGCCAGCGCCGGTGCAGAAAACGCAAAAGGTGCTGCAAGTGCGGCTGCGATGCCCGCAAGCACGTGGCGACGGATTGTCATTGGAGGAGCTCCCGAAAAGTGTGGCAGCGGAAAATGTCACAAATTCCGTCGAAAAGACAAGCGGATAGTACCAAAAAAGAAAGGCGGCCGAGGCCGCCTTTCCAACAATCCCTAGGGATTGAAATGTTATTCTGCTGCGGCTTCCGCTGCTGCCTTTGCTTCGGCGGCTTCGGCTGCTGCCTTCTCGGCGGCGAGCGCCTGAGCTGCTGCAACCTTTTCAGCCTCGATGCGTGCCTTTTCCTCGGCAATCGCCTGACGCTCGGCTTCGTTCAGCTTGCGGGCGCGCGTGCCGGTGTTCTCGACGATACGAGCCGACTTACCGCGACGGTCGCGCAGGTAGTAGAGCTTGGCGCGACGGACCTTACCGCGGCGAACCACTTCGACGCTCTCGACGAGCGGAGAGTAAACCGGGAATACGCGCTCGACGCCTTCGCCGTAGGAGATCTTGCGAACGGTGAAGCTTTCGTTGATGCCGCCGCCCGAACGAGCGATGCAAACGCCTTCATAGGCCTGGACGCGGGTACGGTTGCCTTCGACAACGCGGACGTTGACGCGGAGCGTGTCGCCTGCGGAGAATTCCGGGAGCGTGCGCTTGGCGGCGATCTTGGCGGCCTGTTCGGCTTCCAGCTGCTGGATGATGTTCATCGGTCTAACCTTTCAAGTTCTTCTGAAACAGCCAGAGCGCTCTCGATGAACCTGTCGGGCCAGCCTTCAGGTCTTGCCGGATACCGGCAGGAGCGGATTCGCCATTCTTTGTTTTGGTCGACGGGCATGCAACCCGAACCGGGGCGGCACTTACACCAATCGCACTGCCTTGTCATCCCCGAAGGCCATAATTTCTAAGGCATCCGCGCCAGGAAAGCCGAATTTATCAGAAAATACGCAAACACGCGCGTGATGATTGTCCGATGCAACGGACTTGCGGCCGGCACAACCACCGGCTATCCCGAGCATGAGGGGTCGGGGGAGACCATGAACATCTTCGAAATACTCATGCTGTTTGCGGCCGGCTTCCTGTCCGGCGTCGTCAATGCCATTGCCGGCGGCGGAACCTTCCTGACCTTCGGGGCGATGACGCTTGGCGGTCTCTCGCCAATCGTCGCCAACGCGACCTCGTCGATCATCCAGTTTCCAGGCTACATCACCTCGGCGCTCGCCTATGCCAAGGAGATCCGCGCCGACAAGCGCTATGCGATCCTGCTCGGCGTCATCTCCGCACTTGGCGGTCTGGCCGGCGCGCTGCTGCTCATCTCGCTCTCCAATGCCTCCTTCCGCGCGCTTGTGCCCTGGCTGCTGCTGGCCGCGACGGCGATCTTCGCTGCCGGGCCGCTCCTGAAGCCCAGGGCCCGCGTCGACGAGCATGCGATCAATCCGGTCGGCATCGGCGCCCAGTTCGTCACCTCCATTTACGGTGGCTTCTTCGGCGCCGGCATGGGCATCATGATGCTGGCAGTGCTGGGACTTGCGACCGGCGGCGGCTATCACCGGCTGAACGCGCTCAAGAACTTCATCTCGATCGTTATTGCCGCGATCGCCATCGTCGTCTTTGCCGCCGGCGGGGTCGTGTCCTGGCTGCACGCGGCAATCATGGTGCCAGGGGCCGCCCTTGGCGGCTACAGCGGCGTCTGGGCAGCAAGACGCGTGCCGCAGGCGGTCATCCGCGCGCTGGTCGTCGCCGTCGGCCTGCTGCTTGCCGCCTATTACTTCTTCACGGGTTGATTAAGAAGATCGGGCCGGCGCTCGGCGGTCAGCCGCCGCGCCTCCGCCTCGCGCCATTTGGCAATGGCGCCATGATTGCCCGAGGTCAGCACTGCCGGGATTTCGCGGCCTTCGAAGACCTGTGGGCGGGTGTAGTGCGGATGCTCGAGCAGCCCGCCTTCGAAGCTCTCATGCACACCCGAAAGCTCGTTGCCCATGACACCCGGCAGGATGCGCACCACGGCATCGAGCAGCGTGAGGGCCGCCGGCTCGCCGCCCGAAAGAATATAGTCGCCGATCGAAACCTCTTCGAGGTCGCGGGCGTCGATCACCCGCTGATCGACACCTTCGAAGCGTCCGCAAACGATGACGACGCCGGGGCCGGCGGCGAGTTCACGCACCCGCTCCTGTGTCAGCGGTCGGCCACGCGGGCTCATCAGCAATCGCGGCCGATCGTCGTTCTCCGAGACACGATCGATCGCGCGCGCGAGCACATCCGGCTTCAGCACCATGCCGGCGCCGCCGCCAGCCGGCGTGTCGTCGACTGTGCGATGCTTGTCTTCGGCGAAATCACGGATCTGCACCGGCTCGATCGACCACTGGCCACGCTCGAGCGCCTTGCCGGAAAGCGAGGCGCCGAGATGGCCCGGAAACATTTCGGGATAGAGCGTCAGGATGGTGGCGCGAAACGTCATGGCCGCGATGCTCACTTGCGCTTCGCGGAAAACGGACTACCCGGATCCTGGTCCTTGTCGTCGGTCAGGCCGGCCGCAACCGGATCGACCAGCAGCCGCCCCGCTTCCAGATCGATCTCCAGCACCGACCATTCGGTAAACGGGATCAGCACCGGACGTCGGCCTGGCCCCTTCAGCTCAAGGAGATCGCCGGCGCCGAAATCGAAGACACCGCTGACCTTGCCGTAGCTCGTGCCATTGCCGTCGATCGCTTCCAGGCCCTCGAGATCGGCATAGAAGAACTCGTCCTCGTCGAGATCGTCGTCGGGCAGGTTGTCGCGCTCGATGAACAGGTCGAGACCGTTGAGCGCCTCGGCGGCATTGCGGTCATTGACGCCGCGAAAGCGAACGATGACGACGTTTTTCGCCTCGCGAATCTCCAGCACCTCGAACACACGGCCGTCTGCGCTGTGCAGATTGCCATACTCGCCGAGCGCCGTCGGATCATCGGTAAAGGACTTGACCCTGACCTCGCCGCGCAGGCCCTGCGCCGCGCCGATCGTCGCCATCAGAACCGGGTTTTCGAGTTTGCTCATCGTCCGCGTCCGTTTCGGTATATCTCGGTGCACATAACGGAAAACGGGCGGCATGGAAATGCCACCCGTTTCCTTAAGTCACGGCCAGCCGGAGAGCTGCGTCGGCAGATGACCGCCGATCACTCTCCGGACCGTTCGCCGGCTGTTATTCAGCAGCAGCAGCGGCGTCTTCAGCCTTCTGCTTGGCTTCAGCAGCGCGCTCCTGAGCCTTCTTGCCCGGGGCACCCTTGGTCGGGTTGTTGCGAGCCGGGCGCTTTGCGAGACCGGCCTGGTCGAGGAAGCGCAGAACGCGGTCGGTCGGCTGGGCGCCCTGGGCGATCCAGTGGTTGACGCGCTCGGCGTCGAGCTCGACGCGCTTTTCGTCGTCCTTGCCGAGCATCGGGTTCCACGAGCCGATCTTCTCGAGGAAGCGGCCGTCACGCGGGCTGCGGGCGTCGGCAACGACGATCTGGTAGTAAGGACGCTTCTTGGAACCGCCACGGGCGAGACGAATTTTCAGTGCCATTTGAGTAACTCCTTGCAGGCTTTCTTGACCGCTTGGTTCAAGCGGAATGGTTTGTGCCGGCGTTGCCCGCGGAATGCGAGCGATCGGCGGCGATGGCTTCATGATGCCGGATGACTTCCTTGATGATGAAGTTCAGGAACTTCTCGGCGAAATCCGGATCCAGATTGGCATCCTTGGCCAGGCGGCGCAGGCGTTCGATCTGGTATTCTTCGCGCGCCGGGTCGGCCGGCGGCAGTTCGTGCTTGGCTTTCAGAACGCCGACTGCCTGGGTGCAGCGGAAGCGTTCAGCCAGCATGTGGACGAGCGCGGCATCGATATTGTCGATCGACTGCCGGTAGCCCGCCAATTCCTTTTTGATTTCGGGATCAATCATCTTTTAAGCGATCCTCACTTCTTCTTCGGCAGGCCGGGAAGGCCGGGGAAGCCGCCACCAAGACCCGGAAGCTTGGCGCCACCCAGACCTGGCAGGCCACCGCCGCCAAGGCCAGGCATACCGCCCGGCTTCAGACCGGCGGCTTCCGCCTGCTTCTGCAGGGCTTCGAGCTGCTTCGGGTCGAGCTTCGAGAGATCAGGCATGCCGCCGCCACCGAGGCCGCCAAGGCCCATCTTGTTGGCAAGGCCGCCCATCATCTGCTTCATCATGCCGCCTTTGCCCTTACCGCCCATCATCTTCATCATGTCCGCCATCTGGCGGTGCATCTTCAGAAGCTTGTTGATGTCGGCGGCATCGGTGCCGGAACCGGCGGCGATGCGCTTCTTGCGCGAGTGCTTGAGCAGATCCGGGTTGGCACGCTCGGCCTTGGTCATCGACGAAATGATGGCGAGCTGGCGCTTGAACAGGCTGTCGTCTAGGCCGGCCGCGGCCATCTTGTCCTTCATGCCGGCCATGCCGGGCATCAGGCCCATGATACCGCCCATGCCGCCCATCTTCTGCATCTGGCCGAGCTGGTCTGCAAGGTCGTTCAGGTCGAACTTGCCCTTGGCCATCTTGGCGGCCATGGCGGCCGCCTTCTCGGCGTCGATGTTCTCGGCAGCCTTCTCGACGAGCGAGACGATGTCGCCCATGCCGAGGATACGGTCGGCGACGCGGCGGGGGTGGAACTCTTCGAGTTCGCCCATCTTTTCGCCGACGCCGATGAGCTTGATCGGCTTGCCGGTGACCGCACGCATCGACAGCGCTGCACCGCCACGGCCGTCGCCGTCCATACGGGTGAGCACCAGGCCGGTGATGCCGACGCGTTCGTCGAAGTTGCGGGCGAGGTTGACGGCGTCCTGACCGGTCAGCGCATCTGCCACGAGCAGGATTTCATGCGGATTGGACTTCCGCTTGATCTCCGCCATCTCGATCATCAGCGGCTCGTCGATATGGGTACGGCCCGCCGTGTCGAGAATGACGACGTCGTGGCCGCCGAGCTTGGCAGCCTGAACGGCGCGCGCAGCGATATCGGTCGGCGACTGGCCGGCAATAACAGGCAACGTGTCGACGCCGGTCTGCACGCCGAGCTGGCGCAGCTGCTCCTGGGCTGCTGGACGACGCGTGTCGAGCGAAGCCATCAGGACCTTCTTCTTGTCCCTGGTCTTCATCCGGCTGGCGATCTTGCCGGTGGTCGTCGTCTTACCGGAGCCCTGCAGACCGACCATCATGATGACGACCGGCGCCGGCGCATTGAGGTCGATGGTTACGCCCTCGGAGCCGAGCATCTCGACGAGCTGGTCATGGACGATCTTGACGACCATCTGGCCGGGCTTGATCGACTTCAGGATCTCGGCGCCGACGGCCTTTTCACGAACCTTTTCGGTGAAGGAGCGCACGACGTCGAGCGCGACGTCGGCTTCGAGCAGCGCACGGCGAACCTCGCGGAGCGCAGCGGAAACATCGGCTTCCGACAATGCGCCGCGGCCGGTCAGTCCATTCAATATGGAACCAAGGCGGTCCTGGAGGCTCTCGAACATTCTCACTTCCTTCTGGTTTCCGGTGGCGATCAACTCGCCGGAAACGTGGGTTCCTTCGCGCAGAAAACAAGGCGCAAAGCCAAAAACCACCCGAGGGCGCCACGCGCTGTCGGGTGTTGACCTCCGGGTTCTCTTTATACCTTTACGGGACCCGGTCGGTGGCTTCGAAGACTTGAGCTTGCGAAGGAATTGGCGCGGATAAACAGGAAAGCGCGGCAAAAGTCAAGGACGGCAGGCAAATGAGGCGCTTTCGGCTCAGAGCGCCCCGTCCTTGCCGGCGTCGTCGAGTTCGCCGGCCAGCTGCTCGAAGGCGGTCGACACCCGCGTCATCACCCGAAGTGCGACCACCACTTCGGTCTGGTTGATATCGCCGAGCAGGGCATGCAGCAACTCCACCTCGCGGCGATGGATTTCCGCGAACAGATCACGCCCGGCCGCCGTCGGCGCGCAAAGATAGGCGCTGCGGTGTTCCGGGTTCGGCCGTCTTTCCAGCAACGTCTTGTCCATCAGCCCGTTGACGACCCTGAACACGAACTGCCGTTTCATCGACAGGCGCCGTCCGGCTTCCGGCACCGTCAGCGGCGTTTCGCAAAAAAGTTCGAGAACCGCCCGCTCCGCCACTGATATGCCGGCACCATCGAGCATATGTTCTGCCGAGCGCTGCATATTGAGATGGATGGAGCGGACCAGCTTCAGGGTCTTGTAGAGACGTTCCTGCGGGTCGAATCGAACGAGCATGAAACCACGATAGCAATCCAGTTGCTGTCTTCAAGAATTTATTAAACCTTGACCTTTCAACCAAGGCGAACCGCCCGGATGAAGACACGCAATCCCTATTACCAAGGTCCCGTCACCGATCATTTCGACGGCACCAGGTTCTTCAATCCCGACGGCAAACCGCCCAAGGGCGCGGCAGATCTCCTGCGCTGGCAGTTCGGCAGCGGCAAGGTGCGCTGGCCCGCGCACAATCCAAGCCCGTTCGCGCCGGTGAAGCCTGAACTCAGCGTCGAAGGCGATCGCCTGCGCGTGACGATGGTCGGACACGCGACGCTGCTCATCCAGGTGCATGGGCTCAACATTCTCACCGACCCCGTCTGGTCGCATCGCGCCAGCCCGTTTGCCTTTGCCGGCCCGCAGCGCCGCAACGCGCCCGGCATCGAACTCGACGACCTGCCGCCTATCGACATCGTGCTCGTCACCCACAATCACTACGACCACCTCGATGTCGAGACGCTGGCAGCCCTTCACGAGGAACATGCTCCCCGCATCGTCACGCCGCTCGGCAACGACACGATCATCCGCCGCGCCGTTCCCGACGTCGAAATCGACGTGGTCGACTGGGGCGACCAGCTCGATTGCGGCGATGACGTCATTCTTCACGCCGAGCCCTGCCACCACTGGTCGGCGCGCGGCTCGCGCGACCGGCGCATGGCGCTCTGGGCCGCCTTCGTCGTGGAGACGCCGGCCGGCAAGATCTACCACGTCGGCGATACCGGCTTTCACGACGGCATCAACTATCGCGCCGCCCGCGAAAAACACGGCGCCTTCCGCCTCGCCAACCTGCCCTTCGGGGCCTACGAGCCGCGCTGGTTCATGCAGGACCAGCACCAGAACCCGGAGGAAGCCGTGCGCGGCATGGTCGATTGCGCCGCCGCCCATGTCGCCGGCCACCATTGGGGTACGTTTCGCCTGACCGACGAGGGCGTCGAAGAGCCGCGACAGGCGCTGGAACGGGCGCTCGATGCGGCGGGCATCGCCCGCAGCCGCTTCCGGCCGCTTCGCCCCGGCGAAATCTTCGATGTACCGACCGGCGGCGAAGGAGCCGAATAAAGGCGGCACTGGTATTTTCCGGGCTTTTCCGCCATATACAGCCCGAATGAAGGATGGCCCGCCCGGAGCGGGCCCGTTTGGACAATCGCGACATGACCGAGAACGTGCAATTTGCCAGGATGAACGGGCTTGGAAACAAGATCCTCGTCGTTGACATGCGCGGTCGGAAGGATCGGGTGACGCCGGCCGCTGCGATCGCGCTCAATGCCGATCCGGCAACCGCCTTCGACCAGATCATGGCGATCCACGACCCCAAGGCTCAGGGCACCGACGCCTGGATCGATATCGTCAATTGCGACGGCTCCATGGCCCAGGCCTGCGGCAACGGCACGCGCTGCGTCGTCCAGGCACTGGCCGCCGAAACCGGCAAGAAGGCCTTCACCTTCCAGACCATTGCAGGCATCCTCAACGCCACCGAGCATGAGGACGGCACGATCTCGGTCGACATGGGCAAGCCGGTCTTTGCCTGGGACAAGATCCCGCTTGCCGAGGAATTTGCCGATACGAGCCGCATCGAACTGCAGATCGGACCGATCGACAATCCCGTCCTGCACTCGCCCTCGGCCATGTCGATGGGCAATCCGCACGCCGTCTTCTGGGTCGACAAGGACCCGATGTCCTTCGATCTCGATCGTTTCGGCCCGCTGCTCGAAAACCATCCGATGTTTCCCGAGCGCGCCAACATCACGCTGGCGCAGGTGCTTTCGCCCTCGTCGCTGCGCACCCGCACCTGGGAACGCGGCGCCGGGTTGACGCTTGCCTGCGGCTCGGCGGCTTGCGCGGCTGCGGTCAGCGCCGCGCGCACCGGCCGCACCGGCCGCAAGGTGGTGATCGACGTCGCATCCGCCCCTGCCCCGGCAAAGCTCACGATCGAATGGCGTGAGCACGACGATCATGTCGTCATGACGGGACCTGCCGAATGGGAATGGTCCGGCACGCTGAACCCGACGACCGGAACCTGGCAGCGCGACGAGGCCGAAGCGGGCGGAGCCCGGGCGCTTTGAGCGGCGTCGAGGTCATAACCTTCGGCTGCCGTCTCAATACCTACGAATCCGAAGTGATGAGGGCGGAAGCCGAAAAGGCGGGGCTGAACAACGCCATCCTCGTCAACACCTGCGCCGTCACCGGCGAGGCGGTGCGCCAGGCGCGCCAAGCGATCCGCCGTGCCCGGCGCGACAATCCGCATGCCCGCATCATCGTCACCGGCTGCGCCGCCCAGACCGAAAAAGAGACTTTCGCCGAAATGGTCGAGGTCGACGCCGTGCTCGGCAACGAGGAGAAGCTGAAGAGCGCCTCCTATCGTTCACTGCCGGATTTCGGCGTCTCGGCGGAAGAAAAGCTGCGGGTCAACGACATCATGAGCGTGCGCGCCACCGCGCCGCAGATGGTCAAGCACATCGATGGCCACGTGCGCGCCTTCATCCAGGTGCAGAACGGCTGCGACCACCGCTGCACCTTCTGCATCATCCCCTATGGCCGCGGCAATTCCCGCTCCGTGCCGATGGGCGCCGTCGTCGACCAGGCGCGCAGGCTGGTTGGGAGTAGCTATTGCGAGATCGTCCTGACCGGCGTCGATGCCACCAGCTACGGCGCCGACCTGCCGGGCACGCCGACCCTCGGGCTGCTGGCGAAGACGCTTCTGAAACAGGTTCCGGAAATCCGCCGCCTGCGGCTTTCCTCGATCGACGGCATCGAGGCCGACAAACACCTCTTCGACCTGATCGCCGACGAGGCGCGCTTCATGCCGCACCTGCACCTGTCGCTGCAGCATGGCGACGACCTGATCCTGAAGCGCATGAAGCGCCGCCATTCGAGCGCCGACGCCCGCGCCTTTGCCGATCAGGTCCGGCGCTTGCGCCCCGATATCAGCCTCGGTGCCGATATGATCGCCGGCTTTCCGACCGAGACCGAAGAGATGTTCGAAAATGCCGCGAGCCTCGCCGAGGACTGCGGCATCGCGCATCTGCACGTCTTTCCCTACAGCCCGCGTCCCGGCACGCCGGCAGCACGCATGCCGCAGCTCGACCGGGCGCTCGTCAAGGATCGTGCCGCGCGGCTTCGCGCCGTCGGCGCGACGCTCTACGCCCGCCACCTCGAAGGCATGGTCGGCAGCGAGCAGACGATCCTGGTCGAGAACAACGGGCTTGCCCACACACAAAACTTCACGCTCGTCGACGCGGCTGACCTGACGCCCCGTGCGCTTGTCCCGGTCTCAATCACCGGCCACAATGGCAAGCATCTGACGATGCAGGTAAAACAGATGGCTGCGGCCTGATTTATGCGGAATTCCTGAATGGCAATGGGTTTCATCAAGAGGATCTTCACCTTCGGCAAGGGCGCGGTGGAGGAAACGAAGCCGCCGGAAGGTGTACCGGAGGAGACGATCGTCTCTGCGCCCGAAGTCGAGGCGCAGCCGGAGCCGAGCGCCGAGGCGGTCGAACCGCCTGCCGCCGTTGCCGAGGCAGAGATCGTCGAAGACAGCCCGGAAACCGCCTTCGAACCACCTGTCGACATCGAGACCCTGCCGTTGTCCGACGACGATCCGGTGCTTGAGGCCGAGATCGAGACGGCCGGTGGCCCGGCCTCCGACGACGCCGAAGAGCTGGCGCGCGACGAAGCCGCCCCGGTCGAAGCTGTGGTAACGCCGGCCGAGACTGAAGCCGCGATACCCCCCTCTGTCCCTTCGGGACATCTCCCCCTCAAGGGGAGAGAGCAGACGGAGACCGAGGCCACAGCTGAGGAAGCAACAGCTGCCACCGAGACTGCGGCGCCTGTTGCGCACAAGGCGCCTGCTCCCTCCGATGAGATCATCGTAGCCTCCCGCGAGGCCGAAATCGTCGAGAGAATCGAGGAAGCTGCTGACGATGCCGAACCCACGGCAAGCGACGTCACGACTGCCGAAGCAGACGAGGTCACGCCAACCGAAACGCTTGCTTCCGAACTCGAGAGCGAGCCCAGCGTGATCTCCGCCCCTGTGGGGGAGATGCCCGGCAGGGCAGACGGGGGTGAAGCCGCAGCCCTCCGCGAAAGCATCGAGACCGCAGAAGCCAACGCAGCAGACGCCGCCACCGACGTCGCGCCGACCGAGACAGCCGAGGCCGAGCCCACCGCTACGCCCGCTTTGCCCAAGGGCTTCTCCGCCACCGAGCGCAAGCCCAAGGAAGAACCCGTCGCCGCGCCGAAGGAAAAGCTCAGCTGGTACCAGCGCCTGCGCCGCGGCCTCGCGCGCACCTCATCGCAACTGACCGGCCAGATCGCCAGCCTGTTTACCAAGCGCAAGCTCGACGAAGCGACGCTGCAGGATCTCGAAGACCTGTTGATCCAGGCCGACCTCGGCGTCGAAACGGCGATGCGCATCACCGACACGCTCGCCTCGGAACGCTACGGCAAGGATGTCTCGGGCGAGGACGTGTCGCGCATCATGGCCGGCGAGATCACCAAGGTGCTTTCGCCCGTCGCCAAGCCGCTGGAACTCGATCTCAGCCACAAGCCGCACGTGATCCTGGTGGTCGGCGTCAACGGCACCGGCAAGACCACGACGATCGGCAAGCTCGCCGCCAAGCTTTCCGGCGCGGGCCTGAAAGTCATGCTCGCCGCCGGTGACACCTTCCGGGCCGCGGCAATCGAGCAGCTGAAGATCTGGGCCGAGCGCACCAACTCCGAAATCGTCTCGTCCAAACTCGGCGCCGATGCCGCTGGCCTTGCCTATGAGGCTTTCCAGCAGGCGCGCGAGAAGAAGTCCGACGTCCTGATCATCGACACCGCCGGCCGCCTGCAGAACAAGGCGGAACTGATGGCCGAACTCGAAAAGATCGTGCGCGTGCTCGGCAAGCTCGATCCGGATGCGCCGCACACCGTGCTGCAGACGCTCGACGCCACCACCGGCCAGAACGCGCTGCAGCAGGTGGAGATCTTCCGCAACGTCGCCGGCGTCAGCGGGTTGATCATGACGAAGCTCGACGGCACGGCGCGCGGCGGCATCCTCGTCGCCATCTCCGCCAAGCACAAGTTGCCGGTCTATTTCATCGGCGTCGGCGAAGGGATCGACGATCTCGAGCCGTTCGAAGCCAAGGATTTTGCCGAGGCGATCGCCGGCGTTGCCGCCTGACGGGGCGATCGGGCCTGCGCGTAGTTACGCCGGCCCGTTGCCTTGATATGGTTTTGCCGCAAAGCTGGTGTTATGAGCAGCAGGTACATGCAGAAACAGGACCCCCAGATGTCGTCGATCGAGGCTGCCAAGCCGCAGAAGGAAGTCAGCCCCTTGCTCAAGATGGTGCTGGAGCTTGGGCCGCTGATGGTCTTCTTCTTTGCCAATTCGCGTGGCGAATGGTTGGCCGGGCATTTTCCGGCGCTCTCCGAACTCGGCGGTCCGATCTTCATCGCCACCGGCCTGTTTATGGCCGCGACCGCAATCGCGCTTGCCGTCTCCTGGGTGCTGACCCGCACCCTGCCGATGATGCCGCTGATTTCGGGCATCGTCGTCTTCGTCTTCGGCGCGCTGACGCTCTGGCTGCAGAACGACACCTTCATCAAGATGAAGCCGACGATCGTCAACACGCTGTTCGGCGCGATCCTGCTCGGCGGCCTGCTGTTCGGCAAGTCGCTGCTCGGCTACGTCTTCCACTCCGCCTTCAAGCTGGATGAGGCCGGCTGGCGCAAGCTGACGCTGCGCTGGGGCCTGTTCTTCCTGGTCCTCGCCGTGCTCAACGAAGTGGTCTGGCGCTCGTTCACGACCGATTTCTGGGTCGCCTTCAAGGTCTGGGGCACGATGCCGATCACCATTCTCTTTACGCTCGCCCAGATGCCGCTGATCATGAAGCACTCGCTTGACCAGGAGAACGCCGAGTGAGCACGATGCTCGAGGAGAATGACAGCCGCAACCGGCACGCACTCCTCTGGCTCGCCGCCTGTTTTGCTGTTCTCATCATCCAGATCGTCACCCAGCATCTGATGGGTCGCCTCTGGATCTGCGAATGCGGCTACGTCAAACTGTTCGAGCCCGTGGTCAAATCCAGCGGCAACTCGCAGCATATCGCCGACTGGTACACACCGTCGCACATCATCCACGGCTTCCTGTTCTACGGCCTCGGCCATCTGCTCCTGCGCGGCAAGCCGCTGACGGCAAAGCTCTTCCTTGGGACCGTGATCGAATCCGCCTGGGAGATCGCCGAAAACACGCCGATGGTGATCAACCGCTACCGCTCGGCAACGATTTCGCTCGACTATTTCGGCGACAGCATCCTGAATTCGACGATGGATACACTGGCCATGGCCGCCGGCTTCCTGTTTGCCGCCCGCATGCCCGTCTGGCTGACCGTAACGGTCGCCATCGTCTTCGAGCTCTTCACCGGCTGGCTGATCCGCGACAATCTCACGCTCAACGTACTGATGCTCGTCTGGCCGCTGGATGCGGTCAGGGACTGGCAGGCGGGGATTTAAGCGGGCTTCGGTCGCCGTCGCAGCCCCTCATCCCGCATCCGCGACCTTCTCCCGCAGATGGGGCGAAGGGACTTGAGGCACTCACTTCATTCCACGACTGCCCGGCAGGGAAAGCACGGTTTTATGCCGTCGATGCGATGCGAGAGTTTAGGGCAACCGAGCGCTACGTGTCTTCTTCGCCCCGCTTGCGGGCAGAAGGAGCCGGCAGGCGGATGAGGAGCAAATCCCTCCCATCCGAATGAGAGCTAATGCCGGGAGCGGTTACGAACCCGCAGTCGCCTTTTCGATCGCCGGCAGCAGACCCGTCTTCACGCTGTTTTCGTCGAACGGGCCGACGCGCTTGTAGAGGATCGTGCCGTCAGCGCCGACGAGATAGGATTCCGGAATACCGTAGACGCCCCAATCGATCGCCGCCTTGCCGCGCGGGTCGACGCCGATGGCGGAGAAGGGATTGCCGAGTTCGCCGAGGAACCTGAGCGCGTTTTCGTTCTGGTCCTTGTAGTTGATACCGACGACGGTCAGCCGCGGATCCTTCGACAGTTCGAGGATGAAGGGATGCTCCTGCCGGCAAGGCACGCACCAGGAGGCCCAGATGTTGACGAGCGTCAGCTTGCCCTTGATCGCCGCATCGGTCAAAGCCGGCATCGGCTGGCCGTCGCGCGTCGCACCTTCGAGCGCCGGCATGTCGAGTTTCGGCGCCTTGGTGCCGATCAGCGCGGAGGGGATTTCGCTCACGTCCTTGCCGGAATTGAGCTGGCTCCAGAAGATCGCCGCAAGCCCGGCGAAGATGACGAGCGGCAGCGCCGCCAGCACGAAACGCATGGGGCCGGGTTTGCGCTCCTCGTTACCCGGAGCGGGTGCGTTGCTCATCGTGTTTCTCCGGAAGCCGGTTCGGCCGAGCGCCGGCGGATGCCTGCGGCTTCGAGTTCGGTGAGTTCACGCCGGCGGGCACGACCGTCGAGCACGACCCAGGCAATCAGACCGAGGACCGTCAGCGTGGCTATTCCATAGCTCGTGAAAACGTAGGCGGCGTGGCTCATCATTGTGCGCGGGCTCCCCGTCCGGCAGCACGGGCCGCAAGGCGCCTGAGCGCCGTGACGCGCCGGCGCAGGATTTCGTTGCGCATGGCGGCGATGTGCAGCGTGAAAAACAGCAGTGTAAACGCGACCGCCATCACGATCAGCGGCCACAGGAACTCCGGATCGATCGTCGGTCCGTCGAGCCGCATGACGCTCGCCGGCTGATGCAGCGTGTTCCACCACTCGACCGAGAACTTGATGATCGGGATGTTGACAAAGCCGACGAGAACCAGAATGGCCGAAACCTTGGAGGACCGCGCCGGATCGTCGATCGCGCGGTTGAGCGCCATCAGTCCGAGATACATCAGGAACAGCACGAAGACCGAGGTCAGCCGCGCGTCCCAGACCCACCAGGTGCCCCACATCGGCTTGCCCCAGAGCGAGCCGGTGACGAGCGCCAGGAAGGTGAAACAGGCGCCGATCGGAGCTGCCGCGCGCGAGGAGACGTCGGCAAGCGGATGGCGCCAGACGAGCGTACCGAGAGCTGCCAAGGCCATCACCGAATAGCACATCATCGACAGCCAGGCCGCGGGCACGTGCACATACATGATGCGCACCGTTTCGCCCTGCTGGTAATCACCTTCCGTCGTGAAGGAAAGCCAGACGCCGGCAACGAAGAACAGCGCCGTCAGCCCGGAAAGCCAGGGCAACAGACGGTCAGTCAACGCCAGGAACCGCGTCGGGTTGGCGAGATCGCTGAATTTGCGGATGGCCAGGCTGTTTTCGCTCATGTTGGCTCTTTAACGCTTAAGGCGCCCGCCTGCAATTGATCCGCGTCAATCGCCCGATCACGATCGAGTTGGAACGCGGATCATAAATGTTATCGATCTGAACGGCTTAGCGACAAATCCATGGGAATGCCGCAAACACTTTCGCCCGTTCTGGCCCGATTGCGTCAATCGGACGCGTGCCGAAGTGCTGCGGCGGCGGCAACCGGGCCGATGACGGCGAAGAACAGGGTGATTGCCGCAAGGATCATCAAAGGTGGCAGGAACGGCGCAGGATCCTCGATCGCCGCATAGACAGCGCTGACACCGAAGATCAGCACCGGGATCGCCAACGGCAGAACAAGGATCGAAACCAGCAGCCCGCCACGCGGCAGCGACACGGCAACGGCCGCCCCCACTGCACCGATGAAGGTGATCGCCGGCGTGCCGATCAGAAGCGTCAGCATGGTGGCGCCGATGGCGATCTCGCTCATGTTCATGAAGAGGCCGAGCAAGGGCGAGGCAATCACCAGCGGCAGGCCGGTCGCCGCCCAATGCGCCGCACATTTGACGAAGACGGTGAAAAGCAGCGGCGTTTCCTGCATCAGCATCAGGTCGAGCGAGCCGTCGTCGCGCTCCGCCTGGAACAGCCGGTCGAGGCCGAGCAGCGAGGCGAGCAGCGCGCCGATCCACAGGATCGCCGGACCGATGCGCGAAAGCAGGTTCAGGTCGGGACCGACACCGAAGGGAATGACTGCCACCACAGTCATGAAGAAGAGCACGCCGATCATCGCCCCGCCGCCGGCGCGGATCGACAGTTTGAGATCGCGGAAAAAGAGGGCGATCATAGCGGCAACCTCCGGATCGGCACGCGCGCGTTTTCCGGCAATGGGCTTCCAGGCATTGCGACCCTATGCATCATGCCAGCGATCTCCTGCCAGATGCTCGAACCCCGTCATGTGCAGCTCCTTCGTGCGGTCGAGCCCGAGTGGCTGGTGGGTCGCCGCAATGACGATGCCGCCTTTGCCAAGATGCGCCTTCACCAGATCGGCAAACAGCCGGTCGGCGCCGGCGTCAAGCGCTGCGGTCGGCTCGTCGAGGATCCAGATCGGGCGATAGGCAATGACCAGCTTGGCCATCGCCATGCGCCGCTGCTGGCCGGCCGAGAGATAACCGAAGGGCAGATGGGCGATATCCGGCAGGCCAACCGCTTCGACCGCCTCGGTGAGCGTGGCGCCGCGCGCCCCGGGCGAATCACCCATGAAGTCTCGCCAGAAGGAAAGATTTTCCGCGACGGTCAGTTCACGCTTCATCGCGTTGCGGTGTCCGAGATAGTGGCTGAGCTCGGATGGATGGGCGATTTCCGGGGGGCCATTCTCAAGTTTCAGGTGCCCGCTTTCGGGCCTCAACAACCCCGCAAGAACCCGCAGCAAAGTGGACTTGCCGGAGCCGTTCGGACCCGTCACGACAAGGGCTTCCGAGGCGTCGAGAATAAAGGAAATATCGTTAAAAATCAGGTCCTCACCGCGCTTCGCGCTCAACCCTTCAGCCATGAGGCGCATGAATTTTCAGCTTCCCTTCACTCTCTTTGTCGCAGGGCAAAAAAAAGTCCCGTTTCGACCTTCGTTGCTCTGGCACGTTTTGGAGAAATTATCTATAAGGCGGCCAACACGCCAGCGGTCGGCGTGAATTTCATCCTAGCGCCGAACATGGAATGAATTTCCACGTACGGACAGCGGAAATGGCCGCACCCGCATCCCAATTCGCGCTTCACAGGCGCTCGGGCGTTCGTACGTCAGTTTTGGCGATCAGACGGAACGGGGTATTATCCAGTGTCCAAATCCCTAGACAGCTTCAATTGTCGCTCCACGCTCACCGTCAACGGTGTCGACTACGTCTATTACAGCCTGCCCAAGGCTGAGGCGAACGGTCTCGCCGGCGTTTCCAAGCTGCCCTATTCGATGAAGGTTCTGCTCGAGAACCTGCTGCGCAACGAAGATGGCCGCTCCGTCACCAAGAAGGACATCGAGAACGTTGCCGCCTGGCTCAACGACAAGGGCACGGCTGAAAACGAAATCGCCTACCGCCCGGCCCGCGTTCTGATGCAGGACTTCACCGGCGTGCCTGCTGTCGTCGACCTCGCGGCGATGCGCGACGCCATGGTCTCGCTCGGTGGCGACCCGGAAAAGATCAACCCGCTCGTCCCCGTCGACCTCGTCATCGACCACTCCGTCATCGTCGACGAATTCGGCACCCCGAACGCCTTTGCCCGCAACGTCGAGCTCGAGTACGAGCGCAACGGCGAGCGCTACCGCTTCCTGAAGTGGGGCCAGCAGGCGTTCAAGAACTTCCGCGTCGTTCCGCCCGGCACCGGCATCTGTCACCAGGTCAATCTGGAGTATCTGGGCCAGACCGTCTGGACCCGTGAAGAAGATGGCGTCGTCACCGCCTACCCGGACACCTGCGTCGGCACCGACAGCCACACCACCATGATCAACGGTCTCGGCGTTCTCGGCTGGGGCGTGGGCGGCATCGAAGCGGAAGCTGCCATGCTCGGCCAGCCGGTCTCCATGCTCCTGCCTGAGGTCATCGGCTTCAAGCTCACCGGCAAGCTCAAGGAAGGCGTCACCGCGACCGACCTCGTGCTTATGGTCGTGCAGATGCTGCGCAAGAAGGGCGTTGTCTCGAAGTTCGTCGAATTCTTCGGCCCGGGCCTCGACAACATGACGCTCGCCGACCGCGCCACCATCGGCAACATGGGTCCGGAATACGGTGCCACCTGCGGCTTCTTCCCGGTCGACAGCGAAACCATCAACTACCTCACCATGTCCGGCCGTGAAGAGCAGCGCATCGCGCTGGTCGAAGCCTATTCCAAGGCTCAGGGCATGTGGCGTGACGGTGACGGTTCCGAGCTCGTCTTCACCGACACCCTCGAACTCGACCTCGGCGACGTCGTTCCGGCCATGGCTGGCCCGAAGCGTCCGGAAGGCCGCATCCCGCTCGAAAGCATCGCATCGGGCTTCGCAACCTCGCTTGAAGGCGACTACAAGAAGCCGGGCCAGCTTTCGAACCGCTATGCCGTCGAAGGTACCGATTTCGATCTCGGCCATGGCGACGTTGCCATCGCTGCGATCACGTCCTGCACCAACACCTCCAACCCGTCGGTCCTGATCGCTGCCGGCCTGCTCGCCCGCAACGCGGTCGCCAAGGGCCTGAAGTCCAAGCCGTGGGTCAAGACCTCGCTCGCACCGGGATCGCAGGTCGTCGGCGAATACCTCGCCAAGTCCGGCCTGCAGAAGGACCTCGACGCGCTCGGCTTCAACCTCGTCGGCTTCGGCTGCACGACCTGCATCGGCAACTCCGGCCCGCTGCCGGCGCCGATCTCGAAGACGATCAACGACAAGGGCCTGATCGCCGCCGGCGTTCTTTCGGGCAACCGTAACTTCGAAGGCCGCATCTCGCCGGACGTCCAGGCGAACTACCTCGCTTCGCCGCCGCTCGTCGTCGCCTACGCGCTTGCAGGTTCCGTCCAGAAGGACCTGACCAACGAGCCGCTCGGCGAAGACCAGGACGGCAAGCCGGTCTTCCTCAAGGACATCTGGCCGACCTCCAAGGAAATCCAGGAGTTCATCTTCAAGTACGTCACCCGCGAACTTTACGCGACCAAGTACGCCGACGTGTTCAAGGGCGACGAAAACTGGCAGGCCGTTCAGGTTCCTCCGGGCCAGACCTATGCCTGGGACGACGGTTCGACCTACGTGCAGAACCCGCCCTACTTCGTCGGCATGGGCAAGTCCGGTTCGGGCATCTCCGACATCAAGGGCGCCCGCGTGCTTGGTCTCTTCGGCGACAAGATCACCACCGACCACATCTCGCCGGCCGGTTCGATCAAGGCGGCCTCGCCGGCCGGTGCCTACCTCATCGGTCACGGCGTCGGCGTTGCCGACTTCAACCAGTACGGCACGCGTCGTGGCAACCATGAGGTGATGATGCGCGGCACGTTTGCCAACATCCGCATCCGCAACCACATGCTCGGCCCGAACGGCAAGGAAGGTGGCTACACCATCCACTATCCGTCCAAGGAAGAGATGTCGATTTACGACGCCGCCATGCAGTACAAGGAAGAGGGCGTTCCGCTCGTCATCTTCGCCGGCGTCGAATACGGCAACGGTTCGTCGCGCGACTGGGCTGCCAAGGGCACCAACCTGCTCGGCGTCAAGGCCGTCATCGCGCAGTCCTTCGAGCGTATCCACCGCTCGAACCTCGTCGGCATGGGTGTCATTCCCTTCGTCTTCGAGGAAGGCACGACCTGGGAATCGCTTGGCCTCAAGGGCGATGAGATCGTCACGATCGAAAACCTCGCCAATGTCCAGCCGCGCGAAAAGCGCGTTGCCAAGGTAACCTACGGCGACGGCAGCGTGAAAGATGTGCCGCTCGTCTGCCGTATCGATACGCTGGATGAAGTGACCTACGTCAACAACGGTGGCATCCTGCAGACGGTTCTGCGCGACCTCGCCGCTTAATCGCGCGAGCGCATACAAGGCTCTGGAGCCGGGACGCCGAAAGGCGCCCCGGCTCTTTCTTTGAGGTGCACCGGCCAACGATCGGGTGCTGGATCGCGCTCACTTGCCAGCTCACTCCAACGTGACTTCCCGTTGATGCAGGGGCGTCGTATGTAGTGAACTTCCCCACAAGGAGTAGGCCGCCGGCCGGTAACGAAGTGACGCCATGACATCCGCAGACCGTTCTTTCATTCGCCCTGTTGCACTGGCTTTCGGGCTGCTCGCAGCCGCCGGTGCCCCTGCCGGGGCGCAGGAGAAACAGGCGGTCAAGGGCGTTGTCGAACTGTTCACCAGCCAGGGCTGTTCGTCCTGTCCGCCGGCGGATGCGGCGCTGAAGTCGCTGGTCGACGAAGGCGATGTGGTGGCGCTCGCCTATCACGTCGACTACTGGAACTATCTCGGCTGGGCCGACACGCTGGCATCGAAGGAAAACACCGAGCGGCAATATGCCTATGCGCGCATGCTCGGGCGCAACGGCGTCTACACGCCCCAGGCAATCCTGAACGGCCGCGACCACTTGAACGGCGGCAACCTGCAGGCAATCAAGACGCGGCTGGAAACGATGAAGGCGGAAGGCAAAGGGCTTGCCGTTCCCGTCGACGCCAAGATCCTCGGCGAAGAAATCCAGATCACAATCGGTAGCGGCATCGGCAAGGCCAATGTCGTCGTCGTCTATTTCGACCGCGCCAAGATCGTGAAGATGGAGAAGGGGGAGAACAGCGGCAAGGAAGTCCCCTATTGGCATGCGGTGCGTGACATACAGACGATCGGCATGTGGGACGGCCAGCCCGCGTCCTTTACGCTGCCGGCGACGGTGCTGACCGAGCGCCCGGGAAACAGCGGCTGCGCGATCCTGCTGCAATCGATGAAGGACAAGGAAACGCCGGGTGCCATCATCGGCGCTGCGGCCGTGCTCGCCGGCCCTCAGGGCAAATTGTAGGGACGGCGAAGCGCAAGGGGTTGGTTCGGCCCGGCAGCATCGAGGGGCTGGGGCTGAGGGTTCGAAGTTACCGGACCGAACCGGCCATAACTGCGTTCGGTGAACTCCCGCAGCATGACGATCTGACCGGACATACGGTGGCAACGACTCTGTCCGTCAGCGCCCGCGAGTTTTGCGATGAATTGGGGCGCCGGTTTGACTGAAATGGGGCAGAGGCAAGAAATGACCTCATCGTCCCATGGCTTCCAGCTTGCTTTTCGGCTCGTGTCAGGCACACTGTAATCGTTCTGTCACAACAGAAGGCCGGATTGCCGATGACCGATGAGCCGGATTTGCCGCAAGGCGAGGCGCGCCATCAGCGCGAAACCACTTCCGAAGTGGTCGTCGATCTTCACGAATACAAGAACGCCAAGAACGCTCCCCCCATCACTTTCCATCGCCGCGAATTGGATCAGATCCTGTGGGTCTACGGCCGTATGGTCGGCGAAGGCGAGTGGCGGGACTACGCGATCGACCACCTGAGGGACCGCGCGGTCTTCTCAGTGTTCAAGCGTTCGGGCGAAATGCCGCTCT
The DNA here is from genome assembly GCF_014852205.1 of Ensifer sp. ENS06. Lineage (NCBI taxonomy): Bacteria > Pseudomonadati > Pseudomonadota > Alphaproteobacteria > Hyphomicrobiales > Rhizobiaceae > Ensifer > Ensifer sp. ENS06. The sequence goes on along the minus strand of NZ_JACVBC010000008.1, from coordinate 221,784 downwards.
ACCGGATCGAGAAGAACCCGAAACTGGCCGCGAAACAGGGCGCCTATAGCGTGCTGAACATTCACGGCACGATCCTGAAGCGCGGTCACGAGCTCGCCCAGGTGCTCAAGGTATTCGACAAGGTGCTGAGGCTGGTGGAAACCTGACCACCCGGGAAAGGGTGACATCAGGAGACGCCCGCCGACGTCACGGGCAGCAACGGCACGACCTGCCTACGGCGCGCTTCGAGGCGCTTCGCCGACTGACGTTCTTCAGCAAGCGATGGTCACTGGTAGAGGGTGTCCGGATAGACGTCTTCCGGCGGGTCGGTCGCCTGGCCCTCGCCGAGCGCGAGCTGCATGATCGTCGTGTCGAGCCAGCGGCCATGCTTGAAGCCGGTCGCTTTCATCGTGCCCTGGAGTTCGAAGCCGAGCGACCGGTGCACGGCGATCGAGGCCGGATGGGCACCGCCGATCACCGCGACCATCTGGCGGAAGCCGAGTTCAGTGCAACGCCGGACGAGTTCGACCAGCAGCGCCTTGCCGGCACCCTTGCCGCGCGCTTCCGGCGCCAGGTAGATGGAATCCTCGACCAGGAAGCGATAGGCCGTGCGCGTGCGGAAGCCGGATGCGTAGGCATAGCCGATGATCGTCCCGCCCGCGTCTACCGCAACCATGTACGGGTAGCCGCTGCCGATGATCGTTTCGAACCGCGCCCGCATCTCCTTTTCGGATGGCGGGTTGATCTCGTAGGTCGCAACCCCGTGCAACACGGATTCGCGATAGATCTCGGTGATGACGGGAAGATCGGCCAGGGTGGCGTCGCGCAGGGTCAGGGACATGGCTAAAGACTTTGATCCCAAGGTTTCGTCGTCCTTTCACTCCCACGGAGCCCGGACGCTTTCAAGCTGCTTCAGCAAACAAAAAAGGCGGCCGAAGCCGCCTTTTCCGTCTGCTGTTCAGACTTAGTTGTTCCGGTTGCCCATAAACTGGAGCAGGAACATGAACAGGTTGATGAAGTCGAGGTAGAGCGTCAGCGCGCCCATGATCGCCTTGCGGCCGGCAACGGTGCTGTCATCGGCTTCGTAGTACATTTCCTTGATCTTCTGCGTGTCGTAGGCGGTGAGGCCTGCGAAGATCAGCACGCCGATCACGCTAATCGCGAAGGCGAGCGCCGAAGAGGCGAGGAAGATGTTGACGATCGACGCGATGATGACGCCGAACAGACCCATGATCAGGAACGAGCCCATGCCGGACAGGTCCTTCTTCGTGGTGTAGCCGTAAAGCGACAGGGCGCCGAACGAGGCGGCCGTCACGAAGAACGTCTGAACGATGCTCTGGCCGGTGTAGATCAGGAAGATCGACGACAGCGACAGGCCCATCAGGGCCGCATAGATCCAGAACGTCGTCTGCGCGGCAGAAACGCTCATGCTATTGATGCGGAAGCTCATGAAGAACACGAGCGCCAGCGGCGCCAGCATCACCACCCACTTCAGCGGGCTCGTATAGATCGCAGCACCAAAGGCAGTCAGCTGGCCATCCGAAAACGCCATTTGGAAGGCCAGGTAGGCCGCGACGCCAGTGATCGCCAGACCAAGCGCCATCAGGTTGTAGACCTTCAGCATGTATGCGCGAAGGCCTTCGTCAATCACGGCACCCGCCTGAGCGCCGGCGGGCGACATTCGGGTTTGGTAATTTCTCAGATCAGCCATTGTTTCCTCATTCAAGCTCCGGTGGAAGTTACGGTGTCGGGCGGCGAATATCGCCCTGGAAGATGAGCTTCCACGCCCAGGCGCCGCTGCGGAGCTCCAGCATGCCTGTGGACAAATATGATGCCGAAACCCGCTGCACACAAGACCCGGCACTCCCGGATTCCGTTGCACCGGACCGATTCAGACCGGCGCAATAGGGATTTACGGTTAACTCGGCCCGGTCAAAGTTCGCGCAGGACCGGCGCCGCCTTCTGCCCGAGAATGCGCCATGTACCGGCAAGTCCGATGCCGACCGTCATCACCAGCGCTGCCACAACCGTCACGATCGCCACGTCGGGCAGGAAGCTCGACGGCAGCGTCATGATGCGGTTGACGACGAACCAGGCGGCGATACCGCCGGCAAACAGCGCAAAAACTGCGGTTGCAAGACCGAGGATCGCGTATTCGTAGCTGAACGCCTTGATCAGCGTCACCCGCGTTGCCCCCAGCGTCTTCAGGACCACCGCATCATGGACGCGCGCCCGGTTGCCGGCCGCAAGCGCGCCGGCCAGCACCAGCACGGAGGCGACGAGCGCCACGGCCGCGGCCGCCCGGATCGCCGTTGCCAGCTGACCGAGCAGCCCATTCACAATATCGAGAGCGTCCTTCACCCGTACGCTGGTGATCGTCGGATAGGCATTGGTGACGGCCTTCAGGACCGCCGCCTCCTCTTCCGGCGTCGCCGACGGATCGATCACAGTCGCCAGCCAGGCATGCGGCGCGCCGGCAAAGGTGTTCGGCGAGAACACCATGACGAAGTTGATCGACAGCGATTCCCACTCGACATTGCGGAAGTTGGCAATCTTGGCGGTGATGTTGCGACCGAGCACATTGACGGTGACCGTATCGCCGATCTTCAGGCCGAGTTCGCCGGCCTCCTCGGACGAGAAGGAAACCAGGGGTTCGCCGCTGTAGTCGGCCGGCCACCAGGCGCCTTCGGACAGCGTCGAATTCTCCGGCTTGTTCTTGGCGTAGGTGATGCCGCGGTCGCCGCGCAGCACCCATTGGCCTGCAGGCGGCACGTTGCGGCTGTTCACGTCCTCACCGTTGAAGGCGGTGATGCGGCCGCGCAGCATCGGCACCTCGATGACCTTGCCCTTCGGGATCGCCTGGTTCAGCACCGAGCGGAAACCTTCAATCTCACTGCCCTGGATATCGACGAAGAAGAAATTCGGCGCTCGCTCCGCCATGCTTCCGGTGAGTTCGCGGCGCAGATTGCCGTCGATCAGCGCCAGCGTCACCAGAAGCGCCAGACCGAGCCCAAGCGACAGCACCACCGAGGAGGTCAGCGCACCCGGACGGTGAATGTTGCCGATCGCCAGTCTGAGAGCCGGCGAATTGACCCGCGGGCTGCGGCGCGCGAGCCAGGCGATCGCGAGCGCAACGGCCCTGAGCACGATGAAGGCGAAGGCAATCGCGCCGAGGAAGACGAGCGAAATATAGCGGTCGTATGCCGTAAAGATCGCCAGGCCGGCGAGCGCGGCAAGACACGCGACGGCGCCGAGCAGATAGGGCCAGGCCGGAAAACCCGAGGGATCGAAACCCTGCTGGCGGAAGAGTGCGGTCGCAGGAATGGCGCGCGCCCGTCCGAGCGGCAGGATGGCGAAGGTCAGCGCCGTCAGCACGCCGAACAGGGCGGCAAGCCCGAGCGCGCCCGGATAGAGATGGAAGGCGGTCGAAATCGGCAACAGGTCGGCCAAAAACTGCGCCGCGACAAAGGGGATCAGAGCTCCGAGCGCGAGCCCGATGACGATGCCGATCAAGGCGATCATCAGGATCTGTGCGAGATAGATCATCGCCACCAACGCAGCGGGCGCGCCCAGGCATTTGAAGGTCGCGATCACGCTGCGCTTGGCATCGAGATAGGCGCGCACCGCATTGGCGACGCCAACACCGCCGACGATGAGCGCCGTCAGGCCGACAAGCGTCAGGAACTGCGAGAAACGCGTGATGTTGGCCGTCAGCGCCGGTGCTGCGTTGCCGCTGGTGCGGATCGACCAGCCGGCTGCCGGCTGGCTTTTCTCCGCCTCGGTGCGAACGGCCGCGACCCCTGCCGAATCGGCGAGCTTCACCTTGTATGTGTGCTCGACGAGGCTTCCGGTCTGCACCAGTCCCGTCGCCGCCAGGGCTTCGTCCGAGACCATCAGGCGGGGCGCGAAGCCGAAGCCGTCGGAAAGCGCATCCGGCTCGCGCGTGATCGTGCCAGCGATCCGGACACGGGCGTTGCCGAGAAGGATTTCGTCTCCGACCTTAACGTCCAGGCGGTCGAGCAGCAGAGGCGCCACGACCGCACCGAAGACGTCGCCATCGCGTGCGATGAGGTCGTGCAGCGGCCTGTCGGGTTCGCTTTCCAGCGTGCCATAGAGCGGATAGGCCGCATCGACGGCCTTCAGTTCCACCAGGGCTTGATTGGAACCGTCGGGCAGCCGCGCCATAGATCTCAGGCCAGCGGAAACCGCAACGGTTCCAAGACCATCGAGATAGGCGCGCTCTTCGGTCGTTGCGACACGATTGTTAAGCTCGAAGCGAATATCGCCGGCGAGCAGTTCCTGACCCTGCGATGCGATCGTCGCTGTGATCGATTGCGACAGCGAGTTGACGCCGGCAATCGCCGCCGTACCCAGCGCAATGCAGGCGAGGAAGATGTAGAAGCCCTTGAGCCCGCCGCGCATTTCACGCAGCGCCAGCCGCAGGGCAAGCAGCGGCCGCAGCCGTACCGAAGGCGCGCCGATCATGCCGAGGCCGCCTGCTGGACCGGCGCCACGGCCACGGGGTCCGCGGCGCCGCCGGCAACGATCTCGCCCGAGCGCACCCGCACCTGCCGCGCGCAGCGGTCGGCAAGGGCGGCGTCATGGGTCACGAGCACGAGTGTCATGCCGCGGTCACGCTGTTCGGCGAAAAGCAGATCGGCGATCTGCCGTCCGGTTTCGGCGTCGAGGTTGCCGGTTGGTTCGTCGGCGATCAGAAGCTTCGGCGAGGGCGCAAGCGCCCGGGCGATCGCAACGCGCTGCTGCTCGCCGCCCGAGAGTTGGCCGGGATAATGGCTGAGCCGCTCGCCGAGGCCGACGGCGACAAGCTCCTTGCGCGCGATCTCGAAGGCGCCCGACACATTGGCCAGTTCGAGCGGCACGGCGACGTTTTCGAGTGCCGTCATGTTGGGAATGAGGTGGAAGGACTGGAAGACGATGCCGATGTTGCGCCCGCGAAAGTCCGCCACCCGGTCCTCGTCGAGCCGGTGCAGCGGCGTGCCGTCGATGACGATCTCGCCGCGATCCAGCCGCTCGAGCCCGGCAAGCACCATCAGCAAAGTCGACTTGCCTGAACCGGACGGGCCGACGATGCCGACCGATTCTCCGGCATTGATCGTCAGGCTCATGCCTTTCAGCACATGCACCGAGGCGGCCGCCTCGCCCAGCGTCAGATCCGCGTTTTTAAGTTCGATGATGGTGCTGGCCAAGCGAAACAACCCTATATGAAACGAAGTGGGGAACAGAAACGGCATTCGGGATTTAGGAACAGGCCCATGGCATTAAAAGGATTTCAACGGGTTTTCTTGGCACTGATGATGACATTTGCGTTATCATGGACGGCACGCGCCGAGACGATCAGCCTCATCGGGTTCGGCGACAGCCTGATGGCGGGTTATCAGCTCCCGCCGGAGGACGCCTTCCCGGCCCGGCTCGAAAAGGCGCTGAAGGAAAAGGGCTTCGACGTGACGATCGCGAACGCCGGCGTTTCCGGCGACACGAGTTCCGGCGGTCTTGCCCGCATCGACTGGTCGGTGCCGGATGGTACCAATGGCGTGATCCTCGAGCTTGGCGCCAACGACGCGCTGCGCGGCATCGCGCCTGAAGAGACCCGCAAGAACATCGAGGCGATGATCACCCGGCTGAAGGACCGCGGCATCGCCGTGCTGCTCGCCGGCATGATGGCGCCGCCGAACATGGGCGGCGACTACGCCGCCCGCTTCAACCCGATCTATCCGGAACTCGCCAAAAAATATGGGCTGGAACTCTATCCGTTCTTTCTCGACGGCGTGGTGACGGAGGCCAAGCTCAAGCTCGAAGACGGCATGCATCCCAATGGCGACGGCGTCGGCGTCATGGTCGAGAAGGCCCTGCCCGTCGTCGAGCGGTTTCTGGCAACGCTGAACAAGACGGAGTGATGACATCGTCCACAGTTAAGGCAACGTTAATATTCTGAAGCGTCAAATACCAGTTGCGTGCAGATGCGATGCGTGATTCGCTAAGACATCTGCAAGAGATTCGGGGAGCTCGCCATGCCGAGACTATTCACCGCCCTCGAAATTCCGCGCAATGCTGCAATGAGTCTTTCATTGCTGCGCGGAGGTCTTCCCGGAGCTCGCTGGATCGATGTGGAGAACTACCACATCACCCTGCGCTTCATCGGTGACGTCGACTGGCGCACCGCCGACGAGATCATCGACAAACTCGATCGCATCGAACGTCCTGAATTCCAACTGCAACTGAACGGCACCGGCGCATTCGGCTCGAAGAAGCCGCACTCGGTCTGGGCCGGCGTTACCAACCATCCGGAAATGTATGCGCTGCAGGCCGAAATCGAGCGCATCTGCCAAAGGCTCGGACTGGGGCCGGACCCGCGCAAGTTCACCCCGCACGTGACGCTGGCGCGGCTGCGCTCCAGCCGTGTCGAAGACGTGGTCGAGTACCTCTCGGGGCGCGGCAACTTCATGACCTCGCTCTTCACGGTCTCCCGCTTCGTGCTGCTCTCGTCGCGCGATTCAGTCGGCGGCGGACCGTACCTGACGGAAGAGGTTTTCCCGCTTCACGAGGTGCGTTCGCCGAGCCTTTCGAGCAACGACGAACATCCGGCCTCCAGCATCTGGTAAAGCGCCTCGAAGGCTTCCCGCCCTTCGTAATAGGGATCCGGCACGTCCCGCAGGTCGCCTGACGCATAATCGAGAAAGAGATGCACCTTCTGCGCCGTGCCATCCGGCGCGAGCCTTTTCAGCGTGCGGACATTGTTCTCGTCCATGCCGAGGATGAGGTCGAAATCACTGAAATCTGCCGCCGCCACCTGGCGTCCGCGCAGTGTAGAAATATCGATGCCGTGCCGCCGCGCCGTCTCTATCGATCGCCGGTCCGGCGGATCGCCGATATGCCAGGCGCCGGTTCCGGCCGAATCGATCTCCAGCGCTACAGCCAATCCCTCTTGCTTCGCCAATGCGCGCAACACGCCCTCGGCAAGCGGCGACCGGCAGATGTTGCCGAGACAAACGAAAAGAACTCTGACCGGTTTCATGCTATTCAGATTCGAAGGCTGGAGACAGTTGACGCTTATACGCGACAGCTCGGGCTTCGAACAGGCGCATGGGAGGAGACAAGCGATGGCAGCGGAGAGACTGGACGAAGCGACGATTGCCGACAACCTTCACAAGATGGAAGGGTGGGTGCGGGCCGAAGACGGCAACTCGATCTGGAAGGCGTTCCGCTTCAAGAACTTCGTCGAGGCCTTCGGCTTCATGACCGAATGCGCGATCGTCGCCGAGAAGCTCAACCATCACCCGGAATGGTTCAACGTCTACAATCGCGTCGACGTGACGCTGACGACCCATGACGCCGGCGGATTGAGCGAACTCGACTTCAAGCTGGCGGCGCGCATGGACAAGGCAGCGTCAGGCCGCATGCCCGATCATTTGAAATAGGACGCGGAATTCCCATATTGAAAGCGCCGGAGCGCCTCGCGTTCACGAGAACGCCTGGCGGCCGAGAATATAGCGGAAGCGGGACGATGGACGACATCAAGATTGGTGAAATTCTCTTGCCTGGCGAAGAATCCGAGCAGGAGCGGCGGGAAAAGCGCGTGAAGCGCCGCTTCTGGCCGACCTTTCGCCGAGCTGCCCGCCAGATCCCATTCAGCCGCGACCTGGTTGCCGCCTATTACTGCGCCATCGATCCGAAGACCCCGACACGCACCCGCGGCATCCTGCTTGCAGCCCTCGCCTATTTCGTGCTGCCGATCGATATCATCCCCGACGTGCTGGCCGTCGTCGGCTTCTCCGATGACGTTGCCGTCTTGACCGCGGCCTTTGCTGCCATCAGCGGGCAGATCAAGGAAACGCACTATACCAAGGCCGATGAGACGCTGGCCGACACGCCGGAGAGCTGACGTCGGACGCCGCCTGTCCGGTTGTGGCGCCGCATTCCCGCCCGAAAGTCAAACTCTTGCCTAATTCTTTGTGGCATAGATCTGCAAGTGACGCTGGTCGCGCGCTTTGGTGCGGCTGACGCCATGCAATGGCTTGGGGCAGGAAACCTTCTGGAACGGGCATTCCGAGGTAACGCGCATCCTCGATCGAGCCCGGTTCGGCGAAGGCGCGAATCGGCGGTCGAAAGGCACTGTGCGATGGGGCAAACCGCTCCATTTCGGGGCTAAAGCCGCGGTTTTCGGCCACCGTTGACGGTTTGGTAACCTGAATTAAGTCAAAACAAATCAAATCATGACTACGCGTCGCCCGTCTGACCTGTTTCGGGTGATCGAAAAGCAAGAAAAGCGGCAGGACCTCATGTTTGTAAGAAAGATCGCAACCGCAATCGCACTCGTTCTGGCCACCGCCAGCATGGCTGCCGCCCAGTCTCCGACGCGCATCCAGCAGTTCAACGCCTGGGGCGCCTATTCCTACAATGCCGGCGGCGGCAAGGTCTGCTACGTCCTTTCGGTTCCGAAGGAAAAGAGCCCGGCCGGCGTCGACCATGGCGACATCTTCTTCCTCGTTTCCCAGCGCCCCGGCCAGAACATCAGCTACGAGCCTCAGGCAATGATGGGCTATGCTCTGCAGGAAAACTCCAAGGTCAACGTCGTCATCGACGGCCGCACCTTCGTGATGTTCACCAAGGGCAATTCGGCCTGGGTCGAAAATGCTGCCGAAGAGCCGGCACTGGTTGCCGCCATGAAGAACGGCAAGGCCATGTCGGTCAACGCCAAGTCGCGCAAGGGTACCGCGACCTCCTACTCCTACTCGCTCTCGGGCATCTCCGCTGCGCTGAAGCAGATCGAAGCCTGCAAGTAATCGCGAGACCGAAAGTCACGCGTAGGGGCCGGCTGCAAAGCCGGCCTTTTGCGTTCAAGGGGCCTGCCTCGTGACTCCCAGCCAAAACAATGCTAAAGGGCGGCCAACTTGAGAGCCTCCGCGCCCCGATAGGCCGCTTTCGATGGCTCGACCGATTTCAATTCGCGCATCAGGACGATTTCCGGACCCGCTCTCCGGACGGCCTCTCGCCGTATGACAGGACATCATGAGCATGGCAGCCACTGAAATTCTGAACCGGGTGGAAATCGCCAAGGCGCCGCAGGTGCGCGCAGCCGTAGAGGCGGAAAAGCCGTCGCTGATCGGACTTCTGCGCGAGGACATGGCCAAGGCACTGGTCGAAAAGGGCGTGCCAGAACGCCAGGTCAAGATGCGCGTCAGCCAGCTCTGGCACTGGCTCTACGTGCGTGGCGTCTCCGACTTCGATCACATGACGAACGTGTCCAAGGACATGCGCGAGATGCTGAAGCAGCATTTCACCATCGCGCGCCCGGAGATCGTCGAGGAACAGATTTCCGGCGACGGCACCCGCAAGTGGCTGTTGCGCTTCCCGGCGCGCGGCGCCGGACGACCGGTCGAGATCGAGACCGTCTACATTCCCGAGGAAGGCCGCGGCACGCTCTGCATTTCGAGCCAGGTCGGCTGCACGCTCACCTGCTCCTTCTGTCACACCGGCACCCAGAAGCTGGTGCGCAACCTGACGGCCGAGGAAATCCTCGCGCAGCTGCTGCTTGCCCGCGACCGGCTCGGCGACTTCCCGGAGCGCGACACCCCGCAGGGCGCGATCGTGCCGGCCGAAGGCCGCAAGATCACCAACATCGTGATGATGGGCATGGGCGAGCCGCTCTATAATTTCGAGCAGGTCAAGACCGCCCTTCTGATCGCCTCTGACGGCGAAGGCCTGTCGCTGTCCAAGCGCCGGATCACGCTGTCGACCTCAGGCATCGTGCCGGAAATCTATCGCACCGGCGAAGAGATCGGCGTCATGCTGGCGATCTCGCTGCATGCCGTGCGCGACGACCTGCGCGACATGCTGGTGCCGATCAACAAGAAGTACCCGCTGAAGGAACTGATGGACGCCTGCCGCGCCTATCCCGGCCTTTCCAACGCCCGCCGCATCACCTTCGAATACGTGATGCTGAAGGACGTCAACGACAGCCTCGAAGACGCCAAGCAGTTGGTGAAGCTCCTGAAGGGTGTGCCCGCGAAGATCAACCTCATCCCCTTCAACCCCTGGCCGGGCACCAACTACCAGTGTTCCGACTGGGAGCACATCGAGAAGTTTGCCGACTTCATCAACCAGGCCGGCTACGCCTCGCCGATCCGCACGCCACGCGGCCGCGACATCCTCGCCGCCTGCGGCCAGCTGAAGTCGGAATCCGAACGCATGCGCAAGGTCGACCGCCTCGCCTTCGAAGCGATGATGATCGCCAATCACGGCGAAGATTGAGACGAAGCGCCTCCTCGGGTCCTTCGTTCCTCGCCCCTCACCCATCGATGAAGAACTTTGATGGGTGATGCAGTTCCTATCGATTGATTTCATGTCATCGGTTTCCTAAGAAAGCGGGACATCAATTGGAGGACAACCCATGCGCTCACTTCTCATCGCCCTTGCCGCCACGGTGGCATTCACCCTGCCCGCCCGTGCCGATGAGGTGACCGTCGCCGTAACCGCGATCGTCGAGCATCCGGCACTCGACGCGGCACGCGACGGCGTGAAGGACGCGCTGGCCGCCGCCGGCTACAAGGAAGGCGACAACCTCAAATTCATCTACGAGTCGGCCCAGGGCAACCCGGCGACCGCCGCGCAGATCGCCCGCCAGTTCGCAGGCGAAGCGCCGAACGTGATCGTTCCGATCTCGACGCCGTCGGCCCAGGCGGTCGTCTCCTCGACCCGCGATACCCCGGTCGTCTTCACCGCCGTTTCCGACCCGGTCGGCGCCCAGCTGGTCAAGGACATGGACAAGCCCGGCGGTAACGTCACTGGCCTCTCCGACATGTCGCCGGTTGCCGAACACGTCGCCCTGATCAAGGAAATCCTGCCGAACGCCAAGTCGATCGGCTACCTCTACAATTCCGGCGAAGCCAACTCCGTTTCGCTGCTCGCGGTGCTGAAGACCGAGGCCGAAAAGGCCGGCCTGACCGTCGTCGAGTCCGCCGCGACCAAGTCGGCTGAAGTCCAGGGTGCTGCCCGTGCCCTCGTCGGCCGCGCCGATGCGATCTACGTACCCACCGACAACACGATCATCTCCGCACTTGAAGGTGCCGTCGCCGTCGCCGAAGAAGCCAAGCTGCCGCTCTTCACCGCCGACACGGACTCGGTTGCCCGCGGCTCGCTCGCAGCCCTCGGCTTCAACTACTACGACGTCGGCAAGCAGACTGGCGAAATCGTCGTTCGCATCCTCAAGGGCGAAAACCCGGGTGATATCGGCGTCAAGGTTGCCGCCGGTTCCGACCTGGTGATCAACAAGAAGGCCGCCGAGAAAATGGGCGTCACCCTTCCGGAAAGTGTCGTAAAGCGCGCAACCCGCGTCGTTGAATAAGGCTTTAGGCCTTTTCAGGTTCAAGTTTGTTGCGTTTTGCCCGCCTCCGTTCCATACGGGGGCGGTTCGCTATGAGGGGCCCGGAATACCGGAGGCCGCTCCAAGTTTCTAAGCCGCACATGCGCCCGGCCGTGCGCCCCATGTGCCAAGCGGGAGCGTCGCGCTCATAAGCACAATCAGGCGCGACAGGTAGAAAAGAGGGTCTGGGGTTGAGTCTAATTGCTTTCTGGGGAGCCGTGGAGCTGGGGCTGGTCTATGCCTTCGTTGCCCTCGGCGTCTTTCTCGCATTCCGGGTTCTCGATTTTCCCGACCTCACGGTCGACGGATCGTTTCCGCTGGGCGCCGCCGTCACCGCAGTGCTGATCATCGCCGGCGTCAATCCGTGGCTTGCCGCCTGCGTGGCGATGGTCGCGGGTGCCGCAGCCGGCATCGTCACGGCGATGCTCAACGTGCGCTTCAAGATCCTCAACCTGCTCGCCTCGATCCTGACGATGATCGCGCTGTTCTCGGTCAACCTGCGCGTCATGGGCAAGCCGAACGTCGCGCTGATCAACGCCGACACGATGCTGTCACCCTTCTACGGCCTCGGCTTGCGCGATTTCTACGTCCGGCCGCTGTTTATCGGCGTGCTCGTGGTCGTCGCCGTCATCATCGTCTGGCGCTTCCTTGAGAGCGATGCCGGCCTTGCGATGCGCGCCACTGGCGCCAATGCCCGCATGGCCCGCGCACAGGGCGTCGACACCAACCGCCAGATCTATCTCGGCATGGCGATCTCCAACGCGCTCGTCGCCTTCGGTGGCGCGCTGTTCGCCCAGACCAACGGCTTTGCTGACGTCACCTCGGGTGTCGGCACCATCGTCGTCGGGCTTGCGGCGGTCATCATCGGCGAGACGCTGCTCGGTGCCCGCGGCATCCTGATTGCGCTGATCGGCTGCGTGCTCGGCTCGATCCTCTACCGCATAGCGATCCAGCTGGCGCTGTCGACCGACATGCTCGGCCTGCAGGCCTCCGACCTCAACTTCGTGACCGCGGCACTCGTCACCTTCGCCCTCGTCCTTCCCCGTCTGCGTCGTGGAGGTGCGGCATGATCAGCGTCAACAACATCGAGGTCATCTTCGGCAAGGGCACGCCGCTGCAGAAGCAGGCGCTGAACGGCGTCAGCCTGACGATCGAGCAGGGCTCCTTTGTCACCGTCATCGGCTCCAACGGCGCCGGCAAGTCGACGTTGCTCGGCGTGCTCGCCGGCGACGTGCTGCCGAGTGCCGGCCAGGTGACGATCGGCAAGACAGACGTCAGCCGCAAGGGTACCGCTGCGCGCGCGGGCCTCGTCGCTCGCGTCTTCCAGGATCCGCTGACCGGCAGCTGCGGCGCACTCTCGATCGAGGAAAACCTGGCACTCGCCGCCAAGCGTGGCGAAGCCCGCGGCCTCACCGCAGCCCTCGGTCCGAAGCGCCGCGAACATTTCCGCGAACGCATCGCCGAGCTCAACCTCGGCCTTGAAAACCGCATGGGCGACCGCATGGACCTTCTGTCCGGTGGCCAGCGCCAGGCGGTCTCGCTGGTCATGGCGACGCTCGCAGGCTCCGAAGTGCTGCTGCTCGACGAGCATACGGCAGCCCTCGACCCTGGCATGGCCGAGTTCGTGATGAACCTGACGCAGAAGATCGTCTCGGAGCGAAAGCTGACGACGATGATGGTCACCCATTCGATGCGCCAGGCACTCGACTACGGCCACCGCACCATCATGCTCCACGGCGGCGAGATCGTGCTCGACGTCGCCGGCGACAGCCGCAAGGAACTGCAGGTCGAGGACCTGATCGCCATGTTCCGCCGCATCCGCGGCCAGACGCTCGACGACGATGCGCTGCTGATCGGCTGAGTACTGAAGACTAATTCACAACAAGGCCCGGGCATCCAAGATGTCCGGGCTTTTTGTTTTTGTTTACCGAGCCGTCGTCATGAAAATCTTCACCGCAAACACCGAGAAGACGCCGGCGAAGCTGAAATCAAGTGCCCGCATCACGCCCTTGTTGCGCTGCAGCCAGGAGGCAAGCCAGTCGGCGGTGAAGACGACCAGCATGTTCACCGGCATGCCGATGGTGATGAAGAACAGGCCGAGGAACAGAAGCTTGCCGGTGACCGAGGGATCATCGGCGCTGACGAACTGCGGCAGGAAGGTCATGAAGAAGATGATGACCTTGGGGTTCAACAGGTTCACCCAGAAGCCGGCCGAGATGTTGGCAAGCGCCTTGCCTTCCGTCGGCTCGACCTTCTGCACCGAAATGCTGGAGCCGAAGCGCATCGCCTGCACCGCAAGCCAGAGCAGGTAGGCGGCACCGCCGGTCTTGAGGATGGTGAATGCGGTTGGCGAGGCGGTGATCAGCGCCGAGATGCCGAACGCGACGAGCAGCGTATGCACAACGATGCCGAAGCTGGTGCCGAGCACGACGAAGAGCGCGGCCTTCTTGCCCTGGGCGAGCGCCCGGCTGATCGAAAGCGTCATGTCAGGGCCGGGTGTGGCCGCCAGAAGCAGCGTCGCAGCGGCAAAGGTCAGGAGGGTCGGCAGGCTGGGAATGAAGTCCATCGTCGTTTCCTCGGCACGGGGGTCGCCTCCAGTAATCCTGCGCCTGCGCTTTTGCCAGCGGATTCGCATCGTCAAGCGTTCTAGCGCTTGTATCGCCGCAGGTTCTGGCTAAAGTGCCGCAGATTTGCACGCGGCATCGCCGCCCTCCCCAAGACCAGACGGACGGAAACCATGGCATCGCATAAAGACGTGAAAAAGGTCGTTCTCGCCTATTCGGGCGGTCTCGACACCTCGATCATCCTGAAGTGGCTGCAGACCGAACTCGGCGCGGAAGTCGTCACCTTCACCGCCGACCTCGGCCAGGGCGAAGAGCTCGAGCCGGCCCGCAAGAAGGCCGAAATGCTCGGCATCAAGGAGATCTACATCGAGGACGTCCGCGAGGAATTCGTCAAGGATTTCGTCTTCCCGATGTTCCGCGCCAACGCCGTCTATGAAGGCGTTTACCTGCTCGGCACCTCGATCGCCCGCCCGCTGATCTCCAAGCACCTGATCGATATCGCCAAGAAGACCGGCGCCGACGCGATCGCCCATGGCGCGACCGGCAAGGGCAACGATCAGGTTCGCTTCGAGCTTTCGGCCTATGCGCTGAACCCGGACATCAAGATCATCGCGCCGTGGCGCGACTGGTCGTTCAAGAGCCGCACCGACCTGCTCGAATTCGCCGAGAAGCATCAGATCCCGGTTGCCAAGGACAAGAAGGGCGAAGCGCCGTTCTCCGTCGACGCCAATCTGCTGCACTCCTCCTCCGAGGGCAAGGTTCTCGAAGACCCGGCACTGGAAGCCCCTGAGTACGTGCACATGCGCACGATCTCGCCGGAAGCCGCTCCCGACCAGGCCACCGTCATCAAGATCGGCTTCGAGCGCGGTGACGCCGTCTCGATCAACGGCGTACGCCTGTCGCCGGCAACCCTGCTTGCCAAGCTCAACGAGTACGGCCGCGACAACGGCATCGGCCGTCTCGACCTCGTCGAGAACCGCTTCGTCGGCATGAAGTCGCGCGGCGTCTACGAGACCCCCGGCGGCACCATCCTGCTCTCCGCGCACCGCGCGATCGAGAGCATCACGCTCGACCGCGGCGCCGCCCACCTCAAGGACGAACTGATGCCGCGCTACGCCGAGCTGATCTATTACGGCTTCTGGTTCTCACCGGAGCGCGAGATGCTGCAGGCCGCGATCGACAAGAGCCAGGAGCATGTCGAAGGCGAAGTGACGTTGAAGCTCTACAAGGGCAACGTCATGGTCATCGGCCGCGAGAGCGACAAGTCGCTCTACTCCGACAAGCTCGTCACCTTCGAGGACGACCAGGGCGCCTACGACCAGAAGGATGCCGCCGGCTTCATCAAGCTCAACGCGCTGCGCCTGCGCACGCTGGCCGCGCGCAACCGCTAAGACGACGCGTTTTGAAAAAAGAAGCCTCCGCGACCCGTTCGCGGAGGCTTTTTCGTATGCAGGGCGAAGCGGTATCGATGCCGATGTCGCACCAGATTTCTACTCCGCCGCTTCCGAAAGCGGATCCTTGACCGGCACGGCGAGCGGCTGCGAGCGAACGTTGCGGCGATACCAGACATAGCTCAGGATGCAGACGAGGCCGAAGCATGGAATGATCGTGCCGAGCGCCAGCACCGGAGCGCCGACCGCAGCGGCGATCGCGCCACCAAGCAGCCCCGAGCCCATCTGTACGAAACCCATCACTGCCGACGCCGTGCCAGCGATGTCCGGAAACGGCGCCATCGCCGCCGTCATCATATAGGGCATGACGAAGGCGATGCCGAAGGCATAAATCCCGATCGGCAGCATGACCGAGAGGAAGCTCGGCGGCAGCACGTGCATGGTGTAGGCAAGCGCGAGGCTGGCCGCACCGATGAAGACGAGGCCGGCCGGCACCAGCGCCTGCGGCGTGAAACGCCGCATCAGCAGCCGCACCACCACGGTTCCCGAAAAGAAAAGGCCCGACTGCATCAGCATGCCGACGCCGAACTCGGTCGGTGTCAGCCCCACCGCATTGATCAGCACGAAGGGCAGCATGGTCGCCCAGGCATAAAGTGCGCCGACCGCTCCGCCGATCACAAGTGTCGAGGAAACGAAGCGGCTGTCGCTCACCAACCGCCGATAGGCCGCAAGGATGGGCTTCAGGTGGCCCTTGGCCGGATCCGGGGTCGCGGTCTCGGCCATGAAGAACTGCACGGTGAGACAGGCCATGGCGGCAAAGCCGACCATCAGGAAGAAGATCGACTGCCAGCCGAAAAGTCCGAGCGCCAGGCCACCAAGCGTCGGTGACACGGCGGGTCCGAGGGCCAGCATCATGCCGATCATGTTCATGATGCGTGCGGCTTCAGTCCCGGTGAACTGGTCGCGCACGATCGCACGCGCCACGGTCATCCCGACGGAGGCGCCGATGCCCTGCACCAGGCGGCCGGCCAAAAGCACCGCGACGGAAGGCGCAAAGGCCGCCATCAGGCTGCCGACGAGGTAGATCGCCATGAAGATCAGCGTCGCGCGGCGGCGACCGATGACATCGGAGAGCGTGCCAGACACCAACTGGGCAAAGGCGAAGCCGGCGAAATAGAGCGACAGCGTCATCTTGATCGCCGCTTCGCTGGAGGAGAAGGCGCGCACCAGTTCAGGCATCGCCGGCGTATACAGCGCCATGGAAACGGGGCCGAGCGCCACTAGGAAGGCACCGATGATGCTTGTGCGCCGCTCGCTCATGCGACGCGTCATTGCGCGGCTCCGACCCGGACTTCGGCCTTCTCCGCTGTCTCCTTACCGGCAAGGCACGGATCGAGCTGACGCAAATTGTCACGCAGGATGCGCAGGTTGGAACAGAGAAGCGCGCGCGCTTCCGAGTCCAGCCCTTCCGTATAGGCATCCATCATTTCGCGAAGACCGGTCATCAGCTCGTTGAACAACGGACCGGCCTTTTCGGTGATGACGACATTCTTGGCGCGGCGATCCGCCGGATCGGGAACGCGGGCGACGAGCCCGTTCGCCTCCAGCCTGTCGAGATAGGCCGACAGCGTCATAGGCTCAATGCCCATGCGTGTGGCGATTTCGGCCTGTTTGATGCCCTCGGTGAGCGCCACCTGGATCAGCGTGCGCGCCTCGCCAGGCGTGATGCCCAGATCCATGGCATTGACCTTGCGGTCGAAGGCCCCGCGCAAGAGGCGCGAGACATCGGTCAGAAGCATTCCAATGGTTTCGGATTCTAGCTTGAAGGGCATCATGATCGTTCACAGGTGATATAATAAGTTTTACTTATCATACCCTGTGAAAACGTTCAACGCGGAAGGCCATCTTTCCCTTGCCAGTTTAACGGTAAAACTCGCAAGGATTCAACGTATTACCTTCGCAATCCCGCGCGGGACCGTCTTTGTTGTGTCTCAGCCCTCAAGCTCCTCGCGCAGCATTTCGAGTTCCAGCCATTCCTCTTCCATGCGAGCGAGGTCGGCACGCAGCTTTTCCAGCTCCTGCGCCAGCTTCGCAAAAGCATTTGGATCTTTTGTGAAAAGATTGGGGTCCGCCATCTTTTCTTCGCGCTTGGCAGCCTCGGCTTCCGCCTTGGCAATCTCTTTCGGCAGGTTTTCGAGCGCGAATTTCTGCTTGTAGGAAAGCTTACCCTTGGCAGCCTTCGGCGCTTCGGCGGCCGGTGCGGCTGCATCGGCCTTGGCCTTTTCCGCCTTCTCGGCCTTGCGCTTCTCCTCGATCGCGCCCTTGCGCTGCGCCATCATGTCGGAATAGCCGCCGGCATACTCGATCCAGCGTCCATCCGGCGCCTCCGGATTGGCCGGCGCAATCGTCGAGGTGACGGTGCGGTCGAGGAAGTCGCGGTCGTGGCTGACGAGGATGACAGTTCCGGCAAAACCGGCGACGATCTCCTGCAAAAGGTCGAGCGTCTCGATGTCGAGATCGTTGGTCGGCTCGTCGAGGATCAGAAGGTTGGTTGCTCGCGCGAGGATGCGCGCCAGCATCAGCCTTGCGCGCTCGCCGCCCGAAAGCTCGCGGATCGGGGTGCGCGCCTGCTCCGGCTGGAACAGGAAGTCCTTCATGTAGCCGGTGACGTGGCGCTGCTCGCCATTGACCAGCAGGTTGTCGCCGCGCCCGTCCGTCAGGTAGTGCGCCAGCGTGTCGTCGAGATTGAGGTCTTCGCGCTTCTGGTCAAGCGTCGCGATTTCGAGATTGGTGCCGAGCTTGACCGTGCCCGTATCCGGCTCGATCTGTCCGGTCAGGATCTTCAGGAGCGTCGTCTTGCCGGCGCCGTTCGGGCCGACCAGACCGATGCGGTCGCCGCGGTGCACGCGGATCGAGAACGGCGCGACGATGGTGCGCTCGCCATAGGCCTTGGTGACCTTCTCCGCCTCGATCACCAGCTTGCCCGATTCCTTGGCGTCGGCGGCCGTCGCCTGTACCGTTCCCTGCGGCCCCTTGTGGCCGCGATAGGTCGCCCGCATGGTCTGCAGCTCACCGAGGCGGCGCATGTTGCGCTTGCGTCGAGCGGTCACGCCGTAGCGCAGCCAATGTTCCTCGCGCTCGATCGCCTTGCCGAGCTTGTGCTGTTCCAGCTCCTCGGCCTCCAGCACCTCGTCACGCCAAGCCTCGAAATGGGCAAAGCCGCGGTCGAGCCGCCGCGACTGGCCACGGTCGAGCCAGACGGTCGCGGTCGAGACCTTCTCCAGGAAGCGCCGGTCGTGCGAGATCAGAACGAGCGCCGAACGGCTGCGGATCAGTTCGTCTTCCAGCCATTCGATCGTCGGCAGATCGAGATGGTTGGTCGGCTCGTCGAGCAGCAGGATATCCGGCTCCGGCGCCATGACACGGGCAAGCGCCGCGCGACGCGCCTCACCGCCCGAAAGGCGCTTCGGGTCTTCCTCGCCGGTCAACCCCAGGTGCTGCAGCAGATAGGCGACGCGATAGGGATCGTCACTCGGGCCGAGTCCTGCCTCGGCATAGGTCTGCACCGTGTCGTAGCCGTCGAAATCCGGCGCCTGGTGCAGATAGCGGATGGTCGCGGAGGGATGGCGGAAGATTTCGCCCGACTGCGCCTCGGCCAGGCCCGCGGCAATCTTCATCAGCGTCGACTTGCCCGAGCCGTTGCGGCCGACCAGACAGATGCGGTCGCCCGGTTCGACTTGAAAATTGGCGCCGGCTAGCAGCGGCGCGCCGCCGAAAGTGAGGAAGATGTCGTCGAGTTTCAGAATGGGAGGCGCCAAGGCTCAGGCTCCGGAAAGATCATAGGGGCGGGCGAGCACAATGGCGCGACCGCTCTGGAGAGTGAAGCGAAGGGGACCCTCCGCAACGTTGGAAACGGTTCGGGACGAGCCGAACGGCAAGGTGAAATCGTCGAGCGGATAGCGCGCATTGACGATCGAAAGACCGGTAAGCTCGGTCAACCCGAGCACCGAGAAGAGGCAGCCCTTGGGTAGGTCGAGGTCGAGCGAGCCGGCCAGCAGCGGATAGGCCTCTTCCTCGCCCGAGGTCATCAACACGGAAAGGCCACGCTCGGCAAGGGCGACGGCATGCAGCAGGTGCATGAAGGCGTGATCGCTGCGGGTACCGCCGAGGGCGCCGGCGAAAATCAGGCGATCGGCTCCACGCGACAGCGCCGCCTCGACCGCGATCTCCCCGTCCGTCGCGGCCTTCGCCGCCGGATAGGGCTCGCGCGGGACGGAGGCGTAGTCCGCAAGAAGGGCTTCCTCGGTCGAGTCGAAATCACCGACCCAGACATCCGGCACGATGCCGAGCAATCGGGCATGGCGCATGCCGCCGTCAGCCGCAATGAAGCGACTTGCGGCCAGCTGGTGAGCCAGCCGGTCGGTCAGCGAAAGGGCGCCGCCAAGCAGAATGGTGAAGGTCGATCGAGACATGGCAAAGCCCATAGCGCAAAGGACCGCCGAAGGAAAACGAAGAAAACCGTCGAACGAGCGGTTCTCGATATTTTGGTCAGACCATCAATGCCCCTCGGGCACCGGATCGGGGAAAAGCATGCCGGCATAAATGCCGGGGGTCGAATCCGGAATTTCGACGGCGCCGGCCACCCGCTCGTAGAACTTCGCCGGCCCGACGCCGCCGATAATCGCGTAGCCATAGCCGGCCTCGCGCATCGCCGTGAGGCTTGCAAGCAACAGTGCCTCACCGATCCCCTGCCCGCGCATGCTTTCGTCGACGCCGGTCGGACCGAAGAAGCCGAGTGCCGTTACGTCGTGGCAGGAAAAGCCGACGATCTTTTCGTCATGGACAGCGACGTGCATGCGCGTCGGGGTGGAGGAAAAGGCGGCTTCCGCCTCGCCCGCCCATCCGGCACCGAAAGTCCTTTCGATCCAGGAAACAACCAGGCGGCGCTCCGGCGCCATGGCGCGGCGAATGCTGACGCCAAGGCCAAGCTTCGACTGAGGTTCAGCCGGCAGGGCATAAAGTCGAACAAGCATATCGGGCATGACATTTCCTCCTCGCTGCCGTTGTGTAGCGCAGTTGGCGGCATACGCAAACACGCGCCATTGTGCTGGCCAGGCGTCCCCTAGCTTCGCCGTAAACATCGCTTGCCATGGGACCGAGGCAGCGGTAAATCTCTTGCCGCTCTAACGGGGTGCCTCCCGACCGCATTGCGGCCGGAGGCTGAGAGGCGTCAAAACGCCAACCCGCGGAACCTGATCCGGCTCATACCGGCGGAGGGATTAGACGCGATCGGATCGATACGCCCTTTTCCCATGCAACAACGAACTTTGGGAGAGAGGTCCTCGCCATGTGCAATTCATCGCAACTTAAATTCTTTAGCCGGCTAGCCCTTGCGACGGCCGCGAGCCTTGTTTTCTCCGGCGCCGCGACCGCCGCCGACAAGACGCTGACGGTGTACACCTATGAGAGCTTCATCACCGAATGGGGCCCGGGCGCCAAGGTCGCAGAAGCCTTCGAGAAGACCTGCGAATGCAAGGTCAACTATGTCGGCGTGGCCGACGGCGTCGAGTTGCTCACCCGCCTGAAGCTCGAAGGCGAGGCTTCCAAGGCCGACATCGTGCTTGGCCTCGACACCAACCTCGTTGCGGAAGCCAAGGCAACGGGCTTCTTCGCGCCGCACGGCGTCGAGGCAACCGGCGTCACCGTTCCCGGCAACTTCTCCGACGACACGTTCCTGCCCTATGACTACGGCCACTTCGCCGTCGTCTACGACACCGAGACGCTGAAGACGCCGCCGAAGAGCCTGAAGGAGCTGGTAGAAGGCGACCCGTCGCAGAAGATCGTCATCGAGGATCCGCGTACGTCGACGCCGGGCCTCGGCCTCCTGCTCTGGGTCAAGGCCGTCTATGGCGATGAGGCGGGTGCCGCCTGGACGAAGCTGAAGGACCGCGTTCTGACCGTCACCCCCGGCTGGTCGGAAGCCTATGGCCTCTTCACCAAGGGCGAGGCGCCGATGGTGCTGTCCTACACCACGTCGCCGGCCTACCACATGGTCGCAGAAAACACCGAGCGCTACCAGGCCGCTGCCTTCTCCGAAGGGCACTACATCCAGATCGAAGTCGCCGGCATGACCAAGAACGCCAAGGAGCCGGAACTGGCAAAGCAGTTCCTCGCCTTCATGACCGGTCCGGACTTCCAGTCGATCATCCCGACGACGAACTGGATGATGCCGGTCGCAGCGACCAAGGAGCCGCTGCCGGACGCCTTCGACAAGCTGGTCAAGCCGGAAAACACCTTCCTCCTGCCCTCGGAGGACGTCGCCAAGAACCGCAAGGCCTGGATCGACGAATGGCTTGCCGCCATGAGCAAGAACTGAGGCCGGATTGTTCGCACTGCGCGAAAATCGCATGACAGTGGTCGCCGGGGCAGCCTGCCTCGGCGTCTTCGTACTTTTCGTCGGTCTTGCGATCGTCGCCTTGCTGAGCCAGACGGGCGGCGCGAGCGACGATGCGCTGTTCGACGCCTACATCTGGCGCGTCACCCGCTTCACGCTGCTGCAGGCGACCCTCTCGACGTTGCTGTCGGTGCTCTTTGCCATCCCCGTCGCGCGGGCGCTGGCGCGACGGCCGCAGTTCCCCGGCCGCATCTGGCTGCTGCGCTTGATGGCGCTGCCACTCGGACTGCCGGTTCTGGTTGGCGCACTCGGGTTGATCGAGATCTGGGGGCGGCAGGGTTTCCTCAATTCCGGCCTGCGCTGGCTCGGCCTCGCGCAGCCCGTCAGCATTTACGGCCTCTTCGGTATCCTGCTTGCCCACGTCTTCTTCAACATGCCGCTTGCAGCGCGCCTGTTCCTGGCCGGGCTCGAGCGCATCCCCGCCGAATACTGGCGCAGCGCCGCCAATCTCGGCATGCCGTCACGCGCACTCTTTCGCTTCATCGAATGGCCCGTCCTGCGCGGCCTCCTGCCGGGTGCCGCCGGCCTCGTCTTCATGCTCTGCGCCACCAGCTTCACCCTCGTGCTGACGCTCGGCGGCGGGCCTGCGGCCAGCACAATCGAAGTGGCGATCTACCAGGCGCTGCGTTTCGATTTCGATCCGCCGCGCGCGATCGCGCTGTCAGCCCTGCAGATCGCCATGACCGGCCTGCTGCTGCTCCTGCTTCGTCATCTGGCGACCGAGCCGGAAGAGGGCATGACCGGTGGCCGCACTGTGCGCCGTTTCGATGGCGCGTCAAGGATCGCGCGCCTGAGTGATGGCACCTGGATCACGCTTGCCTTTCTGTTTCTCGGCGCGCCGCTGGTCGCGGTTCTCATCTCCGGACTCGAAGCCGATGTGCTGAAGCTCGCCCGCGATCCGGCGGTGCACCGGGCGCTGCTGACGAGTGCGGCAATCGCGCTCGCCTCGGCACTCGCCTCCGTCACCATCGCAGCCGTGATGATCCGGGCGGCGGCAACCGCCACCGCGCCGCGTCACGCGACGTCGCTCTCCCACGGCTTTGCCGGTGCCATCGGTGCCAGCACCTCGCTGATCCTCTTGGTACCGCCGGTGGTGCTCGGCGCCGGATGGTTCCTGCTTTTGCGTCCCTTCGGTGACGTCGCGCGCTTTGCACCTGCCATCGTCGTTGCGATCAACGCGCTGATGGCGCTGCCCTTCGTCCACCGCATCCTCGCGCCGGCAATGGCGACCCATGCGGCACGGTCCGAACGGCTGACGGCAAGCCTTGGCATCCGTGGTTTTGATCGTCTGCGATGGATCGACTTTCCGGCGCTGCGCAAGCCGCTATCGATGGCCCTTTCCTTCGCCATGGCGCTGTCGCTCGGCGACCTCGGCGCCGTCGCCCTCTTCGGCAGCCAAGACATGGTGACGCTGCCGTGGCTGCTCTATAGCCGTATGGGCAGCTACCGCACCGCCGACGCCGCCGGTCTCGCCCTTTTCCTCGGGCTTCTCTGCCTGATCTTCACCATCCTCGGCACGGCCAATGACAGCCGACCGGAAGGACGCAAAGCATGATCGATCCCGTTCCCGCAATAGAGTTGCGCGATGTCGAGGTCCGTTTCGAAACGGCCAAGCTCACCTTCGATTGCACCATCGCCAACGGTGGCATCGTCGCCGTCGCCGGTGCCTCGGGTTCCGGCAAATCGACGCTGCTCCACCTCATTGCCGGGTTCGAGGATCCCGATCGCGGCGAGGTGCGCATTCTCGGCGAGAACGTTGCCAATCGGGCGCCGGCGGAACGACCGGTCTCGATGATCTTCCAGGACAACAACCTCTTCGCCCATCTCGACGTCGCGACCAACATCGGCCTCGGCATCGACCCGGCGCTTCGGCTGAGCGCAACCGACCGTGAGAAGATTGAAGACGCGCTCCGCCGCGTCGGGCTCGAAGGCTTCGGGAAAAGGCTGCCGCCGACGCTTTCAGGCGGCGAGCGCCAGCGCGTCGCCCTCGCCCGCGCGCTTGTGCGAAAGCGCCCCCTGCTGCTGCTCGACGAGCCCTTCGCAGCGCTTGATCCCGGCATGCGCGCCGGCATGCGCACGCTCCTGCGGGAACTGCACGCGGAGGAAGGCAACACGATCCTAGTGATCACACACCATCCCGAAGACGTGAAGGCCCTGGCCGACGGCGTGCTTTTTCTCGACCAGGGGCGTATCATCGCAAACGACACCCTCGACCGCTTCCTGGCGCGGCGGGACAATGCGGCGATCGACCGCTTTCTCGGCAATACTTGAAGGACGGATCGGATTCTCCACGCCCTTGGCCGATTGCCACAATTTGACCGCGGCGCCATGCGACGCGCGAAATATCCGGCAAGGGCGCGAATATTCCCGCATCCGTTGCCGTGATACCACGGGGCAACTATTTCTACCGAGACAAACTAGGCAGGTGGCGCTGAAATCAGATACAGCAAGACCAGGACTGAGAGGTCGCGGCAGAGCAACGCTGCCGGGCTGAAAAAGTAGGACTTTCAACGCTGTCGTACCACTTGCCCGCAGGATGCGGGCGGAGCGATGGATGGGAACGGGCTGAGGCATGGAGAGGCATACAGTCACACACGACCGGTTCCCGCCGAAGGGCGGACGGCTGCGTGGACGCGCCGTGGTTGCATTGCTTGCGACCACCCTCCTTTCCGCATGCCAATCCGTGATCGAGCAGACCTACCAGCCGACCGTTTCGCCCTCCTCCAATCCGCAGATCGTCGAGGAAGTCCAGAAGAACGATCCGCGGGCGCAGCTGGGCGCGCGCGAACATCCGCGCATCGTCGCAAGCTACGGCGGCGAGTACAAGGACGCCAAGACCGAGCGCCTGGTCGCGCGCATCACCGGCGCGCTGACGGCGGTCTCCGAGAATCCGCAGCAGTCCTATCGCATCACCATCCTGAACTCGCCGGCGATCAACGCCTTCGCGCTGCCCGGTGGTTATCTCTATGTCACCCGCGGCCTGCTGGCGCTTGCCAACGATGCCTCCGAGGTCGCAGCCGTGCTGTCGCACGAGATGGCGCACGTCACCGCCAACCACGGCATCGAGCGTCAGCAGCGCGAGGAAGCCGAAGTGATCGCCAGCCGCGTGGTCTCCGAGGTCCTCTCCTCCGACATCGCCGGCAAGCAGGCGCTCGCGCGCGGCAAGCTTAGGCTCGCGGCCTTCTCGCGCAACCAGGAACTTCAGGCCGACGTGATCGGCGTGCGCATGCTCGGCGAAGCCGGCTACGACCCCTATGCAGCGGCGCGCTTCCTCGATTCGATGGCCGCCTATAGCCGCTTCACGGCGGTCGATCCGGAATCCGACCAGAGCCTCGACTTCCTGTCGAGCCACCCGAACGCGCCGCAGCGTGTCGATCTCGCGCGTCGGCACGCCCGCGCCTTCGGTCCGGAAGGCACCAGCGGCGACCGCGGTCGCGACTATTATCTCGCCGGCATCGACGGCCTGCTCTATGGCGACAGCCCGCAGGAGGGCTACGTGCGCGGCCAGACCTTCCTGCACGGCCAGCTCGGCATCCGCTTCGACGTGCCCGCCGGGTTCCAGATCGACAACAAGGCCGAAGCGGTTCTGGCGACCGGCGCCGGCGACATCGCCGTGCGCTTCGATGGCGTCGCCGACACGGGCGGCCGAAGCCTGACGGACTATATCACCAGCGGCTGGGTCACCGGCCTGAAGCCCGACACGATCCGGCAGATCAGCGTCAACGGCCTGGAAGCCGCAACCGCGCGCGCCTCCGCCGACCGCTGGGATTTCGACGTGACGGTCATCCGCATCGACACGCGGATCTACCGCTTCCTGACCGCCGTGCCCAAGGGGTCGAGCGCACTCGAGCCGACCGCAAACCAGTTGCGCAGCACGTTCCGCCGCATGACGGCCGCTGAGACGCAGTCGCTGAAGCCGCTGCGGATCCGGGTGGTGACGGTCCGGCCCGGCGACACGATCACCACGTTGTCGGCCCGCATGATGGGAACCGATCGTAAGCTCGACCTCTTCCGGGTGATCAATGCGATGCAGGTCAGCTCGACGGTGAAGCCGGGCGACAGGGTGAAGATCGTTTCCGAATAGGATTGAGACAGGCGTAGCTGAAGCACGTTCGGTTGCGAGCGTGAATGCCTGCCATCTGCTAGGCAAGCACGTCGCGAGGCGCCTGAACGGTCACGAACGAAAGCACGCTGCGCCAATCGTCATCGCCAAATTGACAGCGGACAGTACCGCTTCCCGGCGCAATGCGGGGTTCCGGCGAATAGTACGGGCATGGCGGCAGACGGTCGACGTCAGGCGGTCAATGAATGCCTGCGGTCAGCGCCGGCGCTCGCGTCGCCAAGGCCGCCCGGAGCTTCTCCAGCGCCCGAGTTTCGATCTGCCGCACACGTTCCTTGGATATGCCGAGATCGATGCCGAGCTCTTCGAGCGTCGCTCCTTCTTCCGTCAGCCGCCGGGCGCGGATGATGCGCATTTCGCGCTCCGTCAGCGCGCACAGCGCGTCGCGCAGCCACACACGAGCCCGTTCGCCGTCGATCATCTCGCTCACCTGCTCGTCCGGCAGCGGCGCGTCGCTGGCGAGGAAATCCAGCCGTTCACCGCCATCGGAATCACTGCCGCCGACCGGCGCCTGCAGCGAGGTGTCGCTGCCGGAGAGACGTGCATCCATCGTCTGCACGTCGGCGATGCTGACGCCGAGGGCAGCCGCAATCTCCTCATGCATAGCCTGCGATGTAAGCTGCCTGTCGCCCTGGGCAAGCCGGGCGCGAAGACGCCGAAGGTTGAAGAACAGGGCCTTCTGCGCCGAACTGGTGCCACCGCGGACGATCGACCAGTTGCGCAGGACATAGTCCTGCATCGACGCCCGGATCCACCAGGTGGCATAGGTGGAGAAGCGGACCTCGCGGCTCGGCTCGAAACGGGCCGCCGCCTCCAGGAGACCGATATGGCCCTCCTGGACGAGATCGCCCATGGGCAGGCCGAAATTGCGAAACTTCGCGGCCATCGAGATCACCAGACGCATATGCGACATGGCGATCTTGTTGCGGGCTTCCTGATCGTTGTCGTTTCGCCAGGCTTGCGCCAGCTTGTGCTCCTCGTCGCGCTCGAGATAGGGCGCCTCCATTGCGATCTTGATCATCCGCCGGTCTGCAGTGAGAGTCTTCATCGATCACTCCGTGACTGGCGCCGGGCGCCATTGCGTGTGAAGTCCAAAAGGCCGGACGGATGCAGTGTCCGGCAGCAGGGGGCGTCTCGCGCCGCGATGTCGAAACTTGAAGAAACGACGCGGCGCCCTAACTTCGAAGTCACGAACCTGAACGGTGACGGGATCACAGAAGCAAGATCGCCCGGCGCGAAAGCGGCGCGCTTCTGCCGGCCTTTATAAATGCGCCCGGACGGCAAAAGTTCCATGCGATCAAAGAAAAAGCCCGGCGCGATGGCCGGGCTTTTTGGAAGTCTCAGTGCAGTCGGACAGCTTATGCAGCTTCGTCCTGAGCGTCGTCTTCGTCGATCGCCTTGCCGCGCTTCGGACCCTTGCTGAGGTTGGCCTCGACGAGGCGAACAGCTTCGGTTTCCGACATCTTGTTGACGGCAGCGATTTCGCGCGCCATGCGGTCGAGGGCAGCTTCGTAGAGCTGGCGTTCGGAATAGGACTGTTCCGGCTGGTTTTCGGCGCGGTAGAGATCGCGCACGACTTCCGCGATGGAAATCAGGTCGCCGGAATTGATCTTGGCATCGTATTCCTGGGCGCGGCGCGACCACATGGTGCGCTTCACGCGAGCCTTGCCCTGCACAACCTTCAACGCGCGATCGACGAAATCGGTTTCGGAGAGCTTGCGCATGCCGATGCTGACGGCCTTGGCCACTGGCACTTTCAGGCGCATCTTGTCCTTCTCGAAATCGATGACAAAAAGCTCAAGCTTCATGCCGGCGACTTCCTGCTCTTCGATCGCCACGATCTGGCCAACGCCGTGGGCCGGATAGACGATCGATTCACCGGTCTTGAAGCCCTGGCGTGTCGAAGATTTTTTCTGCTGGGTCGTCATTCGTTTCAAAAACTCCCTGTTTCGCGCCGGCCATTCTGGCCGGGGCCGGGTCAGTGAGGCCCGGGATAGACGGGGATACCGCCGGGTGGGTACATCCTGGTCCGTCCAAGGAATGCAAACAGCCTCATAAAATGCGGTCACAACAGAGCAACGCCATGTTGCGTACTAGGGAGAAACCGCGTTTTGGAGATCGTTTGCTTTCGTGATGGTTTTCGGGCGCGCAAAAACACCCTCTGTGGATCAGTAGAAGGAACCTATCACAAAAAAGTGCCGAAATCAATAATTTGCTGCATGGCAGCCATCAAGCCACCATTCTCGCAACTGCGAGCGCGGCTCGTGTTTTCCCCAGCTTTGCGCCCCGGGGGCAGCTTTGCTTCGTCAGCCTCGACGAACGGCGGCGACCGCTTCGTCTCAGTCGCCCTGGCCCGGCTCGGTCGAGAAGAACTTCTCGTACTTGGCTTCGACGCCGTCCATCTCCTTCGCTTCCGGCATCGGATCGCGCTTGACGGTGATGTTCGGCCACTTCGAAGCGAAATCCGCGTTCAGTTTCAGCCACATATCAAGACCCGGCTCGGTATCCGGCTTGATCGCCTCGGCAGGACATTCCGGCTCGCAAACGCCACAATCGATGCACTCGTCGGGATGAATGACGAGGAAATTCTCACCCTCGTAGAAGCAGTCCACGGGGCAGACTTCGACACAGTCCGTATACTTGCAGCGAATGCAATTGTCGGTCACGACATACGTCATGAGGTACTCCAGCCAATGCTCACGTTTGATGGCAGACGGCAATCAATGGTGATGCTCGTCGTCCGCGCATGCTAGGAATGTCCGGCGCGCATAGCTGCCGAAGCAAACCCGATGCACCCAACGTGGGTCTGTCAGGTAAAGGCTTTATGGACCCTTTGCAAGAATATTCAATGCGCGAAACGCCACGGCAAAGGCAGAGTTTTCTAAAGGCTGTCGCGCAAAAGCGCGTCGTGTTTTACAGCCAGCGGCGGGCAGGGTTGGCGGCGCCCATCAGTCCTCGCGCGGATCGAAATCGGGCTTTAGCCGATCGGTTTCCCGCCGCTCCTTCTTCGTCGGCCGGCCCGCTCCGCGCTCGCGCGTGGCAAGCTCGTAGGCCGACAACTTCTCCTTCGGCTGCTCTGGCGTCAGATCGTCGTAAAGCAGACGCGCTTCCTCATAGGGACCTCGCCGCTCACCCGGGCCCACGACCCGAACGATCAGACTGCGCCGGTCGAGCGCAAGTTCGAGCATATCGCCCGTCTTCAATTGAAACGACGACTGCGTCACGCGCTCGTCGTTGACGGCGACACGGCCACCCTCGATCGCCTTTTGCGCAAGCGATCGGGATTTGATCAGCCGCGTGAAAAACAGCCACTTGTCGAGACGCTGGCGCGATGCCGGGTTGGACGCAGGCTGTTTTTCCATGGTCTACCTTACTTCTTCATCTGCTCCTTGAGAGCAGCAAGCTTGGCGAAGGGCGAATCCGGATCCACCGGCTTTTCGCGACGCGGCGGACGCGCCTCGAATTTGCCCTGACCCGGCTTGCCGCCGCGGTCGTGACGATCATGACGCTCGCCGCGATCCTGACGCGGGCCGCCTTCCGGCTTGCCACCGTCATGGCGCTTGCCACGCGCCTGCTGACCACCCTTACGCCCGCCTTCACGTCCTTCGCCCTGGCCCTGGCCACGCCCGTGGCGCGGACCGCCGCGACGCTGGTCGCCCTCGTGGCGGCCACCGCCCTGGCGCTGGTTGTCCTGACGGGTGCCAGGACGCCAGAGCAGAACGGGCTTGGCTTCGACCGGCTCGCCGGTCTCCGTCACTTGGGTCTCGGTCACCTGAGCCTCAGCAGGCTGGGCCCCGTCGGCAGCGACGGCAACGTCAGCTTCGGCCTTTTCGGCCTCGGCAGCAGGTGCCTCGACGACTGCAGTCTCGGCTTCTGCCGCACTGTCGCCGGCATCGGCGTCATCAACGGCAGCGACCGGTTCCGAAGCGGCGGCAGCAGCCGCAGCACCACCATCCTGACCCATGAGGAAGGCTTGGGCCTCCTCGGCCTTGACGCTGTCTGCGCGGTAGCCGAGGCCCTTCAGGATCTCTTCCATGTCGTCGGGCGTTGCACCGAGGATCGAGAGCATGGAGGTGGTCGCTGTAAAGCGGCGGCCGTCATAGGCGCCTTCCGGACGCGGCTGCGTGCCCGGCTTCCACTGAAGGAGCGGTCGGATAAGGTCAGCGAGGCGCTCGAGGATATCGATGCGCACCGCACGCTTTCCGAGGAACCGGAAACCGGCGAGCTTGTAGAAGGTCCGCTCGAAAGACGGATCGGTAACGACAGACGTACGGCCGGCGGCGAGCATCGGGATGAGGTCGCCATAGCCGGGCTTGTCGAGGCCGTCGTTCTTCAACGCCCAGAGGAGCGTGATAAGTTCGGCCGGCGCCGGCTTCAGGAGCACCGGCAGGAAGATGTGGTAGGCGCCGAAGCGAACGCCGTACTTGCGGATCGAAGCGCGACCGTCCTGGTCGAGCGACTTGACGTCGTCTGCGACATCGCGGCGGAACAGTACGCCGAGGTTTTCGACGAGCTGGAAGGCGAGGCCCTTGGCGAGACCTTCGAGATCTTCAGCGCGCGAAATATCGTCGAGCGGCTTCAAGACCGTTCCGATGTGATGGTTCACGAAACGCTCGATGCGCGCCAGAACGTGCTCGCGGGCATTCGCCTGCAGCTGATCGTCAGCCAGCAGGATGACGCGCGGGCGCATGACGTGGTCGCTTGCCGTCAGACGGGCGACGGGATCGCCGAGCCAGCGCACAAGACCATCCGACGAAAGCGCCAGGTCGTTGTTGCCGGAAGCATGCAGCCGCGCGGCGCGTGCCTCAAACTCGAGCGCCAGCGCCTTCTGGGCAGCACCCTGCACAGCCTTGGCATCCGGGCCATCGCCGCCGGTCGCCAGCGTAAACCGGAAACCGGTTAGTTGTCCTACGTGATGACCTTCAACGAAGACATCACCATTCACACTGATTTCAGCTTCCAGCATAGCATTCTCTCTCAGGCGCTTCATGAGCACAGATGTCCTGCGATCAACAAAGCGTTTCGTCAACCGTTCATGTAGTGCGTCGGATAATCGATCTTCAATTTCCCGCGTCTTTTCTTGCCAGTGTGTCGGATCGGCCAGCCATCCCGGCCGGTTCGACACATAAGTCCATGTCCTGATCTGCGCGATTCGCGCCGAAAGTGTGTCGATCTCACCGTCCGTATGATCGGCCCGCCTGACCTGCTCGGCCATGAAATCTTCGTTTACGGTACCGCGGCGGACAAGATCCGCGTAGATCGTCGAGATCAAGTCGGCATGTTGAGCCGGTGTAATGCGCCGATAGTCCGGCAGCGCGCAGGCTTCCCACAGTTTTTCCACCCGCTCGGCATTGGTCGTGATGTCGACGACCTCAGGGTAGCGGGCCAAATGCTCGAACGCCTGCTGGTCTACTGCAGGTAGCGCCCGGGCAAGGCCGGGAACCGTCGGCGCGGCCTCAAGACTCTTCTTCAGAGCGGCAATCGAAGCGTAGTCGAACGCCTTCGAGCGCCACTGTAGCACCTTCACCGGATCGAACTCATGCGCCTCGATACGGTGGACCAGCTCGTTGTCGAAGGGATCGACGCGGCCGGTCACACCGAACGTACCGTCACGCAAGTGCCGGCCGGCGCGGCCGGCGATCTGCGCGAGTTCGGCCGGGTTGAGATTGCGGAACTGATAGCCGTCGAACTTGCGGTCCTGCGCGAAGGCGACATGGTCGACGTCGAGATTGAGGCCCATGCCGATCGCGTCGGTCGCGACCAGGTATTCGACGTCACCTTCCTGGTAGAGCGCCACCTGCGCATTGCGCGTGCGCGGCGACAGCGCGCCGAGCACGACGGCGGCACCGCCACGCTGGCGGCGGATCAGCTCGGCGATCGCATAGACCTCGTCGGCAGAGAAGGCGACGATCGCCGTGCGGTGCGGCAGACGGGTTATCTTCTTCGAACCGGCATAGAGCAGTTGCGACATGCGCGGTCGCTCGACGACGGTGATGCCGGGCAGCAACTGCTCGAGGATCGGCCGCATCGTTCCGGCACCAAGCAGCAGCGTCTCGCCGCGACCGCGCAGGTGCAGGATCCGGTCCGTGAAGATATGGCCGCGCTCGAGATCTCCGGCAAGCTGCACTTCATCGATCGCGACGAAGGACGCCGTCGTCTCGCGCGGCATGGCCTCGACGGTGCAGACCGAATAGCGCGCGCGATGCGGGGTGATCTTTTCCTCGCCGGTGATCAGCGCGACATTGTGGTGGCCGACCCTTTCGACCAGGCGCGTATAGACCTCGCGCGCGAGAAGCCGCAGCGGCAGGCCGATGACGCCGCTGTCGTGCGCAATCATGCGCTCGATCGCGTAGTGCGTCTTGCCGGTATTGGTAGGCCCGAGCACCGCGGTGACACCGCGGCCGCTCAGGATCATGGGGTGAACGGACACGTCATCGATCCCGGGCATTCAGAAATTACGGCAGCGTCTTTTCACGCTGGCGGCAAACACATGCCCACGCACCGAGCCAAACGCAAGGGGCGCCGACAACTAAAACCATCGCTTGGCATCTCTTAGCCCATTGCACCACCTGTTGTGGTCGGCGCAATCGACAATTGGAACAGCCGTGGAACGAATCGGCGACGAATCGACGACTCATTGTTATTCACTGTATGTTCACGACTACATATAGATTTCAACGCCGAACGTTGCACCACATGCTGAATCTGGAGCTGATTCCGCGCATCAGGCCCTTTGGCGCGCAACAATCCCGGCTCTGCCATTGCCTGACAGGTCCAAGGATTCCGAATCCAAGACTCTGGAAAGCCTGGAAAATTTTTCACGAAATTCGTCAGGGATTCACCCAAGGGAGAGAATGAGAATCGCAGTTTAGAGTCGCGACCAGTGCGGGAACATTCGGCAGCGACTCGCAGACCGCGCGTCATTCCACCTTTGTTCTCCACAAGATATAGTGTCTACGCCCCACTCCGGCAACGGAACTGCCAGCGCAACTTCAGGATTTCGAGCGGGATTCTCAGCGCTGCCGCCGCATGGAAACGGCGCCTCGAAAGGCGCCGTGCGGTAATGTTCGGCTTGTCTGATGCTCAGACGAAAAACTGTCCGCCGTTCGCCGAAATCGTCGAGCCGGTGATGAAGCCGGCATCGTCGGAGGCGAGGAACACCACGCAGCGGGCGATTTCTTCCGGTTCGCCGAGGCGGCCGACCGGGATCTGCGGGATGATGCGCTCGTTGAGCACCTTCTCCGGCACCGCCCGCACCATCTCCGTGCCGATATAGCCGGGGCAGATCGCGTTCACGGTAATGCCCTTGGCAGCCCCTTCCTGGGCGAGCGCCTTGGTGAAGCCGAGATCGCCGGCCTTGGCCGCCGAATAGTTGGCCTGCCCCATCTGGCCCTTCTGGCCGTTGATCGACGAGATGTTGATGACGCGACCGAAGCCACGGTCACGCATGGCCGACCAGAGCGGATGCGTCATGTTGAAGAGACCGGTGAGGTTGGTGCCGATCACCTCACCCCATTGCTCCGGCGTCATCTTGTGAAACATGGCATCGCGGGTGATGCCGGCATTGTTGACGAGCACATCGACCGGACCGAGATCGGCCTCGACCTTGGCGATGCCCTCGGCACAGGCCTGATAGTTGGAAACGTCCCATTTGTAGACCGGGATGCCGGTTTCCTGCTTGAAGGCCTGAGCCTTCTCGTCATTGCCGGCATAGTTGGCAGCCACCTTGTAGCCGGCATTCTTGAGTGCGATGGAAATTGCCGCACCAATGCCGCGCGACCCACCCGTGACCAATGCTACCCTGCTCATATGCGCCTCCCACTTGATCAGTTCAGTTTTTCGAATGCCTTCTGCATCAGCTTTTCGCCGACCTTTTGCCCGTAGAGCCCGGCGGCCGCTTGAAACTGCGGCGTAGCCAGCGCGGACAGAGCCACCTCGCACTTCTCCAGCGCGAGGCCCATCATCACCGCGGAGAGCTGCTCCAGCGACACCTTCAATGCGCCGCCGTCATCTCTCAAGGCCGCGACCATCACGTCCTTGAAAACGCTCTCCTCGTCGGAAGTCGTATGTTCCAGCATGCACTCTACCAGCCGCGCCTCGTTAAGAGGCGCGGGATTGGCATGTGCAGAAACGATCGGCGAACCGGCCAGAAGCAGGGAAAATGGAACCCACCTGGCGCTGTTCATGCCGCCAGACCGATCAGAGCCGCTCGACGCACATGGCGACGCCCATGCCGCCGCCGATGCAGAGGGTTGCAAGCCCCTTGGAAACGCCGCGGCGCTTCATTTCGAACAGCAGCGTGTTGAGCACGCGGGCGCCGGAAGCGCCGATCGGGTGACCGATGGCGATCGCGCCGCCATTGACGTTGACGATCGACGGATCCCAGCCGAGGTCTTTATTGACCGCGCAGGCCTGGGCAGCGAAGGCTTCGTTGGCTTCCACCAGTTCGACATCGCCGATCGCCCAGCCGGCCCTTGCCAACGCCTTGCGCGACGCCGGGATCGGGCCGGTGCCCATGACCTGCGGATCGACGCCGGCGGTTGCCCAGGAAACGATACGGGCGAGCGGCTGGATGCCGCGCTTGGAGGCCTGCGCCTCGGTCATCAGCAGGGTGGCTGCGGCGCCGTCATTGAGGCCGGAAGCGTTGCCGGCGGTGACCGTGCCTTCCTTGTCGAAGGCGGGGCGCAGCTTCGTCATCTGATCGAGCGTTGCGCCATGGCGGATATATTCGTCCTGGTCGACGGTGACGTCGCCCTTGCGACCCTTGACGATGAAGGGAATGATCTCGTCGGCAAAGCGCCCGGCCTTCTGGGCGGCTTCGGCCTTGTTCTGCGAGGCGAGCGCGAACGCATCCTGCTCCTCGCGGCTGAGCTGCCACTGGCGAGCGACGTTCTCGGCGGTGATGCCCATGTGATAACCGTAGAAGGCGTCGGTCAGGCCGTCCTTGATCATCGTGTCGATCATCTTGAAGTCGCCCATCTTCACGCCGCCGCGAAGATGCGAGCAATGCGGCGCCATCGACATGGACTCCATGCCGCCGGCGACGATGATCTCAGCATCACCGGTTGCAATCTGCTGCATGCCGAGCGCGACGGCGCGCAGGCCCGAGCCGCAGAGCTGGTTCATGCCCCAGGCGGTCTTTTCCTGAGGAACGCCCGCCTTCATCGCCGCCTGGCGCGCCGGGTTCTGGCCTTCGCCTGCCTGCAGCACCTGGCCGAGGATCACCTCGTCGACCTCGGCAGCCTCGACGCCTGCGCGCTCGAGCACGCCCTTGATGACGGCAGCGCCAAGTTCGTGCGCCGGCGTATTGCCAAAGGCACCGTTGAAGGAACCGACCGCGGTGCGGCCGGCGCTGGCGATCACGATGGAGGGATTGCTCATGGGACGTTTCCTCAGATCTTCTTGCCTAATGCAGGCAGACTGGCAAAGCGCGCGACGCAAGTCAAACGCCTTGATGCAGTGCCACAAAAGCGTCACCTAAAACGCAACCGCAAGATTTTGCACTTGCGTCGCCGCAACGCACAAAGACATTGTCAGCGGCGCGCTTTTGCGGATACTCTGAAAAACGCAATAAAGACGGGATGATGGGGGAGAGGAGACCCTGATGGCGAAGCACGAAGGCCAGATCGTTATCAAAAAATATGCGAACCGGCGGCTCTACAACACCGGGACCAGCACCTATGTCACGCTCGACGACCTGGCTGTGATGGTGAAGAAGGGTGAGGACTTCATCGTTCAGGATGCAAAATCCGGCGAGGACATCACCCATTCCGTGCTGACGCAGATCATCTTCGAGCAGGAGTCCAAGACCGGCAACACGCTGCTGCCGATCTCCTTCCTGCGCCAGCTGATCTCGTTCTACGGCGACCAGATGCAGATGGTGGTGCCGAGCTATCTCGAACACTCGATGCAGGCTTTCACCGAGCAGCAGTCGCAGATGCGCGAGCAGATCAACAAGGCCTTCGGCGACACGCCGCTCGGCAAAAACCTGCAGGTTCCGCTGCAACTTGTCGAAGAGCAGGTGCGTCGCAACACCGAGATGTTCCATCAGGCCATGCAGATGTTTTCGCCCTTCATCACCGCGCCGCCCGTGAAGGAAACAAAGAAGGCCGAAGCCAAGGATATCGACGAGCTGAAGGAGCAGCTTCGCGCGCTCCAGACCAAGCTCGACAATCTCGGCTAAGCAGGACCACCAGGCAGGAATACGGTTCCTGCCTTCACCTCACCTGAACAGAGATCGCGGAAATCGGGGCGGCGTCGCCCCGAACCGTCTGGACCTAGAGGCCGATCGACACGTCCCGGCCGGCCGACCGCATCGACACGGCAAAGCCGGCGATAACATCGATGAAGCTGATGGTCATCAGGATGAAGAAGAGCTGCGTTGCCGCCGGTGCGAGCAGCAGAAATTCGATCAAAAAGACGATGAACAGGATCATCGAGAGCAGATGATCCATCAGTGCGCGGCTGCTCGTGCGCGTCGCTTTCAGCAATTCGACGAAGAGCAGCAGCAGGGCGCCGACGATCAGAAGGTCGCCGAAGCGCATCGTCCAGGTCGCGCCTGATAGCATGGAGAGCGACACCATGTCGGCGTTCAGGCCGGCGAGGCCGCCGAACATTCCGATCATCGCGAGATTGTAGATTGCAAAAGGTAGGATCAGCAGCGGTATGGCAGCAAGCATCAGAACTCCTTGACCGCGTTTATGGTGGACCATGTATATGCGGCGTCGTCACGCAAGGCGCCAGCGATACCACGGCGTCCAAGCAAGATCATGTCAGATGCAAAACAAAAGGGCCGGCAGAGCCAGCCCTTTGAACCTAATCCGCGAACGGAAACGCTTATGCGCTTTCCTTCGGGGTCAGAACCTGACGGCCACGGTACATGCCGGTCTTCAGGTCGATGTGGTGCGGGCGACGCAGTTCGCCGGAGTTCTTGTCTTCGACGTAGGTCGGGGTCTTCAGAGCGTCAGCCGAACGGCGCATGCCACGCTTGGACGGGCTCGTTTTTCTTTTAGGTACAGCCATTTCATTCTCCACTTATCGGGCAAACACTGTTCAGCAGCCGAAATGGCCGTGTAAAACAGATGTTAATCACGGAAATTTGGCGCGCTTATACATGGACAACTGCCGTTTGACCAGTCCCCACGGGCAATTTTTCGACTCGACCTTTTCAGACCTCGTCTTCGGCGACGACCCACGGCTCTGCGCGGGCGGCCTCCTCCCATTTCAGGAACGCCGGATGTGCCTTCACGCGGTTCATGTAGCCGAGCGTTTCTCGATCCGCAACGAGATCGTAGACGTCGAAGCGGTTAACCACAGGCGCGTACATCGCATCGGCCGCGCTGAAGGACCCGAAGAGGAACGGGCCACCGGAACGCGCAAGCGCCTCC
Organism: Ensifer sp. ENS06; assembly: GCF_014852205.1. NCBI lineage: Bacteria > Pseudomonadati > Pseudomonadota > Alphaproteobacteria > Hyphomicrobiales > Rhizobiaceae > Ensifer > Ensifer sp. ENS06. Next base: position 184,509 of record NZ_JACVBC010000008.1, on the reverse strand, counting down.
GTCCAGATCTGCTCGATACGTGCCACGTCCGCGCGGACGTCCGCGCCAACGTCCAGCGCCTGCTTTGGCCGACGGATGTTCATCGGGCAGGCACCACGCAGAGCGCGAAAACCGGACAGCATCTCCATCGAATAGCTGCGCGCCCGGGCGCGCGCCTGAGGGTCGGCCGGCCACAGCCCGGCGTCGGGAAAGAGTTCGGCGACATATTCGATGATCGCCAGCGATTCCCAGATAAGCAGGTCCCCGTGGCGCAGCAGCGGCACCTTTCCGGTCGGCGAGATCGCCCGGATCTCCGGATTGCCGGCGGCGAAATCGAACGGAATGACCACGTCCGAGAAATCGATGCCGACTGCCGTCATCGCGATCCATGGCCGCATCGACCAGGACGAATAGTTCTTGTTGCCGACATAGAGTGTAAGTCCGGTCATTTCTGTTCCTTGATTGCTGGTCTCTCCGAGAAAACGATCAGTTCCTCGAAATGGTTCATGTCCTCGAACGAGCAGAAGGCCGGCGGATCGAGCGCGATCACCGGCGCCTGCTCGCGCAGAAAAGCGAGCTGCTCGTCCAGCATCGCCTGCCAGCGCGGCAGCGCCGCATCGTCGAGCCAGTCGACGGGGTAAGCATAGGTGATGTGGAATTGGTAGTCGTCATGATCCGGATGGCGATAGCCGAAGGCTTCCGCGAAAGCGTCGCGCCAGGCCTTGAGACAGGCGCGGTCGGCGGCACCGTCGCCTTCGAGCGCAAGGCCCGTCGGCGTGATCTCGGTCACGCGGGCGCGGAACTGCTCCAGCGGCGCAAAATGCGCAAGCCGTTCGCAATAGTGCGCCGTCATCACCTCGATCGGCGTATCGAGCGGCATGTCGGCCGGCCAGTAAGGGAGCTTCCGGCGGTGTTCGATGATGCCCTGGAAGATCGTCATGTGCAGGCTGGACGGGTGGGTAAAGGCGAACTGCCCCGCCTCGGGCATCGCCATCACCCGGTCGCGCACCGCAAGCACGGCGGCCTCGGACGGCGATCCGGCGGCAACGTGAGACACAACCGTGTTGCCCGGTTCCGAAAGGAACTGGCCTTCGGTGTTGTAGCGCGTTCCGAGATGTCTCGGCGGGGCATCGTTGGCGCTGCGGCCAAGGGCGAGAAGCGAGGGGGAAATCAAGGTCATGGAGCAATCGGGCCTTTCGAAGGGAGAGAGGCCCAGATGGCAGAACTCTACAACGCGAGCATGACATCGCCCGACGAGCCCATCCAATGAAAAGGTCTGATCCTAATTATAAAGGCAGGTGATGTAACCGCCGGAGCGGCTGGCGCGGCGCTCGATCAGGTTCGCCAGACGCTTGAGACCGCGGCCTGGTTTTCCGGCGTTGCGCTCCTTCGGATTGGGCAGCGACACCGCAAGCAGCGCCGCCTGCCGGCGCGAGAGCTTCGACGCCGAAACCCCGAAATGATGGCGGGCGGCCGCCTCGATACCATAGATCCCGTCGCCCCATTCGGCGATGTTCAGATAGATCTCCATCATCCGCCGCTTGCTCCACACGAAGTCGGCGGCGACCGCCAGCGGCAGTTCCATGCCCTTGCGCAGGAAGGAGCGACCGTTCCAGAGATAGAGGTTCTTGACCGTCTGCATCGGAATGGTGCTCGCGCCGCGGGTCGATTCCCCTTCGAGCGCATCCTCGACCACGCCCCGCATCTGGCCCCAGTCGACGCCGTCATGCGCGCAAAACTGCCCGTCCTCCGACATCATCACCGACTGCACCAGAACCGGGGCGATATCATCGAACTCGACCCATTGCCGATCGTAGCCGCGCAGCAGCACGAGATCGCGCAGCATGAGCGTCGAGACGGGATGGATGAACTCCACCAGGTAGAGAACGATCAGCGCGTAAGGAAGGACGAGAAAGCCCAGAACAGCCAGGACGATCTGGCGGCGACGCGTGCGCAACGTCCGGCGAAGCGAAGACCAGCGACTGGAAGGCAATTCGCCCTCCTCGCGCGCTTCCGGAACGACGTTCGCGGCCTGACTGTTCACCTCGCTGTCCATCCGCTTCTCTTAGTGCATGCGCAGGCAGAGTTGAACGGGCTTTCTGGCAAAAGGCAAGGCGCGGAGAAGGCTGTCCCAGGGAAAGCGCGCGGCTGCGACACGAATCCCCGTTGAAAGCCCTCTTCGCCCATGTCAAAGAGCGCGCATGAGCCAGGACACATCGCCTTTTACCCGTCGCCTCGCCACCAATGCCCGCACCGTCGAGGGTCTGCTGGAACGTCTGCTCGGCCAGACGACGGAAGCCGACGAAATCGCCCGGCCGGCAAACCTGCTCGCGGCCATGCGCCACGGCGTGCTGAACGGCGGCAAGCGTCTGCGCCCCTTCCTGGTGATCGAATGCGCCGATCTGCTCGGCGGCAATCGCGATGCGGCCTTGCGCGTCGGCGCGGCACTCGAATGCGTGCATTGCTATTCGCTGGTCCATGACGACCTGCCGGCGATGGACGACGACGACATGCGCCGCGGCCAGCCGACCGTGCACAGGGCCTTCGACGAGGCGACGGCGATTCTTGCCGGCGACAGCCTGCTGACCTTTGCCTTCGACATCATCGCAGCACCCGAAACAGCGCTTTCGGATGCGCAGAAGGTGGAGCTGGTCCTGGCGCTCGGACGCGCCGCCGGCCACGGTGGCATGGCCGGCGGACAGGCGCTCGACCTGGCCGCGGAAAAGTCGCCACCGGACGAGGCCGGGATCGTCACGCTGCAGGCGATGAAGACAGGTGCCCTGATCCGATTTGCCTGCGAGGCTGGCGCCATCGTCGCCGGCGCCGCGAAGGAGGACCGCGCGCGGCTTCGCGCCTTCGGCGAAAAGATCGGCCTTGCCTTCCAGCTTGCCGACGACCTGCTCGACCTTACCGCGGATGCGGAGACCATGGGCAAGGCAACCGGCAAGGACGCCGCCCGTGGCAAGGGCACGCTGGTCGCGCTCAACGGCCAGACCTGGGCGGAAGACCGGCTGGAGCAACTGGTCGTCGAAGCCGAAGCGCTGCTTGCGCCCTATGGAGCGCGCTCGGCCATTCTCGTCGAAGCCGCCCGTTTCATCGCCAATCGCAGGAGCTAGATCCATGAGCAAATACTGGTCGCCGATCGTCTCCAAGCTGAAGCCCTACGTGCCTGGCGAACAGCCGCGCATCGCCAACCTGGTGAAGCTCAACACCAACGAATGCCCCTACGGTCCGTCTGAGAAGGTGCTCGACGCGATCGCCGCGGCAGCGAGCAGCGATCTTCGCCTTTATCCGGACCCGCTGGCGCTGAAGCTGCGCCAGGCCATCGCCGTACGCTATGGCGTGACCGCCGAAGAAGTCTTCGTCGGCAACGGCTCGGACGAGGTGCTGGCGCACATCTTCGCCGGCTTGCTGAAGCACGACGCGCCGCTGCTCTATCCGGATATCTCCTACAGCTTCTATTCGACCTATGCGCGGCTCTTCGAGATCGACACGGTCGAGATCCCGCTCAGCGATCGCTTCGAGATCGATCTCGCCGACTACGACCGGCCCTGCGGCGCGATCATCCTGCCGAACCCGAATGCCCCGACCGGCATCGCTTTGCCGCTCGCCGACATCGAGCGGCTGGTCGCAAGCCATCCGGACCAGCCCGTCGTCATCGACGAGGCCTATGTCGATTTCGGCGGCCAGTCGGCCGCAGAACTGGTTTCGAAATACGAGAACCTCTTGGTCGTCCAGACCTTCTCCAAGTCGCGCGCACTTGCGGGCTTGCGCGTCGGCTTCGCCATTGGCCAGCGCCCGCTGATCGAGGCGCTGGAGCGGGTGAAGGACAGCTTCAACTCCTATCCGCTCGGCCGCCCGGCCCAGGCCGGCGCCATCGCCGCGATCGAGGATGAAGCCTGGTTCGAGGACACTCGCGCCAAGATCATCGCGTCGCGCGACCGGCTCACGGCCGAACTGACAGCGCGCGGCTTCGAGGTGCTGCCTTCGTCGGCAAACTTCGTTTTCGCACGGCATCCCGGCCATCGCGGAGAAACGCTGATGAAGGCGCTCCGCGAGCGCGCCGTGCTGGTGCGCCATTTCGCCAAGCCGCGCATCTCCGATTTCCTGCGCATCACCATCGGCACCGATGCCGAATGCGCGCGCCTGATCGAGGCGCTAGACGAGATCCTCTAAGTTGTCTCGGTGACATTTTCGCCGTTTCAAACAAGCGATGGACTGATCTAGCCTCCGGCGACCGAGCCGGAGCTTGTCTTACATGTTCGACCTGACGCCCTATCTGCCGCAGCTTCTCATTGCCTGGACCGCCTATCTGATCGCGACCGCATCGCCGGGGCCGGCGATCCTGGCGATCATCACCACCTCGGTCAGCCAGGGACGAAAGGCGGGCCTGGCGCTTGCCCTTGGCGTTCTGACGGGAAGTTACACCTGGGCAATGCTGACGGCCTCCGGTCTCTCGGCGCTGATCCGCGCCTATGGCCACGCGATCATCGTGCTCAAGATCGCCGGCGCCTGCTATCTCTTCTGGCTCGCCTATAACGCGCTACGCGCCGCCATGCGCAGCGACAAGAGCGCGATCGTACCGACGGCAAAGGTGCAGACCTCGCTGAAGCGGCTCTATCTCAAGGGGCTCGGCATCCACCTGACGAACCCCAAGGCGATCTTCTCCTGGATCATGCTGGTGTCACTCGGCATGCCCGCGGGCGCGCCGGTCGGCGTTACCGCCACTTTTATCGGCGGCTGCATGGTCTTGGGTCTGATGACCTTCTGCGGCTTTGCGATCGTCTTCTCGCTCACGCCGGTACACCGCGCTTATCTCAAGTCCAGGCGGTTGATCGAGAGCCTGATGGCCGGCTTCTTCGCCTTTGCCGGCTTCAAGCTGCTGACATCACGGCTCTGAGGCCACAGCGTGGACAAAGCGCGGCTGCTTACTCAGCGGCCGCCTGGCCGCGGCCGTAGCGCTTCTCGATATAGTCGGAAACCAGCGTCTCGAAGTCGCCGGCAATGTTGGGGCCGCGCAGTGTAATTGCCTTCTCGCCGTCGATGAAGACGGGGGCGGCCGGCATTTCGCCGGTGCCGGGCAAAGAGATGCCGATATCGGCATGTTTGCTTTCGCCCGGGCCGTTGACGATGCAGCCCATGACCGCGACCTTCAGGCCCTCGACGCCGGGATACTTCTCGCGCCAGACCGGCATGTTGCGGCGGATGTCGTCCTGGATCTTCTGGGCGAGTTCCTGGAACACCGTGGACGTGGTGCGTCCGCAGCCGGGACAGGCGGCAACAACAGGGATGAACTGACGGAAACCCATGACCTGCAGCAATTCCTGCGCCACCTGCACCTCGCGGGTGCGGTCGCCGCCGGGCTCAGGCGTCAGCGAAATGCGGATCGTATCGCCGATGCCCTGCTGCATGAGGATGCCGAGCGAAGCGGACGAGGCGACGATGCCCTTCGTGCCCATGCCGGCCTCGGTGAGGCCGAGATGCAGTGCGTGGTCCGAGCGGGCCGACAACATGGCATAGACGGCGATCAGGTCCTGAACGCCGGAAACCTTGGCCGAAAGGATGATGCGGTTGCGCGGCAGACCGATCTCTTCGGCGAGTTCCGCCGAGAGCAGCGCCGACTGCACGATCGTCTCGCGCGTCACCTCTTGCGCCGTCAGCGGAAAACCGTTCGCCTTGTTCTCGTCCATCAGCCGCGTCAGCAGTTCCTGGTCGAGCGAACCCCAGTTGACGCCGATGCGCACCGGCTTGTCGTAGCGGATCGCCATCTCGACGATCTCGGCGAACTGCTTGTCCTTCTTGTCCTTGAACCCGACATTGCCCGGATTGATGCGATACTTCGCCAGCGCCTCGGCGCAGGCCGGATGATCGGCAAGCAGCTTGTGGCCGATATAGTGGAAGTCGCCGACGAGCGGCACGTCGAGACCAAGGCGCTCGAGCCGCTCGCGGATCTTCGGCACCGCCGCCGCACTCTCGTCGCGGTCGACGGTGATGCGCACCAGTTCCGAACCGGCCTTATGCAGCGCGGCCACCTGGGCCACGGTCCCATCGATATCGGCCGTATCGGTGTTGGTCATCGACTGGACCACGACCGGTGCGCCGCCCCCGACGATGACGCCGCCGACATCGACGGCGACGGAGGCGCGGCGGGGCTGCGGATCGAAATCAAAGGCGGAAGACATGAAGGCCTCTTCGTGGGTCACTGAGCCGGGCGAGGATGCGGGCAGAACCCACATGGACTTTCCTCAACTCGCCCTGGCCATTTGCCCATCAGGTGGATGAGGAAAGCCTGATTGTCAACGGCGACATCATGCCCTGACGGCGATTTGATGGCGCTGTTCCGTCTCAGTGCCCCTTAGCGTGATCCGCATGGACCGCATGGTGCGACAAGAGAAGCACGACGATGAAGAGCAGCGGCACCGAGGCGAAGATGATGGCAAAGCCCGTATGCTCGGCAACGAAGCCGATCAGCGACGGCGCGAACAGCATGCCGGAATAGCCCATGAAGGTCGCGACCGAGAGCCCGATGCCCGGCTGCAGGCCCGGCATGTTGCCGGCGGCCGAGAACGCGATCGGCACCATGTTGGAAATGCCGATGCCGGCGATCGCAAAACCGAGGATGGCGATATAGGCATTGGGCGCCGTGCCCGCGACGATCATGCCGACGAGTGCCGTGACGGTGCAGATGCGGAGCGTCCGTTTGGCGCCGAAGCGATCCCGCACGAAATCGCCGGCAAAACGCATGGTCGCCATGGTGGCGGAGAAGGCGGCAAAGCCGAAGCCGGAAAGCTCAACGGAGGCGCCAAGCTCGTTGCGCAGATAGAGCGCACCCCAGTCGAGCACTGTGCCCTCAGGCACCATCGAGAACAGCGCCATGATGCCGATCAGCCAGGGGAGCGGCGTCATCGGCAGGCGCAGCTTTTCCTTGGCTGCGCCCGGATGCGGCTTGTCGGCCAGGATCATCGGCCAAGCGGCGACGATCAGCACCAGGCAGATCGCAGTGACGACAAGGACATGCGGCAGCACACCGAAGCGGGCCATGAGGAAGCCGCCGATACCGGCACCGATCAGGCCGCCGAGGCTCCAATAGGCATGGCAGGACGACATGATCGCGCGGCGCATGGATTTCTCGACCTCGACCGCATTGGCGTTCATCGCGACGTCCATCGCGCCGGCAAAACCGCCAAGCAGGAACATGGCGACAGCCGCCGTCCAGACATCGGGGACAAGCGTCAGAAGCAGAAGCAACGGCGACAGGATGATGGCGGTGACCTTGACCACCTTCTGCGACCCCACACGGGCGATGTAGCCGCCGGCAATCGGCATGAGCACCAGCGAGCCAATACCGAACATCAGGATCAACAGGCCGAGCACGCTTTCGCTGATGCCGAGCCGGTCCTTGAATTCCGGGATCTTCGGCGCCCAACTGCCGATGACGAAGCCGTTCAATAGGAAGAGCAGCGAAACCGCCAGCCGGTTGCGGGTCATGTAGCCCTGGCGGACGGTCGCGGAAGGAGAACGTTGGTCCATGGTCTTGCCTCTGCGCCGGATCGCCCGGCTCAAATTGTGATTTCGATCAGATTTCCATCGGGGTCGCGAACAACGGCCTCATAGAAGCCATCGCCGGTCCATCGCGGTTTTGCGACCAGAATGCCGTTAGCCTCGGCGCGCGCGGCCATCGCCTCGACCGCCTGCTCGCTGCCGAGCGACAGCGCCACATGGGCAAGGCCGGTACGTTCTTCAGCCGGATCGGCCTGCCCAACCCAAGGGCCTTCCATGATCTCGAATGCCGGCCCGTCGCCAAGCGTCAGGAACCGCGAGCGAAAGCCCGGCCGCCGTCGGCTTTCATAGATCTCGCCGACTTCGGCGCCGAAGAAGGACGACCAGAAGCTGGCAATCGCCTCGAGGTCCCGCGTCCAGAGCGCCACATGCGTGATCGTCGTCATTCCGTCTCTCCCGCTATCAGGATCTCTGCCCCCGCCGCCTCGAAGGCCGCCCGATGCTCCGCCGACGCATCCGCCTCGAGCAGCAGCGTCACCTTGTCATTGATATCGACGACCCCGTGCGCCGCGGCCGTACCGAGCTTGTCGCTGGTGACGGCGACAACCAGGCGCCGGCTGCGCAACGCAATGAGCCGCTTGAATTCCGCATCCTCGAAATAGATCGCCGTCAGGCCCGCAGCGGCATCGGCGCCGCACGTGCCGAGAAAGCAGAGATCGGGCCGGAGCAGCTCCGCGTCGCGCTGAGCCCGCGCGCTGATCGCCGCACCGACGGCACGGTTGAGCGGGCCACCGAGCAGGATCAGATCGACACCCGGCTTCTCCATGAGCGCGACGGCAATCAGCGGTGTGTTGGTGACGACGGTGACCGGCAGCTCCGGCTCGATCAGTTGCGCGATCGCAAGATTGGTCGAGCCGGCATCGAGGAACACGGTCATATCAGGCTTGATCAGGCCGACCGCCGTGCGCGCCAGAGCCGCCTTGCGTTCCGGCGCCATCGCCACCCGTTCTCGCAATGTGCTATGCGCCGCCGGCGCGACCGGAAGTGCGCCACCATAGACGCGCTCGCACAGTCCTGCCGCCGCCATTTCCCGGAGATCACGGCGGATCGTGTCTTCGGAAACGCTAAGCTCAGCCGCAAGATCAGCAGCCAGCACCCGGCCATTGGCCTTCAACCGCTCCTGGATCAGCGTCTTTCGCTCACGAAGAAGGAGTTCGCCTGACATTTTTACTAACCGTGCATAAACGTGCATGAATCGCGATAAGTGTGCATAGCAACTTTTGAAACCGTTTTCAAGCTGGCGCAGCGCCCAAATCGGAGCGGCGCGCGAATTTCGACAAACCGTGGCTTTTGCGCGCAATCGGGGTCAATTCGAGGAAAATTCTTCATCAAAACGCTCAGGAATTGGTGTTTTATACGCTCAGATCGCCGATTTTTTATGCGATTGTCCGCTCAATCCGGACGACGGGCCGGGCAAGAAAGAAGATGGAAAATCACGATGAAACTCCTCCCCACGCTGTTTGCCGCCGCTCTGATGCAGGTTGCCGCACTTGGCTCCGCTGAAGCCGGCGAGAACCTCGATGCGATCAAATCTGCCGGTGTCCTGAAGATCGGCACCGAGGGCACCTATGCCCCGTTCACCTATCACGACGCCTCCGGCGCGCTCGTCGGCTTCGACGTGGAGATCGGCCAAGCCGTCGCCGAGAAGCTCGGCGTCAAGGCTGAATTCCTCGAAGGCAAGTGGGACGGCCTGATCGCCGGCCTCGACGCCAACCGCTACGACACGGTCATCAACCAGGTCGGCATCACCGAGGAGCGCAAGAAGAAGTACGACTTCTCCGAACCCTATATCGCCTCCAAGGCTGTGCTGATCGTCAAGTCGGACAACGAAGAGATCAAGGGCTTTGCCGATCTCAAGGGCAAGAAGTCGGCCCAGTCGCTGACCAGCAACTTCGGCAAGCTCGCAACCGCGTCCGGCGCCGAACTCGTCGGCACCGACGGCTTCGACCAGTCGATCCAACTCGTCTTGACCGGCCGTGCCGACGCGACGATCAACGACAGCCTCTCCTTCCTCGACTTCAAGAAGAAGAAGCCCGACGCCCCGGTCAAGATCGCCGCTGAGCAGGCCGATGCCGACTTCTCCGGCATCATCATCCGCAAGGGCGAGCCGGAGCTTCTCGAGGCGATCAACAAGGCGCTCGTCGACATCAAGGCCGACGGCACCTACGACAAGATCTCGCAGAAGTACTTCGGCGCCGACGTCTCGAAGTAACCCGATCACTGGGCCCTCGGCCGGTTTCTCAGCCGGCCATTCTCGGCTATGAAAAGCGATCCGTTCCGGACCCCGGGGCGGATCGCGCTTTTTGAAAGGCTCGCCCTTGACCACCTGGCTCCCACTGATGCTGGAATCCTTGCCGTCCCTGCTCTGGGCCGGCCTGACCTTTACCATCCCCCTGACGCTGCTTTCCTTCATCTTCGGCCTGATCCTGGGGCTCGTCACCGCCGTCGCCCGGCTCTTCGGGCCGGCACCGGTCGCCTGGATCGCGCGCTTTTACGTCTGGGTGATCCGCGGCACGCCGTTGCTGGTCCAACTGTTCGTGATCTTTTACGGCCTGCCGAGCGCCGGCATCTTGCTCGACGCCTTCACCGCAGCGCTCATCGGCTTCTCGCTGAATGTCGGCGCCTACACCTCCGAGATCATTCGCGCGGTGATTTCGTCGGTCCCGCGCGGACAATGGGAGGCAGCCTATTCGATCGGCATGAGCTGGAGCCAGGCGATGCGCCGCACGATCCTGCCGCAGGCAGCCCGCGTCGCCGTGCCGCCATTGTCGAACACATTCATCTCGCTGGTGAAGGATACGTCGCTTGCCGCCGCCATTACCGTGCCCGAGATGTTCCAGACAGCGCAGCGCATCGTCGCCACCACCTACGAGCCGCTGATCCTCTACATCGAGGCGGCGCTGATCTATCTTGCCATGAGCTCCGTGCTTTCCGCCCTGCAGGTCAGGCTGGAGCGACGCTTCGCCCGCTATGGCGGCTTCCTGGAGGCACGCACATGATCGAGCTCTCCCACATCGAAAAGCGCTTCGGCGACAATCTCGTGCTGAAGGATATTTCCGTGACGCTCGCCGAGGGCACTGTGACCGCGCTGGTCGGCCCGTCCGGCGGCGGCAAGAGCACGCTGCTGCGCTGCATCAACCTTCTGGAGATCCCGACCTCCGGATCGATCAAGCTTGGCGACGAGAAGCTTGAATTTGCCCCTGGCCGCAAGGTCGGCTGGACGGCAATCCAGCGTCTGCGCCGGCAGACCGGCATGGTGTTCCAGAACTTCCAGCTCTTCCCGCACCAGACCGCACTCGGCAATGTCATGGAAGGCCTCGTCACCGTGCTGAAATGGCCGGCGGACAGGGCGAAGACCCGGGCAATGGAACTGCTCGAAAAGGTCGGCATGGCGCACAAGGCCGACGCCTGGCCGGCAACACTTTCCGGCGGCCAGCAGCAGCGCGTGGCGATCGCCCGTGCCCTTGCCCCTTCGCCGCGCGTGCTTCTCTGCGACGAGCCGACCTCGGCGCTCGACCCTGAACTGGCGGAAGAAGTGGTCGAAGTCCTGAGCCGGCTTGCCCGCGAAGGCACCACCATGGTCATGGCCACCCACGACCTCCGGCTCGCCTCGCGCGTTGCCGACAAGGTGATCTTCCTCGACGGCGGCCTCATCGTCGAAAGCGGCGCGCCAAAGACGATCTTCTCGGCGCCCGAGCGCGAGCGAACGAAGAAGTTCATTGCCTCGCTCAGCGCTCCGCACGACTACGAGATCTGAAGGGAAGCATTGGGACCGGTTCCATTGGCCTAGGCGCTAAGCAGCCGTCGTCTCATCCATCGCAAAACAAAAACGGCCGGATTCGCATCCGGCCGTTTTTGTCTGTCCGTGTGGCAAACGCTTACGCGTCGAAGACGATCAGCAGGTCCTTGGCGTCGATCTGGTCGCCGGCGCGCACCAGAACTTCGGCGATCGTGCCGTCCTTCTCGGCATGCAGCGCCGTTTCCATCTTCATCGCCTCGATCGAGAGCAGCACGTCACCGGCCTTAACCGCCTGGCCCGGATGAACCGCGACCGTGGAGATGACGCCCGGCATCGGAGCGCCGAGCTGGGCAGCGTTGCCGCCCTCGGCCTTGCGGCGCACGGCGCTCGTCGCACTGCGGTTGCGGTCCGGTACCTTGATCAGGCGCGGCTGGCCGTTGAGTTCGAAGAACACCTTGACCATGCCCTTCTCGTCCGGCTCGCTCTTGGCCTGGTGCAGGATAACCAGCGACTTGCCGCGCTCGATCTCCGGCTGCAGCTCCTCGCCCGGTCCAAGCCCATAGAAATAGGCCGGCGTCGGCAGCACGCTGACCGGACCATAGGTGTCGGCCGCGACCGCGTAATCGGTGAAGACCTTCGGGTACATCAGATAGGAGGCGAACTCGAAGTCGTCAACCTTGCGCTCGAGCTTGTCCTCGATCGCCTTGCGCTCCGCATCGAGATCGGCCGGCGGCAGCAGCGAGCCGGGCACGGCGGTGTAAGCCTTCTCGCCCTTAAGCGCCTTCTTCTGCAGCGCTTCCGGCCAGCCGCCCGGAGGCTGACCGAGATCGCCCTTCAGCATCGAGACGACCGAATCCGGGAAGGCGATGTCCTTGGCCGGGTTCTCGACGTCGGCAACCGTCAGGTCTTGCGAGACCATCATCAGCGCCATGTCGCCGACGACCTTGGAGGACGGCGTCACCTTTACGATGTCGCCGAACATCTGGTTGGCATCGGCATAGGCCTGGGCAACGCGGTGCCACTTGGTTTCCAGCCCGAGCGAACGGGCCTGTTCCTTGAGGTTGGTGAACTGACCGCCCGGCATTTCGTGCAGGTAGACTTCCGACGCCGGTCCCTTGAGGTCGCTTTCGAAGGCAGCGTACTGGTAACGCACTGCTTCCCAATAGAAGGAGATGCGGCGGATCCATTCGGGATCGAGGCCCGGATCACGCTCCGAGCCGCGCAACGCCTCGACGATCGAGCCGAGGCAGGGCTGCGAGGTGTTGCCGGAGAGTGCGTCCATCGCCGCATCGACCACATCGACGCCGCTATCGACGGCGGCAAGCACGGTTGCAGCCGCAATGCCCGAGGTGTCGTGCGTGTGGAAATGGATCGGCAGATCCGTCGCTTCGCGCAGCGCCTTGAAGAGCACGCGCGCGGCGGCCGGCTTCAACAGGCCCGCCATGTCCTTGACGGCGATCATGTGCGCGCCGGCCTTTTCGAGCTCGGCCGCCAATGCCGTGTAGTACTTGAGATCGTACTTCGGGCGGGCCGAGTTCAGGATGTCGCCGGTGTAGCAGATTGCCGCCTCACAGATGCGGTTCTCTTCAGCAACGGCCTCCATCGACACGCGCATGTTGTCGACCCAGTTGAGGCAGTCGAAGACGCGGAAGACGTCAATGCCGCCCTTCGCCGCCTGGCGCACGAAGTACTTCACGACGTTGTCGGGGTAGTTCTTGTAGCCGACGCCGTTGGCGCCGCGCAAAAGCATCTGCAGCAGCAGGTTCGGCGCGTCCTCGCGAATGCGGGCGAGACGATCCCACGGGTCCTCGGTGAGGAAGCGCATGGAAACGTCGAAGGTCGCACCACCCCAGCATTCGAGCGAGAACAACTGCGGCAGGGCACGAGCATAGGTGCCGGCGACGCGGGCGATGTCATGCGTACGCATGCGGGTCGCAAGCAGCGACTGATGGCCGTCGCGCATCGTCGTATCGGTCAGGAAAACCTGCTTTTCACCGCGCACCCACTCGGCGAATTTCTTCGGGCCGAGCGCGTCGAGCTTCTGCTTGGTACCGGCGGGGATTTCGCCCTGGATGAATGGCACGACGGGCTTGGCCGCATCCGCCGGCGGCTTCGGACGGCCCTTGGCCTCCGGATGACCGTTGACGGTGACGTCGGCGAGATAGGTCAAGAGCTTCGTCGCACGGTCCTGGCGCCGGACCTGCTGGAAGAGTTCCGGCGTCGTATCGATGAAGCGGGTGGTGTAGGTGTTGTTGCGGAACTGCTCGTGGCCGATGATCGCCTCGAGGAAGGTGAGGTTGGTCGCCACACCGCGGATACGGAATTCGCGCAGCGCCCGGTCCATGCGGCTGATCGCTTCCTGAGGCGTGCTGCCCGAGGCCGTGACCTTCACCAGCAGCGGATCGTAGTAGCGGGTGATGTAGGCGCCGGTATAGGCCGTGCCGCCGTCGAGACGGATGCCGAAACCGGCCGCCGAACGATAGCCGGTGATGCGGCCGTAGTCGGGAATGAAGTTCTGTTCCGGATCTTCCGTGGTGATGCGGCACTGCAGCGCGTGGCCGTTGAGGCGGATGTCAGCCTGGTCAGGCACACCCGATTGCGGCGTGCCGATCGCCTCGCCGTCGAGAATGTGGATCTGCGCCTTGACGATGTCGATGCCGGTCACCACTTCGGTGACGGTGTGCTCGACCTGGATGCGCGGGTTCACTTCGATGAAGTAGAACTTGCCGGTGTTCACATCCATCAGATACTCGACGGTGCCGGCGCCGATGTAGTTGGTCGCCTTGGCGATCTTCAGCGAGTAGTTGGCCAGTTCCTGCCGCTGCGCATCGGAGAGGTAGGGCGCCGGCGCGCGCTCGACGACCTTCTGGTTACGGCGCTGGATGGAGCAGTCGCGCTCGAACAGATGCACGACATTGCCGTGGGTGTCGCCGAGGATCTGGCTTTCGACGTGGCGGGCGCGCTCGACCAGCTTTTCGAGATAGACCTCGTCCTTGCCGAAGGCGGCCTTGGCCTCGCGCTTGGCTTCCGTCACCTCGCGGATCAGATCCTTCGGATCGCGAATGGCGCGCATGCCGCGTCCGCCGCCGCCCCAGGAGGCCTTGAGCATGACCGGGTAGCCGATCTCGGCGGCGAGGCGATGGATTTCCTTTTCGTCGTCCGGCAGCGGATCGGTGGCCGGCACGACCGGAACGCCGACGGAAATGGCGAGGTTGCGGGCTGCGACCTTGTTGCCGAGCTGACGCATCGTCGCCGGGCGCGGACCGATGAAAATGATGCCGGCGTCGTCACAGGCATCGACGAATTCCGGGCTTTCCGACAGCAGGCCGTAGCCCGGATGAATGGCGTCGGCACCCGAGAGTTTGGCGACGCGGATCACTTCCTCGATCGACAGGTAGCTTTCGATCGGGCCGAGGTCGCGCGCAAGATGCGGGCCGCGGCCGATCTGGTAGCTTTCATCCGCCTTAAAGCGGTGCAGCGCGAGTTTGTCCTCTTCCGCCCATATCGCGACCGTTTTCAGACCGAGTTCGTTTGCAGCGCGAAAAACGCGGATGGCAATTTCAGAACGGTTGGCAACAAGGATCTTCGAGATAGGCAAGTCGGTCTCCTCAATGACTTGATATTGCGGGAAATGCTGCACCCGCGAAATAAAGTATTAGCGGGTCACCGGGCAGAGCGCAATTTCAGATGCGACAGGAAACCGAATGCCTTTCGACTTTAGGAAATCAGGCCGAGACGGAAGGCGATCGCCACGACGTGGTGGCGGTTCTTGGCCTTCAGCTTTTCCTGGATTCCGTTCATGTACCAATCGACCGTGTGGCTCGAAATATCCAGCACCTTGCCGATGTCGTTGGAGGTCAGTCCGTCGGCGAGATAATTGAGGGCTTCCATTTCGCGCCGCGTCATTTGCACTTCGACGCGCGAACCGAGCTCGGCCGAAACCTCGGGGTCGGTCAGGTCCAAGAGCTTCCAGAACAGCCGCTTGGCGATCGAGTCGAACAGGCTGATCTCGACAGGGCTCAAGTCGACGACGCGGCCGCCGACCGTCAGGTTGCCGAGCAGGCCGCGCCGGCCGTGCACCGGGAAGATGTAGCCGTCGTAGAGACCGTGGTTGCGGGCCTCGATCATCATGCTTTCCATGCGCTTGCGATGCGGATCGGAGCGGAAAGCAAACAGCGTATCGCGCCAGCGGAAACCGCGCTGGGCATGGCCGAGATAGCGGATGGTCGGGTCGATCACCACGAACTTCTTGCGGATATAGATCTGTGGCCAGCCCTCGGGCCAGCGACCGGCAAGCAGCAGCCTCAGCGGGTTGTCATGCGGCTTGGGCTGGCGCACGACACCGTAGAAGTCGAAGCCGCAGCGATCGAGCAGGCGCTCGAATTCAGGGATGATTTCTTCGCGTGTCTTCATCTCCTCCAGAAGCGCGAGAAACTGTACGAGCAGCGTAATGTTCATGGATCACCTTCCAGGTCGATGCATATGGTCGCATTTCCGAATCCGGACATAAAGGCACCGTTCAGCGACCATTCATGTTGCACCCGCGATAATCCGTCATACCACGCCCGGTCTTATGCGAAATATGCAAGAAATCGGAGTTGGCACGACAGATAGCAGACTATGAATATTCTCGCCAAGCTCACAGACGAGCGAAACGGGAAAACGAGTGGCTGTCCTGCGTCCGGCTACGGCTTCCCATTGCCGCAAAAGACCGTCTCAGCGCGGCCCCGAGTGCTCTAACGGCGCGAGGCTTCAATGCTCGCCATGAGGAACCTCGAGGACGCGGGTGCATCCGCCGCAGAAGGTCTGCGGCGCGTCAAATCCGGTACCCGGAAGGGGTGAGACAGTGTCATTGTTCCAGGTGTATGCAAGAGCGCTCCAGTATCTTGCGGTTCACAAGTTTCGCGTCTCAGCGATCGTGCTTGCCAACGTCGTTCTGGCAGCGATCACAATTGCCGAACCGATCCTGTTCGGTCGTATCATCGACGCCATCTCGTCGAAGGGCGAAGTCACGCCGATGCTGCTCATGTGGGCAGGTCTCGGCGTCTTCAACACCGTCGCCTTCGTGCTCGTCGCCCGCGAGGCCGACCGGCTGGCCCATGGCCGCCGCGCCACACTCCTGACGGAAGCCTTCGGCCGCATCGTTTCCATGCCGCTTGCCTGGCATAGCCAGCGCGGCACGTCCAACGCCCTGCACACGCTGCTTCGCGCCTGCGAAACCCTCTTCGGTCTCTGGCTCGAATTCATGCGCCAGCATCTGGCGACCGCCGTCGCCCTCGTTCTGCTCGTTCCGACCGCCTTTGCCATGGACGTGCGCCTGTCGCTCGTGCTCGTCGTTCTCGGCGCGCTCTATGTGGTGATCAGCAAGGTGGTCATGAGCCGCACCAAGGAAGGCCAGGCTTCGGTCGAGAACCACTACCACACGGTTTTCTCCCACGTTTCCGACGCGATCAGCAACGTTTCGGTTGTGCACAGCTACAACCGCATCGAGGCTGAAACCCGCGAGCTGAAGAAGTTCACCGAGCGGCTGATCTCGGCCCAGTTCCCGGTACTCGACTGGTGGGCACTCGCAAGCGGGCTGAACCGCGTCGCCTCGACCATCTCTATGATGGCGATCCTCGTGATCGGTACCGTGCTGGTGCAGCGCGGCGAACTCGGCGTCGGCGAAGTCATCGCCTTCATCGGCTTTGCCAATCTGCTGATCGGCCGCCTCGACCAGATGAAAGCCTTCGTCACGCAGATCTTCGAAGCTCGTGCCAAGCTCGAGGACTTCTTCACCCTCGAAGACGCCGTGCGCGAACGCGACGAGCCGGCCGGTGCGACCGAGCTGCCGCCGGTTGTCGGCGAGGTCGAGTTCCGCAACGTCTCCTTCGACTTTGCCAACACGAACCAGGGCGTGCACAACGTCTCGTTCACCGCCAAGGCCGGCCAGACGATCGCCATCGTCGGCCCGACGGGTGCCGGCAAGACGACGCTCGTCAACCTCTTGCAACGCGTCCACGATCCGCGCGACGGCCAGATCCTGATCGACGGCAACGACATCTCGAAGGTGACGCGCAAGTCGCTGCGCCGTTCGATCGCCACCGTCTTCCAGGATGCGGGCCTGATGAACCGCTCGATCTCGGAAAACATCCGGCTTGGCCGTGACGACGCGACGATCGAGGAAGTCATGGCTGCCGCCGAAGCGGCTGCTGCCTGCGACTTCATCGAGGGGCGCACGACCGGTTACGATACGGTCGTCGGCGAGCGCGGCAACCGTCTGTCGGGTGGCGAGCGTCAGCGTGTGGCCATCGCTCGCGCCATCCTCAAGAACGCGCCGATCCTGGTGCTCGACGAGGCGACCAGCGCGCTCGACGTCGAGACCGAGAACCGCGTCAAGGATGCGATCGATGCGCTGCGCAAGAACCGCACGACCTTCATCATCGCCCACCGCCTGTCGACGGTGCGCGAGGCCGACCTGGTGGTCTTCATGGACCAGGGCCGGATCGTCGAGATGGGCGGCTTCAACGAGCTCAGCCAGAGCAACGGCCGCTTTGCAGCCCTGCTCCGCGCCAGCGGCATCCTGACGGACGACGACGTCCGCATGAGCCACACGGCAGCGTAACGCTCGCCCGACGTCAGGCAAATCGTACATCAAGCCACCCGCGGTCAGCCGCGGGTGGCTTTTCTTTTTGGGCGAGCGCCGCATCGGGAAGTCTTGTCATTCGCCAAATTGTTGGTAGACGGGAATTCCGGCTTCAATTCCAAGGGAATCACCAATGCCGGATATCTCCACCATCGCTCTGTTTGCCGCCGCAAGCCTCGTGCTGACCGCAACGCCCGGCCCTGACATGCTGCTGATTGCGTCTCGCAGCCTCAGCCAGGGCCGTGCCGTCGGGTTTCTCACCTATGCCGGCATCGCGCTTGGCACCTACTGCCATGCGCTCGCGGCAGCGCTCGGCCTCTCGCAGCTCTTCCTCACCGTACCGGTTGCCTATGAGATCGTGCGCTGGGCGGGCTGCGCCTATCTGCTTTATCTCGCCTGGAAGACGGTACGTTCGCATCCCTCGGGCGCGTCCCCGACGTCGACGCTCAAGCGGCTCTCACGCCGGCGGGTCTTCGGCGAGGGACTGATGACCAACCTGCTCAATCCGAAGATGGCGCTGTTCGTGCTGGCCCTTTTTCCCCAGTTCGTGCACCCGAATGGCGGGTCGATGGTCCTGCAGATGCTTCTGCTTGCGACCATCCTGAACGGGATCGGCTTGCTCGTGAACGGCACTGTCATCCTTGTCGGCAGCCATCTGCGCGCAAGACTTTCCGGCTTCCGGCGTTTCCCGAAACTGCCGCAGTACCTTCTCGCCGGCGTGTTCACGGGGCTTGCCTGCCGCCTGGCGCTGGGTTCTCGAACCTGATGCTGACGCACGGTCAAGGGCGGCGTTTGCTACGCCGCCCTTAGCGGGTTGGCAGACGCGATGCCGCGCAGCCATTCGAGATAATAGGCATAGGCAAAGTGCAGGCCGATGCCGGCGAGCACGAAGAGGCTGCCGAAGACCGGGTTCTTCCCCGTCACGAACAGCAGCACCTGGCCGGACATCGCCAGGATCGTGCCGAAGATGAAGATCGGTAGCGAATGCCGGCCGACCACCGCCAGCGGATGATCGCGGTCGAGTTTGGCGAGGTTGCTGATCCGAGGCGTCACCGCGATGACGTAGCCGAGCGCCAGCACATGCAGCAATCGCGGCGTGGACAGGAAGGTCTTATCGAAGCCTGTCAGAACGGCCGGAAGACCGAAGGAGAGGTCGATACTCCAGAACGAGAACAAGACCCAGACGGCGGAAACGGCAAGATAGGCACAGGACAGCATTATCAGCCAGGGCCAGCGCGGCAGCGATCCGCCGTTGCGCACATAGGTCATCATCACCACGCCGATGACGAACAGGAACTGCCAGGACCAGGGATTGAGAAACCAGTAGCCCTCGTCGAGGAAGTTCGACGGCACGAACTTGAAGATGCCCGCGGCGAACCATAGCGCGGCCGAGAGCAGAAGCAGCAGTTTCTTGCTGACACCGTTCAGCCAGAGGATGCCCGGCAGCAGCAGGAACAGCGCCGCATACATCGACAGGATGTTGTTGTAGCCGAGCTGATGTCCCAAGAGCACCATGGCAACGATGCCCTGCTCCGTCTGCTCCACCATCGGGCGGATGTTGATCTCGCCGATCAGGTCCTGCCTTCCGAAGTAGATCGCGCCGCCGGCAAAGATCGCCAGCGTTACGATGCTCGTCATGATGTGGGCGACGTAAAGCGCCAGGGCCCGGCGCCAGATTTTGAGCATCATGGCCAGCCGACCGCCGGAGACGAACTTGCCGCCATAGGCGATCCCGACCGAGAGGCCCGAGATTAGGACGAAAGCTTCAGCGGAATCGGAAAAGCCGAAGTTCTTGTGGGTCAGGTATTCGAGATATTGCCCGGGAACGTGATTGACGAAAATCGTCAGGAGACACAGCGCCCTGAACACATCAAGGCGTGCGTCACGCTCCTTCGGAACCAATCGGGCGGACATCGGGTCGACGCCACCCTGAAAAGTCTTTTGCAGCATGCGGTCCGTTTTCCAGGATTTGGCGCCCCTGCCCCATCCCTGTTGAAACGGGTACCGACGTCCCGCCTTTCGCGCGATGCCCGGCACCATGAAGGAGAGCGGGAGGCCATCTGCAGGCGGTTTCCCGCCCGGCACCCCGCTCACGAAATCTACAGCGCCGCGCGTCTTATCAGACGCGCAAAGGTCGCTGTAGGACTTTGAATTCCTGCACGACGCTCAGCCGTCGAGGTCGCGCCGCCGGCAAATCCGCAAAGAAAAACCGGCCTTGCCCTTGCGGGAACAAAGCCGGTTTCATCCTGCCTTCAATGCCGGCCGTTACAGCAAAATGCCTTCATGCGCGTTTTTTGTGACACTATTGTTGACGCTGACGATCGGCTCGCCACTTTTCTTGTCGCGTTCGACCGAAATCTTGTGCCGCGCGCCATTGAGCGTCACTTCGGCCGAGTAGCCGTTCCAGGCTGCGGGCAGCACCGGACGGATGACCAGCCTGTCGCCCTGCCGGCGAATACCGAGGATGCCCTCGACGCCGACACGGTAGAGCCAGCCGGCAGATCCCGTATACCAGGTCCAGCCGCCACGCCCCGCCAGATCGCCTTCGCCGTAGATATCGGCGGCAACGACATAGGGCTCGACGCGATAGTGTTCCGCCGCTTCGCGGTTTTCGGCATGCGAGATCGGATTCAGCATCTGGAAGACCCGCCAGGCCTCTTCCGCCCTGCCCTGTTCGGCAAAGGCCAAGGCGACCCAGGTGGCGGCGTGAGTATATTGCCCGCCATTCTCGCGCACGCCCGGCGGATAGGCCTTGATGTAGCCCGGATCCTGCGACGTCCGCTCGAGCGGCGGTGTGAACAGCCGCACGATGCGCTGGTCGGGGTCGACCAGTTCAGCCATGACTGCGTCCATCGCCTTCAGCGAACGCTGCTCATCGCCTTCGCCCGAAAGCACGCTCCAGGACTGAGCGATCGAATCGATCCGGCACTCCAGAGCCTCACTGGTGCCAAGCGGCGTGCCATCGTCGTAATAGCCGCGACGGTAGTAGTCGCCATCCCAGCCGGCGGTCGCGAGCGCCTTCTTGAGCGCTTCGAGATGCGCCTCCCAGCGCGTGATGCGCGCCTCGTCCTTGCGCTCGCGCGCGAAGGGCAGGAAGCCACGCAGCGTGCCGGCGAGGAACCAGCCGAGCCAGGTGCTCGTGCCTTGCCCCTTCTCGCCGACCCGGTTCATGCCATCGTTCCAGTCGCCGGCAAGGAACAGTGGCAGGCCGTTCTCACCGGTCCGCTTGATCGCAAGATCGAGTGCACGGGCGCAATGCTCGTAGACGTCGCCGACCTCTTCGGAAATCTCGGGCTTGTAGAAGGCGTCGTGCTGCCCCGCTTCGAGCGCCGGGCCAGTGATGAAGGCAAGCTTCTCGGCAAGGAGATCGGACGTGCCGGTCACCGTGCAATAGCGGGTCACGGCATGGGCGAGCCAGACGACGTCGTCGGAGATCATCGTGCGCACGCCGGCGCCTGTTCCCGGCAGCCACCAATGCTGCACGTCGCCTTCGGTAAACTGGCGGGAGGCAGCGTTGAGGATCTGTGCCCGGGCGAGTTCCGGACGATGGATCAGGAACGCCAGCGTATCCTGCAACTGGTCGCGGAAACCGAAGGCACCGCTTGCCTGATAGAAGGCCGAGCGCGCCATGATGCGGCAACCGAGGCTCTGATAGGGCAGCCAGTTGTTGATCATGGCGTTGAAGGCCGGATCCGGCGTTTCCACCTTCACGATGTCGGTGAATTCGCGCCAGAACGTCTTGTTCGCCTCAAGCACCGTGTCGAACGCGGTCTCACGCAGTTCGCCGATGATGGCTCGAACCTGATCGTCCGTATCGGTATCGCCGAGGATGAACGTGACCTGCCGTTCGGCACCGGGCTCGATCGAAATGTCCGTTGCGACCACGGCGCAAGGATCGCCGTCGACATCGACGGAGCCCGAAAGATCGGCACCCGAAGTGACCGCCTGCGGCGCCAGAATGCCGCCGATCGCGCCCAGGAACTCCCGGCGGCTGGCGGTGTAGCCGGCCGCATCGCCGCCATCGACGGCGAAGAAGGCGGATCGGCCGGCAAAATCGATGCTGTAAGGGTTGGTCGCCACCAGCGCCTCGGCCGTCTCGTCCCATTTCGAAAGGACGAAGGGCGCCGAACGGGCACGGTTGTTGCCAAGTACCCACTCGTTGTAGCCGTAGAGCCTCAACTGCCGCGCAGACGCCGCACGGTTGCGGACAGACACGCGGACGAGCTTGGCCGGCAGGTTGCGATGCACCGTCTGGACAACCTCGATCTCAAGGTCGTCCTGGGTGCTGCGGAAGATCGAATAGCCAAGCCCGTGCGCCGTCTCGAAGACGACGGAACGGCGGCGCGAGAGCGCCGCATAGGGCGTGGCGACCGTGCCGCTTGCCATGTCGCGGATGAAGATGGCTTCGCCCGGCCGGTTGACGACCGTATCATTGGTCCAGGGCGTCAGCTGGTAGTCGCGCGAGTTGCGGCTCCAGGAATAGGCCGCACCCTCGGCCGAGATGTGGAAGCCGAAAGCATCATTGGAGATGACATTGATCCACGGCTGCGGCGTCGCTTCGCCGCCGCGCAGGCGCACGACGTATTCGCGACCGCCATCGGCGAAACCGCCGAAGCCGTTCCAGAAGGAAAGGCCATCGCCCTTGATTTCCGCCGGAGCGGCATCCCCGTTCTCCTGCGGCGCTGCCAGCAGCGGGCCTGAGAACTCGGCGCTCTTTTCGGAGCCTTTCACCGGTGCCGGCGAATAGAGCGAGTTGGCGCGGGCGATCTGGTCGGAGATCGTGCCGTTGCGGGCATGGAAGACCGCGCGCGAGGCCGACAGCAAGGTCGACCACGTCTCCGCCTCCATCAGGTCGCGGCGCACCGAGAAGATGTGCTGGCGCGGACCGTCCGAGAGACCGCGAAGCCTCAGGTTCTCGCACATGGAGTCGAGCGCGTGCTGCATGTCCTGGGCATAGGACGAGGCGCGCTCGTTGATGATCACGAGATCGGCGGTGATGCCGCGGGCGCGCAGGTATTCCTGGGCGCGCAGCGCCTCACGGGCGATGCCGAGATCGCCGTCGTCATTGATGCGCAGGCAGAAGATCGGGTAGTCGCCCGAAATCGCGAGCGGCCAGAGCTTCGACTGAGAATCGAGGCCGGCCTGAACCGTCGCCGAATCGGCGCGCAGATGCATGTCCGGATAGACGAGGTAGCGGCCGAGCATCTGGAAGCTTGCCGCTTCCTGCGAGGTCACGCCGACATGGCGCATCTGCACCTGGCTGCGGGTCCAGGCGTGGATGAGCTCCTGGTTGAAGGTCTCCGGATGGCGGTAGCGGTCGATCGCGCGATCGACCTCCTCGCGACTTGGGGCGGCGATCGTCCAGAAGACGACGCTGACCTTCTTGCCGGCGGGTACGCGCACAACCCGGCGCAGCGACATGATCGGATCGAGCGTGAAGCCGTCCGTGCCGGAAAGCACCGCATCCGTATCAAAGGCAGCGGCTTCGGCAAGCGTGCGGCCCGGGCCGATGAAGCGGCGACGGTCGGTCTCGGCTTCCGTATGGCGGTCGCTGCCGGCATTGTCAGTGACGAGATGCGCCACTTCCATGTCCGGATCGCCGGAGCTGCGCTTGTTGCGGCTGACGCGGATGACATCGCCGCGGCGGCTGATTTCCGTGCGCAGGAACATCTTCGAAAACGCCGGGTGTGCGCTGTCGGCCTCGTCTGTCGAAAGCACAGGCTCGGCATAGGAGGTCACTTCGATGAAGCGGTCCTGGGTGCCGGTGTTGAGCAGCATGACCCGGCGCCCTTCGGCATCGTGTTCGGTGGCGACGATGCATTCCACCTCGCTGGTGAGATCACCGACGGTCTTGACGAATTCCGCCTTGTCGTCGCCGAAGCGCGTCAGCATCTTCTCACCGGCCGCGCGTCGCGGCTCCGACGTCGCCGACCACCAGTCGCCGGTCGTCGTATCGCGCAGGAAGATGAAGGTTCCGGTACGGTCCTCGACCGGATCCGGCTTCCAGCGGGTAACCGACTGGCCGTTCCAGCGGGCGTAACCGGCGCCGTTGGCCGTCAGCATCACCGAGTAGTGGCCGTTGGAGAGAAACACGGTCTCGCGGTCCTGCGAAAGCGGGTTCTCGATGATGCGGACCTCAGGGCGCAGGAGATCGTCCTGGCCCTTGCCGACGGATTCCGGCTCGCGCTTGGCATTCATGATCGGAATGTCGCGCGGCGCCTTTTCCTGCAACAGCAGTTCGGCGGCTTCGATCACCGGATCGGCGTGGAACCACTCGCGCAGGCGGCCGTTGAAGACGACGTTGGCGACAGCCGCGATCGACATGCCATGGTGGTGGGCATAGTAGTTGCGAACCACCGCGCACTTCTGGCCCTCAGGCACGCGCGTCGGCGTGAAGTCGACGGCGTCGTGGTAGCCGTATGCGCCGAGCGCGCCGACCTCGCGGAGACGCCCGAGGTTGGCGAGCGCCGACTTCGGATCGTACATGCAGGCGAGGATCGAGGCGTAGGGCGCGATGACCGCGTTCTGGCCGAGACCACGCTTGAGACCGAGCGTCGGCACACCGAAGTTGGTGTATTGGTAGGTGAGCTCGTGGTCACGCGCGTTGAAGGCGGCTTCCGAGATGCCCCACGGCGTGCCGAGGCGACGGCCGTGGTTGATCTGTTCCTTCACGACCAGATTGTTGGTCTGGTTGAGGATACCACCCTGACGCTCCTGCATGACCAAAGGCGGCATCAGGTATTCGAACATCGAGCCGGACCAGGAGATCAGCGCACCGCGTGCGCCGATCGGAACGATCGGCCGGCCGAGCTTGTACCAGTGCTCCGTCGGAAGATCGCCCTTGGCGATGGCAAACAGGCTGGTGAGACGAGCTTCCGACGCAAGAAGATCGTAGCAGGCCTCGTCGAGCTCGTTGGCGTTGACGCGGAAGCCGATCGACAGCAGGCGCCGCTCCGGACGGAACAGGAAACCGAAATCCATCGAGAAGGCGATGTCGCGTGCCCGGTCCTTCATCACCAGCAGGCGCTGGCGCAGCGATTCGATTGCGCCGAGATCGAAGACGCCATCGGCGATATGGGCTTCGCAGGTGGTGACGAGCGAGTTGGCCCACTTCGTCACTTCGCTGCTTTGCGGCGTGCGCACCTCATGGTCGAGATTGACGGTGAGCTTGTGCATGTCGCGCGCCAGAACGGCCAGGTTGATCACCCGGATCGAAGCGAACTCGTGTTCGCGCATGATCGCAGCGAGCGCGTTCTGGAAGCCGACGATGCGTTCTTCGATCAGGCGACGCAACGGACGCACCGTCTTGCGGTCGTCGGGCAGGTCGCGCAGCACTTCCTGAAGGATCGCAGCGACGTCGCCGATACCGGTGAGACTGCCCTGGACATGCGCCGACGGCGCTTCGGCCCAGTCGCGACACATCGACGACACGGCGATCAGATGACCGGCCAGATTGCCGCTGTCGACCGACGAAATGTAGCGCGGCTCCATGGTTTCGAGCGTATTCGTCCGGTACCAGTTGAACAGGTGGCCGCGATATTTCGGCATCCGGTCGATGGTGGCGATCGTCTGCTCCAGCCGGTTGATCGTCTCCTCGAAGCCGATCCAGCCGAAATCGCGCGCCGACATGACGGAGAGCAGGTAGACGCCGATATTCGTCGGTGACGTCCGCTCGGCGAGAACCGGCTGCGGCGTTTCCTGGAAGTTGTCCGGCGGCAGGAAGTGCTGCTCGGCGGTGACGAAGGTCTCGAAGTATCGCCAGGTGCGGCGCGCGATCAGGCGCATCTCGTCGATCGCCTCATCGGAAACGACAAGCTGGTCTTCGGTTTCGGCCGACTGGCTGACGAACCAGGCAACGGCTGGAGACAGGGCCCACAGCAGCGCAAAGGGAATGCCGATGAAGGGCAGGCCGGTGTCGGAAATCGCCGCAAGGGCCAGCGAGATCGCCGACAGCGCCGGCGCAACCCACATGGCGCGGTAATAGTCGCCAATGGTGCCGTGGCCGGCGCTCTGCACCTGCGCGGCCGTGCGCCATTCCAGCATCAGTTTGCCGCTGACAAACGTGCGGTAGAGCGAACGCACGATGGCGTCGCCCATCATCGCCGCATTGTGGGCGATGAAGACGATGCGCAGCGCGACCTGCGCGTTGGCGGCACGAACTTCGTTCAACACCGCATGCAGGTGCGCTCGGGCAACGATGTCGTTGCGGCGCGGCAGGAGGCCGTTGATCAGCGACAGCGTCGGCGCCACGAACAGGCTGAAGATCAGCACGATCTGCCAGATCAGCGCTTCGGTCGGCTCCATGTAGTACCAGCCCATGACCGAGGCGACGAGCCAGGCAAGCGGGATCAGCGAGCGGCGCAGGTTGTCGTACATCTTCCAGCGTCCGAGCATCGACAGCCCGTTCGACAGATTGAAGATATAGGGCAGCAGCTGCCAGTCGCCGCGCGCCCAGCGATGCTGGCGCGACATTTCCACCTCGTAGCGGGTCGGGAAGTCCTCGACGAGTTCGACGTCGGTCACCAGCGCGCAACGCACGTAGGAGCCTTCGAGCAGGTCGTGGCTGAGAACGGCGTTTTCCTGGATGCGCCCCTTCAGCGCCGCCTCGAAGGCGTCGACATGATAGAGGCCCTTGCCGGTGAAGCTGCCTTCGCCGGCAATGTCCTGATAGACGTCCGAAACGGTGAAGACGTAAGGATCGATGCCGCGGTTGGAGGAGAAGATGCGCTGGAAGGCGGAGGCTTCGCTGCCCGTCGTCAGCGACGGCGTGACGCGCGGCTGCAGCAGGCTGTAGCCGGCGATCACGTTCTGCGTTTTCGGATCGACAACCGGACGGTTGATCGGATGGTACATCTTGCCGACGAGCTTCGTCACCGCATCGCGCATCAGGCGCGTGTCGGAATCGAGCGTCATCACGTACTGAACGTTGTCCGGCACCGTGTTGGCGCCCTGCAGGAACGAGGTGTCGCGGTCACCGCGCAAGAGCATGTTCAGCTCGTGCAGCTTGCCACGCTTGCGCTCCCAGCCCATCCACACGCCTTCCTGCTCGTTATACAGGCGGCGGCGATGCAGCAGATAGAATCGGGTCTTGCCGTCATAGGCATAACGCGCCGAGAGCTGAGCGATCTCGCGCTTGGCATAATCGAGCACATCGGCGTCGGTGCTCGATTCCTCGTCCTTGCTGTCAGCCCAGTCGCTGACCAGTGCAAAGTAGATCTCGCCGCGCGGGTTGGCGAGATAGTGGACCTCGAGATTGCGCACCAGTTCGTCGACGTGATCGCGCTTGGAAATCAGGCACGGCACCGCAACGAGCGTGCGGGCGTCCTCGGGGATCCCGTCGAGGAACTCGTAGCCGACCAGCCGCGACGGTTTGACGAACAGCGTCACCAGCGTGTTGAACAGGCCCATCGCGCCTTCCGAGGCCGGCAGCGCGAAAAGCAGCAGCATGATCAGCTTCGCGCCACTCGGGATCGCCATCGGGCTGACGAAGGAGTAGACGGCGATCATCGCCAGGATGGTCAGAAGGATGTTCGGCCCGGCGATCGCAAACCAATCAAGCCTGCGGCTGAGGCGAATGATGGTCTGCAGCACCGACGGCCGGTAGCTGATCTTCTTTTCCAGAAGCTTGCGTTGCTTGCCGACGAGGAAGGATCCGACATTCGGCTGCTGCAGCGGCGCTTCCGTCTCGGCCGCGACTTCCGCCTCGCGCACCATCTGGATGGCGATTTGCGTCACTTCGAATTCGCTGTGCCCCGAACGGCGCGCCAGCTTTTCGATCGTGTCGCGGTACTTGTTGCGCGACCCGAAATCGAGCGCCGCATAATCGGAGCCTTCACGCAGCGCCGCATCGATCTTGCTGACGCTCTCGAACCAGACGGCCCAGTCGGTGTCGTCGATCTCACGCAGGCTGCGGATGATGTTGCTCATCGTCGCATTGCCGGACGACAGACGGTTCTGCTCGGCGACCAGCGCGCTTTCGACATCGCTGCCGCGCTTCTCGAGCTGATCCTCGATCCAGCCGATCACGGCGCCCGAGGTCTGCGACCCGTCACGCATGCGGTAGAGCAGTTGCGCGACGAAGGTGTTGTCGGCCGCCAGCGCTTCCGATTCCGCAAGCAGCGTGCGCGACTTTTCCGGATCGCTGAGGCGAATGATCTGGTCGGCGACGTCGTTTGCCTTGCGCCGCATGCCGCGCGAGCGTTCGACGCGGATGGCAATCCGCCGCAAATTTTCGATCAGCACGAAGCGCAGGATCGACGGTAAGGCCCAAAGTTCGCCGATCTTGAAGGTCTCGTGCTTCTGGAAGCCCTCGACCATCGCCGTGATGCTTTCGCGCGTCACCGTGCTGTGGGTGTGGGCAGCGTAGAGCCAGGCGAGCGCCATGGTGCGCGGAATCACCGTGCCCGAAACCGAAATCGTCGGGAGCTGGCGATAGAACCGGCGCGGGAAATCGCGCCGCACTTCCTGGATCGCCTCTTCGACGACGTGATGGTTGTCGAGCAGCCATTCGGCGGCCGGCGTGATCGTTGCCCCGGCCTCGACGTCCGCGGCCGTCGCCCGGTAGACGCGCAGGATCTCGTTCTCGTTCTCGCGATGCCGCGGACGGAACTCGAACGGGAAGAAGCCCGGCAGCGAGGAGACACCCTTTGCCGCGAGATCCTCGCCGCATTGCCGGAGGTCCTCCATCGAAAAGAAGGTGGAGCGGATCGAATCGTTGTAATCGATCTGCTTCGCTTCCGGTTCGCGCGGTGAGGTGGGCGGCGTAGTTTGGAGCTGCATGGGTACGGGTTCTGAATCCAACCGGGGTTGATCGGCCCGGCCCTCGTCGGGGTGCCGGGTTGGCTGCGGTCCTGAGAAATCAGGCTGAGCCGGCGCGTTGCTAGACACGGTCATGTGTCCTCCCATCCACCGTCATTTCCCGGGAAACCGGGATCTGGCGGTAACAGGCACCGCCCTCGACTGGGCATCGGAGATCGCAAAGCCGGCGGCGCATTGGTTTTCAAGGCCGCGGTGATGCATGAAAATGGCATTTTTTAGCCGTGGTGCCAACAGCTTGCAAGGATTGCTCATACAAGATCGGACGTTTTGCGCACAGCCAAATCAAGCCGGAACCGGCCGCTGTGCGCGCCCCCAGTGGCACTTCGATACAACTCTTTCAAATGCCCTCTTTCAAGCTTCATCGCGGGTGGCAGACGAGGCGAAACGTGATGGGGCAAGGAAGGTTCCCACGAATTTTCGACAAAAGCACCGCAGGTCAGCCCACCTGCTCGGTGATCCACTCGCGAAACGCCAGGCTGATCGGGTTTTCGAGCTTGCCCTCGGGCACGGCGAGGTAATAGCTGTTTTCCGTCTGCATCGGCCGGTCGAGCACGATCTGCAGCGTGCCGGCGGCAATTTCCTGCTCGATCAGGTAGCGTGGCAAAAGAGCAAAACCGAGCCCGGCGGTCGCCGCCTCGATCACCATGGAAAACTGATCGAAACGGTTGCCGCGATAAGCGCCGCGCCCGTCCATGTCGTTGGCCTCGAACCATTGCGCCCAGAGTTTTGGCCTTGTGGCGAGATGGAGCATCGGCCCCGTGACGATATCTTCAGGGGAGGCAACCGGATGGGTTGCCAGCATGGCGGGACTTGCGGCGGGCACGATGATCTCACTGCAGAGATAGCTGCAGGTGGCGCGCGCCCAGACCGGCTGCCCGTAATGGATAGCCAGATCGAAATTCTGCTCCTCGAAATCGAACGGCGCAGAGCGCGAGGCGATGTTGATCACCGTGTCCGGATGGCGCTTGAGGAAATCGGGGAGACGCGGCACCAGCCAGCGGCTGCCGAAAGTCGGCAACGACGCGATCGAGAGCGTCGAATCCGCCCGGGCAGACGCCATCGCCCGCACCATCAGTTCCTCGGTCTGGTTGAGCAGGCGGCGCACCTCCGGCAGAAACTTCTGCCCGGCATCCGACAGGATCACACGCTGGCGCACACGCTCGAACAGGAGCACCCCGAGCTGGTTTTCGAGATCCTTGATCTGGCGACTGACGGCGCTCTGCGTGAGGTTCAGTTCGGCTGCGGCCTGCGTGAAGCTGCCGTGTCGCGCGGCGCATTCGAACGCCTGCAGCGTCGTCACGTCGGGAACCAGTCTTCGGCTCAACTTCATTCCGCCCTCGCATCAACATAGTCAGAAGCAACGCGATCAATGGCCAGTTCGATCGGATATGATCCGAAATGAGAATGACCTTGTCCTTCACCCATAGCGCGAGGCGAGCCCCAGTGAAAGAGAATAGTTTCGTATCCGCCGACGACATCCGCTCGGCCTTTTCCGCAGCCATGTCGGTCATGTACCGCGAAGAGGTGCCGGCCTACGGCACGCTGATGGAGCTGGTCGCCAAGGTCAACGACGATACGCTCGCCGCCGACCCCAAGCTGAAGGAGCGCCTCGACGCGACGGATTCGCTCGACCGCATCTCCGAGGAGCGCCACGGCGCGATTCGGCTCGGCACCCCCGCCGAACTCGCTATGATGCGCCGCGTCTTTGCCGTCATGGGCATGTACCCGGTCGGCTACTACGATCTCTCGACCGCTGGCGTTCCCGTGCATTCGACCGCCTTCCGCCCGGTCGGCGACGCCGCGTTGAAGCGTAATCCGTTCCGCGTCTTCACCTCGCTGCTCCGTCTCGACCTCATCGCCGATGAAGCGCTGCGTGCCGAAGCCGAAGTTATTCTGGCCGCGCGCCAGATCTTCACCGCCGGCGCCGTCGAACTCACGGAAAAGGCCGAGCGCGACGGCGGTCTCGACAAGGTGGATGCAGAGCGCTTCGTCTCGGAAGTGCTCGAAACATTTCGTTGGCACGACAAGGCCAATGTCAGCCCCGACATGTACAAGCGCCTGCATGACGCCCATCGCCTGATCGCCGACGTCGTCTCCTTCAAGGGCCCCCACATCAACCACCTGACGCCGCGCACGCTCGACATCGACAAGGTGCAGGCGCTGATGCCGGCATACGCGATTGCCCCGAAGGCCGTCGTCGAGGGGCCGCCGACCCGCAAGTGCCCGATCCTGTTGCGCCAGACCTCGTTCAAGGCGCTCGAAGAGCCGGTTTCCTTCAAGGATGCCGACGGCACCTGGAAGGAAGGCTCGCACACCGCCCGCTTCGGCGAGATCGAACAGCGCGGCATCGCGCTGACACCCAAGGGCCGCGCGCTTTACGACGAACTGCTCGACGCCTCGCGCAAGATCGTCCGCCCGGCGGCCGACGGTTCCAACGCGCGCGAATACGAAGCGGCACTTGCCGGGGCTTTCGAGCCTTTCCCGGACACCTGGGCAGGCATCCGCGAAGCCGGGCTCGGCTACTTCAGCTATTCGCTGACGGAAAAAGGCCGCAAGGCCGGCGTCTCCAGCAAGCACGACATCGAAGCGTTGATCGCCGCTGGCCTCGTCCAGTTCGACGCGATCGTCTATGAAGACTTCCTGCCGGTCAGCGCCGCTGGCATCTTCCAGTCGAACCTCGGCGACGGGGCGCAGCAGGATTTCGTCGCCAGCCCGAACCAGAAGCGCTTCGAGGCCGATCTCGGTGCGACCGTGCTCAACGAGTTCGATCACTATGCCGGTATCGAGCAGGCTTCGATCGAAAGCTGCATTCAGGCCTTGACCGGCGCCATCGCTGCGGAATGATGCTTCCCTGATGATCGACCAACTGCACATCGACGCGCTCACCGACATCCTTGGAGACAAGGGTGTCGTCACGCGTCCGGAAGACCTGGAAGCCTACGAGACCGGCGCGCGCTATGATCGCGGCCGGACGCCGCTCGTGCTGCGGCCGGCGACGACCGAAGAGGTTTCCGCCGCTGTCGCCTATTGCGTCACCAACGGCATCGCGATGATCCCGCAGTCCGGCAACACCGGCCTCGTCTCCGGCTCGACGCCGGATCAGTCGGGCGACGAAGCCATCCTCAGCCTCGACCGGCTGACAAAACGCTTCGAACTCGACCTCGACAACCGCTCGGTTCGGCTCGACGCCGGCTTCCGGCTGTCCGATCTCAACCGGCGGCTGGAAGAGCACGGCCTGTTCTTCCCGATCGATCTCGGCGCCGACCCGCGCATCGGCGGCATGATCGCCACCAATACCGGCGGCTCACGCTTCCTGAAATACGGCGACGTGCGCCGAAACACGCTCGGCCTCAAGGTGGTGCTGGCCGACGCGGACGGCACCGTGCTCGACCTGCAATGCGACTTGCGCAAGAACAACACCGGCGTTGACTGGAAGCAGATCTTCGTCGGCACCTCGGGCGCCTTCGGCATCGTCACCGAATGCGTGCTCAACCTCGAGCGCCTGCCGCAGCAGACGGCAACGGCACTGCTGGTTCCGGCGAGCGGCGCCCATGTGATGCCGCTGCTGCGCGCCATGGAAGAACGCCTCGGCGCCTACCTTTCGGCCTTCGAGGGCATGTCGAGCAATGCCGTCAAGGCAGCCTTTGCCCACGTGCCGTCGCTGAAAAACCCGTTCCAGGCTGGCCAAGTCCCCGACTACGTCATTCTCGCCGAGATCAGCCGCACCTGGGCACCGCGCGAAGGCGAACAGTCGCTCGACGCCGTGCTGGAAACGGCGCTGGCCGAAATCTGGGAGACGGAGGAGGCACCGCTCGCCGACGCCTTCGTCGGCCCGCCGCACGAAATCTGGGCCCTACGCCACGCGCTGTCTGAGGGCGTCAAGCACCTGGGCAAGCTGATCGCCTTCGATGTCTCCTTCCGCCGGGGTGACATCATGGCCTTCTGCGACCATATGAAGGCCGAAATGCCCTCGAAATTCCCCGACGTGACCGTCTGCGATTTCGGCCATATCGGCGACGGTGGCGTGCACTTCAACCTCGTCGTGCCGAAGAACAGCGACCTTCTCAAGGACGAGACTTTCGAACCCCGGCTACGCGAATGGGTTTTCGCCGTCGCCGTCGAGGAATATCACGGCAGCTTCAGCGCGGAACATGCGATCGGCCGCCGCAATCAGGCCTATTACGACTTTTATACACCAGACAAACTCAAGGACATGGCCGCGGGCCTGAAGACGCTGACCTCGCCGGGAAAGCTCGGCAGTGTGCGTTTCGGATAGGCCAGAGCGGAATGAGGAAAGTGTGTGCGGTCTTCCGCCGACATTTCGCTCCAACGAATGATCTAAACCAATAAAACGGGAGTCAGACCATGAACATCGCAACCAAGAAAGTCGACGTGACCAAGGAAGCCGCGGCGCTTCTCGAAAAGATGGGCGTCGCCAAGGAACTCTACACCGGCGGCGACATGCCGTCCTATAGCCCGGTCACCGGCGAGAAGATCGCGGCCCTCAAGACGGTTTCGGCCGCTGAAGCCGCCGCCAAGATCGACCAGGCGCATGAAGCCTTCAAGGCCTGGCGCCTGGTTCCCGCCCCGAAGCGCGGCGAACTGATCCGCCTGCTCGGCGAAGAACTGCGCGCCTTCAAGGCAGACCTCGGCCGCCTGGTTTCGATCGAAGCCGGCAAGATCACCTCCGAAGGCCTCGGCGAAGTGCAGGAAATGATCGACATCTGCGATTTCGCAGTCGGCCTTTCCCGCCAGCTCTATGGCCTGACGATCGCCACCGAGCGTCCCGGCCACCGCATGATGGAAACCTGGCACCCGCTTGGTGTCGTCGGCGTCATCTCCGCCTTCAACTTCCCGGTCGCCGTCTGGTCGTGGAACACCGCACTGGCGCTCGTCTGCGGCAACTCCGTCGTCTGGAAGCCGTCGGAAAAGACCCCGCTCACGGCGCTTGCCTCGCAGGCGATCTTCGAGCGCGCGCTCGCCCGCTTTGGCGATGCGCCGGAAGGCCTGTCGCAGGTCCTGATCGGTGACCGCACCGTCGGTGAAGTTCTCGTCGACAACCCCAAGGTTCCGCTCGTATCGGCCACCGGCTCGACCCGCATGGGCCGCGACGTCGGTCCGCGCCTCGCCAAGCGCTTTGCCCGCGCCATCCTCGAGCTCGGCGGCAACAATGCCGGCATCGTCTGCCCGTCGGCCGATCTCGACATGGCGCTGCGCGCCATCGCCTTCGGCGCCATGGGCACCGCCGGCCAGCGTTGCACCACCATGCGCCGCCTGTTCGTGCATGAAAGCGTCTACGACCAGCTCGTTCCGCGCCTGAAGAAGGCCTACGGTTCGGTCTCTGTCGGTAACCCGCTCGAAACCACCGCCCTCGTCGGCCCGCTCGTCGACAAGGCTGCCTTCGACGGCATGCAGAAGGCAATCGCCGAAGCCAAGTCGCATGGCGGCACCGTCACTGGCGGCGAGCGCGTCGAGCTCGGTTATGACAACGGCTACTACGCCAAGCCCGCTCTCGTCGAAATGCCCAAGCAGGCCGGACCGGTTCTCGAAGAAACCTTCGCGCCGATCCTCTACGTCATGAAGTACAGCGACTTCGACGCCGTCGTTGCCGACCACAATGCGGTCGCAGCCGGCCTGTCGTCCTCGATCTTCACCCGCGACATGCAGGAATCCGAGCGCTTCCTCGCCGTCGATGGCTCGGATTGCGGTATCGCCAACGTCAACATCGGCACCTCGGGCGCCGAAATCGGTGGCGCCTTCGGCGGTGAGAAGGAAACCGGCGGCGGCCGCGAATCCGGTTCGGACTCGTGGAAGGCCTACATGCGCCGCGCCACCAACACGGTGAACTATTCGAAGGCCCTGCCGCTGGCGCAGGGCGTGTCGTTCGACATCGAATAATCGGCGCACCCAGGTAGGTAGAGACCATGACCATCAACGCAACGGTCAAGGAGGCGGGCTTTGAGCCCGCCTCGCGGATCTCCTCGATCGGGGTGTCCGAAATCCTGAAGATCGGCGCTCGCGCGCAAGCGATGAAGCGCGAAGGCAAGCCGGTCATCATCCTCGGTGCGGGCGAACCGGATTTCGACACGCCCGACTTCGTCAAGGACGCCGCCTGCGAGGCGATCAAGCGCGGTGACACCAAGTACACCGCCCTCGACGGCACGCCGGAACTGAAGAAGGCGATCCGCGAAAAGTTCCAGCGTGAAAACGGCCTTGCCTACGAGCAGGACGAGATCACGGTTTCGACCGGCGCCAAGCAGATCCTGTTCAACGCCATGATGGCGTCGATCAATCCGGGCGACGAGGTGGTCATCCCGACGCCCTACTGGACCTCCTATTCGGATATCGTCCAGATCTGCGAAGGCAAGCCGGTTCTGATCCCCTGCGACGCCTCCTCCGGCTTCCGGCTGACCGCCGACAAGCTCGAGGCCGCAATCACGCCGAAGACGCGCTGGGTGCTTTTGAACTCGCCTTCGAACCCGTCGGGTGCCGCCTACAGCGCGAGCGACTACCGGCCGCTGCTCGACGTGCTCCTCAAGCATCCGCATGTGTGGCTGCTGGTCGACGACATGTACGAGCACATCGTCTATGACGGCTTCCGCTTCGTCACCCCGGCCCAGCTCGAGCCCCGCCTCAAGGACCGCACGCTCACGGTCAACGGCGTCTCCAAGGCCTATGCCATGACCGGCTGGCGCATCGGCTATGCCGGCGGTCCGCGCGACCTGATCAAGGCGATGGCTGTTGTCCAGAGCCAGGCGACCTCCTGCCCCTCCTCCGTCAGCCAGGCCGCTTCGGTTGCCGCGCTGACTGGTCCGCAGGAGTTCCTGAAGGAACGGACCGCCAGCTTCCAGCGCCGCCGCGATCTCGTCGTTACTGGCCTCAATGCCATCGACGGCCTCGATTGCCGCGTCCCGGAAGGTGCCTTCTACACCTTCTCCGGCTGCGCCGGCATGCTCGGCAAGGTCACGCCCTCGGGCAAGGTAATCGCAACGGATACGGACTTCTGCGCCTACCTCCTCGACGACGCCCACGTCGCCGTTGTTCCGGGCTCGGCCTTCGGTCTCTCGCCGTTCTTCCGCATTTCCTATGCGACCTCGGAAGCGGAATTGAAGGAAGCGCTCAAACGCATCGCCGACGCCTGCGCTCGGCTTTCTTGACGAACTCCGGACGGCGCCTCGGCGCCGTCCGCTCCTAGAACGTCGGCGGCGTGCAGGCGCTGATCACTTCGCAAGGCACCGGCCCGACGCAGCGGAAACGATGCGGCCGCCGGCTTTCAAAATAATAGGCATCCCCCGGTCCCAGGATCCGCCGCTCATCGTCGACGGTGACCTCGATACGGCCCGACAACACGATGCCCCCTTCCTCGCCGTCATGCACCAGCGGTACCTTCCCCGTGTCGGCGCCCGGCTGATAGACCTCTTTCAGGATCTGCAGGCTGCGGCCGAAGAGGTTTTCGCCGATCTGCCGGTAGGAAATCGGCCCCTTGCCGATCTCGACCAGTTCCTCCGCCGCATAGAACGCCTTGCGCGGTCGTTCCGGCTCGAAGGAGAAGAATTCCGCAAGCCCGATTGGAATGCCGTCGAGAATACGCTTCAGCGCACCGACGGAAGGATTGGAGGCGTTCGACTCGATCAGCGAGATCGTCGAATTGGTGACGCCGGCGCGCTTGGCCAGTTCGCGCTGCGACAGATTGTGCATCAGGCGGAGATGACGAAGCCGGCTTCCGATATCGACGGTCATATGATCCGAACCCTTGGTGTTCAGGTTGTTCGAAATAGCGCAAACACGCTACAACGGTACAATAAATTTCAATGACTTAACTGAGAGCAGAAAAGGACTTGTTTGGCAAATCAAATCATGGCGTCAATCGCCGAACTCAGGAGGATGCCATGAACCAGCACACCAAACCCAACGCCCCCGTTCTCGACAGCTATTGGATGCCGTTTACCGCCAACCGGCAGTTCAAGCAGGCTCCGCGCCTGCTCGCGTCCGCCGAGGGCATGCACTACACCAGCACCGACGGCCGCACGATCCTCGACGGCACTGCCGGGCTCTGGTGCGTCAACGCTGGCCATGGCCGCCGTCAGATCGCGTCTGCCGTCGAGCGCCAGCTGTCGACGATGGATTTTGCGCCCTCGTTCCAGATGGGCCATCCGATTGCCTTCGATTTTGCCGAGCGCCTCGCCGAAATCGCGCCGGGTCCGGAAGGCCAGAAGCTCGACCGCGTCTTCTTCACCGGTTCGGGTTCTGAATCGGTCGACACGGCCCTGAAGATGGCGATCGCCTATCAGCGCGCGATCGGCCAGGGCACCCGCACGCGCCTGATCGGCCGAGAACGCGGCTATCACGGTGTCGGCTTCGGCGGCATTTCGGTCGGTGGCATCCTCAACAACCGCCGCGTCTTCCCGCAGCTTCCTGGCTCCGACCACCTGCGCCACACGCATGACCCCGCGAAGAACGCCTTCGTCAAGGGCCAGCCGGAACACGGCGCCGAGCTTGCCGACGATCTCGAGCGGCTGGTGGCGCTGCATGGCGCCGAAACCATCGCCGCCTGCATCGTCGAGCCGGTCGCCGGCTCAACCGGCGTGCTGATCCCGCCGAAGGGATATCTTGAGCGTCTGCGCGCCATCTGCGACAAGCACGGCATCCTGTTGATCTTCGACGAAGTCATCACCGGCTTCGGACGCCTCGGCGCCGCCTTTGCCACCGACTTCTTCGGTGTAACCCCGGATATGGTGACGGCGGCCAAGGGTCTCACCAACGGTGCGATCCCGATGGGCGCGGTCTTTGCCAGCCGCAAGGTGCATGACGCGCTGATGCATGGGCCCGAAAACGCGATCGAGCTCTTCCACGGCTACACCTATTCCGGCCATCCGGCCGCCTGCGCTGCCGGTATCGCCACGCTCGACATCTACCGCGACGAGGGCCTCATGACCCGCGCCGTCGAGCTGCAGGACGCCTGGCACGACGCCATGCACTCGCTGAAGGGCCTGCCTCATGTCATCGACATCCGCACGATCGGCCTGATCGCCGGCATCGAGTTGCAGTCGCGCGACGGCGCAATCGGCGCCCGCGCCTACGACGTCTTCGTCGATTGCTTCGAGAAGGGCCTGCTGATCCGCGTCACCGGCGACATCATAGCCTTCTCGCCGCCACTGATCGCCGAAGAGAAACATTTTGGCGAGATCGTCTCGATCCTCGGCGATGCGCTGAAGCGCGCCAAGTAAGCCCAAGCGACGCACGACAAGGCAACGCCGCCGCCGAAGATCTCGGCGGCGGCGTCTGCATTTCGATTGCACACCTGAATCCGGCTAACGTCTCTACGCGCGAGGCGCGTCCTAACGAATCAACAGCGCCCGGAAATCGTTGACATTGGTTCCGGTCGGTCCGGGCACGAAGAGATCGCCGCTCACGTCAAAGGCCGACCAGGCGTCGTGCCGGGTAAGATGTAGACGTGGATCGATGCCAGCCGCCCGCATGCGGGCAATGCTCTGCCCATTTGCAAAGGCACCGGCATTGTCTTCGGAGCCGTCGATGCCGTCCGTATCGGCGGCAAGCGCATCGATCCCCGACACGCCGTCGATATCGAGCGCCAGCGACAACAGGAACTCGCTGTTGCGCCCGCCCTTGCCGTAGTCCTTGCCCGAAATCGTCACCGTCGTCTCACCACCGGAAAGCAGTACGACCGGCTTGCCAAACGGCCGGTCTCTCAGCGCCACTTCGCGGGCAAGCGCTGCATGCATGCGACCGATATCGCGCGCTTCACCCTCGATCGCGTCCGAGAGTATATGCGCCTCGATGCCGAGTTCGCGCGCCTTGGCCGCCGCCGCTTCGAGCGAAACGCTTGCCGAAGCAACGACGTGACACTCATGCGCGGCAAACCGCGGATTGTCCGGATCGGGCGCTGCAGCGGCCTCCGAGCGCAGATGCGTCACCACTTGGTCGGGAAGTTCCATGCGATAGCGGGCAACGATCTCCAGCGCCTCGGCCGCCATGCTGCGATCCGGAACGGTCGGCCCCGAAGCGACGAAGGCCGGGTTGTCGCCGGGTACGTCCGAAACGACCAGACTAACGACACGCGCCGGAAAGGCGGCTGCAGCGAGCCGCCCGCCCTTTATCCGCGACACGTGCTTGCGAACGACGTTCATAGCCGAGATCGGCGCGCCGGAGGCAAGCAGGGCCTTGTTGACGGCGATCTCGTCGGCGAGCGTCAAACCCTCAGGCGGCGCCGGGAGCAGGGCCGAGCCGCCACCGGAAATCAGCGCGATGACCAGATCGTCCGCCGTCAAACCGGCCACGGCCTTCAGCAAGGCATCCGAGGCAGCAAGCCCCGCCTCATCCGGCACCGGATGAGCCGACTGCAGCACAGTGATCGTCTCACACTGTTCGATCGGTCCATGACGGGCGACGACCGTTCCGGAGAAGGGATGCTTCCAGAGCTTCTCGAAGGCGGCGGCCATCTGGCTTGCCGCCTTTCCCGCGCCGACGACCACCGTCCGCCCTTTCGGCGGGGCGGGCAGATGCGCCTTGATCGCCTCATAGGGATCGGCGGCTCGAACGGCCGCCTCGAAGAGCTCTGTCAGGAAGGGGCGCGCTGCGATCATCGCTGCCACTCAGCCGGCGATTTCGAGATCGTAGACGAGGATGCCGGCAATACCGCCCTCGGCCGCAGCAACGATCTTGGCGCCGGTCTTGCGGTGCTCCTCGTCTTCCAGATAGGCATCGCGCGCCGCCGCGTCAGTGAAGTCGACGATGAAGCCTTCGGCAAAGCCCTTGTCCATGCCCACTTCCGGGCTGGCATTGGCGCCGATATGGGCGGCAAGAAATCCCTGTAGCCGGGCCTTCAGCGCGGCAATCTCCCCGAAGATCACCGCCTTCTCCTCGCTGGAGATTTCGGGGCGGAAGCGAATGAAGACACAATGGCGGATCATGGGGACCTCAACGGATATCGGCGCGGGCGCGCGGGCGGCTGTCGTTGCGTTCGTGGGCGAAGATCGCCGGCGGCAGGGGCTGGCGCTCGCGGATGATGTCGGCGCCCTTCTCCCCCATCATGATCGTCGGCCCGTTGGTGTTGCAAGAGGGAACGCGCGGCATCACCGAGCTGTCGCAGACGCGCAGGCCTTCAAGGCCACGCACCTTGAGATCGAGCCCGACCACCGCCATCGCGTCCGTGCCCATCTTGCAGGTGCCGACGGGGTGATGGTCGGTCTTGGCGTTGGCGCAGCCGTAGTCGAAGAACTGCTCGTCGCTGACGACCGAATTGCCCGGCAGGCGCTCCGCCAGCACGAAGGGCTTTAGCGCCGCCTGCTGCATGATCTCGCGGGCGATCTTCAGGCCTTCGATCGACATCCTGCGATCATGCGGATCCTCCCAGTAGTTGGGATCGATCAGCGGCGCTGCCGCCGGATCGGAGGAGGAAAGCCGCACCGTTCCGCGCGAGCGCGGATGCAGATAGGCGGAGTTCAGCGTCACGCCGGCATTCTTCAGCTTTTCGACGCCCGCCTCGATGCCCGAGCCGAGACCGAGATGGAACTGGATATCGGGCGAGCGGGCGTTCGGATCGGCATACCAGAAGCCACCGGTCTCAAACAGCGACGACGCCACCGGGCCCGAGCGGAAGAGTACATATTGCAGGCCGGCCCATAGCGTACGATGGAGTTTTGCGACGCCGTCATACGTGTGGTCGCCGGTGCATTCGGAAATGACAAAGAGATCGAGGTGATCCTGCAGGTTGCCGCCGACACCCGGTAGGTCATGTTTTACCGCGACACCCACCGATTTCAGGTGATCGGCAGGCCCAATGCCGGACTGCAACAAGAGCTTGGGCGAACCGATGGCGCCGGAAGTTACCAGCACCTCACGCTCCGCCCGGATGATCTCGCTGCCCTTGCCGGTGACGACTTCGACGCCGACGGCACGTGTACCCTCAAGCACGATCCGCGCCACGCGCGCGCCGGTGCGAACCGTCAGATTGCGGCGATCCTTGATCGGCGAAAGATAGGCAAGCGATGCGCTCGAGCGGCGGCGATTGCGCTGGGTGAGTTGATAGAAGCCGACGCCCGCCTGCTGGCGACCGTTGAAATCATGATTGTAGGGAATGCCGAGCTCCTGACCGGCGCGGATATAGGCGTCGCAGATCGGCAGCGCCGCCGTAGGCATCGAGACACCGAGCGGGCCGCCATAGGCGTGATAGTCGTCGGCAAAGCGCTGGTTGTCTTCTGAGCGCTTGAAATAGGGAAGCACGCTGCGATAGTCCCAGCCGGTGCAGCCGTCTTCGGACGCCCAGAGGTCGTAGTCGGCGGCGTTGCCGCGGGTATAGAGCTGGGCATTGATCGACGAGCCACCACCGATGACCTTGGCCTGGGTATAGCGTAGCACCCTGCCCTTCATGTGCTTCTGCGGCACGGTCTCCCAGCCCCAGCTGGCAACGCCCTTGGTCATCTTGGCAAAACCGGCCGGCATGTGAAACAGCGGATTCCAGTCGCCGCCACCGGCCTCCAGCAAAAGGACACGGACCGATGGATCCTCGGAGAGGCGACTGGCGAGAACGCAGCCGGCCGGGCCGGCGCCGGTGATGATGTAGTCGTAGCTCATTCCCTGTCTTCCCTCCGCCGTCACCAATTTGGAACGTTCCAAATTTTCGACGTGTTCAATTCAAACCCTGCCCGCTTGCGAGCCTCAAAAATCCTGCGCGTTTCCTAGAGACGGCCGATCGAAAGCCCGCCATCCGCCTGGATGACCGAGCCGGTGGCAAAGGCGAATTTGCCGCCGGCAAGCCCGGCCGCGATATTGCCGATGTCATCGGGCTCGCCCCAGCGCCGCATCGGCACCAGCCCGCCGTCAATCAAGCCATCATATTTCGCCGAGACGCCGGCGGTCATGTCGGAGCGGATGATACCCGGCCGGATCTCGAAAACCGAGATGCCGGTATTGGCAAGCCTGAGCGCCAGCCCCTGGCTGAAGGCGGCAAGGCCGGCCTTGGTCATGCAATAGTCGAGCCGCTCGGGCGACGTCATCGTTGCCGAAACCGAGGTGATGTTGATGATCGACCGCGGTGCTACATCAGCCGGATCCGTCAGCATCGAGACGAGCACGGCCTGGGTGAAGAACACCGTTCCCCGCAGGTTGGTGGCGACGATCGTGTCGAAATTTTCCGGCAGCAGATCGAGGAAATCACCCCGCATCACCGAGGCGATGCCGGCATTGTTGACGAGGCAGCGGATCGGACCGAGCTCGGCGCGAACACGCTCGACAGTCGCCGCATGGCCGCTGATATCGGCAAGGTTCGCTTCGATGTAGATCGCCCGGCCGTGGTCGCCGGAAAGTTCCGACAGCGTCTGGGCGGTCGTCGCGTCCGCCGCACCGAGGCCGGTGAGCGCAATATCGAAGCCCTCGCGGGCGAGCGCACAGGCGACGCCGAGACCGATGCCGCGGCGGCCGCCGGTGACGATGGCGACGGGGCGCGTCGATGACGTCATGATCGAAACTCCCTAGTGGCGATATGGTCGGCGACCCTGAGCGCCTGGGCGGCAACGGTTAGCGCCGGATTGACGGCCGCCGATGTCGGCAGGAAGCTCGCGTCGACGACGAAGAGGTTCGGGTGGTCGTAGGCGCGACAGTAGGTGTCGAGCGGCGCATGCTTCGGGTCTTTGCCCATCCGCACCGTGCCGCACTGGTGTGACGGCGTGCGTTTGTCGAAAGCCTGGGACAGCACGATCGGATAACCGGCTGCCTTGAAATGCGCGCGCATCTTCGCTTCGAGCCCGGACAGCGCCTCCATGTTCGAGCGTCGCCACTGCATGATGATGCCGTTGCCGTCGACCATGATGCGGCTTTCCGGGTTCGGCAGGTCCTCCGTCATCATGTACCAGTCGACCGCATGGCCGGCCATGAAATCGAAGGCAAGCCGCGGCGCCCAGACGGGCGCATTGGCCTTGAGGATGTCGCCGTTGATCTTGCCGAGCAGCTGGACGTTGCCGAGCGGCAGGCCATCCCTGCCGCCGGTGATGTAATAGTCGTTCAGCATCAGCGTCTTCTGGTAGATGCTGTCGTTGCGCTTGAACGGGTTGATTGCCAGCATGGCGCTGCAATTGTGGTTCATGAAGTTGCGGCCGACCTGGTCGGAGGCGTTGGCGAGCCCCTTGCCGTCGCCGGAACGCAAGAGGATGGCGGCCGAATTGATCGCGCCCGCCGACAGGATTACCAGCTTCGGCGACAGCTTCTTCTTCTCGCCCCTGTGGGTGTAGTGGATCGCCTCGATCCGGCCGCCGGGTCCCGCCTCCAGCGTGTCGACATGCGCCGAGGTGATCAGCTCGATATTGGGATCCTTCAGTGCGGAAGCGAGCGATGCGGTTTCAGCGTCCATCTTGCCGTTGCCGGTGTTCGGAAACCCGTCCCAGGGCGTGCGCCCGCCGGCAAGCCAGGCGTCGATGTCGACGCCGAGCGGCAGCGTTGCCGGATTGAGCCCCTGCGCCTTCAGCTCTGCACGGGCCCGCGCAATCGCCGGCTCGTCCGGCACCGGGCCGAAAGTGTAAGGCGAGCTGTGGAACGGCTCCGTCGGGTCGTCGCCCAATTCGCCGCGCACCTCGAACAGCTGCTCGGCCTTGCCGTACCAGGGCTCCAGCTCCTCGTAAGGAAAAGGCCACGCCGGCGAAACGCCGCCGAGATGCTGCATCTCGGTGAAATCTTCGGCCCGGTAGCGCAGGAGCACCGCACCGAAGAGCTTGGAATTGCCGCCGACGAAGTAGAAGTTTCCGGGGTTGAACTCGGTGCCGTCGGGTTCGCGCCACATCTCCCTCGGGCGGAAGTGGCCCTTGACGAAGATCGAGCTGTAGCTGCGCGCCTCCGGCGTATCGGGCAGGCGCTCGCCGCGCTCGAAGATGGCGATGCGGGCACCGGAGCCGGCAAGCCCCGCCGCAAGCGTGGAGCCGCCGATCCCCGACCCGATAATGACGATGTCCGGCTGCTCCTGCATCGTTGACTACGCGATCCGCTGCTGGCTCTGCGGGTCGAAGAACACCGCCTTGTCGAGATTGAAGGCAAGGCGCGAGGTCTGCCCGGGCGCGATGCGGGCGTCGGCCCTGAGCCGGGCAACGATTTCCTTGCCGCCGAGACGGGTGACCGCAAAGGTATCGGAGCCGGCCGGCTCGACCACCTCGATCAGGCACTCGCCCTCGGCGACCACCTTGGCATTGCGGTCGGCGCCATCAGGATCGGTCAGCGCTTCCGGACGGATGCCGAAGACGACGTCCTTGCCGGCATAGGCAGACAGTGCGCCGTTGGCCTGAGGCACCGCAAGCTTCAGCGGTTCGGCATTCGGACGCGTCAGCGTGACCGCAATGTCGGAGCCGCTCTTTTCGATCCGCGCCGTCAGCAGGTTCATCGCCGGCGAGCCCATGAAGTCGGCGACGAACATGTTGGCCGGGTTGTTGTAGATCTCGGCCGGCGTCCCGAACTGCTGCAGCACGCCGTCCTTCAGCACCGCGATCTTGGTCGCCAGCGTCATCGCCTCGATCTGGTCGTGGGTCACGTAGACGATCGTCGTCTTCATGCGGTTGTGCAGC
This sequence comes from Ensifer sp. ENS06, assembly GCF_014852205.1. NCBI lineage: Bacteria > Pseudomonadati > Pseudomonadota > Alphaproteobacteria > Hyphomicrobiales > Rhizobiaceae > Ensifer > Ensifer sp. ENS06. The sequence goes on along the minus strand of NZ_JACVBC010000008.1, from coordinate 140,225 downwards.
CGCTTGATTTCGGTGCGCATGTCGACGCGCAGCTTTGCGTCGAGGTTGGAGAGCGGCTCGTCGAACAGGAAGACCTGCGGGTTGCGCACCAGCGCCCGGCCCATGGCGACGCGCTGGCGCTGGCCGCCCGAGAGCTGGCTCGGCTTGCGATCGAGCAGATGGCCGATCTGCAGCATTTCCGAGACCTGCTTGATCGCCTTTTCGCGCTCCTCCTTCGGCACGCCGCGGATTTCCATGCCGAAGGCGATGTTTCCGGCAACCGTCATGTTCGGGTAGAGCGCGTAGGACTGGAACACCATGGCGATGTCGCGCTTCGAGGGATGCAGATCGGCAACCGAGCGGCCGTTGATGGCGATCTCGCCCGATGTGATCGGCTCCAGACCGGCAATGGTGTTGAGAAGTGTGGACTTGCCGCAGCCGGAGGGGCCGACCAGCACCAGGAAGCCGCCTTCTTCGATCTCCAGGTTGATATCCTTCAGGATCTCGAGCGAGCCATAGGATTTGCGCAGGTTGCTGATTTTCAAGAAAGACATGAGCTTATCCTTTCACGGCGCCCGACATCAGCCCGCGAACGAAGTAGCGGCCGGACACGATGTAGACGATGAGCGTTGGCAGGGCGGCGAGGATCGCGCCCGCGAAGTGGACGTTGTATTCCTTGACGCCTGTCGAGGACGAAACGAGGTTGTTCAGCGCGACCGTCATCGGCGTCGAATAGGGGCCTGAGAAGGACGCGCCGAACAGGAAGTCGTTCCAGATGTTGGTGAACTGCCAGATGACCGAGACGACGATGATCGGACCGGAGGACGGCAACAGGATGCGCCAGAAGATCTGGAAGAAGCTGGCGCCGTCGATCTGCGCTGCGCGCACCAGCTCGGTCGGGAACGCTTCGTAGTAGTTGCGGAAATAGAGCGTCGTGAAGCCGATGCCGTAGATCACATGGACGAAGATAAGGCCCCAGATCGAACCGGCTATCCCAAGGATGCCGAGGATGCGTGCCATCGGGATCAGCACGATCTGGAACGGGATGAAGCACGAGAGCAGCAGCATGCCGAAGAAGATGTTGGCACCGGGAAAGCGCCACTTCGTCAGCACATAGCCATTGAGTGCGCCGATGATCGTCGAGATTGCTACGGCCGGCACGACCATCAGGATCGAGTTGATGAAGAAGGGTTTGAGGCCGGTCGGCTGCACGCCGATCTGCGCCGTCGACCAGGCCTGAAGCCAGGGCTCGACCGTAAAGGTCTGCGGCAGGTTGAGCATGCCGCCCTGGCGGATCTCGTCGAGCGGCTTCACCGAGTTCACCAGCATGACGTAGAGCGGCAACAGCGAATAGAGCGCAAAGAGGATCAGCGCGGTGTAGATCAACGCGCGGGTGAGGCGGTTGTGCGAAATGATGTTGTCTGGGCTCGGAGCGCTCATCAGCGTCGTGCTCCCCGGATTTCGGAATAGAGATAGGGCACGATGATCGAGAAGATCATCACCAGCATGATGATCGCCGAGGACGCGCCGATGCCCATCTGGTTGCGGGTGAAGGTGTAGGAATACATGAAGGTCGCCGGCAGTTCGGTCGCCTGGCCGGGGCCGCCGCCGGTGAGCGCGATGATCAGGTCGTAGGCCTTGATCGCCAGATGCGCGAGCACCACGAATGCGGAAAGAAACACCGGCCGCATCAGGGGAATGATGATCCGGCGATAGATCGTCGAGGTCTTGGCGCCGTCGATCTGCGCTGCCTTGATGATCTCGTTGTCGACGCCGCGAAGGCCCGCAAGGAACATCGCCATGATGAAGCCGGTCGACTGCCAGACCGCGGCAATGACGACGCAGTAGATCGCGTAGTTGCGGTCCTTGATCCAGTTGAACGAGAAGCTCTCCCAGCCCCAGAGGTGCATGGTGTTCTCAAGGCCGATGCCGGGATCGAGGAACCACTTCCAGGCCGTTCCGGTCACGATGAACGAGAGTGCCATCGGGTAGAGGTAGATCGGCCGCAGGAAACCTTCGGCCCGGATCTTCTGGTCGAGCAGGATCGCGAGCCCAAGGCCGAGCACGGAGCAGATGGCGATATAGAGCGCGGCGAAGATCGCCAGGTTGCTCACCGCCCGCCACCAGTGCGGCAGCGCCCACAGCTTCGAATAATTGCTTAACCCGACGAAATTGTAGGACGGCAGCATCTTGCTGTCCGTCATCGACAGAAAGCCGGTATAGGCAATAAAGCCATAGACAAAGATCAGGACGATGAGGAAGCTCGGGGCAAGCACCAGCTTCGGTATCAGGTCCTGCAGGCGACTGCGGCTATCCATGAACGTTCACCACTTCTGGCGCGGCCGTCGGGAAATCCCTGATATCGGCATCCGCGCGAGGTTCTGGGTATCAAAGCGCCCCTCCCCGCGTCCTGTTGGCCACGGCGGTTCGACGGCGCTTGCATGTCGGAATGGGGTGTCCGGGGCGCCTAGAGTGCGCCCCGGAGCGAGCCCGTTACTTCGCGGCCTCGACGGCCGAGACCAGTTCCTTGACGGCCTCTTCGGACGTCAGTTCGCCGTTGAACTCGCGCGTCACGACGTCGTAGATCGCGTTCTTCACGGCAGCCGGGTTGGCATGGCCATGGGCCATGGAGCCGAAGAGCTTGCCGTTGGTGTTGGCTTCTGCCAGGTCCTTGATGCCCTTCTTGCCGCAGGCGTCGAAGTCCGTGTCCGGAACGTCGGTGCGGGCCGGGACCGAGCCCTTGACCACGTTGAAGGCCGACTGGAAGGTCGGGCTTTCGATCGCCGAAGCCATGGCGAGCTGGGCCGGAACCTTGTCGTCGGCAACCTTGAACATCGCGAACTGGTCGGAGTTGAAGGTCACGGACCCTTGCGTACCCGGGAAACGCATGCAGACGAAATCGGTGCCCGGCACCTTCTTGGCCTTCAGGAATTCGCCCTTGGCCCAGTCGCCCATGAACTGCAGGCCGGCCTTGTTCTCTATGACCATGGCGGAAGCGAGGTTCCAGTCACGGCCCGAGAAGTTGTCGTCGACATAGGAGCGGAGCTTCGTCATGCGGTCGAAGGCTTCCTTCATCTTGTCACCGCCGAGCGCTGCCGGGTCGAGATCGATGAAAGCCTGCTTGTAGAAGTCGGTGCCGAGCGAAAGCACGACGGCGTCGAAGATCGTCGCATCCTGCCAGGGCTGGCCGCCATGGGCGATCGGGGTGATCCCCTGGGCCTTGAAGTTGTCGAGCAGGGCAACCAGTTCGTCCCAGTTGGTCGGCTCCTTGCCGCCAGCCTTGTCGAGGGCGGCCTTGTTGATCCAGACCCAGTTGGTCGAATGCACGTTGACCGGCGCTGCGATCCAGTGGCCGTCATACTTCGAGAATTGCTGCAGGGCGGTCGGGATCACCTTGTCCCAGCCTTCCTTGGAAGCGGTCTCGTCGAGGTTGCCGAGTGCGCCTTCCTTGGCCCAGTCGAGAATGTCGAAGCCGAGCATCTGCACGGCGGTCGGAGCGTTGCCCGCGGTGACGCGAGCGCGCAGAACCGTCATCGCTTCCGTACCGCCACCGCCGGCAACCGGCATGTCGGTCCAAGTGATGCCCTTGCTTTCCAGGTCCTTCTTCAGAACGTCGAGTGCGGCGGCTTCGCCACCGGATGTCCACCAGTGCAGAACTTCCACATTTTCGGCTGCGCGCGCGGCGGTGGCCGCCATCATCAGCGCCACAACGGCCGTCGTCGTCATCAACTTGCGCATCGTTTTCCTCCCGTTTGCAAGTTAACGAGGCGGAACCTCCTCCACCCCGGAATTCGCGCCGCTTCAGCCAGCGGCTGGCCATTTAAAACGTTATAAATTCAGCAAGTCAAGCATTCCGCCATTTTGTATTTTAGCACCTTCGGAACCGTTTGAATTTACTGAATTATATAGCTCACATTAGCTATTGCAGTGCAGCACGCCGTGCCGCGATGCGAGATTTAAAACGTTTTCATGATTCGATTGCCTAAGCCCTCGCACCACGATACAAACACCGCTCCCGCCCGCGTTCAGAAAGACTAGCATTGGCCGATCCCTCCAAGCCCGCCCACGCCGAAGACATTGGTTCTGCCGTCAAGCGCGGCAAGCCGACCCTTCGCACGATCGCGGAAATCACCGGCCTTGCGGTCACCACCGTTTCGCGTGCCCTTTCCGATGCGCCGCAGATCTCGCTCGATACCCGCAAGCGAGTGCGCGAGGTCGCAGACGAGATCGGCTATTCGCCCGACCGCGCCGCCCAGCGCCTGAAGACCGGCCGCACCAATGTCATCGGCGTGCTGCTCGACCCGCACGAGGAAATCCTCGGCTACGGCACCTCGATCATGAGCGGCATCGCCAAGGCACTTCAGGGCACGGCCTACCACCTGATCGTCATGCCGAACTTCCTGAACTCGACCAATGTCGAGGCGGTCAACTACATCACCCGCAACGCGATGGCCGATGGCCTGATCTTCTCGCGCACGGAACCGCTCGATCCCCGGGTCCGATTGCTGTCCGATCTCGGCTTTCCCTTCGTCACCCATGGGCGCACGGAGCTTTCCACCCCGCATCCCTATGTCGACTACGACAACTTCACCTTTTCCTACCAGGCGACGAAGCGCCTGATCGCCAAGGGCAGGCGCAAGCCGGCCCTGATCAGTGGCCCCGCCGATTTCACCTTTGCCGGCCATCTTCAGCACGGCTTCATGACCGCCGTGCGCGAGGCGGGCTGCGCCTACGAAATCCTCTCGGGCATCGATCTCGACAGCCCGGCAGGCGCCATCCGCGACCGCGTGCGCCAGCGCTACGCCGAGCCCGATCCACCGGACAGTTTCATGTGCGGCGGCGAAGTCTGCGCGCTCGCAACCATCACCGGCATGAGCGATTGCGGGCTGACGCTCGGACGCGAATACGACATCGTCGCCAAGCAGACCTCGCATCTCCTGAGCGCCATCCAGCCGCAGGTCGAGACGATCTACGAGGACCTGACGGCGACCGGCGAGGACATGGGCCGGGTGCTCCTGCAGAAGATCGGCGGCGAAAGCGACGTCAGCAAGCTGCAGCTGCTGCTCTGTCCGCAGATCCCATCGAGCTTCGGCGCGGCCGGCTGAGCGGGCGAACACGGCACGCAAGGCGGTGTCACGTGACGCTGCCTCCTGCCCCAATGTTCTCCCCATCGTCCGCATGTCCTCTCCTCCCCTGTTTCAGCCTTAGCGCGGCATCCACCAGCCGGTACGCGGCCCCATATGCATGTTGAGCGTCTTGGTCTCGGTGTAATCCTCGACCGAATGCCGGCCGAGTTCGCGGCCGAGGCCGGACTGGCGGTAGCCGCCGAAGGGCAGTTCCGACGCACCATCCATGAAGGTGTTCATCCAGATGGTGCCGGCGCGCACGCGGCGGCCGATCGTCAGGCAGGTGTCGAAGTCGCGGCTCCACACCCCGGCCGAAAGACCATAGTCGATCGCATTGGCGATGCCGATCGCCTCTTCCGTCGTCTCGAAGGTCAGCACCGAGAGAACCGGGCCGAACACTTCTTCGCGCGCCACCGCCATGTCCGGGCGCACGGAAGAAAGGATCGTCGGCGCCATGAACTGGCCCATGCCGAGATCGAGCGCGGTGCCGCCATGGGCAACCGCAGCGCCATCCTTGGAAGCAGCAGAAACATAGCTGGCGATCTTTTCCAGATGCTGCGGCGTGATGATTGCGCCGACCTGGGTTTCCGGATTGAGCGGATCGCCGACCTTCACCTTGGCCGAGAGCTCGGCGATGCGGCGCGTCACCTCGTCGGCGATGTCACGGTGCAGGATCAATCGCGAGCCGGCATTGCAGCATTCGCCGGCATTGAAATAGGCGCCGAAGACGGCGGCATCGATGAATTCGTCGAGATTGGCGTCGGGGAAAACGATCTGCGGGTTCTTGCCGCCGAGTTCCAGCGAGACCTTCTTCAGCGTCTGGGCAGCATTGGCCATGGTCAGGCGGCCGACGCCGGTCGAGCCGGTGAAGGACACCATGTCGACATCCGGATGCGTCGTCATTGGCGCGCCGACCTCCGGCCCCGTGCCGGTGATGATGTTGACCACGCCGGCGGGAACGCCGGCGGCTTCGAGGATTTCACCGAGCAGCAGCGTCGAGGCCGAGGTCAGCTCGGACGGCTTGACGACAGTGGTGCAGCCAGCGGCCAGCGCAAAGGGCAGCTTCTGGCTGACGATCAGGAACGGGAAATTCCAGGGCGTGATGATCGAGACGACACCGATCGCCTCGCGCAGCACGACGCCAAGTGTACCGTCACCGAGCGTGTTGTAGCTTTCGCCATGCAGATCGCGGGCGAGAGCCGCGGCGTAGCGCCAGATATCGGCGGCACCGCCGAGTTCGCCCTTGGCTTGGCTGATCGGCTTGCCGGATTCGATCGCATCGAGATAGGCAAGCTCATCGGCGCGCTCGGCAATGATATCGGCTGCGCGCAAAAGCACCAGCGAACGCTGCGAAGCGGTCATGCGCGGCCAGGTGCCCTCGTCGAAGGCACGGCGTGCGGCAGCAATCGCTTTTTCGGCGTCGGCCTTGGTGCCCGCCTGATAGCGGCTGACGACGACGCCGTGGCCCGGCGCCACGCGCTCGATCGTACGGCCCTCGGCGCTGTCCACCCATTTGCCGTCGATCAGCATCTGGAAGGCGCGAACCTTTTGGCCGTCGATCGGCTTGGGTTTCACGAGCACGGTCATTACCATTCTCCCTTGAATTGGGCTTCACGCTTTTCGGAGAAGGCAACGACACCTTCCTTGAGGTCGCCGGTCTTGGCGACAAGGATCGAGCCGAGCGCTTCGACTGCGGATCCGTTGTCTTCGCCATTCGCCGAAGCGAGCATCAGTTTCGAAATCTCGAGCGCCGCAGGCCCGCGCTTGGCGACACGCGCCGCATAATCGCGGGCAGCTGAAAGCACCGTGCCGGTCTCGACGACGGCATCGACCAGACCTTCGCGCAGAGCAGCCTCGGCGGTGAACATCTCGCCGCCCAGCACCATGCGCCTGACGATCTGGGCGCCAAAGCGAGAGACGAGGCGCTGCGTGCCCGACCAGCCGGGCACCATGCCGAGGCTCGTCTCCGGCAGCCCGATCTTGATCTGCGCTTCGGCCAGCCGGATATCGGCGGCCGCCGCCAGTTCCAGCCCACCGCCAAGCGCATGGCCGTTAAGAGCGGCGATGACGGGCATGCGCAGCGTCGCCAGCCGCTCGAACACGCGGTGGCCGAACCGTACCCAGTCATGCCCGAAGGCAGGCGCATCCATACCGCCCCAGGCTTTGATGTCACCGCCGGCCGAAAATGCCTTGCCCTCGCCGGTGAGGATGACGACACGCACATTGCGGTCGGCTTCAATCTCGTCGCAAGCCGATGCCAACGCCTTCAGCATGTCGATATCGAAGGCATTGAGCTTGTCCGGACGGGCAACCGTCATGGTCGCGATCGGTCCATCAACCTCGATGCGGATACGGCCTTCAGCCACGGTCGCCTCCCTGAAGCCGGCGCGCCGGCTTCTTCGGCAGTTCAAGACCAAGCAATGCATCCTGGAACAGACCCGCATCCATGGTCTTCAGTCTGTCGGAAACGATCAGTGGGAATTCCGACTGGTCGAGAATATGCGCCTGCAGGTCGACTCCCGGCGCGATCTCGGTCAGCATCACGCCCTCGGGCGTCAGCTTCATCACGCAGCGCTCGGTGATATAGGTGATGTCCTGGCCCTGCTCGATGCCGCGACGGCCTGAGAAGGTGACGTGTTCGACCTCGTTGACCAGCTTCTTCAGCTTGCCTTCCTTTTCGATCACCAGTTTGCCGTCGGCGACCGCGAGCTTGGCGCCGGCATTGAACATGCCGGAGAAGACGATCTTCTTCGCCCGTGCCGTTATGTCGACGAAACCGCCGGCGCCGGCCGTCACATGCGGGCGGAAAGAGAGTTTCGACACGTTGACCGAGCCGTTGCGATCGATCTCAAGGAAGGAGAGCAGCGAGGCATCGAAGCCGGCGCCCTGGAAATAAGTGAACTGATAGGGCGAGGGCATGAAGGCATCGGCATTGGAGGCGCAGCCGAAGGCGAAGTCGAGCAGCGGCACACCGCCGACAGCGCCCTGCTCGATCACCCAGGTGACCGCACCGTGCAGCCCCTCTTCGAGCAGGATGCGCGGCACATTGGCCGAAATGCCGAAGCCGAGATTGACGGCGCTGCCGGCTTCAAGCTCCTGCGCCACGCGGCGGGCGATCACCTTCTGGATATTGAATTCCGGCACCCGGAAACTGTCGAGCGGCCGGAAGATCTCGCCGGAAATCGCCGGATCGTAGAGCGTCTGGGTCGTCTGCTTCTGATCGGGATCGACGATGACATAATCCACCAGCACGCCCGGCACGCGCACGTCGTGGGGTTTCAGTGAGCCTTCCTTGGTGATGCGCTTGACCTGGGCAATGACGATGCCGCCATTGTTGCGGGCAGCGAGCGCCTGGTCGAGACCACCGAGATAGGCGCCCTCGTGCTCGTAGGTGAGATTGCCGCGCTCGTCCGCCGTCGTCGCGCGGATGATCGCCACTTGCGGCGCGATCGCCTTGAAATAGAGCCAGTCCTCGCCTTCGAACGAGACCTTCTTAACCACGGGCTCAGCCGCGGCCGAAGCATTCATGGCGCAGCCTTCGCGCGACGGATCGACGAAGGTGTCGAGGCCGATCTTGGTCATCACGCCCGGGCGCTTGGCCGCCGCCTCGCGGTGCATGTCGAAGAGGATGCCGGAGGGCACGTTGTAGGCTGCCACTTCGTCAGCGCCGATCATCTGCCAGATCAACGGCGGTTCCGCACTCGACGGACCCGAGGGATAGGAGCCGCCGATGATCTTCTTCAGCAGACCCTTCTTGGCGATATAGTCGACGCCCTTGATGCCGCTCATGTCGCCGGCGGCAATCGGATGCAGCGTCGTCAGGTCGCGTGGGTGGCCGGTCGTCTCGAACCGCTCGCCGATCGCCTTGAGCATCAGATCCGGGCAGCCGAGTCCGCTGGACGAGGAGACCGAAACCACCGCGCCATCCGGGATCAGGGCAGCCGCTTCGGCCGGCGAGATGTGCTTGTTCATCGACATGAGTTCAAAGTCCCGTTTCGATCGCCACGGCCTGGCCGGTGGCCGCCGCCTTGACGACGGCAAGGCCCGTTGCCAGCGACCAGACGCCATCCTCGCCCGTCGCAGATGGACGGCCGTTGCCTTGGGCAGCGGCATGGAAAGCGGAAAGCGCTGTTTCGTAGAGATTGCGGTGGTCGAGCGTCAGCTCGCTCTCGCCATCGGCGTTGCGCAGCGTCACCATGCCGATCGACTTCTGCGTCATCACGTTGCGGCCGATCAGCGATCCTTCGGTGCCATGCACCTCAAGACCGGTCTCTGCGTATTTGGTGGTGAAGGCATCGTGGAACTGAGCGATGACGCCGGAGCGGAAGTGGATGACACCCATGACGCCATCCTCCAGGCCTTCCTTGCCCATGCCGGCACTGTGACTGATGGCAACGGCCTCGATCGGATCGTCGTTGAGGATGAAGCGCAGCGTATCGGCGTCATGCACGGTGATGTCGAGAATGACGCCGCCGCCGGCGTCCGGCCTCTCCAGTCGCCAGCCCTGGAGATGCGGCGGCAGATAGACGGCGTGGAAGACGCGGGCTGCAATCGGTCGGCCGATCCTGCCCTCGGCGATCGCATCGCGCATTGCGCGGTGGCTGGCGGCATTGCGCAGGTGGTGGTTGGTAGCAAGAACGACACCCGCTTCCTGCGCTGCGCTCACCATGTCACGCGCATCCTCCAGCGTCATCGCCAGCGGCTTCTCGCAGAGCACATGCTTGCCGGCAGCGATCGCCGCCAGCGTCTGCTCGCGATGGAGTTCGTTGGTGGTGGAGACATAGACGGCATCGACATCGGGATCGCCGACGAGTTCGGCAACAGTGGCCACCGACTTGGCGATGCCGTTCTCCTCGGCGTAAGCCGCGCCGCGCTCCGCGCTCGTGCTCATGACGGAGACGACCTCGCCTCCGGCGGCGCGGATTGCGCCGATCACCCATTCGCGCGCAATCGTGCTTGCGCCGATCAGACCCCACCGTGTCATGCCAGTGCCTCCCTTTTTCTCTCGACTGCTGCGCCGCAGCTCTGGCGAACGACGAGACGAACCGAACCGACGATGGCTTCCGGCTCCGCCTTACCGGCCTTGATCTGCTTCAACAGCAGCTCGGCCGCCCGTTGGCCCATGCCTTGCGGATCGACGGACACCGTCGTCAGCGCCGGAACTGCTGTCTTCGCCTCGATCACGTCGTCGAAACCGATAACGGCGAAATCGGCACCCGGCTCAAGCCGCCGGGCCCTCAGGCCATCGCAGACGCCGAAAGCGACCGCATCATTGAAGCAGAGTGCGGCCGTCGGCCGGTCGGCGAGCATCATCGCCTGCTCCACCGCCGTCACCCCGCCGGCACGCGACGGCGCCGAACCGATGATCAGCGATTCCGAAACCGGCATGCCGGCCTCGACGAGCGCATCGCGGTAGCCGCGCATGCGCGCCTCGAAGACGGCGGTGTCGGAAAAACCGCCGAGGAAGGCGATGCGCTGGTGACCACGTTCGATCAGATGACGCACCGCGGCCACGGCACCAGCGTGGTTGTCGGAGATCAGCGAAGAGACATTTGCACCGGCAATGTCGCGGACGACGAGCACGACGGGAATGCCGCTCTCGACCAAAGGCGCAAGATCGGCCGCTTCGGTGCCACGCGCCGGCGAAATGATCAGGCCGGAAACGCCATGCTCGCGCATCGACGCGACCACTTCGCGCTGGCGCTCGATCTTTTCGCCGGTATTGGCAAGAAACTGCACGAAGCCTGCCGATTGCACGACCGCATCGACGCCGACGGCGAGTTCCGCAAAGAAGCTGTTGGTGAGATCGTTGACGACGATGCCGATGATCTTGGACTTCGATTGCCGAAGATTGGCAGCGCCGCGATTATAGACATAGCCGAGATCGCGGATGGCGGCATTCACCTTGGCGCGCGTCGCCTCATTGACGAGCGAGCTACCCTGAAGAACGAGCGACACGGTCGACTTCGACACGCCGGCAGCGTGCGCAATATCGATGACCGTTACCCTCTCCTTGACCACAGCATCCTCCCGAATTCTTCTGCCTGCTTTCTTCTTTCATAATTGGAACGTTCCAATTTCGTCAAGAGTTGGTTGATCACTTTTTTCCCGTCCAGCCGCGCTCGGTCTAGACAAAAGGCACCTTGAGAAGCGTCGCGATCTGCGGTTTGACGGATTATTTAATTGAATTTCAATGATATTATTGAAGATCCGCAATCGCCTGGAGGAGGATCGCCTCGCCTGAAAAACATTGCCGCTTGCCATTTGGAACGATCCAAAGTATTCCAAGACAAACGTCCGCGGAGGAGACCAACCCCAATGACAAGCCTGACGCTGCCGCGCCAAGACGGCTCGCTTGAACAGTATCGCCTGACCGGAACGCCGATCGAACGGCCCAACACGCCGCCGACCTTCAACCGCATCGCCTATGCGGCCGCCCATGTGGTCTCGGATCCGCTCAAGGATCTCGATCCCTGGGGCAACCCGGCGATCGACTGGGACGCGACGATGGCGTTTCGCCATCACCTCTGGAGCCTGGGTTTCAAAATCGCCGAGGCGATGGACACCGCCCAACGCGGCATGGGTCTTGCCTGGCCGGGCGCGCAGGAGTTGATCCGCCGCTCGCTCAGCGATGCGCGGCAGGCTCCGGGCGCCGATCTTGCCTGTGGCGCCGGCACCGACCAACTTGCGCCCACCGATGCGCGCGCGCTTGACGATGTGATTGCCGCCTATGAGGAACAGGTCGGCTTCGTCGAAGGCGAGGGGGGCAGGGCGATCATGATGGCAAGCCGGGCGCTCGCCCGCGTCGCGCAATCGGCCGACGACTATCGCTTCGTCTATGGCCGCATCCTCGGCCAGACCAGGCACAAGGTGGTGTTGCATTGGCTCGGCGACATGTTCGATCCGCAACTTCGGGGCTATTGGGGTTCGGAGAATTTCGACCAGGCGCTCGATACGGTGCTCTCGATCATCGAAGCCAACCGCGACAAGGTCGAAGGCATCAAGATTTCGCTGCTCGAAAACGCCAAGGAAGTGGCACTGCGCAATCGCCTGCCCGAAGGCGTGCTCTGCTTTACCGGCGACGACTTCAACTATGCCGAACTGATCGAGGGCGACGGCACGAAGTACAGCCACGCGCTGCTCGGCATCTTCGATGCGGTGGCGCCCTCCGCCTCCAAGGCACTCGCGGCGCTGGCGAAGGACGATCTCGCCACCTTCCGCGGCGTTATCGAGCCGACCGTGCCCTTGTCCCGCAAGATCTTCGAGGCGCCGACACAGTATTACAAGGCCGGAGTCGTGCTCCTCGCCTGGCTGAACGGCCACCAGCGCCACTTCACCATGCCCGCCGGCATGCAGTCCGCCCGCGGGGTGCTGCACTACGCCGATATCTTCCGCCTCGCCGACCGCGCCAATGTGCTCGACCGGCCGGAACTGGCGCTCCAGAGAATGAAAAGCCTGCTATCGACCCTCGGCGTGGACCAAAGCGCCTGAGAAAGAGCGGCGCTTGAGAAATGACAGACGGCGCCTTCCGGGCGCCGTCTGTTCGATCGGGAGCCGGGCGGGGACCGGCCGGATGATCAGAATGTTGCCGTCAGGCTCATCCAGAAGCGGCGGCCTTCCATGACCGTGTTGAAATCGGTCTGCTCGACTTCCTTGTCGAAGAGATTGTAGACCGCGGCGTTCAGCGTCAGGCCCTCGCCGACATCATATTTCGTGCCGATATCGACCGTCGTATAGGCGTCGTACTTGCGGCCCTGCTGGCCGTTGATCGTCACCGGCTTGCCGTTGGTGCCGATGCGCGGGCCGGCGGCGATCTCTTCGCCGTGATAGTTGACGGAAGCCCAGGCTTCTAGCCCTTCGACCGGCGTGTACCAATCAGCCCTGAGATTGGCCATGTGTTCCGGCGTGCGCGCCAGCGGGAAGCCGGCAAAGGTGCCGGTCTTCTGTTCGGACTGCGTGTAGGTGTAGCTCGCGCGAAGTGTCAGATCCGGCGTCGCATTCCAGGTCGCGGTCAGCTCGACGCCCTGAATGATCGCGTCGTCGATATTGTAGTTGTACCAGAGGCGGTAGTTCGGGTCCTCGCTCCAGCGCACCGGATTGCCGGCCGAATCCAGCACCATCGAGTTGGAGATCTTGTCCCGGAAATCCGTATAGAAATAGGCACCACCGAGAATGACGTCGCCATTGTCCCAAACCGCGCCGATTTCATAGCTCGTGCTCGATTCGGCCTTCAGGTTCGGGTCGGCGATGATCACGCCGCAGGTGCCGGTCGGACCATAGGAGCAACCGCCACCGCCGGTCGTATAGGCATAACCCGGCGCGATGCTGCGGATATCGGGCGCACGGAAGCCGGTGGAAATGCCGCCCTTTACCGTCAGCATGTCGGTCGCGTTCCAGACGCCGTAGATGCGCGGGCTCAAGTGGTAGCCATATTCCTCATGATGATCGAGACGCAGGCCCGTGGTCAGCGCGAAGTCATCGACCATGCGCCATTCGTCTTCGGCAAACAGCGCCCATTGCGTCGCCGAGAAGGTCTCGTTCAAGCCCGTGCGTCGACCCGGGTTCTGGTCGGAAAGCCGCGCCTCGAAATATTGCCCGCCAGTCACCAGCGTGTGGCTGCCGCCGAGATCGAAGGGAGTGGTGAACTTGCCGTCGATGACGGTGTTGCGCACCTCGGGCGCGCGCGGCTGCTTGACGAAGCGACCGTCTGCCTGGCTGTAGTTGTAGGTCCGGCGCTCCGCCCATTCCTGCAGGATGGAGAAGTCAGACGTCGTCGGTCCCCAGCGCCCCGTATGGGAGAACGACCAGTGATCGCGGTCGTTGTCGTTGTAGGTGCTGACCGCGCGCGGTCCAGGCTCGATCGTCTTGCCGACATTGGCATCGCGGCGAAGCCGTGCGGTCCCGCCTTCGAGGAAGAAGTCATGATCCTCGTTCGGCGTATAGGAAAGCCGCGCCGTCAGATCGTGTTCCTTCGAACCGGTGATGCCGGAAAGGAACCTGTCCTCACTGCGCTTCAGGCCGCGGCCCCAGATCTGTACGCCGAGCGTGTCTTTCAGGATCGGCCCGCTGGTATAGAACGACATTTGGCCCGAATTGCCGAACTGCTTGTGCTGCTGCATCGTGCCGTCGGTGGTGAACGAGCCGGTCCAGCTGTCGGCGACCTTGCGGGTGATGATGTTGATGACCCCACCCATGGCATCGGAACCGTAGAGCGACGACATCGGCCCACGGACGATCTCGATACGCTCGATGGCGGCGGCCGGCGGAATGAAGCTCTGCTCGAAACCGGAGTTGCCATTGGTGCGCGCGTCACGCGTGCTCTGGCGCTTTCCGTCGACAAGAATCAGCGTGTAGGAGCCGGGCAGGCCGCGGATGAAGATGTCGCGCTCGTTGGCGACACCTGTCACCGCAACCCCTTGCGCGTCGCGAAGCGCATCGGTGAGATCGCGGAACGACCGCTTTTGCAGGTCTTCGCCCGAGATCACCGTGATGCTCGCCGGCGCATCCTTGACGTTTTGCTCGAACCCGGTCGCCGTCACCACAATCTGCTCGAGTTCGGTCGCCTTCTCCTTCTCCTTTTCCTTGGCCTTCTGTGCCAAGGCTTCCGTCGGCACCGTCAGCGCCGTGCCGGCGAGGCAGGCGCAGACGAAACGACGTGACCATCCGGCCGAGCCGCACCGGTTCCAGCGGTCCCCTTGCCGCTGCCCCTCGGTTTCGGTCTCAGGCCCCATCCGCTTCATCATCTTCGCCCCGCATATATCTTGAGTAATGAACTCCACTTAGTTATTGGCGAGGGAGACGGTCAACGACGCTGTTTTGGAACCGTTCCAAATACGAAACGACGCAAAACAGCGCCCGCGAATATGCCGGATGAGACAGAAAGGCGGGACGGAACCATGGCGAAAGCAACGGCGAGCGTGACAGGAGGCGCGTCGGCGTCCAACGAACGTCAGACGGATCTGAGCAAGCTGCGCCTGCTCCTGGCGCTGGACGCACTGCTACGCGAAAACAGCGTCAGCCGTGCCGCTTCAAGCGTCGGTCTGCAGCCCTCGGCAATGAGCCGCTTGCTCGGTCAATTGCGTGAGGACTATGCCGATCCGCTGTTCCTGCGCACAGGTCATGGCCTGCGCCCGACCCCGCTTGCCGAGTCTCTGCGGCTACGCGTGCGCGCTCTTGCCGCAGAGACCGAAGCCCTGCTTGACGCACGCGCCGCTGGCTCCGCGTCCGCACCCACACAGACAGGTCACGCCGGCTGGGAAGGGCAGGCACTGACCGACGCACCACCGCTGGCGGTCCGGCCAAGCCGCCTGCTTGAGGGGGAGCCGGCACCGGAACAGTTCGCCGCAAAGCTGGCCGAAATCGGCGACGATGCCGCCCCTGAACGACGATTGGCTCGCTGCATCGCGACTGTCGGCACCGGCGCCGGCCGCAGCCGCCCCTTGAGCGAAGAGGAGGCCGAGGACGCGCTGGCGATCATCCTTGCCGGCGAAGCGGACCCGGTGCAGATCGGTGCGCTGATGACGGTGCTGCATTATCGCGGACCGACGGCGGTGGAGGTGGCCGGTTTCGTGCGCGCCATGCGCCGCCATATCGGCGCAATTGAACCGGGAAACGGCATCGCCGACCTCGATTGGCCCTGCTACCTCTCGCCCAAATTGAAGACTGCGCCCTGGTTCCTGCATGCGGCACGGCTTGTCGTCGATGCCGGGCATCGCGTCGTGCTGCATGGAAGCTACGGTGAAGAGGGTACGGATCGGTACAAGCTGGAGGTGGCCGCTTCCGCAGCCGGCATCCCGATCTGCACGTCGATCACGGCCGCCAAGACAGCGCTTCGGTCGGCAGGCATCGCCTATCTGCCGCTCTCGGCCTTTGCGCCGCAGGTCTATCGCTTGCTGGGGCTCTATCGGCTGATGGAGATGCGCATGCCGCTAAACGCCGCCATACACCTCATCAATCCGATGGGCGGACGGACAAGCCTTCTCGGCGTCGCCAATCCCTCGAGCCGCACGCTCAGCCGCGACATCGCCATGCTGCTCGGCACGAGAGAGTTGACGATCCTCGGCAACACCCGCGACCACGCTGAGTTCACGCCCTACCGCCAGACGCCCCTTTTCCGCCTTGTCGGCGGCGAAGCCTCCGAAGTCATCATTCCCGCGAAAATCGCGCCGCCGGCCGAACCGCGCACCGGCTTGAGCAGCCGCGAATACTGGCAGGCGGTTTGGACTGGTGCTGCCCGCGACGAGCGCGCGGAAACCACCATCATTACGACGGCGGCTGCCGCCCTTGTCAGTCTGCGCAATTACGACGACTTCGAGGCTGCTTGCGAGACAGTGCGGGGACTTTGGAACAACCGATCACGCCGGATGGCGTGATCGGAGTTCCGCGTGGCTCAGGCAGCCAGGCCCTTTTTCGCGAGCATCGCATCCGGGCTCGGCAGTTTGCCGCGAAAGGCCTTGTAGGCATCCTCCGGATCGATCGAGCCGCCGACCGAATAGATATTGCCCTTGAGGCGGGCGGCCATGGCCGGATCGAAAACGTTGCCGGTTTCCTCGAAGGCGGCGAAGGCATCGGCGTCGAGCACTTCCGACCACATGTAGGAATAGTAGCCGGCCGAGTAGCCGTCGCCCGAGAAGACGTGCAGGAAGTGCGGGCTGCGATGGCGCATGACGATGGATTTCGGCATGCCGATCTCATCGAGCTTCTTGGCTTCGAGCGCCATCGGTTCCGCCGTCACCGCGGCCGTATGATAGGCCATATCGACCAGTGCGGACGACGTGAACTCGACTGTTGCGAAGCCCGAATTGAAGGTTCGCGCCGCCAGCACCTTGTCGAGCAGCGCCTGCGGCATCGGCTCGCCGGTCTGGTAGTGCACCGCATAACGCTTCAGGATCTCCGGCACCGTCAGCCAATGTTCGTAAAGCTGCGACGGCAGCTCGACGAAGTCACGCGACACACCCGTGCCGGACACCGAAGGGTAGGTGACGTTGGATAGCATGCCATGCAAGGCGTGCCCGAACTCGTGGAAGAGCGTTCGGGCATCATCGAGCGACAGAAGCGCCGGCTTGCCCTCGGCGGGCTTGGCGAAATTGCAGACGTTGTAGATGATCGGCAGCTCGCCTTCGGCGCCATTCTTCAGCTTGAGCTTGTGCTGCGACTGGAACGAACTCATCCACGCACCGGAGCGCTTCGAAGACCGGGCGAAGTAGTCGCCAAGGAACAATGCCACCAGCTTGCCGGATGCATCCTTGACCTCGAAGACGCGCACGTCGGGATGGTAGGCGGCAATGCCCTTCTTCTCCGTCGCGGTAATGCCGAACAGACGCTTGGCGACATCGAAGCAGGCCTCGATGATCTTTTCGAGCTGCAGGTAAGGCTTGAGTTCGCCTTCGGAGAAATTGAACTTCTCGGCGCGGAGCTTCTCGGCGTAATGGCGCCAGTCCCAGGGCATGACGTCGTGATTGCGGCCCTCGTCGGCAACGAGCCGGGCAAGCTCGGCCTCTTCCTCGCGGGCGCGGGCAACCGCCTTTTCCCAGACTTGCATCAGCAGGCCGTTCACGGCAGTGGGCGTCTTCGCCATGGTATCGTCGAGCTTCAGCGACGCGAAGTTATCATAGCCGAGCAGCTTCGCCTTTTCGGCCCGCAGCGCCAGCATCTCGGCGATCAGCCCGCGATTGTCGGTGTCGCCGCCATTTTCACCGCGCGCGATCCAGGCGCGGAAGGCCTGCTCGCGAAGCTCGCGATTGTCGGAGAAGGTCAGGAACGGTTCGATGATCGAGCGCGACAGGGTGACGGCATACTTGCCCTTCTGGCCGCGGTCTTCGGCGACCGCCGCCATGGCGTCGCGCAGGAAGTCCGGCAGGCCGGCAAGCTGTTCCTCGCTCTCCAGGAACAGAACCCAGCTCTTCTCATCGGCGAGCACGTTCTGCCCGAACCTGGCGCCGAGGCCGGCGAGTTTCTCGTTGATCGCTGCCAGCCGCTCCTGCTCGGGCTTTGCGAGCTTGGCGCCGGATTTGACGAAACCCTTCCAGTGGCGCTCGAGTACGCGCGTCGCTTCAAGATCGAGGCCAAGCCCTGCGCGCCCTTCCCACAGCGTGTCGATGCGCTTGAACAGCGCCGCATTCATGCCGATTTTCGAATAGTGCCGGGACATCTTCGGCGCGATATCGCGCTCCAGCGCCTGGATCGTCTCGTTGGTGTCGGCGCCGGCCTTGTTCCAGAAGATCGAGGATACGCGCGACAGTCCGTCACCGGCGATCTCCAGCGCAATGATCGTGTTTTCGAAGGTCGGCGCCGCCGGGTTTTCGGCAATCGCGTCGATCTCCGCCTCATGTTCCCTGAAAGCCGCGTCGAACGCCGGAGCAAAATCCTCGTCCTTCACCAGGTCGAAACGCGGCAGGCCTTCGTGGCCGGTCCATGCGGTGAGCGCGGGATTGAGCGGGGTGCTGGTGGTCATCAGAAATCCTTTCGCATGCGGTCCGACGCGGGGCCGGGGAGGGGCGTCGCTGATCTATGACATCAGGACGCGGAGGCAATGGAGGTGGTCGTGAGGGGGCTTGCCGTCAAGGCCTGCGCAAACCGAGAAGCCCGGGGGCAGCGTGCCAGACCGCCTGAACGGCAAAGCCGATGAACAGGAGACCGGAGAGCCGGACGATCGTGAGTTCGTGGCGTCGGTAGAAACGCCGCACGACCGAGGTGCCGATGATGACGATCAGGATCAGATCGGCCACGAGAAATCCGATCAGCGAGACGCCGAGCAGCGCCGGCAGCGCATCGAACTCGAGCGCGTTGGCCGAGCTGGCAAGCAGCGCCGTGAAGGTTGCGAGCGCTACCGGATAGCCCTTGGGATTGGTGAGCCCAAAAATCAGTCCGCGCCTCAAAGGACGCTCGACTGTCACGAGCGCGCGGTTCTCGCCGGCGGGGCGTGCGCGCAATGCCGTCCAGCCGATCCAGCCGAGATAGGCGCCGCAGAAGAGACCGAGGATATCGAAAATCGTCGTGCCGACGGAGCGCGCGCCGACGATTGCGACCAGCGCCAGGGTCGACCAGAGAACGTCACCGGCAAGGTGTCCGCCCATGAACAAGGCGCCTGCCTTGCGCCCCTGGCCGGCGCCGATGCCGAGCAGCGCCAGAAACGCCGGTCCGGGAATAAGGACGTAGGAGAGGGCGGCGAGAAAGGCTCCAATCAGCAGCGTCTCGGACATGGCGGGTTCCCAGTTGTGTTACCCGCATTCGATCCGGAGGCACCGTTTCAGTCAAGAGGAAAGCTAAGCCAACTATAGGACGACGCGGGTGAGCGCTTGCCGGAAGGCCAGCCAGTAAAGGTCAGGTTCTTGGTCGTGGCGCGGATATGGGCAGCGACGGCGTGAGCAAAATTGCGCATGTTTTTCTCCTCGAGGGATCGACGGCCAGGCAGGTACATGGCTTCTGGGCGATGATCGCAGTGCCTCGACCGATCAGCTGTTCCGTAGGGAACGTTCCGCTCGCGGGCGCGCACAAATCTTTCGTTTCGCCGATTTCCCTCGATACGAAGTTGCGCTAGAACGCGGCCGAGTTTTCCCCCCGCGAGAAGGACTATCCATGACTGTGCGCAACCTCTTCCTTCTGCCCGGCGACGGCATCGGCCCGGAAGCCATGGCGGAAGTCCGCAAAATCATCGCCTACATGAATGCCGAGCTTGGTGCCGGCTTCGTGACGGACGAGGGCCTGGTCGGCGGTTCGGCCTATGACGCCCACGGTCAGGCGATCTCGGAAGAGGACATGGCAAAGGCGCTTGCCGCCGATGCGGTGTTGTTCGGCGCCGTCGGCGGTCCGAAGTGGGATGCGGTGCCCTACGAGGTTCGCCCGGAAGCCGGTCTGCTGCGCCTGCGCAAGGATCTCGAGCTCTTCGCCAACCTGCGCCCGGCGATCTGCTATCCGGCGCTTTCCGCCGCCTCGTCGCTCAAGCCCGAACTGGTCGAAGGCCTCGACATCCTGATCGTGCGCGAATTGACCGGTGGCGTCTATTTCGGCGAACCGAAGGAGATCGTCGATCTCGGCAACGGCCAGAAGCGTGGCATCGACACCCAGGTCTACGACACCTACGAGATCGAGCGCATCGCCGGCGTCGCCTTCGAGCTGGCCCGCACCCGCAACAACCGCGTCTGCTCGATGGAAAAGCGCAACGTCATGAAGTCGGGCGTGTTGTGGAACCAGGTGGTGACCGAGACGCACAAGGCGAAGTATTCCGACGTCCAGCTCGAGCACATGCTGGCGGACGCCGGCGGCATGCAGCTGGTGCGCCAGCCCAAGCAGTTCGACGTCATCGTCACCGACAACCTGTTCGGCGACATGCTGTCGGACGTGGCGGCGATGCTCACCGGTTCGCTCGGCATGCTGCCGTCGGCCTCGCTCGGCGCACCGGATGCGGTCAGCGGCAAGCGCAAGGCGCTCTATGAGCCGGTGCACGGCTCGGCACCCGACATTGCCGGCCAGGGCCTTGCCAACCCGATCGCGATGATCGCCTCCTTCGCCATGTGCCTGCGCTACTCCTTCAACCTGGTGAAGGAAGCCGACAATCTGGAGAAGGCGATCGCCAACGTGCTCGACCAGGGCATCCGCACCGGCGACATCATGGCCGAAGGGGCGAAGAAGGTCGGCACCACCGAGATGGGCGACGCCATCCTTGCCGAGTTCAAGGCGCTGTCGGCGTAAGCGACAACCGATCCCGGATCGGCGTCACGCCGACGCCAACAGGCCTACGAAAACCAACACCTCCGGAGCGCATCCGGAGGTGTTTTGCGTTTCACGGCCTTGAATTTGCCAAAAGAACCGACACATCGGGAAAAGACGGACCGGGGCCGTCTGGCGCGGGAAGCGCCCTGCATCGTGCCCCGACAGGAACAGACAATTGCCGCGCGACTGGGTGGCAGGATGGGAGAACCATGAACCGACCACTTGCGGCCACCGGATGGATCGTGCTGACAACAGCCATCCTCGTGTTCGCGCTCATCCCGCTCGATCCGTTCCTGTCACAGCGCGCGCAAGGCCTGCCGGACAACATCGTCACCTTCAATGAAAGGATCACCGATTTCGGTACCTTTGGCTGGATGATCTATCTTTCCGGTATCCTGCTTGCGGGGGCCTTCGTGCTGCGCCGGGCGGCAAGCCAGGGGCCGCTTCAAAACAAGGCGCGCACTGCCCGCGACCTCGCCGCCTATTTCCTTTTGACGATCGGCACCGCCAGCGCGTTGGTGCATACGCTGAAGCTCCTGATCGGCCGGGCACGACCGGAACTCTTTGCCGAGCTCGGCGCCTACAGCCTGACGCCGTTCGCCGCCAGTGATCTCTATGAGAGCTTTCCGTCCGGGCACTCGACTGCGGCCGGTGCGTTTTTCGGCGTCTTCGCCATGCTGCTGCCGAGACTGAGGCCACTCTTTCTGGTCCTGGCGCTGACGATCGGTGTTTCCCGCGTCATCGTTGGCGCACACTATCCAAGCGACGTCGCCGCCGGGCTGCTGCTCGGCCTTTGGACATCGGTGATGATGGCGTTTGTCTTCGCCAAATACGGTCGCCTGTTTCGCCTCGGCCCGGGCGGGTGGCCGCTTGCCGGAC
Source organism: Ensifer sp. ENS06 (assembly GCF_014852205.1). Classification (NCBI taxonomy): domain Bacteria; kingdom Pseudomonadati; phylum Pseudomonadota; class Alphaproteobacteria; order Hyphomicrobiales; family Rhizobiaceae; genus Ensifer; species Ensifer sp. ENS06. Next base: position 118,530 of record NZ_JACVBC010000008.1, on the reverse strand, counting down.
GCAGCGAGCCGACCCAATAAAAAAGCCGGCGCGGAAGACCGCGCCGGAGTCAGGAGAGCCATAATAGCTCGGGGAAGATTTGAGGTGCTCCCGGGATTTGTTCACTCCGGGAGCGCCGGGCTTAATCCATCGCGTGGATGTCGCGATCCTTCGTTTCCGGCAGGAACAGGAGGCCGATGACCAGCGTGATCCCTGCAAAGACGATCGGGTACCAGAGGCCGTAGTAGATATCGCCCTGGGCAGCACTCATCGCGAAGGCCGTTGCCGGAAGCAGACCGCCGAACCAGCCGTTGCCGATGTGGTAGGGCAGCGACATGCCGGTGTAGCGGATGCGGGTCGGGAAGAGTTCGACCAGCAGGGCTGCGATCGGGCCGTAGACCATCGTCACGTAGATGACGAGCACGGTGAGCACCGCGATGATTGTCGTCCAGTTGACGTTGGCAGGATCCGCGACCATCGCGTAGGTGCCGCCGCCGGCGATCGTGTAGACGGCCATTTCGGTGGCAGCGCCCACTTCATCCTTGGTCAGCAGCTTGTCGGCGATGAGCTTTTCGGCCGGAACCATGGTCTTTTCGCCGCCGCGGACAGCGGTTGCGTCAAGCGACAGTTCCGGGTTGGCGGTGACAAAACCGTCAAGCTTGGCGTCCGGAACCTTTGCCGCGCCACGAACCAGCGGGTAGCCGGCATTGTGGAGCGCCATGTTGGTCTGCTTTTCGAAGGCGGCGTTGGCGGCCTTGGCACCATCGCCAGCAGCGACTGCGTCGTAGCTGTTGATCGTGGTGTCGCCGACCTTGACCGTCGCCGCCGTGCCCGCTGCTGCCGTCGTGACGACGTCGTAGGGAACGGAGTTCTTGGTGAGGAACGCGGTTGCGATGTCGCACGAGGTGGTGAACTTCGCCGTGCCCGTCGGGTTGAACTGGAATTTGCAGTCGCCGGGAGCCGCGGTCACCGTTGCGCGAACGGTTGCCTGGGCTTCAGCGAGTGCAGGGTTACCGGCCCAGGTCAGCGCCTTGAACAGCGGGAAGTAGGTGAGCATCGCAAGCAGCAGACCGGCCATGATGATCGGCTTGCGGCCGATCTTGTCGGAGAGCCAGCCGAAGAGCACGAAGAAGCCCGTGCCGATCAAAAGCGAGGCGGCGACCATGATGTTGGCCGACTGACCGTCTACTTTCAGGACGCCGGTCAGGAAGAACAGCGCGTAGAACTGACCGGAGTACCAGACCACGGCTTGTCCGACGACGGCACCGAACAGCGCCAGAAGCGCGATCTTGGCGTTCTTCCACTGGCCGAAGGCTTCCCGAAGCGGCGCCTTGGAGCCCTTGCCCTCTTCCTTCATCTTCTTGAAGGCCGGGGATTCGTTCATCTTCAGACGGATCCAGACGGAAATGCCGAGAAGCACGCAGGACAGCAGGAACGGAATGCGCCAGCCCCAGGCGGCGAAGGCTTCCTTGCCGAGCGCGAACTGCACGAGCAGGATCACCACCAGCGACAGGAACAGACCGAGCGTCGCCGTGGTCTGGATCCAGGACGTGAAGTAGCCGCGACGCCCATGCGGGGCGTGTTCGGCCACGTAGGTTGCCGCACCGCCATATTCGCCGCCGAGCGCCAGGCCCTGCAGCATGCGCAGCACGATGAGCAGGATCGGCGCGGCAATGCCGATCGAGGCAGCGCCGGGCAGGATGCCGACCAGGAAGGTCGACAGACCCATGATCAGGATCGTCACGAGGAAGGTATATTTGCGGCCAACGAGGTCACCCAGGCGACCGAAGACGAGCGCGCCGAACGGGCGAACCAGGAAGCCCGCGGCAAAGGCCAGAAGCGCGAAGATGTTACGCGTCGTTTCCGGGTAGGAACTGAAGAAGGTCGCGCCGATGTAGACGGCGAGCGAACCGTAGAGATAGAAATCGTACCATTCGAAGACGGTACCGAGCGACGAGGCGAAGATGACCTTCTTCTCCTCGCCGGTCATCGGACGCGTTTTTGCGTCGTCCGCTGTCGCGACATTTGCCATTTTGATAATCCTCCACTCCAAAGGAGCGCCCATTGGCTGGTCCAGCATTCCTCCCTCGAACGTCCGGACGTGGTGCGCCTGAAATGAGGATGTCAGAAAAGTGTCATCACAGGCAGAGATGCTTTCGACTTATGACTTTCGTCTAATGCGGCGATCGATCGCGGGCAGGGCGGGGGCGTGCCGGCGCGCGGCAATGTCTTGACTCTTCCCCAAAACCGCGTAAGAGCAGCGACGAACGAGGAAATCACCACCATGCGACCGATCGGTCCAGCCATCGCTGCTTTGATCCTGCCGGCTCTTGCCGCGGGGCAGGATGTCGATTTTTCGTTCGCTTGCAAAACAACGGCCAAAACGACGACGAAAACCGTCTGACGTCTCTGGCCCTCCGCTCTCTCCCCGGTTTGGCCGGGGACAGGAACCCTCGCGGCAGGTCGCGCGGTTTCCCCCTCACCCGACGAGGAGAGACAGAAAAGAGAGCTTAGATCATGGGTTTCAAGATTGCAGTCGCAGGCGCCACCGGCAATGTCGGCCGGGAGATGCTGAACATCCTTTCCGAACGCGGCTTTCCCGCGGATGAAGTGGTCGCCCTCGCTTCCGCCCGCTCCCAGGGCACCGAAGTTTCCTTCGGCGACAAGACCCTCAAGGTCAAGAACCTCGAAAACTACGACTTCTCCGACACCGATATCTGCCTGATGTCGGCTGGCGGCGCCGTATCGCTGAAGTATTCGCCGAAGATCGGCCAGCAGGGCTGCGTCGTCATCGACAACTCCTCGGCCTGGCGCTACGACGCCGAAGTGCCGCTGATCGTTCCGGAAGTGAACCCGGACGCGATCGCGCAGTTCACCAAGAAGAACATCATCGCCAATCCGAATTGCTCGACCGCCCAGCTCGTCGTCGCGCTGAAGCCGCTGCACGACCACGCCAAGATCAAGCGCGTCGTCGTCTCGACCTACCAGTCGGTTTCCGGCGCCGGCAAGGACGGCATGGACGAACTCTTCAACCAGACCCGCGCCGTCTTCGTTGCCGATCCGATCGAATCGAAGAAGTTCACCAAGCGCATCGCCTTCAACGTCATTCCGCACATCGACGTGTTCATGGAAGACGGCTACACGAAGGAAGAGTGGAAGGTTCTCGCCGAGACCAAGAAGATGCTCGACCCGAAGATCAAGGTGACCTGCACTGCCGTGCGCGTTCCCGTCTTCATCGGCCATTCGGAATCGGTGAACATCGAGTTCGAAAACGAGATCACCGCTGACGAAGCGCGCGACATCCTGCGCGAAGCGCCGGGTTGCCTCGTCGTCGACAAGCACGAGAACGGCGGCTACGTCACGCCTTATGAGTGCGCCGGCGAAGATGCGACCTACATCTCGCGCATCCGCGAAGACGCAACCGTCGAGAACGGCCTCAACCTGTGGGTCGTTTCCGACAACCTGCGCAAGGGTGCCGCTCTGAACGCGATCCAGATTGCCGAGCTGCTGGTCAATCGTGGCCTCATCAAGCCGCGCAAGCAGGCTGCCTGAAAACGGCATTAGAACCATTCACTCCCGCCAGGCTCTTTCGAGCCTGGCGGGTTTCCTGTTTCACGAGGGGCCGATCCTTCCCGGATTCACGTGAAACCACGATAAAGTTACCTGCCGCTTGCGGTAGGTGACACGGCCGGCGAAGGCTGGCATTTTTAAGAGCAACGAGATTCGGGCTATGACGGGGTATTTCATGCACAGGGCGAAGTGCGCAGCAGTGGGGCTTGCCGCCCTGATTTCGACTGCAGTTTTTCCGGCGGTGGCATCTGCCGCCCAATGCGGCAATGACGGAAGCGGCTTTGAAGCCTGGGTGCAGAACTTCAAGCAGCAGGCCTCCGGCAACGGCATCAGCCCGCAGGTGCTCGACCGTGCACTCTCCGGCGTCTCCTACAACAAGGCGACGATCCGCGCCGACCGCGGCCAGAAGAGCTTCAAGCTGTCGCTCGAGCAGTTCATGCAGAAGCGCGGCGGCCAGGTGATCATTTCCCGCGGCAAGAAGATGAAGCAGCAGAACGCCGCACTCTTTACCAGCATCGAGCGGCGCTACGGCGTGCCGGCTGGCCCGCTGATTGCCATCTGGGGCATGGAAACCGGCTTCGGCGGTTTCATGGGCAAGGAGCACACGCTCTCGGCCGTTTCGACACTGGCCTATGACTGCCGTCGCTCGGACTACTTCACCAACCAGCTCTATGCGGCCCTGCAGCTCGTGCAGCGCGGCGATCTGAGCCCGGATGCGCGTGGCGCCGCCCACGGCGAGATCGGCCAGACCCAGTTCCTGCCCGCCAACGTCCTGAAATACGGCGTCGATGGCGATGGCAACGGCCATGTCGACATGGTTCGCTCCAAGGCCGACGCGCTGGCATCCACCGCCAATTTCCTGCGCGGCCATGGCTGGCAGCCGGGCGCCGGCTATCAGCAGGGTCAGGCGAACTTCGCTGCGATCCAGGGCTGGAACGCCGCAAGCGTCTACCAGCAGGCGATCGCCATCATCGGCGCCGAGATCGACGGTCTCTAGGATTTTCGTCCTTCGGAACGCATAACCAACCAGACAAAGGGCCCGGTTCGAAAGAGCCGGGCCTTTTTTTGCTGACCGATTACATTCCCGGGCGGGAGAAGTCGCCCGTCACCGGGTCCATCACCCAGAGTTCGCCGGTCGAGATGTCGAACCAGGCGCCGTGCAGGTGGAGCTTGCCCTTGGCCTCGAGGATCTGGACGCACGGGAAAGTGCGCAGATTGGCAAGCGAGTTGCGGATCGAAACCCGCTCGAGCGCACGCTGGCGCTCCGCCTGCGTCATCACGTCGTTGCTCTGGATCTGCTCAGCCGCGGGCCTCAGCAGATGCATCCAGCGACCGATGAAATCGCCCGGTGACAGAGGCTCCGCATCGGGATCGAGTGCCGCTTTGATACCACCACAGCGGCCATGGCCCATGACGACGATGTCGCTGACGCGCAGCGACTGCACGGCGAACTCGAGGGCCGCCGAAGTAGAGTGGTAGTGACCATCCGGCTCGTAGGGCGGCATGAGATTGGCGACGTTGCGCACGACGAAGAGTTCGCCCGGGCCGCTGTCGAAGATCGTTTCCGGCGCAGCGCGCGAGTCGCAACAGGCAATCACCATCGTCTTCGGCTTTTGACCGGTTTCCGCCAGCGCCTTGTAGCGTTTCTGCTGCTCGCTGAAGCGACCGTTCATGAAGTTGTGGTAGCCGTTCAGAAGATAGTCCGGAAAACGCTGCTGCTGCTTGTCCATCGATTGCTCCGCTCGTGCTTCAAGGCGGCATGGCCGGCTTTCGCCCACCTGCGCCTCCGTCATGAAAATGATCGCGATCTAAAATTCAATCCACGATGCCATAGGGGTGGCGGTCCGTGAACAGCTTCTTCACTTGCGCCGCATCTGATTCGGATGAACCAGTCGGCGCATCTGCACCATCGCCATTGGCGTCGATAGGCTCGACGCGTCCTGCTCGATGGTCAATTCATCAGCGCCGCGCTTGACGCTCCGCGCGATGATCTCAAATACGCTCGCAGTCGCCATCTGCAAGGCGCGTTCCTCTGAAAGTCCTTCAAGGATCCGGGCGAGAAACACCGCCGCCAACAGGTCGCCCGTACCATTCGGCGGGTTTTCGACTAAACGATGTTCGGCAAGCAGGGCGTGATTGCCCGAGAGAAAGAGATTCCCGGTCCCGCCGCTCATCATCGGCACGGCAGACGTCACCAAAACGCGGGCCGGACCGAGGCCGAGCGCTGCGTCAAGGATCGCCGTGTTCGTCTCCAACGTCGCCCCGGCAAGCCAGGCAAGCTCGTAACGGTTCGGGGTCGCGAGATTTGCAAGCGGCAGCAACCGGTCGCGAATGGCAACCGCCGTGGTTTCCGGCACATAGAGACCGCCAGCATCGCCGATCACTGGGTCGCAGGCGTAGATCAGTTTGGGATTGCGCTCCTTCAGCGTCGTCACCAGCCGGGCCACGCTTTCGGCCTGTCCGGCCGAGCCGAGGTAGCCCGAAAGCACGGCACGCACCTCTCCGGCCCAGGGTGCTGCAATGAGGTCATCGATCACCGACCCGAAATCCTGATCGGAAATGGTGACCCGCGTCGAGCGGCCGTGGCCCGGATGCCAGGGGAGGATGACGGTCGGCAGGGCCCAGACTGGATGCCCCAGAGTTTCAAGCGCGAAGACCACGGCCCTGTTGCCCACCTTGCCGCGCACGACATGGCTAGAGATGACGATGACGGCGCCGGGCAGGGAAGGCATTTCGGGCATCGACCAGTCCAATCCTACGATCTCGAAACTCTGTTCACCCAACTGTCACCCCCCTGTCAACAGACGATGGCAGATAGGCTCCGGAGAAGCCTCTGGCGTTTTCGTGCTTTTTCTTCGATTTTCGAGCAATTTTCGCGAAATTACCTTCGATTTAAATGGATTTAAGCTGTTTTCACGTGAAATTCTCCGATTTTGGGCTCGATTTTGCCGAAATCAGCGTAAAAAGCGGTCGCCATTAGCCATGGTTCTGATAGGGTTTGGCCTATCATGAATGGGAGAGACTTCATGGGCGTGAAATACAATCCGAAGCGGGACAGACACATCGACGCAGCGAAGGCGGCCGCCATCAAACTGGGCGTCGAGGCGCTGGCGCCGGAGATCCTCTTCGGTGGGGCCAGCAACGATGACCTCGATCTCTATTCGGCGGACATGCTGGCGCTGACGGCCGCCCATGCCTATCAGGAACTCGCCCGCTGGGATGGCGGCAAGCCGCAGGTTTCCGTCGAAACCGTCGCCGGTGTAGCACCTGGCGGCACCGAGGTGTCGATCATCGCGGTCACCGAACGCAACATGCCGTTCCTCTATGATTCGGTCATGGGGGAAATCACCAGCACCCACCGTGACATTCACCTCGCGATCCACCCCATCCTGGTCAAGGAACCGGGCAAGCCGGCAAAGCTCTTCGATCCCGAAGATGAAAGCGATCCTTCGCACCGCGTCAGCCACATCCAGATCCATCTGACGAAGCTCGCGCCGGTCGAGGCCGAACAGCTCAGCAACCGCATTCGCGACGTGCTGGAGCAGGTGCACCAGGCTGTGCACGACTGGCCAGCGATGACCGCGCTGCTCGATCATGCGATGCAGGAGCTGGAGGCTTATAACGCCTCGCGCAAGAAGAGCGACCGCGACGAGGCGCTCGCCTTCCTCCGCTGGCTGCGTGACAACAACTTCACCTTCCTCGGCATGCGCGAATACACCTATTCCGGCAAGGGCGGAAAGGCGATGGTCGAGCGCGGCAAGGGCAGGGGCCTCGGCATGCTCTCCAATCCCGATGTGCGCGTGCTGCGCCAGGGCAAGGACGCGGTGCTGACTACGCCTGAAATTCTCGCCTTCCTCGAAAGCCCGGATTTCCTGATCGTCACCAAGGCCAACGTCAAGTCGGTCGTCCATCGCCGCGCCTATATGGATTATATCGGTGTCAAGCGCTTCGACGCCGACGGCAATGTCGCCGGAGAACTGCGCATCGTTGGCCTCTTCACCTCCTCGGCCTATACCCGCCAGGCGGCCGAGATCCCGCTGCTGCGCCACAAGATCGAAAAGATCGTCGATCACTTCGGCTACGATCCGCAGAGCCATTCCGGCAAGATGCTCGACAACACGCTCGAATCCTATCCGCGCGACGATCTCTTCCAGATCGATGTTGGCCTGCTCGCCGCTTTCTGCGAACAGATCAACGAGCTCGGCGACCGGCCGCGCATCCGCGTGCTGCCGCGCATCGACCATTTCGACCGCTTCGTCTCGGTCATCGTCTTCGTGCCGCGCGAACAGTACGATTCGGATGTGCGCGAAAAGATCGGCGACTACCTGAAGACGGTCTATGACGGTCGCGTCTCCGCCTACTACCCGGCCTTCCCGGAAGGGGGCCTTGCCCGCGTCCACTTCATCATCGGCCGCTCCGCCGGCAAGACGCCGCGCATTCCGCAGGCCAAGCTCGAAGAAGCCGTTCGCGGCATCGTCACCCGCTGGATCGACCGGTTCGACCTGCTTGCCCGCAAGGACGGCATCGAGCTCGATGTCGACAATGCCTACCAGTCGTTCTTCACGCCGGCTGAAGCCTATGCCGATCTGGCCGACATCGCCGCCTGCAAGGGCCCGGATCCGATCCGCATCGAGTTCTACCACTATCCGCGCGCCGTCTCGCGGCCGGACACCGCCGAGCTCAAGATCTTCCACGCCAGCGAACCCGTGTCGCTGTCGCGCCGCGTACCTTTGCTTGAAAACCTGGGCTTCCGGGTCATCAGCGAACAGACCTACGACATCGGCGTCAATGCCCATGGCGAAGAGAAGCGCAAGGTCGTGCTGCACGACATGGAGCTGATCCATCGCGATGGCCTTGCGCTGAACCTCGAAAAATCCGGCCCGGCGCTGGAAGAGGCGTTCCTGGCCGCCTGGAACGGCGCGATCGAGGACGACAACTTCAACCGGCTGATCCTGCTTGCGGGCCTCAACGCCCGCGAAGTGACGGTGCTGCGCGCCTATGCCCGCTATCTGCGACAGGCCGGCATCACCTACTCTCAGGGCTATATCGCCGACACGCTGAACAAGTATCCGGCGATTGCCGCCGATATCTTCAAGCTGTTCGTGACCCGGATGGATCCGAAACTCGAGGAAAAGCCGCGCGCCAAGAAGTGCAACGCGCTGCTGTCGGCGATCGAGGACGCGCTCTCGGCCGTGCCGAGCCTCGACGAGGACCGGATTCTGCGACGCTACGTCAACGCGATCGAAGCGACGCTCCGGACCAACTACTTCCAGCATGACGCCGACGGCAAGCCGCGCGCGGTGCTCGCCTTCAAGCTGGACCCGAAGCAGCTCGACGGTCTGCCGGAACCGCATCCGTTCCGCGAAATCTTCGTTTACGGCACCGAGGTCGAAGGCGTGCACCTGCGCTTCGGCAAGGTCGCCCGTGGCGGCCTTCGCTGGTCGGACCGCGCCCAGGACTACCGCACGGAAGTGCTCGGTCTGGTGAAGGCGCAGCAGGTCAAGAATGCTGTTATCGTGCCCGTCGGCGCCAAGGGCGGCTTCTATCCGAAGCTGCTTCCGGTGGGCGGCACCCGCGACGAAATCTTCAAGGCCGGCACCGAAGCCTACAAGACCTTCATCCGCACCCTGCTGTCGGTCACCGACAACATCGTCGGCCAGGATGTCGTACCGCCGGCCGACACGCAGCGCCATGACGGCGACGACCCTTACTTCGTCGTTGCTGCCGACAAGGGCACCGCGACCTTCTCCGACACGGCCAACGGCCTTGCACAGGAAGCGGGCTTCTGGCTCGACGACGCCTTCGCATCGGGCGGTTCCGCCGGCTACGACCACAAGAAGATGGGCATCACCGCCCGCGGCGCCTGGGAGACCGTCAAGCGGCATTTCCGTGAGATGGACACCGACATCCAGACGACGCCCTTCACCGTTGCCGGCGTTGGCGACATGTCGGGCGACGTCTTCGGCAACGGTATGCTTCTGTCCGAGAAGATCCGCCTCATCGCGGCCTTCGATCATCGCGATATCTTCATCGATCCGAATCCGGATATCGATGGGTCCTTTGCCGAGCGCAAGCGCATGTTCGCCCTGCCGCGTTCGAGCTGGCAGGACTATGACCGCAAGACGCTTTCGAACGGCGCGATGATCATCTCGCGTGCCGAGAAGTCGGTGACGTTGACGCCTGAGGCGATGGCCGCCATCGGCCTCGACAAGCAGAAGGCAACGCCCTTCGAGATCATGAACGCGATCCTGAAGAGCCAGGTCGACCTGCTCTGGTTCGGCGGCATCGGCACCTATGTGCGCGGCAGCAACGAAACGGACGCCGAAGTTGGCGATCGCGCCAACGACGCCATTCGCGTGGCAGCCGAAGAGGTCCGCGCCCGTGTCATCGGCGAGGGCGCCAACCTCGGCGTCACCCAGAAGGGCCGCATCGGCTTCGGCCTCAATGGCGGCCGCTGCAACTCGGATGCCATCGACAACTCGGCGGGCGTCAACTCGTCCGACGTCGAGGTCAACATCAAGATCGCGCTGGCTTCCGCCATGCGCGATGGTCGCCTGACCCGTCCGAAGCGCAACACGCTGCTCGCCTCGATGACCGAGGAAGTGGGCCACCTGGTGCTGCGCAACAACTACGAGCAGTCGCTGGCGATCTCTCTAACCGCTATGCAAGGGCTCGGCAACCGCACGACGCTCGGCCGGCTCATGACCCGGCTGGAGGCCGACGGCCATCTCAACCGCAAGGTCGAGACGCTGCCGACCGACCAGGCCATGACCGAGCGTTACCAGGCGGGCAAGCCATTGACCCGCCCGGAGATCGGCGTGCTGCTCTCCTACTCCAAGCTCGTTCTCTTCGATGAGCTGATTGCGAGCGAGCTGCCCGACGATCCGTACTTCACGGCGACGCTCGAGCGTTACTTCCCGGGCAAGATGCGCAAGGCCTATGCCGGCGATATCCACGGTCACCGCCTGCGCCGCGAAATCATCGCGACCATCCTCGCCAACGAGGTCATCAACCGCGGTGGTCCGGCCTTTGTCTCGACCCTGACGGACGCCACCGGCTTCCTCTCGGCCGACGTCGTCAAGGCGGCGGTGCTGGCGCTCGACGGCTTCGACCTGCCGCGGATCTATGACGAGATCGACGCGCTCGACAACAAGATCGGCGGCGGCCTGCAGAACATCCTCTACCAGGAAGTCGGCCGCATCTTCACGCTCGTCACCGAGCGGGCGCTGCGCACCCATGCGGCGACCGGCTCGGTCTCCGAGGCCGTATCGCGCCTCGGCGACGGCCTGCAGAAGCTGCGTGCGACCATGCGCACTGCAGTGTCCGGCGAGAGCGCCGAAGAAGCCCGGTTGAAGACGGCAGCCTTCGTCGAGGGTGGCGTTCCCGCCAAGCTCGCCGAGGAAATCTCGGAACTGGCGCTGATGACGCTGGTGCCCGAGATCATGCAGATTGCCGCAGAAACCGGCGAGACGCTGAGCCGCACGGCGCAAGGTTATTTCGCCGTCACCGACACGCTTCGCATCAACCGTCTGCTGGCGGCATCCGATCGCGTTCCGGCAACCGAGCAGTTCGAGGCCATGGCTCTGTCACGCGCCGTATCCGATATCGCGGCGGCACGCCGGGATATCACCGCGGCAGCCCTGCGCGAGCAGAAGAAGGAGCGCAACCCGGTTGCGGCCTGGGAAGAAAGCGAGCGCGTCCGTGTCGCCCAGGCGACTGGCCAGCTGCGCCTTCTGACCGAGAAGGGTGAAACGACGCTTGCCAAGATCACCGTCGCTGCAGGTCTCCTCAACGACCTGGCACGCGGAAGGGCCAAGTAACGGTACCAAAGAGGATGCGGGCAGTTTTTTCGCCCGCGTCCGGTTCCAGACCTTTTGGAATCGGTTCAATTGAAGATAGGCTGCGCCGCGCGTTCGAGGGGACGCGTGGCGCAGTCGTTTCGGGAGGGGACTTTGCAGATTTCGGCCGGGGGGAATGAAGACCAGCCACGCACGTCCCGTGCGGGCATCGGCGGCTGGATGCTGTTCGACTGGGCCGCGCAGCCCTTCTTCACCGTCATCACCACCTTCATCTTCGGCCCCTATTTCGTATCGCGGCTGACGGAGGACCATGCGGTCGGCCAGGCGATGTGGGGCTACACGCTCACGGTTTCGGGCATCATCATCGCGGTTCTTTCGCCGGTGCTCGGCTCGATCGCCGACGCCACCGGGCCGCGCAAACCCTGGATCGCCTTCTTCGCCGTCATCAAGATCGCATCGCTGGCTATGCTCTGGTTCGCAGCCCCCGGCTCGCCGATCCTCTATCCGGCGATCTTCATGATCCTCGCGACGGTCGCGGCCGAGTTCTCGATCGTCTTCAACGATTCGATGATGCCCCGTCTGGTGCCGGAGAAGGACGTGGGGCGCATTTCCAACATCGCCTGGGGGCTCGGCTATCTCGGCGGCATGATCGTGCTGGTCGCCGTCGTGGCCTTGCTTGCCGGAAGTCCTGAGACCGGCAAGACGGCACTTGGCATCGACCCTCTGTTCGGCCTGGATCCGGCGAAGGGGGAGGATGCACGCATCACCGGCCCGATCTCCGCCGTCTGGTACCTCGTCTTTATCCTGCCGATGTTCCTGTTCACGCCGGATGCCACCAAGGCGGCGATGTCGCTCGGCAAGGCAACCGTCACTGGCCTCAGGGAGCTCAAGGGCACGCTCGTCGAGCTTCGGGAAAGGCGTGGGATCCTGCGCTTCCTGATCGCGCGCATGGTCTTCCAGGACGGCGTCAATGGTCTGCTGGCACTCGGCGGCACCTTCGCGGCCGCGATGTTCGCCTGGCAGACCCTGGAGCTCGGCGTCTACGGCATCATTCTCAACGTCGTCGCGATCGGCGGCTGCCTCTGCGCCAGCTGGCTGGATGCGCACCTTGGCTCCAAGGTGATCGTCACCGCCAGCCTGATCTGCCTGACGATTGCCACGATCGGCATCGTCTCGACGGGCCCCGGCTTCACGCTCTTTGGGCTGCTGCCGCTGTCGATGGAAGATACCGGCGGCCTGTTCGGCACGGCCGCCGAAAAGGCTTACATTCTCTACGGCCTGCTCGTCGGTGTCGCCTTCGGCCCCGTTCAGGCCTCGTCGCGCTCCTACCTCGCCCGCAGCGTCAGCCTCGACGAGGCCGGTCGCTACTTCGGCCTCTATGCGCTGTCCGGCCGGGCCACCTCGTTCCTCGCCCCCGCATCCGTTGCCACGATCACGCTTGCCACCGGCTCGGCACGGATCGGCATGATGGCGCTGATTGCTTTTCTGGTGATCGGCCTGCTGATCCTTCTGCGCACGCCCTATCCGGCCGATGACGGTCGCAAAAAAGCCGCCGCATCCTGGGGAAGCGACGGCTTCTGACTGTTGGGCCTTAGCGGCCAATTCCGGACAGACGCCCAGCGCCCGCCCCGACGATCTTAGTGGCGGAAGTGGCGCATGCCGGTGAAGACCATGGCGACGCCATGCTCGTTCGCAGCCGCAATCACCTCTTCGTCACGCATGGAGCCGCCCGGCTGGATGACGGCCGTAGCACCCGCGGCGATCGCCGAGAGCAGGCCGTCGGCAAACGGCAGGAAGGCTTCGGAGGCAACAGCCGAACCCTTGGTGAGCGGCGTTGCAAGGCCCAGCGCCTTTGCGGCTTCTTCGGCCTTGATCGCGGCGATGCGGGCGGAATCGACACGGCTCATCTGGCCGGCGCCGATGCCGGCCGTCTGGCCGTCCTTGGCATAAACGATCGCATTCGACTTCACGTGCTTGGCCACCTTGAAGGCGAACTTCATGTCTTCGAGTTCCTGGGGCGTCGGCGCGCGCTTGGTGACGACCTTGAGTTCGAGATCCTCGACCATGCCGTTGTCGCGCGTCTGCACGAGCAGGCCGCCCGAGACGGTCTTTGCGGCAAGACCCGGAATGCGCGGATCCGGCAGGCCACCGGTCGCAAGCAGACGCAGGTTCGGCTTGCGGGCAATCACGGCCTTGGCCGCATCGCTGACCGAAGGCGCGATGATCACTTCGGTGAAGAGCTTGACGATCTCTTCGGCCGTCTCCGCATCGAGTTCTTGGTTGAGCGCGATGATGCCGCCGAAAGCCGAGGTGGAATCGCAGGCAAGCGCCCGGCGATAAGCTTCGGCAAGCGTCGCCGCGGTCGCGACGCCGCAAGGGTTGGCATGCTTGATGATCGCGACCGCCGGTGCCTTCTCCGGCAGGAACTCGGCCACCAGCTCGAAGGCGGCATCCGTGTCGTTGATGTTGTTGTAGGAGAGCTGCTTGCCTTGCAGCAGCGTCGCCGTGGCGACACCCGGGCGGTTCTCGCCCGTCAGGTAGAAGCCTGCCTTCTGGTGCGGGTTCTCGCCGTAGCGCATCTCTTCCTTGAGTACGCCGCCGATCACCCGGTGACGCGGCATCGGGGTGTCGAGCGCTTCGGCAAACCAGTTGGAAATGGCCGCGTCATAGGCGGCAGTCCGGGCATAGGCCTTGGCGGCCATCTTCTGGCGGAAGGCATAGGTCGTCTTGCCGGAAGCAAGCTCTTCGAGCAGCACCGGATAGTCGGCCGGATCGGTGACGATCGTCACATAGGCATGGTTCTTGGCCGAGGCGCGGATCATCGCCGGGCCGCCGATATCGATGTTTTCGACCGTCGTCGGGTAGTCGCCGCCCTTGGCCCTGACCTCTTCGAAGGGATAGAGGTTGATGATCGCGAGGTCGATGGCGGTGATGCCGTGCGTCGACATGGCCGCAACGTGATCGGCATCGTCACGGATCGCCAAGAGGCCACCGTGAACGCCCGGATGCAGCGTCTTCACGCGGCCGTCCATGACCTCGGGAAAGCCGGTCAGCTCGGAAACGTCGCTGACCGGCAGGCCAGCCTCGGAGAGTGCCTTGTGGGTCCCGCCCGTCGAAACGAGCCGAATGCCCTTTTCGTTAAGGGCGCGCGCGAGTTCGACGACGCCCGTCTTGTCGGAGACGGAGAGGAGGGCGGTGCGGACCGTAACCTCGTTCGGGGCGGGGATTTTCTTGGAGGCGACAGCCACAACCATGCTCCTTTGGCGGCGCCGGACGCCCCGGGAGGAAGCTCCGGCGGTTGAGATGGCTGCCCGTTAGCATAGCTTGCCGGGCGAAGGAACCTCGCCGGGCCTGAAGATCGCGATGAATCTGGATCGGATCGATCCAAATTCATCAATGCGATCGCTCCTGAAACGCGAACGGAAAACTTGAGGCGCTTTCTTGGGCGTGCCTGTCGTCAAGACAGAAGGCTCAGTTCGCGCGTGAAAACGTCCACTGGATCTCCGGCTGCTGCGCAATTGCAAAGGTCACCGTCAGCTGCTGCGAGGCCCGGATACCCGAAGGATCGGCAAAGAAGATGTCCTCCTCGACGGCAAGGTCACCATCCTGGCAGGCAAACAGCCAGATCTCGCCATCGGGCGCCGTCAAGAAGATCTCGCGGGCGCTGTTCTGGCGAATGGCGACCGCCGGGTGAATGTGGAACCGCGCCACGGCAATCGCGGTATCGCTTGCCTCCGGGTCGCTGCCGTCGGCGCGCGACAGCCGGTCGCGACCGCGGACCATGCGACCGCCGTTCAACACACCGATGCCACGCTCGTGGACCAGGCCGAAGGCGGCAAGATAGCCATCGTGGCTTGCGGTCACCGACTCGAGCCCGCCCGCTTCGTCCTTGCGGGCCGCCGTCACGTGCTTGACGCCCGAAGTCATGATCGGTCCGAGAAAGCGCGATTGCGAGAAGCGCGACGACGACGTGTCGTTGACCGTCACGGTCGAATGGGCAGCCGTCATCCGCGCCATCTGGCGGAATCGCTCCCCGGCAAACTTCGGGGCGCCGGAATTGACGACGAAGCGCGTCTTGCCCGAGGACATTTCGAAGGACAGGCAGCCGGCATGGGCACTGCGCGACAGGTCTACGGAAAGCGGCCGGCCGGTGTCCATGATGACAACGGTGTTTTCCATGGCCATACGTTCGTAGTGGGCATGCGGCAGCGAGCGGAAGGGTTCGCCGGCCGTCTCGTCATAGCGCAGCACCGACGCCAGTTCATGCGCCAGAACCGAGGTAGCACCATTAAACAGCGCGAGTTCGCCGCCCTGGTGCCGGAAGAAGCGCAGGGCCGGGTACATCCGGTCGATGCAGGGAATGAGGCGCGACGGCACGTCATGCCCGAGATTAACGTAGGTCTGGCGGAGTGGCAGCAGATCCAGCAACAGCTCAAGACCCGCGCGCGGACTACGCGAGAAGTGGCTGCCGTCGGGCAGGATCTGGCGGTCGAGTTCGAGATCGAGATGGCGCGATGCCTTGCGGATGGCGCTCGGCGATGCCGGCATGGAGACCGACGCCATGGCAAGCGCAAGCCGCACCCGAAGCCTCTGCTCGCCGTCGCGCACGGTATCGGCGATATGCCTGAGATAGCGCACCTGCAGCGCCAGGCTTTTCAGGAAACGGCGGTAGAAGCCATGCTCGGCATTGCGCAGCACCACCGGCGAATGGGACAGCCAGGCGATGATGCGCTGCGCCATGATATCCGCATCCCAGGCGATGCCGCCAAGATCGCGTCCATGGGTGCCGATCCAGTCGTCGACGATCTGCCGCAGCCGGACGAAACCCGCATCCTCGCGGATCGCCCGCAGGTGCCGCAGCCAGCCGAAGGAATGCAGCCGGGCCGCAAATTCGCGCGACGGCAGATCGATCTCGAACGGCGACTCGCCCTCCGTGTCGAGCACGCGGCCGGCAAGAGGGAAGCGCCCGGCAAGAATTTCTTCCGCGACAAAGGGATCGACGGCCCTCAGATCCGTCGGCGCAACGATCAGGCGATTGGGGGTGGAGCCGGTAAAGCGCAGAGTGGAGACGCGCCCGATCGACAGGCGACGCGACACGCGGCGCCAGCCTTCACGCACATACAGGTAAGAAAGCCTTCGCCTGCCGGAAAACAACATCAACGCCGCCGGTTACCTCATTTCTGGCACGATCACTCACATCATCGGAGCGCGCCAGGACCTCGCGCCAGCGTCCGCATGGTGCCGCGAAGACCATTAAACTTTTATCAATCCTGCCATCTTTGATAGGCTTCCCGGTCGAAAGCGTCAAATGATGCGGTGAAACAGGGCCTTGAGGCCCGGTTCCAGCTGCTGAAAGCTCAGTTTGCGCTGTTATTTGCGCCGAATCACCGCCGCGTAGAAACCATCGAGGCCGCTCGAAAACGGTGCATCGAGCGGCAGCATGGCCGGCGTCGTCCGCATTTCGCCGACCAGCGTGATCGCGTCCTCGAGCCCCGGCCAATCCGCTGCAGAAATCGGAACGCGCTCACAGTTATCGCCCGAACCGATAACCCGGGCAACCACCTCTTCGCCTTCACGCGGGTCGAGGGAGCAATTCGAGAAGACGACGGTGCCACCGGGCTTGACCATCGTCAGCGCATGACGAAGCAGCCGCTCCTGCAGGTCGGCAAGCTTTTCGATGTCTTCCGGTCCCTTGGTCCACAACACATCAGGGTGACGTCGTGTCGTGCCGGTCGAGGAGCAGGGAGCGTCGAGAAGCGCCGCATCGAACAGGGCTTCCGGCTGGAAGTCCGCCATGTTGACTTCCTTGGTCTCGGCCTCGAGCCCCAGCCGCTTGAGATTGCCCTTCAGCCGGCGCAAGCGGCTGCCGGACTGGTCCAGCGCCGTCACTTCGGCGCCGGCAAGAATGAGTTGGGCCGTCTTGCCGCCCGGTGCGGCGCAGAGATCGACGGTCCGCTTGCCCTTGAGGTCGCCAAAGAGCCGCGCAGGGATCGATGCAGCCGCGTCCTGGACCCACCAGCCGCCATCATCGAATCCGGCTAAGGAAGGGATGGAGCCGGAGAATGCGCCGAGCCGCACAGAGCCGGTCGGCAGGACGGTGCCACCAAGCCGCTCGGCCCAAGCCGCAGGCTCGGATTTGACGGAAAGATCGATTGCCGCCGGCGTCAACTGCGCCTCGGCGATCTTCTCGGCCGCCGCTGCGCCGTAGTGGGCAATGAGGCGCTCGAAGAACCATTCCGGCATCGCCGGAATATGGCGCGTGCTTTCGAGAACGGCTTCCTTTTCGCGCGACAGGCGCCGCAGCACGGCGTTCACGAGATTGGCGAAGCGGCGGTTGCGCGGATCGTTCTGCGCCTGTTCGACGGCGAGATCGACGGCGGAATGATCGGGCACGTCGAGATAGAGGATCTGTGCCGCGGCCACGGCAAGCACATGCTCCAGCGCCCGCGCACCCTCCGGTAGGGGCGTCTGCAGCAGCGAATTGATCGCAGCCTGCACGCGCGGGAGATGGCGAAGGGCGGAATTGAGTATTGCCCGGACCAGAGCGCGGTCGGCTTCGTTAAGCTCGCGATAGGCCGGGTTGCCGTGCTCGCTGTCGAGCATGCCGTCGAGCGACGTCTTGCGATCGATGACTGCTGCCAAGATCTTCGCGGCGGCCTGACGAGCCCTCAACCCCGGCTTCTCCGGACCACGAGGCGCCGGAGCGGGCTTCTTCGATTTCGCTGCGCCGCCGTTGCGGTGCGATCGTTTCGGACGTGAATCGTTGTTGTTTTCTGCAGACATCAGGACCAGGGACCTTTGGGCGGTTCGGAACCACCGCGACCCCATCCGGTAGAGGGCACAGAGCGCGATTTGCGCACGGGATTATCAGCACGAACCGGCGGCGTCGAGACCGAAGACATCTCCTGCGCCATCTGCTGCAGGGCCGCGATGCGGTTTTCGGTGTTCGGATGGGTCGAGAACAGGTTGTCCATGCGCTCGCCGGAGAGCGGATTGATGATGAACATATGCGCCGTTGCTGGGTTGCGCTCGGCATCGTCATTGTGGATCTGATGGGCGGCGCCTGCGATTTTCTGCAGCGCCGAAGCGAGCGCCAGGGGCTTGCCGCAAATCTCGGCGCCGCGACGGTCGGCCGAGTATTCGCGCGTCCGGCTGATCGCCATCTGCACCAGCATTGCCGCCATCGGCGCCACGATCATCGCGACAAGCGTGCCGATGAAGCCGAGCGGATTGTTGTTTTCACGGTTGCCGCTGAAGAAGAAGGCAAAGTTGCCGAGCATCGAGATCGCGCCGGCAAGGGTTGCCGTCAGCGTCATCGTCAGCGTATCGCGGTTCTGCACGTGCGCGAGTTCATGCGCCATCACGCCGGCGACCTCGTCATAGTCGAGAGCGTGAAGCAGTCCGGTCGACGCGGCGACCGCGGCATTCTCCGGATTGCGACCGGTGGCAAACGCGTTCGGCTGCGGGCTATCGATCACATAGACGCGCGGCATCGGCAGGCCGGCATTGCGGGCGAGGTCACGCACGATGCCGTAATATTCCGGGGCACTGCGCTCATCGACCTCCTGCGCGCGGTACATGCGCAGCACCATCTTGTCGGAGTTCCAATAGGAGAAGAAGTTCATGCCTGCGGCCATGACGAAGGCGATCATCATGCCGCCCCGTCCGCCAATGGCGAAGCCTACCGCCATGAACAGGGCGGTCATGACTGCAAGCAGCATGGCGGTGCGGACAAGGTTCATCAGGAGGCTCCGGGTCGTCTACGTTTCACGTGAATCAGGGTTCCCGTCCGGGGAACGGCATCCTATATGATGGGTGCAAACACCCAATTCTTCAATATTGATGCTCGAATCCGGATACCGTTCAGATGCAGAACGACAATGACAACGCCGCCGACCGCCCGAAGAAGCCGCTGCCGCCCGCCGCTGTGCGGGCGCTGAAGGAAGCGGAAGAGCGGCGTCAGGCGGAGATCAAGAAGGAACTGCCGCAGGAGATCGGCGGGCGCGGAGGTGAAGATCCAGCCCGCTACGGCGACTGGGAGATCAAGGGTCGGGCGATCGACTTCTAAGTTCAGGTCGGGCGCCTGCGCCTGCAACCTCGATCTGAATCCGGCTCACGAAATGGTTCGACGGCCACCTGGCGACGAGAGGAGAACCGCCGCACGTCCAAGAGACGCGCGGCGGTTTTCAACGTCAGGCCTTGTTCTGGCGGTTCGCGATCAGATCATCGACAACGGCCGGATCGGCGAGCGTCGAGGTATCGCCGAGCGCACCGAAGTCATCCTCGGCGATCTTGCGCAGGATGCGGCGCATGATCTTGCCCGAGCGGGTCTTCGGCAGGCCCGGAGCGAACTGGATCTTGTCCGGCGTCGCGATCGGCCCGATTTCCGAACGGACATGCTTCACCAAGGCGGCGCGCAGTTCGTCGTTGCCGATTTCACCAGCCATCAGCGAAACATAGCAATAGATGCCCTGGCCCTTGATCGGGTGCGGATAGCCGACGACGGCCGCTTCGGAGACGAGATGATGCGACACGAGCGCCGATTCGACTTCGGCCGTACCGAGGCGGTGGCCGGAGACGTTCAAGACATCGTCGACGCGGCCGGTGATCCAGTAGTAGCCGTCCTCATCGCGGCGGCAGCCGTCACCGGTGAAATACTTGCCCTTGTAGGTGGCGAAGTAAGTCTGACCGAAACGCGCATGGTCGCCGTAGATCGTGCGCATCTGGCCCGGCCAGCTGTCGGTGATGCAGAGGTTGCCGTCGGCAGCACCTTCCAGAACATTGCCTTCGTTGTCGACGAGCTGCGGCTGAACTCCGAAGAACGGCCGCGTGGCCGAACCGGGCTTGAGATCGGTCGCACCCGGCAGCGGCGTGATCAGGATGCCGCCGGTCTCGGTCTGCCACCAGGTATCGACGATCGGCGACTTCTGCTCGCCGACGACGTTGTAATACCACTCCCAGGCTTCCGGGTTGATCGGCTCGCCGACCGAACCGAGCAGGCGAAGCGACGAGCGCGAGGCGCGCTTGACGAAGTCGTCGCCGGCGCCCATCAGCGAGCGGATCGCCGTCGGCGCGGTGTAGAAGACGTTGACCTTGTGCTTGTCGACCACTTCCCAGAAACGCCCCGCGTCCGGGAAATTCGGCACACCTTCGAACATCACGGTCGTCGCCGCATTCGCGAGCGGACCATAGACGATATAGGAGTGACCAGTGACCCAGCCGACGTCGGCGGTGCACCAGTAGACCTCGCCATCGCGGTAGTCGAAGACATATTCGTGCGTCATCGACGCATAAACGAGGTAGCCGCCGGTCGTATGCAGCACACCCTTCGGCTTGCCGGTCGAGCCCGAGGTGTAAAGGATGAACAGCGGATCTTCCGCCTTCATCTTCGCCGGCTCGCAATGCGGCTTCACGGTCGCGATTTCCTGGTGGTACCAGAGGTCACGGCCCGGTGCCCAGGCGGTCTTGCCGCCGGTGCGGCGCACGACCAGAACCTTGTTGACGATGACATGCTGCTTGGCCGCGATGTCGATCGCCGTATCGGTGTTTTCCTTGAGCGGGACCGGCTTGCCGCCGCGCACGCCCTCGTCGCAGGTGATGACGAAGGTGGACTCACAGTCGACGATACGGCCGGCAAGTGCGTCCGGCGAGAAGCCGCCGAAGACGACCGAATGGATGGCGCCGATGCGGGCGCACGCGAGCATCGCATAGGATGCTTCCGGGATCATCGGCATATAGATGGTGACGCGGTCGCCCTTCTTGACGCCATGCTTCTTCAAGACGTTGGCAAGGCGGCAGACCTGCTCGTAGAGCTGGTTGTAGGTGATCTTCTTGTCGATATAGGGATTGTCGCCTTCCCAGATGATGGCAGTCTTTTCGCCATGCGTCTTCAGGTGGCGGTCGATACAGTTGTAGGAGACGTTGGTAAGGCCGTCTTCATACCACTTGATCGAGACCTTGCCTTTGAAGGACGTGTTCTTGACCTTGGTATAGGGCTTGAACCAATCGATCCGTTTGCCGTGCTTGCCCCAGAACTTTGCCGGATCGGAAACGCTCTCCTCGTACCACTTCAGGTAAGTGGCGTTATCAAGCAACGTCCGGCTCTTGGCAGACTTCAACACCGGATAGATTTTGGCGGACATATTTTCCTCCCTACGCATTCCTAGTGCGGTTCGCCCCTCCTAGGGCTCCCCCGTTTCGCGCACATTCATAGCAGGTCAAATGCCCGCCGCAATTAGACAAAAGGACATTTGGAACTGAAGAATTGCAATTTCGCGACAACGACGGTATAGAGGCCCACATTTCCCGGAAATCAGTGGTAGACTCCACGGCCCGCGACACCGGCGCGGCGGACAAAAGGACTATATCCATGGCTCAGCAACTGCTTATGCCCAAGGCGACCGCCGTCTGGCTGGTTGACAATACCGCGCTGTCCTTCGACCAGATCGCGCAGTTCTGCAAGCTGCACCCGCTCGAAGTGAAGGCGATCGCCGACGGTGAATCCGCGCAGGGCATCAAGGGCCTCGACCCGATTGCGACCGGTCAGCTTTCGCGCGACGAGATCGCGCGCGCCGAAGGCAACCCCAACCACAAGCTGAAGCTGTCCGAGCCGAAGGTTCGCGTACCTGATAGCAAGCGCAAGGGCCCGCGCTACACCCCGGTTTCCAAGCGCCAGGATCGCCCGAACGCCATTCTGTGGCTGGTTCGCAACCATCCGGAGCTCAAGGACGCGCAGATCTCGCGCCTCGTCGGTACGACCAAGTCGACGATCGAGCAGATCCGTGAGCGCACCCACTGGAACTCCGCCAACCTGACGCCGATGGATCCGGTAACCCTCGGCCTCTGCTCGCAGATCGACCTCGACCTCGAAGTCGAACGCGCTTCCAAGGGCCGTCCGCTGCCGACGGCTGCCGAACTCGGCCAGACACTGGAATCGGCCCAGGAAACCGAAAAGCTGGGCTTCAGCTACGAGCGCGAGGAAGAGAAGGAAATCGACGCCGATGCCGTCTTCGCCAAGCTCAAGTCGCTGAAGTCGGACCGCAAGGACGAGGACGAAGACGATCAGTACTGATCGCCGTCCAGCCCAATGAAAAAAGCCCGGATCGACGATCCGGGCTTTTTTGTTGGTCAGTGCTCAGCAACGTGCTCAGTAGGCCGAACCGGATGGATCATTGAGGTTGTGGCGCTCGGTCCCCTTGAGCGGCGGATTGAAAATGCTGACGAGGATCAGGTCTTCGTCCTTGCCGCCGCGCAAGAAATGCTTGTCGTGCTGGTCGAGCACGTAGATATCGCCCTTGTTGATCGGGAAGACCTTGCCCTGCATGTCCTCGACCTCGCCGTGCCCGGCGATGCAATAGCAGGCCTCGAGATGGTTGCGGTACTCGAGCAGCGATACCGTTCCGGCGCGCACCACCGTGTGGCAGACGGTGAAACCCATACCGTCCCTCTCGGTGAGCAGGCGGTGGCTAGTACCGCTGCCCCACTCGACGAAATGATCAGTTGCTTCGATTTGCTGCAGGCTGCGGACGAACATGGGCCCCTCCATCTGTAAATATTCCTAATATCCGCCAACTGAAAAGCTCTCTCCCGCCTCGGTTGGAAGCCCAGTATCCGTTGACATCGACAGCCGATCAAACGACGATTCCTCAAGGATTTGATGAGGAAAACTTACAGATGATATTGCCCCCACTCGGCATGCTGCGTGCCTTCGAAGCCGCAGCGCGTCTGGCGAGCTTCTCCCGCGCCGGTGACGAACTGCATGTGACGCACGCCGCCATCAGTCACCAGATCCGGCTGCTGGAGGCGTGGTTCGGCCGGCCGCTCTTCATGCGCGAGAAGCGTGGGGTCAGTCTGGCGCCCGAGGCGGAGAACCTATCCGCCGTGTTGACATCGTCATTCGAGCGCATCGCCGCGGAAACGGAGTTGCTGCGGCTGAACGCCAAGGCGCAGTTGAGCGTTGCCTGCATACCCTCGATCGCCACGCGCTGGCTGATCCCGGCACTCGGCGAATTCCTGCAGCGTCACCGCGAGGTGGACGTCAAGGTCGTCTACGCGATGGCCGAACAGCAATTGCGGGAAACCGGCTGCGACGTCCTCATCACGCTCGGCGCCGACAAGAGCGAGGGGACCCGCTCCGATCGGCTGTTCTCCCGCATCAATCGGCCGGTTGCGAGCCCCCGTTATCTCGAGCGGAAAGGCGCGTTGAGGACACCAGAGGCAATCGCTTCTGCCGATCTGCTGCACGACGAAACGACGTCACGCTGGCGCGATTGGCTGGCAAGAGCAGGGCAGGAGACCACGCAGACGTTGCGTGGCCCGGTTTTCCAGGATTTCAATCTTCTGGCGACGGCGGTCATTGCCGGCCATGGCGTGGCGCTTTGCCCGGTCGAAGTCTTCCGCCGCGAAATCGAAAACGGTGACCTGGTGATCCTGTCCGATGTCGCCACCCTGGAGGACGAGAGCTACTTCCTGATCACCAAAGTCACACGCTCGAAGGCGGCAGCCAGTTTCGCCGATTGGTTCGCGGCCGTTGTGCACGCCTAATACGGAATGCACCTCGCAGATTCATGAGCCGGCTTAGCAATCGTTATACACCGATGCCGCGCCCTTGCAGCGCAACGGTGATTTCGTCGAGGATGACTGGATCGTCGATCGTCGCGGGCATCTTCCAGGGCTGGCGGTCAGCGATCTTCTGGATCGTGGCGCGCAGGATCTTGCCCGACCGCGTCTTCGGCAGCCGCTTGACGCAGATCGCCAGGCGGAAGGCGGCAACAGGTCCGATGCGTTCGCGCACGAGGCTGATGACCTCGCGCTCGATCTCCGACGTTTCACGGGAAACATTGGAGTTGATGACGAGGAAGCCGGCCGGTACCTGGCCTTTCAGGTCGTCGGCAATGCCGATCACGGCGCATTCGGCCACATCGGGGTGGCTGGCGCAGACCTCCTCCATCGCTCCGGTGGAGAGGCGATGGCCAGCCACGTTGATGATGTCGTCCGTCCGCGCCATGATGAAGATGTAACCATCCTCATCGAGGTAGCCGGCATCGGCAGTCTTGTAGTAGCCGGGAAACTCGTCGAGATAGGCCGCACGGAACCGATGGTCAGCATTCCAAAGCGTCGGCAGGCAGCCGGGTGGCAGCGGCAGCTTTACCACCACATTGCCGAGCGTACCGGCGCCAACCGGATGTCCGGCATCGTCGAGGATCTGGACGTCGTATCCCGGCAGCGGAACCGCCGGAGAACCGTACTTTACCGGCAGGAGCCCGAGCCCCATCGGATTTCCCGCCACGGGCCATCCCGTTTCCGTCTGCCACCAATGGTCGATGACGGGCACGCCGAGCGCGTTTTCTGCCCATTGGATCGTGTCGGGATCCGCCCGTTCTCCGGCAAGAAACAACGCGCGGAATTTCGACAGGTCGTATCGGCGAACGTGGGAAGCCTCCGGATCTTCCTTGCGGATCGCTCTCAGCGCCGTCGGCGCGGTGAACATCACCACGACGCCGTGTTCGGCAATGATGCGCCAATAGGTGCCTGGATCCGGCGTGCCGACCGGCTTGCCTTCGAACAGGATCGAGGTGCTGCCGTTGAGGAGCGGACCATACACGATATAGGAGTGGCCAACGACCCAGCCGATATCGGACGCAGCCCAGAACACTTCGCCCGGCTGCACGCCGAAGAAATTCTCCATCGACCATTTGAGCGCGACCATGTGGCCGCCATTGTCGCGCACCACGCCCTTGGGCTGGCCGGTCGTGCCCGACGTGTAGAGCACATAGAGCGGATCGGTTGAGGCGACCGGAGTACAGCCGACCTCTTCTCCCGCCTGCTTGGCCGCCGCCAAAGCCGCAGCGAAATCGAGGTCGCGTCCCTCGGTCATGGCGGCTTCCGCCATCTCGCGTTGGAAGACGAGGCAATGGGCCGGCTTGTGGGTCGCGATGTCGAGCGCCGCATCCAGCAGCGGCTTGTAGGCCACGGTGCGCCCAGGTTCGATGCCGCAGCTTGCGGACAAAATGAGCTTGGCCTGGCAATCGTCGATGCGTACGGCGAGCTCGTTGGCGGCAAAACCGCCGAAAACCACGGAATGCACGGCGCCGATGCGCGCAGCCGCCAGCATAGCAACCGCCGCCTGCGGGATCATCGGCATATAGATGATGATCCGGTCGCCCTTGCCGACGCCGAGTTTCCGGTAGACGGCGGCAAGCGCTGCTACATCGCCGAGCAGAGACGCATAGGAGATGCGCTCGACCCGCCCGGTGACGGGACTGTCATAGATGAAGGCGATTTGCTCGCCACGGCCCGCGGCCACATGGCGATCCAGGCAATTGTAGCAGGTATTGGTGATGCCTTCGGCGAACCAGTGCCCATAGATGCCAGCGTCCGCATCAAACGCACGTGCCGGTCTTTCAAACCAGTCGATCGCATTGGCGGCATTTGACCAGAAACTCTGCGGGTCCGATTTCCAGCCCGCGTACACGTCGGCATAGCGACTCGCCATGTCCGTTCCTCCCTGCGCATATTGCCGGACATGTCCGGCCTCCTCGTGCACAAGGATAGGCTAATGAGAGACGAGGGGAACCCCGACGAAAGCGGTATGTGACGAACGGACCTCAGCGCGCGCCGAAAATGGCCGAACCGACGCGAACGCCGGTGGCGCCGAACTGGACGGCCGTCTCGAAGTCGCCTGACATGCCCATCGACAGCTTCTCGAGCTTGCAGGCAGCAGCCAGTTTGGCGAGCAGGGCAAAATGCGGGCCGGGATTTTCTTCCACCGGCGGAATGCACATCAGCCCCTCGATCGAAAGACCCAGCTCGTTGCGGCACAGATCCACGAAGGCAACGGTCTCCTCCGGCGCGATGCCGGCCTTCTGCGGCTCCAGCCCGGTGTTGACCTGGACGTAGAGCCTAAGCGCCCGGCCCTGCCTCTGCATTTCGGCCGCAAGCGCGCGGGCGATCTTCTCGCGATCGACCGTCTCGATGACATCGAACAGCGCGACGGCTTCCGCCGCCTTGTTCGACTGCAGCGGGCCGATCAGGTGCAGTTCGAGACCGGATGTCTCGGCCTTCAGCTCCGGCCACTTGCCCTGCGCTTCCTGCACGCGGTTCTCGCCAAAGACCCGCTGCCCGGCGGCAATCACCGGGCGGATGGCGTCGGCGTCGAAGGTCTTGGAAACAGCGACCAGCGTGACGGCACCCTTGGCGCGACCGGCAGACTTCTCCGCTGCCTGAATCCGGCTCACGACATCCTGCAACCGCTCTTGAACTTCCATGGACCTGCTCTCCGACACGGGATTTCCAAACCACTGACCGAGCGGCTTAGGCAAAGTTGAGCCGATTGCCAAGGCCGCTCCGCCATGGACCGGCTCAAATCCGCCAAAGTGTCGCGGCAAACCCTTCAAAAACTTGACCGTCAGGCGGTTTCGTGGTGAAGGTCACCCCAACTATCATGAGGCGCCACTATGCGCCGCAGAACTTCCGGAACATCGAAAAGACATGTCTAGCGAACGATACAATCCGCGTGATGCCGAGCCCCGTTGGCAGCAGGAATGGGACAAGAACGAGGTCTTCCAGACCGAGAACGACGATCCGCGCGAAAAGTACTATGTGCTCGAGATGTTCCCCTATCCCTCGGGCCGCATCCACATGGGCCACGTGCGCAACTACACCATGGGTGACGTGGTAGCGCGCTACAAGCGCGCCCGCGGCTTCAACGTGCTGCATCCGATGGGTTGGGACGCCTTCGGGATGCCGGCCGAAAACGCCGCCATGGAGCGTGGCGTGCACCCGGCCAGCTGGACCTACCAGAACATCGCCTCGATGAAGGCGCAGCTGAAGGTTATGGGCCTGTCGCTCGACTGGAACCGCGAGTTCGCCACCTGCGACCCCGCCTATTACCAGCGCCAGCAGTACCTGTTCCTGGACTTCCTGGAAAAGGGCCTCGTCTACCGCAAGCAGTCCAAGGTCAACTGGGACCCGGTCGACAACACCGTGCTCGCCAACGAGCAGGTAATCGACGGCCGTGGCTGGCGCTCCGGCGCGCTGGTCGAACAGCGCGAACTGACGCAATGGTTCTTCCGCATCACCGACTTCAGCCAGGAACTGCTCGACGCGCTCGATACGCTGGATCAGTGGCCCGAGAAGGTGCGCCTGATGCAGAAGAACTGGATCGGCCGCTCCGAGGGCCTGTCGCTGCGTTGGGAAATCGTCGAAGGCACCGCCGGCGACGCAACCGAGCTCACCGTCTACACCACCCGTCCGGACACGCTCTTCGGCGCCTCCTTCCTGGCGATCGCCGCCGATCACCCGCTGGCAAGGCAGGTGGCGGCCAGCAACCCTGAGGTCGATGCATTCTGCGAGGAATGCCGCCGCGCCGGTACCTCCCTTGCCGCGCTGGAAACGGCAGAGAAGAAGGGTATCGACACCGGTATCCGTGCCAAGCATCCGCTCGATCCGAGCTGGGAGCTGCCGGTTTATGTCGCCAATTTCGTGCTGATGGACTACGGCACGGGCGCCATCTTCGGCTGCCCCTCCGGCGACCAGCGCGACCTCGACTTCGCGCGCAAATATGACCTGCCGGTCGTTCCCGTCGTCATGCCGAGGGACGGCGATGCCGCGACCTTCGCCATTGGTGACGAGGCCTATATCGGCGACGGCGTGATGATCAACTCGCGCTTCCTCGACGGCCTGTCGACGGAAGACGCTTTCGAGACCGTTGCTTCGAAGCTCGAGAAGGAAATGCTCGACGGTGCGCCGCGTGCCGAGCGCAAGGTCAATTTCCGCCTGCGCGACTGGGGCATCTCGCGCCAGCGCTACTGGGGCTGCCCGATCCCGGTCATCCATTGCGAGGCCTGCGGCGTCGTACCAGTTCCGAAAGCCGACTTGCCGGTCGTGCTGCCGCCGGACGTTACCTTCGACAAGCCGGGCAATCCGCTCGACCGTCACGCCACCTGGCGCCACGTCGCCTGCCCGCACTGCGGCAAGGACGCCCGTCGCGAGACCGACACGATGGACACCTTCGTCGATTCGTCCTGGTATTTCACGCGCTTCACCGCACCCTGGGAAGACAATCCGACCGACCCCAAGGTCGCCAACCACTGGCTGCCGGTCGATCAGTACATTGGCGGTATCGAGCACGCCATCCTGCATCTGCTCTATTCGCGCTTCTTCACCCGCGCGATGAAGGCCACCGGCCATGTTGCCGTCGACGAGCCGTTCAAGGGCCTGTTCACGCAGGGCATGGTCGTGCATGAAACCTATAGCCGCGGCGAAGGCGCCCAGCGCGAATGGGTGACGCCGGCCGAGATCCGCATCGAGGAGATCGATGGACGCCGTAGCGCGACGCTGATCGAAACCGGTGAGGAAGTCACCATCGGCTCGATCGAGAAGATGTCGAAGTCGAAGAAGAACGTCGTCGATCCCGACGACATCATCGCTTCCTATGGCGCTGATACCGCCCGCTTCTTCGTTCTCTCCGATTCGCCGCCGGATCGTGACGTGATCTGGT
Organism: Ensifer sp. ENS06; assembly: GCF_014852205.1. Lineage (NCBI taxonomy): Bacteria > Pseudomonadati > Pseudomonadota > Alphaproteobacteria > Hyphomicrobiales > Rhizobiaceae > Ensifer > Ensifer sp. ENS06. The sequence goes on along the minus strand of NZ_JACVBC010000008.1, from coordinate 89,682 downwards.
CGGAAGCCGGTGTCGAAGGATCGCATCGCTTCGTGCAGCGCGTGTGGCGTCTGATCAGCGAAGCGGCCGAGAAGCTGCGGGCAATCGAGGCCGCCCCGGCGCTCGAAGGCGAGGCTCTCGCTGTTTCGCAAGCCGCGCACAAGACGCTGCGCGCGGTCGAGGCCGACTACGACAAGCTTGCCTTCAACAAGGCCGTGGCGCGTATCTACGAGCTCGTGAACACGCTTGCCGCACCGCTGACCCAGGTAGCAGCCGGCAAGGCCGATGCGGCCCTGGCGGGGGCTGTGAAGGATGCGACGACGATCCTGATCAACCTCATCGCACCGATGATGCCGCACCTCGCCGAGGAATGCTGGCGCGAGGTCGGGGGCGAGGGCCTGATTGCGGAACGCGGCTGGCCGGCGTTCAACCCCGCTCTGGTCGTCGAGAACGAAATCACCATGCCGGTGCAGATCAATGGCAAGAAGCGCGCCGATTTGACAATCGCTCGCGATGCGGATCAGAGTGCGATCGAAAGCGCCGTCCTGGCGCTCGATGCCGTCAAGTCCGCGCTCAACGGCAGCAGCCCCAAGAAAATCATCGTCGTGCCCCAGAGGATCGTCAATGTCGTTGTCTGATAGAGCTGGTTTCCGTATCCGGTCGATTCCGGTTCTGGCTGGCGCGCTCATGTTGACCGCGCTCGCCGGCTGCCAGGTCCGGCCGCTCTATTCCGACCCGGTCGGCACCTCGACGGCACTGGCGGCGATCGAGATTTCCGAAGCCACCGACCGTGTCGAGCAGGAAGTGCGTAACGCGCTGATCTTCCTGGCCGCAGGTGGTCAGGGCGAGCCCGTGAATCCGCAGTATCACCTGGCGCTCACCGTCACCCACCGGTCGATGGGCGTGCTCTACGATCAGGCCAAGGACCGCGCCGGCGCCGGTCGTATCGTCGTCAAGGCGGACTACAATCTGACGAAGATCGGTACGGGCGAGACCATCAAGTCCGGCAACCGCACGGCCGTTGCTCTCGTTGACTTCCCGGTCCAGGAATTTGCCAAGGTGCGCGCCGTTCGTGACGGTGAAAACCGCGCAGCCAAGGAACTCGCCGAGCTGATCCGGGCCGACATCGCCGCGGCTCTCAGCCGCTAACGGGTGTCGGCATGAGCGAGGTCAAGTCGCACGAGTTCGACTCCTTTCTCCAGAAGTCAGCCGGAATCTACCGGCTTTTCATCCTCTACGGGCCCGACCGCGGGCTCGTCTCCGAGCGTGCCTCTGCAATCGCCGCCCGTTGCGGCGTGCCGCTCGACGATCCGTTTTCCCTGTTGAAGCTCGATGTCAGTGAACTGACGCAATCGCCCGGGCGGCTGCTCGATGAAGTAAACTCGATCGGCCTCTTCGGTGGAGAAAAGCTCGTCTGGGTCCGTGGCGCGACCAATGAAAAGCCGCTGGTCGATGCGTTGCAGATCCTTTCGTCCGAGCCACCGACCGGAAGCTATGTGATCGTCGAAGCCGGCGACCTCAAGAAGGGGTCCGCACTTCGAAAGATCGGCGAGAGCGCGCGTTCGGTCGCCTGTATCGCCTGCTACAGTGACGACGCGCGCAGCCTGCAGGCGCTGATCGACAAGGAGCTCGGCGACGAGAAGCTGGGCATCAGCACCGCAGCACGGCAACGATTGCTGGAGGCGCTCGGTGGCGACCGCCTGGCCTCACGAAACGAGCTGCGCAAGCTTGCGCTCTACTGCCGTGGCAAGTCCACGGTGGACGAAGAAGACGTGCTCGATATCGTTGGGGATGCCAGCGCCATCTCCGTCGACGATGCCGTCGATGCCGTGCTGAAGGGCGACCTCGATGGATTGCTGCATGCGATGCAGAAGATCACCACATCCAAGACGCCGGCCTTTCTGGTGCTGCAGGCGTGCCTGCGCCAGTTTCAGCAGCTCGATGTGATGCGCGCCGAGATGGATGCAAGCCGCCAGCAGGCGGGGCAAGTGATCGCCACGCTGGGGCGTGGGCTGCACTTTCGCCGCAAGCCGATCGTCGAGGCCGCCTTGAAGCATTGGTCGAGCCCGGCTATCCGCCGCGAGCTCAATCGCCTGCAGACGACCATCTTTCAGAGCCGCAGCCGTGCGAGCCTGGAGGAAAGCCTGGTGCTGCAGAACCTGATGGCGATCGCGGTGCAATCGGCGCGACGCTGACCTGCCTCTGTCGATCCAGTCCCGTTGCCGCAGCCTAGTGTTCGAATTTCGCCAACACGTCTTCAGGCTGCATGAGGGAGATGGGTGGACCTCGCCGTCCGAAATTCAACTGGACGCCAAAAGATCTCATCATATCAAATAATTAGGCGCGCCGCTCGTTGGAGCGACGCGCCATCAATACGCCAAAGCAAAAATACGCACGAGTGGCTTATCGCCGCTCGAGCAGCCGGCAGATTTCTTCCAGTTGATCCAGCGTCGTGTAGGCGATGCGCAAATGACCACCGGATGCCTTGTGGTTCACGGTAACCTCAAGCCCGAGGCTATCCGACAACGTGCGCTCGAGCGCTAGCGTATCGGCATCCTTCTCGTCGCGACGGACGGTCTTGCCGTAATTCGGATCGTTCTGCGCGCGAATATCGTTCTGCGCGATGCGCTCGGCGTCACGCACCGAGAGCCCCTTGGCAATGATCGTCCGGGCGAGGGTAGCCGGATCCGAGGTCGGAATGAGTGCACGGGCATGTCCAGCCGAAAGCGCGCCTTCCGACAACATGTCCCGAACAGGTTCCGGCAGTTTCAAAAGACGCAGGCTATTGGCGACATGGCTTCGGCTCTTGCCGATGATCTCGCCGAGATCGTTCTGCGTATAGCCGTGCTCGGCGATCAACTGCTCGTAGCCAAGCGCTTCGTCGAGCGGATTGAGATCCGAGCGCTGGACGTTTTCGACGATAGCGATTTCAAGCGCCGTGCGATCGTCGACGTCGCGAATGATAACCGGGATTTCGGTGAACCCGGCCAGTTGTGCGGCACGCCAGCGGCGCTCGCCGGCGATGATCTCGTAGCGATCGACGCCGATGGTGCGAGCAACGACAGGCTGGACAATACCATGCTGACGGATCGAATTGGCGAGATCCTGGAGTTCGGCTTCGTCGAACTGACGACGCGGGTTGCGCGGGTTGCGCGATACGAACTCGATCGGCACGCGCCGATCCGGATTGACCGGGGCAGGGGCAGCTGCCCCTGTTTGCAACGGCTGATCCATCTCGCCGATCAACGCGGCCAGTCCGCGACCAAGCCGCCTCTTCGAGCTATCGTCGTTCATATCGTCACCCGAGTTAAATTACGCTACCGAAATGATTATGCCGCTTTGCGCTGACGCTCGCGTTGAATGACTTCGGAGGCCAGTTGCAGATAGGCCTGACTGCCAGCGCACTTCAGATCATAAAGAATGGCCGGCTTGCCATAGGAAGGCGCTTCCGAGACGCGAACATTGCGCGGGATCAGGGTGTGGTAGACCTTGTCGCCGAGATGCGTCCGCACATCGCTAACAACCTGCTGTGCCAGGTTGTTGCGCGAATCGAACATGGTCAGGACGATGCCCTGGATATCCAGGCTCGGATTCACGGTTCGGCGAATCTGATCCACAGTCTCCAGCAGCTGGCTCAGACCCTCGAGCGCGAAGAACTCGCACTGCAGAGGGACAAGCACCGAATGGGCGGCCGCCATCGCGTTCATCGTCAGCAAGTTGAACGATGGTGGGCAATCGACGAGCACGTAGGAGTATTCCATCGCGGCGGGGCTAACCAAGGCCTTGCGTAAACGGAAGACACGATCCGGTTCCTGAGAAATTTCCATCTCGACGCCGAGAAGGTCCATGGTCGATGGAATGATTGAGAGATTCGGAACGGCTGTCTGCTGAGCGATCTCGCCGATCCCGTGCGATCCCATCATCAGCTCATAGGATGACAGGTTCCGATCGCGGCGTTGAATGCCGAGCCCGGTGCTGGCGTTGCCTTGCGGGTCCAGATCAACGATCAGAACGTGTTCGCCGATAGCCGCCAATGCGGTCGCCAAATTGATGGCGGTCGTGGTTTTGCCGACGCCGCCTTTCTGATTTGCGATTGTGATGATCCGGTTTTTGCCACCAAACATGTTTCCGCTCGCGATCACTGGGCCCTGCGCGCCAGATTTGCGATCTCGAGCACGACAGAATCCGGCTCGACCACGCTTGGATGTTTTACCAGATCAAACTGATAGCGGCCAACGGCTTTGTCGATTTCGCGCTGGTAATCCCGCCCTTTGTGGAAGTAGGCGACCGCTTTCTGCTCCTTCGCCGTCATCCATGGCGCAGAATAGTCGAGCAGCAAGGTCAAATCCGCGAGCGCGCGCGCCGAAACCGCGTCCGCGCGGGGAATCAATGCGCCTGCTTCTTCGATTCGAACCGGGTGAACCGAGCCGCGCGCACCCGTTTCGGCCAGGGCGACACGCAGAAAGGCAGCCTTCTTGTTGTTGCTTTCAACGAGATGGACCCAACCGTCGCCAAGTTCGGCGAGATAGATCGCCGTGATGACACCTGGAAAGCCGCCACCGCTGCCGAGATCGACCCAGGTCTTCGGACCGGGCGACAACTGCGCGAGCTGCAAGCTATCGACAATATGCCGGCGCCAAAGATCCTCGATCGTGGACGGCGCAACAAGATTGATCGACTTCGCCCACTTCTGAAAGAGCTTGGCAAAATGCTCCAACCGTTCATTCGTTTCACGTGAAACACGCAGTCCGTTCAACACATCGATTGGACTCGCCTTCATTGTACGCTGGCCTTTTCTTCACGTTCTACGGTTCGGTTCTGTCGCTTCACCCACGCCAGGATCAGCGACGCTGCTGCCGGTGTCATACCGTCGACCTTCATCACGTGAGCCAGATTGCGGGGCGCCTGCTGCTTCAGCTTCTGCTTCAGCTCGTTGGAGAGGCCCGAGAGCATATCGAAGTCGAAGCCATCGGGTATGGCAAGATTTTCCTCGCGCTGAATGCCGGCGATATCCGCTGCCTGACGATCCATATAGACCGCGTAGACCGCATCGATTTCAAGCGCCTCAACGACGCGCGGACCAATCGCCGACAGCTCGGGCCAGATGGGCTGCAAACCGGCAATCGACTGATCGGGATAGGACAGGATCTCGAAAGCAGTGCGCCGTTGGCCATCCTGGTTGAGCTTAAGGCCATGACGGTTACCTTCAGCCGGGGTTACCGAGAGGCCTTTCAACAGGGCACGCCCTTCGTCGAAACGCGCGCGCCAATCAACAAAGCGTTCGCGCCGCGCAGCCGAGATGCAGCCGACCTCCATCGCAAGCGGTGTCAGGCGCGCATCGGCATTGTCGGCCCGCAGCGACAATCGATACTCCGCGCGGGAGGTGAACATGCGATAGGGCTCGGTGATCCCGCGCGACGTCAGGTCGTCGATCATGACACCGATATAGGACTGCGTTCGGCTGAACACGATTTCGGGACGGTTGGTCGCTGCCAAGGCGGCGTTCAAGCCGGCAACAAGACCTTGCGCCCCGGCTTCCTCATAGCCGGTCGTACCGTTGATTTGACCGGCGAGGAAAAGCCCTGGCATCTTGCGGACGGCAAGGGTCGCGTTCAGTTCACGCGGGTCGACGTGATCGTACTCGATGGCATAACCAGGCTGCAGTATCGCGACATTCTCCAATCCTGGGATCGTCTTAATAAAGGCTTCCTGGATGTCAGCCGGCAGCGACGTCGAAATGCCGTTCGGGTAGATCGTATCGTCGTCGAGACCCTCCGGTTCCAGGAAGATCTGGTGGCCATCACGCTCGCCGAATCGTACGATCTTGTCCTCGATGGACGGACAATAGCGCGGTCCGACACCCTCGATCTGTCCCGAGTACATCGCCGACTTGCCGATATTGTCGGTAATAATCTTGTGCGTCTCTTCCGTCGTCCGCGTCACACCGCAATCGATCTGGCGATTCACGATCCCGTCGGTCATGAACGAGAAGGGCACAGGATCTTCGTCTGGACCTTGCCGGCCAACACGCGCCCAGTCGATGGTGCGTCCATCCAGGCGGGCGGGCGTTCCGGTCTTCAGGCGGCCGAGCCGCAACCCAAAACGCAGCAAGGTTCCCGAGAGCCCGACGGACGGTTCCTCACCGACGCGACCGGCCGGTATCTTCTGATCGCCGATATGGATGAGGCCCTTCAAGAACGTGCCCGTCGTCAGAACAACGGAGTTCGCTTGAAAGCGGCGGCCGTCCTTCAGGACGACACCGTGGATGCGGCCTTGCTCTTCCAGAAGGTCGAAGGCATCGCCCTCGATAACGGTCAGATTCTCGATGGCAGCGATCTCCCGCTGCATGGCTTCGCGATAAAGGCGGCGATCGGCTTGCGTACGCGGTCCGCGCACCGCTGGACCCTTGCGACGGTTGAGCAAGCGAAACTGAATACCACCGGCATCAGCGACGCGTCCCATCAAGCCGTCCATCGCGTCGATCTCGCGGACCAGATGTCCTTTTCCCAAGCCGCCGATCGCCGGGTTGCAGGACATAACGCCGATCGTGGATGCCTTGTGCGTGATCAATGCTGTGTTGGCGCCCAGACGCGCAGCCGCAGCCGCGGCTTCGCAGCCGGCATGGCCACCGCCAATGACGATTACGTCAAATTGCATCATTGCCTCTTCTCCGGGGTTGACCCGGCACGAATCGTTTCACGTGAAACACAACGAAGGACTCGCACACGTTGTATTGCACTGGCCTACTGGTTATTTCCCGATACAGAATTCAGAAAATATCACATCGAGAAGGTTCTCAACATCCACGCGGCCGGTTATCCGTCCAATTGCGTCGCCAGCAAGGCGCAACAGTTCCGCGCGTATATCCAGCCCCAAGTCCTGCCTTGCCAAGCTGTCGTCGATCGACCGCTGCGCCTGCCGGAGACTATCGACATGGCGCCGCCGTGAAGGCAGCGACAGCGAGATGCGCCCACTGAGATCCGGTAGGTGCGCCGCGATCGCGTCCAGCAGTCGCTCCATGCCTTCGCCGGTTCTCATCGAGACCAACACATCGGCCGAACCTTCGCGCCAAAGATCACTGCCGCGATCAATTTTGGTTCCAACGCGTAGCACGGGCGCCGCGTCGGATGCGAGGTCGGACGCGATATCAAAACCATCGGGCGTTTCGGCCAACAGCAAGATCAGATCCGCTCGCTCGATAATTTCTCGTGCGCGACGAATACCTTCTTGCTCTACCTTATCGTCGGTTTCCCGCAGCCCCGCAGTATCGTAGAGCTTTACCGAGAATCCGGCTAAGGAAAGATCCACGGAGAGAACGTCGCGGGTCGTACCGGCAATCTCGGTGACGATTGCAATGTCACGCTGGGCCAGTGCATTGAGCAAACTCGACTTGCCGGCGTTCGGCGCGCCGGCGATGACGATCTTCAGGCCGTCGCGGATGATCTCCGCGATCGGCGCATCGGCAATATGTGCTGCTATCTCTTGCGACAGTATGGACATATCCTGCCAGATGCGCTCGCTGACCGAGCCCGGCACGTCGTCTTCATCGGCAAAATCGAGCTCGGCCTCGATCATCGCCCGCGCATGGGTCAAGCGCTTCGCCCAGCCGGCATAGATCTTTGATTGTCCACCGCCGGAGTGTTCGATCGCGAGCCGGCGCTGCATCTCGGTTTCCGCAGCAATCAGGTCGGCGAGACCCTCCACCTCGACCAGGTCGAGCTTGCCGTTCTGGAAGGCGCGACGCGAAAACTCACCGGCTTCCGCATGGCGCAAACCCTCGAGCTTCGAGAGTTCCTCAAGCAAGGCGTTTACTGCCGCCCGACCACCATGGATCTGAAGCTCGGCGCAGTCTTCTCCTGTAAAGGAGGCAGGTCCGCGAAAATAGAGAACAAGGCCGCTGTCGATGACATCACCGTTACGGGACCGAATCGATCTCAATGTCGCCGACCGAGGTGTTGGCACACCACCACACAACGCCTGCAACACCGCTTCGGTGCGGCCGCCGCTGATACGCACGACTGCGACGCCGGCGGGCAGAGATCCGCTGGAAAGCGCATAAATCGTGTGCGTCGCTGTCATGGGCTCACCTGAAAAGACCGCGGACACGCAGGGCGCGTCGATGGTCGATGCAATGGGGATCGTCGAAGTTCCGGACCGGATCGTTCCGCTTCGCGGAGCGCGCTCACGCGGGGCAAACGCTATCTCAATGGGTCGGCGTGCTTATGCCGAAAGAATGCCGAAATTTCAAGGCCTCGCCGCATCCTCGTATTTCACGGTGCGCACGTGTTTCACGTGAATCAGCAGAAACGGTGTCTGTCTGATTGCGGGCCTAGTCGGAGATTGTTGCGAAACCGAATCGAATGACCGGAGAATCCGGCTAAGGTTTTGAAACAAGAAAACCGGCCGACGCGTGGTCGACCGGTCCCGAAGTCGGATGATGAACGCGTCTTACGTGTTCATCGAGTCGAAGAAATCGCCGTTGTTCTTCGTCTGCTTGAGCTTGTCGATGAGGAACTCGATCGCGTCGGTCGTCCCCATCGGCGCCAGAATACGGCGCAGCACAAAGATCTTCTGCAGGTCCTGGCGCGGAACGAGCAGGTCTTCCTTACGCGTACCGGACTTGAGAATGTCCATCGCCGGGAAGATACGCTTGTCGGCCACCTTGCGGTCGAGCACGATTTCCGAGTTACCGGTGCCCTTGAACTCTTCGAAGATGACTTCGTCCATGCGGCTGCCGGTGTCGATCAGCGCTGTCGCGATGATCGTCAACGAGCCGCCTTCTTCGATGTTACGGGCGGCACCGAAGAAGCGCTTCGGGCGCTGCAGAGCATTGGCGTCGACACCACCGGTCAAGACCTTGCCCGATGACGGAACAACGGTGTTGTAGGCGCGGCCGAGGCGGGTGATCGAGTCAAGCAGGATAACGACGTCACGGCCGTGTTCCACGAGGCGCTTGGCCTTTTCGATCACCATCTCGGCGACCTGTACGTGGCGGGTCGCCGGCTCGTCGAAGGTCGAGGACACGACTTCGCCCTTCACCGAGCGCTGCATGTCCGTCACTTCTTCGGGACGTTCGTCGATCAGGAGAACGATCAGGTAGCATTCCGGATGGTTCGCGGTGATCGAATGGGCGATGTTCTGCAGGAGAACAGTCTTACCGGTGCGCGGCGGAGCGACGATGAGGCCGCGCTGGCCTTTGCCGAGCGGCGCAACCAGGTCGATGACCCGGGCCGACAGATCCTTCGAGGTCGGAACGTCGAGTTCCATCTTGAAGCGCTCGTTCGGGTAAAGCGGCGTCAGGTTGTCGAAGTGAACCTTGTGACGGATCTTTTCCGGATCATCGAAGTTGATGGTGTTGACCTTGAGGAGGGCGAAGTAGCGCTCGCCTTCCTTCGGTCCGCGGATCGGACCCTCGACCGTGTCGCCGGTCTTCAGCGAGAAGCGGCGGATCTGGGAGGGCGAGATGTAGATATCGTCCGGACCGGGGAGGTAGTTTGCATTCGCCGAGCGCAGAAAGCCGAAGCCGTCCTGGAGCACTTCAACGACGCCTTCACCGATAATCTCGATATCCTGGGCCGCGAGCATCTTGAGGATTGCGAACATCAGCTCCTGCTTGCGCATCGTGCTGGCGTTCTCCACCTCGAGCTCCTCGGCGAAAGCGAGCAGATCGGTCGGCGTCTTGTTCTTGAGTTCTTGTAGCTTCATTTCAGCCATGAAGGATCCATGTTTGGTATGGGTAGTGGGGAGATGGCGAGTATTCGTTAGGGAGCTGCAGCAGGAAGGGGCAGGCTCTTGTCTTTGTCACAAGCCATGAAGAGGAGATGGCAGAAAATAGCGATTCACGTGAAACCCTGCAAGGGGCTGTCGCAAATTAGAAACGCCTATGACAGGCCGCAAATCGATTAAATTCAGAATGGCTTCACGACGACCATGATGACGATGAGGATCATCAAGAGGGTAGGCGCCTCGTTCATCAACCGCCAATAGCGCGCATCGTGCCTGTTCTCGTCGCGCTGAAAGGCGCGCACAGCACGGCTGAAACGCATGTGGACACCGGTCAGCAGCACCACGAACAGAAGCTTGGCATGCAGCCAGCCACCCTGGAAGCCATAAACGCTCCAGGCCAGATAAAGCCCGAGCACCCAGGAAATCATCATGGCCGGGTTCATGATGACCTTCAGGAGCCGCAACTCCATCATCTTGAAGGTTTCCGACTGGGCGGATCCGGGCTCCGCATCCGTGTGGTAGATGAACAGCCTGGGCATGTAGAGCAACGCCGCCATCCAGGACATCACGGCGATAACATGCAGCGCCTTGATCCAGAGATAGAGATCATCCGGGCGCCAGACGAACAGACCGACGAGAAGCGCCACGAACGCACCAAGCGCGATCGCTGCCCTGAGCCGCGCCCTGTTGCCCGGCGCCCGGTCGGTCTGCTTCTCCGCCATCACCGCGCTCCACGAACCCGGGCAACCAGCGCCGAGACATGATCGGGATCGGCCTGCGGCGTTATGCCATGGCCGAGATTGAAGATCAGCGGACCGTGACCGAGTGCGTCGAGAATGCGGTCAACGCCTTCCTCAAGGGCCACGCCGCCGGCAACGACCCGCATCGGATCGAGATTGCCCTGTATCGGCCCTTCCTTCTGCAGATCCTTCGCAAAGGAAAGCGGAACGGTCCAGTCAAGACCGATCGCGTCAGCACCGGTCGCCTGCCGATATCCGTTCAACAGCTGCCCCGCGCCCTTCGCAAAGGCGATGATCCTTGCCTGCGGCCGCTGCGCCCGAACAGAGGCGATGATCCGCTGCACCGGCTTGACGGCGTAGCGGGCGAATTCCTCCTCACCGAGAACACCTGCCCAGGAATCGAAGATCTGCACCGCATCGGCGCCGGCATCGATCTGTCGCACGAGATATTCAGCCGATACATCCGCCAGAAAGGCGAGCAGATGATCGAAGGCCTCGGGATTGCGATACGCGAAGAGACGGGCGGGGGCCTGGTCCGGCGTCCCCTGGCCGGCGATCATATAGGTCGCAACCGTCCAGGGAGCGCCACAGAAGCCGAGCAGCGTCGTTTCCGAGGGAAGCTCTGCGCGCAACCGCGAAACCGTCTCAAAGACCGGCTGGAGGTGTTCAGAGATGCCCTCAGGCTTCAGGAGACGGATACCATCAGCATCGATCGGGTCCATTCGTGGCCCATGGCCTTCCTCGAAGCGCACGTTGCGTTTCAGCGCATCGGGAATGACCAGGATGTCGGAGAAGAGAATGGCGGCATCGAAAGCGTAGCGACGGATCGGCTGCAACGTGACCTCGACTGCGAGATCGGGCGTGTAGCAAAGATCGAGGAAGCTTCCGGCTACGGCGCGCGTTGTCCTGTACTCGGGCAGGTAGCGTCCCGCCTGGCGCATGAGCCAGATCGGAGGAGGTGACACCGTCTTCCCTGCCAAAACCTCCAGAACCTTTCTGCGTGTTTCGGTCACGGATCGTCTCTCCCAATTTAAAATCAAAGATATTTAGAAGGTTTCTATTTCTTAGAGTCGGTGGGTATCAAGGATTAAAACAACGCACTGACTTGTCCACGACCGGCGGTCACGACGCCCGGCTAAGGGAGAATGAGTCCGATCTCTGGAAAAACAACGTGGTCAATCTCAGAAAGGCATTTTGAATCAGTTCTTTAAGTCGCTTTCGATTTTTGACGCGCCTGTGGAAAAGCAGTTGATATGCGTGACACTTTGTCCGCGCCGTGAGTCTTGTCCACATCCGCCGCGAAACAATGTCCGCCGCAGCCCCAATTGTGAATAACTCGGCTGTTTTCCACTTGCCTGGATCCAGGCCCCGTCGTTAGCTGTGTTTCATCCCGGCTTATCAACAGCACCAGGAGAATTGCGTGGAGAACAAGAAAAACTACTTCCACCTTCACCTGATTTCGGACTCAACGGGCGAGACTCTGATTGCTGCCGGGCGCGCCGCCGCGGCCCAATTTCAAAGCTCGCATGCGCTCGAGCACGTCTATCCGCTGATCCGGAACCGCAAACAGCTGCTACAGGTTCTCGACGCGATCGACGGCGCACCGGGCATCGTTCTCTATACAATCGTCGACCGCGAACTCGCCGACATCATCGATCGCCGTTGCCGCGAGATGGGCGTCCCTTGCGTCTCCGTGCTGGATCCCATCATCGACCTCTTTCAGTCCTATCTGGGATCCCCGTCGCGGCGGAGATCCGGTGCTCAGCATGTGATGGATGCGGAATATTTCGCGCGCATCGACGCGCTCAATTTCACCATGGACCATGACGACGGTCAGCTGCCGGCCGATTTCGACGACGCGGATGTCGTCCTCATTGGCATCAGCCGGACGTCGAAGACGCCGACCAGCATCTATCTCGCCAACCGCGGCATCAAGACAGCGAACATCCCGATCGTCCCCGGCGTACCGTTGCCTGAAAGATTGATGGAAGCGACGAAGCCGCTCGTCGTCGGGTTGATCGCGACGGCCGACCGTATCTCGCAAGTGCGCCAGCACCGGGTGCTCGGAACGACGCAAGGCTTTCACGGCGATGAGTACACCGACAAGGCCTCGATCACCGAGGAACTGAAATATGCCCGGTCGCTCTGTGCGCGCAACAATTGGCCCGTCATCGATGTCACCCGCCGTTCGATAGAGGAAACGGCAGCGGCAATCGTTGCCCTGCGTCCACGTCTGCGTTAGAGCGGATTCGAACAATTCGGGAACTTGAATGATGACATCTTCGCTCCTCCTGGCTTCGGCCAGCCCGTTTCGCCGGGCGCTCCTGGAGAATGCCGGCCTGGTCTTTGAAGCGAAGGCAGCCGAGATCGACGAGCGCGCGCTGGAAAAGCCGCTTGAGGATAAGGGCGCTGCGCCCGAAACCGTTGCGCTCGAACTGGCGGAAGCAAAGGCACGCGATGTCGCCAGGTATTTCGCAAACGCGCTGGTGATCGGTTCCGATCAGACAATGTCATTGGGGTCGCGGGTCTACCACAAGCCGAAGACCATGGCGGAAGCCGCCGCACATCTGCTTTCGCTCTCCGGCCAGACGCACCGCCTGAACAGTGCTGTCGTCCTTTTGCGTGGCGAAGACGTCATCTGGCGCCATGTGTCTTCTGCCCACATGACCGTGCGCCCGCTGACGGCAGATTTCGTCGAGCGTCATCTAGAGCGTGTCGGCGAAAAGGCGCTTTCGAGCGTCGGCGCCTACCAGCTGGAAGGCGAGGGCATCCAGCTCTTCGAAAAGATCGAGGGCGACTACTTCACCATCCTCGGTCTCCCGATGCTGCCGCTGCTTGCCAAACTCCGTGAACTGGGAACGATCGATGCGTGATTCACGTGAAACATTTGTTAACCACGCCTTCGTCACCGGCTATCCGATCAAGCATTCCCGGTCGCCGTTGATCCATGGCTATTGGCTGAAACAGCTCGGTCTGCCCGGCAGCTATCGAGCGCACGAGGTCAAGCCGGAAGAATTCGCCGCCTTCATTGCCAGCCTCAAGGACGGGACATCCGGTTTCTGCGGTGGCAATGTGACCATCCCCCACAAGGAAGTGGCCTGTCGGCTGGTGGATCAGCCGGATGAGCTCAGCCAGGAACTCGGCGCCGCCAACACGCTGTGGGTTCAGGACGGAAAGGTGCATGCCACCAATACCGACGGCCGCGGCTTTGTTGCCAACCTCGACGAGCGGGCGGCCGGCTGGGACCGGACGTCGACGGCAGTCATTCTCGGCGCCGGCGGCGCAAGCCGGGCGATCATCCAGGCTGTTCGTGATCGCGGCATCAAGACGATCCATGTCGTCAATCGCACCGTCGAACGGGCGCAGGAACTTGCCGACCGGTTCGGTCCGGCGGTGGAAGCCCATCCGATGGGCGCACTCAAGGACGTGATGACCGGCGCAGGCCTGTTCATCAATACCACCTCGCTCGGCATGGACGGCAGCAAAGCACCGGCGATCGACTTCGGCGTTATGGCTTCGAGCGCAGTCGTCACGGATATTGTCTATGTTCCGTTGAAGACGCCGATTCTGGCGCAGGCAGAGGTGCAGGGCTTTGCGATCGTCGACGGTTTGGGCATGCTTCTGCACCAGGCGGTGCCCGGCTTCGAACTCTGGTTCGGCTGTCGGCCGACGGTGGACGCCGACCTTCGACAATTGATTATCGACGACATGGACAGGCACTGAATGATTATCCTTGGGCTCACCGGATCGATCGCCATGGGCAAGTCGACGACCGCCCAGATGTTTCGCGACTTCGGCGTGCCGGTGAACGATGCCGACGAGGTCGTGCATCAGCTCTATAGCGGCGAGGCGGTGGCGCCGGTGGAAGGGGCGTTTCCCGGAAGCACGAAAGATGGAAAAGTCGATCGCACCGAACTCTCGCGCCAGCTCATGCAGGCGCCGGAACGGCTGCGCGAGCTTGAGGCGATCGTCCATCCGCTGGTGCGCGGCAAGGAGCAGGAGTTCCTCGCGGAAAACCAGGCCGCCAGCGCGCCCTTCGTCGTCCTCGACATTCCTCTCCTGTTTGAAACGGGTGCGGACAAGCGGGTCGATCGCGTCGTCGTCGTGACCTGTTCGGCCGAGCTGCAGCGCCAAAGGGCGCTGAAGCGCCCAGGAATGACCGAGGAAAAACTTGCGATGATCCTTGCGCGTCAGGTGCCGGACAGCGAAAAGCGTAAACGCGCCGACTACATCATCGATACCAGCGACAGTTTCGACGTCACCCGGGGCCAGGTGAAGGCCGTCGTCGACCAACTCGCAGCCAGCAACGGAGACGCGGATGCGTGAGATCATCTTCGATACGGAAACGACAGGCCTCGACAATCGCGAGGACCGGGTGATCGAAATCGGCGGTGTCGAGCTCGAGAACCAATTTCCGACCGGCCGTACGCTGCACATCTATATCAATCCCGGCAACCGCAAGGTTCACCCGGATGCGCTCGCCATCCACGGGATCACCGACGAGTCCCTGAAGGACAAGCCGCCATTTGCCGATGTGGTCGACCAGATCCTCGAGTTTTTCGGCGACGCCCGTTGGGTCGCTCACAACGCCACCTTCGACATGGGCTTTATCAACGCCGAGTTTGCGCGTCTGGGCATGCCGCCGATCGCCATCGAGCGTGTGACCGACACGCTGGCGCTTGCCCGCCGCAAACACCCGATGGGGCCGAACTCGCTGGACGCGCTTTGCCGTCGCTACGGTATCGACAACTCGCACCGCGCCAAGCACGGCGCGCTTCTCGACTCCGAACTGCTGGCGGAAGTCTACATCGAGATGATCGGCGGCCGTCAGGCAGCACTCGGCCTTGTGTCCAGCAGATCGACCGATCAGGCAATCGAACTCGACGACGCGCCGATCCTTATCGGCCAGCGGCCGCGTCCCTTGCCGAACCGGCTCTCGGAGGCGGACCTGGCCGCCCACGCGGCGTTGATCGCGAAGATCGGCGCCAAGGCGATCTGGGCAAAATACGACCCCCAGGACTAAGGCAGATACGAAAAAGCCCGGCACATTGGCCGGGCCTTTCGTTTCAGCAATCTGAAATTCGATCAGTTTGCGGTTTCGTTCGAAACCTGGGCGCGGACCTTTTCTTCGGCCATGCGCTGAGCGAACATCTGCGCGAAATCGATCGGATCGATCATCAGCGGCGGGAAGCCGCCGTTGCGGGTTGCGTCGGCAACGATCTGACGGGCGAACGGGAACAGCAGGCGCGGGCACTCGATGAAGAGCAGCGGCAGCATGTGCTCCTGCGGGAAGCCGGCAACGCGGAAGACGCCGCCATAGGCGAGCTCGACGTTGAACAGGACGCGGTCGCCGTCCTTGGCTTCTGCGTTCAGCGAGAGCACGACGTCGAAATCGTTCTCTGCGAGCGGGTTGGCATTGACGTTGACGTTGATATTGATCGACGGCGCCTTGTCACGGGCCTGCAGCGAACGCGGCGCGCCCGGGTTTTCGAAGGAAAGGTCCTTGATATACTGGGCGAGGATGTTCAGCGTCGGGCTCTGCTGCGCGCTGCCGTTGCCGTTGGATGCGGTATCAGTCGTCATAAGGGTTCCTCGACAAAAATAGGTGAGGCCATCTAGCATTTCGGCCTAGGGCTTACAACCCTGCGGGCCCGGCGCTTTCCAGCGGGCGCTGGGTTTCTGCTCCAAGCGGAAAGCTGAAAGCATGCTCCGGAATATGGGCGATAGAGTGCCGTTCGCGCATTCTGTCACCGTGGCCTCTTGGCTAGGGCCGGCGGCGATCGCCGACCTGCGGCGGATCCTCCTCGTCCGTTCGCGAGAATTCGCCCTCGTCGAGATCGATGACGCGCGGCGAGGGGCGCGGTTCGTGCGGCCGTGTCCAGCCGGCACCGGATGCCGCGGTCACGATCGTCATTCGCTTGCGCAGGAAACCGGCAACCGCATTTCGAACGAAAGGCAGAAACAGCAGGAGGCCGATCACGTCGCTGACGAAGCCGGGCACCACCAGCAGGATCGCCGCGACGAACAGCAATGCGCCGCCAAGCACCTCCCGGCCCGGGTCGCTGCCGTTGCGCGTGGCGTCCTGCATTCGCCGAATGACGGTAAATCCCTGGACTCTCAGCAGGATAACGCCGACAAATGCACTGGCAAGAACCAGCAGCAACGTCATCAGGAGGCCGATCTCTCGGCCGACGACAACGAAACCGGCGATCTCGGCGAGCGGAAGCCCGAGGATGGCAAGGGGGATAAGAAATGAACGCATCGATGCTGCCCGAAAATGAAACCTGGTGTCACATCCCCGTCTAAGGGTGCGACATCGCCATTTGAATGATCTATCCTTGCGGACTATATGGAATAGCCACGAGAAATTCTAACAGCGGTTCCGGGTGGAAATGGGCTCTTTTGACTTCATCACGTTTTTTTTCCTGATCGCCGCGGTGGTCATTTTCCTCCAACTGCGCAGCGTCTTGGGCCGCCGGACCGGGAGCGAGCGGCCGCCGTTTGATCCGTATTCGCCACGCGACATGAGCCAGGGGCCGGAAAACGGCGACAAGGGCAAGGTCGTGCAGCTGCCGCGCCGCGAGAATGCGGACGAAGAAGCAAACCGCTACGAAATGATCGACGCTTTCGCCAAGACCGGAACGACGCTCAACACCCAGCTGCGGGCGCTGAGCGACGCGGATCAGGGTTTCGATCCCAAGGAATTCGTCAACGGCGCCAAGATGGCCTACGAGATGATCGTCATGGCTTTCGCGGACGGCGACCGAAAGACGCTGAAGAATCTGCTGTCCCGCGAGGTCTATGAGGGCTTCGACGCGGCGATCACCGATCGCGAGCGAAAGGGCGAAGTCGTCAAGTCCACCTTCGTCGGCATCGACAAGGCAGATATCATTCACGCCGAAGTGAAGGACAGCGAAGAGAACATCACCGTTCGCATCGTCAGCCAGCTGATTTCGGCGACCTATGACAAGCAGGGCGGTTTGATCGACGGCGACGCCGAGTCGGTTGCGGAGGTCAACGATCTCTGGACCTTCGCGCGCGACATTCGTTCGCGGGATCCGAACTGGAAGCTGATCGCCACCGAATCCGAAAACTGAGCGGACGCGGTACCGATGTCCTATCGATTTGAGCCAGCCCGTTTCGCCGAGCTTCCGGGCTGGCAGCATGATGATCCGACCGCGGTGATCGAGGCGATGCGTCGCTGTCACCAGCATGTCTCGACGGCCAAACCCTATCGCACGGGTTCTCTCGGGATTTCAGTCGACGATCTTTTGCCGGCCTTCTCCGCCTCGCGGCAGCAGGTTGGTAGCGGAGAGAACGCACGGGCGTTTTTCGAAGCGCATTTCGTCCCCTTCCGGATCGTGCCCGAAACGGGTTCCGGTTTTGTCACGGCCTTTTACGAGCCCGAGATCGATGTCCGCACCGAAGCGGACGAGACCTATCGTTATCCGCTCTACCGCCGACCGGACGATCTGGTCGATGTTCACGATGGCAACCGGCCGGAGGGCATGGATCCCTACTTCGCCTTCGGTCTCTCCGAGGGTGGCCGGATCAGCGAGTATCCGGACAGGCAAGCGATCGAGCAGGGCCATCTGGCCGGCCGCGGCCTGGAGATCGCCTATGCGAAGTCCAAGGTCGAGGTCTTCTTCGTTCATGTGCAGGGTGCCGCACGGCTCCGCTTCCCGGACGGTTCGCGTCGCCGTGTCACTTATTCGGCCAAGACCGGGCACTATTTCTCAGCCGTTGGCAAATTGCTGATCGAGCGCGGCAAGATCGATGCCGCCACCGTTTCGATGATGAGTATTCGCGACTGGCTGGAAGCGCATCCCGAAGAGGTCGATGAGGTTCTCTGGCACAACCGGTCATTCATCTTCTTCCGCGAGGCAGACGTCGAGGACGAGCGGCTGGGGCCGATTGCCGCCGCCAAGGTCTCGCTCGAACCGAACCGCTCATTGGCAGTTGATCGGCTGATCCACACCTTTGGCGTTCCTTTCTTTATCGCGAGCGAGAGCCTGACGCGGCTCGATGACGGAAAACCCTTCCAGCGTCTGATGCTGGCGCTCGATACGGGCTCGGCGATCGTTGGCCCGGCCCGCGGCGATATCTTTACCGGATCCGGTTTCGAGGCCGGTGAGCGGGCCGGAGCGGTTCGCAACGCGGCCGACTTTTACGTCTTCGTTCCCAAGGCGGCCGCGGCCCGTTACGGCCATGGCTAAGGACAAGAAACTCTCGGCCGAGGATCGCATTCTCTGGGGCAAGGTTGCCCGTTCGGCGAGACCGATGGCCGGTCGACTCGCCGACCTGATGGAGATTCTGGCCGAAGACGAACAGGCAAAACCTCCGGAAGAGGCGAAGGGCAAGCAGCGGCCGCACCAGCCGGCAACAGCTCTCGAGCAGCCGGGCATAGCGCTGACGAAGAAGCTCGGCGAAAAAGTGCATCATCCACTGGAGCGGCCGGTCAAGCGCAAGCTGGCAAAGGGGCACCTGGTGCTTGAGGGCCGGATCGACCTGCACGGCATGATCCAGAGCGAAGCGCACGGACTTCTTCTGCAGTTTCTGCTGCGGGCGCACGAGCGGGGGCTGCGACATGTGCTCGTCATTACCGGCAAGGGCACCTCGTTCGGCAGCGACGGCGCCTTGAAGCGGGCGGTGCCACTCTGGTTCTCGCTTCCCGAATTCCGGCCGCTGATTTCGTCCTATGAGCCGGCCGCCCGTAACCATGGCGGCGACGGCGCGCTCTACGTTCGCTTGGCGCGCGTGAGAGGCAGCGCGCTATGACGCCCTTCGGCCAGGCTCTGCGCGACCTCAGGCGCCGCAAGGGCGTGTCGCAGAAGGAGATGGCAAAGGCGATCGGCGTCTCGGCCGCTTATCTCTCAGCGCTCGAGCATGGAAAGCGCGGTGCGCCGAGCTTCGACTTCCTCCAGCGCGTCACCGGTTACTTCAACGTGATCTGGGACGAGGCGGAGGATCTGTTCCGCATTGCCAACGTCTCCTCGCCAAAAACGGTGCTCGACACGTCGGGTCTGACGCCGGAGCACACGGCCTTTGCCAACCGATTGAGCGAACAAATTCGCGCTTTGTCTCCGGAGACGATCCGCAAGCTGCAAGATGTTTTGGAAAAAGCCACATTTCCTGATAATGACAGGGGATGAATGCTTGTTTCCGGCCGCCGCGCGGCGGTCCGGGATTTGGAACCCTGGACAAATTTTCTATAGTCCAAGAGGCGTCCGAGACGTGATTCGCAACGAATCACCATGTCCGAAGAACCTGGAAAGACCCGTAGCTGAATGACCGACAATCCTGAGACCGAAACCGGCGCCAGCGCCGAATATGGTGCCGATTCCATCAAGGTGCTGAAGGGCCTGGATGCCGTACGCAAGCGGCCGGGCATGTATATCGGCGACACCGACGACGGCTCCGGTCTGCACCACATGGTGTACGAGGTGGTGGACAACGCGATCGACGAAGCGCTTGCCGGCCATGCCGACATCGTGACGGTGTCGCTCAATCCGGACGGCTCGGTGACGGTAACCGACAACGGTCGCGGCATCCCGACTGACATCCATAAGGAAGAGGGCGTCTCGGCGGCCGAGGTCATCATGACCCAGCTGCACGCCGGCGGTAAGTTCGACCAGAACTCCTACAAGGTTTCGGGCGGCCTGCACGGCGTCGGCGTGTCGGTGGTCAATGCGCTTTCGGTTTCGCTCAAGCTGAAGATCCGGCGCGCAGGCAAGATTCACGAGATGAGCTTCACCCACGGTGTCGCTGACGGCTCTCTCGCCGTTACCGGCGACGCCGGCGATGAGACCGGGACCGAGGTGACGTTCCTGCCGAGCAGCGAGACCTTCACCAAGACCGAGTTCGACTACAACACGCTCGAGCACCGCTTGCGCGAACTCGCGTTCCTGAATTCAGGCGTTCATATCATCCTCACCGACAAGCGCCATTCGGACATCCGCCAGGACGAGATGATGTACGAGGGCGGTCTTGAGGCCTACGTCGCCTATCTCGACCGCGCGAAGAAGCCGCTGGTACACAAGCCGGTATCGATCCGCGGCGAGAAGGACGGCATCACCGTCGAAGTGGCGATGTGGTGGAACGACAGCTATCACGAAAACGTGCTCTGCTTCACCAACAACATCCCGCAGCGCGACGGCGGCACGCATATGGCGGGCTTCCGTGGCGCGTTGACCCGGCAGGTCACGTCCTATGCCGATACGTCCGGCATTACAAAGAGAGAAAAGGTCACGCTCCAGGGCGAGGACTGCCGCGAAGGCCTGACGGCCGTGCTTTCGGTCAAGGTTCCCGATCCGAAGTTCTCGTCGCAGACCAAGGACAAGCTGGTGTCGTCGGAAGTGCGCCCGGTGGTCGAAAGCCTCGTCAACGAGGCGCTCAGCACCTGGTTCGAAGAACATCCGACCGAAGCCAAGATCCTCGTCGGCAAGGTGGTCGAAGCCGCTGCCGCCCGCGAAGCTGCCCGCAAGGCGCGCGAACTGACGCGCCGCAAGGGCGCGCTCGACATCTCGTCGCTGCCGGGCAAGCTGGCGGACTGCTCCGAGCGTGACCCGGCAAAGTCCGAAGTCTTCCTGGTGGAAGGGGACTCGGCGGGTGGTTCGGCCAAGCAGGGCCGGTCGCGCGAAAACCAGGCGATCCTGCCGCTGCGCGGCAAGATCCTCAACGTCGAGCGCGCGCGCTTCGACAAGATGCTGTCGAGCCAGGAAATCGGTACGCTGATCACCGCGCTCGGCACGTCGATCGGCAAGGACGAGTTCAACGCCGACAAGCTGCGTTACCACAAGATCATCATCATGACGGACGCCGACGTCGACGGCGCCCACATCCGCACCCTGCTGCTCACCTTCTTCTTCCGACAGATGCCGGAACTGATCGAGCGCGGCCACATCTACATCGCCCAGCCGCCGCTCTATAAGGTGACGCGCGGCAAGTCGGCGCAGTATCTGAAGAACGAGCAGGCGCTCGAAGACTACCTGATTTCGATGGGTCTCGAGGAAGCGACGCTGCAGCTTGAATCGGGCGAAGTCCGCGCCGGGCAGGACCTGCGCGAGGTGATCACCGATGCCCTGCGCTTGCGTAACCTCATGAACGGGCTTCACTCGCGCTATAATCGGGCGATCGTCGAGCAGGCGGCCATCGCCGGCGCGCTGAACGTCGAGCTCAACGGCCAGCGCGACGAGTACGAAAAGACCGCCGCCGAGATCGCACGTCGTCTCGACGTGATCGCCGAGGAAACCGAGCGCGGCTGGACCGGCACAGTTACCAGCGAAGGCGGGTTGCGGTTCGAACGCATGGTTCGCGGCGTCAAGGAATTCGCCGTACTCGACATGGCGCTGATCGGTTCGTCCGATGCCCGCTATATCGACCAACTGGCGTCAAAGTTGAAAGAGATCTACTCGGCACCGCCGGTTTTGCGTCGCCGTGACGGCGCGCAGGAGGTCAGCGGCCCGCGTGCGCTTCTCGACGCGATCTTTGCCGCTGGCCGCAAGGGCCTGTCGATGCAGCGCTACAAGGGTCTGGGTGAGATGAACGCCGAGCAGCTCTGGGAAACGACGCTCGATCCGAACGTCCGCTCGCTGCTGCAGGTCCGGGTTACCGACGCCACCGACGCCGACGGCCTGTTCTCGCGTCTGATGGGAGACGAGGTCGAGCCGCGTCGCGAGTTCATTCAGGAAAATGCGCTGAGCGTCGCAAACCTCGACATCTGATCGAGGCCCATGCAGAGACATAAAGAAAATCCCGGCCTCAGAGCCGGGATTTTTCGTTGGCGCTTCATTCGCCCTTGAACTGGCCCTCGAAGGCGAATTCGCCGACCGGCTTGCGTTGGCTCGGGATTTCGCGTGCGCGCAGATCGTCCGGCAACGTCGAGGAATCGGCAAGCCGGCCGATCGCAACGGCGGCTTCGACCCGGTAGTGTTCGGGAACATTCAGGGCGTGCATCGCCTTGTCGCGATCGATACCGGCCATGCCATGGGTGTGCCAGCCCGCGAGCGAGGCCTGCAAAGCGAGGCTGTACCAGGCCGCCCCAGTGTCGAAGGCGTGGGTGTAGGCGTGCCGCATCTCGCCGTTCTGCCCTGCATTATGCGTTCTTGAAATCACGATCAGAAGTGCTGCCGCGTTCTTCGCCCAGCGCTGGTTTCCCTCGTCGAGCGTGTCGAGCAGCACCGGGAAGCGATCTGTGCCGCGGCGCGCATAGACGAAGCGCCAGGGTTGCCGGTTGCTGGCAGACGGCGCCCAACGCGCCGCTTCGAAGAAGGAAAGCAGGGTTTTTTCGTCGATTTCCTCATTGGTGAAGGCGCGGGGCGACCAGCGCTCGATGAACACAGCATCGATCGGATGGTCAGCTTTTCTGTTGTCGGTCGCCGTCATGGACAAGCCTCTTCTCGGTGTCGCGTGAACCTGGGAACGCCGCTGGACCGACTGGTGGCCCATGGTTTGATTCGTTTCGAACGCTACATGAGGACGGATGGCGAAGAAACGGGTTGGATGCATGGAAACGTGAGCGCCCGCGCGCCTTGTGCGCCTCAGGAAATTGCAGAAACGGCGACTCGAGGTCATTGCCGTTTCCAAGAAAAAAGTTGTATAAGTTCTGTAGGATTTGAGAGAGGACGGATCATGTCGTTTAAAGACCCATCATTGTTTCGCCAGGCAGCCCTCGTTGGCGGCGCGTGGATCGAGGCGGACGCGGCAAACGCGATCGAGGTGAACAACCCGGCGACGGGCGAGATCATCGGCCGGGTGCCGAAGCTCGGCGCCAAGGAAACCAGGGCTGCGATCGAGGCCGCGCGCGTGGCCCAGAAGACCTGGGCAGCGCGCACGGCCAAGGACCGCGCCGGCGTGCTGCGCAAGTGGTTCGAGCTGATGATCGAGAACAAGGACGATCTCGGCCGCATCCTGACGCTGGAGCAGGGCAAGCCGCTGGCGGAAGCGACCGGCGAGATCGTCTACGGTGCAAGCTTCGTCGAGTGGTTTGCCGAAGAGGCGCGCCGCATCTATGGCGACCTGATCCCCGGCCACCAGCCCGACAAGCGCATCCTGGTCATGAAGCAGCCGATCGGCGTCGTTGCGGCGATCACGCCCTGGAACTTCCCCAATGCGATGATCACCCGCAAGGCCGGCCCGGCCTTTGCTGCCGGCTGCGCCATGGTGTTGAAGCCGGCTGCCCAGACGCCGTTCTCGGCGATCGCCATTGCGATCCTTGCCGAGCGTGCAGGCCTGCCGAAGGGCCTGTTCAGCGTCATCACCGGTTCTGCCCGCGAGATCGGCGCCGAGATGACCTCGAACCCGGTCGTGCGCAAGCTCACCTTCACCGGCTCGACGGAGGTGGGGGCCGAACTCTATCGCCAGAGTGCCGCCACCATCAAGAAGCTCGGGCTGGAACTCGGCGGCAATGCGCCGTTCATCGTCTTCGACGATGCCGATCTCGATGCCGCAGTCGAAGGCGCGCTGATCGCCAAGTTCCGCAACAACGGCCAGACCTGCGTGTGCGCCAACCGCATCTATGTTCAGGACAAGGTCTATGATGCCTTCTCCGACAAGCTCGCCAAGGCGGTCGCCAAGCTGAAGATCGGCAACGGTCTCGACGAAGGCGTGATCCTTGGCCCGCTGATCGACAAGGCGGCGCTGGAAAAGGTCGAGGAGCACATCGCCGATGCGACGTCGAAGGGCGCACGCGTCATCCAGGGCGGCAAGCGCCACACGCTCGGCGGCACCTTCTATGAGGCGACGGTTCTGGCCGACGTCACCCAGGCGATGGCGGTTGCCCGTGAGGAAACCTTCGGGCCGGTCGCCCCGCTCTTCCGCTTCACCGACGAGGCGGACGTGGTCGAACAGGCAAACGACACCGAATTCGGCCTTGCCTCCTATTTCTACGCCAAGGACCTGGCGCGGGTGTTCCGGGTCGCCGAAGCGCTGGAATACGGCATGGTCGGCGTCAACACCGGCCTGATCTCGACGGCGGAAGCGCCGTTCGGCGGCGTCAAGCTTTCCGGACTTGGCCGCGAGGGCTCGCGCTACGGCATCGAGGAGTTCACCGAGATCAAATACGTCTGCCTCGGCGGCGTTGCGTAAGATACGGTACCCAATCTGAAAAACCGGCCGGAAAGTTCTGGCCGGTTTTTTTCTTTGCCGGTAGAAATCTCGTGATTGCGGGATTGAGGCATCGCTCGTCCCGTCGCATAGCAGGAGGAGACGACCCATGCCGGCACCGAAGAACCCTTTCAAAGCAGCCCTGCGCGAAAACCGCTTCCAGCTTGGGCTCTGGGTGGCGCTAGCCAGCCCCTATGCGGCCGAAGTGGTGTCCGGCAGCGGCTATGACTGGCTGCTCATCGACGGCGAACATGCGCCGAACGATATCCCGCTGCTGTCGGCGCAGTTTCGTGCCGTCTCCGCATCGGCGAGCCACCCGATGGTTCGCCTGCCGGTGGGCGATACCGTGTTGATCAAGCAGATCCTCGATACCGGCGTGCAGACCCTCCTGATCCCGATGGTCGAGAGCCTGGCGCAGGCGCAGCAGTTGGTGCGCGCCACCCGCTATCCGCCCCATGGTATTCGCGGCGTCGGCGCCGCCCTCGGGCGGGCCTCGGAGTTCGGCCGCATCGGCGACTATCTTCAGACCGCCGGCGACGAAATCTGCCTGATCCTGCAGATCGAGAGCCGCGCAGGTCTTGCCGCCATCGACGAGATTGCCGCGCTCGATGGCGTCGACGGCCTCTTCATCGGCCCCTCCGATCTGGCCGCCGACATGGGTTACCTCGGCAAGCCGGGTCATCCGGAGGTGCGCGCGGCGATCGCCGACGCGTTCGAGCGCATCAAGAGGGCCGGCAAGGCGCGGGGCATCATGACGCTCGATCTCGAGCAGGCGCGAGACTATCGCGAGATGGGCGCCGATTTCATGGCGATCGGCACGGATGTCACCTCGCTCGTGCGCGAGACGACGGCATTACGCCAGGAGTTTCTCGGTGAGGCGACGTCGGTTCCGAAAAAGCAGGAATCCGGCTACTGATCGCAGATTGCCTGGAGCTCGGGCATGGCTACGCCGGGGCTCCAACGCCGCAAATCGACGATCCGCCGTTCGATCTTTTCGCGATGATGATTGGCGATATCGCCTAGGCGGTGGTTGAGGAACGGGTTTCTGAAGCGTTCCAGCGTCGCGGTCACGTAGTCTGCCGCTTCGCTCTCCAGGCCTTTTGCGGCAAAGGCGGGCATCACTTCGGATTGGTAGATTTTGTCCAAGTGCGCGGCAATGCCGGGGTCGGCCAGGATTTCCCGAACGGTCTCGTTCTGGTCGCGACCTTGCCTAAGCCAGAGCTCTGCGAGTACCGTGTGGCCGAGATTGAGAATGTGAAGCTTCAGCTTCTCGTAAGGCGTCAGGTCATCCACGAGCTTCACGCACGGATGGATGCAAGGGAGCCGCAGGCCGGACTGGTTTTCGATCGCCCAGAGCGCATAAGGTTCGGCAATTGCACCGGCAGGCTCGAGCGGCTCGGAGACGATGCGGTCGACCAGCGTGTTGGCCCAGACGACATCCTTGTCCAGCCAGTCGATAAAGGCGCTGTTTCCCATCCGCTCCGCCGCGAGCCGCAGCATCAGCGCCTTCAACACGTCGCCGTTGCGCGACACGAGCTCGCAAGGAAGAATCGTCAGCGTGCGTCGCGCCGCGTCGAAACGCGCCTTCAAGAGCAGGAGCAGCTTACCCGGAAAGGAAAGCGGAATGTCGGTTATCAGGTCGTTGTCGCCGACCTGGTAACCCGTATCGCCGGTGTTGGAGATCAGGATTTCGGCTTCCTCGGCGATAATCGCCCGGATCTCGCCCCAGTTTTGAGCGGTCGAAAGCGCGCGCGCCACGCTTGTCACTTGCTGCGTCGCGTCGATCGTCTCGCCTTCCTGGATGCCACGGATGATGACGGGAAAGCCTTCCGGCCGGGCAAGGGCTGCAAGGCGTCCAGACCGTTCGCTCGACCCTGTCGTTTGCACGATGGTGATCGGACCGGGCGCTTCCCCCTTCGTCAACGCTTCGCTGATGAAGAGACCGGCATGCGCCTGAAGAAAGCGGCTTGTCCCGAATTGCACGATCGGCGTCGGCATGCATAGGCTCCGATAGCTGGCTATGGAATGGATTGGAGAAGGGTTTCGCGAGCGGACTGAAGGTGTCGCCGGCAGGCCTGTTCCGCCTTGGCCGGGTCGTGCGAACGCAGTGCTTCGATATAGGCGAGGTGTTCTTCGAGCGCGCGGGCGTTGCGCTGGCGGGCATTCGTCTTGTTCCACTGGTAGTGATAGTGGAAGACGATCGCGATGATGTCGTAGAAATCGACGATGAACCGGTTGCTCGATGCCTTGTGCACCAGCAGGTGAAACTGCTCGTCGAGCTCGGAGAACTCCCGGTAGCGATTGTCGATGTCGGCTAGGATGTCCCGGTGCAGAGCCTCGATCTCCCGAAGCTCTTCCCAGGCCGGATGGTTGTCGGGCAAAGAGACGAAGCGCGCGGCCGAGCGCAGTTCGAACATCTCGCGCACTTCCGTCAGTTCCAGCGCGAATTCGCGGGTGAAACCCTTGAGGATCCAATGGCTGTTCGGCCGCTTCTCGATCAGGCCGAAGCGGCTGAAGCGGATCAGGAATTCACGCACGCTGGTCGTGCCGGTTCCAATGTCGCGCGCCAGTTCCAGTTCGTTGATCTGCATGCCCGGTTCGGCGCCGCCGGCGAGAATCCGGCGCATGAAGCTGCGCTCGATGATCTCGGCGAGTGAATCCGTCTCTTCCGTCGGAAAATAATCGTCGGGCCGGGGTTGTCGCAGCACGCTCTTTTTGCGCTTGTCCCAGGCAATCAGCTGCAGTTCCTCGAAGCGGCTGAGGATCGCGCGCACCGTCGTCCGGCTGACGCCGAGCATCTGTCCGAGTTCTGGCTCGGAGGGCAGCGAGGATGTGTCCGCCAGCAACTTCAGGCAGCGGTTATAGGCATCCTTGAAGACGGTGTTCTGCTTTGCCATGGGCGACGTCCGGATCGTTCGAAGTTTTCTGCGCTTACGCGGAAGGCTCCTCTATCCCGTCGCTCCGGTTTTGTCTGCGTCTGTCATCCACATCTGTTCCTCTCAAGTCGCTCCGGGGGGTCTCGGCCGTGCCGCCGATGTTTTCGCTATAATACCCATTGACGGCTATCTGTCTATTGTAGATAAAAGACAGAACGAAAATCATTTGGGAGAAACCGGGTGTCTGCGCCGTCCACCATCCTGCTCGCACCGGAGGACAATGTCGTCGTGGCGACGCTGGCGATTGCCGCTGGCGACGCCCTGCCGAACAATGTTCATGCAGCAGCGAAAGTCGATGCCGGCCACAAGATCGCGATCCGCCCGATCCGCGCCGGCGAGCCGGTCGTGAAATACGCCCAGGCGATCGGCCGGGCGACCGCCGATATCGCGCCGGGCGACCACGTGCACTCCCACAACCTCGCCTTCGACAAGGATCGCTTGGCGATCAGCCCACAGGGGGTGCCGGAAGCGGCAAGCGATGCCGACAAGGCCCGCACCTTCATGGGCTATCGAAGAGGTGATGGCCGGGCAGCGACGCGCAACTACATCGGTGTCGTCGCCAGCGTGAACTGTTCCACCACGGTCTGTCGCGCCATCGCCGAGGAGGCGAACAGGCGCATTCTCCCGAGATATGAGGGTATCGACGGTTTCGTGCCGATCGTGCACGATCAGGGCTGTGGCATGTCCTCGACCGGCGACGGCATGGCCAATCTGCACCGCACGCTCGCCGGCTACGCCCGCCATGTCAATTTCGGCGGCGTTCTGATGGTCGGCCTCGGCTGCGAGGTCAACCAGTTGACGCTCTATGGTCAGAGCGGCGCCGGCGCGGAGAAACGTCATTTCAACATCCAGGAAGCCGGCGGCTCGCGTCGTTCCGTTGAAAAGGCGCTGGGGATTCTCGAGGAAATCGCGGCCGAAGTCGGCAAGGAACGCCGTATTGCGATCCCGGTCAGCGAGATCATCGTCGGTTTGCAATGTGGCGGTTCAGATGGGCTTTCGGGCATCACCGCAAATCCGGCGCTGGGTGCTGCGGTCGATATCCTTGCCGCGGCCGGCGGCACGGCGATCCTCTCCGAGACTTCGGAAATCTATGGCGCCGAGCACCTGTTGCGCAGCCGTGCAGTCAACGAAGCAGTGGCGCTGAAACTTGATGGGCTGATTGCCTGGTGGGAGAGCTATGTGGCGATGCATGGCGCCTCGCTCGACAACAATCCTTCGCCGGGCAACAAACGTGGTGGCCTGACCACGATCCTCGAAAAATCGCTCGGCGCCGTCGCCAAGGGCGGCCGCTCGCCGCTGAACGCGGTCTACCGTTATGCCGAACGCGTCACCGAGCACGGGCTCGTCTTCATGGATACACCTGGCTACGACCCGGTATCGGCCACTGGCCAGGTCGCCGGCGGCGCCAATGTCATTGCCTTTACCACCGGTCGCGGCAGCTGTTTCGGCTGTCGGCCCGCGCCGTCGATCAAGCTTACCAGCAACACGGCGCTCTACCGGGCGATGGAAGAGGACATGGATATCGATTGCGGCGTGATCGCTTCGGGGGAGGCGAGCATTGCCGGGCTTGGCCGCGAGATCTTCGATCTGATCATCGAGACCGCTTCGGGCCGCAAGACCAAGAGCGAGCTTTTCGGCTACGGCGATAATGAGTTCGTGCCCTGGCATCTGGGCGCAACGCTCTAAGTACGTAAGGCATCCTGGGAGGAGGAAACGGGGAAATGCAGACGAGACGGATCGGTCGAACCGACCTATCGGTGACCGAGTTTAGCTTCGGCGCCGCCGGTCTCGGCGGCCTCTACCGCGAATGCACCCGCGAGTCGGCGATGGCGACCCTGGACGCTGCCTGGCAGTCGGGCATGCGCTACTTCGACGTTGCGCCGTTCTACGGCCTCGGCCTTGCCGAGCGCCGCGTCGGCGACTTCCTGCGCGATAAGCCGCGCGACCAGTTCGTGCTCTCCACCAAGGTCGGCCGTCTCCTGCATCCGGTGCCGCAAGACAAGGTGCCGGACTATTCCTATGTGAAGCCGCTCAATTTCGACGTCACCTACGACTACAGCTATGACGGCATCATGCGCTCGGTCGAGTTCAGCTACGCCAGGCTCGGGCTCAACCGCATCGATATCCTCTATGTGCATGATATCGGCGTCTATACCCATGGCGCCGCCCGCAATGCGATCTATCTGCGGCAGTTGCTGGAGGGCGGCCTCAAGGCGTTGGAGGAGCTGAAATCCTCGGGAACGATTGCGGCCTATGGTCTTGGCGTCAACGAGGTGCCGGTCTGTCTCGACGTCCTGCGTCATGCCGATCTCGACTGCATCCTGCTCGCCGGGCGTTACACCTTGCTCGACCGGTCGGCTGTCGCCGAACTGCTGCCGCTCTGCGAGAAGAAGCAGACTTCGCTCGTCGTCGGCGGGGTCTTCAATTCGGGCATCCTGGCGACGGGACCGGTCGAAGGCGCGCATTTCGACTACATGCCGGCAACGGAAGATATCCGGCAAAAGGTCGGTGCCATGGACGCGGTCGCCCGCGGCATGAACGTGCCGCTTGCCGCACCCGCCATGCAGTTTCCGCTCGCCAGTCCGCAGGTCGCCTCGGTGCTGCTCGGCACCGCCAAGCCGCAGAGCCTGGCGCGGAACATGGCGCTCGTCGAGCACCGGTTTTCCGCCGCCGATTTCGCCGCCTTCGAGCCGTTCACACTGGTCGCACCGGAGCTCGGGGACGAGCCGGTTCGGGTTTAACGGACGGCACTAAAGCGCCGTCTGAAATGCTGTTCCGGCAGCTTGCCAAGCCGGGATTGTCGTATTAGCATTCCAATATGTTTTTTATCGATAAAAGGTCGATAAGCCAGCACCTGCGATCGATCTCCAAGAAGTGGAACACGGTGCACCAAGAGGAGAAACCTGGGATGAGCATTCTGAAAAGCAGCCTTACCCGTCGCGCCTTTACCGCCTTGGCCGGCGCCGCGATGATCGCCGGCATGTCGCCGGTCGCCTCCTTCGCACAGGACGTAACGATCCCGATCATCGTCAAGGATACCACGTCCTTCTACTGGCAGATCGTGCTCGCCGGCGCCCGCGCCGCCGGCAAGGATCTCGGCGTCAACGTGCCGGAGCTCGGCGCCCAATCCGAATCCGATATCAACGGCCAGATCAGCATTCTCGAGAACGCGGTTGCGGGCGCGCCGGCTGCCGTCGTCATTTCGCCGACGGAATTCAAGGCGCTCGGCAAGCCGATCGATGAGGCGGCAAAGGCCGTTCCGATCATCGGCATCGACTCCGGTGCCGACTCCAAGGCCTTCTCGTCGTTCCTCACCACCGACAACGTCCAGGGCGGCCGCATTGCTGCCGATGGTCTCGCTGCGGCGGTCAAGGAAATGAGCGGCAAGGAAGAGGGTGAGATCGCCATCATCACCAGCCTTCCGGGCGTCGGCTCGCTCGACCAGCGCCGCGAAGGCTTCCTCGATCAGGTCAAGACCAAGTATCCGGGCTTCAAGGTCGTCGTCGACAAATATGCCGACGGCCAGGCGACCACCGGCCTCAACATCATGACCGACCTGATCACCGCCAATCCCAACCTTGTCGGCGTCTTCGCGTCCAACCTGATCATGGCTCAGGGTGTCGGCCAGGCAATTGCCGAAAACAAGCTCGGCGACAAGATCAAGGTGATCGGCTTCGACAGCGACGACAAGACGGTCGGCTTCCTCAAGGAAGGCGTTCTGGCCGGTCTCGTCGTTCAGGATCCCTATCGCATGGGTTATGATGGCGTGAAGACGGCGCTCGCGGTCTCGAAGAAGGAGAAGGTCGAGGCGAATGTCGATACCGGCGCCAATCTGGTGACCAAGGCCAACATGGCCGAGCCGAAGATCGACGCTCTCTTGAACCCGAAGGTCAAGTGACGACGGCTGCGGTGGGCGTTGAGCCCGCCGCACCCGCTTGCGGCCGGAACGAGGACCGGCCGCAAGCGATCTCTGCGATGGGAGGAATGCGCAGATGACCGATTTGCAAGAGGCACGCGACGGGAGGACCGAAGGACTGCATGTGGCGACACGCCATCCGGTTCCGAAAGGCGAGCCTATCCTGGAGCTGCGCGCCCTGCAGAAGAAGTATGGTGCCGTCGAAGCCTTGAAGCCGGCGTCGCTGACCTTTCTTTCCGGTGAAGTTCACGCGATCGTCGGTGAGAACGGGGCCGGCAAGTCGACGCTGATCAAGCTTCTGACCGGCGTCATCAAGCGCACGTCCGGTGAAATCTTCTGGTGCGGAAAACCCGTTCAGCTTGGCACGCCGCAGGAGGCGATTGAGCGCGGTATCAATGCCGTGCACCAGGAGGTCGTACTTTGCGCGCACCTGTCGGTCGCGGCCAATATGTTTCTCGGCGACGAGATCAATCGCAACGGCCTGATGCGCAAGCGCGCCATGACCGATGCGGCACAAAGCGTGCTGGATGATCTCGGCTTTAACCTGCCGGCCGGTGCCGTGCTTGGTAGCCTGACGATCGGCCAGCAGCAGCTTGTCGCCACGGCACGCGCGGCCATGCGCGGCACGCAGTTTCTGATCTTCGATGAGCCGACCGCCTATCTCACCCGCCAGGAATCGGCACAGCTCTTCCGGTTGATCCGAAGGCTGCAGGCCGAAGGCGTGACGATCGTCTATATCAGCCATCGCATGGAGGAAGTGTTCGAGCTTGCCGACCGTGTCTCGGTGCTGCGTGACGGCACCCATGTCGGCACCCGCAAGATCGGCGAGACCAATGAGGCGGAACTGATCGCGCTGATGATCAACCGCACGATCGAGCAGATCTATCACAAGGAGCATTTTCCGCCCGGCGAGATGATCGTCGAGACGCGCAACTTGAGCGGTCCCGGTTTCCAGGATGTATCGCTGACGGTGCGCGCCGGCGAGATCGTCGGCCTCTATGGGCTGATCGGCGCGGGACGCAGCGAGTTTGCGCTCGGCCTCTATGGCCGGCACCGACCAACGGCTGGAGAGATCTACTGGCAGGGCCGCAAGGTTGAGATCGCCAGCGAGCGTAAGGCCATGGACCTCGGCATTGCGCTTGCGCCGGAAAGCCGGCGCGACCAGGGCCTCTGCCTCAACCTGCCGATCGGCCTCAACATCAATCTGCCGGTTTTCAACCGGCTGACACGCGGTCTGACGATCAATGGCCAGCAGGAACGGGAAAACGCCGACCGCCAGATTCGCGACCTGAAGATCAAGACGCCGTCACGCCGGGTGCTGGCCTCCGCCATGTCCGGCGGCAACCAGCAGAAGATCGTCATCGGCAAGTGGCTGAGCCACGGCGCCAAGCTTTTCATCTTCGACGAGCCGACGGTCGGCGTCGATGTCGGAACCAAGGCGGAAATCTATCGCCTGTTCGCGCGGCTTCTGGAGAACGGGGCGGGCATCATCCTGATCTCGTCCTATCTGCCCGAGGTCTACGAACTGGCGGACCGGCTGCACGTGTTCCGGCGCGGGCGGCTGGTCGCCAGCCACGACTATCGCGCCGCGAGCCATGAGGAAGTGCTGACGCAGGCAATTGGCGTTTGAACCGATAAAAACAAACTTGAGGATGCAGGGAGGAAGACGATGAGTGCGGAAACGGTGGAGAGCGGCGCCAGCGCGGCACCACGCAAGGGCGTGAGCATTCTGTTCGGCCTTACCCTCCTGGGGTTGCTTCTGTTCCTCTGGCTGCTGTTGGGCTTCGCGACCAACAGTTTCTGGACGCCC
This sequence comes from Ensifer sp. ENS06, assembly GCF_014852205.1. Lineage (NCBI taxonomy): Bacteria > Pseudomonadati > Pseudomonadota > Alphaproteobacteria > Hyphomicrobiales > Rhizobiaceae > Ensifer > Ensifer sp. ENS06. The sequence continues at coordinate 56,472 of NZ_JACVBC010000008.1, read as the reverse complement.
AACAACATCAGCAACCTGCTGCGCCAGGGGGCGATGACGGCGATCCTTGCGGTTGGCCAGACCTTCGTCATCATCACCGCCGGCATCGACCTTTCGGTCGGTGCCGTGGTCGGCTTCACCAGCGTTATCGTCGCCTGGCTGCTGGCCGCCGGCGTGCCGCTCTGGATCGCCATCATCCTCACGCTCGCCTTCGGTGTCCTGATCGGCGCATTCCACGCCTTCGGCATCGTGCGCATGGGCCTGCCGCCCTTCATCATCACGCTGGCGACCCTGACCTCGCTCCGCGGTATCGGCCTCTTGATCACCAATGGCTCGACTATTTCGATCACCAATGAGGCCTTCACCAATTTTTCGCGGGCGGATTTCCTGGGCGTTCCCAGCCTGTTCTGGATGGTGATCGTGGTGGCGATCCCGGCCTATGTCTTCCTGCATTTGAGCCGGTTCGGCCGCTATCTCTTCGCCGTCGGCTCCAACAGTGAGGCCGCCCGTCTCTCCGGCGTCAACGTCCACCGCACGATCTATCTCGCCTACATCCTGTCGTCGACCTGCGCCGCCTTCGTTGGCCTGCTGCTTGCCTCGCGCATCGGCATCGGCAACGCCACCCAGGCCGAGGGTTGGGAACTGCAGGCGATCGCCTCGTCGGTCATCGGCGGCACCAGCCTCTTTGGGGCCGTCGGCTCGGTGCACGGGCCGCTGCTAGGCGCCTTCATCCTCGCAACGATCAACAACGGCGCCAACCTGTTGAACGTCAACTCGTTCTGGCAGCGCATCATCACCGGCGCGCTGATCATCGTCATCGTCTATTTCGACCAATTGCGTCGCCGCAGCGCCCGCTAGGCGCCGCCGTACTCGAGAGAATTGCCATGAAAGCCGTGCTCTGCCCACAACCCGGTCGGCTGGAGGTCGTCGATCGCACACCAATCGAAACCGTGCCGGACGGTTGGGTCCGCCTTGCCGTCAGCCATGTCGGCATCTGCGGCACGGACTACCATATCTTCGCCGGCAAACATCCGTTCCTCGAATATCCGCGGGTCATGGGCCACGAGATCTCGGCAACGGTGATTTCTGGCGGGCGAGGGACGACGATAGCGCCCGGCGCGCCGGTCGTGGTCAACCCCTATCTCTCCTGTGGCGCTTGTATCGCCTGCCGAAAGGGCAAACCGAACTGCTGCACGGCCATCAAGGTTCTCGGCGTCCATACCGACGGTGCGTTCTGCGAGGAGATCGTCGTGCCGGAGGGTAATCTTTATCCGGCGGAGGGTCTGTCGCCGGAGGCGGCCGCCACCGTTGAGTTCCTGGCGATCGGTGCCCATGCGGTCCGCCGGGCATCGACGGATGCCGGGTCACGGGCGCTGGTTATCGGTGCCGGGCCAATCGGACTTGGCACGGCGATCTTCTCGCGCATCGCCGGCCATGACGTGGTGCTCGCCGACACCAGTACCGAGCGGCTGGACTTTGCAGTTCGCAAGCTCGGCTTTGCCAAGGGCATCGTCGTGGATGTTGATGCGGCGGCGCGCATTGCCGCTGCGACGGATGGCGACGGTTTCGATGTCGTCTTCGACGCCACCGGGTACGGTGGTTCCATGCAGGCGGCCTTCGCCCACGTCGCCCATGGCGGTACCCTGGTCTTCGTCAGTGTCGTCAAGGACGAGATCCGCTTCTCCGATCCGGAGTTCCACAAGCGCGAGATGACCTTGATCGGCAGCCGCAACGCGACCCGGCAGGATTTCGACCACGTCGTCGCGTCGATCGCGTCCGGCCTTGTGCCTATCGACGCGCTGATCACCCACCGCACCACGCTCGATGGCGCGGTTGCCGATCTGCCGCGATGGGCGGAGGAAAAGACGGGTCTGGTGAAGGCAGTCATCCAAGTGGCGGCCACCTGAGTGATGGCGGCTTTGCTGCATCGCCACAGGGGAGCGTACCCATATTTTCCTGCGGCGAGGCGCCAGATTTTTCTGAAAACGTCAGGCAGCGTGCCTCAATGCACGAAAACAGCGGAAAACGGCCAGTTTCGAGCAAGCTCGTTTGCAAATCGTCAGGAATCCAGATTCATTCTGGCTTCAGGCCTTGTATCGAGGCGAGACGGGTATATTTGTTGCACTGCACAAGAAAAATGGTAGTCTGGCAGCGATTGCGGACACCAAGACAAACAATCGCAAGCTTGCGTCCGACCGGGAGCGGCGTTGTCGTTGATTGAACCAAGGGGTACGCTTCCCATGTTCTACCAGCTCTATGAACTGAACCACGCAATGATGGCGCCGTGGCGCACGGCAGCCGACGCCATGCGGCTCGCGTTCAGCAATCCGATGAACCCCGTCTCGCACACTTATTTCGGTCGCGCCGCCGCCGCCGGTCTCGAAGTGTTCGAGCGCTCCACCCGCCGTTATGGCAAGCCGGAGTTCGGTCTTCCCGAGACTGTGGTCGATGGTCAATCGGTTTCGATCTACGAACGCATCGTCTGGCGGGCGCCATTCTGCAATCTCATTCATTTCGAGCGTGCGCTTCCCAAGGGCCGCGCCCCCGATCCGAAGGTGCTCATCGTCGCGCCGATGTCCGGCCACTATGCGACGCTGTTGCGCGGCACGGTGGAAGCCCTGCTTCCGCATTCCGATATCTACATCACCGACTGGATCGATGCCCGCATGGTGCCGCTCAGCGAAGGCACCTTCGATCTGGATGACTACATCGACTACGTCATCCAGATGCTGCATTTCCTCGGGCCCGACACGCATGTGATCGGCGTTTGTCAGCCCGCGGTGCCGGTGCTTGCCGCCGTCGCGCTGATGGAAGCTGCCGACGATCCGCTGTCGCCGGCGACGATGACGCTGATGGGCGGCCCGATCGACACCCGCATCAACCCGACCGGCGTCAACCAGCTGGCGGAAGAACGTTCGATCGAATGGTTCCGTGACAATGTCATCATGCCGGTGCCGTGGCCGCAGCCAGGTTTCATGCGCATGGTCTATCCGGGCTTCCTGCAGCTTTCCGGCTTCATGTCGATGAATCTCGACCGGCACCTGATCGCCCACAAGGAGTTCTTCGCCCATCTGGTGAAAAACGACGGCGATGCCGCCGAGAAGCACCGTGACTTCTATGATGAATATCTCGCGGTCATGGACCTGACGGCCGAATTCTACCTGCAGACCGTGCAGGTGGTGTTCATGCAGCACGCGCTGCCGAAGGGCGAGATGATGCATCGCGGCAAGCGCGTCGACACGACCGCGATCAAGAAGGTCGCGCTCTTGACGGTCGAAGGCGAGAACGACGATATCTCGGGCGTTGGCCAGACGAAGGCGGCGCAGACCATCTGCACCAACATCCCGGATCATATGCGCATGCACTACATGCAGCCGGATGTCGGTCACTACGGCGTCTTCAACGGCTCTCGCTTCCGCCGCGAAATCGCGCCGCGCATCGTCTCGTTCCACCGCGAGCATGCGCGCCACGCAAAACCGGTAAAGCAGCTGATCAAGGGCGGAAAGTCGGCCTGATCCCGGCTCTTGGGTCGTTTTGACCGCGTAGAGTCAAGGGTTTGTCGGATTCCGGAGGGAGGCGTCTTGCAGAGCCAAGGGCGCCTTCCCACATCGTTTTCATCGGGTCGCATGGGCGGCCCGGATGATTGCGAGGAATCCTGAAGATGAACCAATCTGCAATGATCCGTCCGGATTGGACGCCCGCGACCATCGCTCTGATGGTGCTTGGCTTTGTGGTCTTCTGGCCGCTCGGCCTGGCCATGCTCGCGTACATTCTCTTTGGCGAAAAGCTCAAGACGTTCAAGAAAGACGCAAACGATACGGTGGATGGCATGTGCTCGGCTTTCAAGCGCGGCGGCCGCCGTTCCAACTGGACGCATCGTACCGGCAACGTCGCTTTCGACGACTGGCGCGAAGCTGAACTGGCTCGCCTCGAAGAGGAGCGCCGCAAGCTCGACGAGATGCGCGAAGAATTCGACACCTATGTGCGCGAGCTTCGCCGCGCCAAGGACCAGGAAGAGTTCGACCGCTTCATGCGCGATCGCAAGAATGGTGGCTCGGGTCCGATTGTCGAAGCCCATTAACCTGACGAAACCGCTTCCGGCGTTTCACATGAAACGCCGGATCACTCTCGGCACGCATCCAACCAGCGAACAGTAGGCGAAAGCCCCGCGAATCGGTTAGAAAGCCTGCATGTTCCCTTCCTTCAAGCGGCGCATTCAACCTGCACCACCCGCAACAACGCGGCAGATCGAGGTCGCCGGCAAGTCCCTGCCGCTGACGATCAAGCAAAACGCGCGCGCGACGCGCATGACGCTGCGCATCGAGCCAGGCGGGCGGGCCCTGAAGATGACGGTGCCGCAGGGCCTCCCCGAGCGCGAGGTGAATGCCTTCCTTACACGGCACCAGGGCTGGCTAATGACCAAGCTCGCCCGCTTCTCCGGCGAAAGCCAGATCGAGGAGGGCGGTTCCATCCTCATCCGCGGCGTTGCCCACCGCATCGAGCGCACCGGCAAGATCCGTGGGCTCACGGAAGCGATCGTGATCGATGACGAACCGGTGCTGCGCGTCAGCGGTGGCGAGGAACATCTCACCCGGCGCATCGTCGATTTCCTGAAGAAGGAAGCGCGCCAGGATCTCGACCGATTGGTGGCGATCTATACCGGCCGTATCGGCCGGAGGGCAAAGTCGCTTTCGCTCAAGGACACGCGCAGCCGCTGGGGATCATGCTCAGCCGACGGGGCGCTGAGTTTTTCCTGGCGCATCGTCATGGCGCCGCCAAAGGTCATCGCCTATCTCGCTGCGCATGAAGTGGCACATCTGCAGGAAATGAATCACGGGCCCGACTTCTGGGCGCTGTGTGGGAGGCTGTGTCCGGATACGGACGATGCCAAGCGATGGCTCCGCCGCAACGGCACGATGCTTCACGCGATCGACTTCGATTGAATCTTGGATGGCGATGAGCGGCGCGTTATGCGCGATGGCGCAGCGCTTCACGGATCTTCTCGTCGGTCTTGTATTGGCTGAGCGCATAGACCGACCAGATCGCCGCCGGAACCCAGCCGATCAGGGTCAACTGCAGGATCAGGCAAATGAGGCCAGCAAAGGGGCGGCCGATGGTAAAAAACTGCAGCCAGGGCAGGATAAGCGCGAGCAACAGGCGCATCAGTCTCTCCGTTGTGGTAAAATGCATATGGTGAAAGCGCGCCTGCCGCGCAAGGGGCGCGCACCCGCCAAAGGACGGGTGCAGGGGCGCTGAGTGACCGCTTTTGCGTCGGTTTTTGGCTCGACTCGCGCGGCATTTCATGCAAGGTCGCTTCTCATGAAAACCCAAGTGAAGATATGCGGGCTGAAGACCGCGGAAGCGGCCGAGCGTGCTGTCGCGCTCGGCGCATCCCATGTCGGCTTCATCTTTTTCCCGAAGAGCCCCAGGAACATCGAGCCCGACGATGCCGGCCGCATCGCCGACAGGATTCGTGGCCAGGCGAAGATCGTCGCCGTCACGGTGAATGCCGACAATGACGAGCTTGACGAGATCGTCTCGGCCCTCAATCCGGATATCCTGCAGCTTCACGGCAGCGAGGACGCGGAGCGACTGCTGACGGTCAAGGCGATGTATGGCCTTCCTGTCATGAAGGCCCTTTCGGTGCGCGAAGTATCTGACCTTGAAAAGATCGATGCCTATATCGGCATTGCTGATCGCTTCCTCTTCGATGCCAAGCCGCCAAAAGGGTCCGATTTGCCCGGTGGCAACGGCGTTTCCTTTGACTGGAAGCTGCTCGATGCGCTTGACGGAAGCGTCGATTACATGCTTTCCGGTGGTCTTAACGCCGACAACATTGGCGAGGCCATGGCGCAGACCAACGCGCGTGCCATCGATATCTCCTCCGGCGTCGAGAGCGCGCCGGGCGTCAAGGATCTGAAGCTCATGGAATCGTTTTTCAATGCCGTTCGCCAGGCGGAGGCGGGCATGCCACGGTCAGGGAGCAGGACGTGAACCAGGCGCCAAAGTTGAATTCCTTCCGGGGTGGCCCGGACGAGGACGGCCGTTTCGGTATCTTCGGTGGCCGCTTCGTGGCCGAAACCCTCATGCCGCTGATCCTCGATCTCCAGAACGAGTGGGACAACGCGAAGAACGATCCGGCCTTCAAGGCGGAGCTGGAGCATCTCGGCGCGCATTATATCGGCCGCCCGAGCCCGCTCTATTTTGCTGAACGGCTGACGGCGGAGCTTGGCGGCGCCAAGATCTACTTCAAGCGCGAAGAGCTGAACCACACCGGCTCGCACAAGATCAACAACTGCATTGGCCAGATCCTGCTTGCCAAGCGCATGGGCAAGACGCGCATCATCGCTGAGACCGGTGCCGGCCAGCATGGCGTGGCTTCGGCAACCGTCGCTGCCCGCTTCGGCCTGCCCTGCGTCGTCTACATGGGCGCGACCGACGTCGAGCGCCAGGCGCCGAACGTCTTCCGCATGAAGCTCTTGGGTGCCGAGGTAAAGCCGGTGACGGCCGGCAGCGGCACGCTCAAGGACGCCATGAACGAGGCGCTGCGTGACTGGGTCACCAATGTCGACAACACCTACTACCTGATCGGCACGGCTGCCGGCCCGCATCCCTATCCGGAGATGGTCCGCGATTTCCAAGCGGTGATCGGCCAGGAAGCCAAGGAGCAGATGCTCGCCGCCGAAGGCCGGCTGCCGGATCTCGTCATTGCCGCCGTTGGCGGTGGCTCCAACGCAATCGGCATCTTCCATCCGTTCCTCGATGACGAGAGCGTCAAGATCGTCGGCGTTGAAGCTGGCGGCAAGGGCATCGAAGGCGACGAGCATTGCGCCTCGATCACAGCCGGTTCGCCCGGCGTGCTGCATGGCAACCGCACCTATCTGCTGCAGGACGGCGACGGCCAGATCAAGGAAGGCCATTCGATTTCGGCCGGTCTCGACTATCCCGGCATCGGCCCGGAGCACGCCTGGCTGAACGATGTCGGCCGCGTCGAATACGTGCCGATCATGGACCACGAAGCGCTTGAGGCGTTCCAGACGTTGACCCGTCTCGAAGGCATCATTCCGGCGCTCGAGCCGTCGCATGCGCTTGCCGAAGTCATCAAGCGCGCGCCAAAAATGGGCAAGGACGAGATCATCCTGATGAACCTCTCCGGCCGCGGCGACAAGGACATCTTCACCGTCGGCAAGTTACTGGGAATGGGGCAGTAAGATCATGACCGCACGCATGGACAAGCGATTTGCCGATGTCGCGGCCGAAGGACGTCCGGTCCTCGTCACCTATTTCATGGGCGGCGATCCGGATTTCGAGACGTCGGTCTCGATCATGAAGGCGCTGCCGAAGGCCGGCGCCGACGTCATCGAACTCGGCATGCCTTTCTCGGACCCGATGGCCGATGGCCCGGCGATCCAGCTGGCCGGTCAACGCTCGCTGAAAAGCGGACAGACGCTCGCAAAGACGCTTGAGATCGCCCGCCGTTTCCGTGAGGACGACCAGCGCACGCCGATCGTGCTGATGGGCTATTACAACCCGATCTATATCTACGGCGTCGACCGCTTCCTGACGGATGCGCTGGCCGCCGGCATTGACGGCCTGATCGTCGTCGACCTGCCGCCGGAGATGGACGACGAACTCTGCATCCCGGCGCTGGAGAAGGGCATCAACTTCATTCGCCTGGCGACGCCGACCACGGACGACCGTCGCCTGCCGAAGGTCCTCGAAAACACCTCCGGTTTCGTCTATTACGTGTCGATGAACGGCATCACCGGTTCGGCTCTGCCCGATCCGTCGTTGATCGCCGGCGCCGTCGGGCGTATCAAGGCACACACCAATCTGCCCGTTTGCGTCGGTTTCGGCGTCAAGACGGCGGAACATGCAAGGGCCATCGGAGCATCTGCCGATGGCGTGGTCGTCGGTACGGCGATCGTCAACCAGATCGCGTCGAGCCTGACCGAAGAGGGCAAGGCGACGGATGCGACGGTTCCGGGTGTCGAAGCGCTGGTGAGAGGGCTCTCGGCAGGCGTGCGGTCCGCACGTCTCGCAGCAGCCGAATAATTGCCTATATTAGCGCGCACAACCCGAAGGAAATCTTCAGGAGTTACTAAGTGAACTGGATCACAAACTACGTTCGGCCGAAGATCAACTCGATGCTGGGCCGCCGGGAAGTTCCGGAAAATCTCTGGATCAAGTGCCCGGAAACCGGCGAGATGGTGTTCCACCGCGATCTCGAGGAAAACAAGTGGGTCATCCCGCAGTCCGGCTTCCACATGAAGATGCCGGCCAAGGCGCGGTTGAAGGACCTGTTCGACGGCGGCATCTTTGAAGCGTTTCCGCAGCCGAAGGTCGCTCAGGACCCGCTGAAGTTCCGCGATTCCAAGAAATACGTCGATCGTCTGCGCGACAGCCGCGCCAAGACTGAACTCGAAGACACGATCGTCGCCGGTCTCGGCCGCGTCCAGGGCGTCAAGCTCGTCGCCGTCGTGCACGAGTTCAACTTCATTGGCGGCTCGCTCGGCATGGCTGCCGGCGAGGCGATCATCAAGGCCTTCGAACGGGCGATCGCCGAGAAGTGCCCGCTGGTCATCTTCCCGGCTTCGGGTGGCGCCCGCATGCAGGAAGGCATCCTGTCGCTGATGCAGCTGCCGCGCACCACGGTTGCCGTCAACATGCTGAAGGAAGCGGGCCTCCCCTATATCGTCGTACTCACCAACCCGACCACCGGCGGCGTCACCGCATCCTACGCGATGCTCGGCGACATCCACATGGCCGAGCCCGGCGCGGAAATCGGCTTTGCCGGGAAGCGCGTGATCGAGCAGACGCTGCGCGAGAAACTGCCGGAAGGTTTCCAGACGTCGGAATACCTGCTGGAGCACGGCATGGTCGACATGGTCGTCAAGCGCCATGATCTGCCGTCGACGCTCGCCCGGGTCCTGAAAATCCTGATGAAGAAGCCGGCGGAAGCCTCGAAGCTCAACGGCGGCACGCAGCCGGCCGCCTTGCCGGTCGCTGCCAGCGCTTGAATAAGCGCTGGGCTGGTCGAACTGCGTAGAACAAAATAATGCATCTCCGCAATTTCTTGTGTGCGGGGATGCTGCAACTCAAGGCGTTACAGCGATCGGTAGACGGCCTATAAGGCGCGCGCTGTAGCAGCCGAGCGTGTCGGGGCGGGGTTAAGAGATGGCAGCGGTGGAAGCCAGCGAAGCGGGCTACGAGATCGAAAAACTTCTCGCCCTTCACCCCAAGGGCTTCGACCTGTCGCTGGACAGGATCACCCGGCTTCTTGCAGCACTCGGCAATCCCCAGGACCGACTGCCGCCGGTGATCCATGTCGCCGGCACCAACGGAAAGGGCTCGGCAACCGCGTTTTCGCGGGCGATCCTCGAAGCAGCCGGCCTCAGCGTCCACGTCCATACCTCGCCGCATCTCGTCAACTGGCATGAGCGCTATCGCCTCGGCGTCAAGGGTGGCAAGGGCAGGCTCGTCAGCGATCCCGTGCTTGCCGATGCCGTGCGCCGCGTTGCCGAAGCCAATGGCGGCGAGAAGATCACCGTCTTCGAGATCCTGACCGCCGTCACCTTCCTGCTCTTCGCCGAGCATCCGGCCGATGTGGCGATCATCGAGGTTGGCCTTGGCGGCCGCTTCGACGCGACCAACGTCATGTCCCGACCGGCCGTCTCGGTCGTCATGCCGATCTCGCTCGACCATCAGGCCTATCTCGGCGATCGGGTGGAACTGATCGCGGCCGAAAAGGCCGGCATCATGAAGCGCGGCTGCCCCGTGGTGATCGGCCAGCAGGAGGAAGAGGCCGCTCGTGACGTCCTGGTCTCGACGGCGGAGCGCTTGGGCTGCCCGATGTTCGTTTATGGCCAGGACTTCATGGCCCACGAGGAGTTTGGCCGGCTCGTCTATCAGGACGAGGGCGGGCTTGCCGACCTGCCGCTGCCGAAGCTGCCGGGGCGCCACCAGTATGCCAATGCCGCTGCGGCCATCCGCGCGGTCCGCGCCGCCGGTTTCGACATCTCCGACGCGGCGATCGAAAGAGGGCTTGCGGGCGTCGAATGGCCAGGGCGACTGCAGCGCCTCACCAGCGGCAAGCTCACGCATTACGGTCCGATGGGTGCCGAGATCTGGGTCGACGGCGGTCACAATCCTGGCGCCGGCCAGGTGATTGCCGAGGCGATGGCGACCTTCGAGGAGCGCGAATCGCGCCCCTTGTTCCTGATCATCGGCATGATCAACACCAAGGAGCCGATCGGCTACTTCCGCGCCTTCCTCGATCTCGCCGAACAGGTCTTCACCGTGCCGATCCGCGGTTCCGATGCCGGGCTTGATCCCGTGGCTCTTGCGAGCGATGCCGCTTCGGTCGGTTTCGAGGCTTCCGCGGTTTCCTCCGTTGCCGAGGCGCTGACGGTCATCGCCAATCTGGTCGACGAAGACCCGGCGCCGCCACGCATCCTGATCGGTGGCTCGCTCTATCTGGTGGGCGATGTGCTTGCCGACAACGGCACGCCGCCGAAGTGATCGCCAGCCGGGACCGCCATCCGGCTTCTAGATTGAAGACAAGAAAAAAGCCCGGCATGCCGGGCTTTCAGCGTTTTCAGCAGTGAACTTGCTTTAAGCGACCGCCGTGGAGATCCACGAGGACAGGGCCGTCTTCGGGGCGGCGCCAACCTTGATGTCAGCCACTTCGCCGGCCTTGAACATGGCGAGCGTCGGGATCGAGCGAACGCCGTACTGGGCGGCCAGTTCCGGGTTTTCGTCGATGTTGAGCTTGGCAACCTTGACCTTGCCGGCGAGTTCGTTCGAGATTTCCTCGAGGCTCGGGGCGATCATCTTGCACGGGCCGCACCATTCAGCCCAGAAATCGACAACCACCGGCTCGGCGGAGTTCAGCACTTCCTGCTGAAAATTGGACGTATCGACCTTTACAGTAGCCATAGGCTGCTCCTTGCGTTCGGAATGGCAGTATCCAGATGTTGTGTGTCATGTGAGAAGGCACCGCTGGATTTTCAATATCGGGTATCTCACTTTGTCGCGAGGTCTTCAAGGCTCCTGTCGAGTGCCTGGTCGGGAACGACGTGGATTGCCGGCCCCTCGGTGAAGATCAGTACACATCGAAACGCATGTGCTGGATAAAGCGGCTGCAGGAGCGCGCGGTAGATCGCAAGCTGCGCCGTGTAGGCGAAGGGAATGTCGTTAGGAGATGCCGGCACCTGCCTGTTGGTCTTGAAGTCCGCAATCGTGACGACGCCGTCGCGAACGGCCAGCCGGTCGATCCGGCCTGAAACCGCGTGCTCGCGCTTGCCGAGCGCCAGCGTACCCATGACCGAAACCTCGGCCCGGCTGCTCACCGAGAAAACTGCGCCGAGGTCCGGATGGTCGAGCACGGCTTCGATGCTGGCGATCAGTGCGGCGCGTTGTTCTGAAGGCCAACTGGGCACGGATCGCTCGAGATAGCGTTCGGCCGCGGCCCGGCGATCGTCTCCCGCCATCGAGGGCAGAACCTGCAGCAGGCGGTGCAGGATGGCGCCGCGCAGCATCGAGAGGTTTGCCGGGGCCTTTTCTGAGAAAAGAGCCGAGCCGACGAGCGCATCGCCATCGTCCTCGTCAACCGCGATGCCGACGCCGGAAGGACTGAGCGGCCGCGGCAGCCGCTTTTGCGGCGGCAGTGGCGTCGAAAGCGCCTTTGGCAGGGCGGTGGCGGGACGGCCCGAATCGGCCGAGCGCGCATCGCCGGAGGGCAGATCGCGTTCGAGCTGCTTCTCGCGCCAGGCATGGCCGGACCATTCCTCGCCGCCGGCGTGAAAACTGGTCGGGTGGCCGCGGCCGCTCTCGTCTCCGGCAAGGCTCGCCTGAACCATAGCGTGCCATGTATCGGCAACGGCCCGCTGGCCGCGATAACCGCAGACGATCAGGCGGTCGGCGGCGCGGGTCATGCCGACATAGAGCAGGCGACGATATTCTTCCTCAGCCAGCGTCTTCAGCCGCTCGCCGTCGGCGGTGATGAGCGAGTTCGATTCCGCGCCCGGCGCGCGCCACACCGGAAGCGGCAGGACGGTGCCGTCTCTCTGGGCAAGCTCCAGGAAGCGAAGAGAGGGCACATGCTGGTTGCTGAACGCCGCCCCGCCGCCATCGGCGAGGAAGACGACTGGCGCTTCCAGGCCCTTGGCCGCGTGCACGGTCATGATCCGAACTTCATCGCGTTCCTTGTCCTGCTCGCGCTTGACCGTCGGCGCTTCCATTTCCAGCGTCGAGACGAAGGCCTGCAGGCCGGGCAGGCCGCTTCTTTCCTGGTCGAGCGCGAAGGTCAGGAACTCGTCGAGAATGTCGCTGACCTCGGTGCCGAGGCGCGCGAGAAAGGCGGCGCGTCCGCCATGCACGCCGAGGACGCGGGCATAGAAGTCATGCGGCGCCAGCTGGCTTGCGAGCGCCATGTAGGATTTCAGCGTTCGCGCCGTCTGGTGAAACAGGATACCGTCATCGGCTTCATGCTGCAGCCTCTCCCAGAGGCTTTCGCCTTCGCCGCGCCGCGCCGCGAGTTCGAACAGCGCGTCTTCGCCGAGGTTGAACAGCGGGCTTTTCATCAGCGCGGCCAGCGACAGGTCGTCCTGCGGCAACAGCACGAACCGCCCGAGGGCGAGCAGGTCCTGGACGGCAATATGCTTGGTGAGCACCAACCGGTCGGCGCCGGCGACCGGAATGTTGTTGCGGCGCTTGAGTGCTCTCGTCAGAGCATTGACGAAGGCGTCGCGCTTGCGGACCAGTACGATCACGTCGCCCGGGCGCATCGGCCGGCGAACGCCCTTCTCGACGATCGTCTCCTTGCCGATCCAGCTTTCCAGCGTGGCTGCGATCCGGCGGGCGAGGATGTTGACCGGCGCACTCTCCGGCGTTGCGTCGAAGGCGGCGGTCCATTCCTCGTCTGTATCCACCGGTTCGGCGGCAATCACGTCCCAGATGTCGACGGCGCCGGGATGGCCGATGCGGTTCGAAGCATGCACCACGGGCTCGTTGCGGGCGCTGAGGCCTCGCGCATGCGCCGGATTGGCAAAGACGGCGTCAACGGCCGAAAGCACGTCGACGGTCGAGCGGAAGGAGAGCTGCAGGCGGATGGGCTCGAAAGCCTTGCCGCCGTCGCGCACCCGCCGTTCGGTCTCCTGGCTCTCGCGCGAAAACCGCTCCGGACGGGCGCCCTGGAAGGAGTAGATCGACTGTTTCTCGTCACCGACAGCAAACATCGTGCGGGCAGTACCGCGTGCGCTCTCGCCCGAGAAGAAGTCGGAAGCCAGCGCCTGGATGATCGTCCACTGCGCCGGGCTGGTGTCCTGCGCCTCGTCGACGAGGATATGGTCGATGCCCTGGTCGAGCTTGTAGTGTACCCAGGCGCTGACGTCGCCGCGGGCAAAGAGCGCCGCCGTGCGGTTGATCAGGTCCTCGAAATCGAGCTGGCTGCGGCGTCGCTTCAGTTCCTCGTAGTCGGCATTCAGCCGCTCGGCGAGCGTCAGCGCCGCCAGCGTCGCCTCGAACATCCTGAGGATGCTGATGTGATCGATGCAGGCGATGACATGGCGATAGGCCTCGTCCACGAGGTCAATGAGATCGGGGGCAGCCTGCTGCATCGCCTTGTTGAGGAAGGCGGATTGCGCCCGCGGCTTGCCCGTGCCGGTGAAGAACAGATGCCTGAGCCCGTCATAGCGCGCGCTGAGATCCGTCATCTTCGAAACGGTCCTCAGCCCCTCCGCAAAGTCGAGCACCTTCGTGCCGCCGACGCTGGTGGCGAGCGAGAAGTACCGTTCGAGCGCCGCGCCGTTCAAGCCCGCCAAGGGCCAGATCGTCGCCATGGCGCCGTCGACGCTTTCCCCCGGCGAAAGCTTCAGCGCCCGGCGCAGCTCGGCCTCGGTGCCGCCGAGCCCGTCGGCATGTTCGAGGAAGACCTGGATCGCGGTTCGGTTTTCGACGATTGCGGCCAGCAGCTTTTCCAGGCCGGTATCGTCGGCGATGTCGAGCACGGTGGCAAAGGCGTGGGCAAGAGCCGGATCGTCCTTGGCCGCGGTCGCGGTCAGCAGCAGCCGGCGCGCATCGGCAAGCAGAACCGCAGCCGCGCGATCGTCGAGAACCGAGAAATGGCCGGCGACATTGGCCTCCAGCGGAAACTGGTGCAGCAGCGCCTCGCAAAAGGCATGGATCGTCTGGATCTTCAGGCCGCCCGGGGTCTCCAGCGCGCGGGCGAACAGGCGCCGCGCCTCCTGCAGCTTCAAGCGCCCGGGCCGCTCGCCCTCAATCGCCTCGATCCGCTTTTCGAGCGTCGCGTCGTCGAGCGTTACCCATTCGGCCAGCCGTTCGAACACGCGATTCGACATTTCGGAGGCCGCCGCCTTGGTATAGGTGAGGCAGAGGATCGCCGAGGGGCGGCAGCCGGCAAGCAGCAGCCGAATCACCCGCTGGGTCAGCACGTGGGTCTTGCCGGAGCCGGCATTGGCCGACACCCAGGCGGAGCGGTCCGGGTCCGAAGCCAGCGACTGCCGGCGCGAGGTCCAGTCGAGCCAGCTTTGAGGCGTCGCCTGTTCGGGGCCGAGGTTGTCATCCCTCATCGCCATCCTCCTCTTCGCTGTCGGCCGTCGACCATTCGGCTACGCGTGCCAGATGGTCGTATTCGCCGCCATAATCGCGCTCTTTCTGAACAATCACGCGCGAGGCAAAGCCATGCTTGCCCGAGAGAAGCGCGCTTAGCAGCTTCCTGAGTTCGGCAAGCGACTCGTCCGCAAGCTGATCGGCCGACTTCGTCTCCTTCGACTTGCTGCCTTCGTTGTTGACCGCTTCCGGTTTGAAGCGCGCGCCCGGTTTGAGCCGGACATAGAGCAGCGACTGTGGGTGGCTGGGCGGCACGTCCTTAAAGGCGCCGGCCTTGAGGGCCGCGGCTTCCAGCGCGAGCTGCGGGTCGAGCAGGACGCGCGCTTCCTTGGTCGATGGGCTGGAGCCGGTCTTGTAGTCGACGATCTCGACGCTGCCGTCGGTCAGCGTATCGAGCCGGTCGGCAATGCCGGTCAGCCGCATGTCGGCGACGCCGAGCTCCATCGATGCCGCCACTTCGGTGCGCGACCGGCGGATGAAGCGGGCGCGGTCCCGTTCCCATTTGATGAAGGCCAAGCCGACGGCGGCAAAGCGCGGCCGCCAGATCGTGTCGATATGGGTGGGCAGTCGCGCCTCGTCGAAAGCCTCGTTCAGCAGCCGGTGCATGACCTCTTCCGCCGCCGGCAACATCAGATCGACGCCGGCGCGTACGAAACGCTCGACGATCTGGTGGTAAAGCGTGCCGCGCTCGGCCGGGCCGGGGTCGCTGTTGAACGGCAGCAGCGGATCCAGCCGAAGGATGCGTCGCGCATAGATCGCGTAGGGGTCGCGCCGTAGCCGCGACACTTCGCTGAAAGAGTACTTGCGCGGCTGCAGGTCCGCCGGTGGCTTGGGGGCGGGGCGCTCGGCCAGCGGCTGGCGGCCGCCGTCGTCAAGCATGCGGGCCCAGGCGAGATAGTCGGCGCCATTGGCGTGCAGCGCTCGCGTCAGCCGTTCGCCGCCGAGCGCCAGCAGCCGCTGCAGCCAGCGCGAGGCGACGGTGGGTGCTGCGCCCTGGCGCATCGAGCGGGTGAAGATCAGCCGCCTTGTGCCGCAGGCCATCTGGAAGTCGTGCGCAAGCTGGCCGATGCGTCGTTCAGGCGGCTCAAGACCGATCCCCGTCTTCATGGTGCGCGACAGGAACGGATCGTTGGCCGTCTGGCCCGGCCAATTGCCTTCGTTCAGGCCGCCGAGAACCACCAGGTCCATGCTCTGCAGGCGCGATTCCAGCGCGCCGAAGATGAACACCCGCGGATGGCGCATGGAGCGAGGCTTGACCGCGGCGCTGGCCGACAGGGCTTCGACGACATCGCACCATTGCGGCCCGTTCGCGGTCATCTGGCCGTCGGTTTCGATGATGCCGCGAAGGAGAGTTGCGAGCGTATCGGCGGCCTCTCCGGACCAAAGCCCACCGAGGTCGCCACGCTCGTCGGCTGAGGCTGCTTCCAGGGCCTCGCCGGTGCGCATCGCCCAGTCGGCAAAGGTAAATTCGTCCGAGAACACGCGGCTGCCGTCCCGGCTGCGCGTCAGCGCGGAGGCGAGCGGTGCCACCGCGAGACCGATCTTCGCCGCCACGTCGCGGGCCGCCTCAAGCGCGTCATCCCCGATGCCGATGCGCCATTCCGGTGGATGGCGATCGGTCTTGTGCCGGACGATCGCCGCGTCGAGCACGGATCCGAGGGCCAGCAGATCGACCGTCGCGGTGCTGCCACGCAGTGCCATGCGTTCCAGCGCGTCGGCCCCTTCGCGCATCCTGTCGCGGGAAAGCCCGAAGCGCGCCAGCGGATGCTTGAGCAGCGCGACGAACGGCACGGGATCGCCGGGGCGCAGGCATGCTTCTAGCAGCAGCCGCAGCAGGCTGCCCTGCGGCGTCGCGATGAGAGGCGTACCGGCGGAATCGTCGGCCTCGATGCCGAAGCGGGCAAGCTCGGCGCCGACCCGCCGTGCGAGATTGCGGTCCGGCGTGATCAGCGCTGCCTGGCTCTCGTCGCTGCCTTCGAGCGCGAGCCGCAAGGCGACCGCGATCGCGGCCGCTTCCTCGCGTTCGTTGGCGGTTTCGATGAGGGCTGCATCCTGGAAGGCTTGCTGCAGCAACGCCGGATCCAGCTCGCTGCGCATGGCGGTCCATGCATTGGTCGCCTTGGCCGGCAGAAGAGCGTGCGACAGGATCTCGGCACGGACGTCGAGGTCGACCTCGGCGACAGCCAGGGCGGTCACGTCGGGCCGCAGAACGCCCATGCGTTTCAAAAGCCTGTAAAAGCCGTATTGCGGGTGGCTGCGGCTTGCCGGGTCCGGCCTGCCGTCAAGGGCGGCGTCGGCGACGATCATGTCCCATTCGGCCTCGCTCATCGTCTGGTCGAGGCCAGGCAGCACGATCGTACCGTTGGGCAGCTTCTGCACGGCGGCAATCAGCGCGGCCGTTGCGGGAATGGAGCCGGTCGAACCGGCAATGATGATCGGGCCCTCGATCTTGCCGGCGGCGATGCGCTGCGTCTCGGCCTGCAGGATCGCGTTGCGGTGGCGCGCGGGCGAGGATTGTTTCAGTTCCTCCAGCCGTTCCGGCCAGTAGCTGCGGGCAATCTTCAGGAATTCGAGCGTCAGCTGCCACCAGAGGGCGTGCTCGCCGGCATCGAGCTTGTCGAGCTTGTCCCAGTCGAGCTCTTCCGTCTCCATCGCGTCGATGAGGTCGGCAAGATTGCGCGCGAGCCAGATCGCATCGGCAGGGCTTGCCGGCGCAATCAGCGGGCTCTCCGCATGGATGTCGAGCACCACCTTCGGCAGCCGGTTGCGCCAGGCGAGGATAAGCCGGCCAAGCTCGATCAGGCGGGCGGTCCCGGGCAGGGGCGGGGCGAGATCGAGGATTGCCGGCACCTCGGCATCGAAGAAGCCGCTGTCGTCATCGGTCTCGCCGAGTGCCTTGATCGTGGGCAGGATGGTGGAGCGTCCGCCGAGCAGGTCGACGAACTCGGACCGGAGCACACGGGCCGAGCGCCGCGTCGGCACGAAGATCGTCACGCCGGCAAGCGGCAGGGGATCGGCCGGGTCGTAGCGGAAGTCCGGCGTCAGGCTACCGTCGCAAAGCTTTTCGGCGAGCGTCTTCAGGAAGGGGAGGCCGGGCGGGATCGTGAAGACATTGGACCGGCGGCCAAGCACGCTCATCCCTCCGGCTGGTGGCGGCGGATCGCCGCCTCCGCTTCGCCGATCGCCTCGGGCGTTCCGACCGTCATCCAGTGACCGTCGAGCAGCAGGCCGTAAAGACGGCCTTCTTCGGCGGCGCGATCGAAGTAGATGTTGAGATTGAAGGCGTCGTCGGGCGCGTCGGCAAAGAGCCGGGAGTGAAGCGCAATCGCGCCGGCATAAACCACCGGGTTCGGCAGGCCTTCGGCGTAGCGCGTGAGCTTGCCGTCGTCACCCAGCGAGAAATCCCGCTTGCCGTTGTGGCCGGTCGTATCCTCGTCGCGCACGCAAAGGAGCAGCATGTCCATGCGCTCCGCGTCGAAGGCGGCGGCCAGGCGCGTCAGGTTGCTGGGCTTGCCCTTGGGCTCGCCGACCCAGAAGAGATCGGCATTCATCACCAGAACCGGACCCTCCGGCAGCAGTTTCAGCCCCTTGGCGAGACCGCCGCCGGAATTCATCAGCGCCTCGCGCTCGTCCGAAATCACGATCTCCGGGGCGCTGCGTTGGCTGAGATGGCCTTCCATCAGGTCGGCGAAATGATGCACGTTGACCGCGGCCGTGCTGACGCCGGCCTCCACCAGGAGGTCCAGCACGTAGTCGATCATCGGCTTGCCGGCGATCTCGACGAGCGGTTTTGGCATGGTGTTGGTGATCGGACGAAGACGGGTGCCGAGGCCCGCTGCGAGCACCATCGCATTGCTGATCGACATTGATTCTCTGTCAGTTCGCTGATTCGGAAACGAGGATTCCGGTCTTCATACACCAGTCGTGCAAGGGTTTCAGCGATTCATGTGAAAGCGCCGCCTGAAGATAGGCGAAAGTGCGCGGCATGTGCTTCATGTAGCCGGGTTTGCCGTCGCGCTGCATCAGCCGCACCCAGATGCCGACGAGCTTGCAGTTGCGCTGCGCCGACATCAGGTGCCAGTCGCGAAGGAACATAGCCTCGTCGAAGCTACCACCCGCGCGCCGTTCGGCGAGATAGGCGTCCATCATCCGGCTTGCGAGCGAAGGCGGGATGGTGACGCGGGCATCTTGAACCAAGGACGCGACGTCATAGGCAGTCGGACCGATCATTGCGTCCTGGAAATCGATGAGGCCGATCCGGTTCAGACCTTCGCGTTCCCCGCGCCAGATGATGTTCGGCGAGTGAAAATCGCGCAGCAGCAGGTTCGTTTCGGATGTCTGCAGGAGGTCGATCAGGCCGTCCCAGATCTCTCCATATTCGCGCTTCTCGTCGTCGCTTGCCGGCGCGCCGCGTTTCCAGGGCAGATACCAGTCGGTCAAAAGCCGCGTCTCGATCTTCATCGCCGTCCGGTCGAAATCCGGAATGCGGTGGATCACAGTCGGCTCGACCTTGATCTCGGCCTCGGCCGGTTCCGAGTGCAGGCGGGCAAGCAGCCGCGCGCTCTCGATGTAGCGTTCGTCGATCGGCTCTCCGTCCGCATGGAGGACGCCCTCCGAGCCCAGATCTTCGATCAAGAGGATGCCATGGTCGATGTCGCGGGCGTAGATTTCAGGCGCCGCAAAGCCGCGGGCAATGAGCATCTGGTCGACGGCGACGAAGGGAACGACATCTTCGGCGATATGCGCCAGCTGCTGATAGTACTTTCCGTCCTGAAGGATCGGGCCCGGCTTGTGCCGCGGCGTATCCATCAGAATCCGGCTAACGGAGCCGTCCGCCGGGTAAATGCGCTCATAGGCCCGGATGGAGGCGTCGCCGCTCAGGTGCCGCCGCCGCGCCTTGGAATGTCCGTTCGTATCGAGAAATTCGCGGATCGAAAGCGTTCGGGCGATGCGCTGCAGCGTGTCATCAGGCGCCGAAATATCGACGCGTCGCCCGTCCTTCTCGTGGGTGATCGCAAGCGTGATGCGACGTGAGGGGAGGGCGTCGTCCGCCCGTTCCGGCCATTCGACCAGGCAGATGCCCTGCGACAGGGCTTCATCGAAGCCCAGTTCGTCGAGCTCGCTGGAATCGGCCAGCCGGTAAAGGTCGAAATGCGCGACGGGTATGCGCAAGTCGTAGCTCTGGACCAGCGTGAAGGTCGGGCTCGGCACTTCCAGGCCGTCGTCATCGGCGACGACCCTCAAAAAGGCGCGCGCCAGTGTGGATTTGCCGGCGCCGAGATCGCCCGAAAGAGCGACGCAGTCGCCAGGCTTCAGGGCGAGCGCCAGGTCCTCACCAAGCTCGATCGTTGCCGCCTCGTTTGCAAGATGGCGCTCGATCGCCGGCATCATTCGGCCGCGACGGTGGCCGGCACGTCGGCCGAAGGGATGCGGCAGGTCACTTCCGTGCCTTCGCCTTCCTTGCTGCGGATCGAGACCGTGCCGTGATGCAGGCTGACGAAGCTCTCGACGATCGAAAGCCCGAGGCCGGCGCCGCCGCGCTGACCGTGGCTTTCAAAGCGGTTGAAGACCGTGTCGAGCACGTCCTGCGGAATGCCGGGGCCGCTGTCGGAGACCGAGAAGATGAAGTCGCTGCCCTCGCGGCGGCACGCCAGTTCGATGACGCTGCCATCGGGGGCGAAGTTCGCGGCATTGGTGAGCAGCTTGACGAAGATCTGCTTCAGGCGCTGCTGATCGGCGACCATCCGGCCGAGATTATCAGGTGCGGCGATCCGGAGCGTCACGCCGCTTTCGGTCAGACGGTCGGCCATCTGATACGCGATGTCATCGAGGAAATCGGTGAGGCTGATGTCGGCAAGGTCGAGCTGGACGATGCCGGCGTCGACGGTCGCAAGATCGAGGATGTCGTTGACGATCGTCAGAAGCAGCGACGACGACGTGGCGATATGGTCGACATACTCTGCCTGGCGCTCGTTGAGGTCGCCGAACGCAGGCGTCTTCAAGAGATCGGCGAAACCGATGATGTTGGTGAGCGGCGAGCGCAGCTCATAGGAGACGTGGTGGACGAAGTCGTTCTTCAACGCATCGGCCTTGCGCAGCGCCTCATTCTTTTCGGTGAGCGCGCGCTCGACCCGGACGCTGTCGGTAATGTTGACGAAGGTCAGCATCGTCTGGGCGTTCGGCAGCGGGATGACCGCGTAGTCGAGAATCAGCCCGGTCCTGAGTTCGAGAATGCCGCGGCTGGAAGGCCTCTCGTCGTCGAAGCTGGTGATGATGTGGGTGAAACGCTTCCAGCCGTCGGGCTGGTCGTAGGAGATCAGGCAGGCCTGCTCGATCGCCTTGATATGCGTACCGGGTTTGGCTTCAGCCTCGCTGATGCCCCAGATCGCGCGAAACGCCGGGTTCGACAGGCGGATGCGGCCGTCCGGGCCGAATACCGCTACGCCTTCGGCTAGGTGATCGATGGTTTCGCCCTGGACCTGGACGAGGGTGTTGTAGCGCGTTTCGAGGTCGACCTTCTCGGTCAGGTTCTCGAACACCCAGGTAACGCCGCCCTGCGGGCGGGCGGTGGCAAAGACGCGCAATGTCTGTCCGTTCGGCAGGTGCCAAAGGTCGCTCTGCGTATCGAGCGCCTGGTAGACCGATAGTGCGTTCGCCTTCCACTGTTTCCAGTTGAGCTGCTCCGGCAGCTGGCCGCCAGCACGCAGCCGATCGAGCACTTCGCCATTGTCCGGCTTGCGCTCCAGGAAGCCGATATCGAGGTTCCACAGGCGCTGGAAGGCCTGGTTGTAGAACTGCAGACGCTGGTTGCCGTCGAAGATCGCGACGGGCGTCGCCAGATGGTCGAGCGTTTCCGCATGGCTCTTGAGCGTGCGGTTGAGCTCTTCGCGCACGGCCTCGATCCCCGAAATATCGACTGCGATACCCGCCGAACCGGCGGCGCTGCGGGCGTCGACGACGTCGAAGAAGGTGCGGTTGCCGCGCACGACGGTCGAGACCTTGTCGTGGAAAGGCGTATCGAACGTCGAGACCGACCGGATCTTTTCACGGGCAACGGTCGCAAGCAACTCGCGCTTTTCCGCGACAGCGGTGGCGACATCGGGTGCCTCGACGGCGTCGGCATAGGCTTCGTTGACCCAGACGAGCGCGCCGTCGGTGCCGCGCTGCCAGACGGGCAGGTCGATTGCGTCGAGGAGCGTATGGAAGGAGCGAAGCGCGATATTGAGCCGGTCGTGTTCGAGCTTCAGTTCGGCGAGCTCCGCCCGCATGTTGTTGAGCGCGATGAAGCGCACAAAGGCGCGGCCGCCGGAAACGCGTCCCTGGGCTTCCAGCACTTCATTGCGCTGCGTTTCGATGACGAGATCGAAGCTGCGCGCCTGGGTGCGAAGCGCCTCGATCGATTTTTCGAGCTCGCCTGCAGACTGCGCCTTGACCCAGCGGCCGAAGGCCAGGAAGTCGCGGTCGTCGGAAGGCGCGCCGGTTTCCGCCGGCAGCTGGCCGAGCAGTTCGGCGCGTTCGAGAAGCCCGTCCCAGATGACGATCCGGCGGTTCTTGTCGGCGACCAGCGCCTGGTAGCGCGAGAGGCGCTGGTTGGCGTCGGAAAGGTCGGACCTAAGCTCGCGGTTTTCCGCCTCGATGTTGCCGCGCTGGCGGATCAGCCAGATCGCCGAGATCATCGCAGCGGAAATGACGCCGATCAGCACGGAAAAGGTGACGACTTCCGACGAGCCGAAGATGCCGGCCTTTTGCGGGACAGCCTGGGCGAGAGCATCCGTGGCGGTGAAAAGGGCGGTGCCGGCCAAAAGGCGGCGCAGGAATTTCGGACCCTTGCGGCGGATGGCCGGAAAATCTGTCTGGTCTTTGTTCATGGCGCTGCCATCCCCGTCTGTCCGAAGAGTGCTGCCGGCCTTGCTGCGCCTTGCACAGTTCCACCGGGGCCCTGTTCAAGGGTCCGCGTCAGTTCCGATTGCATCCCCGGTCTGTCTCCGTCTGTTTGCCGCTAATTCGACAAGACATCCCATCCGCGATGCCCAAGGTCCGCACCGGCATCACGAATCAATGGGTTAGAGCATACTTCCTAGTCGAATCGTCGGGAAGGGAGAGGCCCAAAAAAGCGGCCGCGCTCTCTTGTCAAGAACGCGGCCACAAGATGTTGTGGATTGCCCGGGTAAGGATTAGTACCGGTAGTGCTCAGCCTTGAACGGACCCTGCGTCTTCACGCCGATGTAGTCGGCCTGCTCTTCGGAAAGTTCCGAAAGCTTGGCGCCGAGCTTCTTGAGGTGCAGGCGAGCGACCTTCTCGTCGAGCGCCTTGGGCAGGACGTAGACTTCGTTCTTGTACTTCTCACCCTTGGTGAAGAGCTCGATCTGGGCCAGGACCTGGTTGGAGAACGAGGCCGACATCACGAAGGACGGGTGACCGGTGGCGTTGCCGAGGTTGAGCAGGCGACCTTCCGAAAGCAGGATCATGCGATTGCCCTTCGGGAACTCGATCATGTCGACCTGCGGCTTGATGTTCGTCCACTTGAGGTTACGCAGAGCCGAGACCTGGATCTCGTTGTCGAAGTGGCCGATGTTGCCGACGATCGCCATGTCCTTCATCTCGCGCATGTGGTCCATGCGGATGACGTCTTTGTTGCCGGTCGTCGTGATGAAGATGTCGGCCGAGGAGACGACGTCTTCGAGCTGGACGACTTCGAAGCCGTCCATGGCGGCCTGGAGCGCGCAGATCGGGTCGATTTCAGTGACCTTGACGCGGGCGCCGGCGCCGGAAAGCGAGGCGGCCGAACCCTTGCCGACGTCGCCGTAACCGCAGACGACGGCGACCTTGCCGGCCATCATCACGTCGGTGCCGCGGCGGATGCCGTCGACCAGCGATTCCTTGCAGCCGTACTTGTTGTCGAACTTCGACTTGGTGACGCTGTCGTTGACGTTGATCGCCGGGAAGGGCAGCAGGCCCTTGGCCTGGAGCTGGTAGAGGCGGTTGACGCCGGTGGTGGTTTCTTCGGTCACGCCCTTGATCGCGTCGCGCTGCTTGGTGAACCAGCCCGGCGAAGCGGCAAGGCGCTTCTTGATCTGCGCGACGAGGATTTCTTCTTCCTCGGAGCCCGGGTTGGAGAGCACGTCCTCGCCGGCTTCGGCGCGGGCGCCGAGCAGGATGTACATGGTGGCGTCGCCACCATCGTCGAGGATCATGTTCGAGACGCCACCGTCGGCCCACTGGAAGATCTTGTCCGTGTAGGTCCAGTATTCTTCGAGCGTCTCACCCTTGACGGCGAAGACCGGAACGCCGCTGGCGGCGATCGCGGCTGCGGCGTGGTCCTGGGTCGAGAAGATGTTGCACGAAGCCCAGCGTACGTCGGCGCCGAGTGCGACCAGCGTCTCGATGAGGACGGCGGTCTGGATGGTCATGTGCAGCGAGCCGGTGATGCGCGCGCCCTTCAGCGGCTTCGAAGCGCCGAACTCTTCGCGGCAGGCCATCAGGCCCGGCATTTCCGTTTCGGCGATCGCAATTTCCTTGCGCCCGAAATCGGCAAGTCCGATGTCGGCGACGATGTAGTCCTGAGTGGTGGTCATGGAGTTCTCCGGGCTGATCTCTTCAAGCCGCGCGGCCTTGGCCATCTCCGCGGCGCGATTATGCCTCCCACGCCTATACGACGCGGTGAGAGTGCGACCGATCTATCAGGATTCAGGGTGGAGAGCAACCTCGATATAAAGAAGTCTTTATATCTTTATATTGCCGTCAGATTTCTTCGCCAAACTTGTCGGCGACCAGAGCGTCGAGCGCGTTCAGGGCCTCTTCGGCCTGCGCGCCGCTGGCGGTCACGCAAACGCTGCAGCCGGTGCTGGCGGCCAGCATCATCAGCCCCATGATCGAGGTTCCGCCAACGGTCATGCCGTCCTTCGAAACGGTGATCTCGGCGTCATAGGCCTCAACCGTCTGCACGAACTTTGCTGACGCCCGCGCATGCAGGCCTCGCTTGTTGATGATCAGCAGTTCGCGCGTCAGCGACATGTCGGGGCGGTGATCCATTACTTTCCACTCAGGACGCGGCTGGCGACGTTGATGTATTTCCGCCCGGCCTCGGAGGCCTCGACAAGTGCCTTGTCCATGTCGCTCTCGCCGCGCACGCCGGCAAGCTTGATCAGCATCGGCAGGTTGACGCCGGCGATCACTTCGACGGTGCCGCTGCGCATCACCGAGATGGCGAGGTTGGAGGGGGTCCCGCCGAACATGTCGGTGAGAATGATGACGCCGTTGCCTTCGTCGACATTGGTGACCGCGTCGAGGATATCCTGCCGACGCTGGTCCATGTCGTCCTCGGGGCCGATGCAGACGGTCTCTATAGCTTTTTGCGGACCGACAACATGCTCAAGCGCATGTCGAAATTCCTCAGCCAGCTTGCCATGGGTGACAAGCACAAGTCCGATCATGGGTATCTTCGCTCCAACTGCACACGCAATTCACTGATGGCCAGATATCGCAATGCAGCAATTTCGTCCACCTGTTGGGGAGGGCATCTTGGCAAGGAAAAGGGGAAGTGCAAGCCAAAAATGCCGAAATTCCGGTCGCGCTGACGGTAAATCGGGCTAGAAACCTATTTTTTCAGCGATGAGCGCCTGCAAAATATTGAGAACCTGGGCGCCTTCTTCAACGGGAACGCGAACAATCGGCAATACGCGCCCGAGTGGCAGGGGCAATGTCTCGTCTTCGGGCGGTAGCCGCGGGTCGAATGGGGCGGCGACGGGCAGAATGGCCCAGTCCATCACGGCGGCAGGCACGGTTTCGATCGTGCCGATGCCGGCGCCGCGGATTTCGATGAGGCCGTGAATGGAGGGCGGGCAGCGCGCCACGATCCGGTCGTGTTCGAGCGCAAGATCCACCCGGTCGTCGGCGACGAGCGCCGCGAAATGTCCGGTCTGCCGGGCGGCCGTGATGCAGGCGAGCGCCAGTCTGGATTTGCCGCTGCCGGACGGGCCGGTAAGCAGGAAGCCGCGTGTCCCGAGCACGATTGCGGTGCCGTGGACATTGGCGCGGGCCGTTGTCACGCGTGCGGCTCGGCGGGCAGGGACAGGACGAAGCGCGCGCCGGTGATATGGCCATCCGGTCCGGCGATGTTCTCGGCCTTGAGCGTGCCGCCATGGGCTTCGGCGATCTGCCTGGAGATCGACAGCCCGAGGCCGGAGTTCTGTCCAAAATCCTCGCCTTCCGGCCGGTCGGTATAGAAGCGCTCGAAAATGCGGTCGATGTCTTCGGCCTGGATGCCCGGGCCGTTGTCCTCGACATAGACGAGGCAGCGCGAGCGCGAGCGGGTGAGGCGCACGACGATCCGCCCGCCGTCCTCGGGAACGAAGGAACGGGCGTTTTCGATCAGGTTGGTAATGATCTGGCCGATGCGCAGGTCGTAGCCGCTGACGGCAAAGCGCGCCTTGGGGCTGTCCTTGCGGTCGATGACGAAATCGAGCAGCACCGCCTTCTTCTTGCTGCGGACCTGTCGCGAGATATCGACGAGGTCGCCGAGGAGTTTTTCGAGATCGATCGTCTTGGCGTCGCTGCGGGCAAGTTCCGCGTCGAGACGCGAGGCGTCCGAGATATCGCTGATCAGGCGGTCGAGACGGCGGACGTCATGCTGGATGACGTCCATCAGCCGCTTCTTCGATTCGTCGGTCCGCGCCAAAGGCAGCGTCTCGACGGCGCTACGCAGTGAGGTGAGGGGGTTTTTCAGCTCGTGGCTGACGTCGGCGGCAAAGTTTTCGATCGCGGCGATCCGGTCATAGAGCGCGGTCGTCATCTCACGCAGCGCGACCGAGAGGTTGCCGATCTCGTCCTGGCGCGAGGAGAAGTCGGGAATTTCCTCGCGCTCCTTGGCGCCGCCGCGGCGCACGCGCACCGCTGCTGCCGCAAGCCTGCGCAGCGGATTGGCGATCGTCGACGACAGAAGCAGCGACAGGATGATGTTGACGAGCGCCGCGACGCCGAAGACGCGGATGATGGCGAGTCGCTCGGCCTGGACGATCTTGTCGATGTCGCCGGCCTGGGTCGAAAGCAGGAGCACGCCGAGAACGGCGCGGAAGCGCTGGACGGGCACCGCCACGGAAACGATGAGCTCGCCCTTCTCGGTAACGCGCTCGACATAGCCGCGCACGCCCGTCAGAGCATTGGTCACCTCAGGGTAGATCGAGCCGTTGCCACCCGGCGGTTCTTTATAGAGCGGCAGATTGCCCGGCTGCAAAAGCTTGTTCAGCCAGCTGTTGAGCTTTTCGCCGATGCCCGTCGCCTCCGGCTCGATCGGCGGCAGGTCGAAGCGCAGCACCTGGCCGCCGCTATAGAGATGGCGCGAATCGAGCAGCAGGTCGGCGTCCGCGTCGAACAGCCGGGCGCGGGTGCGCGTCGGCGAGATCAGCCGGCGCAGAACCGGCGCGACACGCTCCTGGATGATCGGGAAGTCGAGATCCTCGTCGCTCGGCAGCGGCGTGATGCTCTGGCCGGCCTGCAGTTCCAGCAGCTTTTCGGGATCGATGGTGATCGAATTGGTATCGACCGAGGCGGAAGCCGAGATCGCGCCGGCGATGATTTCGCCCTGGGTCAAAAGGCTTTCGACGCGCGCGTCGATCAGCCCCTCGCGGAACTGGTTGAGGTACATGATGCCGCCGACCAGAACGACGAGCGCCACCAGGTTGAAGAAGACGATACGGCGGGTGAGGCTCGAGAAGACGGCATTGCCGAAGAGACGACGAATGAGCGTGAAGGGATGCGCCCAGCGGCGCTGGCCCTTCAGTGCCTGGGCACGCCCGTCAGTGTCTTCAATGTCGCCGTGCAAGACTTCTACCAAATGTCCCGCTCCCGCGCGGACTGTCCTTCATAATCGTTCGATAGCGGCGGCGCTGCCGGCCGGTTGCGCCGCCTTCCATGGTTTTGATCCGAAGACGGCGGAGATCGTGTCGAGCCTCAGATGAGGCCATCACCATCGCGCCGCTTCAAATGCGCCACTCTGGGCGCGATGGCAAGCCCCGAGGCTCAGGCACTCTCCCGGAAACGATAGCCGACGCCGTAAAGCGTCTCGATCATGTCGAAGTCGTTGTCGACCATCTTGAACTTCTTGCGCAGCCGCTTGATGTGGCTGTCGATGGTGCGGTCGTCGACATAGACCTGTTCGTCATAGGCCGCGTCCATCAGTGCGTCGCGGCTCTTCACCACGCCCGGGCGCTGCGCCAGCGAATGAAGAATGAGGAATTCCGTCACCGTCAGGGTCACCGGCTCGCTCTTCCAGGTGCAGGTGTGGCGCTCCTGGTCCATCACCAACTGCCCGCGCTCGAGCGAGCGCGACGGCGCGTCGGTTGCCTTGACGGCATTGTTCGGATTGGCGGCCGCGGCTTCGCGGTTGGCGGCGCGGCGTAGGATCGCCTTGACGCGTTCGACCAGAAGGCGCTGCGAAAACGGCTTGGTGATGAAGTCGTCGGCGCCCATCTTCAGGCCGAAGAGTTCGTCGATCTCTTCATCCTTGGAGGTGAGGAAGATCACCGGCAGGTCCGACTTCTGCCTTAGGCGGCGCAGCAATTCCATGCCGTCCATACGCGGCATCTTGATGTCGAAGATCGCAAGCTGCGGCGGCCGGGCGAGCAGGCCTTCGAGCGCGGAAGCGCCGTCGGTATAGGTCTCGACTTTGTAGCCTTCTGCCTCCAGGGCGATGGATACGGACGTCAGAATATTCCGGTCATCATCGACAAGCGCGATGGTCTGCATCGTGTTCAACTCCGTCTTTTGAGGTGCCGGTCCCGTCCCCGAAAACTCCGGCATTCGCGAGTCACGGGTGCGTTAGTGAGTATAAAGGTGGAACAAATTGTGGCGAAGCCCAAAAAGCACCTGTCGTGACGATAGGATAGGTCCTGTCAGATCGGTGTTCGGGAGGCCGATTTCAACCGATTAAAAAAACGATAATTTTCTTTAAATCGATTAATATACTGAAATCATTATTCTTTTTTTGACGTCGCCTTGTTTTTGAGCGAGCATGCAAGTAAGGTCCGGCGAAATTCAACGCCAATGGCCAAACACGAAGGAAGCTTGACCATGGAGCAACTCGGCACTCGCAATCTCGCGAACGGCTTGGAAAAACTCGGCTTTATCGACCTGGAAACGGTTCGGTACAACCTCGAAGCCGCAGAGCTTTATGAGGAAGCTCTTCGCCGCGGCGAGGCTGAGCTGACGGCACACGGTGCGCTCGTCGCCCGTACCGGCCAGCACACCGGTCGCTCGCCGAAGGACAAGTTCGTCGTTCGCGATGCGAACACCGACGACCAGATCTGGTGGGACAACAACAAGCCGATGTCTCCGGAGCATTTTGCCCTGCTGCGCAAGGATATGCTTGAGCACGCCAAGGGCATGTCGCTCTATGTGCAGGACCTGGTTGGCGGCGCCGATGCCGACAACGCCCTGCCGACGCGCGTCGTTACCGAGTACGCTTGGCATTCGCTGTTCATCCGCAATCTGCTGATTCGCCCAGCCCGCGAAGCGCTCGGCTCCTTCCTGCCGAAGCTGACGATCATCGATCTGCCGAGCTTCAAGGCGGATCCGGAGCGCTACGGCTGCCGCACCGAGACGGTCATCGCCTGCGACTTCACCAACGGCCTGATCCTCATCGGCGGCACGTCCTATGCCGGCGAAATGAAGAAGTCGGTCTTCACCGTTCTCAACTACCTGCTGCCGAAGAAGGGCGTCATGCCGATGCACTGCTCGGCAAACGTGGGCGCGGCCGGCGACACCGCGATCTTCTTCGGCCTCTCCGGCACTGGCAAGACGACGCTTTCGGCCGACCCGACCCGCACGCTGATCGGCGACGACGAGCACGGCTGGGGCGAGCAGGGCGTCTTCAACTTCGAAGGCGGCTGCTACGCCAAGGCGATCCGCCTGTCGGAAGCCGCCGAGCCGGAAATCTATGCGACCACCCGCCGCTTTGGCACCGTCATGGAAAACGTCGTGCTTGACGAGCGCCGCGTTCCTGATTTCGACGACGGTTCGCTGACGGAAAACACCCGTTGCGCCTATCCGCTCGACTTCATCCCGAATGCCAGCGCCACCGGCACCGCACCGCAGCCGCGCACCATCATCATGCTGACCGCCGATGCCTTCGGCGTCATGCCGCCGATTGCCAAGCTGACGCCGGAACAGGCGATGTACCACTTCCTTTCCGGCTACACCGCCAAGGTCGCCGGCACGGAAAAGGGCGTTACCGAGCCGGAAGCCACCTTCTCGACCTGCTTCGGCGCACCGTTCATGCCGCGTCACCCGTCGGAATACGGCAACTTGCTGAAGGACCTGATCGCCAAGAACGGCGTCACCTGCTGGCTGGTGAACACGGGCTGGACCGGCGGCGCCTACGGCACCGGCAGCCGCATGCCGATCAAGGTGACGCGCGCTCTGCTCGCGGCCGCGCTTGACGGTTCGCTGAACGCTGCGGAACTGCGCACCGATGCCAACTTCGGCTTTGCCGTTCCAGTCTCGGTCCCGGGCGTCGACGACGGCATCCTCGACCCACGCTCGACCTGGGCCGATGGTGCAGCCTATGACGCACAGGCCCGCCGCCTGGTCGACATGTTCATCACGAACTTCGCCAAGTTCGAGAGCCATGTGGACGGCAGCGTTCGCGACGCGGCTCCCGGTACGAAGATCGCCGCCGAATAAACATTGTCGGCTATGATTCACGTGAAACCCGGTCCTTGTGGCCGGGTTTTTCGCTTTCGCGCCCGCTCTGTGTCCCTTTAAATCCCCTTCGATCTAAGGCGAGCCAAAGTGCTACGGCGACCTTTGCGCCTCTGATGAGACGCGCGGCCCCGCAGTGTTTTCAACGGGTTCGCTCTGTGCCATAGATCGGGCCGAGGTGAACCATGGCCAGCGACCCGCTCTACATAAACGACAATATCGTCCTTGCCGGCTGGGAGCTAACGGAGCAATTCGTGCTGGCCGGTGGCCCGGGCGGGCAGAACGTCAACAAGGTGTCGACCGCCGTTCAGCTGTTCTTCAACGTCCAGGCGTCTCCGGCGCTTTCCGATCGCATCAAGGCCAACGCCCTGAAGATCGCCGGCAAGCGCGCCTCGAAAGAGGGCGTGCTGATGATCGAGGCGAGCCGCTTTCGCAGCCAGGAGCGCAACCGCGAGGATGCGCGCGAGCGGCTGAAGGAGTTGATCCTGAAGGCTGCCGAACCCCCGCCGCCGCCGCGCAAGAAGACCAAGCCGACGCGCGGCTCCGTCGAGCGGCGTCTCAAGGAGAAGTCGGGTCGCGGGGAGATCAAGAAGCTCAGGGGCCGGCCTGGAGGCGATTGATTCTTTTTGCGGCTCCCTTGCCTTTTGGCGGGCAGCGCCCTCTCTTATCGAGCAGTGTTTTCGCAAAAGGAGATATTCATGGGTCTTTTCAGCTTTATCAAGAACGCCGGCAAGAAGCTTGGTATCGGCGGCGACGACGATGCTCCGGATGCCGAAAGCGTTCAGAAGGAACTTGCATCCCACGATCTCGGCACCAAGGACGTGCAGGTCGAAGTGGCCGGTGACAAGGTCGTGCTGAAGGGTGTCGTGAAGGACCAGAGCGTCTTCGAAAAGGCCGTCGTCGCCGTCGGCAACACGCTCGGCGTGTCCGCAGTCGAGGCCTCCGAACTCAAGGTCGCCGATGCCGGCGCAGCACCTGCTCCGGCAAAGGAGCCCGTCTTCTATACGGTCAAGAAGGGCGATAACCTCTGGAAGATTGCCGAGGCGCAGTACGGCAAGGGCAAGGGCGCCAAGCACACGGTGATCTTCGAAGCCAACAAGCCGATGCTGACCCATCCGGACAAGATCTATCCCGGCCAGGTTCTGCGCATTCCGGATCTGGATGCGGCCTGAGCGTGTCCTTCAGGCGTTCTCTCGTCGTTGCCGCGCTGGCAAGCCTCTGGCTTGCCAGCGGTTCTTTGGCGCAGCCTTTCCGTGAACCCGCCAAGGGCAGTACGGAGCGTGCCGCCATCCTCGACGCGATCCGCCCCGCGGTCGAAGCCGAGATGCGCGGTCCCGTCGAATTCGTCGTCACCACCATGCGTGCCGCACCCAACTGGGCCTTCATGCAGGTCGAGCCGCAACGGCCGGGTGGCGGATCGATCGAGCTTTCGCAAACCGGGTTGCGCGACGAGGCAGACATGATGGATGGTCTGACGGTGTTCGCACTCGTCAGCTTCCAGAATGGCCGCTGGAACCTGGTCGATCACGTCGTTGGGCCGACGGATGTGGCCTATGCCGGCTGGCCGCTTCGCTACGGTGTGCCGGCGGCACTTCTCGGCCTGGAACAATAAGGACTGCTTCTCATGCAGGTGCTCCCGAAAGGGATCAGACATATTCCGGGTTATCTCGATCGTGCCCGGCAAGAGCAACTGGTCGAGGCCATTCGGTCAGTCGTTGCCGAAGCGCCGCTGTTCGTGCCGGAAATGCCGAAGACTGGCAAACCCATGTCGGTGCGCATGACCAATTGCGGCGCGCTCGGCTGGGTCACGGATCGCGATCGCGGCTATCGTTACCAGTCTCAGCATCCGGTGACCGGCCGCCCCTGGCCGGTCATGCCGGAGATCCTGCTCGATATCTGGGATGCGGTTTCCGCAAGCAGCAAGACGCCCGAGGCCTGCCTGGTAAACTTCTATTCCGAAGAGGCCCGCATGGGGCTGCACCAGGATCGCGACGAGCGCGATCTTGAAACCGCCGTCGTCTCGATCTCGCTTGGTGACAGCTGCCTCTTCCGCGTGGGTGGCAATACGCGCGGCGGCCAGACCATGTCCTTCCGGCTGGAAAGCGGCGATGTCGTGGTGCTGGGTGGGGAAGGGCGTCTCGCCTTCCATGGCGTCGACCGGATCTATCCGAGCACGTCGACGCTGCTGAAGAATGGCGGGCGGGTCAATCTGACACTCCGCCGCGTCAATCCCTGAGGATGCACCGAAAGCTTAGAGCTTCCTGAGCGCCACCTTTTCGGTCAGATGGTTCGGGCCCTTTTGCAGGATCAGGTCGGCGCGCGGGCGTGTCGGCAGGATGTTCTGGTGCAGGTTCTTCAGGTTGATGTTGTGCCACAATCCCTCGGCAATGGCCCGGGCTGCATCCTCGCTGATCGTGGCGTAGCGGTGGAAGTAGGATTCCGGGTTCTTGAACGCGGTTTCGCGCAGCCGCATGAAGCGGTTGACGTACCAGCTGTGGATCAGGCTCTCCTCGGCATCGATATAGATCGAGAAGTCAAAGAAATCCGAGACCATCGGCACGATCTTGCCGTCGGCCGGCAGGTTGCGCGACTGCAGAACGTTGATGCCTTCGAAGATCAGGATATCTGGCCGGTCGATGACCGTGAACTGGTCGGGCAGCACGTCATAGGTCAGGTGCGAATAGCTGGGCGCCTTGACGTTCGGCTGGCCGGCCTTGATCGCCGACAGGAAGCGCAGGAGCGCGCCGACGTCGTAGCTCTCCGGAAAGCCCTTGCGGTCCATCATGTTTTCGCGCTGGAGCACGGCGTTCGGATAGAGAAAACCGTCTGTTGTCACCAGGTCGACCTTCGGGCTCGACGGCCAACGCGCCAGAAGCTGCGCCAGGATACGGGCCGTCGTCGACTTGCCGACGGCGACCGATCCGGCAATGCCGATGACGAAGGGGGTCTTCGTCTCGGACATGCTGAGGAAGCGCTTGCGCTGCTCGAAGAGCATCTGCGACGATTCCACATGGGTCGAAAGCAGGCGTGACAGCGACAGGTAGATCTGCCGGACCTCGCCGAGATCGACGGGGTCGTTCAACGATCGCAGCCGCTGTACCTCGTCGGCCGTCAGCGTCATCGGCGTATCGGCGCGAAAGCGCGACCATTCCTCGGCGGTGAAGAAATGATAGGGCGAGTAGTCCCGCTTCTGGAGGTTGTCGGGCAGGTCGGCTGCTTCGATGTCTTTCGCCGCGATCGTCATGGGGTCTGCCGATTTGCCTTTTCCTGCAGGCCGGATTGGTTGGTCCGTCGCTGAAGTTCGTTGAGCACATCCTGCAACGGAACGTCGGCGATCTTCAATACGACCATTAGATGATAGAGGAGATCGGCGCTTTCGGCGATGAGATTTGCGCGGTCGTTGCTGATGGCCGCGATCACGGTTTCAACCGCTTCCTCGCCGAGTTTCTTCGCCGCCTTCGGCTGGCCGCTTGCCACCAGTTTTGCCGTCCAGGATTCGTCCGGCGCCGCCATCGCGCGTGTCGCGACGATGGCTTCGAGGTCGGAAAGTGTGAAGTCGCCCATGGGAGATCCTGAAGCTCAGTCGAGGCGCATGGCGATGCCATGCTCCGCCATATAGCGCTTGGTTTCGCCAATGCTATAGGTGCCGAAGTGGAAGATGGAGGCGGCAAGGACCGCGGTCGCGTGACCGTCCTTGATGCCGGCGACCATGTGGTCGAGTGTGCCGACGCCACCCGACGCGATAACGGGCGCGCGGACCGCGTCGGCGACGGCGCGGGTAAGCGCGATGTCATAGCCGCTCTTGGTGCCGTCACGGTCCATCGAGGTCAAAAGGATCTCGCCGGCGCCGAGATCGACCACCCGACGGGCAAAATCGATCGCGTCGATGCCGGTCGGCTGGCGTCCGCCATGGGTGAAGATCTCCCAGCGATCCGCTTCGCCATCCGTCGAGACCTTCTTGGCGTCGATCGCGACGACGATGCACTGGTTGCCGAACTTGTCGGCGGCTTCGGCGACGAATTCCGGGTTCTTTACCGCAGCCGTGTTGATTGACACCTTGTCGGCGCCGGCCAGAAGCAGCTTGCGGATGTCGGAAACCTGGCGCACGCCGCCGCCGACGGTCAGCGGCATGAAGCACTGTTCGGCCGTACGGGCGATGACGTCGAAGATCGTCTCGCGATTGTCCGAGGACGCGGTGATGTCGAGGAAGCAGAGCTCGTCGGCGCCGGCAGCGTCATAGGCGCGGGCCGCTTCCACGGGGTCACCGGCGTCGATCAGGTCGACGAAGTTGACGCCCTTGACGACACGGCCGTCCTTGACGTCGAGGCAGGGGATAACGCGGGCTTTAAGCGTCATGGTTCAAGCCTTTCTCGCAGCGCGGATCAGCTCCAGCGCCTCCTGCGGGTCGATGCGGCCGTCATAGAGCGCGCGGCCGGAGATGGCGCCTTCGAGCTTGCGTGCGTCCGGCTCGACCATGCGGCGGATATCGTCCATCGAGGCGAGACCGCCCGATGCGATGACAGGAATGGAAACCGCGTCCGCCAGTTCCAGCGTCGAAGCCCAGTTGATACCGGTCAGGATGCCGTCGCGGTCGATGTCGGTATAGATGATCGCCGAAACGCCGGCGCCCTCGAACTTCTTGGCAAGCTCGATCACGCCGAGTTCGGAAGCCTCGGCCCAGCCTTCGACGGCAACCTTGCCGCCCTTGGCGTCGATGCCGACGGCGACCTTGCCGGGGAATTTGCGGCAGGCCTCGATCACGAGCGCCGGATCACGGACAGCGACAGTGCCGAGGATGACGCGGGCAAGCCCGCGCGACAGCCAGTTTTCGATATGGTCGAGCGTGCGGATGCCGCCGCCGAGCTGCACCGGGTTTTTGGTCGCCTTGAGAATGGCGTCAACGGCGGTACCGTTGACCGTCTCACCGGCAAAGGCGCCGTTGAGGTCGACCACGTGCAGCCATTCGAAGCCCTGGTCTTCAAAGGCGCGGGCCTGGGCCGCCGGGTCGGGGTTGTAAACCGTCGCCTGGTCCATGTCGCCAAGCTTCAGGCGCACGCATTGCCCGTCTTTCAGGTCGATCGCGGGAAAAAGGATCATGGGTCTGTCCAATCAGTCGTGCGAAAGCTCAGGGCTTCCAGCGCAGGAAATTCGAGATGAGGGCAAGGCCAAGCGCCTGGCTCTTTTCCGGGTGGAACTGCGAGCCCGCCTTGTTGCCGTTGGCGACGAAGGCCGTGACCGGCCCGCCATAGTCGGCCTCGGCGACCACGTCGGCGGCGTCCTCAGCGGCCAGGTGGTACGAATGCACAAAATAGGCATGCAGGCCGGCTTCGCCAACACGGATGCCGTCAAACAGCGGGTGCTCGCGCTTGAGCTTCAGCGTATTCCAGCCGATCTGCGGGATCTTCAGCGTGGTGTCGGCGGGCGTCATCTCGACGACATCGCCGGGGATCCAGCCAAAACCATGGGTGATGGTCTTTTCAAGTCCGCGCGACGACATCAGCTGCATGCCGACGCAGATGCCGAGGAAGGGTCGCCCAGCCTGTTCGACCGCCTCGGTCAGCGCTTGCTCCATGCCGTCGACGGCAGCAAGGCCGCGGCGGCAATCGGCATAGGCGCCGACTCCCGGAAGCACGATGCGGTCGGCGCTCGCCACCCGTTCCGGCTTGTCGGTAAGGTCGATCTCGGCTGCAATGCCGGCTTCGCGGGCGGCCCGTTCAAAGGCCTTGGTGGCCGAGCGCAGATTGCCCGAGCCGTAATCGATGATGGCGACGCGCATCAGCGTTCTCCGTAGGAATCAAAAAGGCCGAGGCCGGGGCCGCCACTTGAGGGCTTGCGCACGGTCCAGTCGGCCGGGGAGGGGGCGGCGGGCTTGGTCTCATTCGAAGCCAGGCTCGTGAAATAGATCTCTTCGGCCGCTTCGAGATTGGGCGCCGGAACGATGGAACGCAGCGTCCAGTCACGGGCCGTCAGGCTGCGTGCCACCAGAACAGGCCCTTCGAGCGCCACCACCAGCCGAAGCGCGAGCTGCGCCAGGAGAGATGGCAAGAAGCCGCTCTCGTGGTTCGACAGGAATATTAACGAGATCTGCAGAACAGCAACTGCGATTCCGATTGCCCATTGACGCTTGGCGAGAAGCCAGAGCGCCGGGAAAAGGAAGGCCCACCAGGAAAAGCCGTCGGCGACGAAGCGCGCCCGCTCGTCGTTGGCGCGGGCACCCGGCGGGGTGAGGATCATGTAAGAAGCCATGAGTCAAAGCCAGTGACTGGCCGCTTAGGCAAGGGTCCCCTTGGTCGAGGGAACGCGGCCGGCCTGGCGCGGGTCGATTTCGGTTGCGGTGCGGAGCACGCGGGCGACGGACTTGAAGCAGGTCTCGGCGATATGATGGTTGTTGGCGCCGTAGATGTTCTGGATATGCAGCGTGATCCCGGCATGCTGGGCGAGCGCCTGGAAGAATTCGCGCACGAGTTCCGTGTCGAAGGTGCCGATCTTCGGCGAGGTGAAGGTCACGTTCCAGACGAGGAACGGCCGGCCGGAAACGTCCACTGCCGCGCGGGTCATCGTTTCGTCCATCGCAAGATCGAGCGAGGCATAGCGGGTGATGCCGCGCCGGTCGCCAAGCGCCTTGGCAATCGCCTGGCCGATGGCAATGCCCGTGTCCTCGACCGTATGGTGGTCGTCGACATGCAGGTCGCCGTCAGTCTTGATCTCCATGTCGATCAGCGAATGTCGGGCGAGCTGGTCCAGCATATGGTCGAAGAAACCGACGCCGGTCGAAATCTTGGCGATTCCGGTGCCGTCGATGTTGACCGATACGGATACCGCGGTTTCGTTGGTCTTTCGCGAAACCTCTGCGGTGCGGCTGGACGTGGCTTCTGCCATCGGGCTCTCCTGTATACGCTGACGCGGCTCCTTATCAGGCAAAAGCTGAAATATCCAGAACTTGAGCGGTCGATTCGAATCATCCGGTGACAGTCGCCGAACGAAGATTGCGCCGGCGGCCTGTTGCCATTTGCAAACCCGTCTGCCGTACTTACATAGGCCTCAAGCAACCAGGCTCGAGTCACGAGCCGCAATGCCCCGCGTATCAGGGGCCTACGGGTAATTTCATGAGCGAACACAATCCCTACGGAACGATGCATGCGACGACCATCATCACGGTACGCAAGGATGGCAAGGTGGTGATGGCCGGCGACGGCCAGGTGAGCCTCGGCCAGACCGTGATGAAGAGCAACGCGCGCAAGGTGCGGCGGCTTGCCAAGGGCGACGTGATCGCCGGCTTTGCCGGCGCCACTGCCGATGCCTTCACACTGCTGGAACGGCTCGAAGCAAAGCTCGAACAGTATCCCGACCAGCTGATGCGGGCAGCCGTCGAGCTCGCCAAGGACTGGCGCACCAACAAGTATCTGCGCAATCTCGAAGCGATGATGCTGGTGGCCGACAAGTCGATCACGCTGGCGATCACCGGCAACGGCGACGTTCTCGAACCCGAGCACGGCACGATTGCCATCGGATCGGGCGGCAACTACGCCTTTGCCGCGGCCCGCGCGCTGATGGACAGCGACAAATCGGCCGAGGATATTGCCCGCAGGGCGCTGCAGATCGCCGGCGACATCTGCGTCTACACCAACCACAATATCGTCGTGGAGACACTGGATGCCCAATGAGCCCGCGCATGTCAGTTTCGTGCCGGTGGCCGATAGCCACCTGCCGCTGCTGCATGCCTGGCTGAGCGAGCCGCATGTGCGGCAATGGTGGGGCGACCCGGACAAGGAAGTGGAGCTGATCCGCGAAGGCTGCGCGTCAGGAGAAGTGGAAGGCTTCATCTTCCACGTGGCCGGCGAGCCGGCGGGCTACATCCAGTCCTGGGTGCCGGCCCAGTACCCGGACGACGAGCCCTGGGCGAAGGACATGCCGGCCGATGTGCCCGGTATCGACATCTTCATCGGCCCGGCGGAACTGACGGGCAGGGGCGTCGCATCGCTCGCGGTCCGGGCCTTTGCCGGGCGGCTCTTTGCCGCCGGCGCCCCCCGCGTCGTGATCGACCCTGACGCCGGCAACCGAAGGGCCGTCAGCGCCTACACCAAGGCCGGCTTCGTGCCTTACGCAGAATGGATTGATACGTCCGGCCGCACACTCCTGATGGAGCTGACGCGGACCGAGTTTGAGAGGACTACATGAGTACGTTTTCACCCAGAGAAATCGTGTCGGAACTCGACCGTTTCATCATCGGCCAGAACGACGCCAAGCGCGCCGTGGCGATCGCGCTCCGCAACCGCTGGCGCCGCCAGCAGCTCGGGGACGAGCTGCGCGACGAGGTGATGCCGAAGAACATCCTGATGATCGGACCGACCGGCGTCGGCAAGACCGAGATTTCCAGGAGGCTCGCCAAGCTCGCCGGCGCGCCCTTCGTCAAGGTCGAGGCGACCAAGTTCACCGAGGTCGGCTATGTCGGCCGCGACGTCGAGCAGATCATCCGTGACCTCGTCGAAGTCGGCATCGGTCTCGTGCGCGAAAAGCGCCGCGCCGAAGTCAAGGCAAAGGCGCACCAGAATGCCGAGGAGCGCGTGCTCGATGCACTGGTCGGCGCCACCGCGTCGCCGGCAACGCGCGACAGCTTCCGCAAGAAGCTGCGGGCCAACGAGCTCGACGACAAGGAAATCGAGATCGACATCGCCGAGACCGGCGCGCCGGGCGGCGGCTTCGAGATCCCGGGCATGCCGGGCGCCAATATCGGCGTGCTCAATCTCTCGGAGATGTTCGGCAAGGCGCTCGGCGGCCGCACCAAGAAGGTCAAGACGACCGTCAAGGCCTCCTATGGCATGCTGATCGACGACGAGTCCGACAAGCTGCTCGACAACGAGCAGATCCAGCGCGAGGCCGTGAAAGCAGTCGAAGACGACGGCATCGTCTTCCTCGACGAGATCGACAAGATCGCCTCGCGGGAAGGCGGCATGGGTGCTGGCGTATCGCGTGAAGGCGTACAGCGGGACCTCTTGCCGCTCGTCGAAGGCACGACCGTTGCGACGAAGTATGGGCCAGTCAAGACCGACCACATCCTCTTCATCGCGTCCGGCGCCTTCCACGTGGCCAAGCCCTCGGACCTGCTGCCGGAGTTGCAGGGCCGCCTGCCGATCCGCGTCGAGCTGCGCGCGCTGACGAAGGAAGACTTCCGCCGCATCCTGACGGAAACCGAGGCGAGCCTCATCCGCCAGTACAAGGCGCTTCTGGACACAGAAGAGGTCAAGCTCGACTTCACCGATGACGCAATTGATGCGCTTGCAGACGTGGCGGTGCAGTTGAACGCCACGGTCGAGAACATCGGCGCCCGCCGGCTGCAGACCGTGATGGAGCGTGTGCTGGACGAGATCTCGTTCAATGCGCCGGACCGCGCCGGCCACGAGGTGACGATCGACGCTGAATATGTGCGCAAGCATGTCGGCGATCTCGCCGCCAACACCGACCTGTCGCGCTATATCCTGTGACATTTCGGTCGTAGGGCCATGCAAACGCCCGCAACCCTGAATACGCAGGCCGCCTGTCTCTCGACAGGCGGCCGCATTTTTTCTAACACGGACGCGGTTATCGATCGTGGTCCGGGCATTTTTCCGACATGATCTTGGCGTAGGAGCGGCCCGCCGACCGAGGCAGCCTCCACCAGTCACAGGAAGAAGAGATCGTGCGTTTCACCGCCTGCATGCTCGCTATCGCCACGTTTTGCCTGAGCGCAAGCCAGTCATTCGCCGCGACCGACGTTCCGCCGGGCAACCGCAACGTCGAGCAACCGGCGATCCCCGGCGCATCCGTGCGCCGCACCAAGGCCGGCCGCACGTCCTTCGATGCCAAGTTCGAGAAGGTCCGCGATCTGCTAGCCACCGACAAGCAGCTGATCAGCAAGATCAAGTCTGTGTCGCGCGCCTATGGCATCGCGCCGATCCACATGGTCGGCGCCATCGTCGGCGAACACACCTACAATGTCGACGCCTACGATCGGCTGCAGTCCTATTACGTCAAGGCGGCTGCCTATGCCGGCAACAGCTTCCAGTTCGGATACGATGGCGAGACCGTCGCCGAATTCGTGGCTCGGCCGCAATTTTCCGAATGCGGCGCCAAGAAGGGCGCCTATGCGCTGTGGAGCTGCCGCGAGCGGGTCTGGGACAACGACTTCCGCGGCAAGTCGGTGGGCGGCAAGTCCTACCCGAACAACCGTTTCAGCGCCGTTTTCTTCCAGCCGTTCTTCGCCGGCCAGACCTTCGGTCTTGGTCAGATCAACCCGCTGACCGCCCTGATGCTGACCGATATCGTGGCAAAGACCTCGGGCTATGAGCGCCTCGACGAGAACAATGCCGCCAGCGTCTATGAGGCGATCATGGATCCGGACGTCTCGCTTGCCTATATGGCGGCCTCGATCCGTCACTCGATCGACGCCTACAAGTCGATCGCAGGGGTCGATATTTCGACCAACCCCGGTGTAACCGCGACGCTCTATAATGTCGGCAATCCGGATGGCCGCGCGGCAGCGCTCGCCGCCAAGATCCAGAGCGGTCAGGCGCAATGGCCGGAGGAAAACTATTACGGCTGG
Organism: Ensifer sp. ENS06; assembly: GCF_014852205.1. NCBI lineage: Bacteria > Pseudomonadati > Pseudomonadota > Alphaproteobacteria > Hyphomicrobiales > Rhizobiaceae > Ensifer > Ensifer sp. ENS06. The sequence goes on along the minus strand of NZ_JACVBC010000008.1, from coordinate 15,587 downwards.
CTCGTCAACGACAAGCTGTCGGAACTCGAAAGCCTGCTGTGATTCACGTGAAGCACTTTCCTTGATTGCGCCGTAAAAACCTGAAATCCTGGGGCAATCGAGAAAGGCAATCACCATGGACATGCGTCCGGAGCCGTTCGAACCGCCGGCTCCCGTTCCCCGTGTCGGCATTCCTTCCTACCTGAAGATCATCAGGACCGTGCTGCGCAATCCGCTCGAACTGTGGGGCGAGCCATCCTATACGCTGCCCTGGATCGAGACGAAGTTCGTTACCCAGCGCACCCTGATCGTCAACGATCCCGGCCTCATCCGCCATATCCTCGTCGATAACGTCGCCAATTACGAAATGTCGAAGGTGCGCCGGCTGATCCTGCGGCCCATCCTGCGCGACGGGCTGCTGACGGCGGAAGGCGAGGTCTGGAAGCGTTCGCGCAAGGCCATGGCGCCGGTGTTCACGCCGCGCCACGCCAAGGGCTTTGCCGGCCAGATGCTGCGCAGTTCGGAGCAGTTCGTCGAGCGCTATGCCGGAGCCCAGGAAGCTCCCTTTACCACCAATGTCGCCAACGACATGACGGAACTGACCTTCGACATCCTGGCCGAAACGCTGTTTTCCGGTGAGGTCGCCGTCGAGCGCGAAGGCTTCGTCCAGAGCGTCGAGGAATTGCTGCACCGCATGGGCCGCGTCGATCCGATGGACATTCTGCTGGCGCCCGAATGGATCCCGCGCCCGACGCGCATCGGCGGCAAGAAGGTGATGAACCGCTTCCGCTCGATCGTGTCGGAGACCATGGCGCTTCGCCGCCGCAAGATGGCGGAGGACCCTAAGGGCACGCCGCAGGATTTCCTGACGTTGCTTCTGGAGATCGAGGGCAGCCAGGGCCTTTCGACCGCGGAGATCGAGGACAACATCCTGACCTTCATCGGTGCCGGGCACGAGACCACGGCCCGGGCACTCGCCTGGACGCTCTACTGCATTGCCAACACGCCGGCCTATCGCGAAATCATGGAAGCCGAGATCGATACCGCGATGGCAAGCGGTGCCGAGCCGGTCGAATGGCTTGGTCTGATGCCGCATGTGCTCGCCGCCTTCGAGGAGGCGATGCGGCTCTATCCGCCGGCGCCGTCGATCAATCGCGCGGCGATCGAGGAAGACGCGTGGACCTCACCGACTGGCGAGCGGGTGCGCATCCCCAAAGGGATCGCCGTACTGATCATGCCCTGGACGCTGCATCGCCATGTGCTCTACTGGGATAAGCCGCGCGCGTTCATGCCCGAGCGTTTCCTGCCGGAAAACCGAGAGAAGCTGAACCGCTACCAGTATCTGCCCTTCGGTGCCGGCCCGCGCGTCTGCATCGGCGCGACTTTCGCGCTGCAGGAAGCGGTGATCGCGTTGGCAGTGATGATGCACCGCTACCGCTTCGATACGACCGCGGAAACCAATCCTTGGCCGGTGCAGCGGCTCACTACTCAACCGCGGGGCGGGTTGCCGATGAGGGTTTCGGCTCGCTGAAGGTCTTGCCGGGGATCGGTGACTGAACGGAACGCACCGGAGAATCCGCCGGCTTCGGCTGCTGTAGCATTTTCGACGGCTTCTTGATCGTCTTGATCTGTGCGCAGGTGGCGTCGCCGACATTGTCGCAGGGCTTGTAAACCACGATCTCGCTTCCGGCGCCATCGTCCCAGACCGCCTGGATCGTCAGCGTTTGCGCCGTTTTGGCGGGCAGCGAGATGTAGACATATTCGGCCGTCTCGTCGCCGGGCAGGTTGAAGGGCAGCTGGGGATTGCACTTGGCCAGCGGGAAGCGTTGGTCGAGTGCGTCGGAATTGATCGAGTAGCGGATTTCCGATAGCCGGCAATGCATCGTCTGCAGTGCCGTGAAATAGATCAGCTGCCGGTCGTCATAGTCGCGAAACTGGATCCAGCCGGTCTGCTTGTTGGCATCGAGCATCGCCTTGTAGATCGCGACTTCGGGCAGCTGCGGCTTGTATTCCTCTTCCACCGCGTCCTGTGCGCGGGACGGCATTGCTGCAAGACACAGGATGCCCGCTGACAGCAAGGCGACGAGCAACGGATGGCGGCGTTCGAGCATGCGATGGACCCCTGCCATTCTCACCGGTGTCGCTGAACTCATCGTCGATGTCTGCGACACGATGGTCTTCTCCTGAAATATGTCATATCACCGCATCGATCCCCATTGAACCCGGGGCCTCTGCGCCCCGCGCGAATTCCGGACTGCGCGAATTGACCTCCCATTTTCTTCTCGGCATCGACACCGGCGGCACCTACACCGACGCCGCCCTCTTCTCGGAGACGAAGGGGGTGGTCGCCAAGGCCAAGGCGCTGACGACCCGCCATGACCTCGCGGTCGGCATTTCCGGTGCAGTCGAAGCGGTGCTCGATCAGGCCAGCGTGCCGGTCTCGGCGATCAGCATGGTCTCCCTGTCGACGACGCTTGCCACCAATGCGCTGGTTGAAGGGCAGGGCGGCCGCGCCGGCCTCGTCATGATCGGCTTCGGCCCCGAGGATCTGAAGCGCGACGGTTTGCAGGAAGCGCTCGGCTCGGATCCGGTAGTCTTCCTGCCGGGCGGCCACAATGTGCATGGCGGTGAGACCCCGCTGGACATGAGCGAGCTCGACGCCGTCCTGCCGGTGCTGGCTGATCAGGTCTCCTCCTTCGCCATTGCCGGCTATTTCGCCGTTCGTAATCCGGATCATGAAAAGCGCGTGCGCGACCGCATCCGCGAGGTCTCGCACCTGCCAGTCACCTGCAGCCACGAACTGTCCTCGAAACTCGGGGGGCCGCGCCGTGCCTTGACGACGCTGCTCAACGCCCGCCTCGTCTCGATGATCGACCGGCTGATCGGGTCCTGCGAAGGGTTCCTCAAGGCGCGCGGCATCGACGTGCCAATGATGGTGGTGCGCGGTGACGGTGCGCTGATTTCGGCCGAGGAGGCGCGGCTGCGCCCGATCGAGACGATCCTCTCCGGTCCGGCAGCAAGCCTCGTCGGCGCGAGGCATCTGACCGGCCTCGACAACGCCGTGGTTTCGGACATCGGCGGCACCACCACCGACGTGGCCGTGCTCGATGGCGGCCGCCCGCGTCTCGATGCCGAAGGCGCCGTCGTTGGTGGCTTCCGCACCATGGTCGAGGCTGTTGCGATGCGGACCTACGGCCTTGGCGGTGATTCGGAAGTGCGCATCAACGATCGCGGCCTCAAGGCGAAGATCGACCTCGGTCCGCGCCGGCTGATGCCGCTGAGCCTCGCCGCAGCGCTCCACGGCGACGCCGTCATCTCGGTGCTGGAAAAACAGATGCGCGCCCAGCACACCGGGCGCAACAATGGGCGCTTTGCTGTGCGTACCGGCCTGCCGGATCATCTGGCAAGCGGCCTGCAGCCACAGGAGCAGGCGCTCTACGAGCGCATCGGTAGCGTCCCCGTCTCGCTTGAAACGCTGCTCGTCTCGACGCCACAGAAGGCGACGCTCGATCGTTTGGTGGCCCGGGGGCTCGTCCATATCTGCGGTCTGACGCCGTCCGACGCCATGCATGTGCTCGGCCGGCAGTCGCAATGGAACCTCGAAGCGGCCGAGCTTTGCATTCAGCTTGCGGCCCGGACCCGCGACGGCTCCGGCCAGCCGATTGCTTCTTCTCCACAGGCGCTGGCGCAGATGATCGTCGATCGGCTGACGCGGCAATCCTCCGAGGTCATCCTGCAGGCCTGCCTCGGCGAGGACGGCGCCGGCGCGATCGATCCCGCGGTGTCGCAGGCCGTCGATCGTGCGCTGACCCGGATGCCCGGCATCGTCCGGTTCTCGCTTGGTCTCGATCGTCCGCTCGTCGGTCTTGGCGCTTCGGCGCCGGTTTATTACCCGGCTATTGCCGAGATGCTCGGAACCGAAGCCGCCATTCCCGAGGAGGCCGGCGTCGCCAATGCCGTCGGCGCCGTGGTCGGCCAGGTAAGCGCCACCGTCACCGTTTTCGTGACGATGCCGGAGGAGGGCATTTTTGTCGTCAACGGGGCCGGGGCCAGCGAACGCTTTCTCGATCAGGAAAAGGCTTTTGGTGCCGCGCGCCGACGGGCCGAGACCGCAGCGCTGGAGGCGGCGCGCACCAACGGTGCCGATGATCCCGCGTCGTTGCTGCGCGAGGAAATCGATGCGCCGGAGGTCGAGGGCAGCCCCAAGCTGATCGAGGCCCGGTTCGTTGCGTCCGCCAGCGGCCGGCCGCGCATCGCGCACGGCTGATCTTTTCCATTTCGGAAACAATTCTTCGCATCCTTGCAGAATTGACAGGGAATGAATTGGTGAGAAACTGCGGCCGTTTCACGCGCGTATTGCGCATGGGCTGGTCCGAGACCCGCTTCAGGCGCAAGATCAACATGTTGGGGCGTTTTCATCGCATCCGTTCGGATCGGTGGCGCTCCTTACGTCTATTTCAAGGAGTTGGCAGATGGACCGCATTGAGACGTATGGATTGAAGATTGATGCGGACCTCCATCGCTTCCTGGTGGAAGAGGCGATGCCCGGCACCGGCGTCGATGCAGAGCACTTCTTTGCTGAGCTTTCCGCCCTCGTGCACGATCTGGCGCCGAAGAACCGGGCGCTGCTCGCCAAGCGCGACGACCTGCAGGCCAAGCTCGACGCCTGGTACAAGCAGAACGGCGCCCCCAGCGATATGGAGACCTATCAGGCCTTCCTGCGCGATATCGGCTACCTGCTGCCCGAGGGTGGCGAGTTCAGCGTTTCGACCGCCAATGTCGATCCGGAGATCGCGACGATCGCCGGCCCGCAGCTCGTCGTTCCGGTCATGAATGCGCGCTATGCGCTGAACGCCGCAAATGCACGCTGGGGCTCGCTCTACGATGCGCTCTACGGCACGGACGCGATTTCGGACGCTGATGGTGCCGAGAAGGGCCGCGGCTACAATCCGAAGCGCGGCGCCAAGGTCATCGCCTGGGCGCGAAACTTCCTCGACGCCAGTGCGCCGCTGGCGAATGGAAGCTGGGCCGACGTTACGTCCCTGAAGGTTGCTGGCAGTGCGCTGGCGATTGGTCTCAAGGATGGTTCGAGCACTGCACTGCGCAACGCCGCTCAATTCGCCGGCTATTCCGGGGCTGAAGGTGTGCGCTTCGAGATCGTTCTCCGGCACAACAATCTGCATGCGATCGTCGTCCTCGACGCCACCACGCCGATCGGCAAGGAAGATCCGGCGGGCATCGCCGACGTCATTCTCGAATCGGCGATCACCACGATCATGGACTGCGAAGATTCTGTCGCCGCCGTCGATGCCGAAGACAAGGTCGTCGTCTACCGCAACTGGCTCGGCCTGATGAAGGGCGACCTCGAAGAAGAGGTTGCCAAGGGCAGCAAGACCTTTACCCGTCGTCTCAATGCCGACCGCGTTTACACGGCAACTGCCGGCGGTACGCTTTCCCTTCCCGGCCGCTCGCTGATGCTGGTCCGCAACGTCGGCCACCTCATGACGAATCCGGCTATCCTTGACCGCGACGGCAAGGAAGTGCCCGAGGGCATCATGGACGCGATGGTGACGGCGCTGATTGCCCTCCACGATGTCGGCAACGGCGGTCGCCGCATGAACTCCCGCGAGGGTTCCATGTATGTCGTCAAGCCGAAGATGCATGGCCCCGAGGAAGTCGCCTTCGCCAGCGAGATTTTCGCCGGTGTCGAAAAGGCGCTCCGCATGCCCGCCAACACCATGAAGATGGGCATCATGGACGAGGAGCGCCGCACGACGGTCAACCTCAAGGAATGCATCCGCGCGGCCCGCGAGCGCGTCGTCTTCATCAACACCGGCTTCCTCGATCGCACCGGCGACGAAATGCACACCTCCATGGAAGCCGGCCCGATGATCCGCAAGGGCGACATGAAGCAGGCAGCCTGGATCGGCGCCTATGAAAACTGGAACGTCGACATCGGGCTTGAATGCGGCCTGTCCGGTCACGCCCAGATCGGCAAGGGCATGTGGGCGATGCCCGATCTGATGGCGGCGATGCTCGAGCAGAAGATCGCCCACCCGAAGGCCGGCGCCAACACCGCCTGGGTGCCGTCGCCGACGGCGGCCACTCTGCACGCGACCCACTATCACCGCGTCAATGTTGCCGAAGTCCAGGCGAGCCTGAAGAGCCGTACCCGCGCCAAGCTCTCCGATATCCTGTCCGTGCCGGTCGCCGTCCGTCCGAACTGGACGTCCGAGGAAATCCAGCGCGAACTCGACAACAACGCGCAAGGCATCCTCGGCTACGTCGTGCGCTGGGTCGATCAGGGCGTCGGCTGCTCGAAGGTTCCGGACATCAACAATGTCGGCCTGATGGAAGACCGTGCGACGCTGCGCATCTCCGCCCAGCACATGGCCAACTGGTTGCATCATGGCCTCGTCACCGAGGCCCAGGTCGTCGAGACGATGAAGCGCATGGCGGCCGTCGTCGACAGTCAGAACGCCGATGATCCGCTCTACGTCGCGATGGCCGGCAATTTCGACCGTTCGATTGCCTTCCAGGCCGCCGTCGAACTCGTCCTCAAGGGCCGCGAGCAGCCGAACGGCTACACCGAGCCGGTCCTGCACCGCCGCCGCCTGGAGCTGAAGGCGCGCAACGCCGCCTGATTCGCCACCGAAGTCGGGGTATTGGAAAAGAGCCGTGCGTTCACATGAACGCACGGCTCTTTCGTTTCAGCGGTGGTCCGGTCTTCCAGACACGATCGCAGCCCGTGCCGCTCTAAAACTCCGCCCAGCCGTCCGTTGCGAGTGCGGCATTGCCGTGGGTGGCATAGGGGGCTGGTCGGCGTACCGGCTGAGGACGTCCCTGGTCACGCGTGGTTGCGGCGACTGCCGGGGCAGGCGCCATCGGCCTGCCCTTTGGCTGGGCCTCGCCGGCGAGCGTGAAACGGTCGATCAGGTTGCGCAGGTTCGTGCCTTCCTGCGCCAGCGTCGCGGAGGCCGCATTGGCTTCCTCGACCATCGCTGCGTTCCGCTGCGTTACCTGGTCCATCTGGTTGACGGCGGTGTTGACTTCGCTCAATCCCACCGACTGTTCGCGGGCGGAGGTGGCGATCGCCGCCATGTGTTCGTTGATCGTGATCACATGCGCTTCGATCGTCTGCAGCGCCTCGCCGGTGTCGCGCACCAGGTGCACGCCGTTCTCGACCTCCCGGCTCGATGTACGGATGAGATCCTTGATTTCTTTCGCAGCCTTCGCCGAGCGCTGGGCGAGCTCGCGCACCTCCTGGGCCACGACGGCGAAGCCCTTTCCCGCTTCGCCGGCCCGCGCTGCTTCGACGCCGGCATTCAGCGCCAAGAGATTTGTCTGGAAGGCGATCTCGTCGATGACGCCGATAATGCTGGAAATCTGGCTGGAGGATTCCTCGATCCGACGCATGGCTTCCACCGCGTTGGCGACGACGACGGCGGATTGGGCCGCGCTGGTCTTCGCCTCGCCGGCGATGTCGCGTGCCTCCTCCGTCCGTCTTGAGGAATTGCTGACATTGGCGGTGATCTGATCGAGCGCCGCGGCCGTTTCCTCGAGAGACGCGGCCTGCTGTTCGGTGCGCTTGGACAGGTCGTCGGCGCTCTGGCTGATTTCGCGCGTCCCCATGCCGATGTTTTGGGCGCTGTCGGCAACGGCGAGAAGCGCATCGTTCAACTGCGCGGCCGCCTTGTTGAGGTCGTGCCGTAATTGTTCGAACTCGGCGGCGAACGGCTCATGTAGCTGAACGGCGAGATCGCCGTTGGCCAGCCGCTGCAGGCCGCCGGCAAGTCCGGCGGTCGCCTGCGTCAGCTTTTCCTGCGCCGCCTGCTCCGCCGCCTTCTGGACGCGGACACGTTCGGCCTCGCCGTTGCGGCGGTTCTCTTCGGCCTCCGCCTGCAGCCGAAGATTCGAGCGCGCCGCCTCGCGGAAGGATTGAATGGCGCGGGCCATTTCGGCGATCTCGTCCTTGCCGCGCACCGGTTCGTCGGCATCTTCAACGTGGCCGTCGATCAGCCGGCGCATGGCGGCGATCTGGCGGGCGAGCGGTCCGACGACGCCGCGCAGCACCACGAGGAGGGTGCCGGCAGCAAGCGCCACGACGAGAACGATGATCCCAATGTTGAGTGTCTGTACGGCTTCGAACTCATGATGCTTGGCCTCGAAGGCCGTACCCGAAAGTTCGACCTGCAGGTCCGAAATCTCGGAGATCGTGGCCGTCAGCGGATCGATCGTCGCGTAGAGCTTGTCGCGCACGAAGGCATCAAGAGCCTTCTGGTCCTTGGCCGAGAGGATCCGCGTGAGTGCCGTGATCGAATCCATCGCAACGACCATCTGGCTTCGTGCATTGTCGACGAGTTTCCGTTCCTCGTCGGTCATCGAGGTCGCCGCATAGGCATCCCAGTTTGACTTGATCGTTTCCCGTGCGGCATTGACCGAGGCAAGCCCGCTCTCCATCGATTCGTTACCATTGCGCACCTTGTGGGCAGCATCGACGATCGAGACCGCAAAGGCGTCGGAAGTCGCCTTCAGGTTCTTCAGCGGCACAATGCGATCGGCGTAGACCGCGTCCATCATGTCGCTGGTTTCCGACAGCGTGCTCTGGCTGTGAATAGCGATGCCGATAGCGATGGATGATAGAAGCGCGATTGCGCCGATAAGCTTGGTCTTGATCAGCATGCCAGTCCCTTCCGAGCGGAATTTCGTGGGCACACTGTTTCGATTATTTAGATAACGCTTACTTAATAAGCGACTGAATTTAAGTCGAAATTGAACTTTCCGAGCGGACAGGGACAAATTCCGCGACCCTGATTTGAGCGCGAATCAGGACGGCAACTTTGCGTCGATGGTGTGCCTGCTTGCGGCTTTCGCTCGGAAGTTGGGTGACGTTGAGCGCGAACGAAAAAAGCCGCCGACAGGGTCGGCGGCTTTGTCAGTGTCGATCTGATTCGATTACTGCTGGACGACGACGCGGGCGCTCTTGCCGGGGCGAACGCGCGAATAGAGGTCGATGATGTCCTGGTTGATCAGGCGGATGCAGCCGGACGAAGCGGCGGTACCGATCGAGGACCATTCCGGCGTGCCGTGCAGACGGAACAGTGTATCCTTGCCCTGGTCATTGAAGAGGTAGAGCGCGCGGGCGCCAAGCGGGTTCTTGAGGCCGGGACCCATGCCATCTTCGACGTACTTGGCGACTTCCGGCTTGCGTTCCGCCATTTCCTTCGGCGGATGCCACATCGGCCATTCCTGCTTCCAGGCAATATAGGCTTCGCCTTCCCATGCAAAACCGGCCTTGCCGACGCCGATGCCGTAACGAACGGCCTTGCCGCCCGGCAGCACGTAGTAGAGGAAGCGATTCGGCGTGTTGACGACGATCGTTCCGGGGCGCTCGCTGGTGGCGTAATCGACGATCTGGCGATGGAAACGGGTATCGACCTTGCTGATCGGAATGGCCGGCAGCGCGTAACCGTGATCCTCAACTGCGCCATAATCGCCGTTAAAGATCTGATTCGTAGCAACCTGTACCGTTGCGGGCGCGGGTTCGTTCGCAGCCGTTTCGGGCTTGGACGAGGTCGTCGAGCAGCCGGCAACGGCGAGTGTCGCCGCGAGGCTGCACAAGAGGAAGGCATTGCGGAAGCGCATGGGAGTCTCTTAAAAAGAAGCGAAGTAAAAACTGGGTCGCCGCGACCAACAGTGACTACGGTTATTTTCGATTAGTTTGAGCTATGCAAGAGATTGCGCGGCCACAATTTGGCTGAAAAGTGCAAATTCCATGACCCTTGTTTTTTTGCAACAAAATGACCGGCTCAAAGGACACCGGACGCATGACGATCCTCTCCATCCATGGCGACAACCCCTTGATCGACGGTCGCCAATCGAATCGCGCGATGATGGTGCGCCGCGGCGTGCAGCGGCTTTTCGCCGAGCTGCGCCATGCGGTCCTGCCGGAATTGACTTTGGCGAGTGGGCGGCGTGCCGATCTGATCTCCTTGTCGGCGAAGGGCGAGATCTGGATCGTCGAGATCAAAACCTCGATCGAGGACTTTCGTGTCGACCGCAAATGGCCGGACTACCGACAGCACTGCGACCGGCTGTTCTTCGCCACCCATGCCGGCGTGCCACTGGACATCTTTCCGGAGGACTGCGGACTGCTGCTGTCTGACGGTTATGAAGGCCACATCGTTCGCGAGGCGCCCGAACACAGGCTGCCGCCGGCGACACGCAAGTCGGTGTTGCAACTCTTTGCCCGTACGGCAGCACAACGGCTGATGCTTGCCGAATGGGCGGCCGAGCGCAACGGCGAACTCGGTGATTCGATCGGCGACATCCTCTCCGGCGGTCGCGACTGATCCCGCGGGGAAAAGCGACCGGAGCAGCGGTTGTGCGCCGGTCGTGGAAGTTGATTGCTTACTTCGGCGCGCGCTTGGCGAGAATGCGCTGTAGCGTGCGGCGATGCATGTTGAGCCGGCGCGCCGTTTCCGAGACGTTGCGCTCGCACATTTCATAGACGCGCTGAATATGTTCCCACCGCACGCGATCGGCCGACATCGGGTTTTCCGGCGGCTCGACGCGTTCGCCCTGGCGCTGCACGAGCGCGGCAAAGATGTCGTCGGCATCGGCAGGCTTGGCGAGATAGTCGACCGCGCCGAGCTTCACCGCGTTCACGGCGGTGGCGATGTTGCCGTAGCCGGTCAGCATGATCATGCGCGTGTCGTCGCGCCGTCCGCGGATCGCTTCGATCACGTCGAGGCCGCTGCCGTCGCCGAGCCTGAGGTCGATGACCGCATATTTCGGCGGGTTGCCCTTGGCCTTGGCGATGCCTTCCGCGACCGATTCGGCGATGTCGACCGAAAAGCCACGGGCTTCCATGGCGCGGGCCAACCGCCTGAGAAAGGGTGCGTCGTCATCGACCAGCAACAGGGTGCGGTCCGGTCCGATCAGTTCGGCGTCCTGTGCGGTGGTGCTGGGCGAAGCTGTCGATTTGTCGGTCATTCTCGCAATCCTTGGGCAAAAACGGAACGGTTTCGCCGAGATTATAGGTTTCTGCCTCGTTCAATAAACTGCGAAATGTCATTTCGCCAGTTTCGTATCCATGAGGGCGCGCGGCCATTCGACGCTGACCCGGGCGCCCGGCCTCTCCGGCCCGCCATTCTCGAAGCGCAGGCGCGCGCCCGAGCGTTCGAGCAGCGTCTTTGCGATAAAGAGCCCGAGCCCGAGGCCGCCGGCGCTGTCATCCTTCTGCCTGCGTGTCACATAGGGTTCGCCGATCCGCTGCAGGATATCGGGCGCGAAACCGTCACCATCGTCGGCGATCGTGACGCGAACCCGATCCGCCGTGTGCTCGACGGTTACGGTCACCTGTTTCTTGGCGTAGTCGACGGCGTTTTCCAAGAGGTTGCCGAGCCCATAGAGAATGCCGGCATTGCGGTTGCCCACCGGCTCCGTGGCACGGTCGCCCTTTTCGATGAGCTCGATGTGGATGCCGAACTCGCGATGCGGCGCCATCACCTCTTCGATCAGCGACGACAGCGGCAAAAGCCGCATGTGCTCCTCGCTCTCGGAGGACAGCGTCGTCAGCCGCTTCAGGATATCGCGGCAGCGTTCGCTCTGGCTGCGCAGCAGATGCACGTCCTCCCCGAAGCGCGGATCGTCGCCGAGTTCGCGTTCCATCTCCTTGGCGACGACGCTGATGGTCGCAAGCGGCGTGCCGAGTTCATGGGCTGCCGCTGCCGCAAGCCCATCGAGCTGCGACAGGTGCTTTTCCCGCTGAAGCACCAGTTCGGTCGCCGTCAGCGCTTCCGACAGCTCACTCGCTTCCAGCGACACGCGGTAGGTATAGAAGGCGGCAAAGGCGGTCATCGAGACGATCGCAAACCAGATGCCGGCGGTCAGCACCCGCGGCATCAGCAGGACCGTGCCCGGATACCAGGGCAGCGGAAAGGGTGAGAAGGCGAGTGCGGTGATGGCGATTACCGCAAAACCGGCAAGAATGATGCTGTGTGACTTCGGCTGCGACGCAGAGGAAATGATGACCGGGACGCAGAGCAGCGGCGCGAAGGGATTGGTGAGCCCGCCTGTGATGAACAGCAATCCGGTGATCTGCGCGAGATCGAGGCCGAGAAGCGCGAAGGCCGCCGGCGGCTGCAACCGGTGCGTCGGCGGATAGCGCAACGTCACATAGGCGTTGACCAGCGCGAGGCTCGCGATCAGCACCAGGCAGGAAATCAGAGGCAGAGGAAACTGCAGCCAGAAGGCCGTGATGAGGACGGCGATCGACTGGCCGCCGACGGCAAGCCAGCGCAGCCGAACGAGCGTCTGCAGGCGCAGGCTGCGGTTGCTGGTCTGGTCGTTGTTGTGTTCGAGCGCAACAGTGGTCATTCGTGCCTGCATTCCAATGATCGATGCTTTCGTCTCATGTACCACGGGGCTTCGCCCGTGTCGTCGGCGCCGCATTGGCCGGATCCTCGGGCCAGGGATGCTTCGGATAGCGCCCGCGCATGTCGGCGCGCACATCGCGCCAGGAACCCGCCCAGAAACCGGGCAGGTCGCGCGTCGTCTGGATCGGCCGATGTCCGGGCGAGATCAGCTCGAGCAGCAACGGCAGCCGCCCATCGCCGATCGCCGGATGGGTCTTCAGGCCAAACAGCTCCTGTACCCGGATCGATAGCAGCGGCTCGTCGCCGTCGTAGTGGATCGGGTGCCGTTGCCCGGTCGGCGCCTCGAAATGCGTCGGCGCCAGCCGCCCGAGTTCCCGTTGCCGCTCGTGTGGAATGAGGGAGAGCAGACCGTCGGAGAGGTTGGATGCCTTGATGTCGGCAATCGCGGTGATGCCGTGCTGGAAGGGAACGAACCAGTCGTCGAGACGGTCGAGCAGCGCTTCGTCGGAAACATCCGGCCAGGGTTCACCGATCGAGCGGTTGAGGAAGCCGAGGCGGTCGCGCATCTGCATCGCTTCCTTGGAGAAGGGCAGGATGGCAAGGCCGAGCTGGCGTACGCCGTCGGCCAGTGCCCGCGCCGCCGATTCACCGGTCGGTCGTGTGAGCGGCGCCTCCTCGAAGATGATGGCGCCGAGCCGCGTGACCCGACGCGCCCGCACCTGCCGGCTGGCCTTGTCGAAAAAGCTCTGGTCCTCGCGGGTTATCGCCTCGGGCATATGCGCCTCGACCTCGGCGCGCGTCAGCTCTGCCGCCGCCAGCACGCGCTGGCCGCCGGCGCGGCCGGTCAGGTCGGCGATGACGAGCATGGAAGCCGCCGCCAGCCGCTCCGTCTCGGGGATCTCGGCGCCCCGTCCGTTCGCCATGACGAATCGGCCGCGGCCACCGCGCTGCAGCGCGATGCGGTCGGGAAAGGCGTGCATCAGCAGGGCACCCGGCTGGATCGGTTCGCTCGATTTCGGCGCGCCCTTCAGCTCGGCCGCCATGCGCCGCGCCAGATTGCGCGAGGCGCCGGCGCGGTCGCCACGCTCCTGACGGAAGCGGCGCACCCGGTCCTCGAGATCGACGCTGTTGCCGCCCAAGCCCTGTTCGGTCAGCATCACCGCCAAGAGACACGCGGTTTCCGCCTGTCCCTCTTCGGCCGCGGCAACCGCCATTGCCGCCAGCCGCGGCGGCAAGGCCAGGTCGCGGATCTTGCGGCCCGTCGGGGTCAGCGCGCCGGCCTCGTCCAGCGCGCCAAGGCTGGTCAGCAGTTTCCTCGCTTCGGCGAGTGTCGTCTCCGGCGGCGCGTCGATGAAGGCAAGGGTGGCCGGATCGCTGACACCCCAATGGGCGCAGTCGAGCAGCAGGCCCGAGAGATCGCTGGCCAGAATCTGCGGCGGCGTGAAGGCGGCAAGCGCTGCGGTCTGGCCGCTATGCCAGAGACGGATGGCAATGCCGGGTTCGGTTCGCCCCGCACGGCCGGCGCGCTGATCGGCAGACGCGCGCGACACGCGCACCGTCTCCAGCCGCGTGATCCCGGTCGCTGCCTCGAACACCGGAAGGCGCTGTAGGCCGCTGTCGATGACGATGCGTACGCCGTCGATGGTGATCGAAGTTTCGGCGATCGAGGTGGCAAGCACGATCTTGCGGGTGCCTGATGGCGCCGGCCGGATCGCTGCATCCTGTTCCTTCTGGGTCAGGTTGCCATAAAGCGGTACGATCGCCGTATTGTTGTCGAAGCGGTCCTGGAGCCGCGTGGCGACTCGGGTGATTTCGGCCTGGCCGGGCAGAAAGGCGAGGATGGAGCCATCTTCCGTACGATGCGCTTCGGCAATGGCCCGCAGCATCGTGTCCTCGACGCTGTCGCCGCCGCGATCCTGGTAGCGGATGTCGATCGGATAGCCGCGCCCCTGGCTCTCGATGACCGGCGCATCGCCAAGCAGGCCCGAGACCCGCTCGACATCGAGCGTTGCTGACATAACGATGATCTTCAGGTCGTCACGCAGCGCCGCCTGCACGTCGAGCGCCAGCGCCAGGCCGAAATCCGCGTCGAGCGAGCGCTCGTGGAATTCGTCGAACAGCACGGCTGCGACGCCCTTGAGTTCCGGGTCGTCGAGGATCATGCGGGCAAACACACCTTCGGTCACCACTTCGATGCGTGTCTTGCCGGAGACGCGGTTGTCGAGACGCATGCGATACCCGACGGTTTCGCCGACCTTTTCTCCCAGGAGCTCGGCCATGCGGCCAGCTGCGGCGCGCGCTGCCAGCCGCCGCGGCTCGAGCAGAATGATCTTTCCGCCTTTTGCCCAGTTCTGATCGAGCAGGAAGAGTGGAACGAGCGTCGTCTTGCCGGCGCCGGGTGGGGCCGAAAGCACCACGGAGGGGCCTGCGGTGAGCGCTTGTGCCAGTGCGGGCAGCACCTCGCGAACCGGAAGCGCAGGAAGCTGTGTCATCACGTCTGGTTCTCCGCCCCTATAGAGATGATGGCGCTGCGTGCGGTCGGTGCATCCGTCGGCTCATGCATCACCATGTTGCAGGTCCGCCACCGCATGGATCGTCATGTCGGGCAGGGCGGACAATTCGCAAGTACGGCAATAGCCCGGCCAAGGGCAAGCGTGGCGCGTCCGTGAGCGTGCTTCGTATGGCGCTTCGTTGCTGGAGATATCTACATCTGACAGCTAAGAGACCCATGCTGTCTACATGTAGATGAGGTCGCTCAGAGGGGCGTTTTGGGCCACGTGAAATGGCCATCAGGTTTTTGACCGCCTGGTCAAAGATTCGCGCCGCGGATTCGCTGGTTTTCCGGTGCATTAAATCGACCTAGTTTATCAACAGCTGGAATTATTGTGTAAATTCAGAGAGTTGTCGATTTTTGAAGTTTTTTTGAACGTGGCTGTTGACGTCTGTGAGGATGGGGGTCTATAAGCCCGATCACTGACGAGGGCGGCGGCGCTGCTGGCGACGACGACCTTCGCTCTAGAGTTTCCTGGTTGGCTTGGTGCTGATTGAGGGGTTCGGAACGAGAGTTCTGGGCTTTGTGGAAACGGTTTGACGGACGGTGCGTTCGTCGGTTTTTTGACAATTGAATATAGAGAAAGAGAAACGTGGGCGGCGGAGCTCGTGGGGAACTTCGGTTCCTTATGAAAGAGACTTTGGCGGTCACGTTTTAACAAGAGACTACACCTGTTT
>NZ_JACVBC010000007.1:0-341182 GCF_014852205.1 Ensifer sp. ENS06 | reverse complement strand
ACCGAGACGGCGCCGAACTCGCCCATGGCGCGGGCGTTGCACAAAAGCACGCCGTAAAGCAGCCCCCATTTGATGTTGGGCAGCGTCACATGCCAGAAGGTCTGCCAGCCCGATGCCCCGAGAGACAGTGCTGCCTCCTCGTCGCTACTGCCCTGTTCCTGCATCAACGGGATCAGCTCGCGGGCGACGAAGGGGAAGGTGACGAAGACGGTGGCGAGCACCAGGCCCGGCACGGCAAAGAGGATCTGGATGCCGTGGCTCTGCAGCCAGGGACCAAGGACACTGTGCGAGCCGAACAGAAGCACGAAGACGAGGCCGGAGATCACCGGCGAGACCGAGAACGGCAGGTCGATCAGCGTCGTCAGGAAGGCCTTGCCCTTGAACTCGAACTTGGCGATCGCCCAGGCGGCGGCCACGCCGAAGACGAGGTTGAGCGGCACGGCGATGGCGGCGACGATCAGCGTCAGGCGGATGGCGGAAAAGGTTTCGGCATCGCCAAGCGCCAGCACGAATTCCGTCACGCCCTTGCGCAGCGCCTCGGTAAAGACGGCGGCGAGCGGCAAAAGCAAAAACAGTGCGACGAAGGCGAGCGCCGTGATCGTCAGCGTCAGTCGGGCAAAGCGGCTTTCGGAGGTGGCGGCGGCCAGTTCCGGCAGGGCGGCGCGAGGGCCGGAGGCCGGACTGAGACCGGGACTGGGTGCTGAGGCGGCGGTCAGGTCATGCGACATAGACATATCTCCGCCGGCTCCAGGCCTGGATCGAGTTGATGAGGAGCAGCATGGCAAACGAGATCGCCAGCATGACAGCGGCAATTGCTGTCGCAGCCGCATAGTTGAACTCTTCGAGCCGGATGACGATCAGCAGCGGCGCGATCTCCGAGACATAAGGCAGGTTGCCGGCGATGAAGATCACCGAGCCGTATTCGCCGACACCGCGGGCAAAGGCGAGCGCAAAGCCGGTGAGGCCGGCTGGCAAGAGCCCCGGCAGCAATACCCGGCTGATCGTCTGGAAGCGGCTGGCGCCAAGGGTGGCGGCAGCTTCCTCCACTTCCTTGTCGATCTCCTCCATGATCGGCTGCACGGTCCTGACGACGAAGGGCAGGCCGACGAAGATCAGGGCAATGACGATGCCGGCCGGGGTGAAGGCGATCTTGATGCCAAGTGGTTCCAGGAACTGGCCGATCCAGCCGTTCGGGGCATAGAGCGTCGTCAGCGCAATGCCGGCAACCGCGGTCGGCAGCGCAAACGGCAGGTCGACCATGGCGTCGATCACCCGTTTGCCGGGGAACCGGTAGCGCACCAATACCCAGGCGAGGATGACGCCGAAGACGAGATTGATAACGGCAGCGATAAAGGCCGTGCCGAAGGAGATCTTCAAGGCATTGAGCGTGCGCGGATCAAGCGCCAGCGCCACGAACTGCGCCCAGCCGAGCCCGCTGGCCCGAAACACCAGTCCCGACAACGGGATCAACACGATCAGAACCAGCCAGCTCAGCGTGATCCCGAGCGACAATCCAAATCCAGGCAAAACACTCGGCTGGCGAAATCGCCAGGGTGCAGTCTTCGTCGCATCCGTCAATGGCACTACCTTTGCAGTCTTTACGCGGCACGATGAAACGCGCTTCGCTCGAGGGCTCGGCCCGGCGCGACGCGAAGCAGCGCGCGCAGCCGGGCTCGCCGGCTGCGCGCGCTGTTCAGGTTTTATTGGCCCGGCTTGTAGAGCGTGTCGAAGACACCGCCGTCGCCGAAGAATTTCGGCTGGGCTTCTTTCCAGCCGCCGAAGTCTTCGATGGTGACGAGCTTCAGTTCGCCGAACCGCTTGATATCGGCCGGGTCTGCCGCTGCCGGCTTGAACGGCCGGTAGTAGTGCTTGGCCGCGATCTTCTGGCCGGCATCGCTGTAGAGGTAGCCGAGATAGGCTTCCGCCACCTTGCGTGTACCCTTCGTGTCGACGTTGCCGTCGACGAGCGCTACGGGCGGCTCCGCCTTGATCGAGATCGACGGCGTGACGATCTCGAACTTGTCGGGGCCGAGTTCCTCGAGCGACAGGTAGGCTTCGTTTTCCCAGGCGAGCAGCACGTCGCCGAGGCCGCGCTGCACGAAGGTCGTCGTAGCGCCACGCGCGCCGGTATCGAGCACCGGCACGTGCTTGAAGAGCTCGGTCACATATTCCTGCGCCTTGGCGTCGTCACCGCCATTGGCGGAGCGGCCATAGGCCCAGGCAGCGAGGAAGTTCCAGCGCGCGCCGCCCGAGGTCTTCGGGTTTGGCGTGATCACCTGGATATCGGGCTTGACCAGATCGCCCCAGTCCTTGATGCCCTTGGGGTTGCCCTTGCGCACCAGGAACACGATCGTCGACGTGTAGGGCGCGCTGTTGTTTTCGAACTTCGACTTCCAGTCTGCCGGGATCTTGCCGGTTTCCTTGGCGATCGCGTCGATGTCCGCTTCGAGCGCCAGCGTCACAACGTCGGCCTGCAGGCCGTCGATGACCGAGCGGGCCTGCTTGCCCGAACCGCCGTGCGACGTCTGGATCGTCACGGTCTCACCGGTGTCCGCCTTCCACTTCTCGGCAAAGGCAGCATTGAAGTCCTTGTAGAGTTCTCGTGTCGGATCATAAGACACGTTCAGGATCGTCGTGTCGGCAAACGCAACACTTGCAGCTCCCAGCTGCAGGCCTCCGAGCACGATTGCCAGTCCCACCATTCCGGTAATTCGTCCAAAGACCATTTCGACCTCCATTGGTTACCAGATAAAACTATCAATTTTGTCGACTGCTACAACGTAAACCGATGACGCCAGAAGCAGCTATGGGGAAATGTCCTATCGTTTTGTCGGGCTTTTCGGGAACGGTTTGCCTGCAACCGCCTCCGCGACCGCGCCAAACCAACGACAGAATACATGGAGAGCGCGAAGCCGCTGTCCAGAAAAAATGCGCGGCGGCGGAAATATTTGGCGCGCATCTGCGAGGAGGCGACGACGGCCGTGCTCGGCCGGCTGAACGCCGAAGGCTTCCTCGGTTACTGGTCGGCGGTTGCCGGGGGCGAAGCGGCCGACTCTCGCGACCGCGGCTATGCGGACGGGCTGGTCGGGGCGGAAAAGGTGGTGTTTTCGAGGATGCTGACCGAAGCTCCCTGGGAGCGCACGCGGATCGCGAATGGATCGGTGATGGACGTCGTTTCAGACCTCAAGGCGTCCGGCGAAGGTGACATTCTCGTCAACAGCAGCGCCAGCCTCATTAAGTCGCTCCGTTCGGCCGACATGATCGACAGGCCCTATCTGCTGATCTGCCTGGAGATTGCAGGAGGTGGCGCGCGGCTCTTCGAGGACGGCCTGCCGGGCACGACGTGGCGCGTTGCGCACCAGGAGACGGGTGAGCGGGGCAAGATCGCGCTCGTTTATGACCGGGTCCGCTGAGCGCGGAGCGTCAAGAGTGGCGGCGCGGCAAACGCGCCGCTCAACTATGGCGACCGTCTAAAGCACGTGGCCGCGCGCCACCACCGGCCAGATATCCTTCAGCCTGTCGCCTTCGACGATATGGACGGCATCGAACATGTTGGTCACGACGCAGGCGTGGTTCGGCACGATCCTCAGCTGCTCGCCGACCTTGAGCCCGATTGGCCCGTCGGTGACGAGGCGGCCGTGTTCCTCAGAGAGCTGGTCGATGCGGATGTCGTCGCGGCCGAGCACGTGACCGTAGCCGGTGAGGCCGAGTAGATCCGAGGTCAGCACCTTGCTGCCGGCATCGATGATGGCGCGGTTCTCGGAGGGGACCGAGACGACGGTCGCAAGCACCGTCAGCGCGCACTCGTCCCAGCCGGCGACGCCGCGCGAAACCAGCGAGCGGTCGTTGTAGATATAGGTTCCGGGGCGGTATTCGCTGGCAACAGGCGCGCCGTCGGCATGCATCATGCTCGGCGTGCCGCCTGAGGTGATGGCGGGGACAATGATGCCGTCGGCCTCGATCAACTGCTTCGCCTCGCTCATGAAGGCCTGGACCTTCGCCTGGCCGTTGACGGGCGGATAGGTCATCAGGCCGCCGAACACGAGCCCCTTTGCCTCTTCGATCCGGCGGGCGAGCTTGGCGGCCTCTGCCGGGGAGCCGACACCGCAGCGATCGGCGCCGGTGTTGCATTCGACAAGCACGTGCAGCGGCTTGTCCTTGTCGGCGAAATAGCCGGCGAGCCCGTCGATGACCGTTTCGCTGTCGGCGACGACCGAGAGCGAAACGCGGTCATTGAGCCGCTCCAGCCGCGCCATCTTGGCGTCGCCGAGAATGTTGTAGGTGATCAGCACGTCCTTGATCCGGTCGCTGCCCGCAACCATTGCCTCCGCCTCGGTGACCTTCTGGCAGGTGATGCCGATGGCGCCGGCTTGAAGTTGAAGCTCGGCCATCTGCGGCAGCTTGTGCGTCTTGATGTGGGGGCGCACGCGAATGCCGTGCTCATCCGCATAGGCCTGAAAGCGCTCGATGTTGCGCTTGGCAATTTCAAGATCGACGAGAACGGCCGGGGTTTCGATCGGCAGGGGCATCGCGACTCAACTCCTCTTGGGCGGCGCAGGATCGGGGCGAAACTACCTCAACTGCCCTTGACAAGATATGACCGCGGGCCTTTGATACGTCAATCCATTATTCAAGATTATGATGCATAGTAATAGAATAATGGTGGGGAGGCTAAAAAAGGGAGGAATGAAATGAGCAAGACCGTTTTTGCAGCGGCTGCCGTCGCAGTCATGGCTATGGCCGGCTCGGCCTTGGCCCAGGAGCCGGCGAGCAAGCTGGACGAAGTTATCGCCCGCGGCCATCTGGTCATGGGCACCGGCAGCACCAATGCGCCGTGGCATTTCAAAAGCGCCGACGACAAGCTGCAGGGCTTCGATGTCGACATGGGGCGCATCATCGCCAAGGCCCTCTTCGGCGATCCGGAGAAGATCGAGTTCGTCAACCAGTCGTCCGACGCCCGCATTCCGAACATCACCACCAACAAGGTGGACATCACCTGCCAGTTCATGACGGTGACCGGTGAGCGCGCGCAGCAGATCGCCTTCACCATTCCCTACTATCGCGAGGGCGTGGGCCTGATGCTGAAGGCCGACGGCAAATATGCCGATTACGCTGCGCTCAAGGCCGGCGGCTCGTCCGTCACCGTATCCGTCCTGCAGAACGTCTATGCCGAGGCCATGGTGCATGCCGCCTTGCCGGAAGCGACGGTCGACCAGTACGAGTCCGTCGACCTTATCTATCAGGCGCTGGAATCCGGTCGTGCCGACACGGTCGCCACCGACCAGTCGTCGCTCGCCTGGTACATGACGCAGAACCCCAACCGCTACAAGGATGCGGGCTACGGCTGGAACCCGCAGACCTATGCCTGCGGCGTCAAGCGCGGCGACCAGGACTGGTTGAACTTCGTCAACACCGCACTGCACGAGGCGATGACCGGCGTCGAGTTCGATTTCTATGCGAAGTCGTTCAAGACCTGGTTCGGCAAGGACCTTGCTCCGCCGCAGATCGGATTCCCGGTCGAGTACAAGTAAGCCTCTCCGGGGCGATCCCGCCGCCTGCGGGGTCGTCCTCCGTCCTTCGGCATGGGTGGCTGAAACATGGGCTATACTCTGAATTTTGCCGCCGTCTGGCGCTCTTTCGATCTTCTGCTCGAAGGGCTGGCGCTCAGTCTCGGCCTCGCATTCGCGGCAATCCTTGCGGGTTGCCTGATCGGTCTCGTCACCGCTTTCGGGCTGGTGTCGAAAAACCTGTTCCTGCGCAAGCCGGCCGGTCTCTATGTGACCGTCATCCGCAACACGCCGATCCTGGTGCTGGTGCTGTTCAGTTACTTCGCCTTGCCGCAGCTCGGCGTCAGGCTCGGCAAGATCGAGAGCTTCGTGCTGACGCTGGCGATCTATTCCGGCGCCTATCTCGCCGAAGTCTTCCGCGGTGGGCTGCTTTCAGTTCCGCCGGGGCAGCGCGAGGCGGGGCTGGCGATCGGGCTCACGGAAATGCAGATACGCACCTCGATCATCCTTCCCTTGATGCTGCGCAACGTCCTGCCATCCTTGAGCAGCACGATGATCTCGCTGTTCAAGGACACTTCGCTTGCAGCCGCGATCGCAGTACCCGAACTGACCTTCGAGGCGCGCAAGATCAATGTCGAGACCTTTCGGGTGATCGAAACCTGGATCGTTGCGAGCTGCCTCTATGTCGCCACCTGCTCGGTATTGGCTGCCTTGATGCGCGCGGTCGAGCGCCGTCTCTCCGTGCCGAGGTGATCGCCATGGATTTT
Source organism: Ensifer sp. ENS06 (assembly GCF_014852205.1). Classification (NCBI taxonomy): domain Bacteria; kingdom Pseudomonadati; phylum Pseudomonadota; class Alphaproteobacteria; order Hyphomicrobiales; family Rhizobiaceae; genus Ensifer; species Ensifer sp. ENS06. The sequence goes on along the minus strand of NZ_JACVBC010000007.1, from coordinate 334,908 downwards.
CCAGCATTTCTCGACCAGCTCTGGCTCGCCCGCATTCCCTTGCTGAAGGGGCTTGGTGTCTCGATCTCGATCTCCTTCCTGTCGATCGTCGTCGGAACGGTGCTCGGCGTCTTCGTCGGCCTGGCGCTCACCTATGGCTATCGCCCGGTGCAATGGGTCGTGCGAGGCTATACGGATTTCATCCGTGGCACGCCGGTGCTGGTGCTCGTTCTGGCGAGCTACTATGTGCTTAGCACCGTCGGTATCGATCTCGGGCCCTTCCAGGCCGGCATCCTGGCGCTCTCGGTCTTCTGCAGTTCGCATGTCGGCGAACTCGTCCGCGGCGCCCTGCAGGCGATCCCGAAGGGGCAGACGGAGGCGGCGAAAGCCATCGGCCTGACATTCTCGCAGACCTTCGTCTACGTGCTCGGGCCGCAGGCGTTGCGGCAGGCGCTGCCGGCCTGGGTCAATACGGCGGCCGAGATGGTCAAGGCCTCGACGCTTCTGTCGATCATCGGCGTCGCCGAGCTTCTGCTTCGCACCCAGGAGCAGATCTCCCGCAGCTTCATGAGCCTGGAGTTCTATTTCTTCGCCGGCTTCCTCTATTTCGTCATCAACTACAGCATCGAGCGTTTCGGCCGTTACGTCGAACGCAAGACCGCTGTTCCATCCTGAGGCTTCGGCTCCGATGACCCAGACACTGCTTGAAATCCGTGACCTCCACAAACGCTACGGCGCCGTCGAAGTGCTGAAGGGCGTCGACTGCACCATGGCGCAAGGGGAGGTCATCTCCATCATCGGCTCCAGCGGCTCGGGCAAGACGACGATGCTGCGCTGTATCAACATGCTGGAGGAGTTCCAGGGCGGCTCGATCCGCATCGACGGCCAGGAGATCGGCTACGAGACCGTGGGCGGCCAACGCCGCCGCAAGAAGGAAAAGGAAATCGCCCGCCAGCGGGCGATGACCGGCATGGCCTTCCAGCAGTTCAACCTCTTCCCGCATATGACCGCGGCCAGAAACATCATGCTCGGCCTGATGAAGGTCCGCGGTATGGGACGCGATGAGGCGCGGGCGGTTGCCGAGAAATGGCTGGACCGTGTCGGGCTGCTCTCACGCATGGATCACTATCCCGGCCAGCTCTCCGGCGGCCAGCAGCAGCGCGTGGCGATCGCCCGGGCGATCGCAATGAACCCGAAGCTGATGCTGTTCGATGAAGTGACCTCGGCGCTCGATCCGGAACTCGTCAACGAGGTGCTGCAGGTGATCAAGGGGCTTGCCGAAGACGGCATGAGCATGCTGCTCGTCACCCACGAAATGCGCTTTGCCTATGAGGTCTCGACGCGCGTGATCTTCATGAACCAGGGCCGCATCGGCGAAGAGGGCAACCCGAAGCAAATGTTCGTGAAGCCGCAGACCGAGCGCCTGGCGGAGTTCCTGAAAAGCTCGTCGTTCAATTGATGTGGGGGCTATGATCGGGCCGGCCGCCGCGGCAGCGACGGTCGGCTCTTGTTCGTCGCGAAAGGCTCAGCCTTTCGCCAGCGACCGGCCGCTTTGCGGATCAAAGAGATGCAGCGCATCCGCCTCGATGCTAAAGGCGCGCTCGTCACCGGCCAGAAGCGAGCTGCGCGGTGGCAGGCAGGCGGTGATGCGCTGCTCACCGATCCGTGCCGTGGTGACAAGTTCTGGGCCTGTCAGTTCGACCACTTCGACGCGCGCCTTGAATTGCGGCGCAGTCTCGTCGCTGGAGGCCAGCCGCAGCGCTTCTGGGCGGATGCCGATCTTGACGCGCTGACCATCGGAGACCACACCGCGAAAATGGGGCGGCAGGGCGATTGCCTGATCACCGCCGGCGATCGTCACCTGGCCCTGAGCAACGGTCGCATCCAAGATGTTCATCGGCGGCGAGCCGACGAAGCCGGCGACATAGAGCGTGGCGGGCCGGTCGTAGATCTCTTCCGGCGTGCCCAGTTGCTCGATCCTCCCGTCGCGCATGACGGCGATACGGGTCGCAAGCGTCATCGCCTCGATCTGGTCGTGGGTGACGTAGACGACAGTCGTCTTCAGCATCTGGTGCAGGCGCTTGAGCTCGGTGCGCATTTCCATGCGCAGCTTGGCGTCGAGGTTTGACAGCGGCTCGTCGAAGAGGAAGACCTGCGGATTGCGCACCAGTGCGCGGCCGATCGCGACGCGTTGGCGCTGGCCGCCGGAGAGCTGGCTTGGCTTGCGCTCGAGCAGGTTCTCGATTTGCAACAGCTTGGCGGTTTCTTTTACCGCCTTCTCGCGTTCCGCGACCGGAACCTTGCGCATCTCCAGGCCGAAGCCGATGTTCCGCGCAACGCTCATGTTCGGGTAGAGCGCATAGGACTGGAACACCATGGCGATGTCGCGATCCTTCGGATGCGCGCCCAGAATTGAGCGCTCGCCGATGCGGATGTCACCGCCGCTTGGCTCCGCCAGTCCGGCGATGATGTTGAGAAGCGTGGACTTGCCGCAGCCGGATGAGCCGAGAAGGACCAGGAACTCGCCGCTTTCGAGCGCGATGTCGATGCCCTTCAGCGTCTCGACTTCGCCATAGCGCTTGTGAATGTTCTCTATGGCAATAGCGCTCATGCGCCGGTCTCCTGAAGGTAGGACGAAAGCGGTTGGCCGTAGCTGCGCGGCAGGGTGGAGATCGCCTCGGAAGCGATGGCGACGCCGGTGCGCAGACAGGCTTCGAGCGGCATTTCGGCGGCAAGTGCCGCGAGGAAGCCTGCATTGAAGACGTCGCCGGCGCCGATCGTGTCGACCACGGTGACGACGGGTGCTGGCGACGATGAAAGGCGGCCTTCCGCGTCAATGGCGATCGCGCCGTGTGGTCCGCGCTTGACGACGACGATCGCGTCTTCGGGCATATGTTTTCGGAGTTCGCCTGCCGCCTCGGCCGGGTCGGTGACACCCGTCAGCGTCGTCGTTTCGACCTCGTTGAACAGCGCGAGCCGGCAGCGCTTCATCCAGCCGATGGTCGCGGCGCAGTTCGCCTCCGTCCAGCCGTCGAGCGGCCAGCCAGTGTCGAGTGCCACCGCAATGTCGTGCGCATCGGCCCAGTCGAAGAAACGATCGTATTCGGCCGTCAATGCGTCCGTCAGGAACGAGCCGGTCAGAAGCGCGTAGCCGCCGCGCAGCTTCTCGCCCTCGAGCATCGCCCGGACTTCCTCGAAGGTGAGGAGCGGCAGATGTCCGCGCGTGGTGAAGAAGGTGCGCTCGCCGTCGGGATGGGTAATGCCGACCGAGAGCGTGGTCCCGACATTTTCGACCGGCCACGCCTCGGACCGCTCGGGAAAGGCCTGCCTCAGCCAGGTGCCGAACTGGTCGTTGCCGACATTGGCCGCGATTGCGTAGTCGACGCCGAGCGAATCCCAGGCGAGCGCGCTGTTGCCGGCGCAGCCGCCGACGCGCAACTCGTCATGGTCGACGATGATTTCGGTTCCAGCTTTCGGCCAGGGGGCCGCCGGCCCGAGGATGAGGTCGACATTGGCGTTGCCGACCACGGCAAGAGGACGCATCGTTATTCGCTCCGGGTAATCTTGGTCGAGCGCACGGGGGTGCCGGCATTTTCGACGCGGGCCGCCGCAAAGGCGATCATGAAGGACTGGGCGACCGGCAGCATGGCAAAGATTGCCGCGAGGCCAGTGGCCGGCGCAAAGGGAATGGTGGTGACACCATCGCTCGCCGCCTCGCCGGAAGCGTCGAAGACGATGACCGGCGAACCGGCTTCGGCGGCCGAGATCGCCATAGCGCGAACGAGCCCGGCGGTTGCATCCGCTCCACGGAAGAGAACGACGCCAACCGAAGGGCCGAGCATTTCCATAGGCCCATGCCGGAGCTGACCGCCTTCGAGCGAGAAACAGGGCAGGCGCGAGAGTTCGGTCAAGCCGAGACCGATCGCCTCTGCGAGGCCCTGCAGGCGACGGCCTGAAGTGACGACGGAGCGGACGTTGCTCAGGGCGGCAAGCGCTGCGGACGTATCCGGCGATTGCGGGTTTTCCAACGCGGAAAGCGCTTCGCCGGTGTCATCGCCGAGGGCTGCGAGGACGGAGAGGTGCAGGGCGAAGCTGATTGTCAGGCTGCGGGTAGCAGCAAAGGCCTTTTCGGTGCCGCCGACGCCGACCAGCGAAGGCGCGTTGCTGGCGAGGAAGGAGCCACCTTCCAGCGTCAACCCGAACGTGTGCGGCGTTCCGCCATCGGTCTCGGCGAACCAGCGCAGCACTTCGGCGCTTTCGCCGGACTGCGAAGTGATGAGGATCGTCTTGTCCTCGATCGACAGCGGCTGGCCGAGCTGCTCTGAAAGCGGCAGGGCGACGGCGTCGATGCCATGAGCGCGGTAGAGCGGTTCGACAGCGCGGCCGACCGCATGCGAGCCGCCCATGCCGAGCAGCAAGAGTTTGCCGGTCGCTTTCAGCGAGCGGGCAATCTCTGCGGCGCGCGGCGCTGCGCCGCGGACGGAGGCGACCGCATCGGCGGCCTGGCGCGCCATTTCACGATCGATTGCGGCGAGCCCTGCGGGGCGTTCCGAAGTGGTCATGGCCGTCATCCCTTCACACCGCCGCTGGTAAGCCCGGAGATCAGGGCACGTTGCATGACGAGGCCGATCAGTACCGGGGGCAGGGCGGCCAGCACCCCGGCTGTGGCGATCAGCCCGTAATCGGAGACACGGCCGCCGGCGAGATCGGAAATGGCAACCGTAAGCGTCTTGGCGCGCAGGTCCGACGTGAAGAGCAGCGCGTAGAAGAATTCATCCCAGGCAAGCAGGAAGGCAAAGAGTGCCGATGTCGCCATGACGGGTGCTGCGAGCGGCAGGGTGATGAGCCTCAGGATCTGGTCGAGGCGGGCGCCGTCGATCATCGCGGCACTCTCGATCTCCTTGGGAATGGAATCAAAGCCGGATTTCAGCAGCCAGGTGGTGAAGGGCGCGAGGATGGTAAGGTAGACGAGGGCCAGGCCGAACACCGAATTCAGAAGCCCGAGATAGGCAAGCCCCATGTAGAGCGGCACTGCGAGCGCCACCGGCGGCAGCATGTAGGTGGCGATCACCGCATAGAGCGACCAGGAGACATTTGACGTGCGCGACACCGCCCAGGCGGCCGGCATGGCGACCGCGATCGCTGCCAGCGTCGCCATGCCGGCGACCTTCAGGCTGTTGAACAGCGAAGCGGTAAAGGCCGCACCCGCGCTGTTCTCGATCGTCGAGAGAAGCAGCCGGTAGCGCGAGAGGTCGATTTCCTCCGGCCACCAGTTGAGCGGCTTCGCCGAGAGGTCGGCGGCCGACGAGATGCTCATGACGAAGAGCCAGAGGATGGGGGCGAGAATGATTGCCGCCAAGAGCAGTGCTGCCGCATAGACGAAAACGGTAAAGAGTGGGCTTTGGCGTTCCATCACGAGGCTCCCGCGGCTTTGCGCACCATGGCCGCGTAGGCAACGGCGAGCACGGTGACGAGCAGGGTGACGATCAGCGCCAGCGACGCGCCGGATCCCGCCCGCTGGAAGGAGAAGGCTTCCTGATAGACCAGGATCGACAGGGTGCGGGTGCTGTTGGCCGGACCACCGCGCGTCATCACCCAGATGAGGTCGAAGACCTTGAACGCCTCGATGGTGCGCAGCACCAGCGCAACCAGCAGCGGGCCTGCGAGATAGGGCATGATCACGTAGCGGAAACGGTTGAAGGGCCCCGCGCCATCAACGAGCGAGGCGGCGGTGATATCTCGCGGCACGGCCTGGAGGGCGGCAAGCGCGATCAGCGCGACCAGCGGAAAGTTCTTCCAGCAATCGGCGACGATCAATGCCGCCAGCGCCGAGCCGGGTTCGCCGAGCCAGGAGCGGTAGCTGTCGATCACTCCGAACTGCAACAGGGCGGCGTTCAGCGCGCCGTATTCCGGGTTGTAGATCAGCCGCCACAGCGTGGCATTGACCACGGTCGGCAGCGCCCAGGGCAGGATCATCAGGGCTCTGAGCGCCGTGCGGCCGCGGAATTGCTGGTTGAGCAGCAGGGCTGCGAGCACGCCCAGCACCATTTCGGCGGTAACGGAGACGACCGCGAACCAGGTCGTCGTGATGAACGCACGCTGGAAATTCGAGCCGCCAAGCATCTTGGCATAATTGTCGAAGCCGACGAACGTGCCTTCGGTGCCGACGAGCTTGGCGTCGGTGAAGGAAAGCCTGATCGTGTCGATCAACGGCCAGCCGATGACGGCGATCATCACCGCCAGCAGTGGCAGCATGAGCAGCCATGCGCGCGTTGTTATCCAGGTGCCGGACATAGGATGGAAACCTTCTCGGGCCTAGGGAGCCCCGTCATGCTATCGCATATTGCCCCGGACCGTAATCGACCCAAGCGAATGATGCGCCAAATCAAAGTGTTAAAGCGTTGCGGCGGCGCCGCCAATTCCCGCGGTCCCCGGGCGGTTTCCCGCCCGGGGCTTGGGAGGGCGGCTCAAAGGCCGCTGTTTTCGGCCGCCGTCTTCAGGGCGTCTTCGGCCGAGGCTTGGCCAAGAAGCGCTTCCTGGATCGCCTGTTGAAGGGCGGTCGAAAGTTCCTGGTACTTGGGGGTCGTCGGACGCGGATACATGGCAGCGAGGCCAAGCTTGGCAGCACCGATCAGCTCTTCCTGGCCCTTGGTGACGCTGGCGTCCTCATAGGAGGAGGCCCAGATCGGCAGGCTGAGCTTGGCGTAGGTGTTCTGCGTCTGCTGCGAGGTCATGTAGACGATGTACTTCCAGGCATCGTCCGGGTTCTTGCTGGTCGAGGTGACGCCGAGGCCCATCGAGCCGTTGACAGCCGAGACTTCGCTCTTGCCGGCCACGCCCGGTGCCGGCACGACGCCGACCTTGCCCGCGACCTTGCTTTCCTTCGGATCGTTGGCGAGGTTGTACATGTAGGTCCAGTTGAGAGCGAAGGCGGCTTCGCCGTTCTGGAACACCTTGCGCACGTCCTCCTCCAGGAATTCCTTGGAGTTCGGGTTGGTCAGGCCCGAGGTGTAGCTCGTCACCATGTAGTTGAGCGCGTCGAGACCGCCGCCAGAGGTGAAGGCCGGCTTGCCGCCATCGATGAACTTGCCGCCATAGGCGCTGACAAGCGTGGTGTAGTCGCAGATCGCGGCTTCGGCCTGCGACCAGCTCCAGGCGATCGGGGTTGCGAGCAGACCCTTGTCCTTGATGACCTTGGCCTGTTCGGCAAGCTCGTCCCAGGTCTTCGGCGGTGCCTTGATGCCGGCCTTCTCCAGGATTTCCTTGTTGTAGAACAGGTACTTGGTGTCGAGGATCCAGGGCATGCCGTAGCGCTTGCCGTCATATTCGACCGTCGTCCAGGCGCCGGGCAGCACGCCGGACTTCATCTCGTCGGTGATGCGGTCGGTGACGTCGACGAGCACCTTGTTGGCGGCATATTCGGCCGGCCAGATCACGTCGAAGAGCACGACGTCGTAGCCGCCGCCGGAGCCCTGTGCCAGCACGGTCTTGTCGTGCAGGCCTTCATAGGGAACGAATTCGAGATTGACCTTCACATCCGGGTTGGCCTTGGTGAAGGCCTCGGTCATGGCGCGTACATCCGCCTCGCTATAGGCGGCCTGCGCCATGAACAGTGCGTTGAGCGTCGTTTCAGCATGCGCGTGGCCAGCGAATGAGACGCCGGCAAGGGTCGCGCAAAGCAGCGTCGTTCTTATGGATTTCAACATTCCTACCTCCCAATGACATAAGCGTTTCAGATTTCCCGGCATGCCTTATGCGGCACGCCGCATGCGAGAAGTCCGCTCTTCACAAAGCGGCTGTCGACATAACAATTGGAGCGCTCGCGGTCGGTCCTGCCGCCGCTGTCGTTCCCCCGAAGCTCTTTTCGGCTTCTATTAAGTCAATTGTCTTGACTTATTTTTTGTTCAATATTCTAACAGTGTCAAGAGGGGTTTTTGGATGAACGATATGCGCCTGATCCGGGCGAAGAGCGGCACCAATCAGGAGGGGACGAGCGCGCATAACCGCCGCGTCATGATCGACGCGTTGCGACTGAACGGCCAATTGTCCCGCGCGGAACTTGCCCGCGCGACGGCGCTGACGAAGCAGACCGTTTCCAACATCATCGAGGATCTGGAGCGCGACGGGCTGGTCGAGTCACTGCAAGCAGTGCGTAATGGCCGCGGGCAGCCTTCGACGCCCTACCGGCTGGTGCCGGAAGGCGCGTTCGCAATCGGGCTGCAGATCGACCGGCACGTGACGCGTACGATCGCGGTCGATCTCGTCGGCCGGGTGCTCGCCCGCGGCGAGGCCAACCTGCCGGCCGGCGGGCCGGCGACCGGGGTCAGGACCATCCTGGAGCTGATCGAAAAGACCCGCCGTGACCTGACGGCGCTTGCGCCGCATTCGGAGGATCGCCTGGTCGGGCTTGGTGCTGCCATGCCGGGTCCCTTCGGCGTGGAGGCCGATGCCGACGACCCCTGGATGATGGCCGCCTGGCAGAACTTTCCGTTGCTCGAAACGCTTGCCGCGGGCACCGGGCTCGATGTCGGCCTGCAGAATGACGCCGCTGCAGCCGCCACCGCCGAGCGTATGGTCGGGGCGGCGCATGGCGTCGATCATGCGATCTGCATTTACTTCGGCTATGGCCTCGGCGCGGGCCTGATCCTCAACGGCGAACTCTATCGCGGCGCGAACGGCAATGCCGGCGAGATCGGCATGATCCTCAGCCTGCCGCGCGGGGCCAGCTCCGACGAGCGCATGCCGCTCGAACACCGCGCCTCGATCGCTTCGCTGTGCAAGCTTCTCGACCTCGACCCGGCCGATCCGGACCTCTATGCACGCATCGATGCTGTGGCAGAGAGCCCCGACCAAAGGCTGCTGCGGTGGATCGACGCCGCTGCCTTTGAAATGCGCGCGGCTGTTCAGGCGCTGGAAACGATCTTCGACCCGCAGACGGTGATCCTCTGCGGTGGCCTGCCGCCGGGCCTTGCGCGCCTGTTGACCGACGCGATGATGCCGCTGCTTCCGTCGATCGCCGACCGGCGAGACCGTACACTTCCTCGGCTGCAGGTCGGCTTCACCGACCCCTGGGCGGTGGCGATCGGCGCTGCCGCCGAGCCGATCAGCCGGACCTTCGATCCGCGCTTTTCCGCGATCCTCAAGACCCGGGCCGGCGCCGCCGTCTGACCGCCGGCTTTAGACGATCAGGTCCGGGGTTCGTCCAGACGGGCGAGTTCCGCAAATTCGGTGCCGAGAAAATCGAGCAGGGCGCGGACGGAGGGAAGCAGGCCGCGCCGCGACGGGAAGGCAGCATGAATGATGCCGGCCTTCGGCGCCCAATCGGGCAGCACGTCGACAAGCGTGCCGTCCTTCAGGTCCTGCCGCACGACCATGGTCGGCAGCTGGCAGATGCCGACGCCGTTGAGCGCGGCGAGCCGCAGGGCCACCATGTCTTCGGTTACGAGGCGTGGCCGATGTCGGACGATCGCGGTCGCGCCGTTGGGACCGTCGAGCCGCCAGTCGTGGCTTTGGCGGTCGGGGTTCCAGGCAAGGCTCGGCAGGCCGCCGAGATCCGCCGGTGCCGGCGGGTTGCTCAAACCGGCAAGCAGCCTGGGGCTGGCGACCAGCCTTTGTTTGCTCTCGGCGAACCGCTTGACGACGAGATCGCTTTCCTCGAGCGGCGGGAAGCGCACGCGGATGGCGACATCGATGCTTTCGCGCAGGACGTCGACGCGGCGATTGGTGCTTTCGAGCACCACCTCGACCTTCGGGCATTCGGCCATGAAGCGCGCGATCATCTCGCCCACCTGGAAATAGACGACCGACGACGGGCAGCTGACATGAACCACGCCCTGCGGTTCGGAACGGGTGCGGTCGATCATTTCCTGCGCCGCCTCGGCCTCCACCAGCATGGCGACGCAGTGGCGGTAATATTCCCGTCCGATCTCGGTGATGACGAAGTGGCGCGTCGAGCGCTGCACCAGCCGCACCCCGAGGCGCTCTTCGAGAAGGCCGATGCGACGGCTCAGGCGCGAGCGCGGCATGTTCAGTTTCCGGGCCGCGGCGGCAAAGCCGTTCTGTTCGACGACGTCGACGAACAGCTTGAGATCGTTCAAATCCTGCATGGGCGTTTGTCCTGTTTTCAGGACACTGTAGACCGATATGGCTGTCTACCGCCAGATTTGGTGCAGACGTATCTTCCCTCCAACGCTCTCGCTGACATGGCGAGACCAAGGAGAAACAGCCATGAGAAAGATACTCGGCATCTTCGGGAATGCGCATCCGCATTGGGTTGGTGATGGCTTCCCGGTCCGTTCGCTGCTGGCGCGCGACCGCGCCGGCGATCATGTGAGCCCGTTCCTTCTGCTCGACTATGCTGGGCCGATGAATTTTGCCCCTGGTGTCACGCCGCGCGGCGTCGGTGTGCATCCGCACCGCGGCTTCGAGACGGTGACGATCGTCTACCAGGGCGAGGTCGACCATCGCGACTCCGCCGGCAATGGCGGCCATATCGGTCCGGGTGACGTGCAATGGATGACGGCTGCGGGCGGTATCCTGCATGAGGAGTTCCATTCGGAGCGCTTCACACGCGAAGGCGGCACGCTCGAAATGGTGCAGCTCTGGGTCAACCTGCCGGCCGCCCACAAGAGTGTCGATCCCGGCTACCAGACCTTGCTCGATCGCGACATTCCGACGGTCAGCCTGCCGGATGGTGCGGGATCGCTCAGGGTGATCGCCGGAAGCTACGCCGGAACGCAAGGGCCGGCGCGCACCTTCACGCCAATCAACCTCTGGGACCTGCGCCTGAAGCAGCGAGGCTCGCTCAGCCTCGATCTACCCGAGGGCCATTCGCTCGGCCTCGCGGTCCTGCGCGGTAATGTGCTCGTCAACGGTAGCGATCTTGTGGGAGAGGCGCAATTCGTTCTCTTCGGCCGCGACGGGGGCGGCATTACGCTGGACGCCAATTCGGATGCGACGGCGCTCATCTTGACCGGCGAACCGATCGACGAACCGGTCGCCATGTACGGCCCCTTCGTCATGAACACCGAACAGGAAATCAGGCAGGCGATGACGGACTTCCAGTCCGGTCGATTCGGCAAGATCGCGAGCGTTTAGCCGCGCGAGACCGCATCGCGAACACGGAATGAACCACGACTGAACAGGAGACCGGGCGGTGCCGCCCCTCAATCCCAACGCCGAAGCGCAGGTATGCGCTTCGGGGAACCCGAACGCATGCCTGCTTCCCGAATGCAGCCATGCGATCAAGCCAACAAGGAGCAAGACCATGACACCTGCAAACTTCAACGGACAGCGCCCGGTTATCGATCCCGATGATGCGGTGATGCTTTTGATCGACCATCAGAGCGGCCTGTTCCAGACCGTCAACGACATGCCGATGCCGAAGCTTCGGGCCCATGCGGCAGCGCTTGCCAGCATGGCGACGCTGACGAAAATGCCGGTCATCACCACGGCCTCCGTGCCGCAGGGCCCGAACGGCCCGTTGATCCCGGAAATCCATGCCAATGCCCCGCATGCCAAGTATGTCGCCCGCCGCGGCGAGATCAACGCCTGGGACAATCCGGACTTCGTCGCCGCCGTCAAGGAAACCGGCCGCAAGACCCTGATCATCGCCGGCACGATCACCAGCGTCTGCATGGCCTTCCCGGCGATCAGCGCCGTGCATGACGGCTACAAGGTCTTCGTGGTCGTCGACGCTTCGGGCACCTATTCGAAGATGGCTGAGGAGATCACCCTTGCCCGTGTCGTTCAGGCCGGCGTGGTGCCGATGGATACGGCAGCGGTCGCCTCCGAACTGCAGCGCACATGGCACCGCGACGACGCCCAGCAGTGGGCCGAGATCTACACCAAGATCTTCCCGGAATATCAGCTGCTGATCGAAAGCTACCTCAAGGCCCAGCAGGTCGAGAAGGATCAGGAACAGCTCGACTCGCAGCGCGGCTAAGGCCCGCGTCGGGCAAGAGAATGAAACACCCACGGCAGATATCCTGCCGTGGGTGTTTTGTCTTGATGATTAGCGGCGGTCGATTTCCAGAATGGTCTGGAACAGCACTTCTGCGCCGCGGGCGCATTCCTCGGGCGCGGTATATTCCGCCTCGTTGTGCGAGAGCCCGTCCTTGGATGGCACAAAGATCATGGCAGTCGGGGTGATTGTCGCGATATGGGCGGCATCATGCCCGGCGCCGGAGACCATGTCGGTCGCCGAATAGCCGAGCGCTTCCGTGCTGGCGCGCACGGCGTCGATGATTACGGGATCGAAAACGACAGGCGCCTTCGACCAGATGTGGTTCAAGGCGACACCTGGCCCAGTCTTGCGGACAGCCTCTTCAAGGGCCGCTTGCATCTGATTGAGCCCCGTCTCGGAAGGATGGCGCATGTCGATCTGGAGCCGAACGGAACCGGGCACGACATTGCGCGAATTCGGCCCCACCTCGACGAAGCCGACGGTGCCCACACCCGGCGGGTTTTGACGGGCGATGTCGCGGACGGCAAGGACGATCTCGGCCGCCGCAACAAGTGCATCGTCGCGCTGCGCCATCGGCGTGCTGCCCGCATGCGCCTCCGTGCCCGTGATAGTGACATCGAACCAGCGCAGCCCTTGGATGCCCGTGACGACACCGACCTCGGTCGCCGACGCTTCGAGCAGCGGCCCCTGCTCGATATGGAGCTCGACATAGGCGGCAAAGGAAGCTGGATCGATCTTGGCCTCGCCGCGATAGCCGATCGCATCGAGCGCCGCACCGACCGTGATACCTTCGCGGTCGGTGCGCGCCTGGGCGTCATCGAGCGCCAGCGCGCCGGCAAAGACGCCGGAGCCCAGCATTGCCGGCGAGAAGCGGGAGCCTTCCTCGTTCGTCCAGTTGACGACCACGAGCGGATGGCGAAGCCGGGTGGCGCCTTCCTTGAGGGTGCGCAGGATTTCGACACCGGCGAGCACGCCGAGGATGCCGTCGAAGCGGCCGCCCTGCGGCTGGGTATCGAGATGGCTGCCGACGGCGATCGCCGGCAGCGACATGTCCTCGCCGGCATAGGTCGCAAAGATGTTGCCGATGGGGTCAATCTCGACCGTGCAGCCGAGCGCGCGGCATTCCGCGACATACCAGTCGCGGACTTCACGATCCTCCTCGGTCAATGTCAGCCGCGTGACCCCGCCCTTGTCCGCAGCACCGAAGCGCGCGGTCGAGACGATGTCGGCCCACAGCCGGTCGCCGCTTGTCGCCGGCGTGTTGATGCGGCTGGTTTCGCTGCGCATGGCTTCGGCGCTCATTTCTGCTGCTCCGGCGCGTCCTTGTTGAGCCGATAGCGGAAATCGCAATGGGAGGCGCCCTGCATTACAGTCTGGGTGCGCTCCAGCGTGATGCGCGGGTCGTAGCCGGTGCAGAAGACGCCGTCGCGGTTGCAGGACAGCAGGTGTCCGATATGGCCGAGGCCCATCTCGCGATAGGTCTCGGCGTAGCGACAGCGCTTGACGTTGTAGTGGAATTCCTCGTCCGTCGCCTTGGTGACCTCGATGACCAGCGCGTCGTCCTGGGTCCAGAGATCCTGAAGTTCCTGGAAGGTGCGCAGGTTGGTGCCGCCGGGTGTCTTGGCGGCAAAGGTCCGGCCCGCCTCGATCGCGGCCTTGGTGATCGCCTTGTCGAGGATCGCCTGGGCGCGCTCCTCGCCGATCTCCTCGCGCATCGCCTCATAGATTGGCGCGATGATGCCGGCCTCGATGCGGCGGCGCGCGAGAATTCCGATCTCGCCATCCATCGCGACGCGCGAGTCGGCGTTTTGATTGTCCGTGTTTTCCATGCAATGCCTCCCTGTCTGCCTAAGGGCAGAAGAACAGGGGCAGTTTACTACGCTGTCGATGCTTCCGTGTTGCAAATCCGTACCGGAACGATCGAATGCTGTGCAAATATTTTGCGCCAATCTCCGACCGCGCAGGAATCATTCCCGCTTTTTGGGGAATATGCATAGCCGCGTGGTGTAGCGCCCGGAATCGGCGCTGTGCCGTCAGCGCTCGCTGCTTGAAACGAACCAGCGGTAATAGGGATTGGTCGGCTCTACGCGCATCAGCAATTCCATGTCGCGCGCCCACTCGTCGCGGTAGCCGGCATAGGCATTCAGCGAGGCCTGGTAGAACAGCATCAGCCGGTTGTGGGCATCCGTCACGGATTTGTCGAACGCCGGGTCCGCGCCGAGAAGCGGAGCCTTGCTGCGGAGGGCAACCAGGGCCGGCAGCGTGCGCTGCAACTCGTCGGGGCGAACCCAGCTTGCATATTCGATCCGCGGTTGGTCGTCGGTGACCGGCAGGGCCGAACCGGCATAGCGCTCCAACCCGGTGCGATCGGACATCCAGGTCGCGAGCAGGTCGGCCGGTCCGGAAATGCCGACGTCGCGAAGCGCTGCTGCAAGCGTCGGGTCGGCGAGCCGGGCGGCAATGCGGGAAGCGTCAAGCTCCTGCGGCTCGACGGAGCCAATGAGCAGCATCTCGTGCAGTTCGGTCGACCAGAGTGTCGCATGCGGGAAACTGTCGAGGAAGCTGCGCACGAGCGCGCGGGTGTCCTCGTCGTTCTGAGTGGCGATCGGCAGCCATTGGGCGACAAGCCCGTTCGGCGCGAGGCGCTCACGCGCCAGGCGATAGAAGTCGGACGAGTAGAGGTTGACCACGCTGGCGGCCGAGGGCGGCGGCGGTTCGAGCGTGATCAGATCGTAGCGGGATTGGCTCCGCATCAGTTCGCGCCGGCCGTCGGCTACGCGCACGTCGAGACGGCTATCGCCAGCCGCATTGAAGTTGCCGGCAAAGAGCGCCGAGGCGCGGGCGACCGAGGGCAGGAGTTCGGCGGCAACGCGCCGGTCGAGGCCGGGATAGGCGAGAAGCGACCCGGCGGTGATGCCGGTACCGAGACCGATGACCAGAGCCGATTTCGGTTCGCCCTTGTGGATGACGAGCGGCAGCAGCGCCTGCAGCCGCATGTAGCGCAGCGACGGCATGGCATCGCCAGTGTTGGAAACGCCCTGGATGTAAAGGCGGCGGAAACGGCGGTCGGGCTGCCCCTGTTCGATGACGGCGACGGTGGCGCCGAGACCCTCTTCATATGAAACGATCGTGCCATTGCCGCGCGAAAGGTTGAGCAGGCTCGCCAGCCGATCCGACGGCACGATGACGGCGATCAACACGGTGAGGGTGCCGAGAGCCGGTGCGAGTAGCCGCCGGCCCATCCAGCCGCCCTGTCCGCGACTGACGGCGACGAGCCCGATTGCTGCTGCGGCAATGGCGAGGACGGAAAAACTTCTGACGATACCGAGAGACGGGATCAGCACAAAGCCGGTCAGAAGCGTGCCGAAAATGCCGCCGAGCGTGTTCAAGGCAAGAACCCGGCCGGTGTCGCGGCCGGCGTGTTCAGGGTCGACGGCGAGCCTGAGGGCGACCGGGAAGGCGGCGCCGAGGATCAGCGTCGGGATAAAGACGATCGTCAGCGCGGCAACCAGGAAGCGCGCGCACATGCCGGCAAAGATGCTACCGGTGACGTCGGCGACGGCGGCCTCAGCGCTGGTCTGCAGCGCCGTCAGCCAGGGGCCAAGCAGCGCAAGCTCGGCCAGCGCGACCAGGCCGGCGAGCGTGATCAACAAGCCGAAGGCGCCCCAGGGGTCGGACAGGCGCTCGCTCCGGCGCGCAAAAAGGGCGGCGCCGAGGGCAAGGCCAGAAAGATAGGTGGCAAGCACCACGGAAAAGGCGAAGGAGCGGGTGGAGATGAACTGCACGATCGCCTGCGACCAGGCCACTTCATAGCCAAGGGCGATACCGCCGGCGATGGCATAGAGGACAAGCGCCAGCCGCGAACCGTTAGCGCTACGCGTTTCCCCAGGGAGTGTCCCTTGAACAGGTTCCCGGGCGATAGGCACATTCAGGGAAAGCGCGATCGCTGCGGCGACAAGGCCGAGCCCTGCTGCCGCAAGCCCTGTCGCCTGAACGCCGAGGGTGGGAATAAGGACGAAAGAGACCGCCAGGCACCCGGCGATCGCGCCGAGCGTATTGGCGGCATAGAGCCTGCCGCCCTTTGCGGCGACGCTGCCTGCTGCGGCGTTTAGCGCCCGCAGCAGGACCGGCAGGGTGCCGCCCATCAGGAAGGCTGGCGTTGCCACGATCAGGACCAGCAGGGCCCAGGCGGCCATCGGGCTGGTGCCCTCAATCGCGACGAAGACCGGCGCGATTCTGGAAAGGATGAAGGTGACGCCGGCGCCGAGCATGGCGACCCCGGTTTCAAGCAGGGCATAGAGGCGGAGCGGCTGGCGGGAACGGTCGCCGGCACGGCCAAGGACAAAACTGCCGAGCGCAAGGCCGAGGAAGAAGGCGCTGACCCCGGTGCTGACCGCATAGACATCGACGCCGGTGACCAGCGAAAGCTGCTTGAT
This sequence comes from Ensifer sp. ENS06, assembly GCF_014852205.1. Lineage (NCBI taxonomy): Bacteria > Pseudomonadati > Pseudomonadota > Alphaproteobacteria > Hyphomicrobiales > Rhizobiaceae > Ensifer > Ensifer sp. ENS06. The sequence goes on along the minus strand of NZ_JACVBC010000007.1, from coordinate 318,528 downwards.
CCAGAGAACCTGAAAGACCAGGGCGGCGGTGCCGGAGAGGAAGAGCATGAAGGCGGCGATTGCCGGCCGGAAGGCCTGAATCCGTTGCCCGGTCATCGGGCCTCCAGTCGTCTCGCCAAGAGCGATCGGTCGCATGGGCGGGCTGTTCTTCGTCGTCATCGCGTCATGCCATTGTTAGGAAAGGCAAGATAGAAAAGGCGGCGCTTCAGCGCCGCCTTCGCGCATTACTGGGCAGCCGGGGTCTTCGCCAGGATAGCATTGATCTTGGCATGCACGCCTTCTTCCACCTGGTCGACCGAGAAGCTGGCGGGCTTCTGGCTTGGCGGATACTCGATGAAGGTCTCCAGGAAGGTTGCGGCCTTCATGGTAGCAATCCCGACAAGATAGACATTCTTCGTTCTCCAGTCGTTGTACTGATCGGAGACGATATCGGCCCTCTCATAGGGGTCCATGCGCAGGTTGAACATCTTCGGCACGCGCAAGCAGACAAAGGGGTCCTGCCAGACGTCGAAGCCACCGGGCTTGCGCATCTCGCAGAAGACCGCCTTCCAGTTGTCAAAGCGCATGCCGACGAGCTTGGCATCGTCGTTGAAATAGTAGAACTCGTTGCGTGCGCCCTTCGGCTGCTCGCCAAGCAGGTAGGGAAGTTGGTTGTAGCCGTCGAGGTGCACCTTGAAGTCCTTGTCTCCGAGCTTGGTACCCTTCAACAGCCGATCCTTGATGTCGTTGTCGCCGGCTGCGGCAAGCAGCGTCGGGAACCAGTCGAGGCCGGAGACCATTTCGTTGGAAACACCCGGCTTGATCTTGCCCGGCCAGCGAATGATGGCGGGAACACGGAAGGCGCCTTCCCAGTTCGAGTCCTTTTCGCTGCGGAACGGTGTGGTTGCCGCGTCCGGCCAGGAGAACTGGTTGGGACCATTGTCGGTCGCGTAGATGACGATGGTGTTGTCGGCGATCTTCAGGTCGTCGATCGCCTTCAGGAGCTTGCCCACGTCATTGTCATGCTCGACCATGCCGTCGGCATAGTCGTTGCCCGGCATCCCACTCTGGCCCTTGTACTGATCGCGCACGTGGGTGAAGAGGTGCATGCGCGTGGTGTTCATCCAGGTGAAGAACGGTTTACCTTCCTTGACCTGCTTTTCCATGAAGCCGATGGCTGCCGACGTCGTCTCGTCGTCGATCGTTTCCATGCGCTTGGAGTTCAGTGCGCCTGTATCCTCAATCTTGCCATCGGCAAAAGAGTGCAGCACGCCGCGAGGTGTGGCCGCCTTGACGAAGGGATCATTGGGATCCTTCGGCCAGTATGGGCGCTCCGGTTCTTCTTCGGCATTGAGGTGATAGAGATTGCCGAAAAACTCATCGAAGCCGTGTGCCGTCGGCAGGAAGCGGTCCTGGTCGCCAAGGTGGTTCTTGCCGAACTGGCCGGTGGCGTAGCCGAGAGGCTTCAGCGCCTGCGCAATGGTCACGTCGCGGTCCTGGAGTCCGACCGGAGCGCCGGGCACGCCGACCTTGGACATGCCTGTGCGCAGCACTGACTGCCCGGTGATGAAGGTCGAGCGACCGGCTGTACAGCTATTCTCCGCATAGTAATCCGTGAACATCACGCCTTCTCTTGCGAGCCGGTCGATGTTCGGGGTCTTGTATCCGACAACGCCGAAGGAGTAGGCGCTGATATTGGTCTGGCCGATATCGTCGCCAAAGATGACGAGGATGTTGGGCCTGGCGGCATCCTGCGCGAAGGCCGGCAGCACGGAGGCGGAAATCGACGACATTAGCACGGCGCCGGCGAGCGCCAGCGCTTTCGGTTTCGCGGCATGCCCGATGGTACACGCGGCGAGCCGGCCAAGCCTGTTCTTCAGATCGATACTCATCTCATGTCTCCCTGAGGCAGCAAGCAAACACTCTCGGAATGCAGCCAAAGTTTCGGATTTACCGATGCAACTTCTACCGGCGGGCGTCCGCGGGTAAGTACGTAACAGTTACGAAGACCGGCGACGGCGGGTAAATCAAGTCCGGCTGACGGCTCCGAAGCGCCTTGGCGGCGCGGCCTCCAGACCGGGATTAAGATCGGGCAAGTCCGATGTCGGGCCGCCGCTATCAGCGGAGGTTTCGGCCAGCCAGCGCTGTCTCGCCACGTTCAGACCGCTGCGTAACCGCAGGAGATCTGGCCCGCCCTGATGGGAGCTGCTGCTGCCATAGCGGCTGCGGCGATAATCGGCAAAAGCGTTTGCCGTCGCCGGGTCGGCGAAGCTGTCGAGCCAGCGCGAGACCGGCGTGTTGCCAGTCCGGCGTGACCAATGGTCGACCGCCGTCTCCAGCCGCGTGGGGTCGTGATCCCGACAGGCGTCGAGCACGTGGCGAAATGCCGTGGCCTCGGATTGCGCCCTCTGCTCGAGCGCGGTTTCCAGCCAGGTTTCGAGGCGGCCGAACAGATTGGCGGCCAGCTTCATAATCGCCGCGAAAGCGGCGATCGATGTCGCGATGCCGAGCCACCACAACCAGTCGAAAGGTTCCTCAGCGGGCGGCGGCGCAGGCGGGGCGAGTGCGGGCGCAGCCGCTGGGGCAGCGTTGACGCTGACGGTCACTCTGGCCGCCTCGGCCGTCTGCATCGATCCGCTCGCCGGGTCGAACCAGGGCAGGCTGATCGCTGGAAGCGCGTAGGTGCCGGGCTTTGCAAAGACGTAGGTTGCCACGTCCTTGCGCAGTCCCGCCGTGATATCCCCGCGTGACGTGCGCTCCTCCGAAAGCACCGGATCGTGCCGGTAAATCTGCACGTCCGCGGGGGCGTCGAAGGTCGGTTCGGGGATCATCATCGGCGCCAGGCCGGCGGCGCGGATGGTGATGGTCCGCACCAGGGCATCGCCTGCCTTTAGCCCCGCGGGATCCCGGTCGAAAGACTGGGTGAGGGTGATTTCTCCGGCGGTGACGCCGGCCTCTCCACCTGCGCCTTGCGGAACGGCTTCGACCGTGAACTTGAGCGAAGGCAACGTCACCTGACCCTTGCTCATCTGGCCGGGTACGGCGGCATAGCCGAACGGAATGATGGCGGGCGGCAGCACGTAGTCGCCTGCCGCCTGTGGGTTGATCGCGTAGGTTTTGCGGATGCCTGAGAAGGCCTCGCCGTTGACGGTCTCGTTGAGGTTCATGCCGCGTTCGTCGGGCATGGTGACGACAGTGCCGGGAAGATCGAACAGAGGAAACTGCGGCGGCGAAAGGAAGTAGTTCGGCACGAAGACGTCGACGTCGACCTCGATCTGCTGGCCGGCATAAATCGGCGCCTTGGTCGTGAGCGTCGCGCGGGCAAAGGGATCGGCGGCGAAGGCCGTGCCTGCAAGCCAAAGCGACAGGCCGAGGAGCCAGATGATCAGCCGCGGCAGGGCGGCGAGGGCTGTCACGGGGCCGCCTCCTTTGCTTCGATCGCAAATTTTCGTGCCAGCAGTTCGGCCGGCGACACCTGGATGTTGCGCATCCACATGTCGGCCGTCTGCGGTCCGCCCTGAACGGTCGCTTCCGTTCCCTTCTTGCCCTTGTCGTCGAACTGGACCTGGTCCGGGTCAATGCCCGCCTGTTCCTGCTGTGCGTCCTGTTCCTGCTTGTCCTTGTCGGCCTTGCGCTTTTTGGCGATCTCGAGGTTCTTTTGGGCGTCGGTCCAGTCGGGGCGGCGCTTTAGCGCCTGCTCGTAGGCGGCGATCGCCTCCTCGGCCTTGTCGAGGTGCAGGAGGGCATTGCCCTGATTGTAGTAGCTTTCCGCCGTATCGCTCTCGGCAAAGGTGTCGATCGCATCCTGGAAACGGCCGGCGCGGTAGAGCGCTGCGCCGCGCCAGGCGGGATCCGCGAACGTTTCAGAGGCCCCCTGGAAATCGCCCTGTTCGAAGGCGCGACGGCCCTGCTGGTCCGGAGTGAGCCAGAGGTCGATAAAGCGATTGTCCGCCGCCTCCACCCGTTCGCTGCCCATGAGCGAAGTGGCCGCGAGCAGATAGACCGCCCAGCGTATGGTCCAGCCGCGTCGGAACCAGAAGAGGCCGAAGACGGCGATCGGAATCGTCAGCCACCAGCCGAGATCGTACCAGCGCGTCAGCCCTTCGGCCGTCTTCGCTGCAAAATTCGTCTGGATGCGCCTGATGATCCAGCTGACGTCGGCGTCGTCGGATGTGACCGACGCCACCTCGGCCTTGGATGCGGACTGCAGCGCCTTGAGGCCGTCGACATCGAGCTTCGCCCTGACATGCGCGCCGGTGGCGTCGGTCAGGAACCCGCCGTCCGCCGTCTTGACCGGACCGCCTTCTGCCGTGCCGATGCCGAGCACCATCAGCGAGTTGCGCCCCTGATACCCACCGAAGGCCGGGAAGGCGGAACGCTCGACGCCGTCGGTCATGAACAGGATGGTGCCAGGCACCGTTTCGTTGGCGAGCGCTTTTTCGACCTCCTGGAGGGCCTTGGCTGTGTCCTTACCCTCGACGGGCATGATCTGCGGCGACAGCGCGGCGAGGTAGGATTTGACCAGCGCGGCATCGTCGCTGAGCGGCAGCACCATGTGGGCGGAGCCGGCATAGGCGAACAAGGCGGTGCGCGAGCCTTTCCTCCTGTCGAGAATGTCCTGGACCTTCAATTTGGCGCGTTCGAGCCGCGTCGGCGAAACATCGGTCGCGTTCATCGTCGGGTTGAGGTCGATGGCGATTGCCAGAGGTGCGGTGTCCTCGACGAAGGGCGGCCGTTCACGCTGCCAGGTCGGGCCAGCGGCTGCGATCGCCGCAACGGCGATCAGTGCGGCGGTGACGTGCACCGGCTGGAAGCGCCGTTTCCCGCCCTTGTCGATCAGCAGGTGATCGAGCAGATGCGGTGCGATCATGTCCTGCCACTGCGAGCGGACATCGCCGCGCCGGGTGACGAGGTAGATCAGCAGCGGGACGGCGGCGAGCGCCAGCAGCCACAGCGGCCGCAGAAAGTGAAAATCGGCGATCATGGCGCTGCCTCCCGGCGCTGACGCCGGTCACCGAGCGAGGATAGGAGCCACATGACGGCGTGATAGGCGAGCACCAGCAGGAGTGCCGCACCCAGCGGATAGTAGAACAGCTCGATGCGCGGCCGCCAGGAGAGCGTCTTCTGGTTTGCCGGCGTCAACTGGTCGAGCAATTGGTAGATGTTCTGCAGACCGGCCTGATCCTGGCCGAAGAAGTAGCGCCCCTTCGTCGCTTCGGCGATCTGCTGGAGTGCCGCGGTGTCGAGCTTTTGCTCTCCTTGAGCATTGGGATCGCCGATGCCGACCGTGTGGATCACCACCTTTCGCTCGGCGGCGATGCCGGCGGCCTTGTCGGGCGGCATCTTGCTGGCGGTGTCGTTGCCGTCGGTCAAGAGGATCATCACCTTGTCCGGCGCGGTGCTGGCGTCGAACATTTTGATCGCCAGCCCGATCGCATCGCCGACGGCGGTGCGGGGACCGGCCATGCCCGGCAGGCTGTCGGCCAGCATCAGCTTGACGGTCTTGTGGTCGAGCGTGAACGGTACCAGCGGATAGGGCGCATCGCCAAAGGCGATCAGGCCCAACCGGTCATTGGGCCGCCGGTCGATGAAGTCGGCGACCACCGCGTGCACCGCTTCGGCGCGGGTCTGCAGGTTGCCGGCGGGATCGCGAAAGTCGCGCGTGTCCATCGACTGTGACAGATCGATCGCCAACATCAGGTCGCGCTGCGGTTCGACCTTTTCGATCGGCGGCTCGACATATTGCGGCCGCGCCAGCGCCAGCACGATCAGCGTCCAGCAGATGGGTGCGATCACCTTCTGGCCGAGATTGGTTCTCGGAACGACGGAGCCTTCGGTCGGACCGAGATTGGCCGCCGCGGTGATGTCCTTGAAGAACGGCACCCTGACGGCGGCCGACTGCTCGCGGTATGGCGGAAGCAGCCACCAGACAAGGAAGGGCAACGGCAGAAGGATCAGTGCCCAGGCGTGGTCAAGCACGTACATGATGCGCCTCGATCCAGTGCCGCGCTGCCGCGATGTAGGCCTTTGCCTCAGCCTCCGGAACCGCGGCGAGCGCCTGGCTGCCACGATACTCGGCTTCCTCGAAAAAACGCGCAGAGGCGATCGGAAAGACGGGGCCGCCGGAATGAGCGTCGAGATATTTGGTCCAGCCGGTGCCGTGCAGGCCGGCAATGGCTTCGCGTGGCCAGACCGAGAGCGCGGTCCGCTTCAAAAGGACAGGCAGGGCCGCGAGCGCCTCGCCACGCGATCCGGTGGCGGTCAATCCGGCTTCTATCTTTCTGAGGTCGGCGAGCGCCTCGCGGCGGTAGCTGTTGGCCTCCCAGCGCCGGTACCAGCGCCAGCAGGCAAAGGCCGCCATGAGGAGGACAATGCAGCCGAGCACCACCCATGCCGGGGTCTGGGGCATCATCGAGACAGGCTGCGGCAAGGCGATATCCGCGAGCTGCCGAAGGGCGGCGTCGAGTATCGGATCTTTCGCAGGTGCCGCTGTCGCCATCATCGCCTCCGCTGCCGGCTGGCGAGCTGGCCGAGCATGGTGCGCAGCTGCGGCGCCACCTCTTCCGCCGCAGAGATCGGCAGCATGGGCAGGCCGAGCTCCTCCTGCCAGGCGCGCAGCGCTCGCCCGCGCTTGCGGGCAAAGCTGTCGATCGCCTCGCGCACATTGCCGTGGCCGAACTGCACTTCGGCCTGAAGCAGCCCGCCGCTAAAGACGATATCGCCCTTGCGCGGCAGTTCGAGCAGGAAGGGATCGTAGATCAGAACGCAGATCACATCGTTGTGGGCCGAAAGCTTCAAAAGCATGTCGCGGGTTTCGAGGCTGTAGCCGTCGAAGTCGCTGACGACGATGATCAGGTGATCGTGCCGGGCGATGTTGGCGACGGTCGTCAGCACGACGTCGAGCTGCTCGGCTCCATGCGGCGCCTGCGAACCGGCCTGCAGTGCGGTATTGTGGCGAACGATGCTGTCGGCGAGCCGGATCACCGCTTCGCGGCTGCGGTATGGGCGCGTTTCGGTCACCTCCTCGTCGCCGAAGACGAAGCCGCCGACACGGTCGCCAAGGGCCAGCACGCGCCAGGCGGAGAGCGCTGCCACTTCCGCCGCGGCGACCGACTTCATCGCGCGGCGGCTGCCGAAGAACATGTTGATGCGCTGGTCGACGAGGATGAGGGCCGGCCGGTCCTTCTCTTCGTCATAAACGCGGACGACCGGCTTGCCGGTGCGCGCCGTCACGCGCCAGTCGATGGCGCGGATGTCGTCGCCGGGCAGGTAGTTGCGTAGTTCCTCGAAGGAAAGTCCGCGGCCGCGCATGCGTGATTCGTGACGGCCGGCAAGCAGGCGGCGCACCGGCGCCTTGCGCAGGAACGTCAGGTCGCGGGCCATGGCTTCGAGGCCGACAAGTGCGTCCACCGAGGTGTAGACGCCGGTGGTGTCGGCGGTGCGGGGCTTTATGATGCCGCGTGAGCGGGCGAGGGCCGGCAGGGATATGGCCATCGGCGAACCTCCATCCTCAGGCGACCGCGACGAGCTCGACGATGCGGTCGATCACCTGGTTGGCGGTGGTGCCGCCGGCATGCGCTTCGTAAGAGAGCACCAGGCGATGGCGAAAGACATCGTGCACGGTCGCCTGCACATCGTCGGGCGTGACGAAATCGCGGCCGTTCAACCAGGCGTGCGCCCGCGAAACCTTATCGAGGCCGATGACGCCGCGCGGGCTCACGCCGACCTGAAGCCACTTGGCCAGATCCTTGTCGACCTTGTCGGGATAACGTGTCGCCATCACCAGCGCGACGATGTAGTTCTCGATCGCTTCGGAAACGGTGATCGCCGATATTTCCTTGCGTGCGGCAAAGACCGCGTCCTGGGCAAGCTTCTCCGTCGCATGATTGTTGGACTTGGCGTTGGTTTCCTCCGAGCGCACGAGCCGCATGATGTCTGCCTCTGAGGCTGCGTCCGGATAATCCACCTGGATGTGCATGAGGAAGCGATCCAGTTGCGCTTCGGGAAGCGGATAGGTGCCTTCCTGCTCGATCGGGTTCTGGGTCGCCATGACCAAAAAGAGATCGGGCAGCACATGGCTCTTGCCGCCGATCGTGACCTGGCGTTCCTCCATCGCCTCGAGCAGCGCCGATTGCACCTTGGCCGGCGCCCGGTTCACCTCGTCGGCGAGGATGAGATTGGCGAAGATCGGCCCTTCCTGGAACTGGAACGCGCCCTTGCCGCCCTCGGAAAAATAGATCTCGGACCCCGTGATGTCGGCGGGCAAGAGGTCGGGTGTGAACTGGATGCGCGAAAGCTCCGCATCGAGGTTTTTGGCCATGCTCTTGATCGCTCGGGTTTTCGCAAGTCCGGGCAGGCCCTCGACCAGCAGATGGCCGTTGCTGAGCAGCCCCAGCAGCAAGCGCTCGATCATGCCCTCCTGGCCGATGATCGCTTCGCCGATGCGCTTGCCGAGTTGTTGGATATCGTCGCGTGCACCCATGAAGTCCTGCTCCCTTGCCCCGCCGGCAACATCAGTCGTCATGAACTTTCGCGAGAGCTTATTGTTAAATCAGGCCAATTGGAAAGAACGTAACAGTAACGAAGGCCTGAGCGGCGATGGCGGATACCTCTTGTGGCACGCGGCCTGCGCCCCGAGGGCTTTGGGCGATTGCGTAACGGTTACGTACTTTGGGCAGCGGGCATTTGGCGCTAACGTGTGCAGACCGTCCGCGCGCGTGCTAGCCGACGGTGCCAAGGGAGATCAGAGCCACATGCAAATGTCCCCGAAAATGCCCCTTGTCGACGAAACGCCGGCGGCGATCAGCGCCCGCGAGCAAATCTGGATCGAGGGCGGGACCTTTCTCATGGGTTCGGACAAGCACTATCCGGAGGAAGCGCCGGCCCATCCGGTGAAAGTTGACGGCTTCTGGATCGACGTCACGCCCGTTACCAACCGGCAGTTCGCCGCCTTCGTCGAGGCGACCGGCTACGTGACCGAGGCGGAGAAGACGCCCGATCCGAAGGACTATCCGGGCGCGCTTCCGGAAATGATGCGGGCGGGTTCAGTGATCTTCGACCCGCCGAAGCGGGTGACCAGCAACAGTCCTTCGCAATGGTGGAACTTCAAGTTCGGCGCCGACTGGCGGCGGCCCTATGGGCGGCAGAGCAACATCCGCGGCAAACTCGACCATCCGGTGGTGCAGGTCTCCTACCTCGACGCCAAGGCCTATGCCGCCTGGGCGGGAAAGGACCTGCCGACGGAGGCCGAATGGGAGTTCGCCGCGAAAGGCGGGCTCGAAGGCGCGGAATTTGCCTGGGGGGACGAACTGGTGCCCGAGGGACGTTTCATGGCAAACACCTGGCACGGCATGTTTCCGACGGAAAACCTGAAGCCCGACGGCTTCGAGCGGACCTCGCCGGTCGCGAGCTTTCCCGCCAATGGCTACGGCCTCTACGACATGATCGGCAATACCTGGGAATGGACCAGCGACTACTGGTCCACCCGCCACCCTGCGCCGGCGCAAAAGAGCTGCTGCATACCCGCCAATCCGCGGGGCGGGGACCGGGAAGCGAGTTTCGATCCGCGGCAGCCGACGATCCATATCGCCCGTCGCGTCGTGAAAGGCGGATCCCATCTCTGCGCGCCTAACTATTGCCGTCGGTATCGTCCGGCGGCGCGTCACGCGCACGAGGAAAACGCGGCGACGACCCATATTGGGTTCCGTTGCATTCGGCGGCCCTGATCCGGCCGGAGGACTTGAAAACCGTTCCGCCAGGAGGATGGATGATGACGGCAACAGCGATGCGTCTGGGGTTCGTGATGGACGAAAGGGCTTGCAAACCGCGGCGTCGCGCAAGGCTCGCTGGCCTGCTGCTCGCGTTCGTTGCGGCCTTCGCCTCACCTGTTGCCCTTGTGGCGGCCGATGCGCCGGCCGACATTCTGCCTTCGTGGAACGATGGCGAGGCGAAAACCGAGATCGTCGATTTCGTCACACGGGTCACCAGCGAGGGCAGCGCCGATTTCGTGTCGCCGGCAGAGCGGATCGCCGTCTTCGACAATGACGGCACGCTGTGGACCGAGCAGCCGAACTATTTCCAGGGCATGTTCGCCATCGACCGCGTCAAGGCGATGGCGCCCGAGCACCCCGAATGGAAGGACAAGGAGCCTTTCGCATCGCTGCTGAAGGGGGACATGGCAGGCGTTGCCGCCGCCGGCGAAAAAGGCATCGTCGAGTTGGTCATGGCGACCCATGCCGGCATGACGACGGACGCGTTCACGAAAACGGTCACGGATTGGTTTGCAACCGCCCGGCATCCGCGCTTCGATCGCCCCTATAACGAGGTCACCTTTCTGCCGATGCGCGAGTTGCTCGATTATCTCAGGGCAAACGGCTTCAAGACCTATATCGTCTCGGGCGGCGGCATCGAATTCATGCGGCCGATGACCGAACAGATGTATGGGATCCCACCCGAGCAGGTGGTCGGCAGCAGCATCACGACGAAGTACGAACTCGACGGCGACGCGCCGGTGCTGATGCGGGAGCCCAAGATCGACTTCATCGACGACGGTGCCGGCAAGCCGGTCGGGATCAACACCTTTATCGGTCGCCGCCCGATCTTCGCCGCCGGTAATTCCGATGGCGACTATGAGATGCTGCGTTGGGTAACGGCGGGCTCCGGCCCGCGTTTCGGCATGATCGTGCACCATACGGACGGGGAGCGCGAATGGGCCTATGATCGGCAATCCCCTGTCGGCAAGCTGGACAAGGCGATGACCGAGGCCGAGCAGCGAAACTGGCTTCTGGTCGATATGAAGAACGACTGGCGCAAGATCTACGCCTTCGAAAAATAGGTGGCTGCACGGCTGGCGCCGTGCGCCTCAGCTATCGATGTCGGGGCGAGGGCCGAGTGCCAAGTGCGACTTTAGCGCGGGGCCGTGGTCGACTATCGTCGCGCGGACGATGGTGCTCTTGCTCGTCTTTCCCGCCGCGGAACATCTCTCAACATCGATCGCGATATCGCGTGTGCCGCCTGTGCGGCTGCTGACGGCCGGAATCATGGGATTCCAGGCGAAGATTGCCAAGGCGCCGGCAATCCGGGCCAATGTTACTGTTACGTACTTCCGAAAATCGGCGTTCGTGCCACTTTTCGCTCAGGGGAGAGGTAAGCGAGGGCCGGATTGGCCACAAGCACCGACCGGCGAGCCGGCCCCCGCCCGCAACGGTGTCTGGTCGTCGCTGACACCTTGGGGAATGCAAAGGCATGAGCATCGATTGTCGTTCAAACGGATGGTAACCCATGCCCAGCGCAGCCTCTCAACGGGGACTACTGAAGCTTATGCTCAGGCTGCCGGCTCTGCGCGGCCAGTTGCAATTGCTCTGTGCCAAGAACCAGTCCCTGGCAAGCCTCTGCGAAGCCTATGAGGAAGCGAGCTCTATGCTTGACCGGCAAAGGCGTCTCGCCCCTCTGGATCATCCGATGATCTCGGAGTATGAATTGATCTGTCGCGAGATCGAAGAAGAGGTCATTTCCGTCTGTATCGCCGATACGGGGACGTGAGCGTAGTCCGTTGTGATTAACAAATAGCTCGCTTGAGCTTGTCAGAGCGACGAAAACCCCACAAGAATTCTATGGGAATGATCGAGCGTTCCTGTTCCAACTTAAAATGATTCAATTCTTCGATGAAAATATTTTGTGACGGTGCGATATTCTTCTTTCCGCCACGGAAGCTCTCGTCTAGAGTTCGCCTCGCGTTGCACTCTCTTTGGGGTTGTGGCAGTTGGGAGCGCATCATGGAAGCCAGCAGAAATGCGGGTCATACGAACTGCATTGCCGTTGCAGAATGCGAGGCGCGAGCCGCCCTTGAGCGCATTCTTGCCGACAGCCAGTTTCACGCGACCGAGCGTCATCGCAAGCTGTTGCGGTACCTGGTTGACGAGTTTTTCGCTGGCCGTTCGGGCCAGGTGAAAGCCTACACGATCGCCATTGACGTCTTCGGACGGCCCGCCTCCTTCGATCCTGCGACCGATCCGATCGTGCGTGTGGAAGCGTCGCGCCTGCGCGCGGCCCTGGCGCAGTATTACGAGGCGCTCGGCGAAAGAGCGGAGCTTCGCATCGAGCTGCCGAAAGGCAATTACGTTCCGCAATTCGTGATCAGCGGTGAGCCTTTGAGAGGAGTGCTCGAGAGCACGACGCCGGTTGCTGAGGCGGCAGCCGAGCAGCCCATCGAGCTCGCGATTGCGCCTGCCGTTCTTGCCCGCAAATGGCGCCCGCTTGCGGGCTTCGCGGCACTTGGAGCCGGCGTGGCGGTCATGGCCGGGGCCTTCTACGTGTCCGTTGCCGACCACCTTCCCTGGCAGCCGGTTTTCTCGGCCAAGCCGACGATCGTCGTTGACGTGCCGACGCGGCAGGGTGCTGACGACGAGGTGCAGAAGAAGGCGGGAGACTATCTGGTCCACGCACTCTCGCAGTTTTCCGCCGTCCGCACCCTTGCGCCGCTCTCGCCCGCGGGTGTCGACGTGGCGTCGATTACCGGGTGGGTTTCGTCCGCGCCGCCGGTCAAGCTGCAGGGCAGCAAGGAATACAGGCTTTCCATCGCCTACAGCACCGACGATCGCCGGCATGAGGTCTCCTGGCAGGTGATCGATGTGCAAAGCAACGAGGCGCTGAGGTCCGGCAGCTCGAAGGTGGCGCTCGACAGCGGCGATGCGCAGGAAATACAGGAAAAGCTGCTTTCTCGTCTGGCCCTTTCGCTTGCCGGCGAAGAGGGCGTCATTGTCAGTCTGGAGGCTGCGCGGCAACTGGTGACGCCGTCGATCGGCTTCGGCTGCGTGCTTCAGGCGGATGTGGCACTGGCGCGGATCGACCCTGAGGGACTGGTTTCGGCCCACGGCTGCCTTGAAAAATCCGTTGCCTACCAGGCCGCCGACGCCGATGTTTTGGCGAGCTTGGCGATGGTGTTGGTGGCAACCGGTGAAGCGAGCGCCGCGCCGACGGTGGCTGAGCGTGCGCTGAAGCTCGCCGACAAGGCCGTTGCGCTGGCACCGCAATCGAGCCAGAGCTACGTCGCCCAGATGCAAGCGCGCTTTGCAGCCGGCGACAGGGAAGCGGCGTTCATTTCCGGTCGGCGCGCGGCGGCACTCAATCCGCTCGACGACGCCATTCCGGCGCGGCTAGGCCTGCTGCTTTTCGTCAGCGGCGCCTATTCGCAAGGGGTGAATCTGGCCCGTGTGGCGGATGCCGGCAGCGAGTATCTTCACCACGATGCCGCGCTGACCCTGGCGCTGGAAGACTACCGCAGCGGCCGCTACCGCGAAGCGCTGAGGCGCGCACGCGAGCTTGCCAATCCGGCGGACATGGCGGTCAATCTCCTCCGCGTCGCAGCGGCAGGCCAACTCGGCCTGACGCGGGAAGCGACCAGCGCCTTGGACGGATTGCGCCTGAACGAAACGCGCGCGTCGCAGCCGTACGATACGGAACTGGTCGCTCGCGGCTACGCGCCGGACCTGATCGCGTTGCTCGATGACGGTCTCGCCAAGGCCGGCTTCGCCCAGCAGTAAGGCCGGGCACGGGCCGCCTTTTAGCTTTCTGCGGCGACCCGGATCACCAGCTTGCCGAAATTGCGTCCGTCCAGCAGGCCGATGAAGGCTTCCGGCGCATTCTCGAGCCCGTCGACGATGTCTTCGCGGTAGCGGACTTCGCCGCTTTTGATCCAGCCGGCCATCTCCTGATAGAAGAGCGGCCTCTGAGCGGCAAACTCGCGCTGGATGAAACCCCGGATGAGCAGGCTCCGGCTGAGCACTTCGCGCATGACGCCGGGCAACCGGTCGCTCCCGGCTTGCGCGCCTGCGGGCTGGTTGTAGTGCGCAATCAGGCCGCAGACGGGCACGCGAGCGAAGTCGTTCAACAGCGGGAACACCGCATCCCAGACATGACCGCCGACATTCTCGAAATAGACGTCGATGCCTTTGGGGCAGGCGGCGGCGAGCTGTTCGGCGAAATCAGGCGCGCGGTGATCGATCACCGCGTCGAAGCCGAGCGTGTCGCGAACGAAGGCGCATTTGTCCGCCCCGCCGGCAATCCCGACTGCGCGCGCACCCTTGATGCGGGCAATCTGCCCGACCGCCGAGCCGACGGCGCCGCTTGCAGCCGCCACGACGACCGTTTCGCCCGGCAGCGGTTTGCCGATCGTCAGCAGCCCCGCATAGGCGGTGAAACCGGGCATGCCGAGAATGCCGAGTGCCGTCGAAAGAGGTGCGGCCGCCGGATCGAGCTTGCGCAAGTCAGTACCACGCGACAGCGCATAGCTTTGCCAGCCGGAGTGGGAAAGAACGAAATCGCCGTCGCTGAAATCCGGGTGACGCGAGCGGAGGACGCGGGCGACCGTGCCGCCCTCCATGACAGCACCGATCTCCACCGGCTTGGCATAGGAGCGGCCGGCATTCATGCGGCCGCGCATATAGGGGTCGAGCGAAAGGTAGAGGATCTTCAGGAGAACCTCGCCTTCCGCCGGCTCCGGGATAGCCGTTTCGACGACGCGGAAATCGCTCGGCACCGGTTTTTCGGATGGCCGCGCGGCAAGCAGGACCTGGGTATTCTTGCTCATAGTCTTTTCCTCCTGTGCGTGTCCCGATGCCCCGCGACGGCTGACGCGCGACGAGAAGCTCTTTTCGCATGAAACGAAACAAAGGCCTACAGACGTGTTTTGAGCCGCAAACGGCTCCGCGGGCTCGCCCCTGTGGACGAGCCCGCGGAAAATGCGAAAGCGTCTTACGCTCAGGCGGCGTCGATCGCTTGTCTGAGATCGCCGATGATGTCGTCCGGATGTTCGATGCCGATCGAAAGCCTGACATAGCCGGGCGTCACCCCGGTCTTTAGCTGGTCGATCTCCGACAGCTGCGAGTGCGTCGTCGTGGCGGGATGAATGGCCAGTGAGCGCGCGTCGCCGATATTGGCGACATGGTAGAGCAGTTTCAGCCCGTCGATGAAACGCCGTCCCGCCTCGCGACCGTCCTTCAGCTCGAAGCCCACGAGCGCGCCATAGTGGCCGTTCAGCAGATATTTCCCGCCGCGCGCTTTTGCCTCGCCATCCTGGAACTTCGGGAAGATCACCCGCGCCACCTTCGGGTGGGTGCGGAGGAACTCGGCCACCTTGATGGCATTCTCGTTGTGCTGCCGGATCCGGAGCGGCAGCGTTTCCAGACCCTGGATGAACTGGAATGCGTTTAGCGGGCTGATCGCGGCGCCGAGGTCGCGCAACAGCACCGCGCGGGCGCGCAGGATATAGGGATGAAACGCGATCGCGGCCGCTTTTTCGAGCCAAGTCTTGCCCTGGTAGCTCGGGTCAGGCTCGTGCAGGTTCGGATGGCGCGCCTCATGCTCGTGCCAGGGAAACTGGCCGCTGTCGATGATCGCGCCGCCGATCGAGGTACCGTGCCCGCCGATGTATTTTGTCGTCGAATAGACGACTACCGCAGCGCCGTGGTCGAAGGGCCGGATCGTCAGCGGGGCCGCCGTGTTGTCGACGACCAGCGGAATGCCGAAGCGCTTGCCGATCTCGGCGACCTCGGCGATCGGAAAGACCTCGAGCTTCGGATTCGGCAGGGACTCGGCATAATAGGCACGTGTCCGGTCGTCCGTCGCCCGGGCAAACGCCTCGGGATCAGCCGCATCGACGAAACGAACCTCGATGCCGAAACTTTTCAGCGTGGCGGCAAACAGCGCCCAGGTGCCGCCATAAAGGCCGGCGGCGCTGACGACGTTGTCGCCGGAGCGCGCAAGGTTCAGGAGCGCGAAGGCTGATGCCGCCTGGCCGGAGCCAAGTGCCAGCGCGGCTGCTCCCCCTTCGATCTCCGCCAGCCGCTGCTCAAACGCGTCTTGCGTCGGGTTGGAAACGCGGGTGTAGAGATGCCCCGGCGCCTCCAGCGCAAAGAGCTTGTCGGCGCCGTCGGTGCCGGGCAGTTGATAGGAGGTCGTCTGGTAGATCGGCACGGCGACGGCGCCGCTTGCCGGATCGAAGCGATAGCTGCCGCCGTGGAGCGCCAGCGTTTCGGGATGCAACCGCCCGCCGGCTTCGCGCAGGCCGTTCGGCGTCTTGATCTCGACTGCCGGTTCTTCCGGCTTCTGATGGATCGTCATGCCATTTCTCCTTGGCTCTCAGGTTGATCGGCGCTGTCCGGTTGATCAGGCGGGCACAGCCGCCTTTGGCTGTTCCAGCAGGTCTGCGTGGTGCGCGGCGGCGACATCGGGGTGCGAGCGCAGCCGGGATTTCAGCACGTTGCGGCCGACCTCGTGGAAGAGCGGGTTCTGCGGATCCTGGGTGACGCCGCGGACCTCGGCTGCAAGCTGTGGCGGGAGATCGAGCACCGGGATGGTCGAAGCGAGATTGGCGCCGAGGAAGAAGGCGACCGAGAGCCGATCGCCGCCAGCTGGCGGCGTTACCACCCGGTGGATGTTGGCGAGCAGATAGCCGTTCGATGCCAGTTCCAGGAGTTCGCCGACATTGATGACGAAGGTGCCGCGCTTCGGCGGTGCGTCGATCCAGCCGCCCTTGCCGTCGTCGACCTGCAGTCCGCCGACCACGTCCTGCAACAGGATGGTGACGAAGCCGCCGTCCTTGTGGGCGCCGACGCCCTGATCGCTTTGGGTCTTGTCGCGGCCGGGATAGCGGATGATCTTCAGCAACTGGTTGGGGCCATCGCGATAGATCGGCCCGAAGACATCGGGCTTCTGCCCGAGCGCTTCGGAGAAAATCTCGATCAGCCGGATACCGAGCCCGGTGACGGCTTCGATATAGCCAAGGATCGCAGGCTTCAGTTCCGGCAAGGCGTCCGGAAACTGGTTCGGGCCGACAAGCCGCTTCCACGGCGCATCGCCGGACGCGATATTGAGGCTCTGGCGCTCGGGACCAAAGTCGACCTGTTCGCGCCAGTCCTGCGTGCCGCGCGTGTATTCGAGGCCGGCGCGATTGTAGCCGCGGAAGTGCGGCGACTTGCGCATCTCGATCGCCAGCTTGTCGTCCTCCGGCAGCGCGAAGAAGCGGCGCGAAAGCGAGAGAATGCCGTCGATTTCGTCCTGCGGGATCCCGTGGCCCTCGAGATAAAAGAAGCCCACCGAGCGGGCAACGCTGCGCAACTCGTCGAGCGCTGCGGCCCGCTCGGGGTGGCCCGCCGCAAAGCGCGAAAGGTCAAGGACGGGCAGGGTTGGATTTGTCTGGCTCAAGCTGGTCTCCCTTTGTCGTTCAGGCGGTGGGCCAGTCGATAAGGGCCCTGCGCCGGTTCGCACATGATGGGAGAAGCCTAACCGGAGGTGGCTCGCTCACTCAATATTGTCTATGGAAATTATGGACTAAATTTCAACGAAAGCGCGAAGCGGGCTTTCGAACGGAACTGGTTTGCGGGGAATATCCGTCCCGGCCGTCTGTTTTACGGATTCCCTGAGCTGTCTCATGCGGTGCGAGAGCAACGATCGTTCGGCGACGAAATCCGCTTGCGGCGAAACGCGGGGAGCGGCAGACGCTAGGCCTAACAACGACCAAAACCCCGCTTCGCCTTCGGCCAAACGGGGCTATCTTCGTGTCATCGCTCAATCGCAAAGCCACCGGTCCGCGCAGGCGGACCAATCGCGGGATGACCGCAATCCCAAAAGCGGCGTGGAACTCAGCAGCGGCCGAGGCTCGGGCGCGTCAGCAACTCGTTGGTCAGATGCGCTCTCTGGCTGCCGCAGTCCTCGGCCTCCTTGAGCAGCGATGCGAGCGCGAGTTCGAGACAGTATTGCACGCCTTCGACGTTGAGGGTCTTGGCGGAGTCGCGCGCATAGGTGACAAGACGAGCCAGTGCCAAGAGCTCCTTTTCCTTGTCTTCCGGTTCTACTGGCACAGCAAATGAAGATAGCATGATTTTCCCCAGCTTCCTTTGGATCCGCAGATCCAGCCCACCGTGGCCAATCATAGCGTGACTTCGCGGCATTGCGCGTGACATGAGCGTGACACACGTTGTATGTGAAAACCACATCCTTAAGATGAAGCGTCAGGTTGACCGAACAACCTCTTCCACATGCTGGTAGAATTGAATTTCCAGCCTTGCGTTGCAACCGTCCGTTGGGTTGGCGTGTGTCGCAGTGCGTCCAGTAAATGTCGCGCGTCGATGCCCTTCTGGTCGACATATTCGCTCGCGAGCAGCGCGGTGAGACGGGCGGGGTCCGTCCCCGCCGGCAGTGCAACGCGCGCGACGATGCCCGCCCAGTTGCGCTCCTTGTAGAACATGGCGGACGCCGTCGCGCCCATCAATGCGATGAGCGCTGGGGCAAGGGCTTGGGTCTGCGAGAGGCGCTTGAGCGTCGCATCGACGTTGACCAGCGGGAGTGTCAGCGGCAGATAGCCGAGTTCGGCCGGGCCGTGGATCAGCGCAACATCGGCGTCGTCCACGCGGGCTCCTTCGGCGTATTGCCGGTAGATCTCGCCAATGCCGACCATGCCGAAGGGCGCGCATTCCGCCGCGCGCAGCGCGCCCATGCTGGCCGCGCCGAAGACCTGCACGCCCAGCGACAGCGCATAAAGGATTTCCTTGTGCCAGACGGGCGCAGCATTTTCGAAGTTGCCGTCGATAAGCCCGATCGCGGTTGCACCGCCCTCAACTTCGCGCAGGACGTCGCCCTGAACGGCAGGCGGGAGGATTAGGACGCTCTTGTCCGCCGCGTTTCGTGCGTCCGGCAGCGTCGGGCCAACAAAGACAACGTTCATCCGGCCTCCAGAGCACGGGCGAGCGCGCGTTCTCCGAAGCGACGCTTGCGCAGGCCGTCGGGATTTTCGAGGGCCGGAACGATGACCTTGACCACCGAGAAAGGTGCAACGCCTTCCATCAGCGGAACGACGACAACCGTCCGGACGCCAGCCGCTTCAAGCCGCCGCAGTACGTAATCGAGCTGCGCCTGAGGCCCGGCCGGGACATCGGGGGCCGCCACGCTTGTCCGGAGCGGCACGGCGGCAAACAGGCCTCGCGTTTCCTCGGGAAGGTCGCGGGTGAAGGTTTCCGGGAACACATCGTCGCGGGCGCCGCTGATATAGGTAAGCCGCGACTGGGCGGCCTCGGTCACGGCACGGATGGCGGCGCGCCGCGCCACGGGGTGGGCACCGTGGCCGATCGTGACGTCGTGATAACGCGGCTGCCTGGCCGAGAGAATGCCCGCTTCGGCGAGGGTTGCGGCATAGCAGGGGATGCCGATGTCGCTGGTCATGTCGAACAGGCGCAACTCCAGACCTGAAGAGGCGATCCGTTCCGTAAGGGCATCGAGGACAGGATCCTCCAAACTTCCCGGATCGATGCAGCCTCGGTGCTTGCCGTTCAGCGGCAGCATTCGCCACAGCGTTTCGGCGTCGCGCTCGATGCGCTCGAGCAAGCCGTGCAGGGTCGCCTCGGTCTCGGTGTTGCCCGAGGCCAGGCCATCGGAGGACTGCCAGTAACGACAATCGACGATCGTCCGGTCGAGGATTGTCGCTTCGCGCGGGACCCAGGTGGTTGCGCCGTCAAAGAGGTCGAAGCCACGGAGCCAGTCGATCGTTTCGTCGTTCTGAAGGTCCGCTTGCCCCGCCGAGATGAGCCCCGGCAGATGCAGCGTTCGATCGCCCGTTTCGGAAAGAGCCCGGCTGGTGGCCGTTCTTGTCGCGGCCGACGGCGCGCAGGCCACTGCCCGCTCGATCGCCTCCATGGCCGCCGAAACCTTGGCGTCAACGTCGGTGATGCCTTTTCCCTGGTTGATGACGATCGATCGGGCGTTGGGCGACACGGCGCTCCACACGGGAATGCCGAGCCGGTCGAGGCCGGTCAGCCGCGCGAGCCGGGTGACGCCGAGCGCCGGCAGGAATGCCTCGATCCGCCGGAACGTTTCTTCTGGCGGGCAGGCGCGATCGCTGTAGGAAAGCGGCTCGGCCGCCGGACGGCTGGAATGCTCGTCCGACGGCCGGCCAGTTTCAGCGGCTTGTGCCACGCGTGGACTAGCCGTCCATGAACCCGCCGGAAACGGAGCCGGACGAGGCCGCAACCACGGCGAGATTGACGCCCTTGTGCACCATTGCCCCGCTGTTGTTACGCAGGTCGTTGGCCGCAGCCAGCGGCCCCTGCGTCGGCGTTGCGATCTGCGAGACCGTGCCCGCATCCAGATCCGCAACCCAAAGCCGGTTGTCACCCGCCAAACCGATCACCACTACTTTTGCCATTTTCCCCTCCTGGCCGTTGCTGATGTGAGAAATTAGAAGCCCGCCTTGCGCAGGCCCTCGCAATAATGAACGCGCTGCCATTCTTCCCTAAAGGGAACGATGGTCATCCACTTGTCGAGATCAAAGTCCGGATGCACGTCGAAAGTCTTACGGACGAACTGGCGCGCTTTTTTCCGGTTGCCGAGCATGCCCCAACTTGCCGCCGACAGCCGGTCGGCAGGGGTCGGATCGCGCATGCGCTCGATATAGGCGATCGCCTGCTCATACTGGCCAAGCGAGTAGCTGGCGCCGGCCGCGGTCCAGAAATATTCGTCCGGCGCAATCGGGTTGAGATCGATTGCTGCCTGGATCTTGCGCAGGCCACCCTCGGGGCGCGAAGCTTGCACCAGCGTGTCGGCGTAGCTCGCAATCACGTTGGCGTGCTGAGGGCTCAGCGCCTCCGCCTTGTCATGGTATTCCATGCTCTCGTCGAACTGTCTCAAGTAGAGCTTGACGACGCCAAGCTCGCGATAGCCCGTTGCCAGCGTGTCGTCGGCCACCACCGCATCGCGCGCATGCCGTTCCGCAAGCGCCAGCAGCTCTGCGTCGCCGCGGGCTGTCAGCAGCCACTCGAAAAAATAGCTGCGGGCGAGCCCGCTCATCGCCGGCGCAAAGCCGGAGTTCTCATAGAGCGACTGGCGGAAACTCTTGCGCGCGCGCCGCAGCTCCGGAAGGTTGAGCTGCTTGAGATAGCGCTGCCCGAGGAGGAAGCTGCGGTACGAGCCGACATTGGTCTCGTAGGTCTGGCGATGGGTCTCGTTGCGCTCCACCTGGTTGGCGATCGCCAGCGCGATCTGGCGGGCGATTTCCCGCCGTGAGGCCATCAGCCCGTCGCCATCGAGATTGAAACGGTCGGCCCAGATCACTTCGTCATTGGCAAAGAAGATCAGTTGCGTGAAGAGCGTCAGCCGGCTGCCTTCGTCGGTCAGGCGCGTGTCGAGAATGTAGCTGATGGCGTGCTTCTGGTAGGTGCTGGCCTTGTCTGCCTGCAGGCTGATCTGTGCGGCCGTGTAGGGCGCGATCACCGAAACCGAGCGAAGCGCGCAAAGCCCGATCGTCACGTCCTCGATCAATGCGCTTGCAAATTGTGTTGCCGGACTGTCGTTCGCGCCGTTGTTCGGCGGCAGAAGCACGACGCGCGGCGGGCGCGAGTCGGCTGCCGGCTCCGACGTCGGCGCGATTATCGTCGAGACCGATCGCAATTCCGGCCTGTTGATCGCGATCGCGCCGCCGCCATTCGAGACAGCCCGTGCCTCCAGATGGTTGCCCTCAAGCTGAAACGCCTGGGTCAGGATCTTGCGCACGTCCTCGTCGAGCGGGTTGCGCTCGAGCAGCCGGGTCGCTGCCGCCTTGACCAGCTTGCGATGATTGTTCGTCGCCTCCGCTGCCGCAAGAAGCAGGCTTTCGCGCAGCAGCGCCATATGCTCGCCACGCTGCCGCTCGATCCAGCCATGCAGCGCCTGGCCCTGGGACTTCAAGTCCTTGAGGAAGTCTTCCTGGAAGGTTTCGACGGCCCACTGGAGACGGGAAAGTGGATCGCCCGCCTCACGCCCGATGGTATCGAGGTCGCTCTTGAGCCGGCTGGCGTCGAAGCGCACGGCCGACGGCGAGAAACTCAGGAAGTGACAGCCGAGTTCTTCCTGGCGCGCGCTGATGCGGGAGACCGTCTTGCGCAGATTGACGAAGGCCTGGCTCGGGACGATCTCGTCCCAAAGGAGCTTGGCGACATCGTTTCTTGACTGCTCGCTGTGGCCGCCGACGATCAGATGACACAGGATCAGCAGACCCTTTTCGGGAAACGCTACCTCACGCCCGCCGTTATCGACGAGCCGCAAGCGCCCGAGGGTCTGCAGTCTGAATGTCATCCGGTCATTCCTGTCGGGCGCGGGTGCTTAGCCGTGCAGGTCCTGAGCGTGGCTCGTGCTTGAGCGGGCGGTCTCGGTCTCCGGCGTCTGGGCAACGGCGGCGACCAGCGAGATGATCTTCTTGCGCAGCACCGGGTCCGTGATCTTCAGGAAAGCGCGGTTGAGCGCGATGCCTTCCTTCGACGAAACGAAGGACGAGATTTCGCTCGGCTCGCGCGTTGTGTCGCCGTTGCGTGCGCCGGCAGGGTCTTCACCCTCCTGGAAGAAGAAGCTCGGGTGCACGCCGAGGATATCGGCGATCGCCTGCAGACGGCTCGCGCCGATGCGGTTGGTGCCTTTTTCGTACTTCTGTACCTGCTGGAATGTGATCCCGAGACCGTCGGCCAGCTTCTCCTGGCTCAGTCCGGCCATCAACCGACGCATCCTGACGCGGGAACCGACAAAGACATCGATCTGGCTGGGGGCTTTCGTGTTCACTTGTATTTCCTCCGCACGTAGGAGTGGTCAAATCATACATATGAGTTTGCTTGAATAAATGACTCTATGCAATCACTACGGGCTAAAACACAAAGATTTGCGACGCTTTAATGATTTTACCTGGGGAGACGGGATAGCGACCGTCGCGATCGGGACAGAAGCGGGCAACCTGAAGGACCGGGGAGGGGTGGTGAAACGGCATGCGCCCCTGCGGCGCTCCGAATCGTTCCGGTATCCGGCGTTTGCTGCGGCACGCTCCGCTCCGTTGCGTCTAACTTCTCGGCGACCCGTTACGGTCGCCGTTACTGTTACGTACTTGCGCTTTGGCGATGGGCAAAGATGTCTATGGCTCAACCAGTTCCGGTGCCAGCTTCGGCTTCAGTCGTTGCGGGCGCGGGTCGGCCGCCCGGGATCTCGGAGAACCGCAATGCGCAGACTGACACTCGCCTTCACCCTCCTCGCGATTGCCGCGGTTCCGGCGCGGGCCGGGCCGGCAACGACGAGCGCCTCAGTCAATTTCCGGGAAGGACCGGGAACCGCCTCCAACAGTCTGGGGACGATCGCCGAGGGAACCGAGGTCGATGTCAAGGAATGCGACGATGCGGGCACCTGGTGCGCGGTAAGCTTCAATGGCCAGAACGGCTTCGTGAGCGGCAAGTACCTGAACGATGCCGATCCCAAGGGGCTCGGTTGGCCGCGCGCCTACAAGACCGATAGTGGCGCGACCATCACGCTCTATCAGCCGCAGATCAACGCCTGGAAGGATTTCACCGAACTCGATGCGCTGATCGCCGCCGAATACAAGCAGTCCGACGACGCCAAGCCGATCTTCGGCGTGGTTGGCGTTACTGGCAAGACCGATGCCGACAGCGCCTCCGGCCAGGTCGTCGTTTCTGATATCAAGATGACCGAGATCAACTTCTCCGTCCTCGACCGGAAGGAACTGGCGGATCTGACGCTCGAGGTCGACAAGCTGATGCCGGTCGGGACGATCACCATTTCGGAGGACAAGCTGACGGCGAGCCTCGCCGACTACCAGCGGCTCGGCAATGTCGAGGGGTTGAAGGCCGACGCGCCGCCGATCTTTATCAGCAAGAAGCCGGCGATCCTGGTGCAGACCGACGGCAAGGCCGTGTTTGCCCCGGTCAAGGGCGTCGAGGGGCTCTCCTTCACGGTCAACACCAATTGGGATCTGTTCAAGGTCGAGGCTGACGCCACTTATTACCTGCGCAACGACAAGTCATGGCTGCAATCGAAGGATCTCGCCTCGGGATGGCAGTCCGCCTCGTCGCTTCCCGACATACTCAGCAAACTGCCGGACGACGACAACTGGAAGGATGCCAAGGCGGCGATCCCGCCGCAGGCGGACAAGGTGATCGTGCCCGACGTCATCTATTCGGACAAGCCGTCGGAACTGCTCGCCTTCGACGGTGAGCCGAAACTCGAACAGGTGCCGGGCACCGGTCTCAAGGTTGCGACCAACACCGAGAGCGACGCCTTTTACCGTGACGTTGACTCAAGCTGGTACATCCTCGTATCCGGTCGCTGGTTCGCGAGTACCGCGCTCGACGGCCCCTGGACCTTCGCGACGCCCAAGCTGCCGCAGGACTTCCAGAACATTCCGCAGGATGCCGCCTATTACACGGTGCGCGCGTCCGTTCCCGGTACCTCCGAAAACGCAGAGGCGCGGCTGAAGGCGAGCATTCCCGAAAAGGCGCGTGTCTCGCTCGATGGCTCCGTCACGGTGGACGTCGCCTATAGCGGCGACCCGAAGTTCGAAACGATCGACGGGACGTCCCTGACCTACGCGGTCAACACCAACGAGACCGTCATCAAGGTCGGCGACAAGTATTTCGTGCTCAAGGACGGGGTCTGGTTCGTCGGCGATGCACCGACCGGGCCGTTCGCTGTGGCAAAGGCGGTGCCGGACGAGATCTATACCATCCCGCCGTCGTCGCCGATCTACAATGCCACCTATGTGCGCATCTACGATACCGAGCCCGACGCGGTCTGGTTCGGCTATACGATGGGTTACCTGGGTGCCTATCTCGCCTGGGACACCTTCGTCTACGGCACCGGCTGGTACTATGACGACTATTGGGATTACGGCTGGGCCGGTGGCGGTTACTGGCCCTATTATCCACGCCCGGTAACCTATGGGGTCGGCGCCTTCTATAATCCGGCCATCGGTACGTTCGGCCGCTATGGATATGCCTACGGGCCCTATCGCGGCATTGCTGCCGGTGCGGCCTACAATCCGCGCACGGGCACCTACGTTCGCGGCGCGGCCGGCTACGGACCGAACGGAGACCGCGGCTTCGTCGCCGCCTACAATCCGCGCACCGGCAACGCGGCGATGGCCCGCGGCGGACATAACGTCTACGGAAGCTGGGGCACCGCGGCCGTCAAGCACGGGTCCGATTTTGCCCGCATCAGCGGCGGCTCGACCGCCAATGGCGCCGGCGTCAATTGGCGCACGTCGGACGGGAACCATGGCTTTGTCGCCGGCGGCAAGGGCGGCGACGTCTATGCCGGCCGTGACGGAAACGTGTATCGTCGTGACGACGGACAATGGCAAAAGCGTACGCCCGACGGTTGGCAGCCAGTCCAGAAGCCTTTGATCCAGGATAGGACCAAGGTGGGCGAGCAATTCTCCGCCAATCATCCGGATGCGGCGGCGAACCTCAACCAGCGGATCGACACGCGCCAGCAAGCCGGTCAAGGCGCGGACCGCGCTCGTGCCCCCGATCATCTGGCGATCGACAATATCGGACGTCAACTTGGCAACCAGCGCTCCTTCGAACGACAGTCTTTCGATCAGCGGCCGTTGAATTTCCCGAGCAGTGGCGGAGGCGGCTTTGACCGACCCGGTGGCTTTGGTGGCGGCGGCTTCCACGGCGGTGGTGGCTTTGGTGGTGGCGGTGGATTTAGCGGAGGTGGCTTCCATGGAGGCGGTGGGTTCCATGGCGGTGGTGGATTCCGTCGCCGTTGACCGCGACGCTCTTGACGTTGGCGCAACAGCCCGGTGGTATGTTAGCCTTTGTAATGATTGAGAGTCGTGCCGGTCGGGGGACGGGCATGTTCGTCGGGGGTGCTGAGAATGGGCTGTGTCGGGTCGTCGGGTCGCTTGCTTGTGGGGCCGGTCTTCGGTCTCGTGGCTTTTCTTTCCGTTGTTTTTGGGCTGGTTTCGCCAGGGCTGGCGCAGGAAGCCGCGCCGGCGGCTCCGCCCGCAAAGGTCCAGCAGCTGATCCAGCTTCTCGATGATCCGGAAGTGAAACAGTGGCTGTCGACGAAACAGGCCCCGCCCGCCACTGCGGCCGAAGCTCCGGCCGGAACGCCCGCAACCGGTGTCGTGGCGCGTTGGACCGCCGAAATCAGGCGTCATCTGACCGGCATCGGCAACGCCGTGCCGCGTGTCCTTCCGGAAATGCAGGCGGCGCGCCAGCGCCTTTCCGGCGACATGGAGAGCCATGGCGCCGCTCCCATCCTCAAAGGGTTTTTCCTGATCCTGGCGATCGGCTACGGCGCCGAATATCTCCTGCGCTGGCTGCTCGGACGCAGCCTGAAGGGGGCGGTGCTGACGGGGCCGGCCCGCACCATGCTCACACGGCTTCTGCCGCTTATCGTTTTTGCGGCTGCCAGCATGTCGGTGCTGGCGATCGCCGACTGGCCGACGCGGCTGGAAACGACGATCGCGCCGCTGCTCGGCGCCTGGATCGGAGCACGCCTTTTGATGATCATCGCCTCGGCGGTCCTGACGGGGGGACCGGTCAACGAGGGGAATGCGGACGGGCGAGGCGGTTACCTCTCGCTCACGCCCGATGAGGCCAGCTTCTGGCACCGGCATGCCCTATGGCTGATCGGTGGCGGGGCGCTCGTCTGGGGTGTCGGCGACGCGATGAGCGCGTTGTCGATTTCCGCGGACGTGCGCAATCTCATCACCGCGCTTCTTGGGCTCGTGGTCCTCGCGCTCGGGATCCTCACAGTCGTGCGGCGTCCGGTGGGGGCCGTCGTCGGTTCGCGCCGTATCGTCGGCAACGTGTTCCTGGTTGCCTTCCTGATCGTGCTTTGGCTGCTTTGGGTCGCCGGCATGGACGTGCTGTTCTGGATCGGCCTTTACGTGATCGGCTTGCCGCCGCTGCTGCGTTTCACGAGCGCCTTTACCAAGACGATGCTGGATAGCTCGGCAGAGGACGATCCGCGCGTGGTGCGCAACATCTTCATCGAGCGCGGGGCACGGCTGCTGGTCATCGCGCTTGCCGCCGGCTGGCTGGCGCTCGTCTTCAAGGTCAGCGCCACGTCGATGATGCAGGACGACGCCTTCAATCGGGTGTTCCGCGGCGTCCTGGCGGGTATCGTCATCCTGCTGGCTGCAGATCTGGTCTGGCAGCTCGTCAAGGGTTTCATCAACCTGCGCGTCAAGCAGGCCAATCACGCGACCGAAGACCCGGCCGAGCGCGCCCGCAACACCCGCCTGATGACGTTGCTGCCGATCCTGCGTAACTTTCTGGCAGCCTTCATCGCGATCGTGGCCGTGCTGATGGTGCTCTCCGGCCTTGGGGTGGAAATCGGCCCGCTGATTGCCGGCGCCGGTGTCTTCGGCGTGGCGATTGGCTTCGGCTCGCAGACGCTGGTCAAGGACGTCATCAGCGGCATCTTCTACATGATGGACGATGCCTTCCGCATCGGCGAATACATCCAGAGCGGCAGCTACAAGGGCACGGTCGAATCCTTCAGCATTCGCTCGGTCAAGCTCCGGCATCATCGCGGTCCCGTGTTCACGGTGCCTTTCGGCTCGCTCGGCGCGGTGCAGAACATGAGCCGCGACTGGGTGATCGACAAGTTCCTGATCAACGTTTCCTTCGATGCCGACGTCGCCAAGGTGAAGAAACTGGTGAAGGGCATCGGCGCCAAGCTGCTCGAAGATCCGGATATCGGGCCGCTGATCCTGGAAACGGTCAAGATGAAGGGTGTCGAGAACTTTGGCGACTACGGCATGACCTTGAGTTTCGCCATGAAGACGAAGCCGGGGGCACAGACCCAGGTCCGGCGCCGGGCGCAGGTGATGATCAAGGAATCCTTCAAGGAAAACGGCATCAACTTCGCCTCGCCGACCGTGCAGGTGGCGGGCGACGAGCAGCAGCAATCCGTCGCCGCGGCCGCCGCGACCCGCGACGCCATCGCCAAGAAGAATGCGGCCGCCGCGCTTGGCGAAGGCGGTCCGCCGCAGGAATAGCATTTCGGCAACAGGGTTCTCGGGCTGGGGGCTGACATGAAACGCGTTCTCTTGGGGCTGCTGCTTCTCGTGTTCTTCACGGGAAGCGGCGCCTTGGCACAGTCGAATGAGCAATTCCTTCGCTCGATGTTCGTCCCCCACAAGGACGACTTCGACGGAATGGAAAAGCGGCGCGTGATCCGCATCATCGTGCCTTTCAGCAAGACCATCTATTTCCTCGATCGCGGCCAGCAATTGGGCACGGCCGTCGACTTCGGAACGGCGCTCGAACACGAACTCAACAAGGGGAGGAAGAAGCAGATCGACAAGATCCGCGTCGGGTTCCTGCCGATGCCGCGGGCGCGTCTGCTCTCGGCGCTCGAAGAAGGGCTTGGCGATATCGTCATGGCCAATCTGACGATAACCGAGACGCGGCTTGCAAAGGTCGATTTCACCGCGCCGCTGTTCGACGAAGCCAAGGAGGTGCTGGTCACCGGCCCTTCGGCGCCGGCGATCACAAGCGTCGACGATTTGAGCGGGCAGGAACTGCATGTGCGCCGATCGAGCAGCTATTACGAGCACCTGGCGGCGCTCAGCGCCGGCTTCGAAAAGGCCGGTCGCGCGCCGATCACGCTGAAGGACATGGATGAGAACCTCGAGGACGAAGACGTCCTGGAGATGATCAATGCCGGCCTGCTGCCCTGGACGGTCGTCGACAAATACAAGGCGGACATCTGGGTGAAGGTGTTCACCGACCTCAAGGTGCGCGACGACATCGTCGTTTCCGACCACGGGGAGATCGCCTGGGCGATCCGCAAGGACAGCCCCAAGCTTAAAGGTGTGCTCGACGACTTCGTCAAGACCCACAAGGTCGGGACGACCTTCGGCAACATCCTGAGGAGCACCTATTACAAGGGCGACAAGATGCTGAAGCGCGCCTATGCGCCAGCCGATGTCGAACGTTTCAAGCAACTCGTGGAAATCTTCCGCACGCACGGGAAGACCTATTCCTTCGACCACCTGATGCTGATGGCGCAGGGCTACCAGGAATCGCAGCTCGATCAGTCCCGCCGCAGCCACAGGGGCGCGGTCGGCATCATGCAGTTGCTGCCATCGACCGCTGCGGACAAGGCCGTCAACATTCGCGGCATCGATAAGGACGAGAACCTCAACGTCGAAGCGGGCTCGAAATATCTGCGCTACCTTGTCGATACCTACATCGACGACCCGGCCGTCACGCCGAAAAACCAGATGCTGTTTGCCTTCGCGGCCTACAATGCCGGACCGGGAAACCTGCGCAAGTTCAGGGCCAAGGCCAAGGATATGGGGCTCGACCCGAACCTCTGGTTCGGCAATGTCGAGAATGCGGCGGCGGCGATCGTCGGGCGCGAGACGGTGCAATACGTCAGCAATATCTACAAATACTATGTCGCCTATAGCCTGCTCTCGGAGCATGATACGGAAACCACGGTCGAGAAGGCCGGCAGCACAGGGGTGGCTGCAACGCCTTAGCGAACGCGGCGGCGCGATCTGGCCGCGCTGGAAGAAGAGAAACGAAACAAGGAGTGGCAGGCACGGAGCGGTCCACGGACGGCGATGGGGCTGCCAGGTGATCATGGTGAAAAACATCCGCAGCCTTGGCGGGCTGTTTGGTCTGCTTGCTCTGTCCGCGGTGACGCTTGCGGGCTGCACGACGCCGGACCTGGAGCCGATCCCCGGCAGCATCACCTATGGCGGGCAGCCGCGCACGAAGCTGACGAAGGCGCCCGTCGGCAGCATCGTCCCGCACCGCTTCACGAGCGGCAACAGCTTCGTTCAGGAAACCTATGTCATCGAGCCGGACCGTTCGCTGAAACTGATCCGCCGGGACTACTACGATTTGCCGATCGACCGATGAACCGCTGGCGGTCGGGCCTGGTATCCCCTTGGCTGCAGACGGCGGCGCGGACGCATGCTTTCCTCTCCCGCGATCCCACCGGAAAGCGGCAAGCTCCCGGCGCGGTCGGTTGACAGGCCGCCGCGGAGAAACGATAGCTCGCTGCGGATGAAGATCGCCTTTTACGCACCGCTGAAATCCCCAGACCATCCCGTTCCTTCGGGTGATCGCCTGATGGCGCGCATGCTGGTTGCAGCACTCCGTGCGGGAGGGCACGAGGTCGCGGTCGTCTCGGACCTGCGCAGCTTCATGGCGGCCGCGTCGGACGTAGATTTTCGTGAACTGGAGCAAGCGGCGGCAGGCGAGATCATCCGCCTCCGGCAGGGGTGGATGCGCGACGGCGCCCCCGATCTATGGTTCTGCTACCATCCCTACTACAAGGCGCCGGACCTGCTCGGTCCTTCGCTTGCCGCCGAATTCACCATCCCCTACGTGACGGCAGAGGCCTCCTACTCGGCGCGGCGAAACGAGGGCGTGCGCGCGATCGCCCAACGCCACGTGCTCCAGGCCATCGAGCAGGCGGCAGTCAACATCTGCCTGACGCGCCGGGACCGGGATGGCCTGCTGGAGGCCGCGCCCGACTGCCGCCACGCGATGCTTGCCCCCTTCATCGATGCCGCCCCTTTCGTGCCGGGCGGCGGAAGCACGGATGACCTCTGCCGCATGGTCGCTGTCGCCATGATGCGCAGCGGCGACAAGCTGGACAGCTACCGCATGCTGGCGCAATCGCTGACACACATCGCCGATAGCCGCTGGACCCTGACGATCGTCGGCGACGGTCCGTGCCGCGACGAGGTGCAACAGGCCTTCTCGGCCTTGCCGTCCGACCGGCTGGACTGGCTCGGCGAAAGGAGCGCTGCCGATCTGCCGGCTATTCTTGCCGGCAGCGACCTCTACGTTTGGCCGGGCTGCGGCGAGGCCTATGGGCTTGCCTATCTCGAAGCTCAGGCGGCGGGCCTGCCAGTCGTTGCGCAGAATACCGCCGGCGTGCCGGAAGTGGTCAGGGACGGCGAGACAGGGATCCTTACGCCCGACGGCGATGCCACCGCCTTTGCGGCGGCGATGCGCGCGCTGATAGAGGATCCGGTCCTTCGGCGGAGATTGGGTACGGCTGCCGGACGGTTCGTCCACGACGAACGTTCCTTCCCTGCCGCGGCGCGGCGGCTGCGCACGATATTTGACGAGCATCTGGAGGCGACGGCATGAGACGACCCCATTGGCAGCAGCTTGCCGTCGCGCTCGACCGCGTGGCCGCGTCCGGTCGACAGGTTGATTTCTGGCTGCGGGACGACGACGCCGCCGAGCCGACGGCAGCACTCGACCGCCTGTTGTCGCTGGTTGACAAGCACCTGGTTCCGGTGGTCATCGCCGTGCCGCCCGCGCTGACGGGCGAGGCGCTTGCGCGCCGCCTCGATGGACATGCCGGCGTCAGCGTCGCGGTGCACGGCTGGGCGCACCGCAACCATGCTCCGCCCGAGGAAAAGAAACAGGAACTCGGCGCGCACCGGCCACGCTCAACGGTTCTCGATGAACTCACGGAGGGTTGCGCGCGTCTCCAGGCGCTGTTTCCGCGCAGCTTCGTGCCGATGCTGGTGCCGCCGTGGAACCGGATCGACGGCGCGCTTCTGGATGACCTGCCCGGGGTCGGTTTTGCGGCGCTGTCGGTCTTCGGTCCGGAAAAACCCTCGCTCTTCAAGCTCGTCAACACCCATGCCGATGTGATGGATTGGCAGGGAACACGCGGCTGCCGCGAGCACGCGGCGATTGTAGCAGACATCATCGCCAGGCTAAGGCAGATCTGCGGTGACGATGAAAAGAGGCGGGATCAGGCCGGGCGAACCATCGGAGTGCTCACCCATCATCTGGTTCACGACGCCGGCGTTTGGTCCTTCATGGAGGAGCTCTTCACGCTTACGGCCGCGCATCCGGCCTGTCGCTGGCGGACCGGAGCCGATCTCATAGCTTAATGATCCTTTCGCTGGCGGAAGCGTAGTTTGGCCAGCTGCCGCGACAAACAGTAGGGACGCTTGCCGCCATGTCAGGGAGGCGCGGCCGTCGGATGCGACGGCCCATGTTTTGCTGGAACACCACCTCAGCCGCTACCGGGTACGACAGTGTCGTCATCGTTGTCCGGCAGCAACCCTGAGCCGGGGGTCTTGGTCTTGTCGGTCAGTCGATCCTTTGCATGAGGACCTGCGGTTGGAAGATGCTGCCCACCCGACGGATCCTTGCCGGTTTCCTCGATCGCCTGCTGGGCCTTCTTGTCCTTGCTCATGCGGTGCTCCTTCTTTGGAAAGAAGGAATCCACGAGGCGTGAAATAGTTCCGGCCCGAATTTCGGGTAAAGGACATCCCGACGCGATTTCAGATGCTCAATCGAGCTCGACGATCTGTCCGTCGCGGGCGGCAAAGGCGCCGGGGAATGTCGCCTGGACATCGCGTTCCATGGCGGCCAACGCCTCATCGGTGCGCGACGGATCGTGGTGGAACATGGCGAGCTGCTTGACGCCGGCGGCCATCGCCAGTCGTGCGCCATGCATGCCGGTCGAGTGTCCGTAACCCTGAAAATGCTCCATCTCGCTTTCGAGATAGGTGCAGTCGTAGACGAACAGGTCGGCCCCGGCGATCAGTTCGAGCACGCCGGGATCGAGGACGCCCGGCTCGTGCTCGGTATCGTAGACGAGAGCGACGGCGCGGCCGTTCCATTCGATCCGATAGCCGACGCAGCCACCGGGATGGTTGAGGCTCGTCGTGCGGATGGTGACGCCGGCACGCGGGGTCAGCACGTCACCGGGTTTGAAGTCCATGCCGTCGAGGCTCGCTTGACAGATGTCGGGATCGACCGGGAACCATGGTGGGCGCATGAAATCGCGGATCATCTCCCGCGTGGTCATGGTGCCGTGCAGATGGCCAGACCAGAAGCGCACCGAATTGCGACATTTGTAGATGGGTTTGAAATAGGGAAGACCGATAATGTGGTCGTAGTGGCTGTGAGTGAAGAACAGATCGAACTCTTCGACGCCTTCGGCGATCAGCGCATAGCCAGCCTCGCGCAGGCCAGAGCCGGCATCGAACAGCAATACGTCCTTGCCGCATCGAATTTCGATGCAGGATGTATTTCCCCCATAGGCGACGTATTGTTGGCCGGAGACCGGCAAACTTCCTCTTACGCCCCAGAACCGCACTCGAAAGTTGTCGTCACGCATTCAGTTTCGGCTTCACTACGCACGCTTGGACCATTTTGATCCTTGTGTGACTGTTAAACAAGCACAGATGGCCACACCCCTGCAATGCCATGGGTTATTATTTGGAAACTAACCATCGCGTCGCCAAGTCCCCCTCCGGCCAAATCCGCTCCTCGCCTATCTTCTAGGCTGCAGAAACGGACTGAGGTGTCTCCTTGGTAACAGCCAATGAAACTTTTTGTTGCGCTCCCGCGTGAATTATCTGACGAACGTTAAGGGCGAGCGAAGATCGAGGCGCTGATGGCTGAGGCAATGGAAGGCCGATTTTACGATAGCGTGCCGTTGTTCGACGCCTTCGAAGGCGTCGCGGACGAAGCGAATTACCGGCCGTTGCCGGACGGCTGGCTGCTGGCCGTGGCCGATATCGTCAACTCGACCGGTGCGATTGCCGACGGCCGCTACAAGACGGTCAACATGGCCGGCGCCAGCGTCATATCCGCCCTGATGAACGTGCTCGAAGAAAAGACGATGCCCTTCGTATTCGGGGGGGATGGCGCCTTGGCGGCGCTGCCGGCATCAATGGCCGACAGGGCCGGCGACGCGCTGGCCGCGGTGAAGACCTGGGTGGCGGAGGAACTTGACCTTGAGTTGCGGACCGCGCTCGTTCCGGTCAGTGACATCCGCCAGCACGGGCTCGACATGCGCGTCGCCCGCTTCAAGGCCAGCGACGAGGTTTCCTACGCGATGTTTGCAGGCGGCGGCGCAAGCTGGGCCGAGGCGGCGATGAAGGCCGGGCGCTATCACGTCGCGGCGGCGCCTGCCGGCAGCCGGCCGGACCTGACCGGCCTTTCCTGTCGCTGGAACCCGATCGAGTCCCGCCACGGCACGATTGCCTCGATCATCGCGGTGCCGGGCGCGAAGGGCAACGGACCGGAATTCCAGGCGCTGATCGCCGACATCGTCGCGCTTGCCGACGAGGAAGGTCGCGGCGGTCACCCCGTTCCCGAGCTTGGTCCGACCGCGCGGTTCTCCTTCCAGGGGATCGACACCGAGACGCGCGCGGCCGCTCCGCGAGGGCGACGTTTCCTGAAGCGTTGCGTTATCACCGTGCAGACGCTGGCACTTTTCGTCTGCCTTCGGATGGGCTGGAACCTTGGGCCCTTCGATACGAACCGATACCGCCGCGACCTTGCCGACAACACCGACTTCCGTAAATTCGACGACGGCCTGAAAATGACGATCGATATCAGTGCCCCGTGCCTCGAACGGATCGAGGCGCGGCTGCAGCGGGCAGAGGCAGAGGGCGTCGGACACTATGGCCTGCACCGGCAGGATTCGGCGCTGATGACCTGCATCGTGCCGACGCCGATGACCCGCGACCACATACACTTCGTCGACGGCGCCTCTGGAGGCTATGCGGTGGCGGCGAGCAATCTCAAGGCCGCGCTGGCGCGCAACAAGGCTACTCAACCCTTTGCGGGTGGCGCCGGCTAGCTGTTGTGGCCACAGGGATGCGCACGACCGTTGCGCTATGCCTTGATAATGTGGCTGCCCGTCAGGCCGTTTCGATGGAAGACGTTGCGGGTATCGACGACGAGCGGCGCCCACTTGGCGAGGGCTGCGTAGTCCACCTGGTCGTGGTCGGTGGCGATCAGCACGGCGTCGAACGCCGCCACCGTGGGCTCGTCGAGCGTCACTGAACGCCGGCCCTTCAGAGCGGCATATTCGCGCGTCGGCGGGATCTCGGTAACGTAGGGGTCGTGATAGGCGGTGTGGCCGCCGCGCTCCTCGATCAGTTCGATCAGGCGCAACGATGGGCTCTCGCGAATATCGGGAACGTTCTTCTTGTAGGCGAGGCCGATGACGAGAACGGTGGAGCGGCTGAGCGCCTTGCCGGCGTGCCGGTCCAGCGCCTCGGCCAGTCGGCTGACGACGTGGCGCGGCATGGCCGAGTTGATCTCGCCGGCAAGCTCGATGAAACGCGTCGGCAGTTCGTATTCGCGCGACTTCCAGGTGAGGTAAAAAGGGTCGATCGGAATACAGTGGCCGCCGAGGCCGGGGCCGGGATAGAACGGCATATAGCCGAACGGCTTGGTTTTGGCGGCCTCGATCACTTCCCAGACGTCGATGCCCATCGCCTCGTAGACAATCTTCAATTCGTTGACGAGCGCGATGTTGACCGAGCGGAAGATGTTTTCGGTGAGTTTCACGGCTTCCGCCGTGGCGTTGGACGAGACCGGAACGACCGTCTTGACCACGGAAGCGTAGAACGCCTCCATCAGCTTTGCCGCCTCGGGGCCGTCGCCGGCGACGACCTTCGGAATGCTCACGGTCTCATAGACCGGGTTGCCCGGGTCTTCGCGCTCGGGTGAAAAGCCGACGAAAAATTCGGCGCCGGACTTGAACCCGGTTTCCTCGAGGATGCTGCGCACGATGCCATCGGTCGTACCGGGGTAGGTGGTCGATTCCAGGACGATGAGCTGCGCGGGACGCAGGGTTGCGGCGATCGCGCGCGACGTCTTTTCGACAAAGGAAAGGTCCGGGTCGCGATATTTGGTCAGGGGCGTCGGCACGCAGATGATGATGACGTCGCAGCCGGACAGTTCGAGGAAATCCGTCGTGGAACGGAAACGGCCAGCACCGCTCTCCCGGGCAAGGACAGCGTCCGAGACCGCCCCGATGTAGGACTTGCCCGCATCGAGCGCGACGATCTTGCCGGGATCAATGTCGAAACCGATGACGGAATAGCCCGCGCGCGCTGCCGCAATCGCCAATGGCAGGCCGACATAGCCGAGCCCGATGACGCCGGCCTTGGCGCTCCGGGCGGAGATGGACGACAGCAGGCTTTCGAAATGAGGTGAGGTCAAGTTTCGGTTCCGGATCTCGTGGACAGACAGGCGCGGCGCGCGAACATGTCGTGGTTTGTTGGAGAGAAACAAGCCCCAAGTCAAGCGAGGCCCGGCACCAGGGCCGCTGGCAGGCCGTTGAGCCGGCTATCAAATCTTCATGCTGCAACAGGTCGGAAAAATCTTCGTTCGCCTCTGGAAATTGGCGGCGCGCGTGAATATCTGCAACATATAAGTGCCGCATTCCGGGTGCCTGCACGTCATCGACGCCGGAATCGGTTGGAGCATTTTCTTAACGGGCACGGCTCATCATCATCCACCGCGAACATGAACCGGCAAATTGCCGGGGCGTTCGCCGTCTCCGGATGCTGACGCGGGACGGTCTGTCATGCGAGGACGCGAAATGGGCCCGACGAACGACAACGTATCCGAAATCCTCATCGACAAGGTCGCCGACTGGCTGATGCGCACATCGCTGAGCGACGCGCCGCTGGAGACGATCGTCAAAGGCTTCTGCGAGCGGCTGGCGGCCGCCGGCTTGCCGCTGATGCGCGTCCATCTTTCCTTCTCGATGCTGCACCCGCTTTACGATGCTCTGGGCTTCACCTGGGTGCGCGGCAAGGGCGTGGAGGTCAGCGGCCTTCGGCACGAGGAACTGGCGCTTAATCCCGAGCGGTTCCTGCAGAGCCCCTACTATTACCTGCTCAACAACAATCTCGAGCATGTCCGCCGGCGCATCTACCAGGATACCCCGTCCGAATTTCCGATCTTCGACGATCTGAAGGAGCAGGGTGCGACGGACTATCTCGCCTTCATGCAGTCTCTCGGCGCCGATTCCGGCCACGGCATGGTCGGATCCTGGACGACCGATCGGCACGGCGGCTTCACGGACGATGTCATTGGCGCGCTTTTGAAGCTGCAATACCATCTGGCAGTCGCCGCGAAGATGGCGGTGCTCGGCAAGCTCGCCGACAACATGCTGACCACCTATCTCGGCTCCAGCGCTGGCCGGCGTGTGATGAGCGGCCAGGTTCGCCGCGGCGACGGCGAGACCGTGCGCGCCGTCCTCGTCATGGGCGACATGCGCCGCTCGACGATGCTGGCGGAAAAGGAAGGGCGTCAGTCCTATATCGAGACCCTGAACACCTATTTCGATGCAATCGCAGCCCCCTTCAATCGCAACGGTGGCCATATTCTGAGCTTCGTCGGTGACGGCTTCATCGCCGTCTATCCCTGTGGGCGCCACAAGGAGCCCTCGGAATTTGCCGCCCGCGAGGCCTTTGCCGCCGTGCGCGCGGCAACCGCACGCATGGACATGCTGAACGGCGAGCGGCGCAAGCAGGCACGCGATCCGATCGGCTACGGCATCGGTCTGCATGTGGGCAACGTGATGTTCGGCAATGTGGGCCTGCGCGACCGGCTGACGTTCTCGGCCTTCGGCTCGGCCGTCAACGAAGTCCAGAGGTTGCAGAACCTGACCAAGAAATACGCCCACAGCGTCGTCGCGAGCGAAGCCTTCGTCAATTATTGCGGCGGCGACTGGACGGCCCTCGGCCAGGAAAAGCTCCGCGGCGTGCGGCAGAAATTCACGATCCTCTACCCCAACGACGCTGCCTTGCTCGCAAGGGCCGATGAACGATTCGACGACGTGTTGCAGGATGGACTTTCCGAGGCGGAGCATGTCATGCTGCTTCATCGCAATACGCGTCCGCTCCAGCCGCCGCGCGGCCTTATCGACAAGATGCTTCAATAGGGGGAAGAATGTTTCGCACCGTCCTTTTCGTCGCTTCCATCGTCATGGCCGGGAGCGCGATGGCGCAGCCATGGGAAACCAAGCTTTCCGACGACTTCGAGGGGCGGGATTTTGCGCCTGAGGGCGGGCTCTACTATCGCGAGAACTTCGAGCAGACCGCCGGCACGGTGGAGTTTCAGAACGAGGTCAAGCATAACGGTAATGGCGCGCTCAAGCTGAGCGTCGTTCCGACCTGTCCCGATTCGCTCGACGGTTGCAGCGAGCGGGCCGAGATCTGGGAAAAGACGGCGCTGCGCGTGCCATACGACCAGGGCGTCTGGTATGGTTTCGCGGTCAAGTTTGCCGACCCGATCCCGAATGAGGACCATCGTTATCTGATCGCCCAGTGGAAGCGCGAGATCGATCCGGGTGCCGAGGGCGATTTCAGCCCGTTCCTTGCCTTGAGGCTCGAGGCCGGCAAACTTTTCGCCACTGTGGAAACGAACTATATCGCGCCGCTCTGGGCCGGTCCTGAGGGGAAGCCGGCGAGCTGCAAACCGGGCGAGATCCCCGTATGGGGGCGGCCGGGCGTCAACCAGATGCGCATGCTGGTCGCCGCAGACAGCAACTGGGAGCTGATCGACGGCAGTCTCTTCAATGCATGCACCGATGCGATCAAGGTGACGAACCACGGCAATCCGTTGCCCGACCCGAAGTCCGGCTGGATCGATTTCGCGATCTACACGCTGCCGGGAGCCAATGGCACGGGTCGCATCGAACTCTTCGCCAACGACAAGCCAATCATCACGGTGACGGGTCATATCGGTCACGACGACAAGGGGCTCGGCAAGAACCAGTACTTCAAGTTCGGCCCCTACCGGGCGGCCGATAAAACCGACTGGACGCTGTTTTACGACGACTTCCGACGCTCGGCCAATTGCGCCGACGTGTTGAAGGGCGGTGCCTGCCCTTCGTTCTAACCATCTGAAGATGCAGGTGGGTAGAGCCTCGTCTGCAACCGGGTGTGCTGGACAGCCCTTGGAAGCTGCGCTAGTCTTTTTTTAGAGGCGGCGGATAAAAAGCAATGAGGGAAGCGTGCTGCTATGACATCTGGGGCGGACCTGCTTCGAGTTGAAGGTCTGCGGATCACATTCTCGGTGCTCGGCGGCGAAGTTCAAGCCGTCAATAACGCGAATTTCAGAATTTTGCCCGGCAAGGTGACGGCGCTCGTCGGCGAGTCCGGATCGGGGAAATCCGCAATCAGCCAGGCGGTGATGGGCATCTTGCCCAATGTCGCCAAGGTTGGTGGCAAAATTTTGTTCAACGACCCGACGACGGCTGCAAAGCCGATCGACCTGCTCTCGCTGGAGCGGGAAGGGGAGGAGATCCGCAGCCTGCGCGGCACGCGCATCAGCAAGATCTTCCAGGAGCCGATGACATCGCTGTCGCCGCTCCACACGATCGGAAACCAGATTTCCGAAGTGCTGAAGATCCACACCGACGCGGAAAAGGCGGAACGTCGGGCGCGAACGGAAGAGCTGCTCGGCTATGTGGGCTTTGCCAATCCGAAGCGCGCCTACGACATGTATCCGTTCGAGCTTTCCGGCGGCATGCGGCAACGCGCGATGATTGCCATGGCATTGATCTGCCGGCCGGCGCTGTTGATCGCCGACGAGCCGACGACAGCGCTCGACGTGACCGTTCAGGCGCAGATCCTTAAACTCCTGCGCGAGCTTCAGGTCAAACTCAACATGGCCATGCTGCTGATCACCCATGACCTTGGCGTCGTCGCCAACATGGCCGACGAGGTTGTGGTGATCTATCACGGCCAGATCGTCGAGGCCGGTCCGGTCGAGGCGATCTTCCGCAACCCGCAGCATCCCTATCTCAAGGGCCTGATGGCCGCGGTTCCGCATTTCGACATGAAGCCCGGCGAGCGGCTGAAGGCACTGCGCGAAGTGCCGGTCAAGGCCGGAACGCTGCTCGGGACCTCGGCCGCCGACCGGCGCACCGGTCCCGACGTGCTTTTGTCCGTCCGCAATGTCTCGAAGACCTATGGAACGCGCAAATCGTCCTGGTTCGGCGGTGGCGAAGATACGCTGCATCGCGCCGTCGACGATGTCAGCTTCGACATCCGCCGTGGCGAGTGCCTCGGCCTCGTCGGGGAAAGCGGCTGCGGCAAGACCACCGTCAGCAAGATCCTGATGCGGGCCGTCACGCCCGACCAGGGCTCGGTGATCTTCGACAATGGCGAGGGGCCGGTCGATGTGCTGAAAGTGCAGGGCGACGACCTTAAGGCCATGCGGTCCAAGATCCAGATGGTCTTCCAGGATCCGGTCTCCTCGCTCTCGCCGCGCATGACGGTCAAGAACATCCTCAGCGAGCCGCTCGAGATCCACGGGCGCGGAACGGGCAAATCGCGCGAAGAAACGGTGCGTTCGCTGCTGCAGGCCGTCGGTCTCGACCAGCGCTTCATCAACCGGTACCCGCATTCCTTCTCGGGCGGTCAACGCCAGCGCATCGGGATCGCGCGCGCACTGGCGCTGGTGCCCGAACTGCTGATCTGCGACGAGCCGGTTTCCGCGCTCGACGTCTCCGTCCAGGCGCAGATCCTCAACCTGCTGAAGGACCTGCAGAAGGAGCTGGGCCTGACCTGCCTGTTCATCTCGCACAATCTGGCTGTCGTCGACTATATGGCCGACCGCATCGCCGTGATGTGTGCAGGGCGTATCGTCGAGCTGGCGCCGCGCGAGGTGCTGATGCGCAATCCTGTTCATCCCTATACCAAGTCGCTGCTGGCGGCGGTTCCTTATCCGGATCTCGACCGGCCGCTGGATTTCGAACTGCTGAAGGACAGCGAAGGTTCGGACATGCGGCGCTGGGGACCGCAGTTCCGGGACGATGATGCCGGCGACGCGCTGATCCCCGCGGATCTCGGTGGTGACCACATCGTGCTGGCGCGCCGATCCGTGGATGCAAGGGAGTTGCGGCCATGATCACCCGCCGAACTGTATTGGCATTGCTTGCGACCGTGGCTCTGCCGACGCGGCTCTTTGCAGCTGCAGGCGAGCCCGCATTCTGGGAAAAGCAGATTGCCGACGGCAAGCTGCCGCCGCTGGCCGAGCGCCTGCCGAAGACGCCGCGTGTCATCAACGTCGCGGCCATGGGGCGCCAGCCCGGCAAGTACGGCGGCGAGGTGCGGATGCTGATCGGCAGCGCCAAGGACATCCGCCTGATGACCATCTACGGCTATGCCCGTCTGGTCGGCTTCGACGAAGCGCTGAAGATCGAAGCGGACGTTCTCGAAAGCTTCGAAACGGTCGAGGACCGCATCTTCACCTTCCACATCCGTGAAGGCCACAAGTGGTCCGACGGCACGCCGCTGACGTCGGAGGATTTCCGCTATTGCTGGGACGACGTTCTCAACAACGAGAAGCTGAGTCCGGCCGGGCTGCCGACGGCGCTGGTCATGGATGGCGAGGCCGCCAAGTTCGAGATCATCGACGAACGCACGGTGCGCTATTCCTGGTCGACACCCAATCCTGACTTCCTGCAGAAGCTCGCCGCCCCCCAGCCGATGGTGGTGGTGATGCCGTCGGCCTACCTGAAACAGTTCCATGAGAAGTATCAGGAAGAAGACAAGCTCAAGGCGCTGATGAAGGAGGAGCGGGTGAAGAAATGGAGCCAGCTGCACATGCGCATGGCCCGTTCCTACCGCCCGGAAAACCCGGACCTGCCGACGCTGGACCCCTGGCGCAACACGACGCCGCTTCCGGCCGAACAATTCGTCTTCGAGCGCAATCCCTACTATCATCGCGTCGACGAGAACGGCCTGCAGCTACCTTATATCGACAAGTTCGTGCTTAGCGTCAGCTCCTCGGCGCTGATCCCGGCCAAGACCGGCACCGGCGAGAGCGACTTGCAGGCGACCAGTATCGACTTCGTCGACTACACCTTCCTCAAGGATTCCGAGAAGCGCTATCCGGTGAAGGTGCTTCTGTGGAAGAAGACGCAGGGCTCGCGCCTGGCGCTGCTTCCCAATCTCAACTGCTCGGATGAGGTCTGGCGGGCGCTGCTGCAGGATGTGCGCGTTCGCCGCGCGCTGTCGCTTGCGATCGACCGTACCGAAATCAACAAGGCGGTGTTCTACGGCCTGACGAAGGAAAGCGCCGATACGATTCTGCCGGACAGCCCGCTCTTCCGGCCCGAGTTTGCCAGTGCCTGGGTCGCCCACGATCCGGAACAGGCCAATGCGCTGCTCGACGAGGCAGGCCTTACGAACAAGGGCAGCGACGGCATCCGTATTCTCTCCGACGGCCGCGCAGCGCAGATCGTCGTGGAAACGGCCGGGGAAAGCACACTCGAGACGGACGTGCTGCAGCTCATCACCGACTACTGGCAGAAGGTTGGGATATCGCTCTTCATCCGGACCTCGCAACGCGACACGTTCCGCAGCCGCGCCGTCGGTGGCGAGATCATCATGTCGATGTGGTTCGGCATAGACAACGGCGTGCCGACGGCCAGCATGAACCCCGGCCAGCTTGCGCCGACCGCGGACGACCAGCTGCAATGGCCGGTCTGGGGGCTGAATTATCTTTCCCACGGCGAAATGGGCCAGGCCCCGGACCTTCCGGCAGCCGTCGAACTGACGGAACTGCTGCAGCGCTGGCGGCATTCGGCCGAGGATGCCGAGCGGACGGAGATTTGGAGCCGGATGCTCTCGATCTACACCGACCAGGTGTTCTCGATCGGCATCGTCAACGCCTCGCTCCAGCCGATCCTCGTGGCAAAGAAGCTGAGGAACGTGCCCGACACTGCGCTCTACGGCTTCGACCCCACGTGCTATTTCGGTGTCTACAAACCCGACACCTTCTGGATCGAACAGGAAGGCTGACATGCTGCGATATATTCTCTGGCGTATCGCGGCGATGGTTCCGACCCTCCTCATCATTTCCGCTCTTGTCTTCACCATCATCGAGCTGCCGCCGGGTGACTACTTCGAAAGCTATGTTGCCGAGATCAAGGCGCAGGGCGAAGGCGTCGACATGGAGCAGATCGAGGCGCTCCGGAAGGAGTACGGCTTCGATCAGCCGCCGGTGCTGCGCTACGTCTACTGGCTCGGCGGCATGCTGCAGGGCGATTTCGGCTATTCCTTCGAATACGAGCTTCCGGTGAGCGCCGTCGTCGGCGACCGCCTGTGGCTGACGATCCTCGTTTCCTTCGTCACCATCATCTTCACCTGGCTGATCGCTTTCCCGATCGGCATCTACTCGGCGACCCATCAGTACAGCTGGGGCGACTATGGCCTGTCGCTGATGGGCCTGATCGGCATCGCCATCCCCAACTTCATGCTGGCGCTGATCCTGATGTACTTCGCCAACATCTGGTTCGGGATTTCCATCGGCCACCTGATGGACCAGAAATATCTCGCTGAACCCATGAGTTGGGAAAAGGCGAAATCGATCCTCGAACACATCTGGATTCCGGTCATCATCGTCGGCGCGGCGGGAACCGCCGGCATGATCCGGCGCCTGCGCGCCAACCTGCTTGACGAGTTGCAGAAACAGTATGTGGTGACGGCACGCGCCAAGGGGCTTTCGCCGATGCGCACGCTGGTGAAATATCCGCTGCGCATGGCGCTGAACTTCTTCATCT
The DNA here is from genome assembly GCF_014852205.1 of Ensifer sp. ENS06. NCBI lineage: Bacteria > Pseudomonadati > Pseudomonadota > Alphaproteobacteria > Hyphomicrobiales > Rhizobiaceae > Ensifer > Ensifer sp. ENS06. The sequence goes on along the minus strand of NZ_JACVBC010000007.1, from coordinate 275,406 downwards.
CGGATATCGGTTCGATCCTGCCGGCGATCATCTCCGGCGCGGAAATCACCGCGATCGTGCTTTCGCTCGAGACCACCGGCCCGATGTTGATCAAGGCGTTGCAGAGCCAGGACATGTATCTTGCCGGGTCGTTCCTGATGTTCCTGGCCTTCCTGACGGTGATCGGCGTGTTGATCTCCGACATCGCGCTCGCCATTCTTGATCCTCGAATTCGGCTGCAAGGCAGGAGCACCAAGTGACGTCATTTCTTCCGGCGCCCGGCGAGCCCATGCCGCACTACGTATCGACGGCTCCGTTCGATCCCTATTCCGTCGAGGCGATGACGGACGAGCAGGTGCGCGTCAACCAGGCTTCGCAGCTGCGGCTGATGTGGTGGAAATTCCGCCGTCACAAGCTGGCGCTTGCGTCCGGCGTCTTTCTCGTCGCGCTCTACCTGATGATCGTCGTCTGCGAGTTTCTGGCGCCCTATAACCTGCACACCCGCAACATGGACTATATCTATGCGCCGCCGCAGGCGGTGCATCTCTTCCATGAGGGCAAGTTCGTCGGTCCCTTCGTCTATGGCCGCACGATGACGCTGGACATGGATACGCTGAAGCGCAACTACGCCGACGATACCAAGGATGTGCAGCCGCTTCGCTTCTTCTGCCGCGGCGACGGCTATCGCTTCTGGGGGCTGTTCGAAAGCAACGTGCATTTCGTCTGCCCGGCAACGGGCGGCGAGGCCTTCTTCCTCGGAACGGACCGCCTCGGGCGCGACGTGCTGTCGCGCATCATCTATGGCGCGCGGATTTCGCTGACGATCGGCCTTCTCGGCATTACCGTCAGCTTCGTGCTCGGTATCGTCATCGGCGGTCTTGCCGGCTACCACGGCGGCGTCTTCGATCTCATCGTCCAGCGTGTCATCGAGGTGCTGCAATCGATCCCGAGCATCCCGCTCTGGCTGTCGCTGGCGGCGATCATGCCGGCGACCTGGAGTCCGATCTTCATTTATCTGGCGATCACGATCATCCTCGGCCTGCTCGATTGGACCGGGCTTGCGCGCGCTGTCCGCTCGAAGCTGCTGGCCTTGCGTGAAGAAGACTATGTGCTTGCGGCCCAGCTCATGGGTGCAAGGAGCAGCCGCATCATCGGCCGGCACCTCGTGCCCGGTTTCATGTCGCATCTGATCGCCACCGCGACCATCTCTATTCCCGGCATGATCCTCGGGGAAACGGCGCTCAGCTTCCTTGGCCTCGGTCTCAGGCCGCCGATCACCAGCTGGGGCATTCTGCTGACGGAGGCGAAAAGCGTCAGCGTCATTGCCTTCTATCCCTGGCTCCTATTTCCCACAATTCCGGTCATTCTTGTGATTTTGGCGTTCAACTTCTTGGGAGATGGGTTGCGTGACGCGGCGGATCCCTACAAATGAAGCCCGGTTTGACGCAGCCATACGGCCCGCGTGAAACGGTTCATCGTACCCTGAGTGAAAGGTTTCTTGCATGATGCGGCGTTTTGAAGATGCCCGGATCCTCATGTATAGCCATGACACGTTCGGGCTCGGACACCTCAGGCGCTGCCGCACGATCGCGCATTCGCTGGTGGAAGACTATCGCGGCTTGAACATCCTGATCATTTCCGGGGCGACGATTGCCGGCGCGTTCGACTATCGCGCGCGCGTGGATTTCGTGAAGATCCCGAGCGTGATCAAGCTGCATAATGGCGACTACACCTCGCTCGACCGCCATATCGAACTCGATGAAACGCTGAAGATGCGCCAGGCGATCATTCGCCATACGGCAGAGACCTTCAAGCCGGACATCTTCATCGTCGACAAGGAGCCGATGGGCCTGCGCGGCGAGGTCGAGGAAACGCTGACCTATCTGAAAGCGCACGGCACGACGCTCGTCCTCGGCCTGCGTGAGGTCATGGATGCGCCGCACCTGCTCGAGGCAGAGTGGAAGCGGCGCGATACCATGCGCAAGATCGAGCAGTACTACGACACGATTTGGGTCTACGGCCCGCCTGATTTCTACGACCCCCTGACCGAACTCGACGTGCCGCCCGCGGTGCGCGAGCGCATGAACTTCGTCGGTTTTCTGCAGCGCAGCGTCCCGCGCGAGGAATTGCCGGGTCATAAGCCTCAGGGCGACTACATCCTCGTCACCACTGGCGGCGGCGGAGATGGGGCGGACCTGATCCACGACGTCATCCATGCCTATCAGCAGGATCCGGAGCTCACGCACAAGGCGCTGATCGTGCTAGGACCCTACATGCCGGTCAAGAAGCGGGAAAAGCTGATCCGCAAGGGCAGCAAGATCCCCTATATCAAGATCATCGAGTTCGACAATCGCATGGAAGAGCTCATTGCCGGCGCCAAGGGCGTCGTCGCCATGGGCGGCTACAACACCTATTGCGAAATCCTCTCCTTCGACAAGCCGGCGCTGATCGTGCCGCGCATCCAGCCGCGCGAGGAGCAACTGATCCGCGCGCGCCGGGCTGCCGAGCTGGGGCTGATCGAGATGCTCCTGCCGGACGAGGCGGAGGATCCGTTGCGGCTGGCGGCGGCGCTGAGGGCGCTGCCTTATCGTGAGCCACCGTCGAAAAGCGGCGCCAACGGCCTGCGGCTGGAAGGCCTCGTGCACATCTCCGAGATCGTCGGCAGATGGCTCGATCGGCCGTCGAGCGACCACCTGAACATCGTGAAGAAATCGAGCTGAAGCATTGCCGACAGACCGCAAGATTGCAGTCGTGCTGAAGGGCTACCCGCGTCTTTCGGAAACATTCATCGCCCAGGAACTGCTTGGCCTCGAGCGCGCCGGGATAGAACTCGTCCTGATCTCGCTTCGGCGTCCAACGGACGGCAAGCGCCACCCGGTGCATGACGAAATCCGCGCCGACGTCCACTATCTGCCGGAATATCTGCATGAGGAGCCGCTAAGGGTTCTGCGCGGGCTCGTGCGCTGTCTGCCGAAACCCGGATTCTGGCGCGTCCTGGGTCTGTTCCTCAAGGACCTGCCGCGCGATTTCAGCCGCAACCGCTTTCGCCGGCTCGGCCAGGCGCTGGTGCTCGCCTCCGAATGGCCTGGACAGCCGCGCTGGCTGCACGCGCACTTCATCCATACCCCTGCTTCGGTGACGGCCTATGCCAGCGTGATCGCTGGCACGCCCTGGACCTGTTCGGCGCATGCAAAGGACATCTGGACCTCGCCCGACTGGGAACTGTCCGAAAAGCTCGGCCTTGCGCGCTGGACCGTGACCTGCACACGCATGGGGTACGAGCATCTCCGCAGCCTTGCCAGCGACAAATCGAGAGTACATCTGAGCTATCATGGCCTCGACCTCGACCGCTTCCCGCATTTCGACGGCACGCATTCCAATCGCACCGGTTCCGATCCGGCCGATCCCGTCCGCATCGTCAGCGTCGGCCGTGCCGTTGGAAAAAAGGGCTACGACGTGTTGCTGAAGGCGCTGGCCAAGCTGCCGGCAGAGCTTCATTGGCGGTTCGAGCATATCGGCGCCGGCGAACTGACCGGCCAATTGAAGACGCTCGCCACGGAGCTCGGCGTCTCCGACCGTATTGTCTGGAAGGGCGCGCTCGACCAGACCGATGTGCTTGCGCACTATCGGGCAAGCGACATCTTTGCGCTCGCCTGCCGGATCACCGCGGACGGCGATCGGGACGGGTTGCCGAACGTGCTTGTCGAAGCATCGAGCCAGCGGCTGGCCTGCGTCTCGACGGCGATATCCGGCGTTCCGGAACTCCTCGAGGACGGCGAAAACGGCCGTGTCGTTCCGTCGGAGGATCCGCAGGCACTTGCGGCCGCGCTTGAGGAACTGATCCGCAATCCGGCACTTCGCCACAGGTTCGGCGATGCGGCCGAGCGGAAGGTTCGCGGCCAGTTCGACCACCACACCAGCATCGAACAACTCGCCGGCCTGTTCGCCAGCGAATGGAGAGCCGCCTGATGTCCGCACGTCGCGTCTTCTTCTACGTACAGCACCTGCTCGGCATCGGTCACCTGGCGCGGGCAAGCCGGATCGCGAGCGCCTTGGCGGCCAAAGGCTATGACGTGACCGTCGTGACGGGCGGCAGCCCGGTGCCGGGGTTCCCCGCAAACGATGTGAAACACGTGGCCCTGCCGCCGGTGCTGGCTGGCGACAAGGGGTTTAGCGGACTTGCCGATGGCGAGGGAAACCCGGTCAGCGAGGCTTTCAAGCAAGAGCGCCGCGACCTGCTGATCGAGGCATTTCTTGCCTGCAAGCCTGACATCGTCATCTTCGAAGCCTTCCCCTTTGGCCGCCGCCAGATGCGTTTCGAGTTGATGCCGCTGCTGGAGGTGATCGAGAAGCAGGAGCCGCGGCCCCTCGTTGCCGCATCGCTGCGCGATATCCTGCAGGAGCGGACGAAGCCCGGGCGCGCCGAAGAAACCCTCGACGTTGTCAGGGCGCATTTCGACCTCGTGCTCGTGCATGGCGATCCTGCCTTTGCGCGGCTAGAGGAGACCTATCCGTATACGGCGGAGATCGAAGACAAGATCGTCTATACCGGTCTTGTCGCCGGCCATGCCCCTGAACCTCCGGCTGAAAGGTTCGACGTGCTTGTTTCGGCTGGCGGCGGCGCGGTCGGCAAGGAGCTGATCGGCGCGGCACTACAGGCGGCCGGGCTGCTTGCGGGCGACCTGAAATGGTGCCTGATCACCGGGCCGAACCTGCCGCAGGACGACTATGATGGCTTTGCCGCCGCAGCGCCCGCAAACGTGCATCTGTTCCGCTTCCGCAAGGATTTTGCGAGCCTTCTGTCGGGTGCGCGGCTCTCGGTTTCCCAGGCCGGCTACAACACCGTCTGCGATATCTTCCGTGCCGGCTGTGCGTCGCTGCTCATTCCCTTCGTCGCCGGCGGCGAGACCGAGCAGTCGACGCGCGCCGAAAGGCTCGAAAAGCTCGGCCTTGCCGGCGTTCTGCCAGAAGCGGACGTGACACCGGAGAGGCTGGCCCGCGACGTCGAGACGATGCTGGCGCGGCCAAGGCCGGAGATCCCACCACTCGACCTGAACGGCGCCGCTAGAACGGCGGAGATACTTGGGCTTCAGACGGTCCGCTAGCCGTAGTCGGTGGTGCCCATCGGTCTCCGCTGAAGGCCGCCCTTGAGCGGAACCACCGAAATAGAAAAGTCGCTCGGCAAACCAATGGTCGGGCGACCATTCGACTATCTGCCAGTATGTACGGAGCCTGGATATTTTCCTCGCGTTCTGCGTGTCCCGGCTGGCTGTCTCCGGAATGGTATGTTAGTGAAATCAATAATACTGATTCTGAATATACGCAGTGCATTTCCACCGAACGATAACCTGGGTTCCTGTGTGCACTAAACTCAAGGTCTTGCCAGGACTGGGTCATACTCTTGGCGAAGAGTTTCCCGTACGGCTTTCCTGCCTTGTCTACCTCTCCAACATCCGCCGGCCTCTCGCGCACGGCATCGCCTGTGCGCTGCAGCGGCGCCGGCTGGCGAGCGTAGAGGCAGCGGGGCACCCGCGATGAACGGCGGCCGGAGAGCAATGCAAGGGGATTTCGGCGCGTCGAGCGCGTAAGGCAGGAGGGGCAGTTGAGAAATCTGATCGCGCTGTTGATCTCAGTGACCTTGGCATTGGGGGCCGGGGAGGTAATGCTGCGCATGTTCACGCCGTTTCCGATCGGAACGCAGTCGCACCGAAGCATCGACGAAAAGTATGGCTATCGTCTCGATCCTACCCTTTCCGGCGTTGACGAGGACGGCTTCCGCGACCCGGCAGGCGCACGGCAGGGCTTTCAAGTCGCCGCAATCGGCGACTCGATGACCTATGGCAACAACGTCGAAAGCGGTCAGACCTGGCCGGCCGTCTTCCAGGCCATCACCGGCGAACACACCTACAATTTTGGTGTCGGAAGTTACGGCATCTACACCTACCACGCGATCGTCCACGACGCGCTGGCAAATGGAGCCAAAGGCGCGATCGTCGCCATTTTCCCAGGCAACGACTTCGCGATCGTTTTTTCGGCATGCGATATCATGAACGCGCGTTCCGACTTCTGGCTTGCAGAGCAGGCACGGCTTCACCTGCAGGCTCTCTTCAGTCCGACCGGAAGCCATACGCAATGCACCAAGGCGCGATCGGCGAGCATCAAGACGAAGCTGTTCGAGAACGTCGCGCTTCTGAGCGCTTATCAATATGCGATAAAGGACCGTGTGACGAGCTTGTATGCGCGCTTCTTTGGCACGGGCAGCGATGAAGCGTCCGAATATTACCGGTTCCCGGACGGGATCCCACCGGTGTCGAGGCGCTATGTGGATGATGCCGGTCGCATGAGCGATTTGGCCTCGTCCGAGACAGCGGCGATGTTTGCGGACTTTGAACGTTTTGCGGCCGACTGGGCCGCGCAGGGACGGGGACGGGTAGGACTGTTGCTGATTCCGTCCAAGGAGCGTGTGGTTTTCGAACACCTTCGGCGCGGTGGCCAGCTGGCGGTTGCCGATCCCGCCTTCATCCGCAGTGTCGAGCGTCAGATCGCACTCGAGGACAAAATTCGGGAGGTCGCCAGCCGGCTTGATCTGCCGTATCGCAGTGCGGTGGATGCAACGACCGACGCCTTGCGGGATGCGATCCTGGCCGGGCAGCGCTTTTATCCTGACAACGACGGACATCCGTTTGAGGCAGGCTACAAGGCCTTCGCGGGAACCGCGTCGTCGCTCTGGAACGAGATGAAAACAAGGGTCGCCGAGACGCATGACTGAACGTCGGGGGGCGGCGGTACCCGTGGAGGCCGAAGACAGACAGCGGTGCCGGAGCGCACGGGTGCTGTCCCGGCTAACAAGTGCGATCTCGATCGGTTCAGACCGTGCCGATCAGCATGAAGCGGGTGTATTTTTTTGTCGGCAGCGCGCCGGCGAACTCCACGGTCGTCAATGCCGCCTGCTTGGCGAATTCTTCGACAGAGGCCACGCAGTTGATATGCGTCGGCTCGCTGAAATAGTCGTTGGACTGGAGCAGCACCCGCGTACCGGCCGGAATGCGATCGAGCCATGCCTTGAGGTCTGCGATATGCTCGCAGCTCGTATTGATCACCACGTCTGCCGCGAGCGCGGCGTAGTCGATCGCATACATGTCCGCCGTCACGGCATGAAACTTGTCCAGAAAGGCCGCGTTCAGCGTCCGCGCCACCGCTTCGACGTCCGGATCGATGTCGAAGCTGTCGACTGCGGCCACATCGAAGCGCTGGTCTTCCAGCAGCATGGCGCCGAGAATGCCGTACCAGCCGCCGAGGATGGCGATCTTGCCGTAGGAGGGGCCGGCCACCTCAAAGAGCGTATCGCGCGCCCAGACCTTGCAGGCAACCTGCTTGTGGTTGAAGGCATTGGCGATGTGGGCGTCTGGATGTTTGGCGATCACCCGGCCGATCCCTTCGATCAGCGGACTGCGCGTATAGGCGGCGATGCCACGCGCGAGATCGAAGGCATGCTCGTACCAATCGCTGGTTTGGCAGGGGGGATGGCTGGTTTGTTTCATGCGGTCGTTGTAAGCTGCGCATCGAGCGAGTGCAATAACGGCGTGTGCTTTCGGGAGCGTCGACCTCTGCCGGTTGACTTCAAGGCCGCCTGTTGGAAACCGCGTCCATTGCAGATTTCCCTCGCACCTGCATAATCGATCAACCGGATTCGGCGCCGGGCGGAATATGCAGGCGTCCCTTCAGGAGCGTGCCTTAGGGTACCCGTCCGGAGGTGTCGCCGAAGAGTGATGCGTGCTGGGGACATATGGCAACCCGGCCCGCCAGCAGCAGTCGTGTTCAATAAGGTCCTATCGCCAGTAACATGGAACCACGCCTTTCCCGCTATATCTGGACCCACACGCGCAAGGACCAGCTTTGGATCCTGGTTGTCGTCGCGCTGTCGATGATCCCTTATTTCCTGTCGTTCGATCTGCCGAAGCAGATCGTCAACGGGCCGATCCAGGGCGATGGCTTCGACAGTCCGGAGGCCACTCAGGCCTTCCTGCCGATATCCTTCGACCTGCCGTATTTGGGCACGTTCAACGTCTTTGACGGCTTCCAGCTCGGCCGCGAAGGCATGCTGCTCGCCCTCAGCCTGGTGTTCCTGGCGCTGGTGGTGGTCAACGGCCTCTTCAAATTCTACATCAACACGTTCAAGGGCCGGCTCGGCGAGCGGCTCTTGCGCCGCATCCGTTTCGAACTCGTCGACCGGGTCCTGCGTTTTCCGCCCAGCCATTTCAAGCGGGTGAAGCCCGCCGAAATCGCGACGATGATCAAGGACGAGGTCGAGCCGCTCGGTGGTTTCACCGGTGATGCCTTCGTCTCGCCCGCCTTGCTCGGCGGCCAGGCCTTGACGGCGCTCGTGTTCATCCTGCTGCAGAGCTTCTGGCTCGGGCTGATCGCAACGCTGATCGTCGCGGTTCAGGCGGTCATCATTCCGCGCATGCGCAAGCGGCTGCTTGTGCTTGGGCGCGAGCGGCAGTTGACGGCGCGCGAGCTTTCCGGCCGCGTCAGCGAAATCGTCGACGGTATCGGCGCGATCCGCGGCCACGATACGTCGAACTACGAGCGCGCCGACATCGCGGCGCGGCTCGGCCGGATCTTCAAGATCCGCTACGACCTCTACCAGTGGAAATTCCTCGTCAAGTTCATCAACAACTTCCTCGCGCAGGTCACGCCTTTCCTGTTTTACGCGATCGGCGGCTATTTCGCCCTGCAGGGCCGCCTCGACATCGGCCAGCTCGTTGCCGTCATCGGCGCCTACAAGGACCTGCCGGGTCCGCTGAAGGAACTGATCGACTGGGACCAGGCCCGTCAGGACGTCCAGGTGAAATATGCGCAGGTGGTCGAGCAGTTCAGCGTCGACACGCTGCTCGATCCCAAGGTCCAGGCGGTGGCAACCACCGCTGCCGTGCCGCTCGCAGGCCCGCTTGCCGCCGTCAATCTGACGGTGATCGACGATGGCGGCTCGACGCTGCTCGACCACGTGTCGCTGCAGGTCCAGCCCGGCGAAAAGGTGGCGCTGATGGGTGGTGGCGAAGTGCTCGCCGAGGCCTTCGGCCGGCTCGTCTGGCCGGCAAGCGGCAAGGTGCTCGTCGGTGGCCAGGACATCCTGGAGCTGCCGGAATCGGTGACCGGCCGACGGATTGCCTACGCCTCGTCCGACGTCTACGTCTTCCAGGGCAGCCTCGGTGACAACATCCTTTACGGGCTGAAGCATGCGCCGCTCACGGACGAGATCTATGAGGGCGAGCGTGCGACGCACCGCAAGTGGGAGGTGACCGAAGCCCGGCTGGCCGGAAACCCGTATCTCGACGTCAACAGCGACTGGATCGACTATGGATCCGCCGGGGCAAACGGGCCGGACGATCTGCTCGTGCAGATCCGGCCGGTTCTCGACGCGGTGCTTTTGACCAACGACGTCATGGCGCTGGCCGTGCGCTCGACCATCGATCCCCACGAGCATGCGGAGTTCGCCGCAGGCATCGTCGAGATGCGCAGTGCGCTCCGGCAGCGTCTCGAAAAGGAAAAGCTCAGCGACCTCGTCGTGTTCTTCGAGCCCGGGACCTACAATGTCGAGGCGACGATCGGCGAAAACATGCTCTTCGGCACCATCACCGATCAGGTGATGTGGGCAGATGCGCTGGAGAACCATCCGTTCTTCAAGACGATCCTGCAGCGGGTCGGCCTGCGCGACACCTTTTATGAGATGGGCATCGAGATCGCCGAGAACGTCGTCGAACTGTTCCGCGACTTGCCGCCGGATCACCCGTTCTTCCAACAGTTGACCTTCATGACCGCCGAGGAAATCCCGGTCTATGAGGCCATCCTCCAGAAGGTACGCACGAAGGGCAAGGGCGAGGTCTCCGAGGACGACCAGATCAAGGTGATCAGGCTGTGCTTCGATTACATCGAGCCGCGGCACCGTTTCGGTCTTTTGACCGATGAGGTCATGGCGAAGATCGTCGCCGCCCGGCGCGAGTTCGACGAAGGCCTGCCGGCGGATCTCGCCGGGATGATCGAGCACTACCGCCCGAACCGATTCATCGCGTCCGGCAGCATTATCGACAACGTGCTCTTTGGACGTATCGGTCACAAACACGCCGACGGCTCGGAGAAAATCCGCGCGATCGTCCGGGATCTCTTCGAGGCGGGCGGGCTCTACAACGAAGTGCTTGCTTTCGGCTTCGACTTCAATGTCGGCGCCGGCGGCAAGCGGCTGACGGCCGCGCAGCGGCAGAAGCTCGACCTTGCGCGCGCGCTGATCCGCAATTGCGATTACTACATATTCAATCAACCGCTCCTGGCGCTCGACCAGCGCGTCCAGGAACAGGTCGTCCGCAACGTCTTTGCGATGCTCGATCAGGGCGGGCGTGATCCTGCGGTCATCTGGGTTCTCGCCAATCCGGCGTTGGCGGACCTCTTCGATCGCGTCGCCCGGTTCGAAAACGGGCGCCTGCTGCACGACGCTAATGTGGATGAACGACCTGACTACAAGGAAATGGCATCTTGATGTAATATTAATGTCAGGGCACGAGCATATGGTCCCGCCGCGATGCGGGAGGCAAGTTGCCCCCGACGGGAACTCGGAGACACGGATTGTGATGTTGCTCAAAGATGAAGTCGAAATGCTGCGCCGAATAACCCTGTTCTCGGGATTGCCGCCGGCAAAGCTGAAACTTCTGGCCTTCACGTCCGACAGGGTCATGTACAGCGCCGGCGAAGCGCTGTTCTATCAGGGTGACATCGGCGACGCGGCCTATGTCATTCTTTCCGGCAAGGCGGAGGTGCTCATCAATACGGCGGGTGGGCCTTTCAAGATCGCCGAAGTCGAGCAGAATTCGATCGTCGGCGAAATCGCCATTCTCTGCAACACGCCACGCACCGCGACGGTGCGCACCAGCACGCCGCTCGAGGCCCTGCGCATCCGCAAGGACGATTTCCTCAAGCTTCTGGCCGACTTCCCCGAGATGGCGGTGGAAATCATGCGCGTTCTCGCCGACCGCCTCGCGCAAACGACGGCGGAGCTCAGCGAGGCCCGCGGCTCGATGGAGCCGGTGGACGCCTGACGGCGGCACCTCTCTTGTACGGGCGAACCTTCCCGAAAATGCAGGCGGCGATGTGCCGGGGCAGCCATTCGCCTCGGTCATATGAGCCCTTCGCAAAATCCATTCCGCTTCGTCCGGATATGGGTTAGAGAAACGCCATGCGTTCGATCACCTATTTCCACAAGACCGTTCAGTTTCCCGACAAGCCGGAAAAGAAGCGCTTTTTCGCGCGGCTGCAGAACGGCGACTGGGAGCCTTGCACGTTCCAGAACATCGCGCGCCTGGTCGACGCCAAGACGACCTTCATCGACATCGGCGGCTGGATCGGCGTGACGCCCTATTGGGCGGCGCAGATTGCCGACAACGTTATCACTGTCGAGCCCGACCCTGTCTGTTTCGGCATCCTCAAGGAAATGCAGCCGGAGAATTGCGGCGAAGTGCGGGTCATCAATGCCGCACTGTCGGAGGATGACGTTCTCGTGCTGCATTCCGTCGGTGGCGGTTTCGGAAGCTCCGAAACATCGGCCCTGATCGCCGACGACGACGGCGAGGCGATCCGTGCGCGCACCGTGACGATCGCAGCCCTTCAGGACATGGCGCGGACCGAAAGGCTCTGTTTCAAGATCGACATCGAAGGTTACGAGTATCGCGCGCTGGACCAGTTCCGCATGATCGATCGGATGCGGACGGCTGGCGTGCTGCTGGCGGTTCATCCGCAGATCCTGTTTGCGTCGCTGACGGGCTCCAGGCTGTCGCGCGTCCTTCGCACCATGACCGCCACTATCGGATTGATCCGTAGCCTGAAGGGCTTCCGCCTCGACAATCCCTCGGCAATCTGGACGGCGCTACGCAAATCGATCGCGCGCCGGGAGTTTCGCGGTTTCGACCTGCTGTTCGTGGCGCGCGAGGGTAGCCGCTAAGGAGCCTTTGGCGGCTCAAGTCCTTTCATGCATGAGGACAAGGACGGTAATGTCCGGGCATCCGCCGAGAACCGAAACGATCCTCGGTTCGGTTAACCATGCCCCCGCTTAAAGTTAACTCTTCGTTTCAAAATGTTACTTCCGGTGGTATAGGTTCGCTGCTGCTATTTCCTGGTTTTGGTTGTGGCGCGTCGCGGAGGGCGGTTGCATGTCCTGGTTATACGTTGCCGGTGTCGCCTATGGCCTGACGGGGTTTTTTCTCGGGGGGATGACCTACCTTGAAGGATTGCAGGCGCATGCACCTTGGAACATGTACCGCGTGGCCGGGCTTCTGGTCTGCGTTTTCTGGCCGATTCTGTTTCTGTATCTGATGCTCAGGATGGCATCGAAAAGACGAATTCCGGAGCGCTGACGGCAAGGGCCAGCGGCGCTTATCCTCAACGCGGCGCCTGAACGGCGGTATTTACCATACAACTAGAAAATGCCGGAGATTAACCCATGATTCCGTCATGCGGTTTATGGTCCGGCAGTGATCGAACGGTGTGAAAGTATCTCGGCATGTGCGGTTACGGTGGCTATTTCGGGTCGGCCCCGGATGCGGAAATCCTTCTCAAAAGGATGGCCTCTGCGATCGCGCATCGTGGCCCGGACGAAAACGGCGTTCTTGCCGCACCGGAGGCCGGGCTCGCCCATGTACGGCTGTCGATCGTCGGTCTCGGCGACGGCCAGCAGCCGATGTCCGACGAAACCGGCGACCTTTCGATCGCCTTCAACGGCGAGATCTTCAACTACGTCGAATTGCGCGAGGAACTGCGCGCCAAGGGGCGGCGGTTCCGCACCGCGAGCGACACCGAGGTCATCCTGCATCTCTACGCCGTGATGGGCGAGGACTGCCTGTCCGTCCTCAACGGCGATTTCTCCTTCGCGATCTGGGATAGACGCCGTCAGCGCATGGTGTTGGCGCGCGACCGCATGGGCGTGCGCCCGTTGTTTTACACGACCCATGCCGGGACATTCTATTTCGCCTCCGAAATCAAGGCGCTGCTCCAGGTCCCCGGCATTTCCGCCGAACTCGATCCCGTTGCGCTCGACCAGATTTTTACCCTTTGGGCGCCGATCGCGCCGCGGACCGGCTTTCGTGGCATTCACGAGCTCGAGCCGGCTCACCTGATGATCGTCGAGAAGGGCAAGACGTCGATCCGCCCCTATTGGCAACTCGACTATCCGGACCACGACGCGCCGCCGCTGTTTGCCGATGAGCGCAGCGCGGCCGAGGAACTACGCGCGCTTCTTACCGATGCGACCCGGATCCGCATGCGGGCCGACGTGACCGTCGGATCCTATCTCTCGGGCGGGCTCGACAGCTCCATCGTCTCGGCGCTTGCAGCCGGAATGGCGCCGCAGGGTCTGCGCACGTTTTCCGTGACGTTTGATAGCGTCGAACACGACGAGAGCGCCTTCCAGATGGAAATGGCAAAGGCGCTCGGCACGCATCATAGCGCGGTCGCCTGTCGCGCCGGCGACATCGCGAAGGTCTTTCCGCAGGTCGTCCGTTTCGCCGAACGTCCGATTATCCGCACGGCGCCTGCCCCGCTCTACCAGCTCTCGGGTCTCGTGCGCGAGCAGGGATTGAAGGTCGTGCTGACGGGCGAGGGCGCCGACGAGGTCTTCGCCGGATACGATATCTTCAAGGAGGCGCGGGTGCGCCGCTTCTGCGGCCGCCAGCCCGGCTCGCGAATCCGGCCGCACCTGTTCCGCAAGCTCTACCCCTATCTGCCGGGCCTGCAGCAGCAATCGGCGGAATATCTCGCCGCTTTTTTCGGCGCCGGCGACGTGCCGCTCGACGACCCGCTGTTCTCGCACCGCCCGCGGTTCAAAAGCACGGCCGCGACCAAGATCTTCTTTTCTCCCGACCTGCGCGCCACGCTGAAGGACTACGACGCGGCCGAGGATCTGGCGAGCCGGCTTCCTGCCGCCTTCGGTCGCTGGCATCCGCTGCACCAGGCGCAGTATCTCGAAAGCCGTTTCCTTCTGCCCGGCTACATTCTCTCCAGCCAGGGCGACCGCATGGCCATGGCGCACGGGATCGAAGGACGCTTCCCGTTCCTGGACCACCGCCTCGTCGAGTTCGCGACGCGCCTGCCGCCGGAAATGAAACTGAAGGGGCTGGTGGAAAAACACATCCTGCGCGAAGCGACGAAGGACCTGCTTCCGCCGACCATCGGCCAGCGCACCAAGCAGCCCTATCGCGCGCCCGACAGCCACTCGTTTACGGGGCCTGGCGAACTCGATTACGTTCGCGATGCCATGAGCGAGACACGCATCGGCGACAGCGGTCTGTTCAATGCCAAGGCCGTGAGCAAGCTCTACGAGAAATGCCAGTCGCAACCGACCACCGGCTTTAGGGACAATGCCGCCTTCGTCGGCATCCTGTCGACGCAGCTCTGGCTCCAGACCTTTACCGGCACCAGCATCCGCGCCGCTCAAGCGGCCTGAAACCCATTGGGAAAGGAAATGAAATGACGGAAACCATCAAGGACAAGGTCAGGGCCTTTGTCATCGAGAACTTCCTGTTTGGCGATACCTCGTACGATCTCGCCGACGGCGCCTCTCTGATCGAGAACGATATCATCGACTCGACCGGCGTTCTGGAACTCGTCGCCTTCATCGAAGACCAGTTCGGCATCGCCATGGCCGACGCAGACATCGTGCCGGCGAACCTCGATTCGCTCGCGCGCATCTCGGCCTTCATCGAGGCAAAGGCCGGAGTGCCGGCCACGGCCTAACCAAGACCCGAGGGCGTTACATGCGGTTCGAGCAGTTTCTCATCGGCAATGCGGCAAGGCATGCGGCCAAGACGGCGCTGGTCACCGATCACAAGCGCCTCAGCTACGGCGAGTTCGACGATCTGTCGAGCCGGCTGGCGGCCGCGCTGGCAAAGGCAGGCGTCAAGCGCAACGACCGCGTCCTCGTGTTCATGGACAATTGCTGGGAGGCGGCCGTTTCGATCTTTGCGATCCTGAAGGCGGGCGCGACCTTCAGTCCGATCAACGCCTCGACCAAGGCGGACAAGCTCGCCTACATCATCGACGACTGCGAGGCGGCTGCGATCCTGACGCAGGCCAAGTTGATGCCGGTGGTGGCGGACGCCCGGGCGCAGAGCAGCGGCAAGGCGGATATCTTCGTCGCATCGACCGCGGCGCCCAATGGCCAGTCGCCTGCCGGAGCGGTGCCCTTCGAGGGCTGCCTGTCGGCGGAGGCGACGCCGGTGCCGCATGGCGGCATTGACGTCGATCTGGCGATGCTCATCTACACATCGGGGTCGACCGGCCGCCCGAAGGGCGTGATGATGACCCACCGCAACATCGATGCGGCGTCGGAATCGATCACCACCTATCTGCGCAACGAGCACGACGATATCATCCTCAACGTGCTGCCGCTCGCCTTCGACTATGGGCTCTACCAGTTGCTGATGGCGATCAGGCTCGGGGCGACGCTGGTGCTCGAAAAGTCCTTCGCGTTCCCGCATGCGATCTTCGAGCGTATTCGCGAGGAGGGCGTCACCGGCTTCCCGCTGGTGCCGACGATGGCGGCGATGATCCTGCAGATGCGCGACCTGGAGCCGGGTTTCCTGCCGAGCCTGCGCTACCTCTCCAACACCGCCGCCGCCCTGCCGCCGCCGCATATCGCCCGCCTGCGCGAGCTTTTCCCGGGCGCACGGCTCTATTCGATGTACGGGCTGACAGAGTGCAAGCGCTGCACCTACCTGCCGCCGGAGGAACTGGATCGCCGGCCGGGCTCCGTCGGCATTGCCATCCCCAACACGGAAGCCTTCGTCGTCGACGACGAGGGCCGCCGCGTGCCGCCGGGCGTTCCCGGCGAACTCGTCGTCCGCGGGCCGCATGTAATGCAGGGCTACTGGCGCAACGACGTGGCGACCGAGCGCATGCTGCGGCCCGGGCCGAACCCTTGGGAGAAGGTGCTCTATACGGGCGACCTTTTCCAGACGGACGAAGAGGGCTTTCTCTATTTCGTCGGCCGCAAGGACGATATCATCAAGACCCGCGGCGAGAAGGTCGCGCCCAAGGAAGTCGAGACCGTGCTCCATGCCCATCCCGGCATTGCCGAGGCCGTCGTCATCGGCATGCCGGATCCGGTTCTCGGCCACGCGATCGCTGCCCTTGTGGTGCGCACGGATCCTGACTTGACCGACAAGGACATCATCCGCCACTGCACCCGCCACCTCGAAGATTTCATGGTGCCGAAGATCATCGAATTCCGCACCGAACTGCCGAAGACGGATACCGGCAAGGTCAGCCGCCGACTTGCCGCCGAGACGATGGAGCCTGCACAATGAACATCAGAACAACCGGGGGCAATGGCCCGTTTTCGGCCGAAACCCTGACGATCGACCACGCGGCCGAGACCGATCGCATCGTTTCCGCCTTGCGCGGACAGTTGCGCTCCATGAAGAAGCGCGGTCTGGTGCTCGGGCTTTCGGGCGGCATCGACTCCAGCGTTTCCGTGGCGCTTGCGGTGCGCGCGGTCGGCGCCAAGAACGTCTTCTGCCTGTTCATGCCGGAAAACGATTCCGATCCGGAAAGCCTGCGCTTCGGCCGGCTGGTCGCTGAAACCTTCGGCGTCGAGGCGATCGTCGAAGACATCGGGCCGATCCTCAAGGCCATGGGCTGCTACGAGCGCCGCGACGCCTTCATCCGGGAACTGGTTCCGGACTATGGCGACGGGTGGGCCTCGAAGGTCGTCATCGCCAACGCGCTTGAGGGAGAAGGCTACAACATCTCCTCGCTGGTCGTTCAGAGCCCGGAAGGCGTGCAATCGAAACATCGCATGCCGCCCTCGGTCTATCTCGGCGTCGTTGCGGCCACCAACATGAAGCAACGCACTCGCAAGCAGGTCGAGTACTATCATGCCGACCGGTTGAACTTTGCCGTACTCGGCACGCCCAACCGGCTGGAATACGACCAGGGATTCTTCGTCAAGAACGGCGACGGCGCCGCCGACGTAAAGCCGATCGCCCATCTCTATAAGTCGCAGGTCTATGCGCTTGCCGCCCATCTCGGCGTTCCCGCGGAAGTTTGCCGTCGCCCGCCGACGACCGACACCTATTCTCTGGAACAGACGCAGGAGGAGTTCTATTTCTCCCTGCCTTACGACCGCATGGACCTCTGCCTTTATGGCCTCAATCACGGGATCGAGATCGAGGCCGTCGCCAAGGCGGCCGGCTTGACCGTGGTCCAGGTCGAAAGGGTCTGGGCGGATATCGCCGCCAAGCGCAAGGCGACGCGCTACCTGCATCTCGGGCCGCAACTGGTGCAGCCCGTGGAGGAAATTGCCGGCTATTGAGGCCTGGCCGCACCGCCGGCCATCGTCAATCGAAGCTGCCGCCGATCAGCCGGCTCCAGTATTCGCCGGAAATGCCGTTGAAGAAGCCCTGTCCGTCGCGGCAGACTTCGACGATGGTCTGGTCGCGCGAATGCACAACGGTCGAGGCGACGTGCACGAAGGCGATGCGTCGGCCGAGCATGGCTTCCATCAGCGCCGGTTGTGTGCGCCCGCGCAAACCCGCAAGGCCACGTCTCGACGCCTCGTCGACCAGGCAGTCAATGACCGGCCCGGCCTGCCCTGGCCGCGCCAGGATCTGCAGTACCCGACCGATTTCACCGGCTTTGACGTAGTAGGCGAATGCACCGACCACGGCGCCCGTGCGCGCCGTCACCAGCGCGTAGGCGAGTTCGCCCTGCTCGGGCTTCTTTTCGGCATCGGCAAGGACGTGATCGAGCTGGCCGTCGCTCCATTCGGGGCGAAGCGGAAACGGCGCGGTGAACTGGTCGACGACGGCGGCAAAGCCGCTGCGGTCCGTCTCGGTCGCGGTGAAGCCGGCCGGTGCCGCCCCCGCCTCGGGCAGGGCGGACCAGCGCTGCTCGCCCTGGCCCATGCGCTTGCGATAGAACCTGTCGAGTGCGCGCGCGAAGGGGGCGGCGAGCCGGGCGGGCTTGATGCGGTTCGAGGCGACGCTCAGGCTAAAGGTCGCCGGACGGATGACGCGCACCCAGTCGAGGCTGTATTGCGGCAGGACCACGCCGCGAAGCCGCGTCCACATCTGCACAGAGACTTCGCTTGCTGTCTCACTGAAGGATAGATCCTGCGGACCGGCGAGGAAGGCCTTCATGAGGCGCGCTCCGGCCAAGGGGTCGCTTTCCCGGTCTTCCGCCATCAGCGATCCGCAGATCGCGGCGCGCAAGTGCCGGCCGTTCAGTGTCATCGGCAGCGCATTGACGCCGACGAAGCCGGTAATCCGACCCTCGTCGTTCACATGCACGAGAGGTCTGATTTCCGGATCGCAGCCTGGCCCGTCGAGATAGAGTTGCCGCATATAGTCGGCAAGTGCTGGCGAAGCGGTCCGCTCGTCACGGAACACCCGCTGGAACATTCCGGCGACCGCTGGAACGTCCGCGTGGTCTAGCGAACGGATTTCGCTCATCGGGCCTGCTCTCCGGCGCCGGCCTCTACCGGGCCGGCGATTTTCTGGACGATTACGACGCGCGGCTTGCCGTCACGGTCGGATGCGAAGGTGACCGGTGCATAGGCTTTCGCCCGTGAGAGAAGTGCAGCCGCCTGCCGCTCCTGGCCCTCGCCGAACTCGAACAACAGCCAGCCTCCCGGTTTCAGGAAGGCAAGGGCGTCCCGGATCAGGCGCTGGTGTATGGAAATGCCGTAGGGGCCTCCGTCGAATGCCTCGCGCGGCTCGTTGTCGAGCAGATGCGCGCGGTCCCCCTCCAGCCGGCCGGTCGAGATATAGGGTGGATTGCAGACCACCATGTCGATCTTGCCCTGGAGATCGTCGCTGTCGAGCGCCGCAAAAAGATCGCCCTGCCGGACAAAGACGCGCGAGCCGAGGCCGAGCCGATCGACGTTACGGCGGGCAAGCGCCACGGTGCTGTCCGTCAGGTCAGCGCCCCAGACACGCGCCGACGGGATCTCGCTGGCGATACCAACGGCGAGGTTGCCGGAACCGCAGCACATGTCGATGATGGTGACGTCGAGGGGCCCGCCTTCAAGGATCGATACGGCTCTTTTTCCAAGAAGCTCTGTTTCTTCCCGTGGAACCAGGACGTCGGGCGCAAGTTCCAGTTCGACACCCATGAAGCGGTGCAGTGTTGCGGCCCGGTCTTCGGTCGGTCGGTCGGTCTGATTGCTGTCGTTTTGCGCCACGGCCACTCCTCATGTCGCTGGAAAACTCTGTAGACGTGCGGACCGCAGCCTAGTGCAATTGAGTAAACGGAAGCTGAAATACAATTGCCGCGAGCACGTTAACCGCGCAATCATTTCTGCCTGTTACCGTGCGCGTGATCAGAGGCGGGTGCTCGCTGTCATTGAACGCATCTTGCGCGTAACAATGACGGGTTGAGATCAAGGGCAGATCGGAATGGCTTCGGAAGGTGTGAAGGAACGCGCGCACAAACCGTTCCTCTCGATGATCATATCCTATGCTGCATCCGGCGGCAGCCTTGTCATTGGCTCGGCTGCGCAGCTTCTGACCTTTGCGATCCTCGCGCGCTTTCTCGGCGTGCATGAATTCAGTGTCTTCGTCGCAATCACGGCCGTTGCCAACATCGCGGTTCACCTTTGTGGTCTCGGCTCGATGGAGTGCCTGGTGCGCCGCGTCGCGCGCGACCGGGGCATGTACCCGCAGATGCTCGGCCACAACATCATTCTGACCTCGATCAGTGGCGTGTTGCTGGTGTTGCTCGGCGCAGCGGTGTTGCCGTTCTTCTTCACGCTTTCGCCCGATCCCGCGGCCAATGTCGCGGTGATCACCTTGATGCTCGTGACCAACATCATCTTCGTGCGGGTCATCGTGCTGGCGGAGCAGATCTTTCTTGCGCATTCGAATTTTGCCTCGGCCAACAAGGTGGTCGTCGGTTTCGCCCTGGCGCGCACCATAGCTGCAGCGCTCGCCTGCATCGCCTTCGGGGTCGCGACGGTGGCCTCCTGGGCTGTGTGGCAGTTCGTATGCCATGTAATCGTGGCCTTCGGCTGCTGGCGAGCGGTCAAGGGGTTGGGACGCCCGACCTATGGCATCGTGCGGGAAGAGCTGCCGCTCGGTCTCTATTTCAGCATCCCGTTCATCCTGCGCGCGGTCCGGCAGAACGCCGACCTTCTGGTCCTGAGCCTCGTGGCGAGCGCCGAGGTCATGTCCAGCTACAGCGTCGCGCGGCGCATGCTGGAGAGCAGCTATCTGTCGGTTGAGGCCTTGAACCGCCTGATCTATCCGGGTTCGGCAAAGGCAACGGCAGCCGGCCTTCACCACGCCTTCGAGCGCGTGCGCAAAGTGCTGTTCGCGGCCACCTCGATCAGCATTGCCGCAGCCGTCGCCGTTTTCGTGCTGGCGCCGGTGCTGCCCTATCTCTTCGGCAAGGACTACGTCTCCCTCGTTTCCTTCGTTCGCATCCTGTGCTGGGTCGTGGTGCCGCTCGCCATGTGGTCGGTGGCGATGGAGGCCCTTGGTGCGTCCGGCCACCATCCGGCGCGCGCTTCGGTCATGGGCCTTGGCAGCGTGCTTGGTGCGGCACTCACCGCCTGGGCGACCTGGTACGCACCGCCGACAGGCACGTTCATTTCCTTCTACGTGATCGAGACCGCGATGGTGATCGTCTCATGGGCGGTCTTCCTGCGCTTCGTGCGGCGCGATCGGGAACAGGCCGGCGCGGCCTCCCTGTCGACGGGGGTGGTGCATGGAGGTTGAGCTCGGGAAGATCCAGGCCGCACGGGCGTCCGGACGGGAAATGCCCCGGATGGGCAACGTGCGCGCCATGGAACCCCGGGATATCCCAGCCGTCAGCAGCATGTTCACCCGGATCTTTCGCAAGCGGGAGCAAGAGGCGAGCGCGGAGCTTCAGAACTATGTCGAGACCATCTTCTTCGGCAGCCCGCTTTATGCGCCGGAACACGGCAGCATCGTCTACGACGACGGGACCGGCGGCATCGGCAGCGCCATTCTAGCGATTCCCATGGAGTTCACGGTCAACGGCCGCCGAACGGTGGCGAAACTTCTCTGCGCCTTCATGTCCGAGGGCAAGGCCGGTGCGGTCGGCGCCGCCTGCCTGGCGCGCGCCATGCGGGCGACACGGCAAGACATGTGTTTTTCCGACAACTCGTCTCCGGTCAGCGCCGATCACTGGGTCGCTGGCGGTGGCGTCGTGCTGCCGATCCAGAGCCTCGACTGGCGCCGCTCCTTCCGGCCGTTCAGAGCCTGGGGGCTGACGGTTG
This sequence comes from Ensifer sp. ENS06, assembly GCF_014852205.1. NCBI lineage: Bacteria > Pseudomonadati > Pseudomonadota > Alphaproteobacteria > Hyphomicrobiales > Rhizobiaceae > Ensifer > Ensifer sp. ENS06. The sequence goes on along the minus strand of NZ_JACVBC010000007.1, from coordinate 254,147 downwards.
GCAGGCAAGTGCGCCTGCTCAGATCCCCGATGCTCTCCGAGCCCCTTGCGCTTGCGGACCGGCTTTTGCGCCGCCGCCGCCCGCGCACAAAGCCCGATCCCGTTGCCGGCTGCTCGACGCACGCCATTGATCCCGCTGCCTTCGTCGATCTCGCAGAACCCATGCTGCAGCGATTTTCCGTCAGGCCGGTCTGGTCGCGCAGCGAATTCGACTGGCTGGTAACGGTCGCGCGACTGAACACGCCGCTCGGCGAGCTTCTCTGCCGCGAGGTCCGGGATGAAAGCGGGCGCGTCATCGGCGCTTATCTCTACTTCGGCAAGGCCGGCGAGCGGGCAACGGTGCTCAACGTCGTCTGCGAGGCCGGCCGTGAGTTCGCCGTCACCGCACAGATGTTCCATGCGCTTGACGCCGAGGGTTACGCGCTCGCCGTCGGCAGCTCGCAGCCGTTCCTCATGAATGCGATCTCGCGCCAGAGATGGCTGTCCTTCCACCATCGCGGCTATTTCTGCATGGTGACGCGGCATGCGGATCTGAAAGACGCGGCCCAGCGCAACGATATCTATGTGGGCGGTCTGGCATCGGAGAGCTGGAGCCGGTTGTTGACCGACTTCTGAAGCGACGGGTTAAGCGGCAATCCTGCCGTTTAACGGAATATTCACCGTACAACCTTAATTCTGCGCTAGAAGGCGGCTCGCGGGGTCACGATCTTCGCGTCTTGATGGGCGTGCGTGAGGGATGCTTATGTATAGGCCGGACGAGGCCGGAAAACAGGGGGCCAGCCAACCGGCACGCGAGCAGCGTGCACCGGTCGAAAGAGGCTCGCTGCTCGATCTGCTCTCGTCAGACCTTCACGAAGCGAAGTCTGGCGCTGACGGTTCGGCAACAGACCGGCCTGCCGAAGTCCAGCATCAATCCAGAGATGTTCCGAAAGCCTCGCCCCATCCGGCTGACTTGGTACCGCCCGTGTCCAGTGCGGCCGGCGCGCGTCGCGACAGCTATTTTCCCGGGTTGAGCGGCCTCAGCCGGATCGGCGTCGACGATATCATCGGCTGGTTGCGCGACGGGCTCATCTGGATCGTGCTGGCGCTCGTCCTGTGCGTGGGGGCCGCGCTCGCCTATGCGATGACGGCGACGCCCCGCTATACGGTCTACACCGATATCGTCGTCGATCCGTCCAACCTCAATGTCGTCAGCGATGACGTCTTCACCACCAATCCGCAGCGCGATGCGCAGTTGCTGGAAGTGGAAAGCAAGCTGCGTATCCTGACGTCGCGCAATGTGCTGTCGCGGGTGATCACCCAGATGCGCCTCACCGAGGACCCGGAATTCGTGAAGCCCTCGGCCTTCAGTTCGCTGAAGAACCTCTTCTCGACGAAGGCGGAGCAGCAGGCCGGAAACGAGCTTGCTGCCATGCGGGCCTTGTCGGAGCGGGTGGAAGCCCGGCGCGAAGAGCGGTCCTTCGTGGTGGTGATGAAGGTCTGGAGCGAAGAGCCTGCGAAAGCGGTGACGCTGTCGGATGCGATCGTCGCGGCTTTCGAGCAGGAGCTGTTTCAGTCCGCCGCCGAGAGCGCCGGTCGCGTCGCGCAGAGCCTCAACGCCCGGCTCGACGAGTTGCGCCACAACGTCACCGAATCCGAACGCGCGGTCGAGGATTTCCGCCGCAAGAACGGGCTGCAGTCGACCAATGACGGTCAGCTCGTGAGCAATCAGCTTTCGAACGAACTCAACACCCAGGTTCTCGACGCCCAACAGCGCTTCATCCAGGCCGATACCCGCTACCGGCAGATGAACGACGCGATAACACAGGGGCGGACCGCAAGTGCATCCGAGTTTGAATCCGTCAACATGACGAACCTGCGAGAGCAGTATAACGTGCTGCAGCAGCAGATCGCCTCCATGCAGCGCACCTATGGGGAGCGCCATCCCCGCCTCGTCAATGCGCGCTCGGAGCGTGCGAACCTGGAATCGGCCATGGCCGACGAGGCGCGCCGCATCCTCGATCGCGCCAAGGCGGACATGGACCGGGAGCAGCAGGCCTTTTCGGCCTTGCGCGCCAAGGCGAGCGACGAGAAGTCGAACGTGTTCTCCGACAACGAAGCCCAGGTGCAGCTGCGAGACCTCGAAAGGGACGCGCGCGCCAAGGCTGCCATCTATGAGACCCACCTGGCGCGCGCCCAGCAGATCACCGAACGCCAGCAGATCGACACGACTAATGTTCGCGTGATCTCGCGCGCCTTGCCGCCGAATGCGCGCAGCTGGCCGCCGCGCACCGTGGTTCTGGTCGCCGGCGGCGGTTTCCTGGGGACTATTCTCGGCATATCCCTCGCGCTTGCCCTCGGTCTGTGGAGATACATCCGTCGTCCGCAGCCCCTGGCGCCGTGAGAGGGCGGCCATCGTGCCCGATCTCAGCGGCAGCCCGGCCAATTCTGCAGAAACCTTGAGGGTCCGCGTCGGGACCTTCCTGTTCCTGGCCATTTCCATCTACTACTGGATCCCCTTTCATTCCTTCGTCGACCTGACCAAGGAAAGTCTGCTGGAACCGGGCGGCGACAATTCCAGCCGGCTGAACCAGATCGTGGCACTGCTGCTGTTTGCGGGCGCCTCCTGCTACGGTGTGCTGCATCCGATGCGGCGTGGGCTTATGCAGCCGCGGGTGCTGCTTGCGATCCTGCTTTTGTGGGTGCTCTTTGCCTGCCTGGTCTCCGCTCATCCGGCCAACGGCATCAAGGCGATCATCCTGACGACGATGGTTGCGGTCAACGCCAACGTCTATCTGCTGCTGCCGGCCAACGAGCGGCACTTCGCCAAGATGCTGGCGGTCTCGACGCTCGTCATGCTCGCGGTTGCCTATTACGGCGTCCTGTTCAAACCGCTTCTGTCCATTCACCAGGCCAACGAAGTGCTGGAGCCGATGCATGCAGGGCTGTGGCGCGGCCATTTCCGTCACAAGAACGAAGCGGCGGTCGCCATGGTGCTTGCCTCGTTTCTCGGCCTGTACGTCCTGCGCCGGTGGTCGAAGCTTGTCGGCCTGACCATCGTTAGTCTGGCCTTCTTCTTCCTCATCCATACGGGAGGAAAGACCTCGACGGCGATGTTGCCGGGCATTCTGCTTCTGGCGTGGCTCTTCGAACATGTGCGCTTGCTGCGCATCCCGATCGCGATCGGCGGCGTGGCCCTGTTCAACCTTTTCGCCGTCGGGTCGGCCGTCTTCCGACCGCTCGGCGAATTCGTCTCGTCGCTCGGCATCGACGCGACCTTCACGAACCGGGCCGATGTCTGGCGCTTCGCCTTTTCGGTGATCGCCGAACAGCCGTTTATCGGGCGAGGCTTCAAGGCCTTCTGGCAGACCGAGGAAGTGGTGTTCAGCGGCGGTGGCATCGAGACCTGGGCGGTTCGTGCGGCCCATGCGCACAATTCGTATCTCGAGACGCTTCTCGTCATCGGCATTCCGGGGTTGATCCTCACGCTGCTTTGGCTTGTGGTGCTCCCGCTCTATCATATCTCGCGCATTCCGCCGGCCCGGCAGCACAGCGACCTCACGCGGCTGTTCCTGCGGATCTGGCTCTATTCGATCTACAGCGCCAGCCTTGAGGCCTTCTTCTTCGATGGTCCGAATGTGCTGTGGTTTACCTTGCTTTTCGCGATTTGCGGTTTGCGCCTGCAGTCCTCGGCAGCGCTTGCAACCGAACCACGCCCGCTTGCACAAAGGATGGTGGCGCATGCCTAGTTTTTCACAGGCTCTGTCGAGGGTCGACGGCCTTGTCGACCGCGTCGCCAACCGGCTGATCTGGCGTCTCGCGTCGAAACCCCGTGACGTCATAACCGACGCGCCGCTCGTGTCCTTCACCTTCGACGACGTGCCGGACACAGCACTTCACAATGGCGCCGCTATTCTCGAACGTCACGGCGTGCGCGGCACGTTCTACATCGCCGGGGGGCTTGCGGGGCGCGTCGAAACGGATCGCACCCTGATCTCGCCCGAGGGCTGCGCGGATCTCGCCCACCGGGGTCACGAGGTCGGCTGCCACACCTATTCCCATAGCAAGATCAGGCGTTTGGGCGGAAGTGGGCTTGCCCGGGATCTCGACCGCAATGCCGCCTATCTCAGGCAAAGCGGCGTCGGCCCGGCCGCGACCAACTTTGCCTTTCCCTACAACGCCGCCTGGCCGCCGGCGCGCCGGGAGTTGGCGCGCCGCTACCGCACCTGCCGCGCGGCCGGCGAGGGCATCAACCGCACGGCCGTCGATCCGCTGATGCTGAAGGCCGTCGAGATCCGGCAGCCGGAGACGGACGCGCAGGCGCTCACGGGCTGGATCGAAGATGTCGTCGATCGGCCTGGCTGGCTCGTGTTTTTCACCCACGACATCGCCCCGCGCCCGACGCCCTATGGCTGCACGCCCGAGACCTTCGAGAACCTGGTTCGCTACGCGGTTGAGAAGGGCTGTGTCGTGTTGCCGGTCGAGCAGGCGCTCGACAGGCTCGGCTGGTAGGAGGACGCATGTCGCGGCAGGGAAACGGCGGCAACAGGCTGCTCGCCATCAACAATTACTTCTATCGCCGTGGCGGCGCGGAGGCGGTCTTTTTCGACCACATGAAGATGTTCTCGGACATCGGCTGGGACGTGGTGCCCTTCGCCATGCAGCACGAGGATAACGAAGCCTCTCCATGGTCCGAGTATTTCGTCTCCGAGATCGAGTATGGTCGGCGTACCAACCTCCTGCGTAAGGTGGTGCAGGCGGCGAGCGTCATCTACTCGCGCGAAGCGCAGAAGAACGTCAGCCGGCTGATCGAGCGCGCTCGGCCCTCCGTCGCCCATGCGCACAACGTCTACCATCATCTTTCGCCCGCGATCTTCTCGACGCTGAAGGCGGCCGGCATTCCGGTCGTCATGACCGCCCACGATCTGAAGCTCGCATGTCCCTCCTACAAGATGCTGCGTGACGGTGCCGTCTGCGAGGACTGTCGCGGCGGGCATATTTACAACGTCTTGCGTCATCGCTGCATCAAGGGGGAGACGACGCTGAGCGCGGTCGTGCTCGCTGAAACCGTGGTCCACCGTGCGCTCGGTCTCTACCGCAACAAGGTGGACCGCATCGTCGTGCCGAGCAAATTCTATGTCGAGAAGCTGGTCGAGTGGGGCTGGCCGCGCGAACAGATGGTCCATATCCCGAACTTCGTCGATGTCGACGTCTATTCGGCCGACTGGGTCGAGGGCGACTATTTCATCTTTGCCGGACGCCTGGCCTCGGAGAAGGGGTTGGCGACGCTGATCCGCGCGGCGGCCACATCAGGCCAACGGCTGGTGATCGCCGGAACCGGCCCCGAGGAAGCGATGCTGCGCCAGTTGGTTGCGCAAACCGGCGCCGACGTGACCTTTGCCGGCTATCTCTCAGGCCAGTCCCTGCATCGTCTGATCGGAGAATCCCGGGCGCTGGTTCTGCCTTCCGAATGGTACGAGAACGCGCCGATCAGCGTGCTTGAAGCCTATGCTTTGGGGCGACCGGTAATCGGCGCCTCGATCGGCGGCATTCCTGAAATGATCCGCGAGGGTGAGACGGGCATGACCGCGATTTCGGGCGACGCCGATGATCTCGCCCGCGTGCTCTCGACGATGGCCGGTCTGCCAGTTGCCGAACGCGCTGCGATGGGTGCTTCGGGCCGACACTGGATCGCCAGTGAGTTCTCCGCGGCCGCCTATCGTGAAAGAACGGTCGACCTCTACTCCAGGCTGGGAGCGGTCTGATCTCGTCCGGCATTAACGTTACGATACAATTTGTAGTAACCTGGGCTCGCCCTATGGTTTTCGGTCATTTATATAAGGGGTGAATGAAATATCTTGGCGATGATTAAGTATATCGCCCTAGTAAACGGAACGGGCAACCTTCGAGGCGACACATGAGCAGAAAGCCTGATGTTTCGCGAAGTCATCGCCAGCAACAGCCGGTGATTGCGCAGGAGATGGTGCAGACCGGACTGTCGGACGGAGCCGGCCGGTTGCCTCGGCATAGCGCCGCGCTCGCAGGCCGGCAGCATGGCCACCCCGTTCAGAGCGGCGCGCTGGCCGCGCGCGGCGAGCGCAAACGCGTGATGATGCTGGGCTTGCGCGGCATCCCCAACGTTCAGGGCGGCGTCGAGAAACACGTCGAAATGCTGGCGAGCAAGCTGCTCGGATACGGCTGGGACGTCGAGGTGGTCGGACGTCGTCGCTATCTGGAGGATCGCAACGCCTACGCCTGGAACGGCGTCGACGTCGTCCCTCTCTGGGCACCGCGCCGGATGGCGTTGGAAGCCATTGTACATACCTTCCTCGGTGTCTGGCTCGCCGCCTGGCGGCGCCCGGATGTCCTGCACATTCATGCCATCGGCCCCGCGCTGATGACGCCGCTTGCGCGCATGCTTGGGCTCAAGGTCGTGGTGACCCACCATGGCTACGACTATGACCGGCAGAAATGGGGCGGTTTCGCCAGGCGCACGCTGAAGCTCGGAGAGCGCCTCGGCATGCGGTTCTCGAACGGACGCGTGGCGATCTCGAAGGACATCGCCGAGACGATGCATGCCCGGCACCATGTCTCCATGACGCTGGTCCCGAACGGCGTCCAGGTCACTCCGCCGACCGGCGAGGCCGGCATTCTCGCGGAGTTCGGCCTGGAACGGCGGCGCTATATCCTGCTCGCTGCCCGGCTGGTTCCGGAAAAGCGACAGCTTGATCTCATCCGCGCTTTTGCCAAGTGCGACTTGGCCGATATGAAGCTCGTTATTGCCGGCGGCGCTGAATTCGAAACGCCCTACGTCAAGGAGGTGAGGGCGCTTGCGTGCGACGTGCCCGGCGTCGTGCTCACAGGTTTTCAGACAGGCGACAGACTGGCGGAACTCTTCGACAATGCCGCCCTTTTCGTTCTGCCGTCCAGCCACGAAGGCATGCCGATTGCGCTGCTTGAGGCGATGGCCTACGGGCTGCCGGTCCTCGCAAGCGATATCGTCGCCAATCAGGAGATGGAACTGGCGCCCGACGAGTATTTCCCGTTGGGCGACATCGACGCGTTGGCGTCCGGTATCGTGGAAAAACTCGCAGCCCCGCTCAGCGACGAGGAGGTGCGCGAGCGTGCGGCGCACGCGGAAGCCGCCTATAGCTGGACAAATGTGGCACAAAGGACCGCGGCGGTGTATAGCGCGTTGCTGGCGAAATAGCCGGACGTTCGCGTCCACCGTGTCGCCGGCCGGAGCTTGCCCCGTGCGTTCACCGCGCACCGCTCTCCTCAAAAATGCGGCCGCGCCCCCGCAACGCGATGAACGCGCAGGCGCCGTCGCCGATCGTTCGATGATTGCCGTGCCTCGCACGCCTCCTGGAAGACAAGCCGACAATGACTATCAAACGCGCCGCCAGCCTCTTCGCATGGATCCTCTTTGCCGTGATCGCCTATTCGACGATGTCGCCGCTCGACCTGCGGCCCCGCATCGGGCACCTGGTCCATCTCGAACGGTTCGGTGCCTTCGGCCTGCTGGGCCTGCTTTTCGCGATCGCCTATCCGAGGCGGCTGGGGCTCGTGCTGGTTCTGGTCTTTGCGACGGCCATCGGCTTCGAGCTGCTGCAGATGGTTTCGGCCGATCGCCACGCACGCGTGACGGATGTGATGGTCAAGCTTCTTGGCGGCGCCTGCGGCGTCTTTGGCGGCTGGTTCCTTCATCGCTTTCGCTTGCCGCTGCTGCGACTGCTGGGGCGGTAAACCAAAACGCAAAATATCGCCGCTAAGATCGGCGGCAACCGGAGCAGGTCTGCGCTCCGTCGAGACTGGGGGATCGCGTGGCAGTATCCGTCATCATCAAGACGCTGAACGAAGAAAAGCGCATCGCCGCGACCATTGAAAGCGCGCTGAAGGCGCTCGAAACCGTTGGCGGCGAGGTCATCGTCGCCGACAGCGGCTCCAGGGACAGGACCGTGGAGATCGCCTCGCGCTATCCGGTCGTGATCGCACAGATCAGCCCGCCGGCACTTCCGAGCTGCGGCATCGGCCCGCAACTCGGCTTCCAATACTCGCGCCACGCGCATATCTGCCTGCTCGACGGCGACATGTTGCTGGACGACGATTTTCTCGAAGTGGCGGAAGCGTTCCTCGCCGACGACCCCGATGTGGCTGGTGTCACCGGCCATGTCCAGGAGATGCTGACCTCAAACCTCGAATTCTCCCGCCGGGTCACACGCAATTCACCAGAAAACCGGATCGGCGCGATCGACCGCATGAATGGCGGCGGCCTCTATCGCCGGGCGGCGATCGAGGCGGTCGGTTACCTCTCGGACCGTAATCTGCACGGTTATGAGGAGTTCGACCTCGGCATCCGGCTCAGAAGTGCCGGCTTTAAGCTGCATCGCCTCGACCGACGCTTCGTCCAGCATTTCGGCCACACCGACAATTCCTATCGCCTGCTCGTACGCCGCTGGAAGAGCAAGTATCTGTTCGGCATCGGAGAACTGCTGCGCGCCTCGCTCGGCCAGCCCTATTTCCTCCAGCTCATCAGAGAGCTGCCGGAGCTCAAGCTTTGGGCGCTGGTCTATCTCTGGTGGGCGGCGTCGCTTGCGATCCTGCTCTTCGTGCCCGACAAACTCCTTGCGCTCGGCATCGTTCTTGCGATCCTTGCCGGCGTGGTGGGACTGATGAGCCTGCGCAAAGGCGGTTTCAGCATGGGGCTTTATACCGTCGTCGCCTGGTTCTTCCATGCAGCGGCGCTGCCGGTCGGCTTCGTCCGGGCGCGCCGAAAGCCTGACGCGCCGATCGAAAGCAAGCTGCTCGGGGCCCCGGCATGATGCGGCGGCCATTGCTGGCAGCCGCGGCAGCGCTTGCTGCTGTCTGCTCGCCGGCGCAGGCATCGGACCAGTGGCTTGCCGTGCGGGAAATTTCCCTCGAGTTCGAGGCTGGCAGCCCTCTCGATTTTTCGTCTTTCCTGCCGAACGGCACGATCGATGCGGATCACCGCCTGGTCGCCGGTGCCGGCGGGCGGCTTGCCTTCGCGAAGTCGCCGGACAAGCCGGAGCGCATGCTCTGCGCATCACTTGCCTGGAGCCCAGCCTCCGGCGGGTTTCCGGATCACGAAACGGCTGACCGCTACGCCCGGCAGCTGGCGATGCGCGGCTACAATCTCGCCCGGCTGCATTTCGTTGATGGCAGCCTGATGTTCGGCCGGGACCGGGATTTCGATTTCGACCCCGAGACGCTCGACCGTATCCACTACCTGCTGGCGGTGCTGAAGAAGAACGGCATCTACTGGATGATGGATGGCCTGTCGTCGCTGCGCGGCGTTTATGGCGGTTTTGACGATCGCTGGGACGATGGCGGAAACCTCAAGCTCGAGCTGTTTGTCGACGAGCGGGCGTCCGACCACTGGAAGCGCATGCAGGAGACGATCCTCGGGCGCGTGAACCCCTACACGGGCGTGGCGCCAATCCGCGACGATGCGCTCGCGGTCGTCATTCTCGCCAACGAGAACGGCATGGAGTTCGACACCGTCGTGCACGATCGGCCGGGCAAGCCGCCCTATGATCCGCAGCTTGCCAAGCCGTTCAACGTGTGGCTCGCCAAACGCTACGGATCGACCGAGGCGCTTGCCAAGGCGTGGCCTGACCTCCGCCCGGACGAGACGATCGAGGCGAGATCCGTGGCGCTGCCGGCGGACCGCTACATCCCTGCTCCGCGGCTGCGCGACCTGCAGGCCTTCTTCACCGAGACGGAAGAGGCCACGACCGCGCGCATGAGCGAGGTGCTCCGCAGGCTCGGCTACCGCGGCTTGATCAGCAACTACAACAACTGGCCGACGGTGCAGGCGTCGCTCAGCCGCCGCGGCCTCGAAGCCGTAACCATGAATACATATCACGACTGGGTCAGCGGCTACGCCCCGGGAAGCAAGACGACGCAGGTCAGCTCGATCGCCGACGGTGTTAATTATATCCGCATGATCGCGGCAACGCGCTGGCTCGACCGGCCGTTCCTCGTCAGCGAATATGATCATCTGTTCTGGAACCGCTACCGCTACGAGGCCGGGCTGGCGATGCCGGCCTATGCGGCGCTGCAAGGCTGGGACGCGCTTTGCCGACATGGCCATGGCCCGATCGTTCTTTCCTATGGCGGGCCGTTCCCGCACAAGAAGGCGATGCTGCCTTATGCCATCGCGCTCGATCCCGTCGCGCGCGCCGGCGAGACGCTGTCGGCGCTTCTCTACCGGCGCGGCGACGTGGCGACCTCAGCCGTCACCGTCCCGTTTGCGGTACGTGGCGAGGAGGATCTTTCCGACGACATGCAGGCCCGCGAACCGGAACGCCTGACGGACCTGGCGTTGGTCGGGCGGATCGGACTTGAAGACGTGAACCGGCTCGGCGATGTGCCTGCGGTGAAGCAACCGCGCCAGCAAGACAGCGAAGGGATACTCGGCAGCCTGCGCCAAAGCGGCGCGCTTTCTGATGAAAACGGTACCAGCATCGATACCGGCATTTACCAGAGCAGCACCGGCGAGATCCTGTTGAATCGCTTTGCCGGACAATTGCGCGTCGTCACCGACAAAACGGAGGCAGCCGCCTTCTCGACGCTGCGAGAGCCGATCGATCTCGGCCTGCTCAGGGTCGAGCGGGCCGATGGCAATGGGCTCGTTGCGCTCTCGGCGCTCGATGCGGATGGAGGGCTCGCAAGGGGCCGGCACCTACTGCTGATCTTTGCGACCGATGCACAAAACACCGGCATGGCGTTTCGCGACACCGAGGAGAAGGTGATCGAGGACTTTGGGCGGCTGCCGGTTCGGCTGCGTGAAGGCTATGTCGATCTGACGTTGGCGCGAACCGCAAAGAACTGGAGCGTTTCGCCCGTGGGCCTCGACGGCAAGGTGCATGCGCCGGTGGCGCAAGGCACGGGCGACGTCGCCTTCCGGCTCTCCAACAATGGGCCCTTCGGCCCAACCACCTATTTCCTCCTCGAATTGCGGTAAGGAGTGGCGCGGCACATCGCTGGATCAATGAATGGCCACGATGTCAGTCTATGCTCCGCCCCTTTCACGTACAGGAGGTTGAGATGAGAATATCGGAAGCCATGCATCCCGGCGCTCGCTGGATCTCTCCCGAAACCGATCTGAAGACAATCGCGCGTATCATGCGCGACGAGGACATCGGTGCGCTGCCGGTCGGCGAAAACGACCGCCTGATCGGCATGGTCACGGACCGCGACATTGCCTTGCGCGCCTTTGCCAACGGGCGGGACCCGGCGTCGATGACGGCGCGGGACGTGATGACGAGGGATATCGTCTATTGCCGCACGGACGAGACGATCGAACATGCCGTTCATCTGATGGAGGCCAAGCAGGTGCGGCGTCTGCCGGTGATCGACCAGGACAAGCGCATGGTCGGTATGCTGTCGCTGGGGGACGTCTCCCATGCGGGCAGCCAGCAATTGTCGGGCGAACTCGCCAGAGCCGTCACGGCTCACCACGTCTAAGGTCGGGCTCTACAGGGTGCGGCGCCTTTAAGAGGGCGCCGCAAGCCGTTTCGTTTGGGTCATCAGAACCGGTAGCCGATACCGGTGCCGATCAGCCACGGATCGAGCTTGACCTTGCCGCTGACAGCACCGGCGCCGGGCAGGGTGGCGTTGACCTCCGGTTCCAGGAACAGCTTCTTCACGTCGAAGTTCAGGCCCCAGTGGTCGTCGAGCTTGATATCGACGCCCGCCTGCAGCGCCACGCCAAAGGTGTTCTTCAGGTTGAAGCTGGAGAAATCGCCGCGGGGCTTCTCGTTGTAGAACATCGTGTAGTTCACGCCGGCGCCGACATAGGGCTTGATCTCGTCGGTGACGTTGAAGTGGTACTGTAGCGTGAGCGTCGGTGGCAGCAGCCAGGCCTTGCCGATCTCGCCGAGGCCGGCGATCGAGCCGCTGCCGCGTGCCGTGTGTGGCGTCGTGCCGAGGATCAGTTCGGCGGCGATGTTGTCGGTGAAGAAATAGGTGATGTCGAGTTCCGGCACCACGGAATTGCTGACGCCGACCTTTTCGCCGTCGAGCGCGCTGCCGTTGAGATAGAGCGTGCCCTTGTCGTCAGGCAGGACAGCCAGTGCGCGGCCGCGGATCATCCACGGGCCTGGCTCGCTTGCGAGAGGCATTTCCGGTGCCGCGACCGCGCCCGGCTCGGAGAGATCTGCCGCCGTCGCGAGCGCGAGCGGCGCCGCAAGCGCGGCGAAAAGGACGGCAGATGGCAGAATGGCGCGAGTAGGCATGATTTTCCGGACCCCCAGAAGAAGTTGAACATCGCCGGTCAGGGCGTTAGCGGCAGGGATTCTGCGGCCGACGGCACTATGCCCAACAGGGCGTCTCAGCGGTTGTCTTGGATCAATGCGCGCGCGAATCACCAAGCCCTTAGGGATAAAGGTGGATTCGGCTGAAGATGCGATATCCGCGCCAATCCCCTGTCAGGCGGGCATGCGCGGAATGCTGGCAAGAAGACGCTGTGTGTATGGGTGCTTCGGGGCGGCCAAAATGTCGCGGGTCTTGCCGCTTTCGACCACCTTGCCGCGCTCCAGAATGACCATCTCCTCGCAGAGGGCCGCGACGACGCCGAGATCGTGCGAGACGAAAACCAGAGTCAGCTTCTCAGCGAGTGTCTTGAACAGCTCGACGATGCGGATGCGGGTGGAAAGGTCGAGCGCGCTGACCGCCTCGTCGGCGAGTACGATCTGCGGTCGCGCGACGATGGCGCGGGCAATGGCGATGCGCTGGCGCTGGCCGCCGGAAAACTCGTGCGGGTAGCGGTGGAGTGCATCGGCAGGAAGCCCGACCGCTTCGAGCGCCGCGGTGACCGCCTGCGTCCGGTCACCCGGGATCCGCAGCGACCGCAGCGGCTCGCCGATAATGTCGATCACTCGCTGGCGCGGGTCGAGAGAGGAATAGGGGTCCTGGAAAACCGGCTGCACGGCACGACGATAGCGCTGCATGAAGGCGCTGCTGCCGGTGTCGAGGATCTCCTCGCCGAAGCGAATGCTACCGCTCGTCGGGCGAATGAGCCCGAGCATCAGTCGCAGCAGCGTCGTCTTGCCCGATCCGGATTCGCCGACGAGACCGACGCTCACTCCCGGTCGCACCGATATCGAGACGTTGTCGAGGGTGGTCTGCTGGCGGGAATAGCCGAAGCTGACGTTTTGAAGATCGAGCATCATGATCCGGTTGCTCCCAGCGCCTCGTCGAAGAGACGGGCGGCCTCGACCAGCGTCCTGGTATAGTCGTGCTGCGGCTTGCCGAAGACCGAGCCGACCAGTCCCTCCTCGACAGCGATACCGTTCTTCAGCACGAGGACGCGCTCCACCACCTGGGCAACCACGGGCAGGTCGTGGCTGATGAACAGAAGCGCCATGCCGGTCTCGCGCACCAGCTGGTCCAGCAGCTTCAGGATCTCCGCCTGCGTCGTGACGTCGAGCGCGGTCGTCGGCTCGTCGGCAATCAGGAGCTTCGGGCGGCAGGCGAGCGCCATGGCGATGGCGACGCGCTGGCGCTGGCCGCCGGACACTTCGTGTGGGTAGGAATTGATGATGCGGTCGGGCTGCGGCAACGCCACCTTGTCGATGAGGTCGCGGACTTCGCGTTGGACCGCCTCCTTCGTTGCCTTGCCGCCGTCCCGTTCCAGACGCCGGCGAACGGGCTCGGCGATCTGTCGGCCAATCTTCATCAGCGGATCGAGCGCGGTCAGCGGCTCTTGGAAGACGACCGCTGCGGCCACGCCGCGCAGCCGGTTCATCACCCGATCTGTGGCGCCGACCACCTGTTGCCCGTCGAGCGTGATCGAGCCGGCGACAGTGATCGACGGCGGCAGCAGGCCGGTCGCTGCCATTGCCGTCATCGATTTGCCGGAACCGGACTCACCGATCAGGCCGATGCGTTCGCCGGGCCGGATTGAGAGGGAAAGGTCAGAGACCAGCGGCTTGTCGCCGGCGCGGATGTCGAGACCCTTGATGTCGAGAAGCGGCGTCATCGCGATCTCCCCCGTGTCGGATCGGCGATATCGCGCAGGCCGTCGGCTAGGAGGTTCATGCCGATGACGAGTGCAACGAGGGCGATGCCCGGCGCGATCGCGCCGATCGGCGCCGTATAGACGGTCCCTTGCGCTTCCTGCAGCAGCCGTCCCCAGGAGGCGTTCGGCGGCGGCGCACCGAGCCCGAGATAGGAGAGCGACGCCTCGGCGATAACGGCCAGGCCGAACTGCAGGGCGAAGTTGACCGAGAGCGTCGGCCAGATGTTGGGAAGCACATGGCGGAAGACGACACCGGCCCAGGAGGTTCCCGATGTGCGCGAGGCGACGATGTAATCCTGCCGCAGCACCCGCTTGGCAAGGATGCGGGTCAGCCGCGCGACGATCGCCGAGATGGCAAGCCCGAGTGCCAGGATCGCCGACCAGAGACTGGCGCTGTCGCTTGCCGCCACCACGAGCATGGCAAGCAGCAGGGTCGGAAAGGCGATCAGGATATCGAGCGTCGCGGCCATCACGTCGTCGGCAAGGCGCGTGGCGAAGGCTGCGAGAACGCCGAGGCTGACGCCGATCGCAGCCCCGATCACAACCGCACCCGTGCCGACCAGCAGCGCTGTGCGGGCGCCGATCATCAGCTGGGTAAGCAGGTCGCGGCCCAAGCGGTCAGTGCCGAGCCAGTGCAAAAGCGACGGCGCTTCCAGTCGTCCGCCTGAGGCGTTCAATGGATCATAGGGCGTCCAGAAGAGCGTCAGTACCGCAACGGCGACGTTGAGGCCGACGAGCGCAAGACCGACGGTAAGCGCCAGCGAGCGCCGGCGCTTCGGCGCAGAAACGGATGTACCTATCGAGGTCATGCGTTGCCTCCGACGGCCCGTTCGCGCAGGCGTGGATCGATCAGCCGTTGGGTGAGGTCGGCGGCAAAGCCGATCAGCAGCACCAGCAGGGTGGAGATGAACAGCACGCCCTGAACGTTCGGATAGTCGCGCTGCTCGATCGCCAGCAGCAGCATCGAGCCAAGGCCTGGCAGCGCGAAGACGCGCTCGACGACGACCGCGCCGAGCAAGGTCGTCGCAAGCTCGATGCCGAGGATGGAAACGATCGGCACGGCGCCATTGCGGATGCCGTGGCGAATGAGCGCTTCGGGGAAGCTGGCGCCGAGGGCGCGCGCCGTTCGCAAGTAATCGCTACCGAGAACGTCCTGCGTCGCCGAGCGCACATAGCGCAGCAGTGACGCGCCCATGACGAGGCCGATCGTCATGACGGGCAGGGCGAGCGCATAGAGCACCTGCCCCTCATTCTGCCAGCCGCGGCGGGGAAAGCCGCCCGAAGGGAACAGCCGGAAGGTGACGGCGAACAGCGTGACCAGCAGAATGCCGACCCAGAAGACGGGGATGGCGATGCCGAGCTGCGAAACTGTCGAGATCAGTCCGCCATACCAGCGATCGGCCTTGACCGCTGAGAGGATGCCGAGCGGAACGGCGATCAGGATGGAGAGCACGAAACCCATCAGCGCCAACGGCACTGTGACCGTCAGCCGCGCGGCGATCTCCTCGATCACCGGCTTGCCGCTGACGAAGGACGTGCCGAGATCGAAGCGGGCGAGGCTGCCGGCAAAGCGCAGGAACTGCTGCCAGAGCGGCAGGTTCGAGCCGACCTGTTCGCGCGCCTTCTCGATCTGCACGGCATCGGCGCCGACGGAGAGAAGCGCATTGGCGGGGTCGCCGGGCAACAGGCGCAACAGCACGAACAGCACCACCGCTGCGATCAGCAGGGACAGAAGCAGAATGGCAAAGCGGCGGACGAGATAGGTGAGAATGGCTGCATTCCTTTCTTCTCACGGGATCCGTGATCAGAGAGCTGGCTTTTGCACCAAAAAGAAGAGGGAGGCTAGAGCGTCTCTCGTCTTTGGGAGTGCCTGTGGAAGGCCTGAGAGGTGCTCGGACGAATTGGCGCGAAACGCAATCAGCCCCCGGAACGGATCCAGGGGCTGTCGTTTACGCATCCGGCGCGGATGCGCGCCGGATGGCCATGCCGCTTACTGCTCGCTCTTCTTGATGCCGAAGGCGAAGAACTGCGAGTTCAGGCCGTTCACGGGATAACCGGTGACGGCCGAGCTCGAGACGACGATCTGCGGGTAGAGGTAGAGCCAGTTGCTGGCGGCATCCTCGGCGATGATCGTGTTGGCTTCCTTGAGATTGGCGGTCTGCTCGTCGGTGTTGGCCGCTGCCTCCGACGCTTTGATCAGGTCGACGACTTTGGGATTGTTGTAGCCCCAGTAGAAGTCCGGATTGCCGTAGAAGACGATGTCGCGGTGATTGACGTGCTCCTGCAAAGTCGCCTGGAAGTCATGCGCTTTGTAGACCTTCGTGTACCACTCGTTGGCGGTGATCACGTTGATCTCGACCTTGATGTTGACCTTGGCGAGTTCGCTCTGGATGAACTGGGCGACGATCGGATGAGGGTCGTAGTTCGGCGTGTCGAGCTTGAAGGTGAAGCCATCGGCAAAGCCCGCTTCCTTCAGCAGCGCCTTGGCGCTCTCGACGTCATAGGCATCGACGGCGGTGAGGTCCACGTACCAGGGGTCCGTCGGCGGAACGAAGGAGCCGATCAGCGTGCCGTATTCGCCCCAGATCGACGTCAGCAGCTTCTTGTCGTCGATGGCGCGGGCGATCGCTTTGCGGACCTTGACGTTGTCGAAGGGGGCGACGCGGTCGTTGAAGGCGAGCAGTTCCTTGGTCGTCGACTGGCCGGCGGTGACGGTGAAGTCAGGATTGTCCTTGAACTGGGCGATCGAGTCCGGGCTCTGGACGCTGGTGATGATGTCGACGGCGCCGGTCAGGAGCGCATTGTTGAGCGCGGTCGCGTCGGTGAAGTACTGGAAGACGACTTCGCCATTGGTCGGCGCGGTGCCCCAGTATTTGTCGTTGCGGATCAGGGCCAGCGACGAGCCGCGGCGCCATTCGTCGAGGCGGTAGGGGCCCGTGCCATCTTCGCTGGCGTTCAGGTCCTTGGCCGCATCGTTGACGATCCAGACATAGCTCAGATTGTAGGGCAGCGAGATCGAGCGGGCAGACAGCTTGACGACCACCGTCTGGTCATCGGGCGCCTCGATGGCGCTGATGGTTGCAAGGCTCTTCTTGCGCGAGCTCTTGGATTGCTCTGCCGTCACGCGTTCGATGCTGTACTTGACGTCTGTCGCCGTAAGCGGATCGCCGGAGTGGAAGGTGACGCCGGGGCGAAGCTTGAAAGTGTAGGTGAGGCCATCGTCGCTGACGCTCTGCTCGGCCACGAGACCCGGCTGAACGTCGCCGGCATCGGTCAGCGTGAACAGCGCTTCATAGACATTGCCGTTGAAAGCTTCGTTGATACCCTGGCCGGCGCCGGCGGTGTTGTCGAGGTTCTGCGGCTCATAGAGCGAGCCGATGGTGATCGAGGCGTTGGGATCGAATTTCGCGTCCTCGGCAAAAACGGCCGTGCTCGACGAAAGAACCAGCGCCAGCGTGGTAGCTGCCAAGGTTGCGCCGCGCGCCCGGCGGGTTTGTCCCGCGGTCTTGCCAAAGCCGATGATAGTGCCAGTCATGTCCCAAACTCCTGCTTATGCCTATTGTGCGGATCGCACCGCCGCCCGAATTCTAGCCATCGGACGATTGCCGTGCATCATACTTATTCCCTAGTAATTTAGTGGGAAAATTGATTTCTTTTGTCAGGCGAAGTTGAAATTTGTACCCGCGATTGCGGCGATTGGGCAGATGCGTGTTTCGCTTTTCATCGCTCGGTGTCGGCGGAGATATATCAGGCAGACTTTGGACGGCCCGTTGGCGCTTGAGGAATTGACGTGAACTCCTTCCGCTGATTGTGAACGCCAGGCGCCAAGCGGAAATCGATTGTTGTTCGCAAATCTTTTCCCTCGAAAATTGCAAAATGCAACGAGTCGACAAAAGGATTCGACAGTCGGAAGATTCTGATATATCGGCTGATTAATCGTTTAATCACGCGATAGCGGAAACCACTGACTTGGCGCGTTCCGGACCAAAACTGACGAGGATTGCCAGAACGCTGGGCGTCTCCGCGGCGACGGTTTCAAACGCGCTCTCGGGCAAGGGGCGCGTCTCCGCCGAGATGGTGGAAAAGATCCGCGCGACCGCTGCCGAGCTCGGCTATGTGCCGAGCCAGGCGGGCAGGGCGCTGCGCACCGGCCGCACCGGTGTTCTCGGCCTCGTGCTTCCCGATATCGCCAATCCGCTCTTCCCGCAGATCGCCCAGGCAATCGAGCTTGCGGCTTCGTCCTCGGGCTATGGCGTGCTGATCGCCGACTCGCGCGGCGACGTCTCGACCCAGACCAAGGCGATCGAGCGCCTGATCGATCGCGACGTTGATGGCCTCGTGATCGTGCCGCGGCGCGGCACGCGCATTGCCGATGTCGGCTGTCCGGTCGCCGTCATCGATACGCCCTCGACGCCGGGCAACACGGTCGCCGCCGACCATTGGGGTGGCGGCCGGCAGATTGGCGAACACCTTAAGGCTCTCGGCCACCGCCGCGTGATGATCATCGGCAACAATCCCGCCTCGAACGTGCAGAACGACCGCGCCGGCGGTATTCGCTCGGTCTTCGGCGAGGGCACCCATGCCGATACGCTCTGGATCGAGCCGTTGGAAAAGGCGGCCGGCAAGGGCTGTCCGCTCGGCCTCGCCGACAAGGTGGCGGAAGGCTACACGGCCTTTGCTTGCATCTCCGATCTCCATGCGCTGAGGGCGCTGACCGAGCTGCAGCGCGCCGGCATCAACGTGCCGGAAAAGGCGAGCGTCACCGGTTTCGACGACCTGATCTGGTCGCCGGTCATCACGCCGGCGCTGACGACCGCGCGCATGGACATGACCGAGATCGCGGCGATCGCCGTCGCAGCGCTCGTGAAGGCGATCAGCGAGCGCGACCCGTCCGATCCGGCGATCGGCGCACCGGTTACGGCGGCGACCTCCAAGGTGCCGATGCATCTGGTCGTCCGGCAATCGGCCGCGGCACCGCCCGCGTCTCAACCCGTTCTTACCACTGCCACCGCAGCTACATCCGTCACCGAAGGAGGACACCAGCCATGAAGAAGTTCTTGCTTGCCTCGAGCGCGCTCTTGCTCGTTACCGCCCCTGTCGCATCCGCTCAGGAAAAGACGCTCACCATTTCCGTCTACGGCTTTGCCCAGGACGCATTCAAGGAACTGGTCTACACTCCGTTCGAACAGAAGTGCGGCTGCAAGCTCGTCGTCGAAACCGGCAACAGCGTCGAGCGCCTCGCCAAGATGGAAGCCAACAAGGCGAGCCCGGTCGTCGACATGGCCGTCGTCTCGATGGCCGACGCGCTTTCGGCCACCCGCGCCGATCTCATCGAAAAGATCGACACCTCGAAGCTCCAGAACTTCAACAAGCTCTACGACCTCGCCAAGGACCCGAACGGCGACGGCATGAGCGTCGGCTACACCTTCTATGCCACCTCGATCGTCTATCGCTCGGACAAGATGGAAGTGAACTCCTGGGCCGATCTCCTGAGCGACAAGAACGCCAGCCACGTCGCCTTCCCGAACGTCACCACCAACCAGGGCCCGCCGGCGCTCTACATGGTCGGCGAAGCCATCGGCAAGAACACGCCTGACCTCAAGGAAGCGATTGCCGCCGTCGGCGCCAAGAAGGACGATATCGTCACCTTCTACGTCAAGTCCTCCCAGCTCGTTCAGCTGATGCAGCAGGAAGAAATCTGGGCCGCTCCGATCGGTCGCTTCTCCTGGGAAGGTTTCACCAAGCTCGGCCTGCCGATCAAGTGGGCAACGCCCAAGGAAGGCCAGACCGGCGGCATGAACGTCATGGTGCTGACCAAGGGCAGCAAGAACCAGGATCTGGCGCTTGAGTTCATGGACTTCTGGCTCTCGACCGAAATCCAGACCGCACTTGCCGAAAAGCTGGTCGACAGCCCGGCCAACAAGGACGTGAAGGTTTCGCCCGAGATCGCCGAAAACCTCACCTACGGCGAAGAGACCGTGAAGAACCTGAAGCTGATCCCGTCGGCCGTTGCCCTCGACAACCGCGAAGCGTGGCTGTCGGAGTGGAACGCCCAGGTCGGCCAGTAAGACCAAGCCATTGCGACCTCCACCGGCGGATCGTGATCGCCGGTGGAGACCTGATGCGACGGGCGCGATGAGACGCGCCCAGGAATGCCTTGAAAGGAAGAAGGATGTTCCAGAACCGCGCCGAAGCCCTGGCGCTCGC
The DNA here is from genome assembly GCF_014852205.1 of Ensifer sp. ENS06. Classification (NCBI taxonomy): domain Bacteria; kingdom Pseudomonadati; phylum Pseudomonadota; class Alphaproteobacteria; order Hyphomicrobiales; family Rhizobiaceae; genus Ensifer; species Ensifer sp. ENS06. Next base: position 233,918 of record NZ_JACVBC010000007.1, on the reverse strand, counting down.
TCTGCCCGCAGCGGTCTTTGCGGCGATCGTCTTTCTGGCGCCAGTGGTGATCCTGCTGGCGGAAGGCTTTCGCAGCGCCGACAGCTGGTCGCTGTCGGCCTATACGACCTTCTTTTCCGATCCGCTGAACCGCACCGTCTTCCTACGCACCTTCCGGCTCGGCCTGATGGTTACCGTCGTTTCGGCGGTCATCGGCTATGCCGCCGCCTTTGCGATCGTCAATCTGACGCCGCGCAGCAAGGGACAGATGATCGGCCTTGTCGTGCTGCCGCTGATGATCTCGTCGGTTGCCCGCACCTATGCCTGGATCGTCATTCTCGGCCGCACCGGCATCGTCAACCAGGCGCTCCAGTTTGTCGGCCTCTCGGATGAGCCGATCCGCTTCCTGTTTACCGAGACCGCCGTGTTCATCGGTCTCTTGCAGCTTTTCCTGCCGCTGATGATCCTGTCCTTGATCAGCGCGCTCGAAAACATGCCGAAGGATGCGATCCCGGCTGCCCGCGTACTCGGCGCCAACTGGTTCCAGGTGTTTTTCAAGGTGATCCTGCCGCTCACCAAGGAGGGCCTTGTTATTGGTGGTACCCTGGTCTTCACCGGCTCGCTGACGGCTTACATCACACCGGCGATCCTCGGCGGCTCCAAGGTGCTGATGCTCGAAACGCTGCTCTATCAGCGCGTCACCGTCGCCAACGATTTCGTCGCGGCCAGCGTCATCGCCTTCATCCTGATCGTCATGAGCTTTGCCGCCAATCTTCTTTTGAAACGGCTTGCCACCGCGAGGAACAAGCGATGACACCCCGCGTCTTTTCACCCCTCGTCCTCTTCCTGGTGATCGGCTTCCTGATCGGGCCGTTCTTCATCATCGTCGCCGCGTCGCTCTCCGGCGGCGAGACGCTGGCCTTCCCGCCGCAGGGCTTCTCGCTCAAGTGGGTCGCCAAGGTGTTCACGGTCGAGAGCTTCCAGGAAAGTTTCGCGATCTCGATGCTGCTGGCGATCGGCGGAACGGCGGCCGCTCTCGTGCTCGGCGTTCCCGCCTCCTACGCCCTGTCGCGCTACAAGCTGCCGTTTGGCGAAACCATCCGCACGATCGTGTCGCTGCCAATCATCGTGCCCGGTATCATCGTCGGCCTGGCGCTCTTGCGTTACATCGTTGTGCCCTTTGGCCTCAACATCACGCTGACGCTGTTTCTCGCCCACACCGCGCTGGTTCTGCCCTATGCGGTACGGGTCGTCTCGGCGAGCCTCAACAACCTGCGCTCCGATATCGAGGAGGCGGCTGTGCTGCTCGGCTCCTCGCGCGCCGGCGCCTTCTTCCGCGTGGTGATGCCGAACATCCGCAGCGGCATCCTCGCCGCCTTCATCCTCGGCTTCGTCACGAGCTTCAACCAGGTGCCGGTATCGCTCTTCCTCTCCGGCCCGGGCGTGCGCACGCTGCCGATCGACATGCTCTCCTACATGGAGATCACTTACGATCCGTCGGTCGCCGCCCTCTCCGCGCTGCTCGCCTTCATGTCCATCGGCATCGTCTTTCTTGCCGAACGCTTCCTGGGATTCTCTCGCTATGTCTGACGCCCCCTTCCTCAGCCTTGAAAAACTGACGCTCGCCTATGGCGATACCGTTGCGGTGAAGGACCTCGACCTTTCGATCCGCAAGGGCGAACTGGTGGCCTTCCTTGGGCCCTCCGGTTGCGGCAAGACGACGACGATGCGCTCGATCGCCGGCCTGCTGTCGCCCGCGTCCGGCGCGATCAAGCTCGATGGTGCCGACATCACCCGCGTGTCCGCCAACAAGCGCTCGGTCGGCCTGGTCTTCCAGTCCTATGCGCTGTTTCCGCACCTGACCGTGTTCGAAAACGTCGCCTTCGGCCTGCGGCTGAAGAAGCTGCCGGCCAACGAGATCGAGAGCAAGGTGACCGCCGGTCTCAAGTCGGTCGGGCTTTCGAAGTTTTCCGCCCGCAAGCCGGGCGAACTCTCCGGTGGCCAGCAGCAGCGTGTCGCGCTGGCGCGTTCCATGGTCATGGAGCCGAAGGTGCTGCTGCTCGACGAGCCGCTGTCGAACCTCGACGCTCGTCTGCGCCTCGAAATGCGCACGGAACTGCAGCGGGTGCAGAAGGAAACCGGCGTCACGATGATCTTCGTCACCCACGACCAGGGCGAGGCCCTGTCGCTGGCGGACCGCATCGTCGTCATGCTGAACGGCGCGATCGAGCAGATCGGCACGCCCGAGGATATCTACAACCGCCCGATCTCGCGCTTCGTCGCCGACTTCGTCGGTTTCGAAAACATCTTTGCCGTCGAGGGCGGCAAGCTGAAGGCCGAGAACGGCCCGATCGATCTTTCCGGATCCCTGCCGCCTGACACGGCAGGGCTTGCGTGGCGTCCGCGCATGGTGACCCTTGGTTCAGGTCCTTTCCAAGGCACCGTGCGCGGAGCCTCTTTCTCCGGCAGCACGCGCGAGTACCTGCTCGATACGCCGCTCGGCGCCATCAAGGCGGAAGAGGATGCAGCACTTGCAGCCCGTGAAACCGGTTCTGCCATTGCCTTCGACCTGCCGGTCGAGAAGGCCGCACGCCTCAAGAAGTTCGGGTAAGGTCCGATGGGTGTCTGGATCGATACGGACATGGGGTTCGACGACATTGCCGCAGTGCTTGTCGTCCTTCATGCCGGTGAAGAGATCGACGGCGTTTCGCTGGTTTTCGGTAACACGCCGCTTGACCAGGTGAAGCGCAACGCTGCCGGCGCCGCGCGCGCTTTCGGCTGGGCTTTCCCCATCCATGAGGGGCGCGCCCTGCCGGTGCTCGGCAAGCTCGAAACTGCCGAACGCATCCTTGGCGAAGCCGGCATGCCGACAGCGGGATTGACGCTGCCGGAGGCCGACGCCTTGCCGGTAAGCGACGCCTTTGCGGCACTTTGCGCCTGGCTGGAGCAGGAGGGGCCGAAGCGGATTCTGGCGCTCGGGCCGCTCACCAATCTCGCTGCCCTTTGCCTTGCCCGTCCGGACTTGGCGAGCCGGATCACCGACCTCACCTGGATGGGGGGCGGCGTCACCAGCGGCAACCATACGGCATCTGCCGAATTCAACGCCTTCGCCGATCCGGAAGCGCTGGCGATCGTGATCGCTCATGGCCTGCCGCTGCGCATGGTCGATCTCGATCTCTGCCGCAAGGTCTTTGCCTACCCCGATGACGTCGCGCCGATCCGCTCGGCGGGTGGCGTCCATGCCGCCCTCATCGCCGATCTGCTTGCCGGCTTCATTTCGATCGGCACCAGTCGCGGCCGGCCGGGCATGGCGATCTACGACCCTTGCGCTGCCGTTGCCTTCGTCAATCCGGGCGCAATCTCGTTTCGCAAGGCGCGCATTGATGTCGAACTCGGAGGGACGCTGGCCCGCGGGCGCACCGTCGTCGAAACGCGCGAAAGCCACGCGATCTTCAATGCCGAATATGCCGTCGATGCCCATGTCGAGACGACCAGGGCTCAGATCCTGGGCGCTTTGATGAAGGAAGCGCAGAAGTGAGTTCCATAGAGCAGCCTCAGGACTTGATGGATGCGGCGCTCCGCAGCCGGGCAGTGGCGGCAGCGCGTGGTGCTGAACCGTTCGACGTTCTGATTTCGGGCGGTACGCTCGTCGACGTGGTGACGGGCGAGCTTCGCCCGGCCGATATCGGCCTTGTTGGATCGTTGATCGCAAGTGTCCACGAACCGGGCACGCGCTCCGATGCGGCAACCATGATCGATGCGACGGGCGCTTACGTTTCGCCCGGTCTGATCGACACCCATATGCACGTCGAAAGCTCGATGGTGACGCCGGCGACCTATGCCAATGCGGTGCTGCCGCGTGGCGTGACGACCGTCGTCTGGGATCCGCATGAGTTTGGTAATGTCAACGGTGTGGCCGGCGTGCGCTGGGCCGCAAACGCCAGTCGCGATCTGCCGCTGCGCACGGTGCTGCTGGCACCGTCGAGCGTGCCGTCAGCACCCGGCCTGGAGCTGGCCGGTGCCGATTTCGACGCTGATGTGATCGCCGACATTTTGAGCTGGCCGGAAATCGGCGGCATCGCCGAAATGATGAACATGCGCGGCGTCATCGACGGTGAGGCACGGATCACCGGGATCGTTCAGGCGGGGCTTGCCGCCGGCAAGCCGGTCAATGGCCATGCGCGCAGCCTTGCGGGCTCTGATCTCCAGGCCTTCGTGACCGCCGGCGTCAGCTCCGACCATGAGCTCGTTTCCGGCGACGATCTGCTGGCAAAACTCAGGGCAGGGCTTTCGATCGAACTGCGCGGCTCGCACGATCACCTGCTGCCGGAATTCGTCAAAACGATCAAGGCTCTGGGCCATCTTCCTCAGACGGTAACGCTCTGCACCGACGACGTTTTCCCGGACGATCTTGCCCATGCCGGCGGCCTCGACGACGTCGTTCGCCGGCTGGTGCGCTATGGCCTGCCCGCCGAATGGGCGCTTCGGGCAGCCACGCTGAACGGCGCGGTCCGCCAGGGCCGGCATGATCTTGGACTTGTGGCGCCAGCGCGTCGGGCGGACATCGTGATCTTCGAAGATCTCGCTGATTTCCGTGCGCGCACGGTCATCGTCGACGGCAAGTCGATTGCAGACGCCGGACGGATGATCGAGCCGCTCGGCGGCATCGCCGCCGAGACCCTGCACGGCACGATGAAGATCGCGCCGCTGTCGGAGAACGATTTCCGCATTCCAGCAGATGGCACGAAGGTCCGCGTCGCGACCATCGACCGGCCGCGTTTTACCCAATGGGGCGATGCCGTTGCCGCGGTCGAGGGCGGCTTCGTCGTTCCGCCCGAGGGGACGACTCTGATCGCCGTGGCGCATCGTCACGGGCGCGCCGACAGCCGACCGGCTGTGGGTCTGCTGTCGAGTTGGGGCGCCTGGCGCGGCGCCTTTGCAACCACGGTATCGCATGACAGCCACAACCTCACGGTTTTCGGCGGCAATGCGCAGGATATGGCGGTCGCCGCCAACGCGGTGATTGCTGCCGGTGGCGGCATGGCCGCTGTGTCCGGCGGCAAGGTCGATGCACTCCTGCCTCTGCCGCTCGCGGGGCTGGTCTCCGAGGAGCCGCTGGAAGAGGTGGCGGATAGCTTTGCCGCACTCCGCGAAGCAGTCGGCCGCATCGTCGATTGGCAGCCGCCTTACCTGGTCTTCAAGGCCTGCTTCGGCGCGACGCTCGCCTGCAATGCCGGACCGCACCAGACCGATCGCGGCATCGCCGACGTGGCGACGGGCAAGGTCATGGAAAGCCCGATCCTGGAGATCCTTGAAGCCTGACATTCAACGGCCGCCCAGGCAGGGCGGCCGTTGAAGTCCGACGTCATTTCCGTATGACAGCTTGCCTCGCCCTTCAAGCGCAGGTTCTAAATCCTTGAGATCGCACGCTCCCGCCTGCTTCTTCGCGATGCAAGCGTTACTCGGCGCGTGCCAGTTCCTGCTCCACGAGGGTCGACCAGAAGGTGGCGCCCGGACCGATCGCGTCGTCGTTGAAATCATAGGCAGTGTTGTGGTGCAGCGCGCCGTCGACGGCGGGGCCGTTGCCGAGCCAGACGTAACAGCCGGGCGCTTCCAGCCCGAAGAAGGCGAAATCGTCGCCGGCGGTCGACGGTGGAAATGACGTCCGGGTCTTCTTGCCGAACACCGCCTGAGCGGCGCTCAACGCCCGAGCAGTGGCATCGGCGTCGTTGACGACGGGCGGAATGCGGCGTTCGAATTCGTAGTCAACGGAAATCCCATACATCTCGGCGGTACCACGCGCGAGCCGGCCGATCTCCGTTTCGAGCTGATCGCGCACTTCAGGCGTATAGGCGCGGGCCGTGCCGCCGATTTCCACCGTATCGGGGATGACGTTGAGCGCCTTCGGGTCGCCGGCGCGCACGGAGCAGGCGCTGACGACGGCTGGCTGTAAGGGATCGACGACGCGGCCGACGATCGACTGCAGCGAGGCAAGGAAGGTGCCGGCGGCCGTCACCGGATCGCGGCCAAGATGCGGCTTGGCGCCATGGGTGCCGACGCCGCGAAAGGTGAGCCGCCAGCTATCCGAAGAGGCAAGCTGCGGACCCGTGACGACGGCTATCTCGTTCGGGTCAAGGCCCGGCATGTTGTGCAGGCCGTAAACCGCGTCGCAGGGGAAAAGTTCAAAGAGGCCGTCTTCGACCATGCGTTTCGCACCGCCACGCCCTTCCTCGGCAGGCTGGAAGATGAAGTGCACGGTGCCGGAGAAATTGCGGGTCTTAGCCAGATGGCGGGCAGCGCCGAGCAGCATTGTCGTGTGGCCGTCATGACCGCAGGCATGCATCTTTCCGGCCTCGCGGGATTTGTAGGGACGGTCGGCGATCTCCGGCATGGCGAGCGCGTCCATATCGGCGCGAAGGCCGATCGAGCGTGTGCCGTTGCCGACCTGCAGCGTGCCGACGACGCCGGTTTTTCCCAAGCCGCGGTGGACCTTTAGACCCGCTTCCTCAAGCCACTTGGCAACGAGATCGCTGGTGCGTACCTCCTCGAAGCCGAGTTCCGGATGGGCATGCAGGTCGCGACGGAAGTCGGTGAGGAAGGTGAGGTCGTCGGCTATTCCGTCTGGCAGGCGCATCGTCAGGCATTCCCATGTTTCATTGCGCGAAGGGCTTGTGAATTCCGCGTGCTTTGCTTGAGCCGCAGCGCCCTTTCGGTTTGATCGAAGTCGCAAACGGTATAGACGAAAACGGCCGGAACCAGAACAGCAAGCCGGCCTTTTTGATCGCCTTTCATTTCGGGCGAAAGCGCGCAGACGAGGACCGGACCGATGCAGCCCCACGACTTCTGGCAGGAAATCTACCCGCCGAAAAGTTTCGATATTCAGGCGGGTTATCGCGATTTCTTCCCGGCGTCCCTCGGTGATGGCAGGCAGATTCTCCTGCCGATCCGTCAACTCGCCGACGGCAAACATGCGCTGGCCTCGCTGATCGTCAATCAGGCGAGCTTTGCTGTTGAGGACGCACTGGCAACGGAACTTGCGGCGAAGCTCGCCCCCTATGAGCCCGAAGTCGTCGCCGGTCTGCCGACGCTCGGCCTCACGCTCGCTTCGACCGTTGCCCGCAAGCTCGGCCACAGCCGCTACGTGCCACTCGGGACGTCCAAGAAGTTCTGGTATGTCGACGATCTCTCCGTGCCGCTCTCCTCGATCACCACGCCCGACCAGAAGAAGCGTCTCTACGTCGATCCGCGAATGTTGCCCTTGCTTGAGGGTAAGCGCGTGGCTCTGATCGATGACGTCATTTCCAGCGGCACGTCGATCCTTGCCGGGCTGACGCTGATGAAAGCCTGCGGCATCGAGCCGGTCGCGATCGGTGCGGCTATGCTGCAGACCGAGCGCTGGCGCCAGCCGCTTGCGGACCTCGCGCCCCACTGGCCCGAGCGCGTGGTCGGCGTTTTCCAGACACCGATGCTTACCCGCAACGGGGACGGCAGCTGGCGAAGGGCGTGATCTCGCGCCGGCTGTAAGCCTGTGGCCGGCGCGGATTTGTACCCTTCCGCGAATGAACTCCTTTGCCTCTTGAGACATGCGCGTTAGCCTCGTCTCGTCGTATCGGCCGCGTCTGCGAGGAATTCATGCGCTTCATCAATCCGATCCCTTTTGTCAGCGACATCGAGCGATCGCGAACCTTCTACGAGACGACACTCGGTCTGACGATCCGCGAGGACTTCGGCAATTTCGTGCTTTTCGTGGGCGGCTTTGCCATCCATGAAGGACGCTCGCTCGAACGGACCATCTGGCGGCAGGAGCTGTCTTCCGCCGAAGCCTATGGCCGACGAAACGTGCTTCTCTACTTTGAAGATGACGATGTCGACGCGGCCTTCGCGCGCATTGCACCGCATGTGGACCTGATCCATCCGGTCGAGCGCCAGGAATGGGGCCAGCGCGTCTTTCGCTTTCATGATCCGGACGGACATGCCGTCGAGATCGGAGAACCGCAGGATCTGGGAGCCGCGAGCACGACAGTCTAGCGTCCATCCAACGGCCAGGCTTCATCGGCGTTCGGGCACCGCCGCGATCGCAGAGATGCCCGAACTGTTCATGGAAGGCAGCCTCGGAGACTGCCGATCGGTGGGGAACTGCTTAGTTCGCCGGCCGGACCTGATAATAAACCGTCGACTTCGCGCCGCCCGCCTTGGCGATCGTGTAGACATCGTACGAGGCCTGCGGATCGTTGCCCATGCCGAGCGAGCCTGAAGGCATGCCGGGAACCGCGATGCCGGCGACATCCGGCTTTTCGGCCAGCAGCTTCTTGACCGCTTCGAGCGGTACATGGCCCTCGATGACATAGCCGTCGATGACGGCGGTATGGCAGCCTTCCATGTCGGCAGGAACCGCAAAGCGCGTCTTGATCACCGACATGTCGGCTTCATCGCGCACCTCGACCTTGTAGCCGGCCGCTTCCATTGCGTCGGCCCATTGTTCGCAGCAGCCGCATTGCGGATCCTTGTAGACGGCCATGGTGCCGGTTGCCGCGACGGCGCCCGTCGCAAAGAGGGTGATGCCCGCGATCGTGCCCGCCACGAAATGCCTGCGTAATACGTTCATCGAACATTCCTTTCCATTCTTGCCTGATCTCAGGATTGTGGCGCCCGGGCCGCGCAAAGTCGACCCGGGCAGTTTGTCGCTGCTACTTGATCTCGGTCACGGTCAGCTTGCCGTTGACACGGTCGGCGACGAATTCGATCGACGCGCCTTCCTTGAGCTTGGCAAGCACCGCGTCATCGGCGCGGAACACCATGGTCATGGCCGGCATGTCGAGGTTCTTCAGATCCTCATGGTCGATCGTCACCTTCTTGGCCTTGGTGTCGATCTTCTTGACCACGCCCTTGGTGAACTCCGCGGCCTGGGCGGGTAGGGAGAAGGTGGCGGTGGAAACAGCCAATGCGAGCGCTGCGAGGAGTTTGCCTACGGTTTTCATGGTTTCATCCTTTCCTGTTTTCTCGGGCTACTTCTTCACGACGTCGAGCGGGCCATGCATGCCGGCGTCGTAATGGCCCGGCACCAGGCAGGCGAATTCGAAGGTGCCGTCGTTGGTGAAGGTCCAGTAGATGTCGCCGGACTTGCCCGGCTCGAGCCGGATGGCGTTCGGGTCGTCGTGCTCCATGTCGGGGAATTTCTCCATGGTGATCTTGTGTTCCTGGATCGTCGCCTTGTCGTCGAGCACGAATTCGTGGGCGAGTTCGCCGGCGTTCTTGATGGCGAAATGGACCGTCTGGCCCTGGCGAACCTTGATGGTTGCCGGGGTAAAGATCATCTTGCCGTCGTCGGTTTCCTTCATGGTGACGCGGATCGTCTGCGTCGACTTCTTGCTGTCGCCGGGCTCGCCGATCGACACCTTGTCGTGGCCGCCGGCGTGGCTGCCGCTGGCGAGCGCCTGGGAGGAAAGGGCGGAGGCGATAACGAGCGCCAGAGCGAGTGCTGATTTCTTCATCGTAATGTTCCTGATGGATTTGAAAGAGGTCATTGCAGTCGGCCGCCCTCTCACGGTTTGGGCGTGAGCACGGTCTTGGCATCCTTGGCCCGCGTCGGTTCCGGCAATGCGCCGGTCCATTCCCAGGCCTGTGTTCCCGGCGGGTTTTCGTACCAACCGGGATCGCTGTAATCGCCGGCGGAGATACCTTCGCGCACCTTCACCACCGAGAACATGCCGCCCATCTCCAACGCGCCGTGCGGACCCCAGCCGGTCATCATCGGGATCGTGTTGTCGGGGAGCGGCATTTCCATTTCGCCCATGTCGGCCATACCGGCCGTACCCATGGGCATGTAGTCGGGCTTCACCTTGCGGATCTTTTCCGCGACCGATTTCTTGTCGGCGCCGATGAAGGTCGGGATATCGTGGCCCATCGCGTTCATCGTGTGGTGCGACTTGTGGCAATGGATCGCCCAGTCGCCCTCGTACTTGGCGTCGAATTCGTAGGCGCGCATGGCGCCGACGGGAATGTCGATCGACACTTCCGGCCAGCGTGCCTCCGGCCGCACCCAGCCGCCATCGGTGCAGGTCACCTCGAAGTCGTAGCCGTGCATGTGGATCGGATGGTTGGTCATGGTGAGGTTGCCGACCCTGACCCGCACGCGGTCGTTCTTGGACACGACCAGCGGGTCGATGTCCGGGAAGATCCGGCTGTTCCAGCACCACATGTTGAAGTCGGTCATTTCCATGATGCGCGGCACATAGGTGCCGGGATCGATGTCATAGGCATTGAGCAGGAACACGAAATCCCGATCGACACGCATGAAGTTTGGATCCTTCGGGTGCACCACGAAGAAGCCCATCATGCCCATGGCCATCTGTACCATTTCGTCGGCATGGGGGTGGTACATGAAGGTGCCGGATTTCACGAGGTCGAACTCGTAGACGTAGGTCTTGCCGGCCGGAATATGCGGCTGCGACAGGCCGCCGACGCCATCCATGCCCGAAGGCAGGATCATGCCGTGCCAGTGAATGGTGGTGTGTTCCGGCAGCTTGTTGGTGACGAAGATCCGCACGCGGTCGCCTTCGACCGCCTCGATTGTCGGGCCTGGCGACTGGCCGTTATAGCCCCAGAGATAGGCGGTCATGCCGTCGGCCATCTCGCGTTCGACCGGCTCGGCGACAAGGTGGAATTCCTTGATGCCGTTGTTCACACGGTGCGGCAATGTCCAGCCGTTGAGGGTGACGACCGGGTTGTAGTCCGGTCCGCTCGTCGGCACGAGCGGCTTCTGGGTCGCGGCATTGTCCATGCTTGCCGCTTCGGGCAGGCCGGAGTTTGAGGTTTGGGCCCAGGCGGCGGTCGAAACGAGAGCAGCACCGGCGCCGAGGAAGTTTCTTCTGTTGAACATATCTGATCCTTTTTTGATTTAGGGCGGGATGCGTACGGAAAACCGCACACACTTTTCCTGCTCCCGCCCTAGTGTCCGGCGCCGGCTTCCGCTGCCGCGGGCGCTGCCGCGCCTCCAGCCGAGCCGCCCGATCCGCCGCCGTGGATTGCGGTCATCAGATCGGCATCGGCCAGCCAGAAATCGCGCTTCGCGTTGACGGAGAGCACGGTCGAATTGACCTTGGCCCTGACGTCGGCAAGCAGCTCGAAGGTGCTGGTGATCATGCCGTTGTAGCTGAGCGTCGCTTCTTCCTCGATCTTGGTGCGCAGCGGCACGACGTTGTTGCGGTAGTGCCGGGCGATGTCGTAGCGCGAGCGATAGGCCTCGTAGGCTGAGCGTGCTTCCGAGCGGATGTTGACCGCCTTTTCCGCCAGCAGGTTCGCCGAGCGCATATGGGCAAGCTCGGCCTTGCGCATGCGCGCATTGCCGCTGTCGAAGATCGGGATCACGAATTCGAGCTCGAACTGGCCGGTCGTCTCGACCTTGGTGCCATGATCCTCCTTCTCCCGTTCCGCCTCCGCACCGGCGACGAGTTCCAGGTCGGTCACGTAGCGGGTCGCCTCGGTGAGGCTGTAGGACTTGGCCACGGCTTCGAGATCGAGGCGGGCGATCTGCAGGTCGACGCGGCGCTTCAGCGCTTCGGCCTCGATGCTGTCCTTGCGGGCCAGGTTCTTCGGCAGGTTCGGCAGGCGGTTCGGCACCTGGTAGTCGACATCGCTACCCCAGAGACCCATCAGTCGCGTCAGATTTTCCTTGGCAAGACGGGCTGCAAGCCGGGCTTCGGCTGCCTGGCCGGCGAGTTCAGCGTTGAAGACGTGCTCTCGCGCCTGGTTGCCCTTGCCCATGGCGCCGGTCTCACCGAGTTTTGCGGCGAGTTCCGAGGAGGCGTCCGCAGCCGCCTGGGCCTGGTTCAGTTGTGCGACGGTTTCCCATGCGGCAACCGCTTCGATCCAGGCGCGGCGGGTTTCGGCGGCCAGCTGCAGCGTGCTGAGCGCGGCGTTGAGCTGCGCCTGGCGGAAACGCGCGTCGGCGACCGCGATGGTCTTGTCGCGGGTCAGGAGCGCCAGGATGTTGGTGGTGACCAGCCCCTCGATCGCCTTGTAGGCCTGCAGTTCCGGTGTGCCGATCCCGGTCGTGCCGATCGAGACAGTCGGGTTGAGGAACAACGTCGCCTGCCAGGCATCCGCCGACGCGTCGCCGAGATCGGCATAGGCGGCCTGCAGGCCCTTGTTGTTGAGGAGTGCGACCTGAACGGCGGTGTCGGCGTCGATTGTCTTTCGCTTCAGGAGCGCCTTGACCTCGGCATTGACCTTGTCTGCCTGTTCGCGGTTCTGGATCCAGACGCTTTTCTTGGTCGCGGCCGTCGAGACCTTGGCATCCACGGTGGTGAAGCCCGCGTCCTTGGCCGAGTATTCGGTCACGCAGCCGGCGAGCACGAGGGGCAGACCGATGGCGGCCGCGAGGTTGAGCTTGCGAAGCCTCATGACGCGTCTCCCTTGGCGGTCGACTGTGCGTCGTTGAGCGGTCCCCAGGCCTTGGGGCCGGTCGGTTCGCGGTGAGTGTAGCCCGAAATGGGGCTGCGATACTGCGTGCTTCGAATGCCGTTCGTGCTATTGGCGGGATCGCCAAGGCTCGAGACCTCGGCAGGCAATGTGGCAGCGCATCCGCCCAGGATCATGGGCAGGAGCGCCATGGAAAACAAACGTTTCATGGTCAAACCTGAAATGTGAATGGCAGAGGCCGGCGATCGACCGGACGAAACCGGGCGAGCCTTGTCGCGGACGGCGCTAGAGGTGGTCGAGCGTCACATCGGACACGCGGAAACCACGGCAACGCTTCGCACCACTGCAGATCCTTCCGTCGGCCAAGACCAACGGAGACCCGCAGCAGCGGTCACGGATTCACGAAATCAGGCTCTTGGGGGACGATGAAGGCCGTCGAGCTCACCGGGGGTGAGCTGCGGGTGCGGGCCGAAATTGCGGATGGAGCGCGGGAAAGCCGGATGGCTTCCGTCGACATCGCCGAGCACCGCCACGGCGGCGCAGAAGGTCTTGCAACAATCCTTCTTGTCCGACTTGCCGCTTTCTTTTGCCGGCTTCACCTTGCCCTTGTCGAGGCTCGGGCAATGCTCGGTCGCAGCTTGCATCGGATTGGCGGCTGCCTCGATCTGCATCGAGCCGTGCGCGGCCGCATGCATCATGCCGGAGGCGGTGGAAAAAGGCAGCACGGCCAGCGACAAAGCGATCGCCAGCTTCAGCACTATCAGCAAACGCAGATATGTGGTTCGCACGTTCTCCATGATCGATCCGTAGAAACGCCTTTGATTCCTGTCAATGATGCTTGCGCCTGGCGCCGTCACGAATGCGTGAGGCTCAAGGATGCGCACTCGTCGTCACCCGTGCCGCCGGTTGCGGACCGGATCGATGCCGGCCGTACCGAAGCGGGCGGGCTCGGTTGCCTTCGTCGGCGCGTTCGTGGCGTCGGCGAGATCCTCGAGAATGGGACAGTCCGGGCGGCCGTCGCCATGGCAATGGGCGGCGAGATGTTTCAGCGTCCGGCTCATCGCCTTCAGCTCCTCGGCCTTGCGCTCCAGGATCTCGACATGTTCGAGCGCGATCTTCTTGACCTCGCCGCTGGCGCGCTCGCGGTCGCGCCAGAGCGCCAAGAGGTCCGCCATCTGCTCGACAGTGAAACCGAGATCGCGCGAGCGGCGGATGAAGCGCAGCGTATGGACGTCGTTGTCGCCATAGTTGCGATAGCCGGCTTCGCTGCGGTCGGCCTGCGGGATGAGGCCGATCGTCTCGTAATAGCGGATCATTTTCGTCGAGACGCCGGAGGCGCGGGAAGCTTCGCCGATATTCATGATGTCATCCTTTTTACCGCCGTGCGGCCATTCCCTTGAGAATATAAGGGCTCTCCCCGGCTTCCGCCATGCTGGCAATAGCCGGGGAGACGATCGAACCTAGGCCGCCTGTGCTGCGGCAACCGGGCGAAAGGCCCGAAGCCGCAGGGCGTTGCCCAGCACGAAGACGCTCGACAGCGCCATGGCACCGGCCGCAAAGATCGGCGACAGCAAGAGGCCGTAGACCGGGTAGAGCGCGCCGGCGGCAACCGGGATCAGTACCGCGTTATAGGCAAAGGCCCAGAACAGGTTCTCCTTGATGTTGCGGATCGTCGCCTTGGACAGCGCGATCGCATTCGGCACACCCAGGAGATCGCCGGACATCAGCACCACGTCGGCGCTCTCGATGGCGACGTCCGTACCGGTGCCGATCGCCAGGCCGACATCGGCTTCGGCGAGCGCCGGCGCATCGTTGATCCCGTCGCCGACGAAGGCGACCGCGCGTCCGCCTTGCTTCAGCTTCTTCAGAGCCGCGACCTTGCCATCTGGAAGCACTTCGGCGATCACCTCGTCGATGCCGAGCTTGGCCGCGATCGCCTCTGCGGTGCGACGGTTGTCGCCGGTGATCATCGCAACCTTCAGGCCGAGATCGTGCAGCATGCGGATCGCCTGCGGCGTCGTTTCCTTGATCGGGTCGGCAACGGCGATGATCGCCGCCAACTTGCCGTCGATCGCGGCATAGAGCGGGCTCTTGCCTTCCGAGCCAAGGCGGGCCGCCTGGTCGGCGAAGGCCGACACGTCGAGCTTCAGTTGCGTCATCAGGCGGTCGGCACCGACATGGACGGTCCGGCCCGAGACCTCGGCGCTGGCGCCGAAACCGGGGATTGCCTCGAACCTGGCCGGTTCGGCGATCGCCAGTCCCTTTGCTTTGGCTGCGTCGACGATTGCTTCGGCGATCGGGTGTTCGGAGCGGGTTTCCACGGCGGCGACCAGCGTCAACACGGTATCACGATCGAAGCCTTCGGCGGTTTCGAGGTCGGTCAGCTCCGGGCGGCCCTTGGTCAGCGTACCGGTCTTGTCAACGGCGATGACGGCGGCGTTCCGCAGCGTCTGCAGCGCCTCGCCCTTGCGGAAGAGCACACCCATTTCGGCGGCGCGGCCGGTGCCGACCATGATCGAGGTCGGGGTGGCAAGGCCCATGGCGCAAGGGCAGGCGATGATCAGCACGGCGACGCCGTTGACGAGCGCGAAGGTGAGCGCCGGATCCGGACCGAAGACCAGCCAGACGCCGAAGGTCAAAAGCGCAATCGCGATGACGGCTGGCACGAACCAGGCGGTGACGCGGTCGACCAGCGACTGGATCGGCAGCTTGGCGCCCTGGGCCTGCTCGACCATCTTGATGATCTGCGCCAGCACCGTATCGGCGCCGACCTTGGTGGCCCGGAAGGTGAAGGAGCCGGTTTTGTTGATCGTGCCGCCGACGACTTCGCTGCCGGCCACCTTTTCGACCGGAACCGGCTCGCCGGTGATCATCGATTCGTCGACATAGGAGTTTCCGTCGAGGACGCTGCCGTCGACCGGAACCCGGTCGCCCGGGCGCACGACGACGGTGTCGCCAGTCTGCACGTCGGACAGCGGCACCTCGACCGTCTCGCCGTTGCGGATGACGCGGGCGGTCTTTGCCTGCAGACCCATCAGATGCTTGATCGCCTCGGAGGTCCGGCCCTTGGCGCGCGCCTCGAGGAACCGGCCGAGCAGGATCAAGGTGACGATGACGGCTGCAGCTTCATAGTAGACGTTGGCGGTACCGTCGGGCAGAAGGTCCGGCGCGAATGTGGCAACGACCGAGTAGATCCAGGCGGCGGAGGTGCCGATCGCGACCAGCGAGTTCATGTCGGGCGCCAGACGGAAGAGGGCGGGGACACCCTTCTGGTAGAAACGCAGGCCCGGGCCGAAGAGCACCAGCGTCGTCAGCGCGAACTGCAGATACCAGCTTTCCTGCATGCCGATATTGTTCATGACGAATTCGTGCACGCCCGGGATGAAGTGCGAGCCCATTTCGAGCACGAAGATCGGCAGCGTCAAGACAGCGGCAATCAGCAGCGCGCGCGCAAGCTTTCGCGTCTCCTGTTCGCGCTTCTCGCCTTCGCGGTCGACGCTTTCGTCGCCGGTCATGCGCTTGGCGGCATAACCGGCAACGCGAACCGCCTCTTCGAGTGCGGCGGCGGTGGCGATGCCCCTGGTTATGCGCACCGAAGCGCGCTCGGTCGCCAGATTGACGTTGGCTTCGGTGACGCCCGGAACGGTCTTCAGCGCCTTTTCGATGCGCGCGACACAGGACGCGCAGGTCATGCCTTCGATGGTGAGCTCGATCGTGTCTTCGGCCGCACCATATCCGGCATTCTCGATCGCCTTGACGATATCGGCGGACTTGGTGCTGGCATCGAAGCGGACGTCGGCGCGTTCCGTTGCGAGGTTGACCGAGGCCTCGGTCACACCAGGCACGGCGCGAATAGCTTTTTCGACGCGCGCCACGCAGGATGCGCAGGTCATGCCCTCGACGGGAATGCTGGCGCTCACTGCGGCGGCGGACATCGCTTCGAGGTCGTTTGTTCTAATGGGGGTCACAGATCCCATGATCGTGCTCCTTTCTCTGTCTTTTGTCACAACATGGGGCTTCCAACGATGGGAAGGTCAAGGGCACAAAAGAGATTTCTGCACGCCATCTTCAGAGCGGCTGGGAGAGGTCTGCCACCGCAGCGATAATTGCCGGCGATGCACGATGGACGCCGCCTTGACGCAAGCTTGGCCGCGAAGCTCGGCAGGTTTGTCAAAGCGCAGTTCGAATTGCTCCCGGTTTGCCGGCGATCGCAAGGCTGCGACCGTGCTTCGCGTGCCTCTTGCGAGTGAACTGCATCGGATCCATCCTGTAGAAGTTGCGTCCCATAGGGAGGTTAGGATGACGGCTTATAATTGTGTCCGTTTCCGCGTGAGACCCGGTCAAGAGGAACGGTTTGAGCAGCTTTTTCGCAGCGCTGGTCGCGACTTTGAAGGCTTGAGAAAGATGGCGCTCAGCAAGTCAGCGGATGGATCGTATTTCTCAATTGCCGAATGGGAAAGCCTTGAAGCGATCGCTGCGGCACGGCCCATGATGAAGGCGAACCTCGACACGTTCCGCGATACGCTCCTGGAACTCAGCCAGGATCTCGGGGTCACGGACCCGATTTCCGGCGAGGCGATCTTCGAAATGGCGCGTTAGGGCAATGTTGCTGCGCAAGGTGTGACGGCAACAGCTCCGTCGGTTGGTTGACGGGGAGGTCGGCCTTGGCTGCTAAGGTCGCGGACCTGATGACAGTGATGTCGTCGGCTTGCGAACGCGTGGGGCAGCATCAGGACTGGCACGACATCTAGCGCCGGATTTTGGATAGCTTGAGGGCAGAACACTGCGACGAAGGCGCGATGACGGGTTGAGGTCACCGCGGGCAATGGCTATGTCGTGCCGCACACACGCGTCACGAACCATAAGGCCATTCGGAATGATCCCAGACTTTCTCGTTACACATTCCGGTGGTTTCCACGCCGACGAGCTGCTTTCCAGCGTCATCCTTACGCGGCTTTTCCCTGAGGCTCGCCTCGTTCGCAGCCGGGCGTCGGAATGGCTGAAGCCCGGGGCGGACCGCATCATTTATGATGTTGGTGGCCAGTATGATGCCGGGGCCGGGCTGTTCGATCATCATCAGCGCGGGGCGCCGGTTAGAGAGGATGGCCAGCCCTACAGTTCGTTCGGCTTGATCTGGAAGCATTACGGTCGCGCCTATCTGGCAGCGTTCGGCGTTCCTGAGGCCCATGCGGAGGCGGTCCATGCGGCCTTCGATGCGCGCTTCGTGCTGCCGGTGGATCTGGTCGATAACGGCGCGCTCGACCCCTCCGTGGCCGGCCCCTTGGCGGGGCTGACGCTGTCGGCGCTGCTGGAAACCTTGAAGCCTGTCTTCGACGAATCCGGCCAGGAGGCCGAGGACCGCAGCTTCCATCAGGCCCTTTCGATCGCGCGCGCCTTCGTCGAGGCTGGCGTGTCGCAACGCGCCGCCAAGCTTCGGGCCGAGGCGCTCGTGCTGCAGCAGATCGCCCTTGCCGGTGAGAGCCGAGTGCTCGAACTGCCGCGGGGCATGCCGTTCCGCCCGGCGATCGTGAAAGCTGGCGCCGACCACCTGTTGTTCGTCGTTCATCCGCGCGAGAATGACTGGTGCCTGACGGGCATTCGCAAGGCCGATGAAGGGTTTGAGCTGCGCGCCGATCTGCCGGCTGCCTGGGCCGGCCTGACGAACGGCGAGCTGGAGGCGGCTTGCGGCGTGGCTGGCGCGCGGTTCTGCCACAACGGCCGCTTCATCGCGGCGGCAGCGACGCGGGAGGCAGCACTGGCCATGGCCGAGCTCGCCGTCAAGGAAGCAGTATCGGCGGGCAGCGGTCAGGCTTGAGGAAACTGATGAGCCGACGGCGGCGGCTATGGCCGGTGCGTTGTCGGCAGGATCGCCTGGGACGGGTCACGCCGAAAGCGTGGCCCTGAACTTGCTCGGCGATTGACCGTAGGTTTTTGCAAAAATCCGCGAGAAGTGGCCGGCGTTCTCGAACCCGACTTCGAGCGCGATGTCGATCAACGGCGCCTTCGTCTGCGTCAGCAGATGCTTGGCGCGTTCCAGCCGAAACTTCCGATAGACGAGCGCCGGCGACATTTTCGCCTTGTCCATGAACAGGCGTTCGAGCTGCCGTCGGGACAAGCCGACGGATGCGGCCAGCTCCGGGATCGACAGCGTGTTGTCCGTGTGCTGCTCCATGATGATGAGAGCGGCATTCAGGCGTGGGTCGTTGCTCTCGATCGCCAGCGGTTTTCTCGGCTGGACATGAAGATGCGAGCGGGCCTTGTCGATCTGCAGCACCTCGAGCGCATTTCGCTCGGCTTCCTTGCTGATATGCAGGCGCACGATATGGGCCGCCATGTCGGCGGCACTGCTGCCGCCAGCGCAGGATCCACGGGTGCGATCGAGATTGAAGAGACGGTCCGAGCGAACCTTGAGATCGGGGAACCGCTCGCGGAACGCCTGATAATGAAGCCAGCTGACGCAGACGGTGTGCCCGGTCATCAGGCCCGCTTCGGCAAGGACGAATGTCCCTGTACAGAGACCGATCAGAGGCACCTTGCGCGCCGCCGCCTTCTGGAGGAAGCGGACGGTGTCGTCGGCGATCGGCTGTTTGCTGTTGAGCAGGCCGCCGACCACGACGATGTAGTTGAACCCGGCGGGATCAACGAGGTCGGATGTCGGCGCCACCTGCACGCCGCAACTGGAGGCGATGAGATGCCGCGTGTTGCCCAGCACCTGCCAGTCGGCACGGATGCGGCCGGACTTGTCGAGCTCGTCGCTCGCAAGTCGCAGCGTGTCGATGAAGAGCGCGAATGCCGAAAGGGTGAAGGACCGCGCCAGAACGAAGCCGATCTTGAGACGTTCGGGCTGTGTCTCGCTGGATTTGATGGTCGTCGTCATGTGCCCTTCATGCTCGTGCCGCCAAGACCTCCCGTTCCCTATCGAGCATGCTCGGACATATCAGGAGAGGTAGCCGCTGGCGGCCGAGACTTGCCTTTCGCTGTCCATGGGGAGCCTGGGTTCCGTTCTTCCGGCACCCCATGGTGTGGCGCGGGAGGTCGACGCCCGGATGAAGGCGTCTTCGTCCGCATCATAACGAAGAGGACGGGCTCAAATTGCTCTCGTCACGACCTGCGCCGCTACGGTTACGAACATTGCGGCCAGTGTCAGCGCCGCACTGAACCGTGCGACCTTCATCCGCCGTTCGCGCGAGCCGCTCCAATCATACCCCATCACTTCCCTCCCTCCCGACCGGGCCAGAACGCGTTTGCTCGGTCTTCCGCCGAACTGCAGGTCTCGCCAAGTCACGGCTTTGAGTTACCCCTCATGCTGCCGCGATGCCGCCGATCGTGTCAAGTTTACCTCGGCGCGAGCAATGTTCAGGTGCCCGTCATAGCTCTGCGCAAAGGCGGCTGCGCAAAGGAATTTGCTGTTCGAGGGCGCAAACCCCCTAGTTGTGCGGGGAGCCTCTTTCCGCCGTTGTGATAGTTTTCTCTTTGGTGTGATTTTTTAAAGGGAGGGCGAAGAATGCCCGGCACATTCTCTACCGCCGACATGGACGTGATCAAACAGCAGCACGAGGATTGGTGTCGCGCGAACGACACCGACCCGAACAGTCCCGCGGGAATAGAGAAAGCCATGCAGATGCTGGTGAATTATGGCGGCAGCGCCAGCCAGCAACCGTCCGCGCAGCCGCAGAAGGTGCGCGCCAAAGCGCGCGCCTGATCTCCGCATCCACCCACGTCATTTAGCGGTACGCGCCTGTCCTCGATCGCCTTGAACGAAGGCGCCTGGTCATAGTCGGGTGCGTGGGGCGGGCCTCCTCACGCGCCTGCCGGCGGCGCCGTCGCGATCAGGCGTTGCCCCCATCTGCTTGGGGTGCGCACGTCAAAGATGCACTCTCCGAGGGTCAGAGGTTCTCCTTGAGGAGGACCTCTATTCTGATCTTGTCCTGTGCGGCGTGCGGTTCGCGAAAATCCGTTCGCGCGCGCATGATGCGGATGGCGCTGCGCACCGCGTGTCCCGGGTCCTGGGCGATGACGGCGTCAACGCTGGCGTCGCGCAGGCCGCGTTCGCTGAAGGGGGTTCGTTCGTGGACGACCACCGTGATCTTTTGCAGATCGGTGAAAGATGCGGCGCCCTCGAGCGGGATCCGGGCCTCGGAACTCAACACGTAGATCGCCGCAACCTCTTGATTGTTTTCAAGGACTCGCTGGAGGATCTGGGTGGCCCTGCGCTCGTCGCCGTGGGTTTCGACCGAGGGCAGACATTGCAGGTGAGGAAACTGTGAGTTGACAATATCGTCGAAGCCGAAGCGTCGCTGGATGCTGTCGAGCGACTGCATCGTCTCGGCCACGATCAGGACCTTTCCCGCCCTCCGGCCGACAAACCGGCCGATGATCTTGGCCGCCGTCGCACCGGCGGCGTAGTTGTCGACGCCGACGAAATCGGCGGTCGGGAGCTTTTCCTGGCCGGACAGAAACTGCACGAACTTGACGCCGCGTTCGATCAGACGGCCGATCGCGTCGCGCACTTGCGGCGATTCCGGCGCCATCATCGCGATCCCGTCGAATTCGTTCTCGTCTATATCTGCGAGGTATTTGGCAACCTTGTGCGGGTCGTCGATCGGGATCTGGACGACGTCAAGGTCGATGAGATCCCCCTTCATCGACACCCGCGCCTCTTCCACCCGGTGGATGAGTTCCGCCAGATAGAGATCGCCGCTCGTCGGCAGCACGAACCGGAACCGGTAGCTCTTGTTGCGGGCAAGGCTGACGGCTGCCGGGTTTCGAATAAATCCAATGCGCTCAATGGCTTCGTTAACACTGCGAACGGCCTTCGGGCTGACATTCGGCCTGTCGTTCAGCACGCGGTCGACGGTTGCGAGGCTCAAGCCCGCTGCCTCAGCAAGATCTTTGGCTGTTGGCCGCATGCGGAACTCCCAGTGTGTATCGTTCCCAATCTACTCCACCAAAATCGCCGCGAAATCAAGATTTGATGTGCGCACCTCAAAAATCGCTTGCGTTGAGGTGCGCACCTCAGTTATGAATCCTTCAGCGAAGAACGCAGGCCCTGAATGCGGCCGCGCCCACCGCTAGTGCCAAGAGGATTTAGGTACGCCAACCGCCCGGTCAGGGCGCTTTCCTTCTGATGGAGGTCAGAAGGTACAAGGGGGAGGAACCCAATGATGAAACGGATTCTGTTGAGCTCCACAGTCATGGTCGGAGCGTATTTTGCCATTGCGGGTGCGTCCGGTACGCACGCTTCCGCAGCCGAACTGACCCTTTGCTGGGCCGCCTGGGATCCGGCCAATGCGCTCGTCGAGCTCAGCAAGGATTTCGAAGCCAAGAGCGGCAACACGATGAAGTTCGAATTTGTGCCGTGGCCGAACTTCGCCGACCGGATGCTGAACGAGCTGAATTCCGGCGGCAAGCTCTGCGATCTCATGATCGGCGACAGCCAGTGGATTGGCGGCGCCGCCGAGAATGGCCAGTACATCAAGCTCAATGATTTCTTCGACAAGGAAGGGATCAAGATGGACGACTTCATTCCCGCAACCGTCATCGGTTACGCGGAATGGCCGAAGAATTCGCCGAACTACTGGGCTCTGCCGGCGTTCGGTGACGTGGTCGGTTGGACCTATCGCAAGGACTGGTTCTCGCGTCCCGAACTCCAGGCGGAGTTCAAGCAGAAATACGGCCGGGATCTCGCCGTGCCGAAGACCTTCGCCGAACTCAAGGATATCGCCGAATTCTTCCAGAAGCGCCAGGTCGACGGCAAGACCGTCTATGGCGCTGCCATCTATACGGAGCGGGGCTCAGAAGGCATTACCATGGGCGTGATGGACGTGCTCTACAGCTACGGCTTCGAGTACGGAAATCCGAAGAAAGCCTATGAGCTCGACGGCTTCGTCAACTCGGCGGACGCAGTCAAGGGCCTGGAATTCTACAAGGCGCTCTACGATTGCTGCACACCGCCCGGCCATTCCGACGCCTACATGTCGGAGGATATCGACGCCTACAAGTCCGGCCAGGTCGCCCTGCAGATGAACTTTGCCTTCACCTGGCCCGGCATCCATGCCGACGCCAATGTCGGCGGCGACAAGTCCGGCTACTTCCCCAATCCTGCTGGACCGACCGGTGTGCAGTTCGCCCAGCTCGGCGGCCAGGGCATCTCGGTCGTCGCAGCGTCCGACAAGCAGAAGGAAGCGCTGGATTACATCAAGTGGTTTGCGCAGCCTGAAATCCAGAAAAAGTGGTGGGCGCTCGGCGGATACTCCGCACTGCGCTCGGTGGTCGAGGACCCGAGCTTCGCCACGAGCCAGCCCTATGCGCAGACCTTTCTGGATTCGATGGCAATCGTGAAGGACTTCTGGGCCGAGCCGTCCTACGCCTCGCTGCTGCAGGCCTCGCAGAAGCGCTTCCACGATTACGTCGTTGCCAACCAGGGCACGGCGAAGGATGCGCTCGACGGTCTCTCTGAGGACTGGAAGGACATCTTCGAAGACGAAGGCAAGTATTGACGCAAACACCCGCCGCCTCCCGGCGGAAGCGTCCATGCGGGGCCGGCCGGCCGATCTCTCGCGCCGGCCCCGCATGCCCATTCGTCAATGCCTTAGGGGAATACCATGCTCCATTCTTCGATCGATCGCGCTGCGCACGCGACGCCGCCCGTGCTTGCACGGCGCATCAGAGGGTTGTCGGACCGCGCGATCGCCTGGATCTTCGTCGCACCGTCCATTGTGCTTTTGCTTGCGATCAACATCTTTCCGCTGATCTGGACCATCCGGCTGAGCTTCACCAATTTTCGCGTAAACCGCCCGAACGAACCTGTTCAGTTCGTCGGTCTGCGCAACTACCTCAACATCCTGACCGACAAGGACATCTGGCTGACGATGCAGGCGACGGCCCATTTCCTGATCTGGACGATCGTCCTGCAGGTGCTGATCGGCTTTGCTCTCGCCTATCTCATCAACAAGAAGTTCCGCGGCAACGACCTGTGGACGACCATCATCGTGCTCCCGATGATGCTGAGCCCGGCCGTCGTCGGAAACTTCTGGACCTTTCTCTACCAGCCACAGATCGGCCTGTTCAATTACGCGATCGGGTTCCTGACCGGAGCAGACCCGTCCAGCTTCTCGATGATCGGCGACACGTCGCTGGCGCCCTGGGCGATCATCATCGTCGACACCTGGATGTGGACGCCGTTCGTCATGCTCATCTGCCTTGCCGGGCTGCGCTCCATTCCGAGCAGCATTTATGAGGCGGCGGAATGCGACCGGGCCAGCAGCTGGCGCCAGTTCTGGACCATCACCATCCCGATGGTGCTGCCGTTCCTGATGCTGGCCATCCTTTTCCGCGGCATCGAGAACTTCAAGATGTTCGACCTGGTCGTGCAGCTGACGGGCGGTGGCCCGGGCTCGATCACGGAGCTGACGTCGATCAACCTGAAGCGTGAAGCCTTCGAGAAATGGCGCACCGGATACGCGTCCGCCTATGCCGTCATCCTCTTCGTGACCGTCTTCGGCCTTGCGTCGATCTATGTCAAAGCACTCAACAAGGTGAAGCAGAGATGAGCAGCTTTTCTGTAACGGAGCCATCCGCACGGCAGAAGTGGTTCGCAGGCGCCCTGGTCGTGCTTTATGCGGTGATCACCATTCTCCCGTTGCTCTGGATCATCGGAACGGGTTTCAAATCGCCCTCTGACGCGATCGCCTATCCGCCGAAGACCTTCTTCGAGCCGACGCTCGAAGGCTATGTGAACCTCTTCACGACGCGCACTCGCGTTTCGGAAGAACAACTGAAGGAAATGGGCGAACCGAAGACCTGGTACGAGCGTCTCGTTCGCAAGGATGGGCTGATCATCGCCGGCCCGTCGCGGTTCCCGGAGCGCTTCTACAATTCCGTCATCATCGGGTTCGGCTCGACGGTGCTGTGCATCGTGCTCGGAACGGCCGCGGCCTATGCCTTCTCGCGCTTCAAGGTGCCGCTCAAGGACGACCTGCTGTTCTTCATCCTTTCCACGCGCATGATGCCGCCGATCGCGGTCGCCATTCCGATCTTCCTGATGTTCCGCTCGCTCGGGCTGAACGACACCCATGCCGGCATGATCCTGCTGTATACGGCAGTCAACCTGTCGCTCTCGGTCTGGCTGCTCAAGGGCTTCATCGACGAGATCCCGATCGAGTATGAAGAGGCAGCCCTGATCGACGGCTACACTCGCTTCCAGGCTTTCTACAAGGTCGTGCTGCCCCAGGCGGCGACCGGCATCGCGTCAACGGCTATCTTCTGCCTGATCTTCGCCTGGAACGAATACGCCTTCGCCGTGCTGCTCACGTCGGGCACCGCGCAGACCGCACCGCCCTTCATCCCGACGATCATCGGCGTCGGTGGGCAGGACTGGCCGGCGGTGGCGGCCGGTGCGACCCTCTTCCTCGTCCCCGTGATGGTGTTCACGATCCTGCTTCGCAAACACCTCCTGCGCGGCATCACCTTCGGAGCGGTAAGAAAATGACAGCTTTCCTCAACCAGTTGCTCCGCCTTCGCCGTGGCGCATGGGAAATGGTGGCATCGGTGCTCATCGCGCTGGGCGTGGTCATGCTCATGCAGCCAGTGTCGCTCACGCTCTACTCCTTCTCCTTCCTCGTGACGCTGCTTGGAACAGTCATGTTCATCATCGTCAGCCATTTTCCGGAGTGACCCATGGCACAGATCAGAATTGAAAATGTGCGCAAGGAGTTCGGAGCGTTCACGGCTGTCCAGTCTTCGAGCTTCACGGTGGAAGACGGCGAGTTCTTCATGCTGCTCGGCCCATCGGGATGCGGCAAGACGACGACGCTTCGGATGATGGCGGGACTGGAGCTGCCGACGAGCGGCCAGATCTATATCGGCGGCGAAGAGGTCGGCATGAAGCGGGCGAGGGAGCGCGATATCGCCTTCGTCTTCCAGATGTTCGCCCTCTATCCCCACATGAACGTACGCAAGAACATCTCCTATCCGCTCGTCAGCCAGGGGATGAAAAAGGCGGATGTCGCCGCGCGTGTCGCCGAGGTGGCAAAGATCCTCAGAATTGAAGGCATTCTCGACAAGCCGGTCGGCGGGCTCTCGGGCGGTGACCGCCAGCGTGTTGCGCTCGGCCGGGCGATTGTCCGCAACCCGAAGGCCTTCTTCATGGACGAGCCGCTCGGCGCGCTCGACGCGGAGTTCCGCGAACATATGGCGGGGGAACTGCGGGCGCTGCACGATCGCATGGGCGCCACCACCGTCTATGTGACCCACGACCAGCTGGAAGCGATGCAGATGGGTGACAAGATCGTCGTCATGAACCACGGCGTCATCGAGCAATTCGGCCGGCCGCAGCAGATCTACGACTGGCCGGCGACGAAGTTCGTCGCCAAGTTCATCGGCTCCCCGTCCATGAACTTTCTGGAGTTCGAGGGCATGATCGGTATCGGCGGCGACAGCATCGATCTCGGTGGGAAAAAGGTGGCGGTGCCGGCGTCGCGTGAGGGCAGGGCCGGCACGCTGTCGCTCGGTGTGCGTCCCGAGCATGTCCGTTTCGTCGACGACTCCAGCTACAGAGGCCGCGTGATCGCCGTCGAGTATCTCGGCACGACACAGATCGTCACGATCGAAACGCCCAACGGCGAGATCAAGGCGCGCACGCCCTCCAGTCAGGCAGCCCGTACCGACGAGCTTCTCGGTCTCGATTTCAACGCGCGGACCTTGACGCTCTTCAATGCGGAGACGGGTCGTGCTCTTGTCTCCGAAGCCAACGAGGGAGTGCTGCGCCGTGGCTGAAGTCATCCTAAGAAACGTGACGAAGACATTCGGCACCCACACAGCGCTGGACGATGTCTCGATGACGATCCCGGACGGGTCGTTCGTGGTTCTCCTGGGCCCGACAGGCGCCGGAAAGACGACGACGTTGCGCATGGTCTCGGGGCTCGACACGCCTAATAGCGGCGAGATCTTTATCGGCGGGATGTCCGTGCAAGGACTGACGCCGGCGCAGCGCAACGTGGCGATGGTATTCCAGCAATATTCGCTCTACCCGCATCTGTCCGTCCGGCAGAACCTGGAATTTCCGCTGAAATCCCCGCTCTTGAAAACGCCGCAGAAGACGATCGACGAAAAGGTGAACGCCATCGCCGAGGTCTTGCAGATTTCGCACAAGCTCGACAACAAGGCGACCGCCTTGTCCGGTGGCGAAATGCAGCGCGTGTCGATCGGGCGTGCGCTTGTCAGAAACCCGCAGATATACCTGATGGACGAGCCCTTGAGTTCGCTCGACGCGAAGCTTCGAGCCGATCTGCGCGTCGAACTGAAGAACATTCAGGCAAAGTCCGGGGCGACGCTTCTTTACGTCACCCACGACCAGATCGAAGCGATGACCATGGCAACGCATATCGGTGTGCTCGAAGAGGGCAGGCTTGTTCAGTTCGGATCACCAAGAGAGGTCTACGAAGCGCCGGTCAGCGTTTACGCCGCGACCCGCCTCGGCCAGCCGCGCATCAACGTCCTGCCTGCCAAGCTTTTTGCGGGCGCGCCGGACAAGGCTCAGTCGATCGGCCTTCGCCCCGAAAATATCGTCCAGGGCGCCGGAGAAGATGCACTCGTGACCCGTGTCGAACATCTGGGCGACCAGACGCGCCTGCATCTCACGTTCAAGCAGCACAACCTCGTGACGGTCACGGACCCCCATACTGGGTTCCGCGGCGGCGAGACTATCAAGATCCAGCCAGACAAGCCGCTCTTCTTCGACGCGGCCGGAATGCGCATCGCTTAGGAGGCGAACATGAATCAGTTTATCAACCGCAAGGAAAATGCGGTTACGGAAGCGATCGACGGGGTTCTTGCCGCATCCGGCGGCGCGCTCAGCCGCCTCGACGGATATCCGCACATTCGCGTCGTCCTGCGCTCCGACTGGGACAAGGGCAAGGTCGCGCTCGTCTCCGGTGGCGGCTCGGGACACGAGCCCGCGCATATCGGCTTCGTCGGCAAGGGCATGCTGACGGCCGCCGTCTGCGGCGACGTCTTCGCATCGCCGAGCGTGGACGCGATCCTCGCCGGTATCCTGGCGGTGACGGGACCTGCCGGCTGCCTGCTGATCGTCAAGAACTACACCGGTGACCGGCTGAACTTCGGCCTCGCGGCCGAACGCGCCCGCGCCTACGGCCTCAATGTGAGCATGGTCATCGTCGATGACGACATCGCGCTGCCGGACCTTCCGCAGGCGCGCGGTGTCGCCGGTACCCTTTTCGTCCACAAGATCGCCGGAGCGCTCGCAGAAAGCGGGGCGGACCTCGATACGATCGCCAATGCGGCGCGCAAGGTCATATCGGGCACGAGCACCATCGGCATGTCGCTCGATACCTGCACCGTTCCGGGTTCGCCGAAGGAACATCGCATCCCCGAGGGCCATGCGGAACTCGGCCTCGGCATCCATGGCGAAGCTGGCGTCGAACAGATTGTGCATTCCGATGCGAGAAGCGCTGTTGCCGCCATGGTCGAGCGCCTGCAGGCGGCGATGGAGGACAAGCCGCACGTGGTGCTCGTCAATAATCTCGGCGGAACGTCTATCCTGGAAATGTCTATTCTCATGCACGAACTCGCCCAGTCGGCGATCGCCGATCGGATCGTGCATCTCGTCGGACCTGCGCCGATGATGACGTCGCTGGACATGCGCGGCTTTTCCGTCTCCGTCTACCCGGCCGACAAGGCCGAGCTGGAGCTGTTGTCCCGGCCCGTGGCGCTTCCGGCCTGGCCAGGCGTGACCGTCGTCAGGCCGGTGAATGTTCTCGCCCTGCCTGATGGCCTGACGCCGATTTCACCTCTGCCTTCGCGGCACGATGCGACGCGGCAGTTCCTGCTTGCCTGCTGCAACCTGCTGATCGATGCGGAAAAGGACCTGAATGCACTCGATGCCAAGTCCGGAGACGGAGACACCGGCTCGACACTCGCCGGCGCCGCACGGGCACTCATTCAGGCCCTCGATCGCCTGCCGCTATCCGACCACACGCAGCTCTTCCGCGCCATCGGGCAGGAGTTGAGCCAGACGATGGGCGGCTCTTCGGGCGTGCTTCTGGCGATCTTCTTTGCCGCCGCCGGGGATGGCGCCTCGAGCGGGCTTTCGATCCGCGAAGCGCTGAAAGCCGGGTTGGCGCGCATGCAGGAAATCGGCGGGGCGCAGATCGGCGACCGCACCATGGTCGACGCGCTTTCTCCGGCACTGGACGCGCTCGACGCGAGCATCGGCGCGGCCTCCAAGGCGGCGCGCGACGGCGCCAATCTGACCGCGACGCTGGTGCGGGCAAGGGCAGGGCGTGCCGCTTACATCAATGCCAAGCAACTCGAAGGGCACATCGATCCCGGCGCCGAAGCGGTCGCTCGCCTGTTCGAGCACCTGGCACGGCATCCGGATATGCTCGGGCGCCAGCCGGAGGGGGCTGCAGCCGTCGCCGGCTGACGGTGACCGAAACATTGCCCTGACAACAAAACGCCCCGGAAAGCCGGGGCGTTTCGTGACCGGAGGTGTCGGAGGGGAGCGTGCGCTCAGAGCGCGCGGCTCTCGTATCCGGCCGCCTTCAGGGCGTCTGCGATCGGCCCTGCCGCTGCGGCGGTCTCGACGCTGACTTCCCGATTGCCGAGATCGACCTTGATCGTTGCCTGCGGGTCGACGCTCAGGATCGCCTTCTGGACGACGCCGGCGCAGTGGCCACAGGTCATGTTGTCGATCTTGTAGTTCTGCATGCTTGTCTCCTTGGTTCGGTTGTGAGACAAACATGGCGTCTCCCACCGTTGGAAGGTCAATAGGCCTTCAAGATATTTGTTCACGGCATTTCCAGTCGCGCGAACGGTGGAAAATACCCCCGCAAGTGTAGTCCAGCGGCCCCTCAAATTCTCCGAAAAATTTGAAAGTCTTTCATCATCGATCCCGGGAATGGACGGCTAGCGGTCTGCGTCCGGAAGTCGCACAATCCAAAGGCTGTGCAAGAGGCATTCGCGTCGTCCGAAAGAGGGCGGACGATCGCCAGCCGGCACGAAGCCTAAAGCGAAGCGATCGTTCCGGGAACATCCGGGCGTTCGAAATGCACTGGTCGGGAACTGGAGGAGACGGTTTCCCGCTCACTGTCGTTCGGCTGCGTCGTGGTGACGCCGCCAAGGGAGGAAAGATGTTTGAACGACTATTCAAGCTGAAAGAGCATCAGACGACGGCGCGCACCGAGGTGATCGCCGGTATCACGACATTCCTGACGATGTCCTACATCATCTTCGTCAACCCCGACATCCTGTCGAGCACGGGCATGGATAGGGATGCCGTCTTCGTCGCAACCTGTATTGCCGCGGCACTCGGCTCTGCGGTCATGGCGCTCGTCGCCAACTGGCCAATCGGCATGGCGCCGGGCATGGGCCTCAACGCCTTCTTCGCCTTCACCGTCGTTGCGGCGCTTGGCTTCACCTGGCAGCAGGCGCTGGGTGCTGTCTTCATCTCGGGCGTGATCTTCCTGATCCTGACCGTGACGGGCGTGCGAAGCTGGCTGATCGCCGGCATTCCGCATTCGCTTCGAAGCGCGATCGCCACCGGTATCGGCCTCTTCCTTGGCATCATCGCCCTGAAGAACGCCGGCATCGTCGTCGACAACCCGGCAACGCTCGTCGGTCTCGGCGACCTCAAGCAGACTGGCCCGCTGCTCGCGATCCTCGGCTTCTTCGTGATTGCCGTTCTGGACTCGCTAAAAGTTCGCGGCTCGATCCTGATCGGCATCCTGGTCGTCACCGTCCTGTCGATGATCCTCGGCGTCAGCGAGTTCAAGGGCATCGTCTCGGCACCGCCGAGCATCGCGCCGACCTTCCTGCAACTCGACATCATGGGCGCCCTGCACGGCGGCCTGCTGCATGTCATCCTCGTCTTCGTGCTCGTCGAAGTCTTCGACGCCACCGGCACGCTGATCGGTGTCGCCAAGCGCGCCAAACTGGTGGAAGAAGGCAAGCCGAACCGTCTGGGCCGCGCGCTTCTCGCCGACAGCACCGCGATCGTCGCCGGCTCGCTGATCGGTACCAGCAGCACGACCGCCTATGTCGAAAGCGCCTCGGGCGTCCAGGCCGGCGGCCGCACGGGCCTGACCGCGCTCACCGTCTGCGTGCTCTTCCTGGCCGCGCTGTTCTTCTCGCCGCTGGCAGCTGCCGTTCCGTCCTATGCGACGGCCCCGGCTCTGCTCTACGTTGCCGGCCTGATGATGCGCGAACTGACGGAAGTCGAGTGGGACGACCTGACGGAAGCGGCTCCGGCAGCGCTTACAGCACTCGCCATGCCCTTCACCTACTCGATCGCCAACGGCCTCGCCTTCGGCTTCGTCAGCTATGTCGTCTTGAAGGTCTTCACCGGTAAGTGGAGCGTCATCCACCCGGCAACCCAGCTCGTGGCAGCGCTCTTCATCGTGCGCTTCGCGTTCTTCGCCGAATAACGAAAATCGGCCGGGGCATGCCGCCTCGGCCGATCAGAACTTCCCCGTAAGTGCTGGCCGGAGCAACGAAATGTTGCTTCGGCCTTTTTGCCTCGATCTGGCTTAAAGAGCGCAAATCCGAACGGAAAGCCGCTTCACACTTTTCCTGGATTTGCTCAGTATTGCCCGGCGGGCAGATGCACCACAAGGCCGTCGAGTTCAGCCGACACCGTGATTTGACAACTCAGGCGGCTGCGCTCGTTCGGATTGACGACGCACTCGATCATGTCCTGTTCCTGGAACTCGGGCGCCGGCAGGCGGTCGCTCCATTCGCCGTCGATGTAACAGTGACAGGTGCCGCAGGCGCAGGAGCCGCCGCATTCGGCAGCAATGGCGTCGATGCCGTTCTGCACGGCGGCTGACATCAGCGATTGGCCGATCTCCGCCTGAATTTCTTTCGTCGTGCCGTCCGCGTCGATGAAGACGATCTTGGGCATGGGTATTCTCCGATTGCGTATGTTGGTGTCGAGGATATGGGATCAGGCCGGCCGGATGGCGATCTTCAGCCGCTTGGGTCCACGGACAGAAAGACCGCGCTTGTATTCCGGCTCCCGGTCGACGAGTTCGATGGTTGGGAAACGGCGAAGCAGGGTGCTGAAGATGATATCCATGTCGAGGCGCGCGAGGTGGTTGCCGAGACAGAAATGCACGCCGCCGCCAAAGGCGAGATGACGGTTGGGCGTCCGGCCGATGTCGAACGTGTCGGCATTCTCGAACTGCTTGGGGTCGCGGTTGGCGGCGCCATAGAGCAGGCCGAACTTGGTGCCGCGCTCGAAGCGACGGCCGAAGATCTCGATGTCCTCGACGCAATGGCGGTGGAAGAACGGAAGCGGCGACTCGTAGCGGAACATCTCCTGCACGCCGGTCTGGATCAGGCCGGGTTCGCTCCGCAGCCGCGCCATCTGCTCGGGGAAGCGCAAGAGTGAATGCATGCCGCTGCCAAGCACATCGATCGTGGAACCGTGGCCGGCCATCAGGATCAGCATGCAGGTGGAGATGAATTCGTCGAAGTTCATGGCGCCGGAGCGCTCCGCCTCGATCAGCACCGAGATGAGGTCATCCTTCGGCGCCCGCTCACGTTCGGCCTTCAACGCTGTCAGGTATTCGTAGAACTCGGTCGTATTGCGCTCGGCGAGCTCCTTGCGCGCGTCGGATCGGTCGACGTCGAAGAACTGCACGATGTTTTCCGACCAGATCCGCAGCTGCGGACAGTCCTCGTCCGGCACGCCGAGCAGGCGGCCGATGATATGGCCGGGAACATGGGCGGCCAGATCATCGACAAAGTCGATCTCGCCGCGATCGGCGAGGCTATCGATCAGCCGGTCGACATAGGCCTGGATCTGGTCGCGGAGCTTCGCAATCATAGCCGGTGTGAATAGTTTGAAGACCTGCTTGCGCAAGCGGTCATGCACGGCACCATCGCTGTCGAGCAGGCTGAACTGCACGAAACGCTCGTGGTGTGGCATGTCGTGCCAATTGGCGGCGCGCTGCAGTTTTGAGAGCTCTTCCTTGGTCGCGAGGTCTTCGAGCGAGCGCACCATGCGCTTGTCCATGACGATCGCCGAGACGTCCTCGAAGCGCGAGGCAAGCCAGATGTCGAAATCCGCAAAGTAGTGCAGCCCCTCTTTTTCGCGCAGCGCGCGATAGGTCGGATAGGGATCGCGAGCAAAATCCGGGGACAGCGGCGCGAAGGTGAAATTCGCGGCATCGCCATTCGGCGCGGCTTCGGTCATGGGCAATTCTCCGTGCATAAAGCTGCATGATAACGTCACTGCCGTAGCTCTGTGAATGGCACCCTGTCGCAAGATGATGGACAAAACTCGCATCGGATGCCAGAAAATGGCATGCTGACCGAAAGCGAAGAGATCCATTTCCACACCCCGGCAAAATTCGCAGGTGCGTTTCCCTATCTGGCGCTGGTGGCCGGAAGCCGGACGGCGCGCCCTGACGAGGCGCCGATCCGCAAACGGTTCCACCAGCACGTCTTCGTCTACACAACAGGCGGACGCGGGTTGATCGAGGTGCACGGTCAACGTTTCCCTGCCGAAACCGGCAGTGTTGCCTGGCTCGATACCTCTCAGGCCTATGCGCATAGCTGCGCTGCCGACAGCGAAAGCTGGCGTTATCTCTGGATGGGGATCGAGGGACACGGGCTTGATGCGCTCTACCAGTTTCTCGGCGTGCAGCAGTCGCCATTGTTCGTGCCGAGAGACCCGCGGAGGGCACAGGCGGCGTTCGAAAGTGTGAGCGGATTTCTTGCCGAACGCTCGCCGGCGACGGACGCCCTGTCGAGCGCCGCGATCGCGGGGCTGATGGCGGACATGATCGCGCCACGGCTGATCGGAGCCGAACCGGCCGAGGACAGGTCCGGTGAAGACCGTTTGCTTCAGGTGCTGTCGGTGATGCGCGGCGATCTCGCCAGGCCCTGGACGATCGACGATCTTGCGGCGCTTGCGCGGCTGAGCCCGTCGCAACTCTTTCGTCGCTTTCGCGATATGGTGGGAACGACGCCGATGGACTGGCTGCGCCACGAGCGGATCAACCAAGCGAAACGCCTGCTGGTTGGACCCGATGCCAAGGTCTCGGCGGTGGCCGCCGTCTGCGGCTATCCGGATCCCTATCATTTCTCGCGCGATTTCCGCCGCGTGACCGGATACACGCCGACGAAATTCCGGCGGGATGGCGGCTATTGAGGTCGCAGTCTTCGTCCGATTTCGGCGGCCAGCGAGGCCCTGGCGCACCGATAACCCGACCGGACGACCGGGTCATGCATTGATTCACACGATCAGGAACGGCTCCTTGAAGAAATGTTCCTCGAGATTGACGCCTTCGCCGCCGCGATCGACCACCGCGAAATCCGAGACGTCATCGAGCGGCGTCAGGATGCCGTGCCAGACATTGCGGGCGATGTTGACGCCCTGGCCCGGGGTGGTCTTGAAGGCGATCGGTTCACTCGGGCCTTCGTCGGTTTCCCGGGAGACGACGATCAGAAACGGGTTGTCGCTCAAGGGGATGAAGGCCTGGCTGCCGAGCGGATGGCGCTCGACCATGGTGAGTTTCAGCGGCAGCGGATAGGGTACGCCGCGCACCAGGCTGATCATGGGCCGGGCCTTTTCGCCTGTTGTATCGATCTTGGCGAGGTCGTGGTAGCGGGTTGCATTGCCCCCGTTGATGGGGAAGTTGTTGGCATTCTCCGTTTCGATCACGTCGCCGAAAGGCGCAAAGGCCTCCCGGGTCAACGGCTGTATGACGATCTCCTTCATGTGACGCTCCTCCGTCCAATGTTGATGGGTTGCCTGGAAGTTTGATCGCTTCGCCTCCTCGGCGAAGCGATCTAGATGCCGGCTTTCGCAATACGCCCGAAGACACGCAGCCGGCTGACGCCGCCGTCGGGGAAGATGTTGAAGCGCACGTGGGTTACCGGACCCGCGATCGCGAGTGCGCTTGCTTCATAGGTGTGGATGCTGTCGGCGGCGAGTTTCTGCGGCGGCAGGACCTCGCGCCAGAACATCGACGATGCCGTAACGGCTGCGGCCACTTCGCAAGCGGTCGCTCCAAGGTCTGCAGCCTGCAGCGAACAGGCGTCCGGGTAGTTGCCCTTGAAGTGGGCGGTATCGACCACGATCCGGTCGATCTCGCCGCGCGCGGCGAGTTTCACCACGATCCAGTCGTTGCCGGGCTCGCGCCGCCGGCGGGTCTCCCAACCGTCGCCCATGTTGATGCCGCGTCCGGGCGCAAGCAGCCGCTGGTGGCCGTAGTGTCCGTTGGAATAGGCGATGATGCGCCCGCCGAGCAATGATGAGGCCAGATCGACCACCGCGTCGCCGATCGCTGCCCGGTCTAGCGCAGGCGCGCCGTAAACCCGAAGGCGGGCGACGCCGCCGTCGGGATAGATGCGCAAGCGCACATGGCTCCAGACAGAATCCGACCGCGCTTCGAAGTGATGCAGCGCGCTCGGGCCAAGCGGCCGAGGGCAGACCAGCTCCGTCCAGACCGTCCGATCGTCGGGGCCATCCGGTGCCAGGCAGGCGTCGATGGCGCAAGCGCTCGGGTAGTTGCCGGTGAAATGAGTGGTATCAACCTCGAAGCCCCGGATGAGGCCGTTCGTCGCGAGTGCCACGATGGCGTGGTCGTTGCCGGGGCCGCGGCGTCGCCGCGTCTCCCAGCCGTCCATCCACTTGCCGTTCTCGTCATAGACACCGGGATGATAGACCGGCGGCGCGTCCTGCAGCATGCGTTCGAGCGGCGCGAAGAACTCGTCGGTTGCAAAGACCGGCCGCGCGCCGAGACCGGCGGAGGCAAGGTTGATCGCGTTCAGCGCGAATTCGGGCGGGTTCACGCCGTCGATCGTCATCGCGAGACCCTCAGCTCGGCAGCATGTCCTTGAGGCGCAGATAGGCGATCCGCTCCACCTGCCGGCACGCGGTCTCGAACTCCGTATCGCGATCGTTGCCGATCCGGCTTTCGAAGGCGGCGAGGATCTCGTCCTTGCTGCGCCCCTTGACCGCCATGATGAACGGGAACTTGAACTTCTCGACATAGGCGGCGTTGAGCGTGGTGAAGCGTTCACGCTCGGCATCGGTCAACGCATCGAGGCCGGCACCGGCCTGCTCGTTGGTCGAGCTTTCGGTCAGGCGCTTGGCCTGTGCCAGCTTGCCGGCGAGATCGGGGTGGGCGATCAGCACGGCAAGCCGCTCCTCGGCCGAAGCTTCGCGGAAGACTGCGGAAAGGGCGGCGGCAAGGCCGATCGCGGTGTCGTTGGCCGGCGAAAGTTCGCCCTGGAAGGCGCGCTTCGCGATCCACTTCGAATGTTCGAAGACGCCGCCGAACCTGGCGACGAACGCCTCTTCGCCAAGCCGCGACGGACGATCGTCCCAGGCCTTGTACGGGTAGTTTTCGGCCCAGTGGCGGGCGATATCGACGCGTTTTGCGAGCCACACCTTCTCGTGGCCCTGCACATAATCGAGGAAGCGGGCGAGTGCCGCGGCGCGGCCGGGCCGGCCGACGAGGCGGCAGTGCAGCCCGATGCTCAGCATCTTCGGCGCACCGGCCGTACCTTCGGCGTAGAGCACGTCGAAGCTGTCCTTGAGGTAGCTGAAGAACTGGTCGCCGCTGTTGAAACCCTGCGGCGTGGCAAAACGCATGTCGTTGCTGTCGAGCGTGTAGGGGATGACCAGCTGATGGCGCCCCGCATGCTCATGCCAATAGGGCAGGTCGTCGGCATAGGCGTCCGATACGTAGTCGAAGCCGCCGGCTTCGGTCACCAGGTCGAGCGTGTTGTCGGAACAGCGCCCCGTGTACCAGCCGCGCGGGCGCTCTCCGGTGACGATGGTGTGCAGCCGGACCGCTTCGGCGATCTCCTGGCGCTCGCGCTCCGGCGAAAAGTCCTTGTGTTCGATCCATTTCAGGCCGTGCGAGGCGATTTCCCAGCCGGCGTCCTGCATGGCGGCGACCTGTTCCGGCGAGCGCTTCAGCGCGGTTGCGACGCCATAGACGGTCGCCGGCACGCCGCGCTCGGTGAACATGCGATGCAGCCGCCAGAAGCCGGCGCGCGCGCCATATTCGTAGATCGATTCCATGTTCCAGTGGCGCTGGCCCTGCCAGGCCTGCGCACCGACGATTTCCGACAGGAATGCTTCGGAGGCTGCGTCGCCGTGCAGCACGCAGTTCTCGCCGCCTTCCTCGTAATTGATGACGAATTGCACGGCGATCCGCGCGCCGTCGGGCCATGTGATCTTGAAGTTCGGGCCGTGGCCGTGAAGATCGCGGGGGTATCTCATCTAAGCAGCTCCTCCAGACATTTTCGTCTCTGCATCCAATTTCTAGCGGCATTTGTTTCGAGCCATTCCCCCCAAAAAATTTGAAAGTCTCGAATGATCCGGTCGCTACCAAGCGGGTGGGAATGCCGGAATACTGCGAGGTGGAAAGCTGACTTCGGGAGGAGCGAAAACTATGCAATCTCAGGGTGGAAACGCCGGCCGTTTGACGACGCACGTGCTGGATACGGCCAGCGGCAAACCGGCCGAAGGGCTGCGCATCGAGCTCTACCGGGTCGATGGCGATCGCCAGACGCATATCAAGTCCGTCAAGACCAATGACGACGGCCGCTGTGACGAGCCGCTTTTGAGCGGCGAGTGCATGCAGACCGGCACCTACGAGCTGCAGTTCCATGCGGGCGATTATCTCGGCGGCGCAGCCAAGCGCGGTGACAACCCGTTCCTCGACGTGATCCCAATCCGCTTCGGCATCGATAACCAGGGCGCGCACTATCACGTGCCGCTGCTGCTTTCGCCCTATAGCTACTCCACCTATCGCGGGAGCTGAGCAATGACGATCCAAATCCGCAACACCATCCGCTTC
Source organism: Ensifer sp. ENS06 (assembly GCF_014852205.1). NCBI lineage: Bacteria > Pseudomonadati > Pseudomonadota > Alphaproteobacteria > Hyphomicrobiales > Rhizobiaceae > Ensifer > Ensifer sp. ENS06. Next base: position 196,677 of record NZ_JACVBC010000007.1, on the reverse strand, counting down.
ATCCTGAACCACCGCCTCGTCGAACTTGCCGATGTTTCGCCGGTTCAGACTCTGCTCGATTTTCTGCGCATCGACCGCAATCTGAAGGGCACGAAAGAAGGCTGCGCCGAGGGCGACTGCGGTGCCTGCACCGTGCTTATCGGCCGCCTGCTCGACGGCAAGCTCAAGTATGAATCCGTCAATGCCTGCATCCGTTTCGTCGGCTCGCTCGACGGCTGTCATATCGTGACGGTGGATAGTTTGGCGCAGCCGGCTGGCCCGTTGCATCCGGTGCAGCAGGCAATGGTCGACACGCATGCCTCGCAGTGCGGTTTCTGCACGCCGGGCTTCGTGATGTCGCTCTATGGCCTCTGGATGGAGAACTCGAAGCCGTCGATCGCCGAAATCGAAAAGGCGCTGCAGGGCAATCTGTGTCGCTGCACCGGCTATGCCGCGATCATCCGCGCCGCCGAGGCGATCTCGACGATTGGCGACATCGGCAAGGATCCGCTGGTTGCCGAACGCGACCGGATCGCAGGCGAACTGGCAGCACTTCAGGATGGCCGTCGCGTGGAAATCGGCTCGGAGACGGAACGCTTCATTCTTCCGGGCTCGGTCGATGATTTCGCGGCCGTGCTCGAAGCCAACCCGAAGGCGACGATCGTTGCCGGTTCGACCGATGTCGGCCTCTGGGTCACCAAATTCATGCGCGACATCTCACCGGTCATTCACCTGACCCATCTTGAAGAACTGCGCCGCATCACGGTCGATGCCGACGGCGTGACGCTCGGCGCCGGCGTCAGCTACGCCGAAGCCTACCCTGTTATCGTCGCGCACTTCCCTGCACTGACCGAGCTTTGGGACCGCATCGGCGGCCAGCAGGTCCGCAACATGGGCACCGTGGGTGGCAACATTGCCAACGGCTCGCCGATCGGCGACACCCCGCCGGCGCTGATCGCGCTTGGCGCTGCGATCACGCTGCGCAAGGGCGATCGCCGCCGCACGGTCGTCCTCGAGAACTTCTTCATCGCCTACGGCAAGCAGGACCGCGAGCCGGGCGAGTTCGTGGAAAGCGTGCGCATTCCTTTCGTTTCCGATAACGCGCGCGTGGCCGTCTACAAGGTGACGAAGCGTCTGGATGAGGACATTACCGCCGTCTGCGGCGGCTTCAACATCGCCTTCGAGGCAGGTCGGGTCAGCGACGCCATCATCGCCTTCGGCGGCATGGCCGCTACGCCGAAGCGAGCCGCTCATGTGGAGGCGGTGCTAAAAGGCGCCGAGTGGAACGAGGAGACGGTCGAGCGCGCTGTCGCAGCCTTCGATCAGGACTTCACGCCGCTCACCGATTGGCGCGCTTCGGCGGAGTACCGCCAACTGGTGGCGAAGAACCTGCTTCGCCGCTTCTATCTCGAAACGCAGTCGAGTGGCGGCCAGCTCCGTCTCGATCGCACCATTGCTGTCGCGGTTTAAGGGAGGAAGCCATGAACGTGATGCAGCCCATCGACCGCATCCGCGGCGGCGTACACGAAAACGAACGGCACGAGTCCGGCCACAAGCATGTGTCCGGAACGGCCGAATATATCGACGACATTCCTGAACCCCAGGGCACCCTGCACGGCTATCTCGGCCTCTCGCAGCGGGCGCACGCCGACATCCTGTCGATTGACTTTGAGGCCGTGAACGCCAGCGAAGGCGTGATCGGCGTTCTGACGGCCGCCGACATTCCCGGTGAAAACGACATCAGCCCGGCGCACAAGCACGACGAACCGATCTTCGTCACCGACAAGGTGGAGTTCCACGGCCAGCCGATCTTCGCGGTTGTCGCCACGTCGCGCGAAGCGGCGCGGCGCGCGGCCGCCAAGGTCAAGATCGAGTATCGCGACCTGCCGCATGTGACCGACGTGCTCGAAGCGGCTGCCGCCAACTATCCGCTGGTCATCGATCCCTTGAAGCTCGAGCGTGGCGACATCGACGCCGGCTTTGCCAAGGCGAAGAACATTCTCGAAGGCGAGATGCGCATCGGCGGCCAGGACCACTTCTATCTGGAAGGCCAGATCTCGTTTGCCATTCCCGGTGAGGACGACGAGGTGCTCGTCTATTCCTCGACCCAGCACCCGGCCGAGACGCAGCACATGGTCGCGACCGTGCTTGGCGTGCCGTCGAACGCGGTCACCGTGAATGTGCGCCGCATGGGCGGCGGTTTCGGCGGCAAGGAAACCCAGGCCAACATTTTCGCCGCCGTCGCGGCCGTCGCGGCCAAGAAATACCGCTGCCCGGTCAAGGTTCGGCCGGACCGCGACGACGACATGAGCGCCACCGGCAAGCGTCACGACTTCCACGTAGACTACAAGCTCGGCTTCGACGACGAGGGGCACATCGAGGCGGTGGACGCTGTCTTTTCGGCACGCTGCGGTTACTCGGCCGATCTCTCCGGTCCAGTGACCGACCGTGCGCTCTTCCATGCCGACAACTGCTATTTCTATCCGAACGTGAGACTGCGCTCGCGTCCGCTGAAGACCAACACCGTTTCCAACACCGCGTTCCGCGGTTTTGGCGGCCCTCAAGGGATGGTCGGTGGCGAACGAATGATCGAGGACATCGCCTATGCCGTCGGCAAGGATCCGCTGGAAATCCGCAAGCTGAACTTCTACGGCGGCGAGGGACGAAACCTCACGCCCTATCACCAGACCGTGGAAGACAACATCATCGGCCGCATTATCGAGGAACTGGAAACCTCGGCGGATTATGCCAAGCGTCGCGAAGCGGTGATCGCGTTTAACCGCGAGAACAATGTGGTAAAGCGCGGCATCGCGCTGACGCCGGTAAAGTTCGGCATCTCCTTCACCAAGACCGAGTACAACCAGGCCGGCGCGCTGGTGCATGTCTATACGGATGGTTCGATCCATCTGAACCATGGCGGCACCGAGATGGGGCAGGGGCTCTATACCAAGGTCGCCCAAGTGGTGGCCGACGAGTTCCAGGTTGATCTCGACCGGATCAAGGTGACGGCGACGACGACCGGCAAGGTGCCGAACACGTCTGCAACCGCGGCGTCCTCCGGCTCCGATCTCAACGGCATGGCCGCTGCCAATGCCGCCCAACAGATCAAGGAACGGCTGGTCAAGTTTGCTGCCGAGCGCTGGAACGTCGCCGAGGCCGATGTCGCCTTCGAACCGAACGTGGTGCGGATCGGAGCGGAACGCTTGAGCTTCAACGAGTTCATCAAGATCGCCTATGGCGCCCGCATCCAGCTTTCGGCCGCCGGTTTCTACAAGACGCCGAAGATCCACTGGAACCGCGCCGAAGGCCGGGGCCGGCCGTTCTTCTACTACGCCTATGGCGCCTCGTGCTCCGAGGTCAGCGTCGATACGCTGACCGGTGAATATCAGGTCGACCGCACCGACATCCTGCACGATGTCGGCCGCTCGCTGAACCCGGCGCTCGATCTTGGTCAGGTCGAAGGCGCCTTCGTTCAGGGCATGGGCTGGCTGACGACGGAAGAGCTCTGGTGGGATGCCAAGGGCCGGCTGCGCACGCACGCGCCCTCGACCTACAAGATCCCGCTGGCTTCGGATCGGCCACGCGTCTTCAACACCCGGCTTGCCGAGTGGTCGGTCAACCGCGAAGAAACGATTCGCCGCTCGAAGGCTGTCGGCGAACCGCCTTTCATGCTCGGCATCTCCGTGCTGGAAGCCTTGTCGATGGCGGCCGCGAGCGTTGCGGAGTATCGTATAGCACCGCGCCTTGATGCGCCGGCAACGCCGGAAAGGGTGCTGATGGCGATCGAGCGGCTGCGGGCGGCCGCACGGCAGAAAGGGTAACAGGGGCTGATTGTCATGGTGGCGAGCCGCGAGGATATCAGGGACTTTCTCCGACGCGAGCGCGACTGCGTGCTTGTGGAGGTGACCGGTGCCGCCGGTTCGACGCCACGCGATACCGACGCCTGGATGCTCGTCGCCGCCGATAGCCTGTTCGGCACGATCGGCGGCGGGCAACTCGAATACATGGCGATCGACCATGGCCGGCGGGCGCTGAAGCGTGGCGACGCGCCGGAGGCGATGACGATCCCGCTCGGACCGGAGATCGGCCAGTGTTGCGGCGGGCGCGTGGCGCTTGCCTTCACACGAATCGATCGGGAGAAAGCCGCCATGCTGATTGAACGCAGCGACCTGGAAATCGCCAGCCGGCCGCATGTCTATGTCTTCGGCGCGGGCCATGTCGGCGATGCACTGGCGATGGCGCTCTCCCTGGTGCCGGTGCGCACCGTTCTCGTCGATACCCGCGAGAATGAGCTTTCGGCCGTTGCCGACATTCCCGGCATCGAGACCTGCCTGACGGCGATGCCGGAGGCAGTGGTGCGCGACGCGCCCCCCGGCAGCGCCTTCGTCATCCTCACCCACGACCACGCGCTCGACTTCCTGATCGCGGCAGAAGCGCTTCGCCGCGACGATGCCTCCTATGTCGGTATGATCGGGTCGAAGACGAAGCGCTCCACTTTCAAGAACTGGCTGTCGCGCGAGATCGGTCGACCGGACCTCTTCGACCGGCTGGTCTGCCCGATCGGCGGCACGACGGTGAAGGACAAGCGGCCAGCGGTGATCGCTGCGCTTGCCGCCGCCGAAGTCATGGCGGCTGCGCTCAATTTTCGCCAGCCGGTGCAAGCGGACATCTCGCGTCGGCCGGCTGCCGCCAAGCTTGCTCGTTAGCAAATCCGCCCGTCAGCGGAGCGCCGTTTCGCCCCGGTGCGCACCGTTGAGGTGGAGCGCAAAGCCGTTGATGCGCGGGTCGCCGACCTCCGGTCGGAGTTCAAGCGTCGGGATTGCATAGTCCCCGCCGTTCTGCCGGCGATAGGGAATGGGCGCAGTTGTCGCGAGCGTGTGCATTCTTTCTTTCAGTTGTTCCGCCGTGGCTTGAAAACCAGCGTCGTCAAGGCTGTCTACGCGGTAGGCGACGAACGGCGGGAGCACGTCGTAACCGGGATAGAAGAGGATCCCGTGGTTGATCGGGAAGAGCAGGTCGTCGATCGGCCCGTTCACGCCCCGCGGCGAATAGTGCTCCTCCCAGCCGCCCGTCGTCACGACAAGCATGGCGCGTTTGCCGGCCAGCGTTCCCTCGCCGAAGCGCCTGCCCCAATATTTGTCGCTGTGCTCGCCGACGCCATAGGCAAAACCATAGGCATAGACGCGGTCGACCCAGCCTTTCAGGATCGCCGGCATTGAATACCACCACAGCGGAAACTGCAGAATCAGCGCGTCGGCCCAGAGCAGCTTTTCCTGCTCGGTCTTGACGTCGGCGGTCAGCGTATCGGTGGCAAAGGCCTCCTTCGACGCGCGGCTCGGCTTGAACCGGGCATCGGGGGCAAGGGCCGGAAAATCGGCGCGACCGATCTCGGACTTCCATCCCTCGGCATAGAGATCGGTGACACGAACCTCATGGCCTTCCGCCTCAAGCGTCTTGACGGCGATATCGCGCAGCGCGCCGTTCAGTGAACGCGGTTCGGGGTGGGCATAAACAAGCAGAACTTTCATGGTCGATATCCTCGGTGCCATCAACTGAGACTCTAGGTAGACCGCCCCATCCCTATGCGGTAGATATTCGAAATGCATAGGATCATGCCGAAAAATGGATAAGTCTGATGTTACGCTTGAACGCATGCGCACCTTCGTGCGCGTCGCCGAGCGGGGCAGTCTTTCGGCTGTTGCGCGTGAGTTCGGCATCGGCCAGTCGACGGTGACGCGGCAGCTGCGAGAGCTCGAGGAAGCGATCGGCGTGCCGCTGCTTAGCCGCACCACCCGTCGCGTCACGGTGACCGACGAAGGCAGCCGTTACTACGCCGATAGCGTCCAGATCCTGCGACTGGTAGAACAGGCCGGCGACGAAGCGCGCGGTGCGCGTGGGGCTGCTGCCGGTACCATTCGTGTGTCCTGCACGTCCGCATTGGGAGTGCTGCACGTTACCCGGCTGATCTTTGCTTTCCAGGACAGGCATCCCGACATCGGCGTCGATCTGAGCCTGACCGACGAGCGCATCGACCTCGTGCGGGAAGGCATCGACGTCGCGTTGCGGCTCGGGCCGCTTAGCGACAGCTCCATGAAGCTTAGGCCGCTTGGGCAGAGCCGGCGTCTTCTGGTGGCTGCTCCGGCCTACCTGGCCGCGCGCGGATTTCCGCGCGCCCCAAGCGACCTCTCGGCGCATGAGGGGATCCGCATGTCGAACATTGCCGGCAGTGAAAGGCTCAACTTCGAAGCCACAGACGGGCGGCATCTGTCCGTGCCCTTCGGTGGACGCCTTCGCATCGATCATGGGCTTGCTGCACGTGAGGCCCTCGTCGCCGGCCGGGGCATCGCGCCTGCCCACCGATGGCTCGTCGACGATCTGATCGAGGCCGGCCTGTTGGTGCCGCTGCTTCCGGACTATTCATTGCCTGCGGTGCCGCTCAGCCTGCTGATCGTGCCGGAACGCTCTGGCATCGCCCGTGTTCGTCTGTTGGTTGATTTCCTGGTCGAGGCGATCGGCAACCTTCCGGGGATCGAGAGGTCCAGAGCCTAGCGGCCTCGGCCGTCCGCCAGCTGCGACAGCGTGATCCCTAACCCGAATGGATCGGTTGCATGACCCGTGCGCCGTAAGCCATACCACAAATGTGTCGCTTACCCTTTGCTTCCGGATCTGTCTATCATCAGTAGTTTCTAAAATAAGGTTGACGCTGAGGTCGACCTTAGCGGAAGTAACGCGTCCAGGATTTTCTTTAGTGCTTTTCAGACAAATCGCGTTTTACGCAATTGCACAGAGACGGGGACGCATCAGATCGGGAGACGACTATGAAGAAACTGACGCGTGCTCTGCTCTTGTCCACGGCATTCGCGGTGCTGACGCACTATAGCGCGCCGTTCATGATCGGCGTTGCCCACGCCGATGGGGGTACTACCAGTGGTGAAGGCAGCACGGGCGGCACCGGTGGTGATGGTGGTACGGGCGGTGATGGCGGTACGGGTGGTACCGGCGGTGACGGTGGAACGGGGGGCGATGGCGGCACGGGCGGCACCGGTGGTGATGGCGGCACGGGCGGCGATGGCGGTGGCACCGGTGGTGACGGTGGTGGCACGGGCGGTGATGGCGGCGGCACCGGTGGTGACGGTGGTGGCACGGGCGGTGACGGTGGTGGCACTGGTGGCGATGGCGGCGGCACCGGTGGCGACGGTGGTGGCACGGGCGGTGATGGCGGCGGCACCGGTGGCGATGGCGGCGGCACGGGCGGTGACGGTGGTGGCACGGGCGGTGATGGCGGCGGCACTGGTGGCGATGGCGGCGGCACCGGTGGCGACGGTGGTGGTACCGGCGGCGATGGCGGCGGCACGGGTGGTGACGGTGGCGGCACCGGCGGTGACGGCGGCGGTGGCGGCAAGCCCAAGCACGCCAACAACGGCTTCGGCAACGGCGGCGGTGACGGAGTTCCCGGCAAGTCGAAGCACAGCGACGTGAAACGCTGATCTCTGAAAAATATTGAGGGCGCGCCGCATCGGCGCGCCTTCTTTCTTTTGCAAACCACGTTGAGATCGCCCGGCACCGGGCGAAAGAATCGGCTCTCCGTCGATAGGAGCCGCCGGCAGGATGCCTAGGGTGTGCAGTCTTGCTCCTTGGTCCAGGCCGAAGCGGCCGGAAGACGAACGGTCAGGCCAGCATTCCGTTGATCAGGCGCTGACAGCGCTCGGCCATGTAATCGATCATCAGTCGCACCTTCGGGTCCTGGAACCGCTTGTGCGGATAGATCGCCGCAAGCTGCACGCTGAGCGGCGGCGTGTCGACGAGGATCGGCACGAGTGCGCCGGAATTGATGTGCGCCTTCACCTCGAACAGCGGCTTGTTGATAATGCCGCGGCCGTCGAGCGCCCACTGCGTCAGGACGTCGCCGTCGTCGGAATCATAGGGTCCGGTGACTTCGAGCTTGCGCACGCCTTCCATGGTCTGGAGCGTCCAGAAATACTCTTTCGAACCGGGATACCTGAGCAGCAGACAGTCGTGCTTGTCGGCGATGAGTGCGTCGGGCGTCTGAGGGATGCCCCGCTTCTCGAAATAGGCAGGCGCACCGCAGACAACGCGCTCGCAATTCATGATGCCGCGCATGCGCAGGTTCGAATCTTCGAGGATGCCGAGCTTGAAGGCGACGTCGACGCCTTCCGACAGGATATCGACATTGTGGTCCGACAGGCGAAGCCGCACTTCGATGTCGGGATACTTGTCGTGAAACTCCGGAATGCCCGATGCAATCAGCCGCCGACCTATCCCCAAAGGAGCGGTAATCTTCAGCGCGCCCTTCGGATTGCGCGAGAGATCGGCGATCGCATTTTCTGCTTCGTTGACAGCCTCGAGGATCTTCACCGCGCCGTCGTAAAAGACGCGACCGTGCTCCGTCGGGGTCAGCTTGCGCGTCGTCCGATTGAACAGGCGAACGCCCATATGGCGTTCCAACTCTTTGATTCTATTGCTTGCAACCGCCGGCGTCACGCGCTGGTCGCGACCCGCTGCCGACAGGGTTCCAAGCTCTACGACGCGTACGAAGACGCGCACATTGTCCAGATAAGACATGCCTCCGTCCCACTCCTTCAGGCTCTCTCTAGCCTATCCATTCCGTCGCTATTTTATAGATTTTTTTGAAAGTGTTGGTGAAGCAGCGACGTTCCCGCGACCTCCAGCAATGACACATAATGGTCCGAGGAGAAATGGGAGAATTTCATGTACGACTATGCCATCGCCTGGGATTGGCTGACCTTTGCCGTGAGATGGCTGCACGTCATCACCGCCATTGCATGGATCGGTTCGTCCTTTTACTTCGTCGCCCTCGACCTCGGTCTGAAGAAACATCCCGGCCTGCCGGTCGGCGCCTATGGCGAAGAATGGCAGGTGCACGGTGGCGGCTTCTACCACATCCAGAAATACCTGGTTGCGCCGGCCAACATGCCGGAGCACCTGATCTGGTTCAAATGGGAGTCCTACGTCACCTGGCTCTCCGGCTTCGGCATGCTCTGCCTGGTCTACTATGCCGGCGCCGACCTCTACCTGATCGACCCGAACGTGCTCGACGTCTCGAAGCCGGTGGCAATCGCCATCTCGCTCGGCTCGATTGCCTTCGGCTGGCTCGCCTATGATACGATCTGCAAGTCGCCCTTCGGTCGCGACAACACCCGACTGATGGTGCTGCTCTACTTCATTCTGGTCGGCATGGCCTGGGGCTACACGCAGCTCTTCACCGGCCGCGCAGCCTTCCTGCATCTCGGTGCGTTTACCGCAACGATCATGTCGGCCAACGTCTTCTTCATCATCATTCCGAACCAGAAGGTGGTCGTCGGCGACCTGATCGCTGGCCGCACGCCCGACGCCAAGTACGGCGTGATCGCCAAGCAGCGCTCGACCCACAACAACTACCTGACGCTGCCGGTTCTGTTCCTGATGCTGTCGAACCACTATCCGCTGGCGTTCGGTACCCAGTACAACTGGATCATCGCCTCGCTGGTCTTCCTGATGGGCGTGACCATCCGCCACTATTTCAACACCCGTCACGCGAACAAGGGCAACCCGACCTGGACCTGGCTCGTAACCGCGCTGCTCTTCGTCGTCATCATGTGGCTGTCGACCGTGCCGAAGATTCTTGCCGGCGGCGAGGAGGCGAAGATTTCCGCCGCGCAACAGCCGTTCGTCACCGCGGAAGCCTTTCCGAAGGTCCGCGACACGGTGCTTGGCCGCTGTTCCATGTGCCATGCCAAGGAGCCGGGCTGGGAGGGCATCGTCGTCCCGCCGAAGGGCGTGATGCTCGAGACCGACACTGAGATCGCCAATCACGCGCGTGAAATCTACCTGCAGGCCGGCCGCAGCCACGCGATGCCGCCCGCCAATGTCACCGGCGTATCGGACGAGGAGCGGCAGCTGCTCGTCGCCTGGTACGAATCCGTCGTGAATGGAGGAAAGACCCAATGACCGATCTGCTGATCCGCGGCCGTGTGCTGACCTTCGTCGAGGAACCAAAGGGCATCGACGACACCACCTCCTATCGCTACTTCGAAGACGGCGCCGTGCTCGTGCGCGGCGGCAAGGTCGCCGATATCGGCGATCATGCCGATGTCGCCCGTCGTGCCGGTGCCGGCGTCAAGGTCGCCGACCATCGCCCTCATCTGGTGTTGCCAGGCCTGATCGATACGCATCTGCATTTCCCGCAGACGCAGGCGATCGCCTCCTACGGCGCCCAGCTTCTCGAATGGCTGAACACCTACATTTTCGTCGAGGAGCAGAAGTTCCGCAAACCGGAGCATGCCGACTTCATCGCCGGCCGTTTCCTGGATGAGCTTCTGGCGAACGGCACGACGACGGCGGCCGCCTATTGCTCGGTGCATCCGGAGAGCGTCGACGCCTATTTCGGGGCCGCTGAAGCGCGCGGCATGCTGATGATCGGCGGCAAGGTGATGATGGACCGCAATGCGCCCGATGCGCTGCGCGACACGGCGCAGCAGGGCTATGACGAGACGAAGGCGCTGATTGCCAAGTGGCACGGCCGTGGCCGCGCGCACTACGCTATCAGCCCGCGCTTTGCCATCACCTCGACGCCGGAGCAGATGGAGGCGAGCCGCACGCTCGTCGCCGAGCATCCGGAGTGCTACGTCCAGACGCATCTCTCTGAAAACAGGGACGAAATCGCCTTCGCCACGTCGCTCTATCCGGAAGCGAAGGACTATACCGACATTTACGCGCGCTACGATCTGCTGACGCGCAAGACCTTGCTCGGCCACTGCATCTATCTGAGCGACCGCGAGATTTCGGTACTCGCCGAAACCGGTGCCGTCGGCAATTTCTGCCCGACCTCGAACCTGTTCCTCGGCTCGGGTCTCTTCGATCGCGATCGCTTCGACAAGCTCGGCGCCCGCTGGTCGGTCGCGACCGATGTCGGCGCCGGCACCAGCTTCTCGATGCTGGAGACGATGGACGAGGCCTACAAGGTTCTGCACCTGCAGGGCCAGCGGCTGACGCCATTCAACTCCTTCTACCGCATGACACTCGGCAACGCCCGGGCGCTCGATCTCGACGACCGTATCGGCTCGCTGCATGTCGGCGCCGATGCCGATATCGTGGTGCTTGATAGCCGCGCCAAGCCGTCGATGGACTTGCGCATGCGGGTTGCCGGTTCGCTTGTCGAGGAACTCTTCATCCTGCAGACGATGGGTGACGACCGATGCGTGGCCGAGACCTATGTCGCCGGCAAGCCGATGAAGGGAGCTGCACGCGCTGCGAAGGACGCAGCCACCTCGGCAGTAAAGAGCCTCGAAACGGCCTAAGGCGCGTCCGCCCCTGCTGGCTCGCCAGCATTGCTTATTATAACGCCGCGTGTCCGGATCGGACGCGCGGCGTTTCTGTTGGTCGGGGTTTAAAGCTCTTCCGGTCGCTTGCCGCCCATCGCCTTGGTCAGCGCATCCGCGCGTTCGCGCACGATGGGGCCGAAGGTTGAGAGCTTCTGATCGCTGACGCGGACCGACGGGCCCGAGATGGATATGCCGGCGATCGTTTCGCCATATTCGTTGAAGATCGGAGCGGCGACGCAGCGCATGCCGAGCGTGTGCTCCTCGTCGTCGACCGACCAGCCGCGGTGGCGGATCTCCTGGATATCCTTCAGCAGCGCCGGCAGCGTATCGCGCGTCTTGTCGGTGAAATGCGCGAGTTCGCGACCGTGGAGCAGTTGGGCGATCTCCTTGTCGGACCAGGTGGACAGGATGGCCTTGCCGATGCCGGAGGCATGAACCGGACCGCGGCGGCCGGGACGGAAGAAAGCGCGCATCGGCGCGTGGCTTTCGACCTGCGAAATGAAGACGACGTCGCCGCCTTCCTCGATGCCGATATTCGCCGTCTCGCCGCTTTCCTCCATCAGTCCTTTTAGAAACGGCCGACTGATGGTGCCGAGCTTGCGGAAGCGCAGATAGGCGTTGCCGATCTCGAACGCCTTCAAACCGACTGTCCAGGCGCCCGTGTCCGGGTCGTGCATCACCATGCCGTGGCCGGCAAGCGTTGCCAGCAGCCGGTGCACGGTCGACGGCGCCATGCCGGTCTCGTCGGCGAGCTGGGTGAGGGTTGAGCCGTCGCCTTCGGCCACGACCGTCAAAAGGGCGAGACTGCGATCAAGCACCTGGACGGATGAAGGGGCGGCGTTCTCGCCCGCCTTGCGTCCGCGTTTTCCCCTGCCGTTGCCGTCCATAAAAGCCTCTCTGCAAATCACGTGTCTCGCCCATCATCCTCTATCAGGCCATGCCGCGATTTTCTCCGAATTATTGAAAATCTTTATTTCCACATGATGGAAATGAATTCCATTTGCGTGTTGCGTATCGACGATAATGGATTATTGTTTCAGGAAATTGGAGGAGTTCCCATGGCTAAGATGCGTGCCGTTGACGCGGCTGTTATTGTTCTGGAAAAGGAAGGCATCGACTGTGCCTTCGGCGTACCGGGTGCCGCCATTAATCCGTTCTACTCGGCGCTGAAGGCGCGCGGCTCGGTTCGTCATATCCTGGCGCGCCACGTCGAAGGCGCTTCCCACATGGCCGAAGGCTATACGCGCGCCAAGCACGGCAATATCGGAGTCTGCATCGGCACGTCGGGCCCGGCCGGCACCGACATGATCACCGGCCTCTATTCGGCCTCGGCGGATTCGATCCCGATCCTCTGCATCACCGGCCAGGCGCCGCGCGCCCGTCTCGACAAGGAAGATTTCCAGGCTGTCGATATCGCCAAGATCGCAGCACCGGTCACCAAGTGGGCGGTTACCGTCATGGAGCCGGCGCTCGTTCCCTTCGTCTTCCAGAAGGCGTTTCACATCATGCGCTCCGGCCGTCCCGGCCCGGTGCTGATCGACCTGCCGGTCGACGTCCAGCTTGCCGAGATCGAATTCGATCCGGACACCTACCAGCCGCTTGAAGCCTACAAGCCGAAGGCGACGCGGGCCCAGGCCGAGAAGGCGATCGCGATGCTGAACGAAGCGGAACGCCCGCTGATCGTTGCCGGCGGCGGCATCATCAACGCCGATGCATCGGACCTTCTGACAGAATTTGCCGAAATCACCGGAATTCCGGTTATTCCGACGCTGATGGGCTGGGGCACGATCCCGGATGACCATCCGCTGATGGCCGGCATGTGCGGCCTGCAGACCTCGCATCGCTACGGCAATGCCAACATGCTGGCCTCCGACTTCGTGCTCGGCGTCGGCAACCGCTGGGCAAACCGCCACACCGGCAACGTTCCGACCTACACGGAAGGCCGCAAGTTCGTTCACGTCGACATTGAGCCGACGCAGATCGGCCGCGTTTTCGCGCCCGATTTCGGTATCGTCTCGGATGCCGGCGCTGCGCTGAAGCTCTTCCTCGATGTCGCGACGGAATGGAAGACGGCGGGCAAGCTGCGTGACTGGTCCGCCTGGGCGGAAGAGTGCCGCGAGCGCAAGCGCACCATGCTGCGCAAGACCCACTTCGACCAGACGCCGCTGAAACCGCAGCGCGTCTATGAAGAGATGAACAAGGCCTTCGGCCGCGACACCTGCTACGTTTCGACCATCGGCCTCAGCCAGATCGCCGGCGCCCAGTTCCTGCACGTCTACAAGCCGCGCAACTGGATCAATTGCGGCCAGGCCGGACCGCTCGGCTGGACCTTGCCTGCGGCCCTCGGTGTTCGCGCTGCCGATCCGGACCGGACGATCGTGGCACTCTCAGGCGACTACGACTTCCAATTCCTGATCGAGGAACTGGCTGTCGGCGCCCAGCACAAGCTGCCTTACCTGCATGTGGTCGTGAACAATTCCTATCTCGGCCTCATCCGCCAGGCGCAGCGCGGTCTCAACATGGACTTCGAAGTCAGCCTCGCCTTCGACAACATCAACGCGTCGGGCGATGCGGAGAAGGGTTACGGCGTCGACCACGTCGCGGTTGCCGAAGGTCTCGGCTGCAAGGCGATCCGGGTGCGCAGTCCGAACGAGTTCCAGGAAGCCTTCGACCGGGCGCGCGCGCTGATGGACGAGCACCAGGTTCCCGTCGTCATCGAGTTCATCCTCGAGCGCGTCACCAACATCTCCATGGGCGCCGACATCAATGCAGTCGTCGAGTTCGAGGAACTGGCGCTGCGCGGCGAGGACGTGCCGACCGCGATCACGGCCCTGCTCGACTGAGCCTTGAATGACTGAGGAGATGCGGGCGCTCCGCCGCCCGCATCGCTCACAAGACAAACACAAGGAGGAAACATCGCATGGCGAAGTTCGCTGCGAACCTGACAATGCTGTTCAACGAGGTGCCGTTCCTCGATCGTTTCGCCCTTGCTGCCAAGGCCGGCTTCGAGGGCGTGGAATATCTGTTTCCCTACGAATTCGAAAAGGTGAGCCTGCGCGCAGAGCTTCAGCGCCATGGCCTGACCCAAGTTCTGCACAACCTGCCGGCCGGCAACTGGGCGAGCGGCGAACGCGGCATCGCCATCCTGCCTAACCGGGTCGACGAGTTCCGCAAAGGCGTGGCGAGCGCCATCGACTACGCGACGGCGCTCGACTGCAAGCAGGTCAACTGCCTGGTTGGCATCGCGCCTCACGGTGTCTCTGAACAGGTGCTGCGCGACACGCTGGTCGCCAATCTCAAGCTTGCTGCAAGCGAACTCGGCAAGCAGGGCATTCGCCTGCTCATCGAACCGATCAACGACTTCGATATTCCGGGCTTCTATCTCAACACGGTCGAGCAGGCGGCTTCGATCATTGAGGAGGTCGGCAGCGACAACCTGTTCATCCAGTACGACCTCTACCACCAGCAGCGCACGCAGGGCGAGTTGATCGGCACCTACAAACGCTTTGCCGATCGCATCGTTCATGTCCAACTTGCCGACAATCCGGGCCGCAACGAGCCGGGCACCGGCGAGATCAACTATCCCTTCGTCTTCGACGCGCTGGAAGCGGCCGGCTACGACGGCTGGATCGGTTGCGAATATAAGCCGCGCACCACGACTGCCGAGGGCCTTGGCTGGCTCGGCGCCGAGCGCCAGCGCACCCAATCCGCAGACATCATCAAGATCAGGAGCTAAACACCATGGCAACAATCGGTTTCATTGGACTGGGTATCATGGGCACGCCGATGGCGCGCCACCTGCAGGATGCCGGCCACACCATCGTCACCTCGAAGTTCGTCATCCCGCCGCGCCAGGAGCTGCTCGACAACGGCCTCAAGTTCGTCGACTCGCCGAAGGCGTTGGCCGAAACCGTCGACACCATCATCCTGATGCTGCCGGATACCCCTGAGGTCAAGGATGTTCTCTTCGGCGAAAACGGCGTCGCCTACGGTCTTTCCAAGGGCAAGCTCGTCATCGACATGAGCTCGATCTCGCCGATCGAGACGAAGGAATTCGCCAAGAAAGTTCGCGAGACCGGTGCCGAATACATCGACGCCCCGGTTTCCGGCGGCGAAGTCGGCGCCAAGAATGCTTCGCTCTCGATCATGGCGGGCGGCGCCCAGGAGAGCTTCGACCGCGCCCTGCCGCTCTTGAAGTTGATGGGCAAGAACATCACGCTCGTCGGTGATTGCGGCGACGGCCAGGTCACCAAGGTCGCCAACCAGATCATCGTTGCGCTGACGATCGAAGCGGTCTCGGAAGCGCTTGTCTTCGCCTCCAAGGCGGGTGCTGATCCGGCGCGCGTCCGCGAAGCGCTGATGGGCGGCTTTGCCTCCTCGCGCATTCTCGAAGTTCACGGCGAGCGCATGATCAAGCGCACCTTCGATCCGGGCTTCCGCATCTCGCTGCACCAGAAGGACCTCAACCTGGCTCTCCAGGGTGCCAAGTCGCTCGGCATCTCGCTGCCGAACACGGCGGCAACGCAGGAACTCTTCAACAACTGCGCAGCCAACGGCGACAGCGGCCTAGACCACTCCGGCCTCGTCCGGGCGCTGGAGCGCATGGCGAACCACCAGGTTGCCTAAGCAATTCCAGGGAACGTGCGAAGCGGTTTTCCGTTAGGAATTGCGCCGCTTTGAAAAGATCAGGCGACGACCTTAAATGCGCATGACTCGTCCGGCGTCCCATTGTGCCGGACCGGTCATGCGTCCGGGCGGCGGTTGGAGGAACCGCCGCCCGAGACTTTCATGCAGTTCCAACCGCGATTTGCGCTGGGATGACATATAAGGATGGAGCGACGCGACATCCTCCAGGGGGAGACCAATGCCAACCATCACCGATCCACGCCGTTTCCTCGAAGCGCTGTTCACCTCGGCCGTTGCCGCGGCTGATCCGGAGAAAGTGATCGCGGCCAACCTGCCGGCGCGACCGAAGGGGCGGACGGTGGTGGTTGGGGCCGGCAAGGGTGCGGCCCAGATGGCAGCCGCCTTCGAACGCCATTGGGATGGTCCGATCTCGGGCGTGATCGTCACCCGCTATGGCTATGCTGCCCCATGCGAGACGATCGAGGTGCTGGAAGCGTCGCACCCCCTGCCTGATGAAAACGGTTTACTGGCCTCGAAGCGCTTGCTCGCCGAAGTCGGCGGCCTGACGGCGGACGATCTTGTCGTCGCGCTCGTCTGCGGCGGTGGCTCGGCGCTTTTGCCCTCGCCACCACCCGGCTTGACGCTGGAAGACGAGATCGCCGTCAACCGGGCGTTGCTTGCCTCCGGCGCGCCGATCAGCGCCATGAATGCCGTGCGCAAGCACGTCTCGATGATCAAGGGCGGTCGGCTGGCTGCCGCGGCCTATCCGGCCAAGGTCGTTTCGCTGATCGTTTCCGATATTCCGGGCGACGATCCGGCGCTGGTCGCCTCCGGCCCGACACTGGCGGACGCCAGCACGCGCGAGGATGCGCTGACGCTGATCGAGCGCTACAGTCTGAACCTGCCGGCAAAGGTTATGGCGTGGATCAATAGCCCGGAAAGCGCCGCGCCATCTCCTGATGACCCGCGTTTTGCCCGTAACGAAGTCCGGCTGATCGCATCCGCATCCGTCTCGCTCGAGGCCGCGGCTGCAGAGGCGCGTGCCGCCGGCATCGACGCGATCATTCTTTCCGATGCGATCGAGGGCGAGGCGCGCGACGTTGGCGGTGTGCATGCGGCGATCGCCCGGGAAGTCGTCGGCCGCGGTCGACCGTTCACCAAACCGGTCGTCGTTCTCTCGGGCGGCGAGACGACCGTCACCATCCGCGGCAAGGGCAAGGGCGGACGCAACAGCGAATTCCTGCTGGCGCTGGCGCTCGGCATCGACGGTGCCAAAGGGGTCTCGGCGCTGGCCGCAGACACCGACGGCATCGACGGCTCCGAGGACAACGCCGGCGCTTTCGCCGACGACACCACCATCGCCCGCCTCGCGGCGCAACGGCTGGATGCCGCGACATTCCTGCAGAAGAACGACAGCTGGTCGGCGTTCGATGCGCTCGGCGATCTCTTCAAGCCGGGGCCAACGGGCACCAACGTCAACGACTTCCGCGCCATCCTGGTGCAGTGATATCCGCGCGGCGGGTGTGTAGCCTGCCTGTCGTTATACACTTCACGCGAAGTGGCAACTGACCGAGCCATAAGCGCCGAAATCGGCGACGATCGTGTCGCCGTTCCTGGCTTCGAGCGTGCGGATGAAAGAGCCTGAGAGAACGATCTGGCCGGGCTCGATCGCGTCGCCGCATTGCGCGAGACGATTGGCGAGCCAGGCGATGCCGCGCGCCGGATGGTTGAGCACACCGGCCGCAAGTCCCGTTTCCTCGATCACCGCATTGCGCGAGACGATCGCCCCCATCCAGCGCATGTCGACCGTATCGGGGCGCACGGCGCGGCCGCCGAGGATGAGGCCGCCATTGGCGGCATTGTCGGCGATCGCATCGACGAGGATGCGCGCCTTCTTTGTTTTCGGATCCGTGCGGACGATCCGGCTGTCGAGAATTTCCAGCGCCGGCATGACATAATCCGTGGCGTTCAGGACCTGGACGATGTTGACCCGCGGGCCTTTGAGCCCGGTTTTCATGATGAACGCGATCTCCGCTTCGACCCGTGGCTGGATGAAGCGATCGGCGGGTATGCTTGCGCCGTCGTCGAACAGCATGTTGTCGAAGAGCACGCCGGAATCGGGCGTGTCGATGCCGAGCGCCTGCTGCATGGCATTGGACGTCAGCCCGATCTTCCAGCCGATGATGCGGTGGCCGTCGTCGCGTTTGCGCCGGACCAGAGCCGCCTGGATCGCATAGGCGTCGTCGACCGTCATTTCGGGATGCTTGAGCGAGAGGAGCCCGATCTGTTTTCGATCGCGTTCGGCCTGATGCAGGCTTTCGGCGGCCTTGGCGATCTCGGTTGCATTCAGCATGGCGCCCCCCGACTTCAGCGTCCTTAAGGATACACCAAGGTCGGACCCGGCGCGCGCACCGTCTTTGGGCGATCAGATCGGCTGACTTGCCAGCATCAGGCCGAGGCCGATGAGGATCGAACCGCAGGTGCGCGGAACAAGATTGCCGGCGCCACCAACCAGCCGACCGAGCGTGAAGGAGGCGAGGAAGACGGCCGCGATATCGGCGACCGACAGGGCAAGGTTCACCAGCAGGCCGAACATCAGGAACTGCAGCGACATCGGCATCGCCACGGCCGGATCCACGAACTGCGGCAGGAAGGTCACGAAGAACAAGGCGGTCTTGGGATTGAGGACCTCCACCACGATGCTGTCGCGCAGGACGCCGGGTTTCGCAGCCTCGGCGTGGGCGGCATGTTTGCCGACTCCGAGCAGCATGGTCGCGCCGAGCCAGACCAGATAGACGGCGCCGGCAAGCCTGATCGCCCCATAGAGAAGCGGTGCATGGTGAAGCAGGGCGGCAAGCCCGAGCGCCGCGGCGGCGATGTGGACGTAGCAGCCGATATGAATGCCGAGCGCCGCCAGGAGGCCGGCCTTGCGGCCATGCGCCAACGTCTGCGCCGTCATATAGAGAATGGCAGGACCCGGCATGAAGGCGAAAATCGCCGTTGCCAGTGCGAACGAAATCCAATGCTCCAGCGACGGCATGGGGGCTCCTCCCGAAATAGCCGGAACGCCCCGGGCCGACGTCTTGGCGTCGAACCATCTCGGTGGCGCGATAGAGCGGGAGAACTACGCTTGGTTGTATCCGATTGACATACGGCAGGTGCCGTATTTCGGCGTTGTGGCAGGATCGCCTGTTTTGCCGTGGTTAAGGGAAGGTGACTTCCGGAAAGACCGGCGAGGACTGCGATATCAACCGATCGGCAGGCCGATGCGCAGCGCATAGGCCGCGATCTCTGCCGTGTTGTGCAGACTGAGCTTGCGCATCAGGTTCTCGCGATGCTTGCGGGCCGTGAGCGGGCTGATACCGAGGCGATCGGCGGTCTCGCGCGCGGTCAGCCCCTGGGCGGCGAGAGAGAGGATCTGCATTTCGCGGCGGGTGAGGGGGATGGGGGAGAGCGCCGTATCGGTTGTCGGCGGCGGCTGGTGGCTGCGGGGATCGTCGATGGCGAAACGAACCGATTGGCTGAGATAAATTTCGTTTCGCAGCATTGCGTCGAGTGCTGCATTCAGTTCGGCCGGGTCGCCGGTCTTCGTCAGGTAACCGCTGGCCCCGGCGGCGATCACGGCCCGCACGGTTCGCGGCTCGATGTTTGCGGTCAGCGCCAGGATCTTCATGCGCGGCGCGACCGCCCGGAGTTCGTTGATGAACTGCACGCCGGCAACCCCCGGCATGCCGAGGTCGAGGATCACCAGATCAGGACTGCTGGCGCGAACGATGGTCGTCAGCGTCTCGCCGTCGGCCGCTTCCGCAACCACCGATACGTGGTCCATGGTGGAGAGCAGCAGCTTCAGGCCCTCGCGAACGATGGCGTGATCGTCTGCCACCACGATCGTCAGCAGTTTGCGCATGTAAGCAATCCTTCATCGAAATCGGCAATTCTCCGCGGACATGGCGTTGCATCGAGACAGGAGCGGCAATGGAGACTCGCGAACACCTGCAACCTCTCCTGATAGGCTTATTATTTCGTCAATCTTACGCGGTGCTTTTTGCCAATTTCGCAATTCCACTGCCGGTTGCTTATGTCCTGCGCGATCTTGTGTCGTGGGATCTGCTGTTTTCATGGGGTGCCGCACTCTATCTGCTGACGTTCGCCCGCATTCTTCTCGACTGGCGATATCGGCGTCAGACCGATGAAGGGCGGACGCGGGACTGGCGGCGATGGGCCTGGCGCTTCACGCTGCTTTCGTGGGTTTCCAGCGGTCTCTGGGGCGCGCTTGGCTGGTTTGCCTTCCATCCGGACGAGCCGCAGACGCTTGCCTTCGTCTGCATCGTGATCACAGGCATTGCCAGCGGCGCGGTGCCGTCGCTGTCTGCCTTTCCGCTCGCCTATGCCGGCTCGCTGGTTGCGATCCTCCTGCCCTTCGCGATCCGCTGCTTCCTCGGCGAAGGGCCGATCTACGACACCTATCTGATTTTCACCATCTGCCTCTTCGGCGTCGACCTCTACTACAGCCGCGTTACCCACAGGACGCTTGCCGAAACGGTGCGGCTGCGTTTCGAGAATCTGTCGCTGATCACCAGCCTTGAGGCAGAGCGCGACAAGGCGCAGAGCGCCGATCGCTCCAAGTCGCGGTTCCTCGCTGCCGCAAGCCACGACCTGCGTCAGCCGATCCACGCCCTCAGCCTTTTCACCTCGACGCTGGCGGCACTCGGTCGCAACGGTGACGTTCCGGCCAAGAGCGCGCGCGACCTCGCCGATCGCGCGCGCTCGGTCATCGGTAATCTCGGCGGTCTGCTCGATGCGCTGCTCGACATTTCCAAGCTTGACGCGGGAATCGTGACCGTCGCGCGCGAACCGGTGTCCCTACGGCGACTGTTCCACGACCTCAAGGCGGAGTTCTCCGGCATTGCGAAGGACCAGGGCCTCGGATGGCGCGTGGTGATGACGGATGTCTGGGTCGATACCGACCCGATGATGCTGAAGCGCGTCCTCGACAACCTTCTTTCCAATGCCTTCCGCTACACGCGGACCGGCACGGTGCTGATCGGTTGCCGACGCCGCGGTGCTGCGCTGGAGGTGCAGGTCTGGGACACCGGTGTCGGCATCCCGGCGTCCGAACAGGACGCAATCTTCGAGGAGTTCGTACAGCTTCAGAACCCGGCGCGCGACCGGGCGCAAGGGCTCGGGCTCGGCCTTGCTATCGTCCAGCGTACCGCCGCTCTGCTCGGCCACCCGGTCAAGGTGGTCTCGACGGAGGGCCGCGGTTCGATGTTTTCCATCACTTTGCCGGTGGTTGCGCCGCCTTCGCTGGCACAGCCCGGACGCGCCCATCCGGCCGCTGCGACGCAGCATGGGGGCATCGTCGTCATCGACGACGAGCGCGACGCGCTGGATGCGACGGCGCTGTTGCTCCGCACGCTCGGCTATGCGGTCTATGCCGGGCGTTCGGCTGCCGGGGCCCGAAAGGAGCTTGCGAAGGCTGCGCGCTTAGGAGAGGTGCCGGTCGATCTTGTCATCACCGACTACCGTCTCGAGGCCGGCAAGACCGGGATCGGTGCGATCCGGGAGATCAGGGCCTATCTCGGGCGGGAGGTGCCGGCGCTGATCCTTTCCGGCGATACGTCGCCGGCGCGGCTGAAGGAAGTGACCGCAAGCGGCCACCGTCTTCTCCACAAGCCGCTCGATGCGGTGCGGCTGGAGGAGGAGATCGAAGCGCTCCTCGCCGAGCGGGCTGAAGACGCGGCACGCGAGATCCGCACTGTTACTCGATGAAGACGCGCACGCTGGCGGCGCGGCCGACGGAATCGATCACCGTCAGCGTCGAATAGCCGGCACCATCCGGTTGCCACTGCGTGACCCGCCGGCGGGTGAGCTCCGGCAGAGGCTTGCCATTGGCAAGCCAGCGGAACGGCGCGCGTCCGCCTTGGAGCTTGAGTGTCAGCGGCGAAAGCGCCTGATGGTTCGCACTGAGCTCGACGCGTGCGCCCTCGGGCGGAAACACGATCTGCGGTGCCGGCTCGCGGGCCGAAGCGTTGACGAGGCCGCTTGCCGTCAGCGAGAAGCGGCGCTGGCTGATCGGCAGTTCGGCTTGAGAAATGCGGATCGCGCCGGCCGGCGCATCGGGCAGCGGCGTGATGCCGAAGCCGGATTTGGCGAAGCTTTCGAAGAGAATGGGGGCGGCGCTGCCATAGCCGGTGAGACCGGGAACCGCGCCATTGTCGGGCCGTCCGACCCAGACCCCGAGCACATGGCGGCCGTCATAGCCGACCGACCAGGCATCGCGGTAGCCGTAGCTGGTGCCGGTCTTATAGGCGATGCCGCGCTGGCGACTGCCAGCGGGCGGCAACACGCCGGAGAGCGCGTCGGAGACATTCCAGACGGCGACCGGCGAAAGCACCGGTTCCGCTTCGATCAGGCCCGCCTTGCCCTCAACGCCGTCGCCGAGCCGGAGCGGGAAGCCGCGGTTGGCAAGCGCCGCATAGAGCTGCACGAGATCGCGCAGGGAAAGTCCGACGCCGCCAAGACCGATCGCAAGGCCGGGTGCTTCGCCGGCAGGAAGTGCCGGCTTCACCTCGCCGCGGCGAAAGCGCATCATCAGCTCGGCCGGGCCGACCGCGTCGAGCAGGCGGATCGCCGGAACGTTCAGAGACAATTGCAGCGCCTCGCGCACGCTGACATCGCCCTGGTAGCTCATGTCGAAGTTGCGTGGGCGGTAGCCGAAGAAGTCCGCCGGCCGGTCCTCGATGATCGTTTCCTGGCTGACGAGCCCTTCTTCGAAGGCAAGGCCATAGATGAAGGGCTTGAGGGTGGAGCCCGGCGAACGCGTGATGCGCGTCATGTCGATCCAGCCGGAGCGGCTCGCATCGAAATAGTCGGCCGATCCGACCGAAGCGACGATCTCTCCGGTCTTCGCATCGGCCATCACCATGGCGACCGAAACCTTCGGTCCGAGCTTGGCTGCCCCTTCCTTTGCCACGGCTTCGAGGTTGCGCTGGACGGCAAGGCGCAAGCTCGTCTCATGCCGAACCGCCCGCGGGTCCTTGCGCAACGCCCGTTCGGCGAGGTGCGCGGCATAGGCCGGGAGTTGCAGCCTGCGCGACGGAACGGACGTGGCGATTGCGCGTTCCGCTTCGCCGTCGCCAATCACGTCAGCAACGGCGAGACGCGTCAGCACCCGTTCGCGGGCGGCGACAGCGGCGGCATGGTTGCGGTCCGGGCGGCGCTTCTCCGGCAATTGCGGTAGTGCCACGAGCAGGGCCGCTTCGCCGGCCGTCAGCCGTTTCGGCTCCTTGCCTAGCCACGAGTGGCTCGCGGCGCGCACACCCTCGATATTGCCGCCATAAGGCGCATGGGTGAGATAGAGATTGAGGATCTGGTCCTTCGATAGCCGTCGCTCGATCTGGATCGCGCGTGCGATTTGCAACAGCTTGGCGGTTATCGAGCGCTGCTGCCGCGGCTCGATCAGCCGGGCGACCTGCATGGAAAGCGTCGAGGCGCCCGAGACGATCCGGCCATTGCTGACGAATTGAAGCGCGGCGCGGCCAAGCGCCAAGATATCGACGCCGGAATGCTCCTCAAAACGCTGGTCTTCGTAGGCGATCAGCATCTTCAGGAACTGCGGATCGACATCGTCGACCGTGGTCTTCAGTCGCCAGAGGCCATCCGGCGTTGCGAAGGCGCGCAAGAGCTGTCCGTTGGCGTCGTCCACCTCGCGCGAGACGACGTCCGCCTCCGCAAGCGGCGGCGGGAAGGCCTCGTCAGCCTTTTCGATCGCAAAGCCCGTCAGCCCCGTCACCAGCAGGCAGACGGGCAAGGCGATCAGCAGTTTGCGCCCAATCGACATGATCTTGCCTATTGCGCGGCCAGCACCTCCATGCGCCCGGTCGCGGTGCGGGCCGAAAGCTGCGGCCGGTACATGTCCTCGACAGTTGCGGCCGGATGGTCATAGGTGCCCGGCGTTACCGCGCGCACGACATAGGCCAGCGTGACCTCGCGGCCGGCGCCGATGCTGCGGTCGAGTGCTGCGACGAAGCGGTCGTTACGGAACTCCGTATGGGTCGCGGTGATTTCGCCGAGCCACTCGAAATTGCTGAGCTGGGCACTGTCGACGAGGCTCGGATTGTCGATCTGGAAACCGGCCGGCAGCAGGTCGGTGACCAGCACGCGCGACGGCCAGTCGTTGGCCTCCGTGACTTTCAGCACGACGACGTAGCGTTCGTTCTGCCGCGCTTCCATGACGTTCGCCTCGGCTCCGTCGAGCGTGTAGTAGGTGCGCTCGATGGTGAAGCCGTCGCCGCCGGCCGAAAGCGGCTGGGCGGGGGCGGCGACCGTGGTGACCACGGCCGAAACCGGATCGGCACCCTGGTTGCGGATCACCACCGGGTGGGTGATGAGCGCGTCGCCGGTCATCTGGGCGGCATAGCTGCCGGACTTCGATGCGCCGTTGACGTCGAGCGCCATGTCCTCGTCGCCATTCTGGATGGCGCGGGCGGCAAGCAGCATCCAGGCCTGTTCCTGGGTGCTGGTATAGGTCTTCTGTTCCCATTCGCGGGCGACCATTTTCGATAGCTCTGGAACGATCGGCGGGACCGGTCGGCTTTCGGCCGCAAGCGCCAGCACCGCCGCGCCGTCACGCAGCGACGAGCCGTAGTCGGAGCGCGACAGGCTGACATTGACGAGGCCCGTCGACATGTTCGCCGCGTTGGCAAACGTGTCCTGCGCCCCTTGAGCATCGCCATACAGCGAAAGCGCTGCGGCGATATGAGCCTTGGCGAGCGGCGTCGGGAAATCGTTGATCAGCGTGTTTGCGTAATAACGCAGGTCGTTGATCGCCGCCTTGCGATTGCGGGCAAGCACGTAGAGCGCATAGGCGATCTCGTTGCCGCGATCCTTGGCGTTGGTGTCGTAGCTGACGCCGTTCTGCAGGTTTTCCAGCGCCTGAACCATTGCGGCCTCGGGCACGTCATATTTCTGCTCGCGGGCGCGGGTCAGGAAGTCGGTGACATAGGCATCGAGCCAGAGGTCGCCGTAGCCCGGGCCCCAAAGACCGAAGCTGCCCGACGAGGACTGGTTGGAGAGCACGCGGTAGATCGCCTCCTGCACCCGTTTCGTCACGCCCTCGTCATCGGCAAGGCCGGACTGCTTGGCGAGTTCGCTCAGGTAGAGCAGCGGCAGCGCGCGGCTGGTCGTTTGCTCCGTGCAGCCATAGGGATAGCGATCGAGGGTCATCAGCAGTGCCGGCATATCGAAGGCGGCAGAGCGGGTGACGCTGAGGTTGACGGAAGCGCCCTGCAGGATGCTGTCGGCGAGCAACTGCCCGTCGACCGTCAGGCTGCTTCCTGGCGCGATCGAAACCACTTGTCGCTGTGTCACCGGCAGGGTTGCCGGACGCACGAGCAAGTCGAGCGACTGCTCGAGCGAAAGGCCGTTGGCGCCGGTCAGCGCCACGGTGACGACGCCGTTGCCGGGATATTGCCCGACGACCGGCAAGGTGATGGAGGAGCGACCGCCTTGGTCCAGGGTGACCGTGCTGCCCGTCCCCGGTTGCTCGACGGTGGCCTGGCCACTGGTCGTCACATGGATCTGGTAATCGCCGGCCGGTGCGTCGGTATTGGCGATATCGAGCCTCAGGTCCGACCGGTCTCCGGGTGCCAGGAACCGCGGCAGGCTGGCGGTAACGACGACGGGGTCGCGGATCACCACGTCGCGCGTGGCGTGGCCGACACCGGATTTCGTCCAGGCAACGGCCATCAGTCGCGCCGTTCCGTTGAACTGCGGGATGTCGAAGCTGACGGTTGCCTTGCCGTCGCCGTCGAGCTGTACCGGTCCTTCGAAGAAGGCGACCAGCTTTTCCGTGGGCGGGCTGCCCTGGAGCGCGACCTGGCCGCCATCGCCGCCGGTGCGCAGTTTTCCGGTCGCGCCGAGCGAGCCGTCGATCAGGCGACCGTAAAGGTCGCGGATTTCAAGGCCGAGCTGTCTCTGGCCGAAATACCAGGCTTCCGGGTTCGGCGGCTCGTAGCGGGTGAGATTGAGAATGCCGACATCGACGGCGGCGATCGTCACATAGGCTTCCTCATTGGCACCGGCACCGGCGACCTGGAGGCTGATGTCGAGCGGCTGGCGCGGCTCCATCTTTTCGGGCGCGTTAAGCGTGACGGCGAGCTTGCGCTCGGCCGGATCGACGGTGAGCCATTTGATGCCGATGGCGCGCATCGGCATGCGGCTTTCCTGGGCATCGCCCGGCCGGTAGAGCGTGGCGGTGACATAGGCGCCGGCGCCCCAGGCGTCGGTGACCGGCAATTCGACTTCGCCGCCTTCAGCCGCAATCGATACCGTCTCGGTCGTGATCAGGTTCTCTGTGCCGACGGTGACCAGCAGTTCGCCGGCAAAACGCGGCGAGACCTTCAGCTTGGCCGTGTCGCCGACCGCATATTTTTCCTTGTCGAGCGCGATTTCCAGGCCGTCAGGCGTTTCCGTCGAGGTGGCGGCGACATACCAGCCGGCGTCGAATTCCACGCTCGAAGTCGGGCCATCGACCGCGGCCGTCTCGACTTCCAGGCGATAGCGCCCCCAGCCGACGGGCACGGAGATATCGCCGCCGTCTTCCGTCAGGTCGACGCTGCCGTTGGCCACCTGTTTGGTGGTAACGACGGGCTCGTATTTCCAGGCGCTGCCGTCGCGATACCAGTGATAGTTCCGTTCGACGCTGATCAGCTTCCAGAGGAGCCCCTGCATGGCGACCTTGCTGCCGGCCGGATCGACGGCGATGACGCGGAACTTGCCGACGGAGTTTTCGGCGAGCTCACCCTCGAATTCCGGCTTGATGCCGAGCATCGGGCCCTCGGCGCGCACCGGCAGTTTCAGCGAGCGCTCGACGGCGCGGCCGCCGGCTTCACGCATGCGAACGGTCACGGTGGCATTTAGCAGCTGCGTGGTCGAGGGCACTTCGTCGATGAGGACGTCGAAGCTGGATTTGCCTTCCTCGTCGAGCGACGAAAGCTCTTCGAGCGGCAGGCGCGTGTCTTCGCTCGCCTCTTCGTCGGCAAGACCGAAGGAATAGCCCTTGAAGGCGGCGTTTTCGCGCGTCGGCTTGATCGTCACTTCGCCTTCAAGTTCGAGGCCGGCAGCCGGTGCGCCATAGAGATAGCGCCCGTCGACTGCCACGCTTGCCGTCTCACCGACGGCGATTTCCTTGGCGTCGCTGGTGAGATCGAATTCGGTGCGATCCGGCACGAAGTCATCGATCAGGAACTGCTTCTCGCCGATCGCAGGCGACTTCGGGTCAGTGAAGATCTGCATCGTCCAGGTGCCGCGCATGGCGTTTGCCTGGGTGTCGAGGTCGAGCGTATGGCCGCCGAGCTTGCCGCCGGCACTGGTCATGCGGCGATATTCGACACCATCCGGGCGGAGGAAGACGAAGGTCAGCGGCAGGTTCTCGATCGCCATGCCGTCAACGTCACGGGCAAGCGCTGCCGCATGCACGGTTTCGCCGGCACGATAGATGCCGCGCTCGGTCCAGGCGAGAATGTCGATGGCGCCAGGAGCCGCGCGCCCGGTGACGCCACGATCCGAAAGGTCGAAGCCGGCGCGGCTCATGTCGAGGAAGACATAGTCGTCCTCGCCCTTCTTGGCGGTGATGACGGCGGGCGTGAGCCCGGCCGTGCCGCGGATCAGGCCAGCTGTGAAGGTCACGCGGCCGTCATCATCGCTCACCGCCGTGCCGAGGATCTCGTTGTTTTTGGCGACGAGCTGCAGTTCGACGCCTTCGATCGGCTCGGCAGTCGCAAGCGAGCGCACGAAGACGTTCAGCCCGTCTGTGCCGGCATAGGTGGAGATGCCGATATCGGAAACGACGAACCATTGCGTCGCGCGCGCATCCCATTCCTGGCTGATACCGGTGGTCGGTGCGGCGGTGAGGACGTAGACGCCGGGCTTGCGTTGAGGCAGTGCCTCGTCGACCGGGAAGCTTGTGACGACCTCTTTGTTGACGTCGCGCTCGATGTCGATCGAGCCCTGCCAGACGAGTTCGCCGATCTCATCCTCGATGCGCTGGGCGCTGTAGCCGTCGAGCTGGGTCAGGAACTGCGAGCTCTGCAGCACCTGGGCGATGCTGCGATCGCCGACGCGGTAGAGTTTCAGCTTGGCGCTGTCGGTGTTGACGGAAACGAGCGGGATGCCGCGGCGCGCGGTCGACGGCAGCACGAAGCTGTCGCCGGTGAAGCGCACCATTTGGGCGCGGTCCGCGACATAGATATCGAGGGTGACGGGCGCTTCGAGCATTTCGTCGACGGTGGACGGCAGGCCGGCGCGAAGGGTCAGCTTGTAGCGCTCGCCATGCGATAGGCCTTCGATGCAGATCTGGTCGCCCTTCGCCTCAAGCGCCTTTGGCGCAGCACCATTGACGGTGACGAAGGAGGCATAGTCGGCGCCGCTCTTCAAAAGCTGCTCGGAGAACTGCACGCAGGCGCGCGGCGTCGCAGCGTCGGAATCGATCGTATGTTCGACGACGCGGAACCCCTTGCGCTGCTTAAGGTCGAGATAGGCTGCCTCGACCGATTTTGCCTTCACCAGTTCCAGGCTCGCCTTGTAGGCGTTCAGTGCGGCGCGGAAATTCTCGGCGCCTTCCAGCGATTTGGCCATGACGGCAAGCGCATGCGCCCGGCTCTCGGTGGTGCGGGTCAGCTCGTAGCCGTTGATCGCGGCGATCGCCGCCTGGATCGATACGCTTGAATTGTTGGTGATGCGGTTCGCGGTTCGCGCCGCCTCCAGCCAGAGTTCGGCGTCATCAGGATTGATCGCCAACGCGCCCTGGAAGGCCTTCAGCGCATTTTCGATATTGCCCATGCCGGCCTGGCCGCGTGCCATGTCGATGAGCGTATTGACGCCCATGCCCTGCTGATCGTCGGCAAGGGTAAGATTGGCCTTGGTGTTGCGGGCGTCCTGCAGCAACTGATCCGACAGGAATTTCAGGCGCGGCGGCGCCCCGATGTCGGCTTGTGTGACCTGCGGCTGCACGACCTTGCCGGCGATGGCGCCGGGGAAGGTGTTGAGCTGGTTATAGTCGGACTTGAGGAAGCACCACTTCACCTTGGGATTGTAGGTGAAGGCGCGGCAGGCCTGGTCCGCGATGCATGTCTGCTGGCATTCGTCGAGCGAGACGTTCTGTTCGGTCCTGAGATCGAAACCGAAATAATCGCCGTCCTGAGTGATCTCGATCTGCCGTCCACTCTCCTGGGCAACGGCGGGGATGCCGGCGGTCAAAAGCGACAGGAAGAGGGTGGAAAGGCCGAAAAACGCGCGCACAGACATCAAGTCCTCCCAACGCTGCCGGTCTCGATAGAGGCTTCACTTTTCAGGCTTCCGCCCCGCTTGTCAACCGGAGAGCAGTCGACGTGCGGCGCAATTTCAGCGGGAGCACTGCTGTGAAGGATCGAACATCGATCCGGAATGAAACACGATAAAACGATATGTAAATCAAACTATTATGACGGTCGGCCAAAGCCGCGGGAGAAACCGCGCCGCTAGCCTCGTTGTTCTCTCAGGAAGACGGTCAGCGAGCGACCGGCATCGAGGATATGATCGCGCGTCAAGGCGCTGGCCCGCTCGGCGTCGCGCGCCACACAGGCATCCAGGATCGCCTTGTGTTCGCGGCGCGCGCGCGCAACGCCCGAGGTTAGCGTCAGCTGCGCCCGCAGGTAACGGTCGATGCGATCGAGAGAGGCGCGAACGATCTGTAGGTAATAGGGGCGACGTGCTGCCTCGTAGAGGCTGTAGTGGAAGTTGCGGTTGATTTCGCCCCAGCGGTCGGAATTTTCCTCCTGCTCGAATTCCTCGCAATGCTGGCGTGCAAGGTCCAGCGTACGGCGGTCGAGACTGGGTACGGCAAGCCGAATGACCTCCGCCTCGATCAGTGCGCGGAACTCGAAAATCTCCTCGATTTCCTCAATCGAGAGGCCGGCGACAACGGCGCCCTTATAGCGCTCGGTGGTAATCAGCCCATGCTGCTCCAGCCGTGAAAGCGCCTCGCGCACCGGAATGCGGCTGGTGTTGAACATCTGGGCGATGTGGTCCTGGCGCAGGTTCTCGCCTTCGGCGAGGTCGCCTTCGATGATCGCCTTGCGCAAGGCCTCATAGACGATATCGGCCGCTGAGGCGGCTTGCCTGACATCGACGGCGTCGAGTTTCATCCTGTTCAAACCCCGCTGGCCAAGCCCCTCGGCACGGCGAATTCGGAAGCGTTTTCGCGCTGTTGGTCAACGGTCATAGGTCCAATCCGGGCGCCGGGCAACAGAGCTTTGGAAAGTAGGCGCGACGATCTCGTCGCCGGAACCGGAAATCGTCTGACGGAGGAAAGGTCTCTGATGAAGCGGAGCGGCAGAGCGTGATATGGTCGAGCTGCGAAGCCAGCCTTGTCTTGGAAACCTCTCGTGGTGTTACCAATGCCGCTCGTTTACAGGCCCGCTCGAGCCGACGAATTGGCTGCGACCGATGCACTGGTCGTCTCAAGCATCAACGATCTTACCATTCGGCACGGCTTCGGCCCGATGGCGGCGACAAGCCCTCCCAATTTTCAGCTTTTTTGCCTTAGGGACGATCCGGACGGCCTCTGGGTGGCCGAAGAGGGCGGGGGCATCGTCGGATGCGCCTGGAGTTGGACTTGCGGGGATCTCTGGTTTCTCGCCCAGTTGTTCGTCGATCCCGCTCAACAGGGCCGGGGCATCGGAAATTCGCTGCTGGAACGAACTCTGGAACATTCGCGCAAGTCAGGCGCAGCCCACAAGGCGCTGATCACCTTCACCTTCAATCGGGTGTCGCAGGGGCTCTACATGCGGCACGGCTTCTTTCCGCGCACGCCGATCTATTTTTTCGATGCCAGGCGAGAGGCAATGCGGATGTTGCCGGAGACGGTCCTGCGCGCCGTGCCGATCGAACCCGATGCAGCGACCATGGAGACGCTGGCGACGGTCGATCGCTGCGCCATCGGCGTATCGCGGGACAAGCATCATCGCTACCTGCTTGGCGATCTGGCAACCCGAGGGTTTCTGTTTTACGCCGGCAGCGATCCTGCCGGATACGGCTATATCGGCGCCAACGGGCACATCGGCCCACTCGCCGTCCTGTGGCCCGACCATGTTCAAGATGCCTTCGCGGCCGCGTTGCGATTGGCCGCCGCGGGCACGTCTGAGAGGATTTGGGCCTTCTTGCCCGGGGCATGCGACGGCGCTTTGAGCCTTGCGGTCAATCAGGGGATGCGGATCACGTTTCCAATGCTGCTGATGGCGTCTCCCGGTTATGGCGACTGGACGCGCCATCTGCCCCGCAATCCGGGGTTCATGTGAGCTCTTGAGGTGTGCTCGAGGCGCTTCCATGTCGCTGATCGAACTCAAAGCGCAGCTATTTCGACGTCGCTGCCGACAAGCCGGTCGGCGGACTGTCACGGCGTACGTTTGCAGGCCTCTCTGGCCGGATTTGGATTATGAGTATTTTCAGATTGTATATTGGATCCAATTTTTCTAATAGTCGTTTCGTCGACGGGCGACGCCATCGCGTCACCCGGTGAAATGGGGGAGCGGCCGCAAGTGAAGGGCGCGCCCGGGTGGCGTCCGTCCACCGTCACGGAAGGAGAAAGCGCATGCGCAGCAACAAGGTCGTTCATATCGTTTCCTGCCACGCGGAAGGGGAAGTCGGCGACGTCATCGTCGGCGGTGTCGCGCCGCCGCCTGGAAACACGCTCTGGGAACAGCGCCGCTTCATCGCCGAAGACCAGACGCTGCGCAATTTCGTGCTCAACGAGCCGCGCGGTGGCGTCTTCCGCCACATCAATCTGCTTGTGCCGCCGAAGGACCCGCGCGCGACCATGGGCTTCATCATCATGGAGCCCGAAGATACGCCGCCGATGTCCGGTTCGAATTCGATCTGCGTCTCCACCGTTCTGCTCGACAGCGGCATCGTACCGATGCAGGAGCCGGAAACGCGCATGGTGCTGGAAGCGCCCGGTGGACTGGTCAACGTCGTTGCCGAGTGCCGCAACGGCAAGGCCGAGCGCATCACCGTCACCAACGTGCCGTCCTTTGCCGACAAGCTCGACGCCAAGCTTGAAGTCGAGGGTCTGGGCACGTTGACGGTCGATACCGCCTATGGCGGCGACAGCTTCGTCATCACCGACGCTCGCGCTCTTGGTTTCTCGGTGACGCCAGACGAGGCGCGCGAGCTTGCCGAAACCGGTATCAAGATCACCCGCGCGGCCAACGAACAGCTCGGCTTCACCCATCCGGAAAATCCGGAATGGGATCATATCTCCTTCTGCCAGCTGACGATGCCGGTCGAAGAAAAGGACGGCATTCTGCATGGCCGCAACACGGTGGTCATCCAGCCGGCCAAGCTCGACCGCTCGCCGACAGGCACCGGCTGCTCGGCGCGCATGGCGGTGCTGCACGCGCGTGGGCTGATGAAGGTCGGCCAGCGCTTCAGCGGCCACTCCATCATCGACTCGACCTTCAATTGCCGCATCGTCGGCGAAACGACGGTCGGCGGACGCCCAGCGATCGTGCCTGAGATCTCCGGACGTGCCTGGATCACCGGCACGCACCAGGTGATGCTCGACCCGGCCGATCCGTGGCCAGCCGGCTACCGCCTTGCCGACACCTGGCCGCGCAAGCAGTAAGGTCTGCCTTTGCGGGCCGCCTCGTTGCGGCCCGTACCTTTCGGCCCAGGCCTTTGGATTGTTCTGCCGGTTCAGTCTTCCTTGATGATCCGGGTGGTGCCGACCCAGAGTTCGCGGGCCGGTCCCGCGCCGACATTGCGGGCGCGGTGCGGCAGCGAGGCGGGGAAGTGCAGCGTGTCGCCGGCCTTCAGCAGATAGTCCTTGCCATCGATCTGGTAGAGCATCTCGCCCTCGATCAGGTAAAGGAAGTCCTCGCCCTCGTGGCTGGTCAGTTCCGACGCATAGCCCGGCGGCATATGGGTGATGCAGCCGTTGAGCGCCGCGCCCGGAAAGCCGCGTTCGATCAGTTCGTAGACGCGCTCCTTGGTCTCGACATTGTAGCCGGGGCGTTCCCCTGCGTGCGAGACCATCGAATGCGAATGCTGCGGCGGCTGCGACAGGAAGGTGTCGACGCTAGTGCCGAGCGCATTGGCGACGTTGTACAGCGAGATTAGCGACGGGGTGGAAATGCCGCGCTCGATCTGGCTGATGAAGCCTTCCGTCAGCCCGGCCTCGCGCGCCACGTCCTTCATGGTCTTGCCGATTTCCTTGCGGCGGGCTCTGAGCATTTGCCCGAGCGAGGCGGGTGTCGAGGCTTCGGGGAGGGAGGCGCCTTCATGGGCTCCGGGCGCCTCTTCGATCTTCAGGGGCATGACTTTCTTTCCGCTTGACTCACGTCTATCGATGTACTTTAGTCCAGCTAAAGTTGGTTCGGCAAGCCGATCACATCGTATGCCAGCCTTCTTGAAAAGGGGAACTACAAGAACGTCTTCGCGGCAATCCGTCGGCGGCAAAAAATACTAAGAAAAATTGGATCCAATATCCAATAAACGTGTTCAGCGCGCGATCGATGTCGGCTGCGGTCAAAAGGAGGAGTGAGATGAAACCTATATTGCCTATTCTGCTCGGCACGACGCTGGGTCTGCTTGCGGCCACCTCGGCGTTTGCGATCGAACGCGGTGGCGCGATGACATTCGCCCGCTACGACGACTCGACCGTCATCGATCCCGTTTACGCCGACCGCAATCCCGATCTCTGGATGGTGAACGGTCTCTACGAAACGCTGCTCCGCAACGGTCCTGATGGTTCGATCGTGCCGGGTCTCGCCGAGGCTCACGAGGTTTCGGCAGATGGCAAGACCATCACCCTGACGCTTCGAAGCGGCCTCAAGTTTTCCGACGGCTCCGACCTTACCGGCGCCGACGTCGTCTTCTCGCTGGATCGGGCACGCAATGCCGAACTCGGCCCCTGGGCGGGGCTGCTCGGCGCAGTCGACGCGGTCACGGCCGATGGCAACAAGATCACTGTGTCGCTGAAAAATCCCGACCCGACGATCATCTCGATCCTTGCAACTTTCAACACCGGCATCATGCCAAAGGCAGCCTTCGAAAAGGCGGCCGGCGCGACCGACCAGGAAAAGGCGCGCGCCTTCTTCTCGGCTGGTCCGGTGACATCGGGGCCCTTCGTCATGAAGAGCCATGTGCAGGGCTCGAGCATGAGCTTCGAACGCAACCCGAACTACTGGCGCCAGGGCGAAGACGGCAAGCCGCTGCCCTATCTCGACCGGGTGGAATTCCTCGTCATTCCAGATGACGCGACCCGCATCCTCAAGCTTCAGGCCGGCGAAGTCGACGCCGCCGAGTTCATTCCGTTTGCCCGTGTCGGCGAGCTCGGCGCCGATCCGAACCTGAAGATGGAGCTCTTCCCCTCGACCCGCATCGTCTACGCGCCGATCAATACGCGCGAGGCGAAGAAGGACGGCGCGAAGAACCCGCTTGCCGACGTCAAGGTGCGCCAGGCGCTGAACTATGCGACCGACAAGAGCGTGCTGATCAAGCTCGTGACCTTCGATACCGGCAAGCCGATGACCTCGCTGATGTCGGCTGCGACGCAGCTGCATTACGGTCCGGCGCCGCTTTACCCCTACGATCCGGAAAAGGCCAAGCAGTTGCTGTCGGAAGCCGGCCTCAGCGGCGGCTTCGAGGTTAAGCTCACCACGCTTGCCGGCAGCGCCGACGATGCAACATTGTTTACCGCACTTCAGCAGATGTGGGCGCCACTCGGCGTCAACCTCAAGGTCGAGCAGGTCGACAACCCGACCCGCGGCGAGAAGAACCGGTCCGGCGATTTCGACATCCATACGTATGGCTGGGCGAACGACGTCAACGACCCGGCGCAGGTGACCGGCTGGCTCGGCTATTACAAGCAGCGTCAGGCCGTCGGCACCGGCTGGAACAACCAGGAATTCAACACGCTGTTCGAGGCCTCCAACGTCGAGACCGATCCGGCCAAGCGCAAGGACGAATACAAGCGCATGCAGGAGATCTACGCGGCCGAGGCACCGTTGCTCTTCCTGTTCGAAACGCCGTTTGCCGTCGCCGTCTCGAAATCGATCGAAGGCTACGTCCAGACGCCGCTCGGCGCCAATGACTTCTCTGAAGCCTGGCGCGCCGACTGATAGCGGAACGATCTGCGAAAACCGGGCGGCAAGCCGCCCGGTTCTCCGTTGAAGGTTGGAACCATGCCCCCACTTTCCTATCTCGTGGCACGGCTGCTGCAGATCATCCCGACGTTCCTGTTGGTGATGATCTTCATCTTCCTGCTCGTGCGCCTTTTGCCGGGAGATCCGGCCATCGCCATGGCCGAGGCCAAGGCGACCGATGCGCAGCTTGAACAGATCCGGCACAATCTCGGTCTCGATGAGCCGTTGCCGGTGCAGTTCCTCGTCTTCGTCAAGAACACGCTGACCGGCGATCTCGGCCGCTCGATCATGTTGAAGGCCCCGGTGACCGAGGTCATTCTCAGCCGGTTGCCGACGACGATCTTCCTGGCGCTCTATGCGGTCGTGCTCGCTGTGTTCCTCGCCGGGCCGCTCGCCTTCCTTGCGGCAGCGCGCGTCAACAGCCCTGTCGATGTCGCCATCCGCAGCGTCTTTCAGGTCGGTCTTTCCATGCCCGTCTTTTACATCGGGCTCCTGCTGCTCACCGTGCTTGCGGCGCAGTTGCGCTGGTTTCCGGTCGGCGGCTACGGCAAGACCTTTTTCGCCAATCTCTATCACCTGATCCTGCCCGCACTCAGCGTCGCGCTCTATACGTCGGCGATCATCCTGCGCAATCTACGCGCCTCGCTGATCGAGGTGCTCGACGCCGACTATGTGCAGTTCGCGCGGGCCAAGGGCCTGTCGCCGCGTATCATCATGACCCGGCACGTGTTGCGCAATGCGCTCGTTTCGACGGTCACTCTGCTGGGTTTGTCGATCGGCAACCTGATGAGCGGCACGCTGGTGACCGAGACGGTTTTTGCCATTCCTGGTGTCGGCCGGCTGATGCTGGAGGCGATCTTTGCCCGCGACTATCCGCTGATCCAGGGCCTGACGCTCACCTTCGCCGTGCTCGTCTCCGTCGTCTTCCTCTTGACGGATGTCGTGCAATCCTGGCTCGACCCGAGGCTTCGCCAATCATGACGGTCCTCACTCAAACCCATTCGCGGACGCGGGGACGGCTGGCCGCCTTTCTGGCACGCGCCTTCGTCCGTCCTTCTTTCGTGATCGGCATTGCCATTCTCGGCCTGTCGCTGGCGCTTGCGGTGTTCCCCGAGCTCTTTGCTCCTTACGACCCGCTTGCCTTCGACCTCCAGGCGATCCAGCAGGGGCCGAGCCTTGCGCATCCCTTCGGCACCGACAATTTCGGCCGCGATGTGCTCTCGCGCGTCATCTGGGCCTATCGCGTCGACATGCAGATGGCCTTCTTCGCGACGATCTTCGCGCTTTTGATCGGCCTCACCGTTGGCGCCTTCGTCGGTTACTACGGCGGCATTGCCGACGTGATCTTCGGCCGTTGCGTCGACGCGATCATCACCTTTCCCTTCCTGGTGCTGGTGATCGCGATCGTCGCGGTGCTGGGGCCTGGCCTCGTCAACATGTACGTGGCGATCACCGCGGTGAACTGGGTCTATTACGCCCGGCTGACGCGCGCCGAAATCATGGCGCAGAAGGCCAACGACTATGCCGCGGCCGGCCGGGTTCTCGGCTACTCCGATCGCCGCATCATCTTCCGCCATCTGCTGCCGAACGCGATCTCGCCAATCCTCGTCTATTGGATGACCGATATGGCGCTCGCGATCCTGCTCGGCTCGTCGCTCGGCTATCTCGGCGTCGGCGCACAGCCGCCGGCTGCCGAATGGGGCGTCTTGATCGCCGAGGGCCGCAACTTCCTGATGACGGCCTGGTGGATGAGCCTGATGCCCGGCATCGCCATCGTTCTGACCGGGCTCGGCTTCAGCCTCGTCGGCGACGCGCTGGCCGATCTGCTTCGGCCGAAGGGGCGCTGAGATGAAAAGCACAGAAAAACCGGTCGTGCTCGACGTCAGGCACCTTCGAACCGAGTTCGGCCCGCAAGATCGCCCACTGGTCGCGGTGGACGACGTCTCGTTCCAGGTGGGGCAGGGCGAGATCCTCGGGCTGGTCGGCGAATCCGGCTCGGGCAAGAGCATCACGCTGCGCTCGATCCTCGGCATCATCCGGCCGCGCGGCCGGGTCGCCGGCGAAATCCTCTGGAACGGCCGCGACCTCGTTCCGCTCGACGAGGCGCGTCTCCGGCGCATCCGCGGCCGCGAGATCGCGATGATCTTCCAGGAGCCGATGTCGTCGCTCAATCCACTGCTGACGGTCGGCCTGCAGATCCAGGAAAACCTCGTGGCGCATACGAACCTCGACGCAAAAGCGCGGAAGGCACGCGCGATCGAACTGCTCGATCTCGTCGGCATCCCCGGCGCCCGCAATCGTCTCGACGATTTCCCGCACGAGTTCTCCGGCGGCATGCGCCAGCGGGTGATGATCGCCATTGCGCTTGCCTCCAATCCGAAGCTGCTGTT
The DNA here is from genome assembly GCF_014852205.1 of Ensifer sp. ENS06. NCBI lineage: Bacteria > Pseudomonadati > Pseudomonadota > Alphaproteobacteria > Hyphomicrobiales > Rhizobiaceae > Ensifer > Ensifer sp. ENS06. Next base: position 159,156 of record NZ_JACVBC010000007.1, on the reverse strand, counting down.
GGCCGACGAGCCGACGACGGCGCTCGATGTCACCATCCAGGACCAGATCCTCAGGCTCATCCAGTCGCTGAGCCGCGATCTCGGCATGGCGGTGATCCTCGTCACCCATGACATGGGTGTCGTCGCCGAGACCTGCGATCGCGTGGCCGTCATGTATGGCGGCAGGCTTTGCGAAGTCGGTACGACGACGGATGTGATCGCCGACGCGCGCCATCCCTATTCCCTGGGGTTGTTGCGCTCGATCCCGCGCGACGTTGCGCCGCGAACGCCGCTCTATTCGATCCCCGGCGCGCCGCCGGCGTTGAACGCGCTTCCAGGCGGCTGCGCCTTCAGCGCCCGCTGTCCGGTCGCAGGACGCGAATGTCCTGACATTCGGCCAGCGCTCGAAGAGATCGGTTCGTCGCGGCTCGTTGCCTGCCATCATCTTGAAGATGCCCAAGCGCATTTCGGACCGCGGGAGGCGGCGCAATGATTATGCCCACTTCAGCAAGCACAACGCCTTTGCTTTCGCTGCGTGCGCTGTCGATCCAGTTCGAGAAACGGCGCTCGCTGTCCGACACGCTCGCCCGCCGTCCGCAGCAGGTCGTCTCGGCGGTCAATGGCATCGATCTCGATGTGATGCCCGGCGAGACGCTCGGGATCGTCGGCGAATCCGGCTGCGGCAAGTCCACGCTTGCGCGCCTGATCGCCGGCCTGCACCGGCCGACATCAGGCGATATCCTGTTCGAGGGCGAGAGCGTCGTCGGCCTCAAGGGGGCACGGAGGCGCGCCTATAACCGGCGCGTCCAGATGATGTTTCAGGACCCCTATACCTCGCTCAACCCGCGCATGACCGTGCGCGATACCTTGCGAGAGGCGATCACGGTGCATCGCATGCGCGATGGAGCGGCGATCGACCGTCGCGTCGACGAACTGCTGGATCTGGTGCGGCTGCCCGAAGGGGCCGCGGATAAGTTCCCGCACGAGTTCTCCGGCGGCCAGCGCCAGCGCATCGGCATTGCGCGCGCGCTGTCGCTGGAACCGACCTGCCTGGTCGCCGACGAACTCGTTTCCGCGCTCGACGTTTCGGTGCAGGCGCAGGTCGTCAATCTCCTGATCGAGCTTCAGGACGAGCTGGGCCTGACGGTGCTGTTCGTTGCCCACGACCTTCGCCTCGTACGCCATGTCTCGCACCGCGTCGCCGTCATCTATCTCGGCGCCATCGTCGAAATCGGCCCGTCGGAGGCGCTGTTTTCGAACCCGATGCATCCCTATTCCAAGGGACTGCTTGCTGCCGCACCGTCGCTTGACCCGGGCGCCAGGCGTCGCACGCCGGCACTGTCGGGTGAGCTGCCGAGCCCGCTCGCCATCCCGCCCGGCTGCCCCTTCCACGTGCGCTGCCCGCACGCGACCGAACGCTGCCGCCGCGAAAAGCCGGCGTTGCGCCCGGTCGGATCGGGCATGACCGCCTGCCATTTCGCCGAGACGATCGGCGACGCCTCAAACTCCACTCGATAGGAAAGACATCATGGATACGAGAGCAAGGCCGGATATCTCCGGCCGCATCGGCGCGCTGCGGCGCAAACTTGCGGAAGCGGGGCTCGACGGCTACGTCGTGCCGCGCTTCGACGAACATCAGGGCGAATACTGCGCGCCACACGACCATCGACTGGCCTTTGTCACCGGCTTCACTGGCTCGGCCGGCGTGGCGATCGTCATGCGCGACCGCGCCTCGATCTTCGTCGATGGTCGCTATCAGGTGCAGGTGCGCGACGAAGTGGATCTCGGCACCTTCGCGATCGAACACTTCTATGACGCACCGCTCAAGGATTGGCTGAAGAACAATCTGCGCAACGGCGAACGCGTCGGCTTCAATGCGATGCTGCTGCCGTCCACCTGGGATGCGGATTGCAGCCGCTCGGTCGAGCTGGCGGGTGGCGTCTGGACGCCTGTCGACGGGGATCTTGTCGACGCGATCTGGACCGACCAGCCGGAAAAACCGCTCGGCAAGATTACCGCCTTCCCGGTCGCCAATGCCGGCGAAAGCGTTGCCGAGAAGAAGCGCCGCATCGCCGCCATGCTGGCGGAGCAGGGGGCCGATCTTTTGATCGAGGCGCAGCCGGACAATATCGCGTGGTTCCTCAATGTCCGCGGCCGCGACGTCGCCTTCAACCCGATGCCGCAGTCCTTCCTGATCTTCGACCGCGCCGGGCAAACGGAATGGCTGGTCGATCATCGCAAGCTTCCGAACGACCTCTCGGACTTCGAGCTTGACGATGTTGCCATTGCCGAGCCTGGCAAGTTGCTCGACCGCGTCAGGGCGATGGCGGCCGGACGCACGGCGCTGATCGATCCCGGATTTGCCCCGTCGGCCACGGCCCATGCCACACGCGCCGCAGGCGGCACCGTGCAGCTCGCGAAGAGCCCGATCACGCTCGCCAAGATGCACAAGAACACGACCGAGCTCTCGGGCTTCCGCGATTGTCACCGTCTGGACGGCGCCGCCTGGGTTCGCTTCTTTGCGTGGCTCGAGCGGCACGCCGCCGAACGGGAGGCGAGCGGCAAACCGGTGACCGAACTGGAAGCGGAAGAGCGTATCCTCGCCTATCGCCAGATGGCCGAAAGTTTCGTCGAGCCGAGCTTCCGCTCGATTTCGGCAGCCGGCGGTCATGCCGCCATGTGTCACTACGCAGCCACCGAGGCGAGCAACGGGCTGATCCGCAAGGACGGTGTCTATCTGCTCGATTCTGGCGGGCAGTATCTGACCGGCACCACCGATGCCACGCGCACGACGGCGATCGGTCCGGTCAGCGACGAGATCCGGCGGGCCTACACGGCCGTCCTTAAGGGGTTGATCTCCATGGCATCGCTGAAATTCCCCAGGGGAAGCTTCGGCCACCAGCTCGACGCTTTTGCCCGCCGCCCGCTCTGGGATCTTGGTCTCGATTATGACCACGGCACCGGCCATGGGGTCGGTCACTTTCTCTCGGTCCACGAACAGCCGCAGCGCTTCGATCGCCGCGTCAACGAGATCGAGCTGAAGCCGGGCATGGTGACGACGATCGAGCCGGGCTACTACAAGGCCGGCGCCTACGGCATCCGCATCGAAAACCAGGTGGAGGTGGTCGACGACGGCGACGGTTTCCTGAGCTTCCGCAGCCTGACGCTGGTGCCGATCGATCTGCGGCTGGCCGATTTCGGCTTGCTGACGGCGGCCGAGCGAACCTGGATCGATGCCTATCACCGTCGCGTCGCGCAGGAACTGGACGGCTTGCTTGAACCGGAGACGGTGGGCTGGCTTTCGGACCGAACGGCGCCGATCAGCGCGTGATAGCGCCTCGTCCGCTTCTTCACGCCGATTGATATGACGACAGTGGAGCGGCGGGCCGGTTGGTCCGCCGTTGTCATTTTTGGCGATCGGCTCCCCGGCCGCGATCAGGTCGCTTTCAATCAATGTGACTCCTCTTGCTTGGGGGAGAGGGTTTGTGATATTTTTCACAAAACCTGTTCACGCCATGAACGGCTGCAGAACTCGTCGGACACGAAAGAAATTATGGTCAGCCGCAAGACAGCCCGCATCATCCAGCTCGCCGATGCCCTTTCAGGACGGAGAGTCTTGCACTTGCGCGACGCCGCGGCCCTGCTCGGCGTCTCTGAAATGACGATCCGTCGTGACGTTGCCGACAATCCCGGACAGTTTGCTTTTCTCGGCGGACATATCGTGCCGGCGTCGGAGATCGAAGGCGATGCGCCCTACGAGCTGGCACGCGAGGCCGACAGCCACGCTGCCGCCAAGCGCGAGGCCTGTGTCCACGCGGCGCGCCATATCCGCCCGGACGAGACGATCTTCATCGATTGCGGCACCACACTCGAATATCTCGTCGACCTCGTTCCCGAGAATTATTCAATAACAGCAGTGTGTTATTCTCTGAACGTGGCGGAGAAGCTGACCCATAAGCCGAATGTCCGGATCGTCATGCTTGGTGGCGTCTATCACCCTTCGTCTGCGTCTTTTTCCGGCAACTCCGGTCTGGAGACTCTCGATTCGCTCGGCATCAACGTCGCCTTCCTGTCGGCCGCCGGCATCGATCCGGCGCGTGGTGCGACCTGCGTGCATTTCCACGAGGTGTCGGTGAAGCAGAAGGTCATCTCGCTGGCGCGCGAGAGCCATCTGGTCGTCGACCTCAGCAAGATTGGCAAGCTGAAGCCGGCTTTTTTCGCGCCAATCGGCGTTTTTCGCTCTATCATCACCGAAGAGGGTGAAACGCAGCTGCCGGGCCTGTGAAGGCGGCATCCGCAAAAATATTACGAAATCGTCAAAACGGCGGTGTCTCGCTTGACACTCTCTGTTCTTGATGGAATAGTCACAAAAATTCGATAGAAAAATAACAAAAATGAGTTCTCGGCGGCTGTGCTCGAGTGCGGCTGGTCGTGACAGGGAGTTCAAGGAGCCATCGCTTGGAAGACCTTGCTGTGAAAACTGGCGCGCCGAAGGCCGCGCATTCGCCGGCGGCGGGCCATAACTGGCCGCGCAACAACGGCATCGATCTCGATCTTGGCTGGGTGCTGGACCAGCGCGTCAACCTGTCTGCCGCTGAGCGCCGTGTTGCGACGCTTCCCGGCCGCCGGACGGTCAAGAAGGACGCGCAGGCCGCCTGGCTTTTGAAGGCGGTTACCTGCATCGATCTGACGACCCTCAACGGCGACGATACCACCGAGCGCGTCAAGCGCCTCTGCGCCAAAGCCCGCCAGCCGGTGCGCCAGGATCTGCTCGATGCGATCGGCATGGGCAGTCGCGGTATCACGACCGGTGCCGTGTGCGTCTATCATCGTTTCGTTTCCACCGCCGTCGAGGCGCTCGAAGGTTCCGGTATCCCGGTGGCAGCCGTCTCCACCGGTTTTCCTGCCGGCCTGATCCCGCATGACGTGAAGCTGCGCGAGATCGAAGCCTCTGTCGCCGATGGCGCCAAGGAAATCGATATCGTCATCACCCGCGAGCATGTGCTGACGGGCAACTGGCAGGCACTCTATGATGAGATGCGCGATTTCCGTGCCGCCTGCGGTGACGCTCATGTGAAGGCTATTCTTGCGACCGGCGACCTGAAGACGCTGCGCAACGTCGCGCGCGCTTCGCTCGTCTGCATGATGGCTGGCGCCGATTTCATCAAGACCTCGACTGGCAAGGAAGGCGTCAACGCCACGCTGCTGGTGACGCTCATCATGCTGCGCATGATTAGGGCCTATCAGGAGCAGACCGGCCTCAAGGTCGGCTACAAGCCGGCGGGCGGCATTTCTGCGGCAAAGGACATCCTGAACTACCAGTTCCTGATGAAGGACGAGCTCGGGCGCGAATGGCTCGAGCCGGATCTCTTCCGCATCGGCGCATCGAGCCTGCTTGCTGATATCGAGCGCCAGCTCGAACACCACGTTACCGGCGCCTACTCGGCCCTCAACCGTCACCCGATTGGATGATCCCGATGACTGTCGCAAGGTATTTTGACGAAATGTCCTATGGTCCAGCACCGGAAGCCGACACGGAAGCCCGCCAGTGGCTGGCGCGCCACAAGGGCGAATTCGGCCACTTCATCAACGGCGCCTTCGTCGCCTCCGCGTCCGGCAAGACCTTCGAGACGAACGAGCCGGCAACCGGCAAGCTGCTCGCAAAGATCGCGCTCGGCGGTGCCAAGGATGTTGACGATGCCGTCGCCGCTGCCCGCAAGGCGCAAGCCGCCTGGGCGAAGCTGCCGGGCCATGCCCGCGCCCGCCATCTCTATGCGCTCGCCCGCGTGATCCAGCGCCATGCGCGCCTGATCGCCGTGGTCGAGGCGATCGACAACGGCAAGCCGATCCGCGAAACCCGCGACATCGACGTGCCGCTGGCCGCCCGCCACTTCTATCACCATGCCGGCTGGGCGCAGCTGCAGGAAACCGAATTTGCCGATCAGGTTCCGGTCGGCGCCGTCGGCCAGATCATTCCCTGGAACTTCCCGTTCCTGATGCTCGCCTGGAAGGTCGCGCCCGCTCTGGCGCTCGGTAACACGGTGATCCTGAAACCGGCGGAATTCACGCCGCTGACGGCGCTGCTCTTTGCCGAACTGGCCGCTGCAGCAGGTCTTCCGGCCGGCGTGCTCAACGTCGTTACCGGCGAAGGTGAAACCGGCGCGCTGATTGTCGAGCATGCGGACATCGACAAGATCGCTTTTACCGGCTCGACCGAAGTCGGCCGCCTCATCCGTGAGCGCACCGCCGGCACCGGCAAGTCGGTGACGCTCGAACTCGGCGGCAAGTCACCCTTCATCGTCTTTGACGACGCTGATATCGACGGCGCCGTCGAAGGCGTGGTTGACGCCATCTGGTTCAACCAGGGCCAGGTCTGCTGCGCCGGCTCGCGCATCCTCGTGCAGGAAGGCGTGGCACCGCTGTTCTACGAGCGCCTGAAGCGCCGCATGCAGACGCTGCGCGTCGGCCATCCGCTCGACAAGGCGATCGACATGGCAGCGATCGTCGCGCCGGTGCAGTTGCAGCGGATCGAAGACCTAGTCGCCAAGGGCGTCTCCGAAGGAGCAGCGCTGCATCAGCCGAAGATCGAACTGCCGCAGGGCGGCAGCTTCTATCCGCCGACCCTGCTCACCGGCGTGCAGCCGACCTCGATCGTTGCGACGGAAGAGATTTTCGGCCCCGTCGCCGTCTCCATGACCTTCCGCACCCCGGAAGAGGCGATCCAGCTTGCCAACCATACGCGCTACGGCCTTGCCGCCAGCGTCTGGAGCGAGACCATCGGCCTGGCATTGCATGTCGCGGCCAAGCTCGCCGCCGGTGTGGTTTGGGTCAATGCGACTAACCTCTTCGATGCGTCTGCCGGTTTCGGCGGCAAGCGCGAATCCGGCTTCGGCCGCGAGGGTGGTCGCGAGGGCTGCTACGAATATCTGAAGCCGAAGGCTTGGGCCGGCCGCAAGCCGCGTCCCGCCGCCGTCGAACCGGCATTGAAGCCCGTGGCTGGCGATTTCGCCATGCCTGACGTCGACCGTACCGCCAAGCTTTTCATCGGCGGCAAGCAGGCACGGCCGGATGGCAACTATAACCGCAACGTGCTCTCGCCCAAGGGCAAGGTGCTTGGCGAGGTCGGCGAGGGCAACCGCAAGGACATCCGCAACGCAGTCGTCGCAGCGCAAGCCGCATCCGGCTGGTCGTCGGCAACGACGCACAACCGCGCGCAAATCCTCTACTACATCGCCGAAAACCTGAGTGGCCGTGCGGGCGAATTCGCCGATCGGATCGCCGACATGACCGGCGCGTCTGCGGCCAACGCCAAGGCGGAAGTCGAAGCCTCGATCGCACGCCTCTTCACCTATGGCGCCTGGGCCGACAAGTACGAAGGCGCGATCCACCAGCCGCCGCTTCGCGGCGTAGCACTTGCGATCCCCGAGGCGATCGGTGTCGTCGGCGTCGTTTGCCCGCCGGAAGCGCCGCTGCTTGGCATGATCAGTCTGGTCGCGCCGCTGATCGCCACCGGCAACCGTGTCGTCGTGGTGCCGAGCGAACAGCATCCGCTGGCGGCCACCGATTTCTATACGGTGCTCGAAACATCAGACGTCCCGGCCGGTGTCGTCAACATCGTCACCGGTTCGACGATCGAACTGGCAAAGACGCTCGCAAGCCACAACGACGTGGATGCGCTCTGGGCTTTCGGCTCGGCGGAACTTTCGACCCTCGTGGAGAGGCTCTCGGTCGGCAACCTGAAGCGCACCTTTGTCGACTACGGAAAGGCGACGAACTGGCTCGATCGCGAGGCGGCAGAAGGCCCGGCCTATCTGCGCCGCGCGACGGACGTCAAGAACATCTGGATCCCCTACGGCGAGTAGGAGAGCCACCACGCGCGGGGCGGGGGGAGCCGGCCCGCGCTGTGGGACAAGTGAACAGTAGGGAGACGCGTTCGCCTGCAAGGGGGAATGCATTGCGCGCCACGGAAACCGGAGCGCGCCAGGAGGAGGACTGTATGCTGAAGAATATCGATCCGGCGCTGAACGCCGATGTGCTGCACGCGCTCAGGTCCATGGGACACGGCGACACGCTGGTCATTTCCGACACCAACTTCCCGTCCGACGCCATTGCCCGCAAGACCACGCTGGGCACGCTGTTGCGCATCGACAACGTCTCGGCCGCGCGTGCCGTCGAAGCGGTGCTTTCCGTGCTGCCGCTCGATACGCCGCTGCAGCCTTCGGCCGGGCGCATGGAGGTGATGGGTGCGCCCGACGAAGTGCTGCCCGTGCAGCAGGAAGTGCAGGCGGTAATCGATCGCGCTGAGGGTAAATTGGCGCCGATGTACGGCATCGAGCGCTTCAAGTTCTACGAGGAAGCCAAGAAGGCCTATTGCGTCATCACCACGGGCGAGACGCGCTTCTATGGCTGCTTCCTCTTCACCAAGGGCGTCATTCCGCCCAAGACCTGACGGACCGCGCGGTCGCCGCGCGGCACGAGACGACAGATGAAATCGCGAGAGATTGCCTGGGCACGCCGCTTTGCTTGCGGTGCGGTCGCAGGGGGAGGCTTGAATGAAGACTGGTGTTTCGATCCTTGGCATCTTCGTGGCCGACACGGCCTATCTGGCGCGGCGCATGCCGGTTGTCGGTGAAACGATTACCGGCAGCGGCTTTTCCGTCGGGCCGGGAGGCAAGGGCTCGAACCAGGCGGTCGCCTGTGCTCGGGCGGGAAGTCCCGTTTCCTTCATCTCCAAGCTCGGCTGCGACACCTTTGGCGAGATGGCGCTGCGCACCTATGCCGAGGCCGGCGTGACGCCGAAGATCGTTGAGATGGACGATCTGCCTACGGGGGCTGCCTTCATCTATGTCAACGACCAGAACGGCGAAAACGCTATCATCGTCTATCCGGGAGCCGCCGGCTCGATCGGGATCGACGATGTCGAGGCCGCGCGCGAGACGATCGAAGGTTCGCGCATCTTCGTCACCCAATTGGAGCAGCCGGTGGCCGCCGCTCGGCGGGCGCTCGAAATTGCCCATGCGGCCGGCGTCATCACCGTCTTCAACCCGGCACCGGCCGAAGCCTTCCCGGATGCGATCTATCCGCTCTGCGATTATCTTGTGCCGAACGAGACGGAAGCCGCAGCCATCGTCGGTTTTGCGCTCGCCACGGAAGACGACGTTCGTCGTGCCGGTGACGCGATCCTGAAGAAGGGTGCGAAAACGGCGCTGATCACGCTCGGTGAACGCGGCGTGCTCTATCACAACCACGAGCAGTCGGTGCTGGTGCCGGCGATCGCCAGCGGGCCGGTAATCGACACGACCGGGGCGGGGGACGCTTTTGTCGGAGGCTTCTCCGCAGCGCTCGCCCGCGACCTTTCACCGGTTGACGCTGTACGCTTCGGCTGCGCCACCGCCGGCATCGCGGTCACCCGCCGCGGCACCGCGCCCGCCATGCCGACGCTTGCCGAGATCGAGGCGCTGCTTGCGCGCGGGGCGTCCGCATGACGCGCAACGACCCGATCAAGCACTTCTTCATCTGGCCGGCGCTGATCATCGTGCTGATGATCTCGATCTTCCCGCTCGTCTATTCGCTGACGACCAGCTTCATGAGCATGCGGCTGGTGCCGCCGACGCCGGCCCGCTTCGTCGGCTTCGGCAACTATCTCGATCTCCTGCAGAACCCGCGGTTCTGGCATGTGGCGGGAACGACGACGCTGATCGCCTTCATCTCCGTCGGGCTGCAATATGTGATCGGCCTTTCGGTGGCGTTGGCGTTGAATTCAAGAGTGCCGGGAGAGGGCATCTTCCGCGTCAGCTTCCTGCTGCCGATGCTGGTGGCGCCGGTCGCCGTCGCGCTGATCGCCCGCCAGGTGCTGAACCCGACGATGGGCCCGCTCAACGAGCTGATGACGGCAATCGGGTTCCCCAACCTGCCGTTCCTCACCCAGACCAGCTGGGCGCTCGGCTCGATCATTGCCGTCGAGGTCTGGCAATGGACGCCTTTCGTCATCCTCATGCTACTTGCCGGGCTACAGACCTTGCCCGACGACGTCTACGAGGCGGCCGCGCTCGAAAATGCCACGCCCTGGCAGCAGTTCCGCGACATCACCTTTCCTATGCTCCTGCCGATCTCGGTTGCCGTCGTCTTCATCCGGCTGATCGAGAGCTACAAGATCATCGACACGGTCTTCGTCATGACCGGCGGCGGGCCGGGGATATCGACCGAGACGCTGACGCTGTTTGCCTATCAGGAAGGCTTCAAGAAGTTCAACCTCGGCTACACCTCGGCGCTTTCGTTCCTGTTCCTGATTGTCATCACAGTCATCGGTCTCGTCTATCTCGCCATCCTCAAGCCCTATCTGGAGAAGCACAAATGAGCGTGCGCACTCTCAAAGGGAAACGGCGCTGGCTGGCGCTCGGCGGCTGCCTCGTCTGGCTCGCCATCACCTTCTTTCCGCTCTATTGGGTGCTGATCACCTCGTTCAAGACGCCGATCGCCGTCGTCGGCGGGCCGACCTATCTGCCCTTCGTTGATTTCGAACCGAGCTTGACGGCCTGGAGCGAGCTGTTGTCGGGCCAGCGTGGCCAGTTCTTCAACACCTTCCTGGCCTCGACAATCATCGGCCTTTCGGCGTCGATCGCCGCGACCTTCATCGGCGCCATGGCAGCCTATGCGCTGGTGCGCTTCACCTTCCGCTTTCGCCTGCTCTCGGCACTGATCTTCGTGGTGATCGCCTTCGGCGGCTTCCTGCTCGGCCGCCATGTGCTTGGCTACGGCCAGGGCATCTCGCTGGTCTATGCCTTTGTCGCAGCGCTCGCGCTTGCGGTGATCTCGAGCCGCTTTCGCCTTCCGGGGCCGGAACTTGGCAACAACGACATCGTCTTCTGGTTCGTCAGCCAGCGCATGTTCCCGCCGATCGTCGCTGCCTTTGCGCTCTACCTGATGTACACCGAGATGGGCAAACTCGGCTTCAAGCTGGTCGACAGCTATATCGGCCTCACTTTCGCCTATATCGCTTTCTCGCTGCCGATCGTCATCTGGCTGATGCGCGACTTCTTCGAGGCGCTGCCGGTGGAGGTCGAGGAGGCGGCGATGGTCGACAACGTGCCGTCGTGGCGGATCTTCTTCGGCATTGTGCTGCCGATGTCGAAGCCGGGTCTGATCGCCACCTTAATGATCACGCTCGCCTTCGTCTGGAACGAGTTCCTGTTCGCGCTGTTCCTGACCAACTCCAAATGGCAGACGCTGCCCATTCTCGTTGCCGGCCAGAACAGCCAGCGCGGCGACGAATGGTGGGCGATTTCCGCTGCCGCCCTCGTTGCCATCATTCCGATGATGGTCATGGCCGGGCTTTTGAGCCGGCTCATGCGCTCCGGCCTGCTTCTTGGAGCGATCAAGTAGCCAACCGCTTTGGCATGCATTCATTCACAGGGAGGATAGAATGAGGAAATTGCTACTGGCATCTGCATCTCTCGCCGCACTCGCATCGGGGAGCGCGGGAACGGCGCTCGCCTGCGACCCGGATTACACCGGCGTCGAGCTGACGGCGACCACACAGACCGGTCCTTACATTGCCTCGGCGCTGCAGCTTGCGGCCAAGGGCTGGGAGGAAAAGACCTGCGGCAAGGTCAAGGTCGTCGAGTTCCCGTGGTCGGAGCTCTATCCGAAGATCGTGACCTCGCTGACCTCTGGCGAAGACGCTTTCGACGTGATCGCCTTTGCACCGGCCTGGGCCCCTGATTTCACCGACTTCCTGTCGGAAATGCCGGCCGACATGCAGAAGGGCGCCGACTGGGACGATATCGCGCCCGTCTACCGCGAACAGCTGATGGTCTGGAACGGCAAGGTGCTGTCGCAGACGATGGACGGCGACGCCCATACCTACAGCTACCGCATCGACCTCTTCGAGAACGCCGACAACCAGAAGGCCTTCAAGGAAAAGTACGGCTACGATCTGGCGCCGCCCAAGACCTGGAAGCAGTACCTGGACATCGCCGAATACTTCAACCAGCCGGCCAACAACCTCTGGGGCACGGCGGAAGCCTTCCGCCGCGGCGGCCAGCAATTCTGGTTCCTGTTCAGCCACGTGGCCGGTTATACCAGCCATCCGGACAATCCGGGCGCCATGTTCTTCAATCCGGAAACGATGGATGCGCAGGTCAACAATCCCGGCTGGGTTCGTGGCCTCGAGGAATACATCCGGGCCTCAAAGCTCGCGCCGCCGAACGCGCTGAACTTCTCCTTCGGCGAAGTGAACGCCGCTTTTGCCGGCGGCCAGGTGGCGGAATCGATCGGCTGGGGTGATACCGGCGTCATCGGTGCCGACCCGAAGCAGTCGAAGGTGGCCGGCAATGTCGGCTCGGCATCGCTGCCGGGATCGGACGAGATCTGGAACTACAAGACCAAGAAGTGGGACAAGTTCGACCACGTCGTCCAGACCTCCTTCATGGCCTTCGGCGGTTGGCAGGCGGCAGTTCCCGCGACCTCGACCAAGCAGGAAGCAGCCTGGAACTACATCCAGTACCTGACGAGCCCGGCCGTCTCGGGCCAGGCGGCGATTACCGGCGGCACCGGTGTGAACCCTTACCGCATCTCGCACACGACCAATCTCGATCTCTGGTCGAAGATCTTCTCCGAGCGTGAGGCGAAGGAATATCTTGGTGCGCAGAAGGAGGCGGTGACCGCCAAGAACATCGCGCTCGACATGCGCCTTCCCGGCTACTTCTCCTATACCGAAGTGCTGGAGATCGAGCTTTCCAAGGCGCTTGCCGGCGAAGTGACGCCGCAACAGGCGCTCGATAGCGTCGCGGAACAGTGGAACAAGCTGACCGACGAGTTCGGCCGCGACAAGCAGCTTGCCGCCTATCGCGCCTCGATGGGCTTGCCGCAGCAGTAACGAACCCACGCCCGCCCCGAAACGATCGGGGCGGGCGCCACCGTCCCCGGCGAGACCGGGCACAGACAGCATCAGAGGCTACAGCATGTCACAGGTCCGATTGCAGCAGATCACCAAGTCCTTCGGGAGCGTCACCGTCATTCCGCCGCTCGATCTCGACATTGCCGATCGTGAGTTCGTCGTGCTCGTCGGTCCCTCCGGCTGCGGCAAGACGACGACGCTCAGGATGATTGCCGGCCTCGAAACTGCGACTTCGGGTTCGATCCGGATTGGCGATCGCGACGTGACCGATCTCAGACCGGGCCTGCGCAATTGCTCCATGGTGTTTCAGAATTACGCGCTCTATCCGCACATGACGGTCGCCGAGAACATCGGCTACGGCATGAAGGTGCGCGGCACGCCGAAGGCGGAGATCGAAAAGGCGGTAACGGATGCCGCTCGCATCCTCAACCTCGGCGCCTATCTCAATCGCAAGCCGAGCGCACTATCGGGCGGCCAGCGCCAGCGCGTGGCGATCGGCCGGGCGATCGTACGCCAGCCGGATGTCTTCCTCTTCGACGAGCCGCTGTCGAACCTAGATGCCAAACTTCGCATCGAAATGCGCACCGAAATCAAGCTCTTGCACCGGCGTCTTCAGACGACTGCCGTTTACGTGACCCACGATCAGGTGGAAGCCATGACCATGGCCGACCGCGTCGTCGTCATGAACCAGGGCCGCATCGAGCAGGCGGCCGATCCGATCACGCTCTATGAGGCCCCCGCCAATCTTTTCGTCGCCGCCTTCATCGGTGCGCCGAGCATGAATTTCCTCGAGGGCCGGCTGGAGCGCGGCGATGGAGGGATGCAGTTCATAGCGGATGGGGACGTGGCCGTGGCTATCCCGGAAAACCGCGCCGAAAAACTCGGCGCCTACGTCGGAAAAGCGGTCGTGCTCGGCATCCGGCCGGAACATACGATGGCGACGGACGCCAATGCGCCAACAGTCAGGCTGATCGTGCGCGATATCGAACCGCTCGGCCCGCATACGCTGGCTCTTGGCCGGGTCGGGCCCGCCGCTTTCACGGCGCAGGTTCACGCTGCGTCACGCATCGGCCCCGATGACCAGATCGCGGTGCCGATCGAGACGGAGAAAATGCATTTCTTCCTGAAGGAAACCGGTGGGGCGATCGGCCGCTGAGCGGATGGATGGCCGAAGGCGATGACGCCTCCGGCCTGCTGTCTTACTTCTTCTCGGCGCGTGCTGCGGCGAGGAAGGCGAGCTTCGCCGGCAGCTCCAGGTGCTTGGAGAGTGCCACGCGCTCCGGCGTGTAGTGATGCTCGACGTCGAGGCAGTTGACGGTGCCGAGCAGCTCGCCGCCGACAACGACCGGGATGTTGGCAACCGAGCCGCAGCCGAGCGACCAGATCGTCTCGTGGTCCGGGAAAACCTTGGCGATATCGGCGATGGTGTTGGCGACGAAGGTCTGGTGCGCCTTGTGCACGATGTCGAACCAGCTGTCGTAGCGGATCGGCTTGGTGCCCGAGGTCGGGTACTCCGCGGGGTGCGAGGTGTAGGCGCGGCGCGCGACTTCGTTGACCATGTCTACGGTCATGATGGTGAAGAGCTTGGCGCCGATCACCTGGCGGCTAAGCGTCTGCAATGCGGTCCATACCGCATCGGCATCGGTGGTCTTGGCAATGGCCGCGTCGAATTCCGCCAGCGCGGCAGCGATCTGTTCACTGTTCATGCTATGTCCTTGGGGTTACTCGATATCTTAGAAGGGGACAGACGAGAAATCGTCGGTGTTGTCCCATCCTAGTTGGCATGCGCGGCGCTGATCTGCATCAGCTCGCGCGAATAGGGATCCTTGAGGTCACCGCGCTTGAGGTCGGCGACATCGGCAATCTCGACGATCCGGCCCTGGCGCATGACAGCGAGGCGATCGCAGAGGAAGGAGACGACCGCCAGGTTGTGGGTGACCATCAGGAAGGTGAGGTTCTGCTCGCGCCGGAGGCGCTTCAACAGGTTGAGGATTTCGGCCTGGACCGAAACGTCGAGCGCGGATGTCGGCTCGTCGAGTAAGAGCACCTTCGGCTTCAGCATCAGTGCACGGGCAATCGCCACGCGCTGGCGCTGGCCGCCCGAGAGCTGGTGCGGAAAACGGAAGCGGAACTTGCGATCGAGGCCGACCGAGGTCATGACCTCTTCGATGCGGGCGTTGCGGTCGCCGATGCCGTGGATCGTCAGCGCTTCGCCGAGCGTGGCGTCGACCGTCTTTCGCGGGTGCAGCGAGCCGTAGGGATCCTGGAACACCATTTGGCACTGACGCGAAAAGGCGCGGTCGATGCCGTGGCCGCGGGGCGAGCCGAGCACGGTGATCTCGCCGGTCCATTCCGGCGCGAGACCTGCGATTGCCTTCAGCACCGTCGATTTTCCCGAGCCGCTTTCGCCGACAAGGGCAAAGCTCTCGCCGTCGGCGATATCGAGATTGACGTCGTGGGTGATCTGCACGTCGCCGTACGAGATGTCGAGGTTCTTCAGAGAGAGCGCGGTCATGCCTTGGCCCATGCGCTGCGGTCGAGCACCGGCAGCTCGTCCCGTGTTTCATCGAGGCGCGGAATGGAGGCGATCAGCCCGCGCGTATAGGGGTGCTTGGCCGCCATCAGTTCGCCGGCCTTGCATTCCTCGACCACCTCGCCGGTGTTCATCACGAGGATGCGGTCGCAATAGCTGGAGACGAGATTGAGGTCATGGCTGATGAAGATCAGGCCCATGCCCTTGCGTTTCACCAGTTCGTCGATGATGTCGAGCACCTGGGCCTGGACGGAAACGTCGAGCGCCGAGGTCGGCTCGTCGGCGATCAGAAGGTCCGGCTCGGGGATCAGCATCATCGCGATCATCACGCGCTGGCCCATGCCACCGGAGACTTCGTGCGGGTAGAGCTTGGCGACGCGTTCCGGATCTGCAATGCGCACCGATTCCAGCATCGTAAGCACGCGCGCGTTGACCTCGCGGCGCGGCAGCTTCTGGTGCGTCAGCAACGCTTCGGCGATCTGCTCGCCGATGGTCATGACCGGGTTCAGCGAGAACTTCGGGTCTTGCATCACCATGGAAATGCGGGCGCCGCGGATGGCGCGCATCTGCCGCTCGGACTGCTTCAGGAGGTCGACGCCGTCGAAGACGAGCTTGTCGGCGGTGACCCGACCCGGTGCCCGGATCAGCTGCAGGATCGAGCGACCGGTCATCGACTTGCCCGAGCCGCTCTCGCCGACGATGCCGAGGCGTTCGCGGCCGAGGGTGAAGGAGATGCCGCGCACGACTTCGAGATCACCGCGGGGCGTCGGGAAGGTGACGCGCAGGTTTTCGACTTCGAGAAGATTGCTCATCAGCGCTGCTCCCCGCTCTTCGGATCGAGCACGTCGCGCAGGCCATCACCGAGGAAGCAGAAGCCGAGGCTAACGAGAATGATGGCAAAGCCGGGCATGGTCGCGACCCACCACTGATCGAGAATGAAGGAGCGACCGCGCGAGATCATCGCGCCCCATTCGGGAAGTGGCGGCTGAGCGCCAAGTCCGATGAAGCCGAGACCGGCGGCCGTCAGGATGATGCCGGCCATGTCGAGCGTGACGCGGACGATCATCGATGAGGTGCAGAGCGGGAGCACGTGGCCGAGATTGACCCGGAGGCTCGACGCGCCGAGCAGACGCACCGCCGAAATGAATTCGGAGTTCTTGAAGGTCAGCGTCTCCGCACGAGCGACACGGGCATAGCCGGGCCAGGAGGTGATCGCGATGGCGATGATCGCGTTCTCGATGCCGGGACCAAGGGCTGCAACGAAGGCAAGCGCCAGGATGAGCTTCGGCAGCGACAGGAAGATATCGGTAATGCCCATCAGGATACGGTCGACCCAGCCACCGAAATAACCGGCAGCCACGCCGATCACCAGGCCGGCAGGGGCTGCGAGCACTGCAACCAGCGTGACGATGGCCAGCGTGATGCGTGAACCGTAGACAACGCGGGACCAGATGTCGCGGCCGAGTTCGTCGGTTCCCATCCAGTGGGCGGCACTCGGCGGCAGCAGGCGTTCGCTCAGCGACTGGCGCAGCGGATCATGGGTGGCGAGCCACGGCGCAAAGAGTGCGGTCAGCACCAGAACGAGGATGATGACGGCGCCGACAACGGCGAGCGGATTGCGCATCAGCGCGCCGAAGATGCGATAGAAGCGCCCGAGGCGCGCCTGCATCGGCGAGGCGGGGCTGTCGTCGATCAGCCAGTCGCGAAGTGTGGTCATGGTCGCTCCTCCCTTAGCGTGCACGCGGATCGAGCACGCGATAGAGCACGTCCGAAATCTTGTTGATGCCGATAAAGACCGCGCCGATGACGAGGGTCGAGCCGAGCACGGCCGACATGTCGGCATTGAGCAGAGCGACGGTCAGGTAGTTGCCGATGCCGGGCCAGGAGAAGATCGTCTCGATCATCACGGAGCCTTCGAGCAGGCCGGCATAGGACAGGCCGATAACGGTGATCAGCGGCACGCGGATCGGCCGGAAGGCATGGCGCCAGATGACCAGGCGCTCCGGCACGCCTTTGACCCGGGCGGTCGTCACATATTCCTGGCTCAGCTGGTCGAGCATGAAGGAGCGCGTCATGCGGGCGATATAGGCGAGCGAGAAGAAGCCGAGGCAGGACGCCGGCAGGATCAGGTGCCAGACGGCGTTGCGGAAGATCTCCCATTCGCCAGCAATGATGCTGTCGACAAGGATCAGGCCCGTGACCGGCGACACCATGCCGTCGTAAAAGATGTCGACACGGCCGGGGCCGCCGACCCATTTCAGCTTCGCGTAGAAAATCGCCAGGCCGACGAGACCGAGCCAGAAGGCAGGCACCGAATAACCGAGCAGACCGATGACGCGGATGCCCTGATCGAGCCAGGAGCCACGGCGGGCGGCGGCAAAAACACCGAGCGGCACGCCGATCAGCACGCCGAGCATGATGCCGAGCGTCGCCATTTCGAGTGTTGCCGGGAAGACGCGAGCGAGGTCCTCGATAACCGGCTTGCCCGTCGAAACCGATGTTCCGAAATTGAAGGTGGCGACGTCACGTACGTAGCTGACGAACTGGGTGATCAGCGGCTGGTCGAGCCCCATTTCCTGGCGCACGCGCTCATAGACGGCGACGGGTGCGCGGTCGCCGACGACAGCCAGAACCGGGTCGATCGGCACGATGCGGCCGATGAAGAAGGTGATTGCGAGCAGGCCGAGGAAGGTTATCGCAAGCGTTACCAGGAAGCCTGCCAGTGAAAGAAGGCGCTGCCGTCCCCGACTGGGTCTGGCGGCGCGGCGCGCCGGCGCTGCTGCTGTCGTGCTGTCGTTTGCCACGTGGCGTCACCATCCCTCTTCGCTTGCGGTCTCACTTGTCGATACCGCAAAAATTTGCTTGGAGTATATAAATAAGTTTGCTTAAATCAAAAAAATTTTACTGGGGCGGAAACGGGAGGAATAACCGCTGTGAGCGATCCGTCAGAGGATACGCAGGCCGCTTCGGGCAAATCGGCCGGGGCAGGGCAGCCGAAGGTGGGCGCGCTGGTGCGTGCGCGCCGCCGGCAGATGCATATGACCCTGCAGACGCTCAGCGACGCAGCGGGCGTTTCGGTCGGCTATTTGAGCCAGATCGAGCGCGATCTTGCCATGCCCTCGCTCGGCACACTGGCCCAGATTGCGCAAGGCCTGGGCGCCGAACTCAACCATTTCATCCTGGCACCGGCGATCGACACCGGGCTTTCGCGCGCCGAGGGGCGCATGGTGTTTTCGGTCGGCGGCTCGCCTGTTTCCTATGAGCGCATTGGCGCGGATTTCGCCGGCAACCAGCTTTCGAGTTTCGTCATCACCATTCCGCCGGGGCATCGCTCCGAGGTCTTCAGCCATGAGGGCGAAGAGCTCGTCTACATGCTCGAAGGCGAGATCCTCTTCGGGCTCGATGGCGACGACACCATGCTTTCGCCTGGCGACGGCCTGCACTTCCGCGGCATCCAGCCCCACTACTGGTGGAACAAGACAGACGCACCCGTGCGGTTGATCTGGACCGGCACCCTGCCGCTCTTCCGGCCCCGCGCTTCCCAATCCAACGAGACCGGTCAGCCGCAATCGGCGCTGAAGCCGGCACCGACAAAAACCAAGCCTCATCGAAAATAGGAGAATGATGATGAGAATGTTCAAGGCCGCGGTCTTCGCGGCGTCCCTGATGATGAGCGTGGCGCCGGCCGCACTCGCCGAAACGCCAGCCGATGTGTTGGTCGTTGCCCAGAATATCGACGACATCGTCAGCATCGACCCGGCCGAGGCCTACGAGTTCTCCTCGGGCGAATACGTCACCCAGACCTATGACCGCCTGGTGCAGTACGATGCGCCCGACGTGAAGAAGCTGGCGCCGGGTCTTGCCTCCGAATGGACGGTCGACGATGCGGCAAAGACGATCACCTTCACGCTGCGTGATGGCGTTACCTTTTCCTCCGGCAATCCGCTGCGTGGCGAAGACGTCGTCTACTCCTTCAAGCGCGTCGTCGTTCTCAACAAGGCGCCGGCCTTCATCCTGACGCAGCTCGGCTGGACGCCCGAAAACATCGACAAGATGGTGACCGCCGAAGGTAACAAGGTCACGGTCAAGTATGACGGCGACTTCTCGTCGGCCTTCGTTCTCAACGTTCTCGCCGCTCGCCCGGCTTCGGTGATCGACGCGGAAACCGTCAAGGCCAACGAGGCCGATGGCGACTTCGGCAATGCGTGGCTCAAGGCCAATTCGGCCGGCACCGGCCCGTTCGTGCTCAAGGCCTTCCGCGCCGGCGAGCTGCTCAACCTTGCGAGCAACCCGAACTACTTCGGCGGCGCTCCTGTTATCAAGGGCGTCATCATCCGTCACGTGGCCGAAGCCGCAACCCAGCAGCTGATGCTGCAGACCGGCGACGTCGACATGGCGAAGAACCTGACCCCGGACCAGGTTTCGGGTCTTGAAGGCAAGGACGGCGTGAAGGTCGAATCCTATCCGCAGGCCGCCGTACACTTCCTGTCGTTCAACCAGAAGGACGAAGCACTGCAGCCGGAAGCCGTCTGGGAAGCCGCCCGCTACCTGGTCGACTACAAGGGCATGACCGACAGCTTCCTCAAGGGCCAGATGGAAGTTCACCAGGCCTTCTGGCCGAAGGGCTTCCCGGGCTCGCTCGACGAGACCCCCTACAGCTACGACGTCGAGAAGGCGAAGAAGATCCTGGCCGATGCCGGCATCAAGACGCCGATCAAGGTGACCCTCGACGTCATCAACTCGACGCCGTTCACCGACATGGCGCAGTCACTGCAGGCGTCCTTCGCCGAAGCCGGGATCAACTTCGAGATCATCCCGGGCACCGGTAGCCAGGTCATCACCAAGTACCGCGCGCGCACCCACGAAGCGATGCTGCTCTATTGGGGCCCGGACTTCATGGACCCGCATTCGAACGCCAAGGCCTTCGCCTATAACGAAGACAACGCCGACGACAAGTATCAGTCGACGACCACCTGGCGTAACGGCTGGGCGGTTCCGGCGGAACTCAACGAAGCGACCAAGGCAGCCCTCAAGGAAGCCGATCCGGCCAAGCGCGACGCGCTTTATGTCGACCTGCAGCGCAAGGTGCAGGAAAAGTCGCCGATCGTGATCATGTTCCAGGCCGCGACCCAGGTCGCGATGAAGGACAAGGTCGAAGGCTACGTCAATGGCGCCATCTCGGACTATGTCTTCTACCGCCTGGTGAAGAAGAACTGATCCGCCAGCGATCGCCCTTGCGCCGATGAGAAAAAGGCGCACATATCAAAACGCCCTGGGCCTTCCGGCCCGGGGCGACGTGTTTCTACCGATCGGTTTGATAAGTTCTGGGAAGGTTTTACGACATGGCGGATGTGAAGGTGAGAACGCGGGAAACCGGTGCGACGGCTGTGGTCGGCAAGACCGGCTTTCCGCATGTGACCTCGGTCACCGGTGGTGAACTCGATATCGTCACCGGCCCGTCGCAGGCGGGCTACGGCCCGCTCGATCTGCTCTATGCGTCGCTCGCAAGCTGCCTGGTGCTGAGCGCCCGCATCGCCGCCAGCCGTTTTGGCGTGCTCGACCGGCTGACGCAAGTGAGTGCCAAGGTGACGGGCGAGAAAGCCCATGACGAGCCGTCCCGCGTCGCAAAATTCAACATCGTCTTCGACATCAAGGGTGATTTTGACGACACGGTCCGCCATGCGATCGCGGAAGCCGCCGAAAACGAGATCTGCACCGTTAGCAATACGATCCGCGGCAATCCGGAATTCGTGACCGAGTTTGCCCACTGACGTTCATTGGGTCTCAGCGTCCAACAAAAGGGCGGGCTGCCATTGGCAGCCCGCCCTTTTCGATGCAACTGGCAGAAGGACTCAGGCCGGTTGCGGCGTAAGCGCCTCCGGTTGACGCCGACCGATCGTCAGCACCAGCAGGGCCGCGACAATGCAGAGCATCCCGGCGGCAATCAGCGCCGGCGTATAGGTTTCAAGCGACGTCCGGCTGGCGCCTGCGAGGAAGGTCGCACTGGCCGCACCCAGCTGGTGACCGGTGAAGACCCAGCCGAAGACGAGGGCGGCGCGTTCCGGACCGAAGCGTTCGGCCGAAAGTTTCACCGTCGGCGGTACCGTCGCGACCCAATCCAGGCCGTAGAAGATCGCAAAGATCGACAGCGTGTAGATGTTGAAGCCGCTGAACGGCAGGAACATCAGCGACAGGCCGCGAAGGCCGTAGAACCAGAAGAGCAGCCAGCGGTTGTCATAACGGTCCGAGAGCCAGCCGGAACCGATGGTGCCGATCAGATCGAATACGCCGATCAGCGCCAGCAGGCTGGCTGCTGCGACGGGGGCAATACCAACATCGCCGCAGATCGAAACCCAATGGGTCTGGATCAGCCCGTTGGTGCTGAAGCCGCAGACGAAGAAGGTCGCAAACAGCACCCAGAAGGTGTTGGTCTTGGCGGCGTCGGAAAGCGCCCGGATCGGTGCCATCAGCAGTTCCCCGAAGCTCTTCGCCTTCGGCGGCGCCGCCACCATTTGCTTGCCGCCGAAGGGCGCAAGGCCAAGGTCCCCAGGGCGATCCTGCATCAGAAGCAGGACCAGGGTGAAGGCCGCAAGCAGGATGACGATGATCAGCGTCAGCGCCGAGCGCCAGCCGATCGTTTCGGTGAGAGAAGCGAGCAACGGCAGGAAGACCAGCTGGCCGGTGGCGTTGCTGGCGGTCATCAGCCCGACGACGAGCCCGCGCCGTTTGTCGAACCAGCGCGTTGCGACCGTCGCGCCGAGCACCAGCGCCGTCATGCCGGTACCCACGCCGAGCACGACGCCCCAGATCGCCACCAGGTGCCAGAGTTCCGTCATGTAGAACGAGGCGGCGATGCCGGAGATGATCAGGATCAGCGCCGTAGACACGACCGGGCGCACGCCGAAATGGTTCATGAACGAGGCTGCGAACGGACCGAGCAGACCGAAAAGGCAAAGCCGGATGGCGAGCGCCAGCGAGATTTGCGCATTGGTCCAGCCGAATTCGGTCTCGAGCGGTTTGATGAGCACGCCGGCCGAGCCCATGGCGCCCGCTGTCGAAAGCATGACCAGGAAGGTGACGGCGGCGACAGCCCAGCCGTAGTGGATATTGCGTCTGGCAAGATAACGCGCAAGCGCCGGACCGAGCATCGTCGACTTCCTTTCGTCGGTGTTTTTAGGGCGTGCGACAGCGCTGCGCGGGCTTTCGGAGCGCAGGTCGCAGATTGAACTGTTGTTTGGCAGTTTTCTGCCGGTTCCTGGCAGCTTAGGCTGCCCGGATTCTTCTGGCCTCAAGTCGCAGACTGCGACCAGAAAGTTGGTCTGGAAACGAGGCGCTAGAGCGCCAGCAGCAGGTCCTCCAGCTGGGCGGCGGCGTCGGCTCCCAGCCGCGCCTCGATCTTGTCCTGAGCGGCCTGCCAGAGCGGCGCGCCGTCAGCCAGTATCCGGTGGCCGCTCTCCGTAAGCTCGACAATGGCCTCCCGCTGATCCTTTCCGCTTCCAGTTGCGGTCAATCCCATTCCCTCCAGCACTTTGACGTTGCGGCTGACCGTCGATCGCTCGAGTTCGATCTTGCGGCCAAGCTCGGTCATCGAGATCGGTTCATCGCGCGCGATGTGTCGAAGCAGGCTGAACTGGGCAAGGTTAAGACCAATCGGCTGCAGCGCGTCGTCATAGACTGACGTCACTCGCCGGGTGGCTTTGCGTAAGAGGGCACAATAGCAACGAGACATAATGTGTGTATATACACGCAAGCGATCGACGTCAACCGTTTCTTGGTGTGAAGGCGCTGTTCGAAGCGATCAGCGGTCCAAGCGAAACTGAAGAACGTGGTTGGGGTAAGCCTTGTCGCCGATCGTGAAATGGGTTTGTCCCGCCATCTCAAAGCCACTCGCGAGGTAGAAGGTCGTGGCTTTTTCGTTTTCGGCGTTCACCGCCAGCCAGGTGCCTAGCTGGCCCGTGTCCAGGCAGAATTGCAGGCCGGTCTTCAGGAGTGCCTTGCCGAGGCCGCGACCATGGTGACGGGGCTGGACATAGAGCGTCGTGATTTCCAGGTCGGAGGCGATATCGACCGGTGCCGGCGAATTCGCGGACATGCGCAAGAAGCCGTCGATACCGACAACGTTCTGCGAAACCCAGACGGTCTCGTTGCGGTCGCCCAGAATTTCTTCGAAGCGCGCGGTGGTAAAGTGCTGCAGCGCATAATCGGCAAAGAATGCGTTGACGCCATCCCTGATATACGTGTTCAGCCAGACTTCCAGGCTGATCGCCGCAAGGCTTGACGCATCCGCGACGGTCGCGCGCCTGATTGTCATATCGTTTGTCACGCTGCTCTTCACTGTCTCAATCGACGAAGGGTTCCAGTTCCTTGTCGAACTCCACTTCGACGACATTGTTGAAAAGCGCCGTCGCCACCATGATACCGGAGAAAGCGACGAGGTCGACCAGCGCCTTGGCGTCGTAGCGTGCCTTGAGGCCAACCCAGATTTCCTCCGTAACGGCATTGCTGTCGGCGACGATGGCGCGGCCGAACGCGATCAGGCGCTGTTCGTCTTCGCTCGGCACGTCCGTGTGAAAATCGATGCCGGCATTGGCGAAGGCGCGACGAAAGAAGCCCATGGCGATTGGGGATTTCATGGCCTCCGAAATGGAATGGGAGAGGAACCAGATCGCCCTGTCGTCGAGGGTAGGGCGTAGTTCCTCGCGGAGCGTGAACCATTCCGCATAGATCCGGTGCGCGACCGGCGAATGTAAAAGCGTGCGCTTCATGTTGGTCATGCGGCCACGCACGCGCACCTCCTCGTCGTGGGCGGCGCGGATTTCATCCGAGGCGGTGTCGTAGTCGATCTGGGGGATATGGCTCATGGTCATGCCTGTCTTGGTCGTGCGCGAGCTGCGCAGATGATGGGTAGGAGCGTCAGACGGTGCTGAGCAGAATGCTCGTTTCGCTGTTCGACACGCCCTCGACGTCGCGCACTTCGCGCAGGATGCGGTCGAAATCGCTGAGGCTGTTGGCGCGGATTTCGGCGACCAGGTCCCAACCGCCGTTGGTGGTGTGCAGGGCATAAAGTTCCGGCAGGCCGCGCAGGTATTTGATCACCTTGGTGGTGTTTCGGCCGCTCACCTCGATCATCATGATCGCACGGATGGCGCGATCGTCATAATCCTGCCGCACGCGCAGCGTGAAGCCCAGGACCGCGCCGCTTTCGAGCAGCCGGTCGATGCGAGTCTGCACGGTCGCCCTCGATATGCCGAGCACCGCAGCGATCTTGGAGTAGGGCGCGCGCCCGTCTTCTCGCAGGAGCGAGATGAGCTGGTGGTCGAGGTCATCGAAGATATGCATGAAAGGTGTATATTACGATTGCGCAAATTGCTCAATATGTCCTGTAATTTTGCGCAGGTTTAAAATTTCAACTCACTTCTTGCAAGCCTAGGCTGACTTCATCGAATTTCTCCGATGGAGTTTTAAACGTGGTTCAGTATGTCGGTGTCGGCAACGTAATCGAGCTGGTCAAATCGATCGGCATTGAGACGTTTCTTGTGGGTCTTGCGGAATACATCGAAGACGATTTCCGCCGGTGGAACGTTTTCGAAAAAACTCCGCGGCTGGCCAGCCACTCGAAGACCGGCGTCATCGAGTTGATGCCGACCTCGGACGGCGAGCACTACGGCTTCAAATACGTCAACGGCCATCCGAAGAACCCCAATGTCGGCCTGCAGACGGTGACCGCCTTCGGCGTTCTTTCCGACGTCAGCACCGGCTACCCCTGTCTCGTTTCCGAAATGACGATCATGACGGGACTGCGCACGGCGGCGACATCGGCGCTTGCCGCGAAGTACCTCGCACGTCCTGATGCCCGCTCGATGGCGATCATCGGTCTCGGCGCCCAGTCCGAATTCCAGGCGCTCGCCTTCCGCGCCCTTCTTGGCGTCAAGCGCCTTCAGGTCTTCGATATCGATGCGGAAGCCGCCGCCAAGTTCTGCAACAACCTCTCGGATATGGACTTCGACATCGTCGTCGCAACCACGGCGGAAGAAGCGGTTGCTGGCGCGGACATCATCACGACCGTCACGGCCGACAAGCGCAATGCCACGATCCTCTCCGACAACATGGTGGGCGCCGGCGTTCACATCAACGCCGTTGGCGGCGATTGCCCCGGCAAGACGGAGTTGCAGGGGGACATCCTGCGCCGCGCCGACGTCTTCGTCGAATATCCGGAACAGACCCGCATCGAGGGCGAGATCCAGCAGATGGCGCCGGACTTCCCGGTCACCGAACTCTGGCAGGTGATTGCCGGCGAGGCCGAAGGCCGTCGCTCGAGCGCCCAGATCACCATCTTCGATTCCGTCGGTTTTGCTACCGAAGACTTCTCGGCCCTGCGCTTCCTGCGCGACAAGATCCAGGGTACCGCATTCTACACCGAGCTCGACCTGACGACCCAGCCGGACCATCCGCGCGATCTCTACGGCCTGTTCCGGCAGCAGCCGGCGGTCCCTGCCGAGCGGAGTGCCGCATAACATGAAGAGACTGTCCGTACAGGCGCCGAAGGGCGTCGTGATGATCCGCCCGCACCACTTCGGCCCCAACCCGATGACGGCCAAGGACAATGCCTTCCAGGCGACCGACGCGGCGCGCCAGCCGACTGCGATCGCCAAGGCCGCCTATGACGAAGTCAGCCGCATGGCCGACGGGCTTTCGAACGCCGGCGTCGCAGTCCATCTCTTCGAAGACGAGACGACGACGCGGCCGGACTCGGTGTTCCCCAACAACTGGTTCTCGACCCATTCGGGTGGCCATGTCGCGATCTATCCGATGTATTCGGAAAGCCGTCAAAGCGAGCGCCGCTCCGACATCATCGAGATGCTGAAGAACGAGTACCGCGTTCAGGACGTGATCGATTACTCCGGCCTTGAAAAGGACGGCGTCTACCTCGAAGGCACGGGCGCCATGGTGCTCGACCATATCGGTCGCGTCGCCTATGCCGCACGTTCCAACCGCACCAATGAAGTGGCGCTAGAACGCTTCTGCACCCACTTCAATTTCGAGCCGATGATCTTCGGCGCGGTCGATCGCCAGGGCAACTCGATCTACCACACCAACGTGCTGATGTGCATCGGCACCGAGTTTGCGCTGATCGGCACGAGCATGATCCCGGATCTCGCCCGTCGCCAGGAGATCTGCTTGCGGCTTGAGGAAACCGGCCGCCAGGTCATCGATCTGACGCTGGAGCAAATCGAGAACTTCGCCGGCAATGCCATCGAACTCGACGGTGCCGATGGCCGCGTCGTGGTCATGTCGGCTCGCGCGCTCGCCTCGCTCCGCGCCGACCAGATCAAGGCGCTCGAAGTCTCTGCCCGTGTTCTCGCCTTCGACGTTCCGACCATCGAGCTCGCGGGCGGCTCCGTGCGCTGCATGCTCGCTGGCGTTCACCTGTCACGTCGGGAAAACGTGAACAAGCAACCGCTTTACGCCGCCATGTCCGATCGATAGAAGCACCTCATCCAAGCCAAAGGTCTACAAATGTCGCAGTCACGCCCCGTCTACCAGTTCAACAACATCATCGTCCGCACCCCGTCGAAGTCGGTCGTCAACGGCCTTCGCGCCGATGACCGCGGCAACCCCACCTTCGAAGGTGTAAAGGCAGAACACGATGCCTATATCGCGGCGATGAAGGACGCGGGCGTCAAGGTGACGGTGCTGCCGGCGCTCGAAGCCTTCCCGGACTCGATCTTCGTCGAAGATCCGGCGCTGGTCTTCACCGAAGGCGCGATCCTCTTGCGTCCGGGTGCCGAAACCCGCGTCAAGGAAACGCCGGAGATCGAGCCGACGCTTCGCGCCATGTTCGAAACGGTTCTCGATCTGCCAGGCACCGGCTTTGCCGATGGCGGCGACGTTCTGACCACCCGCGAAAGCGTGATGATCGGTCTTTCGGCCCGTACCAACAAGGTTGGCGCCGAAGCACTTCAGGCCTGCCTGACCAAGCTCGGTCGCAAAAGCGAGATCGTCGCCACGCCTGAAGGCGTGCTGCACTTCAAGACCGATTGCTCGCTGCTCGACGACGAGACCGTGCTTTCGACCGCGCGCCTCGCCAAGTCCGGCGCCTTCGAGCGCTTCAAGCAGGTGATCATTCCCGAAGGCGAAGAGCCGGCAGCGAATGCGCTGCGCGTCAACGACGTCGTCATGGTCGGCTCGGACTTCCCGCGCACGATCGAGATGCTCGACAAGCTCGGCTACAAGGTCGTGCCGATGAAGACGACGGAGATCGGCAAGATCGACGCAGGTCTTTCCTGCATGTCGCTACGCTGGTTCAGCAACACGCTCTGACCCGACGCAATCCCCGAGGAGGAACATTATGAAGACGTTGAAGACCGCCCTGTTCGCAGGGATCGCCCTTTCCATGGCTGCCGGCAGCGCGTTTGCCGAGGAGACGCTGCGCCTCGGCATGACGCCGGAGCCCTACATGCCCTTCACCCAGGTGAACGCCGGCGGCGAGTGGGAGGGCCTTGAAGCCGATCTCTCCCGCGCGCTCTGCGAGAAGATGGCCGTCAAGTGCGACATCAACCAGATGGCCTGGGACGGTCTCATCCCGTCGCTGAAGGAAAACAAGGTCGATTTCATCATCGGCGCCTTCTCGATCACCGACGAGCGCCGCCAGGTCGTCGATTTCTCGACGCCCTATTACACCGAAGGCACGTCCTTCGTTGGCTCCAAGGGTGACACGAGCGAGATCAAGACGGCCGACGCCGCCGACGGTTCTGGCAAGATCATCGACCCGGCAAGCGTCGAGGGCAAGATCATCGGCGTGCAGACGTCGAGCGTGCAGTCGGCCTATGTCGCCAAGTACCTGACCGGCGCCGAAGCCAAGAGCTACGACACCGCCGACAACTCGGTCGCCGACCTCATCGCCGGTCGCGTCGACTACGTGCTCATCCCCGACCTCTACATCCAGACCTTCCTGAAGACGCCTGAAGGCGCCGACTACGAGGTCAAGGTCGAAGTGCCGAAGAACGTCACGCTCGGCGAAGGCGTCGCCTATGCCGTCCGCAAGGGTGACGCTGCGACCCTCGACAAGGTCAATGCCGGCCTTGCCGCGCTCGAAAAGGACGGCACGACGCAGAAGCTCGTCGACAAGTGGATCTTCGGCAAGAAGTAAACCGAATTTCGGAGGGCGGCGGCCAGCGTCGCCGCCCTCATTCGCCAAAACCGGCCGCAGCGCCGGGGCACCATCGCAGCAACCGCTACAGCCACCTTGCCCGCACCGATCGGGCAGCGGCGTAGGGGCTGACGAGACAATCGGGAACAGGTAACGACGGATGGACTATTACTGGCAATTGCTTGCCTGGGGCGGCGAGGGCTGGGGCGACGATTTCGCCTGGGGCCTGGTGATGACCCTGCAGGTCTCCGTGGTCGCCTATGCGGTTGCGGTTCTCTTCGGCTTCCTGGGCGCTGCCGGCAAACTGTCGAAGCACCGGATCCCGCGTTTCCTTGCCGATATCTACACGACGGTCGTGCGCTCGCTGCCTGAGTTGCTCGTCATCCTGCTTCTCTATTTCTCGGTCGCGAGCGGTGCCGAGCGGCTGTTGAAGCACTTCGGGCTCGTTGCCGAAACCTTTCAGTTCAGCTCGTTCTGGGCGGCGATCATCGCGCTCGCCTTCGTCTCCGGCGCCTTCATGACCGAGGTGCTGCGCTCGGCCTTCCTCTCCGTGCCGCCGGGCCAGATCGAGGCGGCGGTTTCGATCGGCATGAACAGGCGCAAGGTCTTCACCCGCATCATCTTCCCGCAGATGATGCGCCACGCGGTCCCCGGCATGGGCAATCTCTGGCTGTCTATCACCAAGGAAAGCGCCATCATCAGCGTGCTCGGCTCCTTCAGCGAGCTGCTCTACACGGGCTATCGCGCGGCGGCAGGCACCAAGCAGTACATCTTCTTCTACGGGCTGACGGCCATTCTGTTTCTGGCAATTACGCTCGTGTCCGTCCTGGTGATCGCCCAGATCGAGCGCCGCCTCAATCGGGGGCACAACTGATGGAAACGATCTCCAACGTCGTTGGCTTCCTGCCGGCGCTGATCAAGGCGACACCGCTCACGCTGCTTCTGACGGCGGTCGCCGGCGTCTTCGGCCTCGTCATAGGCACGCTCGTGGCGCTCGCCCGGCTTTCCGGTCGCCGCGTGCTTTCGGTTCCGGCCTATGTCTTTACCTTCGCCTTCCGTGGTACGCCGCTTTTGGTGCAGATCTACCTGATCTATTACGGCCTCGGGCAAATCCTACCCGGCACCTGGGTGCGCCATAGCTTCCTCTGGCCCTATCTGCGTGACGGCCTGTGGTATGCGATCTTTGCACTCAGCCTCAACCAGGCGTCCTACAATGCCGAGGTCATCCGCGGCGCGATCAAGGCGATCCCGCGCGGCCAGATCGAGGCGGCAAAATCGATCGGCATGCGCTCGTCGATGGTCCTGCGCCGCATCACCCTGCCGCAGGCGTTCCGCTCGTGCCTGCCGGTTTTGACGGGTGACCTGATCATCCTGCTGAAGACGACGTCGCTTGCCTCGACCATCACCATTCTTGAGGTCATGGGCACCGCCCGCATGCTGCAGCGCCAGTCGCTGCTGATCTTCGAACCGCTGATTGCCGCCGGCATCATCTATTTCACCGTCGTGTTCATCCTGACGCGCATCATGGGCGTCGTCGAGAAGCGGCTCACGCGCTACCGCACGGCGAAGGCATAAAGAGGAGACGCGCCACGGCGCGCGAGAGGAATGAACATGGTCGCATCAGCGCTTTCGGTGAAGAACATTCACAAGAGCTTCGGGTCCGTCGAGGTGCTGAAAGGCGTCTCCTTCGAGGCGAAGTCCGGCGACGTCATCTCGCTGATCGGCAGCAGCGGCTCGGGCAAGAGCACGCTTCTGCGCTGCATCAACTATCTGGAGACGCCGGACGAGGGCGAGATCTCCGTCTCGGGCGAGGTGATCCGCACCGTCAAGGGCAAGGACGGCAAGTTCCATGCAGCCGACAAGCGGCAGCTCGAACATATCCGCACGCGCCTCGGCATGGTGTTCCAGAGCTTCAACCTCTGGTCCCACAAGACCATTCTCGAAAACATCATCGAAGGGCCGATCCACGTGCTCGGCATGACCAAGAAGGATGCGATCGGCGAAGCCGAACTGCTGATGGAGAAGGTCGGCATCACGCCCAAGCGCGACCACTATCCGAATCAGCTCTCGGGCGGTCAGCAGCAGCGCGCGGCAATTGCCCGGGCGCTGGCGATGAAGCCTGAGGTGATGCTTTTCGACGAGCCGACCTCGGCGCTTGATCCGGAACTCGTCAACGAGGTGCTGCTCGTCATCAAGAAGCTCGCCGAGGAGGGCCGCACCATGGTGATGGTCACCCATGAAATGTCACTCGCCCGTGATATCTCCAGCGAAGTGATCTTCCTGCACAAGGGTTTGGTCGAAGAACGCGGCGCCCCCCAGCAGATGATGCGTGACCCGCAATCGGCGCGCCTGCGCCAGTTCCTGCAGATGGCTTGAGGAGGCCCCGATGCGCGACACCAATTTTTCCGAGTTCCTGCCCGAACTCGTCGATATCCGCCACAAGCTGCACGAAATGCCCGAGATCGGCCTTTCCGAGGTGAAGACCTCCGAGTTCGTTGCGGGACTGCTGCAGTCCTGGGGCTTCGAGGTCACCCGCGGTCTTGCGACAACCGGCATCGTTGCGACGCTGAAGCGTGGCAACAGCAACCGCGCCATCGGCTTTCGCGCCGACATGGACGCGCTGCCGATGCAGGAGGAAACCGGTCTTGCTTACCAGAGCAAGCATCCGGGCGCGATGCATGCCTGCGGCCATGACGGCCACACCAGCATGTTGCTCGGTGCCGCCTGGGCGCTGTCGAAGGACGAAAGCTTCAACGGTACGGTTCATCTGATCTTCCAGCCGGCCGAGGAAAACTTCGGCGGCGGCAAGCTGATGATCGAAGACGGCCTTTTCGAGCGCTTCCCTTGCGAGCGGGTTTATGCGCTTCACAACTGGCCGGGTCTTCCGGTCGGCCAGTTCTCCAGCCGCGCCGGTGCCATAGCGGCATCGATCGACGTGCTGACGCTGGCGATCAAGGGTAAGGGCGGCCACGGCGCCCAGCCCGAACTGACGGTCGACCCGGTCGTCGTCGGTTCCAGCGTGGTGATGGCGCTGCAGACGCTGGTTTCGCGCAATGTGTCGCCGCACCAGCCGTCCGTGTTGACGGTCGGCTCGTTCCAGGCGGGCTCGGCCTCGAATATCATTCCGGATACCGCAGTGCTGGAAATCAGCATGCGCGCGATGGATCCTGTTGTTCGCAAGCAGTTGCAGGAGCGCGTCGAGCAGATCGCCCGCCTGCAGGCGGAAAGCTACAACGCCGAAGCCGTCTTTGACTGGCAGGTCGGTTATCCCGCGACGATCAACGATGCTGAGGCGGTCGAGGATGCGCGTGCGGTGATTGCCGACACATTCGGCGCTGATGCCTATGTCGAGCTTCCCGAGCCGTTGATGGGCAGCGAGGATTTCTCCTTCCTGCTGGAAAAGGTGCCGGGCGCCTATGTGCTGATCGGCAATGGCGACAGCAGCGGACTGCACGCAACCCGCTACGATTTCAACGACGACATCCTTGAGCGCGGCGCGACCTATTTCTACCAGCTCGCACGCGCGGCGCTCGTTTAAGCGCGAGGAATCAAACGCCCGGCCGCTCAGGTGGCCGGGTGCATGTCTCCAAAGACCGTCGGGATCAGTTCCGACACGGTTGGGTGGATATGAACCGCGTGCGTGATCGTCGTGTAGGGCTTGCCCGCATACATCACGTCGAGGATGCTCTGCACTGCCTCGTCGCCGCTCGTTCCGAGGATCGAAGCACCGAGGATCTCCTTGCTGTCGCCGTCGACGATCACCTTCATGAAGCCTTCGGTCTCGCCCTTTTCCACGGCGCGGCCGACGCGGGTCATCGGCCTCGTGCCGATGAGCAGCTTGCGCCCCGATTTGCGCGCCTCGGTCTCGGTCATGCCGGCGCGACCGAGCGGTGGATCGATGAAGAGGCCGTAGGTCGAAATGCGATCGCTGACCTTCCGCGCCTCTCCGTCGAGCAGATTGGCGGCGATAATCTCGAAGTCGTTATAGGCCGTATGAGTGAAGGCGCCGCGTCCATTGCAGTCGCCCATCGCGAAGATGTGCGGTACGTTGGTCCTGAGCGCCTCGTCGACTTCGACATAGCCGCGGGCGTCGGTCTTGACGCCGCTCCGGCCGAGCTCGAGGTCGTCCGTGTTTGGCCGGCGGCCGGTTGCAAGCAGCAGGTGAGAGCCGACGATCTCGGGCGCGCCCGCCGTGCAATCCACGC
Source organism: Ensifer sp. ENS06 (assembly GCF_014852205.1). Classification (NCBI taxonomy): domain Bacteria; kingdom Pseudomonadati; phylum Pseudomonadota; class Alphaproteobacteria; order Hyphomicrobiales; family Rhizobiaceae; genus Ensifer; species Ensifer sp. ENS06. Next base: position 126,391 of record NZ_JACVBC010000007.1, on the reverse strand, counting down.
CGGCGACCACATCGTCGCCGCTCCTGGCAAAGCGGATGCATTCGGCATTGAGGCGAAACTGGATGCCCTCTTTTTCGAGGATCGCGAGAATGGCGTCTGAAACGTCCGCATCCTCCCGGCCGATCAGCCGCGGCCCCTTCTCGATTACGGTGACCTCGGAGCCGAAGCGACGGAACATCTGCGCAAACTCGAGTCCGATATAGCTGCCGCCGACGACGATCAGGTGGCGGGGCAGGGTGTCGAGATCCATGATCGAGACGTTGGTGAGATAGGGCACCTCTGCGACACCAGGGAAATCCGGGGTTGCGGCGCGTCCGCCGACATTCAGAAAGATCTGGTCGGCCGAGAGCAGCGCGTCGCCGACTCGGATCTCATGCGGGCTTTCGAAGCGCGCATGGCCTTCGAAGACGGTGCAGTTCTCCATGCCTTTCAGCCAGTTTTCGATGTTTCCCCTGGACGTGAACCGCACCGTGTCCTTGCGCGCCATGACGCGGGTAAAGTCGATGGTGACGGGACCGGTCGTCACGCCATAGTCCGCGCCCCGTCGCGCCAGATGCGCGGCATAGGCGCTCGCGACCATCGCCTTGGTCGGCATGCAGCCGGTGTTGACGCAGGTGCCGCCGAAGTGCTTGCGCTCGATCAGCGCGACGGTTTTGCCCGCTGCCGTCAGCCGGCCGGCAAGCGATGGGCCGGCCTGGCCGGCACCGATGATGATTGCGTCGAAATGTTTCGTCATGAGACCGAGGACACCACCCAGAGTGCGAGGAGAACGGCAACAGCATCCTCGAGAAGGGCGATCGGCAGGTCCTTGCCGCCGATGGCCGCGACGAGGCGCTTGCGGGCTTCATAGCCGCCGAGCGTGCCGATGACGGCACCGATAACGCCGGCGACCAATCCTTGGAGCATAGCATGTCCGGTCAATCCGAGCGCGGCCCCGCAGAACGCGCCGCTGACGATGCGGGCGCCGAACTGTTGCGGCACCTTTCGGCTCGGTGTGCTCGGCAATTGGTCGGTGACGAACTCAACTAGGGCCAGAAGGCCGAAGATGTAAGGTGTGAAGCGAAAGCCCATGAAGGCCGCCCAGGTACCGCTGAGCGGCAACCATCCCGCGGCTGCGCCAATACTGACGGCGGCGGGTGCGGTCATGGTGCGCAGGCCAGCGACCACGCCGATAATGAGCGTCAGAAAATAGATCGACATCGTGTCCCCGAACGTTCGCCGGGCGAACCCAAGCCACCAGCCCCCAAGCGGTTCGGGTCGAGCGGCATCGCAACCAAGAGTGAAAGCGGGTGTTTCTGGCGGGCCGCGATCAGAGTGGCCGACAACGCCGGCGATTGCAACGCCCAATCAGCTACCGCCATAAACGGTAGTCTATGCTTTCGATCGTGTTTATCAATGTAGGAAAATATTCGCCTGCCACAGTCTCTGGATGCAACCCTATTTTTTGCCGGGGGCTGACATATATGGAATGGCTTGCCCCGACGGAGCGGACGTTCCGTGATCAAACTTGCGCATCGAAATCCGAGGAGAAACCTATGCGCCTGACCAGACTGCTTATCGGAACTGCCCTTGCCTTCACCTTGACTGCCGCCGCGGCGAGCGCCGATGTGGTCGTATCCTCGAAGATCGACACGGAGGGCGGCGTGCTCGGCAACATCATCCTTGCCGTGCTCAACGCCAACAACATAAAGACGGTCGATCGCGTCCAGCTTGGGGCGACGCCGGTCGTACGCAAGGCGATCACCGCCGGCGAGATCGACATCTATCCGGAGTATACCGGCAATGCCGCCTTTTTCTTCGAAAAGGCCGACGATCCGGTCTGGAAGGATGCCGCCAAGGGCTACGAGACGGCCAAGAAGCTCGACTATGACGCCAACAAGATCGTCTGGCTGACGCCATCGCCGGCCAACAACACCTGGGCGATCGGCCTACGCAAGGAAGTCGCTGACGAAAACAAGCTGAAGACGCTGAGCGATTTCGGCAAGTACATCGCTGGCGGCGGCAAGGTCGTGCTCGCGGCGTCGTCGGAATTCGTGAATTCGGCCGCCGCACTGCCGGCCTTCCAAACCACCTACGGCTTCACCTTGAAGCAGGACCAACTGATCACGCTTTCCGGCGGTGATACCGCGGCAACGATCGCGGCCGCGGCGAACCAGACCAACGGTGCGAACGCAGCCATGGTCTATGGCACCGACGGCGGCATCGCCCCGTCCGGGCTCGTGGTCCTGGAAGACGACAAGGCCGTCCAGCCCGTCTATCAGCCGGCCCCGATCATTCGCGAAGCGGTGCTCAAGGAAAACCCGCAGATCGAGGAACTCTTGAAGCCCGTGTTCGAGAAACTGGACCTGGTGACGCTGCAAGACCTGAACGGTCGCGTGCAGGTCGGCGGCGAACCGGCCAAGGCGGTCGCCGAGGACTTCCTGAAGAAGAACGGCTTTCTGAAATAAGTTGACGGAGATCCGGGACGCTGGTCGGATGGCTGGCGTTCCGGGGATAGGCCTGCAGGTGCCGGAGATGCGCCGGCACAGGCGGGGAGGGAATGTGGTTTGAAAGCACTCCGCTTTGACAAGCTCGGAGCGATCATTGCGGCCCTGGCGCTCGGCGGCGCCTTCATAGCGCCTTTTGCAACGTTTCGTGCCAACCGTATCGTCGCCGGTGAGGTCAAGTCGGTGGCCGACGCCCTGCCTTCGGGGTGGAGTGCCGTGCTGTTGGGCATCGTGGTCTGCGCGGTCATCGTCGCGCTGGTCCGATCGCCCGCTTACCTACGTCTCGCTGCCGCCTTTGTCGCGCTCGCCGCGCTGGCGCTCGGCATCGGCGTTGCCGCCACGCATCTGACACCCGAAGCCAACACCTATGCCCGCGTCTCGCCGGCTTCGGGCTTCTGGATCATGCTCTTTGCCTTCGGGTTGCTCGCCGCCGACGCCTTGACGCGACTGCGCCCGGCGCCCTTCGTGCGCATCGTCGTTCTCGCCGTCGTGCTGGCCTTTGCTTCGGCCATCCTTCTTGCCGGCGCCTGGGACGGCCTGTCGATTCTCAAGGAATATGCAAGCCGGGTGGACACGTTTTGGGCGGAGGGCCGCAAGCATGTGACCCTGGCGCTCGGTTCGCTCGTGGCTGCGACCCTCGTCGGCATCCCGCTCGGCATCCTCTGCCACCGCGTCACGCGGCTGCGCGATGGGTTGCTCGGCGTCCTGAACGCGATCCAGACGATCCCGTCGATTGCGCTCTTCGGCATTCTCATCGCGCCGCTCGGCTGGATCGCCCTCCATGTGCCGGGTGCGGCTGCGATCGGCATTCGTGGCATCGGTGTTGCCCCGGCCTTTGTTGCGCTCTTTCTCTATTCGCTGCTGCCTGTCGTCGCCAACACCGTCGTCGGTCTGGCAGGCGTTCCGCGGGACGCGAATGATGCCGCGCGTGGCATCGGCATGACCGATTGGCAGCGGCTGGTCGGCATCGAATTTCCGCTGGCCTTCCCGGTGATCCTCACCGGCATCCGCATCGTGCTCGTCCAGAATATCGGCCTTGCGACCATCGCTGCGCTCATCGGCGGCGGCGGCTTCGGCGTCTTCGTCTTTCAGGGCGTCGGTCAGACCGCGATGGACCTCGTGCTGCTCGGCGCCGTCCCGACGGTCGTGCTGGCGTTCGCCGCGGCGATCGTACTCGACGCGGTGATCGAGATGGCCACACCCAACACCAGGCAGGCAGAGGCCGCATGATCGAGATCGAGAACATCACCAAGCGATATGGCGAAAGCACCGTTGTCGACGACGTCAGCCTGACGATCGCGCCGCGCACCGTCACCGTCGTCGTCGGCACCTCCGGCTCCGGCAAGACCACGCTCTTGCGCATGGTCAACCGGCTGGTTGAGCCGACCTCGGGCGCGATCCGTCTCGATGGCGAGGACAATCGTTCGCTGCCCGGTTATGAGTTGCGCCGGCGGATCGGCTATGCAATCCAGGGGCACGGTCTGTTTCCCCATCGCACCGTAGCCCAGAACATCGCGACCGTGCCGACCTTGCTCGGATGGGAACGGGCGCGCATCGATGCGAAGGTGGAAGAACTCCTGCGCCTTTTCCAACTCGATCCCGCCGATTTCGGTCCACGCTTCCCACACGAGCTTTCCGGCGGCCAGCAGCAGCGTGTGGGCGTTGCCCGGGCGCTTGCCGCCGAGCCGAAGGTGCTCTTGATGGACGAGCCCTTCGGGGCGCTCGATCCGATCATCCGCGCCAAGGCGCAGGACGACCTGCTTGCCATCCAGAAACACTTCCAGACGACGATCATTCTCGTCACCCACGATATGGAAGAGGCCTTTCACCTCGCCGATCGCATTGCCGTCATGGACAAGGGCAAAGTGGTGCAGTACGCGACCCCCGCCGAAATGCTGCTGAAACCGGCCACGCCCTTCGTCGAAAGCCTGATCGGGGCGGGCGAACGGCCCTACCGCCTGCTCGCGATCGCGCCGGTCTCGAGCGCGGTTGAGCCCGGGGCCGCCGAAGGCGCGCCGATATCGAGCGATGCCAGCCAAAGGGAAGCCCTGGCCGAACTCCTCTGGTCCGGACGAGATGCGTTGCCGGTGGCAGGTCCCGACGGCGCCGTAATCGGCAGGGTCAGCCTGGAGGGGTTGGCCAAACGCGCGGCCGGTCCAGCCTGATGCCGAAGCTCGCCACTCTCATTCGCATCGCGGTTTTCCTGGTTCTCGTCGCGTTCCTGCTGCAGCCCCATTGGTTCGAGCCGCTGCTGCGGCCGCTGGTGCAGGACAACGCCCCCGTCATCTACAACCAGGGAAGCCTGCTGCAGCTGACGTTCTTGCATCTGCGCACGGTGGCGCTGGCGGTGGCAGCGGCCGCGCTGGTTGCGCTTGCGCTTGCCATTCTCGTCACGCGCACGTCCGGAGCAGAATTCCTGCCGCTGTCGCGCAGCCTGGTGAATATCGGTCAGACCTTTCCGCCCGTCGCGGTTCTTGCGCTCGCTGTTCCGATCTTCGGTTTCGGCGAAAAGCCGACGCTGATCGCGCTTTTTCTCTATGGCCTGCTGCCGATTTTCGAGAATGCGCTGACGGGGCTGACGACCTTGCCTTCCTCCGTCATGGAGGCGGCGCGCGGCGCCGGCATGACCAGCGGCCAGCGGCTTCTCAAGGTGGAGTTGCCGCTGGCGATGCCGGTGATCCTGGCGGGTATCCGGCTTTCGGTCGTCATCAGCCTGGCAACCGCCACGATCGGATCGACGGTCGCCGCAAAAACACTCGGCGAAGTAATCATCGCCGGGCTGCAATCGAACAACCTTTCCTTCGTCGTCCAGGGCGGCCTGATCGTCGCAACGCTTGCGGTGCTTTTGCACGATGGGTTGCAGGCGGCGGAGCGGAAGCTTGCTGCGCGGATGGGGCGCTAGGCGCAGGCGGTGGCGACGCGCGGCCGGGCAATCGGCCGGCTGTCGCAGCAAACTGCGGTCACCCGTGTTAGGATGGCCGATGCTCTACCGCGGCGCCAAAAGTCCTGTTGTCAGGGACATGGGTGGATTCAAGGTCAGGCTCAACATGCCCGGCTGGCTGTTGCCATGGCCGCGCGATCATGGCTACGGACCGCTCGCGATGGTCGCTGAAACGATATTGGATCCTGGCAGGCTGGTCGCCATGCACGAGCACAGGAACGACGAGATCCTGTCATGGGTGCCGGAAGGGGTCATGCGCCACGACGACCGGGCGACCGGCAGACTGGTCACCGATCGCGCGCATCTGATGGTGATGAACGCCGGGCAAAGCTTCTGGCATTCGGAGGAAACCTTGTCTGGTGATCCTCCGCTGCGCATGCTGCAAATTCTCGTGCGCCCCCATAGCGTCGATCTCCCGCCAAACATTCAGTACGGTCCGATCGAGCCGGCGCCCCTCAATTGCTGGCGGCATCTCGTTGGGGCCGAGGGGGAGGGAGCGCCATTCTACTTCCGCAACGCCATCGATTTCTTCGATCTCAGGCTCGAGGCGACGGCAAAGGTGGCGTTTCCCCGGAAGGAGGGGAGGCACCTTTACTTCTATGTGTTCTCCGGTTCGGTGGAAGTCGGGGGCGTCCGGTTTGACGAGGGAGATCAGGGGCTCCACCAGTCGGACGGACCATTGGACCTCGTCGGCATCGGCAACGCGCTGATCGTCGCGTTCCTGATCGATCCGCGGGCGCCGTTAGCGCGCAAGGGGACGGTCGGCGATCATCCCAAGATCCCGTCACCCGTTCTGGCGCGGACCTTGCTGACACTGCTACGCTTGCGCGATCGTCTCCGACGGAGGAGCTAAGTGGATCAGCGACCCCTCACGCAACGTGCAGTGGTCTGGACCGCTTTCCTCCTGCCGTAGAGTTGCGATGCGTGCACCCTTCTTGGTTGTCTGTAGAATGCCTGCTTTGTCGGCATTTGCCTGAGATATGAAAATGAATTTCACAATTTTACAAAATATGCGGATTTGAGTTGACGGCCTGAAAAAACTGTCCCAGTCTGCGAAAATAAATTACGCCAAAAGGCAGGGGAACAGGACGAGCATGAAAGTTGGCATCATCGGACTCGGATTCCGTTTGGGTTATCTCGGCTATGTCTTCAAGGCCATGAACGAGAGCTTCGAAATCGCCGGATACGTCGATCCGAACCCGGCCGGTCTGGCCACGCTCACCGAAAAAGGCATCTCGCCTGGCAAGGCCTACGCGACGCCCGAAGAACTGATCGCCAACGAGAAGCTCGATCTCCTGATGATCGGCTCGCCCAACCACATGCACCTCGACCACATCCGGATCGGCCTTGAAGCCGGCCTGAAGGTCTTCAGCGAAAAACCGATCGTCACCACGATCCAGGAAAGCCTGGAACTCGCAGCGCTGATGGCGAAGTTTGGCCATGAGCGGCTGATGGTCGGTCTCGTGCTGCGCTACGCGCCGATGTACCGCGACCTCCGCCAGGCGCTTGCCGAAGGCAAGCTAGGGCAGGTGGTCTCGATCGAGGCTTCCGAGCACATCGAGCCCTACCATGGCGCCTTCTTCATGCGCGACTGGCGCCGCTACGAGCGCTATTCCGGCAGCTTTATGCTGGAGAAATGCTGCCACGACCTCGACCTCTACAATGGCGTCGTCGGAGCCCGGCCGGAACGCGTCGCAAGCTTCGGCGGCCGCAAGAGCTTCATCCCTGCCAACGACCCGGCCCGCGAAGGCATCAACGACCTCGAACTCTTCCATCGCAAGCCGAGCGGCTGGATGGGGTCCGACAAGGTCTTCGACAGCGACGGCGACATCATCGACTACCAGGTGGCGATCGTCGAATACGCCAACGGCGTCGGCATGAACTTCCACACCAATCTCAACGTGCCGGATCAGTTCCGCCGCTTCTGCATCATGGGCTCGCGCGGCATGGCCGAGGGCGATTTCATCCGCGGTTACTTCGACGTGCACGAGATGCTGACCGGCAAGAAGGTCATCGAGAACAAGTACAAGGCCACCGAACTGTCGCAGCACTATGGTGCCGACGAGCAGATGGCAACCGACATCATCGGCCACGTCCGCGACGGCCGACCTCTGCCGGTTTCGACGCGCGATGCGCTGGAAGCCGGCATTCTGGCGCTCTCCATGGACGAGGCTCGGCGCAAGAAGAGCGTCATAGACCTCCGGCCCATATGGGACCGTTTCGACGAAGCCCTGCATTCCCGCGCGGCGTAAGGGGAGGCGACGGATGAGTGTTCAACGCAGCACAGTCATCTTCGCCTGGATCCTGCTTCTTCCTGCTGTTCTTTACGTCACGGTGATCGTCGCCTATCCGCTGGTCGACACCTTCATCCTGTCGTTTACGGACGCGTCGCTGAAGAAGACGACCAATTGGGTCGGCTGGACCAACTATGACAAGATCTTCAACGAGACCTTCGCCGAGGTCATCTTCCGGACCTTCATCTGGACGTTTTTTTCGGTGTCGATCAAGATGATCATCGGCGTTTTCGGCGCAACGATGCTGAACGCGGCCGTGCCCGGCCGGGCGCTTTTCCGCCTGCTCACCATGCCGCCATGGATCGTGCCGATGGCCATCGGCATCTTCATGTGGGGCTGGATGTACAACGGCCAGTTCGGGATGATCTCCGGCGTGCTGCAGAACATGGGGTTGTCGAACGGGCCGATCGCCTTCCTCGCCCGCGGAGAGACTGCCTTCTGGGCGACGATCATCACGGACGTGTGGATCGGCGTGCCGCTAGTGACGCTCTATATGCTGGCAGCCATGCAGGCGATCCCGCAGGATCTCTATGAGGCCGCGTGGACCGATGGGGCAGGGCGTTTCTATCGCTTCCGCCGCATCACGTTGCCTCTGCTCGTGCCGTCGCTGATCACCATGTCGATGCTGTCGCTGATCGCGACCTTCAACTCGTTCGATATCATCTGGATCCTCACCCAGGGTGGACCCAACGGTGAGACGACGACGATGATCATCGACACCTATCGCACCGCGATCGGGTCGAAGAAGTATGGCGAAGGGGCAGCGCGCGCCGTGCTGATCTGCATCTTCCTGTCGATCTTCTGCTTTGCCTATTTCCGGGTGACGAGCCGCCTTTCTCAGGGGGAACAGAAATGAGCCAGCCTGCCCTGATCAATCGCTACCGCTGGTTCGAGCTTGTCGGAATCTATGCCGGTATCTTCGTGTTCCTGTGCTTTATCCTGGCGCCCTTCGTCGAGGGCTTTCTGGTGTCGCTGAAGCCGCTCGGGCTGCTGTTCTCGTCACCCTATCGCTTCTGGCCGGAAAACGGCTCGTTCGCCGCCTACTTTACGATGTGGGAGAGCGTGCCGGGCTTTGCCCGCTACATCTTCAATTCCTTCTTCATCTCCACCATCGTCACGGCCATCGTGCTGGTGCTGGTCATACCCGCTGCCTATGCCTTCGCCCGCTTCAACTTCCGTGGCGCCGGCGTGCTTTTGGGGGCATTCCTTGCCGTCAACATGTTTTCGGGCGCGGTGCTGCTGATCCCGCTCTTCCGGCTGATGCGCACCTTCGGCGTCCTCAACACTTATCTGGCCATGATCGTGCCGGGCGTTGCCTTCCTGATCCCGTCGGCGATCTGGCTGTTGCGCACCTACATGATGCGCATCCCGCGTGAACTGGACGAGGCCGCCTTCGTCGACGGCGCCAGCCACTTCTATACGCTGCGCCGGGTGATCCTGCCGATCGCCATGCCCGGCATCACCGTGGTGGCGATCACCACCTTCATCGGTGCCTATGCCCAGCAGTTCATCTACGCGCTGACCTTCAATTCCAAGAGCGAATACATGCCGCTTCCCGTCGGGCTGTTTGCCTATTTCGGACGCCAGGAGGTGGTCTGGAACGAACTGATGGCGGCAAGCTTCGTCGGCATCGCGCCGGCCGTCGTCGTGATCTTCCTCTTGCAACGCTATCTCGTCAGCGGGCTCACCGCGGGCGCGGTGAAACAATAAGACTTAAGTCAACCACCAGAGAACGGGAGCATAAAAACGTGTCTATTCAATTCAAGACGGGGGTGCTCGCCCTTGCCCTGCTCGGCTCGACCGCGCTGGGCGCCGTGACCGCCAAGGCGGCCGACCAGGAGATCAGCTGGATCTACTGCGGCGACACCATGGATGCGGTCCACCAGAAGTACATCAAGCAGTGGGAAGAGAAGAACCCGGGCTGGAAGGTAACGCCTGAAGTCGTCGGCTGGGCCCAGTGCCAGGACAAGGCAACGACCCTTGCCGCCGCCGGCACACCGGTCGCCATGGCCTATGTCGGGTCGCGCACGCTGAAGGAATTTGCACAGAACGACCTTATCGTTCCCGTGCCGATGACGGACGACGAAAAGAAGACCTACTACCCCAACATCGTCGATACCGTGACCTTCGACGACAACCAGTGGGGCGTTCCGATCGCCTTCTCGACCAAGGCGCTCTACTGGAACAAGGACCTGTTCAAGCAGGCCGGCCTCGATCCGGAAACGCCGCCGAAAACCTGGGCTGAAGAGATCGAATTCGCCAAGACGATCAAGGAAAAGACCGGCATTGCCGGTTACGGCCTGCCGGCCAAGACCTTCGACAACACCATGCACCAGTTCATGCACTGGGTGTACACCAACAACGGCAAGGTCATCGACGGCGACAAGATCGTCATCGACAGCCCGCAGGTGCTCGCAGCGCTGCAGGCCTACAAGGACATCACGCCTTTCTCTGTTGAAGGCGCCACCGCCTACGAACAGAACGAAATCCGCGCCATCTTCCTTGACGGCAAGGTCGGCATGATCCAGGCGGGCTCGGGTGCCGCAACGCGCCTGAAGGAAACCAAGGTCAACTGGGGCGTAGCACCGCTGCCGCTCGGCCCGGAAGCAAAGGGCGAGGGCACGCTGCTCATCACCGACAGCCTGGCGATCTTCAAGGGCTCGGGCGTTGAGGAGAAGGCGATCGAATTCGCCAAGTTCATCACCTCGCCAGGACCGCAGGGCGAATACGAGCTTCAGGGCGGCGCCGGCCTGACGCCGCTGCGTCCGTCGCCGATGGTCGATGAGTTCGTCAAGAAGGATCCCTATTGGAAGCCGTTCATCGACGGCATCACCTATGGTGGTCCCGAGCCGCTCTTTACCGACTACAAGGGCTTCCAGAACGTCATCATCGAGATGGTTCAGTCGGTCGTGACCGGCAAGGCCGAGCCGGCCGACGCCTTGAAGAAGGCGGCTTCCAGCCTCGAAGAGTACAAGTAAGGCCACCGGGGCCGCGCGCCGACAAGATCGGTTCGCGGCCCCACCTAACTCTGCTATAAATGAGCCGCTTCTCGCCGGTGGCCGGAGACAGTTTCTTGGGACAGCTCAATCTCAATCGGGTTCAGAAATTCTACGGGACGTTCGAGGTGCTGAAAAGCATCGATCTCGAAGTCAGGAACGGTGAGTTCGTCGTTTTCGTCGGGCCCTCCGGTTGCGGCAAGTCGACCTTGCTCAGGATGATCGCTGGTCTCGACGAGACCAGCTCGGGGGACATCCTGATCGAGAACAAGCGCGTCAACGATCTGCCGCCGGTCAAGCGCGGGATCGCCATGGTCTTCCAGTCCTACGCGCTCTATCCGCACATGTCGGTCTTCGAGAACATCGCCTTTCCGCTTCGCGTGGAAAAGATGGCCGAGGAGAAATTGAAAGCCAAGGTGGAGCATGCCGCGCGCATCCTGCACCTGGACCAGCGGCTGCAGCAGAAGCCGGGCATGCTTTCGGGCGGCCAGCGCCAACGTGTCGCGATCGGGCGGGCGATCGTGCGCGAGCCGAAGATCTTCCTCTTTGACGAGCCGCTCTCAAACCTCGATGCGGCCCTTCGGGCCGACATGCGCATCGAACTGGCGAAACTGCACCGGCAACTGAAAGCAACGATGATCTACGTCACGCACGACCAGGTCGAGGCGATGACGATGGCGGACCGGATCGTCGTTCTCAATGCCGGTGAGATTGCCCAGACGGGCGCGCCGCTGGAGCTCTACCACAAGCCTGCCAACACCTTCGTTGCCGGCTTCATCGGCAACCCGAAGATGAACTTCCTGCCGGTCACCTGCAAGGGCGTCAGCGATGCCGGCGTCGAGGTCGACTACAAGGGGCAGACGGCGGTCATCCCCGTCACCCCGCAAAGCGGCCTTGCCGGGCGCACGCTGACGCTTGGCGTGCGGCCGGAGCACATCATGCTCGGGTCCGGCGACCTGACCCTCAAGGTGACGCCAACGGTCATCGAACGGCTCGGCGCCCATACGGTCGCCTATGCGGCTATCGGTGGTGAGGGCGAGAACTTCTGTGCCATGCTGCCGGGAACAGCAGCTGTGCGACCGGAGGAGACCATCCAGACAGGCATCAAGGCAGTCGATTGCCACCTGTTCGACGAGGCTGGCCTCGCGCTCGAACGTCGCGTCGAGTTGACCGACATCGATATGGGCGTGCTCGACCCCGCGGCTGCCTGACGTCGTCGAAGCCAGGATCATGGTCGCGGCCAATCAGGGCGCGGCCAGTGTTTGGCCGTTGTGGCTGGATATCCGGCAGCTCTACCTGTAAGGATTGCCGGTCGCCGACGCCCTCTATTCAAAGGCGATCAAGCGCACTTGGATAGAGCATCATGACGCTTGGCCGCTATACGGAACTTCCCCATCTGGCCGACGCCAATGCCGGGATCGAAGTCGTCTGGGCGTCTGTCAGTCGCAACGAGGGCAGCTACCGGGTCCTGCCGGATGGGCGATGCGACATCATCCTCCGATTTGCGCTGAACGCCCTGCCACTCCGCGAGCTGACGCCGATCGTGACCGGTCCAACCACGGGCTATTACGATGTTCCGCTGGAACCCGGCGCCGCCTTCGTCGGCGTGCGCCTGCGACCTGGCCATTTCCAGAAAATTCTGGGCCTGGAGCCGATCCGGTTGCACGGTGACGCCCTGATCGGCGCAGCGGCTCTGGGTCAATGGCCCGACATGGCCGCCCTTTGCGTGCCGGCATCGGACCAGCAGGAGCTTGCCGGCCGCCTGGTGCGGTTTGTCCGCAAGCGTGATGCCGAGAGCGACTTTGAAGTGGCGCCGCTCGGCCGCAACATCATAAGCGCGCTGCACGCCTCGGGCGGGCGGCTGCGCATCGCCGAGCTTGCCGCGATGCACGGTGTCTCCGAGCGCACCGCCAGACGCGTTCTCCTTCGCGCAACTGGGCTCACGCCGAAGGCGTTTGCCGCCATCATCCAGTTCCATCGCGCCTTGCGGCTGTTGCGGGATCACCATCTCAGTCCTGCGGATGCCGCGTTCGAAGCCGGTTTCGCCGACCAATCCCACATGACCCGGGTCTTCCGGCGGCTGGGCGGGTTCTCGCCGGCGCGCTTGCCCGAAGTCACACTGGTGACGATCTCGGACTGATGTCCGAATTGTTCAAGATCAGAGCCTGGCAATGAATGATGATCGCCCGTAACCGTTCGCGCTGCTTCGGGTAGCGCGCTTAGCGCGTTGCCGACTTCGGCGGCGAGCAACCCTTGGAGACGAACCATGGCCGTCCGTTTCGGATACACAATCCTCTATGTTCCCGATGTGCCGGCAACGGTCTCGTTTTATGAGGCTGCCTTTGGTCTGAAGCGCAGGTTCGTACACGAAAGCAGCCTCTATGCGGAGATGGAGACGGGTGAGACGGCTCTGGCCTTTGCCAGCGAAACCATGGCGGAGCTGAATGGTTTTGCTGTTCGCGCGAACCGCAGGAGCGATCTTGCCGCCGGGTTCGAAATCGCGCTGGTCTGCTCGGCGCCGCACCAGGCCTATGAAAAGGCTGTTTCGGCCGGAGCATCGCCGGTGAAGCCGCCGGAAGAAAAGCCGTGGGGGCAAGTGGTGGGCTATGTTCGCGATCTCAACGGCTGCCTTGTCGAACTCTGTTCCGCCACGCCCGCTTAGCCGCCCGGCCCGACCACGCAACCCACGAACGCCATGACTCAGGAGGAGCCCGCCTGTGCGCCCGACCACTGCCTCGCCCTGCATCACGACCAACCAGATCGGCGCGTCGCGAGACTTCTATCAGACATATTTCGCCGCACGGCTGACGTTTGACTGCAGCTGGTACATCAGCCTGGAACTCGGCCAAGGCCTGTCCCTCCAGTTCATGGAACCGCAACAGGGGCAGCCTGTGTGCAACACCGAAGGCCTCACCTACAATTTCTGCGTCGCAGACGTCGACGGCGAGTATAGCCGGATCAGGGCAGCAGGCCTTGCCCCGGCGTTGCCGATCGAGGATCACCCATGGGGAGATCGTGGCTTCGCCGTAAAGGATCCGAACGGTGTCCTGCTCTATATTTACTCGAATCGCGAACCCGCGCCGGAGTTCAAGCCGTTTGTCATCGCTTCGGGTGCGGCATGATGGATGACCGGATCCAGACCCTTCTGCGGGAGATCGAGCTTCATCGCGGCGATCAGTTCGTGATCGTCACCCGACTACGGGAGATCGCGCTCGCCTCGGGCCCCGCAGTCACCGAAGAGGTGAAGTATGGCGGCATCCTGTTTTCGTCCAAGGACAGCTTCTGCGGCGTCTTTTCCTACGCCCAACACGTGACGCTGGAGTTTAGCCGGGGCGCCGCTTTGCCCGATCCACATGCCGTCCTGGAGGGTTCAGGCAAGCTTCGCCGCCACATCAAGCTCCTGGGCCCGGCGGATATAGATGAGAAACAAGTCGCGCTATACATCAAGATGGCTCGCGAGGCTGCCGATCGCTGAAGGGTCGGTTGCGCCCGGCGACGGTGCCGCAAACCTCAGGCCGCGCCCTTCTCGGTTCCGTGCGGGTTGTCGACCTTCGGCCAGATGTTCTTCGGCGCGCGCTTGTAGTCGGTCTTGGCGGGATTGTTCGGGTAAGGCGTGCCGGCCGAACAATAGAGGATTTCGGACGCGATCTTGGAGAACGAGGCGTAGAAGTGGTTGGTCGACTTGATGACCAGGATCTTCTTGCTTGTCGGGTCGATGCCCATCACCGAAAACAGGCTTGGATCGAAGCTCTGCGCGCGGGTCGAGTTGAGGATGATGTCGATGCCTTTGAAGCGAATGTGGGCCGCATCGCCGAAGGGGGCGAAGCTCTCGCCGAAGCGCATCTCGGCGTCGCGCACCAGCTTGACCACCTTGACCGTGCCATCGACCGGATTGCCGGTTCCCGGTGCCGACTTGGCGCCGAAGCGCAAGGGGATGTCGGCGCCTTCGCCGGCCGCCATGCAGATCTGCACCGCCATCGGGTCCCAGATCGTGCCGACCGCAACGTCGGTTGCGCCGCGAGCCAGCAGTTCTTCGAGCAGAACTGTCGCGTCGCCGGCCGTACCACCGCCCGGGTTGTCCCAGACATCGGCGATGACGACGGGACCTTTGGTTGCTGCGAGTGCCTCATCCACCGCCTGCCTCTCGTCGATCTGCGGCATGATGAAGGTGCCGCGGTGGGAGAAGAGTTCCAGACCCAATTCCCGTGCGAGGCTCGCGCCTTTCTCCGGCTTGCCGTCGGTGACGGCGAGCAGCTTCGTTCCCATTTCCGGGACGTCGCCGGCCATGAAGCCGTGGATCACGGAGAGCGAAAGCACGTCTGCGTCTTCCTTCTCGATCCGCATCAGCTTGTCGACGAAGGAGCGCATCGGATCGCGAGATGTCGGGTAGACGTCGATCATCCGACAGTCGAAGATCGACATGACGGGCGTGATGCGGCCTTCGAGCGTGTCGACAGCGATCTTCCAGAGGTCCTCCGCGCGGTCGACGAAGTCGGTGTGCGGGAATTCCTTGAAGTAGACGAAGAAGTTCGATGCGGCGGCGCGGTTGGCCGTCAGGTGGCTGTGGGGATCAAGCTCGGCGCAGACGAGGATATCGGGACCGACGATCGCACGGACGCGCGTCAGCAGGTCGCCTTCGGGGTCTTCGTAGCCGTCGGCGACCATGGCGCCGTGCAGGCCGAGCACCACGGCATCGACGGGCATGGCGGCGCGCAACTGGCCGAGGATCTCGTCGCGCAGGCCCTCATAGGTCTCGCGGTTGACGAGGCCAGCCGGGTCCGCCCAGGTCGCGGTTCCCTCAATCAGTTCCCAGCCCTTCTCAACGCAGACGCGCCGGCCGACGGTGATCGGCGCCGTGCAAAGCGTCGGTGTTTCCGGGTGTTCTCCCGGCGGGGCGTAGAGCGAGGCTTCGAAGGCCCGGCGGTCGATGCAGATCGGGGAGAAGGTATTGGTCTCGGTCGCAAGCGCCGCTGTGAAGATCCGCAATGCCGTTGCCTTTTCTATTGCGTCACGCCTGCAGCGCCGCTCATCCGGCCGGATGTGCTAAGGTCGCTGCGGGCTCTAAGTCTGGCGCATGATTTTTCCCGGATGCATGGCGATCCAGGAAACTACGCGGAAGCCGCGCCCATCGGGTTCGGCAGGTAGCCGGTAAAGCCGGCAATCTTCCAGCGTCCTTCGTGCAGACGGCAGTAATAGACCGTCTGCCATTTCAGGATGTCGACGCTGCCGTCCCTCTTCTTCAGGCTGCCATCGAACTTCTTGCGCGCCAACGCCTGGTCACCGTTGATCTCGATGTCCTCGAGCGTCGTCGTGGTGAAGATCGCCGTGCGCGGGTCTTCGGCGAAGCTCTGTGTCGCGAAATCCTGCGCCTGGCGCAGCCACTCTTCGCGATAGGCGGCCAGCGACGGGAAGGTCAGCCGCCAATTGTCCGGATTGGTTTCGCGGCGGCCGTCGATGCCGATGAAGCTCTCCCCGACGAAATCGTCTGCAACCATCGACCAGTCGGCTGCCAGAAAGGCAGTGATGTCGCGGGAGACCAGCATCTCCCAGATCGAGTGGCGTGCAGCATCGGAAGAGGGGAATGGATTGAGAAAAGGATCCCGCATATTCGCGCCCTGGATTGAAATTCTTTTCATGAATGGCGTTTTTCGCTAGCCAAATTCGGCTTTCTATGGTCACTTGTCAACGATCAAAGAAAATAATTTGCAAGAAGGCTCATGATGACGATCAAGCGCTATGGTGCGGAACAGGTCGGCGCTGGCGGCAAACCTTTGCCCTTCGCGCGCGCTGTCGAGGCGGACGGCTGGCTCTATGTCTCTGGTCAGGTTGCCATGGAAAACGGCGAGATCATCGAGGGCGGGATCATCCCCCAGACCCACAAGACGATCGCCAATGTGATGGCCATCCTGACGGAAGCCGGCTACGGTCCGGAGCATGTGGTTCGTTGCGGCGTCTGGCTCGACGATCCCAGGGATTTCTGGACATTCAACAAGATCTACCAGGAGTATTTCGGTGCTCATCCGCCGGCGCGGGCCTGCGTCCAGTCGTCGATGATGGTCGATTGCAAGGTCGAGATCGACTGCGTCGCCTATAAGCCGAAAGAAGGCTGATCCTGGAGCGGGAGCGGTTTTCTGCCCGCATCCCGCTCTCACTCGTGATCCGAAGCAAGGCATAAGCGGGCGATGGACATCTTCGCGACATTGCAGGAAGAAAAGGGGCGGCTTTCCCAGTCGGAAAACCGCATCGCCGATATTCTCCTGAACGATTTCGAGTTCGCGGTAAACGCCTCCATCATCGAGCTCGCGAGCAAGGCGGACGTTTCGCCGCCGACCGTCACCCGCTTCTGTCGGCGGTTGGGTTGTGACAGCTTCTCCGACTTCAAGGTGCAGCTCGCGCGGACCGCCTATATCGGCATGCGCTACCTGAAGCCCGAGCCGAAGAGCCGGGAGACCGGCGATGTCGCCCAGGACATCATCACCAAGTCGCAGAACGCGCTGTTTCTTCTGCATCGCTCGCTCGATCTCGCCGCGATCGAGCAGGCGGTCGAGCGGATTGCCTCAGCGGAAATGATCTACGCCTTTGGTTCCGGCGGCAATTCGTCGATGATCGCCGGCGAGCTTCAAAACCGGCTCTTTCGTTTCGGCCTGCGCATCACATCGAGCTCGGATCACAGCATGCAGTTGATGATGACGGCGGCGGCCCGGCCGACGGACGTGCTGATCGGCTCCTCCTTTTCCGGCCGCAACGCCGAACTCGTGCGCGCCTTCACGCTTGCGCGCGAACTGAAAGTGCCGACCATCGCGCTGACGCAGAGCGGCAGCCCGGTGGCCACCGCTGCCAGCATCACCGTTCCGGTCGATCTGCCGGAGGGCAACAATATCTACCGCCCCACCTCCACCCGCATCGCCTATCTGGCGCTGCTCGACATCCTCTCCAGTCTCGTCGCTTATCGGGTTCAGCCGCAGGCGACAGCCACACTTCGGCGCATCAAACAGCAGCTGGTGACCCACCGCGACGGTGACGACCGCCAGTTGCTCGGAGACTGACGTGCCGCGAAAGGTCAACGCATGACGCAATCTCTCGCGATCGTCACCGGCGCCGCCGGCGATATCGGCCGTGCTATCGCCCGCAAGCTTGCCGACGACCATGACGTGGTTCTGCTCGTCGACATCGATGCGGAGGCCGCCGAAAAGGCAGCGCGGGCGCTTGGCGACGGCAAGCGCTTCGTCGCAGTCGCCTGTGACGTCACCAATGCCGAAAGCGTGGCGGCGATGGCAGCGAAGGCCGCAGAGAAGGGCGCTGTCCGCACCCTCGTCAACAATGCTGGTGCTGCCCGTGCCGTCAGCCTGCACGACACGACGCCGGAGATCTGGCGCATGGACAATGCGCTGAACCTCGAGGCGGCCTTCCTCACTTTTCGCGCCGTCGAGGACATGCTGAAAGAGACCCACGGCTCGGTCGTCAACATCGCCTCGGTCAACGGCATGAACGTCTTCGGCCATCCGGCCTATAGCGCCGCCAAGGCCGGGCTCCTGCACCTGACCCGGCTGATTGCGGTCGAATACGGCAAGTTCGGCATCCGCTCGAATGCGGTGGCACCCGGCACGGTTCGCACCCAGGCCTGGGAGGCGAGGGCGGCATCGAACCCGGATGTCTTCGAAGAGGCGCGCCGCTGGTATCCGCTGCAGCGCATCGTCAATCCGGATGACGTCGCCAATGCCGTGCATTTTCTCGCAGGCCCGCTCGCGGCCGCCATTTCGGGCGTCTGCCTGCCTGTCGATTGCGGCCTGACCGCCGGACAGGCTGAGTTGGCCCGCACGTTCTCGCAATCAAACCACTACTGACATAGAGCATTCTGGAGGAAGAGCATGCACCCGGTTTCCTACCGTCTCGAGGCGTCCTGGCAGCCGGATGGCGGGCCGTTCGGGCGGTTTACCTTCACGCTGTTCAATTTCTCCGGCGCGCCACTTTCCGGCTTCAGGATCGTCTACACCTCGCTCACCCGGGTGATCGATCCCAAGGCCTGCGACAATGCCGTGTTCCTGCGCCGTAACGCCAATTTTCACGAATTCGC
Organism: Ensifer sp. ENS06; assembly: GCF_014852205.1. Lineage (NCBI taxonomy): Bacteria > Pseudomonadati > Pseudomonadota > Alphaproteobacteria > Hyphomicrobiales > Rhizobiaceae > Ensifer > Ensifer sp. ENS06. The sequence continues at coordinate 107,600 of NZ_JACVBC010000007.1, read as the reverse complement.
GCCGCCTGCGGGGCTGACGATCGAAAACGGCGGGAGCTGGACCTTCACCGTCAGCGGCCTGCACCGCAACGCGCGCCACTGCACCGACGGTGCCAAGTCCGCCTATCTGACGCTTGCCGATGGTGGTCACGTGCCGGTCGCTGTCTCCGATCTGTTGCTTGAAAATGCCGTCAGTGAACCGCCGCCGGTGCGGCTACCGGACGGCAAGCTCGATCAGCCCTATGCGTTGCAGCCCTGGCCAGCGAAGCTTGAGCTTCGTCCTGGAGACGGTTTTCCAGTGGTGCTCTATCCGGCGGTCGGCTCGACGGGCGAGGATGTCGCTGCCATCGATACGGTTCTGGCGATGTACCATCGGCTGTTCCCTGCGGGCCACGCCCCCTTCAGCCTGGCAGCCTCGAAGCAGGGGCGGGCGATTGTCTTTACCGCCGACGCTGGTCTTAAGGCTGAGGCCTATCGGCTCGACCTCTCTGAGACCGAAATCCGGCTTAGCTTTGGCGGCAGCGCCGGCCGGCAATATGGTTTGACCAGTCTGGCCCAGCTTCTGGATGGGGCACGCAACCATCCGGAAAAGTTCCGCTTTCCGGCGAGCGGCAAAATTTCGGATGCGCCGCGTTACAGCTGGCGCGGTTGCCATCTCGACGTCTCCCGCCAGTTCTACCCGACGGCGGATGTGGCGCGGCTGATTGACATTCTCGCCTGGTTCAAGCTCAACGTTTTCCACTGGCACCTGACCGACGACGAGGCCTGGCGCCTGGAGATCAAGGCCTACCCGCAGCTGACGACGCTTGGCGTCCTGCGCGGGCCGGATGAGCCGCTTCTGCCGCAGCTTGGTAATGGCGCTGAGCCTGTCGGCGGCTTCTACAGCCAAGCGGACGTGAGGGCGATCGTCGCGCAGGCGACGGCGCTGCATGTCGATGTCGTGCCGGAGATCGATATCCCTGGCCATAGCACGGCGACCTTGGTGGCGCTGCCGGATCTGACAGACGGTCAGGAGGCCCCGGAGAGCTACCATTCGGTTCAGGGCTATCCCAATAACGCGCTCAACCCGGCCGTTGCCTTTACCTACGAGTTTCTGGAGAAGGTCCTCGACGAAATGGTCGAGCTTTTCCCGAGCGCCTACATCCATATCGGCGGCGACGAAGTGGCGAACGGTTCTTGGCTCGCTTCGCCGCTGGCCAAGAAGCTGATGGAGCAGGAGGGCATCTCCGGCACCTTCGCGCTGCAGTCCTATTTCCTGAAGCGGGTGAAGCAGATGTTGACGGCGCGTGGCCGCAAGCTCGCCGGCTGGAACGAAGTGGCGCATGGCGGCGGTGTCTCGACCGAAGATACGCTGCTGATGGCCTGGGAGCGGCCGGAGGTCGGCATCGAGCTCGCCCGCGAAGGCTATGACGTGGTGATGACCCCCGGCCAGGCCTATTACCTCGACATGGCGCAGGCCGATGCCTGGCAGGAGCCAGGTGCAAGCTGGGCCGGCACGGCGACACCCGCCCACACCTACGGCTACGAGGCCGAGGGCGAATTCCCGGACGAGCTGAAGGCCCGCCTCAGAGGCGTGCAGGCGTGCATCTGGTCCGAGCATTATCTTTCGCGCGGCTACTTCAACCGGCTCGTCTTCCCGCGGCTTCCGGCGATCGCCGAGGCGGCATGGACACCGAAGTCGGCGAAGGACTGGCTGCGCTTTGCGGCCATCGCGCCGCTCAGCCCGAACCTCTGAGAGGAACGCTCATGCGCATCGCCGTTGGTGGCATCCATACCGAATGCAGCACCTATTCGCCTGTTCTGATGACAGAGGAAGATTTTCGCGTTCTGCGCGGCCAAACGCTGCTGGACGCCGAGTACTTCAGTTTCATGAAGGCCGAGGGTGTCGAGCATCTGCCGCTTTTGCATGCCCGCGCCGTGCCCGGCGGCCCCGTGTCGCGCCCAACCTACGACGCCTTCAAGGCCGAGTTCCTCGAAATGCTGCGTGACGCGCTGCCGATCGACGGGCTTTATCTCGCCATGCATGGCGCCATCAAGGTCGACGGGATGGACGACGCCGAAGGCGACTGGATCTCCGCCGCCCGCGCTGTCGTCGGTCCCAATTGCCCGGTGGCGGCGAGCTACGACCTGCATGGCAATGTCAGCCAGGAGATCATCGACCAGCTCGATATTTTTGCCGCCTACCGCACCGCGCCGCATATCGATACGCCGGAGACCATGACCCGTGCCTGGTCGATGCTGGTATCTGCGCTGAGAGACGGGACGCGCCCGGGCATCGCCTGGGCACCGGTCCCGGTCCTGCTTCCCGGCGAATGCACCTCGACCGAGGACGAGCCGGCAAAGTCGCTCTACGTGCAACTGCCCGAGATCGATAAGCGGCCGGGCGTTCTCGATGCCAACCTGATGGTGGGCTACGTCTGGGCCGACGAGCCGCGGGCGACCGCCTGTGCGGTCGTAACGGCCACCGACAGGGCGGCGGCCAAACGGGCAGCGGAAGAGATTGCCGCGGGCTACTGGTCGGAACGTCGAAACTTCCGCTTCGGTCCGGTCACCGGACCGCTCAACGAAATGCTGGATATCGCCGAGCGGGCGACGACGACGCCGATCATTCTTGCGGACTCCGGCGACAACCCGACCGGCGGCGGCGTTGGTGATCGCGCAGACGTGCTGAAGGCGCTGCTCGCCCGCGGCTGGCGGGGCGCGTTGATCGCCGGCATCACGGACCTGCCGGCGGTCGAAGCCTGCTTTGCCGCTGGGGTCGGCGAAACGTTGATGCTCAAGATCGGCGGCAGCCTCGATCCGGCAAGCCCCCGTGCGGAGATGCTGGCCGAGGTCGTCACGCTGGATGATCCCGGGCCTGCGAAAGAGCGGCAGGCGGTGGTGCGGGTCGGCGCGATCGATGTCGTTATCGCGGCACGGCGCAGGCCCTACCACAACATCGAGGACTTCCGGCGGCTGGGCCTCGACCCTGAGGCGGTGCGGCTGCTCGTCGTCAAATCGGGCTACCTGTCGCCCGAACTGGCGCCGATCGCCAACCCCAACCTGATGGCCCTGACTGAAGGGGTCGTCAATCAGGACATCCAAGGGCTCGCGAGCCTCCGCCGTCAGCGGCCGGCCTACCCCTTCGATCAGGACTTTTCCTTTGAACCCGTCGCCCGCTTTTCGGCGCGTTGGTCGAGCGGCGCCTGAGACATGCTTCGCACATTTCCTACCCGAGTTTCGGGTAGGGGCTTCCCTCAAAGCACCGCGCGTCGTTCGACGCGCATGGGCGCTGAAACGCCTTAGCCTTCCGCATAACACCGTCCTTAAATCGATCACAATTTAAGCGATTGTGCGATATCCTCCACCCGCTTCGCGGACACATTCTAGCATGACCTCCACCATTCTCAGCGCCATGCGCAACCCGGCCATGCGGATCAGCATGCTGGCAATCTTCCTGTTCGGGTTTGCCGGTGCGGCCACCTCGCCCTACCAGTCCGTCGTCGGCATCAACGAGCTGGGGCTCAGCGATGCCGTCTATTCGCTGCTGATCCTGCTTGCCTCGACGGTGAACGTCATCGTCAGTGTTTCGATCGGCATTCTGGCCGATCGCGTCGGCAACTACCGGCTGCTGATGTCGACGGCGATCTTTTTCGGCGTTGTCGGCTACGGCATCGTCTATGTGCTCCCGCATCAGATGAGCTTCGTCGTTAGCGTCTTGTTGCTGTTGCCGATCTACGGCGCGGTCTACACGCTGCTCTTTGCCAATGTGCGCAGCATCGCCCGGCGGATGAGCGGCCATGACGCCGCCTCGCTCACGACGGGCGCCCGCGCGGCCATATCAGTGTCCTGGGTTCTGGTGCCAGGACTGGTCGGCTTTGCACTCGCCGGCGGCGACAGCATGCTGCCGGCCTATCTGCTCGCCTGTCTCGGCTGCCTCGCCAATCTGCTGATCGTCTATTTTAAACTGCCCAACGAAAGCGGGGCCGACGCATCGCTCGGCAAGCGGCTTTCTTACTGGACGTCTTTTCGGGAGATCCTGGCGCCAGGGATTTTCCTGCGCGTCATCGCCGTTGCGATCATCACCTCGTCGCTGCACGTCAACGCCGCCGTGCTGCCCCTGATCATGACTGACGAGATCGGCGGCAGCGTCACCGATATCGGCATCATCGTTGGGATCGTCGCTTTCCTCGAAGTCGTGTTCATCTTCGTCTGGGCGCGCATCCAGCTGAGCCTTGTTCCATTCAAGGCGCTGGCGCTCGGAACCGCGATCTACATCGGCTACATGGTGCTGCTCGGCTTCTCGACGGCGACCTGGCAGATCTACGCGCTCACCTTGATCAGTGCCTTTGGTGCCGCCGCGTTGATCACGATCCCGATCAGCTACCTCCAGGACCTGATTGCCGACCGCCCGGGCCTCGGAAGCTCATTGCTCGCCGTGAACCTCTTCCTGAGCGGCGGCCTTTGCGCCGGGCTTTTTGCGCTCGGCACGCGGATCAGCGACTATTCGGGCACGGCGCTGCTTGGCGGCGCCGCAGGCCTTGCCGGGCTGGTGCTGCTGCTCGCGCTCGACGGCGATAAAACAGGGAAGAAAACATTCCGCCGCTCGTGAATTAGTCCCAGGGCTCATCGACAAAACTGCAGGTGAACTTTGTCTGGTTGTCCTGGAGACATCTCTTCTTTTGATCGGCGAGGATCATGATCCTCGCGAAGAAGCGCGAAAAGTCGGCCTTGCTGGAGGTAAACGTGGCTATCCCCAAAGCGTGCGCCTGGGCCTGCGCCACGCAGGTCGCCAATTCCTGATCGGGGACATCGCTGTTTGCAACGATGACAGCGCGGTCAAATCGCCCTTCCGCGGAATAGTTCACGGCGGAAGCGCAATTTGGTACGCCAGTTGCTGCAGTATCGTTCAGCAGCCGCTCGTAGTAGGGGTCGAAGCCGAAATCTTCAATTTTGCTGACGTCGACCCGGCCATTCTTGACGACATCCTTTCTGAAGATCACGCCGATGGTGTTTCTTCCGAGGCCCGGTTGGGCCTTGGTCTCAATTCCGGCGGCCATGGCGATCATTTGAATTGTCGAGAAGACCACGTCCCTCTTCTTGGTCTCCCCTTGGCTCATTCCGACGCCAATAAATTCCGGGAAGGCGGTAAAGTGCCGTTCTCCGTTGCGAACAGGGCCGAAGAAACTCACGTTTTGAGCGACCGCAGACGAGGCAACAAAGACGCTCGCAAGAAGCCCGGTGGCAAACATAAGATGTCTAATGGTTCTTCTCCCGTACCCGCCCCAGCGCATGAAGCCTTCTCATAAAAAACCAGCGCTCGCGTGAGCGAACAGAGATGTTCTGCAACGCGTCGCCAGCAATGCGATGGCATCTCGATTTTTCTAGCATTGCTATCAACAGCTGCAAGGCGCCGGAGCGAGGAAGACGCAGTCCTGACGCTAGTCTCATCAAAAAGTGATTGGGGCGCCTTTCGGCGCCCCAATCAGTATGTCCGTGAGTATGTCGGTCGAGAGCGGATCAGTTGCCGAGAATGCCCGGCAGGCGCAGGCCCTTTTCCTTGGCGCAATCGAGCGCAATGTCGTAGCCCGCATCGGCATGGCGCATGACGCCGGTTGCCGGGTCGTTCCAGAGCACGCGTTCGAGGCGCTTGGCCGCATCGTCGGTACCATCGGCGCAGATGACGACGCCCGAATGCTGCGAGAAGCCCATGCCGACGCCGCCGCCGTGGTGCAGCGACACCCAGGTGGCGCCCGATGCGGTGTTGAGCAGGGCGTTGAGCAGCGGCCAGTCCGAAACAGCGTCCGAGCCGTCCTTCATCGCTTCGGTCTCGCGGTTCGGCGAGGCGACCGAGCCGGAATCGAGGTGGTCGCGGCCGATGACGACCGGCGCCTTCAGTTCGCCGTTCTTGACCATTTCGTTGAAGGCGAGGCCGAGGCGGTGGCGATCGCCGAGGCCGACCCAGCAGATGCGCGCCGGCAGGCCCTGGAAGGCGATGCGCTCACGTGCCATGTCCAGCCAGTTGTGCAGGTGCTTGTTGTCGGGAAGCAGTTCCTTGACCTTGGCGTCGGTCTTATAGATGTCTTCGGGATCGCCGGACAGGGCCGCCCAGCGGAACGGGCCGACGCCGCGGCAAAAGAGCGGGCGGATATAGGCCGGAACGAAGCCCGGGAAGGCAAAGGCGTTTTCGAGGCCTTCTTCCTTGGCCATCTGGCGGATGTTGTTGCCGTAGTCGAAGGTCGGGATGCCCATGTCCTGAAAGGCGATCATCGCTTCGACGTGGTCGCGCATCGAGGCGCGCGCGGCCTTTTCGACGGCCTTCGGATCGCTGACGCGCTTCTCCTTCCACTGGCCCATGGTCCAGCCCTTCGGCAGGTAACCGTTGACCGGGTCGTGCGCCGAGGTCTGGTCGGTGACCATGTCGGGACGGATGCCGCGGCGGACCATCTCCGGCAGGATTTCAGCGGTGTTGCCGAGCAGGCCGACGGACTTGGCTTCGCCGTTCTTCGTCCAGCGGGCGATCATCTCCATCGCTTCGTCCAGCGTCTCGGCCTTTTCGTCGAGGTAGCGGGTGCGCAGGCGGAAATCGATCGAGTCCGGGTTGCATTCGACGGCCAGGCACGAAGCGCCTGCCATGACGGCGGCGAGCGGCTGGGCGCCACCCATGCCGCCGAGGCCGCCGGTCAGCACCCACTTGCCCTTAAGGTTGTCGCCATAGTGCTGACGGCCGGCTTCAACGAAGGTTTCGTAAGTGCCCTGAACGATGCCTTGCGTGCCGATATAGATCCACGAGCCGGCCGTCATCTGGCCGTACATGGCGAGACCCTTCTTATCCAGCTCGTTGAAGTGATCCCAGGTCGCCCAGTGCGGCACGAGGTTGGAGTTGGCGATGAGAACGCGGGGCGCATCCTTGTGGGTGCGGAACACGCCGACCGGCTTGCCCGACTGCACCATCAAGGTTTCGTCGTCGTTGAGGTCCTTTAGCGTCTCTACGATCTTGTCGAAATCGGCCCACGTGCGGGCGGCACGACCGATGCCGCCGTAGACGACCAGCTCGTGCGGGTTTTCCGCGACGTTCGGGTCCAGATTGTTCATCAGCATGCGAAGCGGCGCTTCGGTCAGCCAGCTCTTGGCATTGAGCGTGGTGCCCTGAGGGGCGCGCACGTCGCGAATATTGTGGCGCGGATTGTTGATGGTCATGCCTCGCTCCCTGTCAGTGTCTTGAGGTCAAATGCGATGGTTTCGATGCGGTTCAGGATCGCACCCAGCGGCTTTCGCAACAGGGCGGATCGTGTGGCGTCGAGCGCGAAAGGCGGCTCTTCAGCGGCGAGATGGGTCGATTGCGCGAGCTCCATCTGGATGGCATGCACGCCGGTTTCCGGGCGGCCATAGTGGCGGGTGGTCCAGCCGCCCTTGAAGCGGCCGTTGAGAATGCTGCTGTAACCTTCCGCAGCGGCAGCGATTGCGGCCGTCGCCTTCTCGATGTCAGGCGCGCAGGTCTTGCCCATGTCGGTGCCGATGTTGAGATCCGGCAGCTTGCCTTCGAACAGGAACGGAATGCGCGAGCGGATCGAGTGGCAGTCATAAAGCACGACCACGCCATGGATCGCCTTGACCCGCTCGATCTCGGCGGCAAGGGCCGCGTGATAGGGCGCATGGAATGACCGGAGCCGTTCGGCGATATCCGCTTCAGTCGGTGCCTCTCCGTCCTTCCAGATCGGCTTGCCGTCGAAGTCCGTTTCCGGGATCAATCCGGTCGTGTTCTGGCCGGGATAGAGGCTGACGCCCTCGGGATCGCGGTTGGCGTCGATCACGTAGCGGTGGAAGGTGGCGCGAACGACGGTCACCTCCGGCAGCAGGCCATCATAAAGTTGATGGATATGCCAGTCGGTATCGGCGAGGATCCGACCGTTATCGTTCAGCCGATCCCAGATCGCAGCCGGCACGTCGGTGCCGGTATGCGGAAAGCCGAGAATGACCGGCGAGTTGCCTTGTCTGACTTCGACGACCGCCATTTCAGGCCTCCAGGCTTGGCAGGATGCCGGCGGAGACGGCGGCGTTCAGACGGCCCGAGGCGATGAGGTCGCCGGCGGCCTTGAGGTCGTTGGCCATGTAGCGGTCCTCTTCGATCGTCGGCGAGACGGCGCGAAGGGCGGCAGCGGCCTTCTGTAATTCAGGGCTCGTGGCGAGCGGCGCGCGGAATTCGACGCCTTGGACGGCGGTCAGTGCTTCGATGCCGACGATTGAGAACAGGTTCTCGGTCATCTGCAGCAGGCGGCGCGCGCCGTGGCAGGCCATGGAAACGTGGTCTTCCTGGTTCGCCGACGTCGGCGTCGAGTCGACAGACGCCGGATGCGAGAGCTGCTTGTTCTCCGACATCAGCGCCGCCGAGGTGACTTCCGCGATCATCAGACCAGAGTTCAGGCCCGGCTTCTTGGCGAGGAAGGCCGGCAGGCCGTAGGAGAGAGCCGGGTCTACGAGCAGCGCGATGCGGCGCTGCGAGATCGCGCCGATCTCGCAGACGGCAAGGGCGATCTGGTCGGCGGCAAAGGCAACCGGCTCGGCGTGGAAGTTGCCGCCGGAGACGACCGAGTTGTCTGAAAGAACGAGCGGGTTGTCGGTGACGGCGTTGGCTTCGGTTTCAAGCACGCGGGCGACCGAGCGCAGCAGATCGAGGCAGGCGCCGTCGACCTGCGGCTGGCAGCGGATGCAATAGGGATCCTGCACGCGCTCATCGCCTTCGATGTGGCTTTCGCGGATTGCCGAGCCGGCAAGCAGCGCGCGGAGAGCCGCGGCCGTATCGATCTGGCCGCGATGACCGCGCAACGTATGGATATCCGGATGGAAGGGCGCTGACGAGCCCATGGCCGCATCGGTCGACATGGCGCCGGTGATGAGTGCCGCCTGTGCGGCACGATGGGCGCGGAAGAGACCGGCGAGTGCCAGCGCCGTCGACGTCTGGGTGCCGTTGATCAGCGCAAGGCCTTCCTTGGCGGCCAGCACCACCGGTTTGAGGCCGGCGGCGGACAGCGCTTCGCCGCCGGACATGCGACGGCCTTCGAAATAAGCTTCGCCGTGGCCCATCATGACTGCGGCCATATGGGCGAGCGGGGCGAGGTCGCCGGAGGCGCCGACCGAGCCCTTTTCGGGAATGACAGGGATGACGCCCTTTTCGAGCATGGCTTCGATCAGCCGCACGAGTTCGAGGCGGACGCCGGAGGCGCCGCGACCGAGGGAGACGAGCTTCAGCGACAGGATGAGGCGAACGACGTTCTCGGCGAGCGGCTCGCCGACTCCGCAGCAATGTGACAGGATTAGGTTGCGCTGCAGCGTTGCAACGTCGGCGCTGTCGATCTTGATCGAGGCGAGTTTGCCGAAGCCGGTGTTGATGCCGTAGACCGGCGCGTTACCGGCGACGATCTCGGCAATGCGGGCGGCAGCCTTGTTGATGCCGGCGTCAAAGGACGTATCGAGGCGGGCCGGCTCGCCGGACCAGTAAATGGTTTCGAGATCGCGGAGGGGCACGGAGCCCGGGTGTAGAGTGATGGTCATTGACCGATCCTTTGCCCTCTAAAGATGCGTTCATGAAGCGGATTGAAGCCGATGCGGTAGACGAGCTCGGCCGGATCCTCGATGTTCCAGATTGCCAGATCGGCGGATTTTCCGACTTCGATCGTGCCGGTTTCGGCCAGTAGGCCAAGCGCGCGGGCGGCTTCGCGCGTCGCACCGGCAAGGCATTCGGCAACCGTCAGCCGGAAGAACGTCGCCGACATGTTCATGGTGAGAAGCAGCGAGGTCAGCGGCGAGGTGCCGGGATTGCAGTCGGTGGCGATCGCGATACGCGCGCCGGCATCACGCAAAGCCTGGACCGGCGGCAGGCGCTCTTCGCGCAGCGCATAGAAGGCGCCGGGCAAAAGCACGGCGACCGTACCTGATTTGGCCAGGGCCGCAGCCCCTTCGGCGTCGAGATATTCGAGGTGGTCGGCCGAAAGCGCGCCGTAGGAGGCCGCGAGCTTTGCGCCGCCAAGGTTGGAGAGCTGTTCTGCGTGCAGCTTGACCGGCAGGCCGAGTGCCTTGGCGCGGTCAAAGACGCGGGCGATCTCGGCAGTCGAAAACGCGATGCCCTCGCAGAAACCGTCGACCGCATCGACCAGGCCTTCGGCATGGGCGGCGTCGAGGCCGGGCAGCACGACATCGGTGACGTAGTCATCGTTGCGGCCCTTGTAGTCCACAGGCGTTGCGTGTGCGGCGAGATAGCTCGTCATAACGCGCACCGGCCGCAGCGTTTCGAGTTTGCGGGCGGCACGCAGCATGTTGAGCTCGGCCGTGACGTTCAGTCCGTAGCCGGATTTGATTTCGACGGTCGAGACGCCTTCGGCAAGAAGCGTGTCGAGCCGCGGCAGGGTGCTTTCGACAAGCTGGTCGACGGTCAGCGCATTGGTCGCCTTGACCGAGGAAACGATGCCGCCACCGGCACGCGCAATCTCTTCATAGGTGGCGCCTTCGAGGCGCATCTGGAATTCGCGGGCGCGGTTGCCGCCATGAACGAGATGGGTGTGGCAGTCGATGAGAGCGGGCGTCACTACGCGGCCCTCGTAGTCCGTCGCTTCAAGGCTGCGTGCGAGGTCGGCGGGCAGTCCGCTCTCCGGCCCGGCATAGGCGATACGCCCATCGACGACCGCAACGGCCGCATTCTCGACGAGGCCAAGACCGTCAACGGTTTCGCCAAGCGTCACGAGACGCACATTGCGCCAGATGCCGGATGTCTGCCTGCGGGTCGAGAGTTCGTTCATCAGGTCGCCTCCACTGAATATAATGTATATACATATTAATTCGCTCCACAAGGGGAAATTTATGGAGCCTGCGGAAAAGGAAAGGGTGATCGGCCGAGTGAAACAGAACGGGGGCTTTGAGGAGATGACCGTAGAACTCTGATTTCTCGGGAATTTCTCACCCCGGGTTCGTCATCACCGCAGGCAAAAAGAAAAGGCCCCGAGCCATGAGGTTCGGAACCTTTGTCTGTGTCCTTGGAATGGGGATCGCGACGCGTGCCCGCGAGCCGAAATCCTGCCGGGCCGCGAAAACAGATCACGCTAAACCGCGTGATCCGCCTTAGTGCGCAGCCGTTCAACCACCTCGACGAAGCGATTTCCGGCAATGTCGAGGCGACCGCTGTTGTCGATCACGCTGACATCCGGGCCTGAGGTCACGTCTGGAGCCTGGCGGCTGAGGCGTCGCAAAACTTCCTCTTCACTTTCGCGGCCGCGTTCGGCAAGCCGCTTTGCAAGCACAGGCGTCTCGGCTGTAACAACGACGACGGCGATCTCGCCGAAGGCTTCGCGGAACGCCGGCAGGGCACCACGGCTGCCATTGACGATCGCCGTCATGCCGTCCCTGACATTCCTGAGCACGACGACGGGGATGCCGTATTTCAGCCCATGCGCATCCCAGAAAACGGCGAAGGCGCCGTCCTTCTGCATCTCGACGAACTCGTCTTCCGAGACGCTTTCATGTACCTCACTGCCGGCATCCGACGGACGGGTAATGACGCGGCGGACGAAATGCACGTCGTGACAATCCGCGAAATGCCGGGCGGCAAAGCCCATGACGCTGTCCTTGCCGGCGCCGCTCGGTCCAACAACGACGACAAGCGCGCCGCCCTGGTTGTTCGCGCTCATGCGACACGCCGTCCTTCGCGCCAGACGGAGCGCACGACCGGGATGCCTTCCTTGCGATGGACGCGAGCGATATCGGCGCGAAGGCCGACGCCGATGCGGCCGCGGTCATCGAGACCGACGGTACGCGCCGGCGTCGACGTCACCATGGCGATTGCCTTTGGCAGGTCGACGGCGTCGAGTTCGTCGGAGAGCACGAAGGGGGCGTGGATCAGACTGAAGGGCACATAGTCCGACGACAGCACGTCGAGCACGCCGCGCTCGGCGAGATCGCGGGCGGCGATGTTGCCGGAGTGCGACTTGCCGCGCACGATGTTCGGCGCGCCCATCAGAACGCTGAGGCCCGCGCGGTGCGACGCCTCGGCGGCCTCGAAGCTCGTCGGGAACTCCGCAAGCTTGATGCCGAAGCCGATCGATTCCTCGACGTGGTCGATGGTCGCGTCGTCATGGCTGGCGATCGTGATGCCACGGGCCGCACAGGCCTCGGCGAGCGCGGTGCGGTGCGGACCGGCATACTTGGCCGACAACGCCTGCTGCCGCTCGACGAAGCGCGCGAATTCTTCGTCCGAGAAGCCGCGCTTGGCTTTATAGTAGAGCGTGTACTGGTCCATCGTCTGGAACTGGCGCTGGCCCGGCGCATGGTCCATCAGCGAGACGAGCTTGACCTGCGGATCGTTCTGGAAGTCCTCGTAGTGTTCGAGCACGTCGGACGTTGAAACTTCGCAGCGCAGGTGGATCAGGTGATCGGCGCGAAGGCGACCCTCTTCCTTGGCCTGGGCCAGCGCGTCGGCCATGCTGCGCATCTCGCCCTTCTGGAAGCCGCCATCCTCGTCGGAGCCGAGACGCAGGCAGTCGAAGACCGTGGTGATGCCGGAGGTGACCACCTGTGCGTCATGGGCCTGGATTGCCGCGATCTTCAGCCAGCGCACGCCCGGGCGCGGCGAGTAGTGGGCTTCGAGGTGGTCGGTGTGCAGCTCGATGAGGCCGGGGATCAGATAGTCGCCTTCAAAGTCCTCGCCGCTGGCAACCGTGCCCTCGGAAATGTCGGCAATCTTGCCGTCGCGGATCAGCACCGAACCGTCGAGGATACTATCCTCGAGGACGATGCGGGCGTTGGTCAAAACCTGTTCTTTGCTCATCTCATGCGATCTTTCGTTGGGTGTCGCTGCCGAGCGGCAGCAGGGAGCGGACAGTAAAGGGTGCGCCGCGCTCCGGTTCGACGAAGAGCGCGACTGACGTGACGTGAAGTGGCTTGCCGATATGCTCGGCAAAGGTGGTTTCGAGCGCGGTACGCATCACGCCGCTGGTTTCCGTGGGCACCGGGCCAGTCAAGGTCAGGTGGAACTGGAACTCTTCGAAAACATAGGGATAGCCCCATTCTTTGAGGTAGCGCCTCTGGCGCTCAGGCAGGCTGTTTGGCTTGCGGCGGGCAAAGTCGGCGTCCGACAGCGGCGCGCGGAACGGGTCGAAGCGGTGAACGGCGTCTTCGGCCAAATCCAGCAGGTCGACGCAAGGCGCGGACGGCACGAGTCCGAAGAACGGGCCCAACTGGTGCAGCACGATTTCGGGGATCTCGAACGGGTCGAGGTCGGCGGCAAAGCACTCGAAAATACTTAGGAGCTCGTCTTCGTCCCGGCCTTCGGCAAGCTCGAAGGGAGCCTTCAGCGTACCGTGGAAACCGTAGCGCCGCGGGTCAGCCGTCAATGTGCGTTGCGTCTCTTCGTCAATCCCGGCGATCGTCGGAAGCGTGAGGTCCTCACCGGTAAAGGCGTCGCGCCCCAGCCAACGGGACGCGACCTGCGACAGCCGGTCGTCCGCCGGCGGCGCGAAATAGATGGCATAACGCACGGTCTTCACTTTCTTGTAGCGACCGGCCCGCCAGGGCGGCGGGTCGATTGTTTGCGGGATGCGATGCGCAGCTAGCCGATTTCCATGACAACATCATGATGGCGGACACGCAAATGCTTGGCTGTCGTCAATGTGCCTTGCTGCCCATCAGGCGCGAACGGCACGCGTTCGAGATGCTGTCGAAAATAAAGACAACCAGCAAGATCAGAAGCACCATATAGGCGACATTTTCCCAATCGGAATTGGTACGCATCGCTTCCCAGAGTTTGAGGCCGATACCGCCGGCGCCGACGGCGCCGATGATCGTCGCCGAGCGAGTGTTCGATTCCCAGAAGTAGAGCGCCTGGCTGGCAAAAACCGGCAGCACCTGCGGAAGCACGCCGAAGCGCTGCACGGCAAGCGGCGTCGCTCCGACCGACTTCACGCCCTCGCGCTGCTTGTCATCGATGTTTTCCAGCGCCTCGGAATAGAGTTTGCCGAGCGTACCGGTGTCGGTGAAGAAGATCGCGGAGATGCCGGCAAGCGGTCCGGGGCCGAAGGCGCGGGTGAAGAACAGTGCCCAGATGAACATGTCCACCGACCGCAGGAAGTCGAAGAAGCGCTTGACCACCTGGTTGGTCAGGAAGCTCGGCGTGATGTTTCTGGCGGCAAGGAAGCAGAGCGGGAAGGCGATCAGCGACGCAAAGAGCGTGCCGACGAAAGCCATGACAACCGTCTGCAACAGCTTCGTCCAGACGTCCAGATGCTGCCATTCGGCGTTATAGAGGATGTTGTTCCAGGCGAGCGAAAGGTTCGAACGCGTCGGGTCGATCTGTTCGCCGGATGTGATGAGCGCGACGACCTCGCCATAGCTTTTGCCGAAGAAGGGCGAGTTGGTGTCGAACAGGAAGTTCGCCCAACCGAAGAAGCGGTTGCGGACGGAAACCTCGTCGCCTTCCACTTCGGCCCACCCGGTGGCGCCAAAGGCAAGCACGATCTTTTCGCCTGGCCGCTTCTGTGTCGCCCAGGCGGGCAGTTGGCCCTGCGGCCTCACCGTGTCGGCGCCGTCGACGGTCATCACAAACGTGTCGCCGCCGTGGGTAGCCTTCACCAGACCATCGGCGATCTCGATCCTGGTCGAGCGGTCGTAGGTTACGACGACGCGCGTCAGCACGTCTTCCGTCCGGGTTTCGACACGGTTCTGCGTTTCGGCAGCGGCTGTGCCACCGAGCGCGGAGCCGGGCGCCATGAAGCTGAACGACGAGCTTGCCTTCGGCTTGACCGCCTGCGCGGTGGAGGCCGGTATCTCGACCTGGCGCGTCACCGTCTGCCTGTCGAGCTCCACCCAATCCGGATTGGGATTGGGCCCGAGCGGCGAATTGCGCTGATAGTTGAGACGCATCGTCCGGTCGGGGGCGACGTGGATTTCCGGGCGTACCTCATAGGAAACCCAGTCGGCGAGGTAGGTGCCAGCGATGCCCCAGTTGGCATTGCCGAGCACGTGGCCGATCGAGAAGAACCACCAGCTGAAGATGAGGTAGGCGACGACGCCGCCGGCGATGGCTGCGGTGCGCACGCGGCTGGAGGTCGAGGATTTGAGGAGGTCGGGATGGCGGCTCGCGATCGCGTCCATTTCCATCGGGTTCAATCGTGTGGTCGTGGTCATGGTACGCACCTACTGGGCAAGCTGGAAGGCCTGCTCGCCAACGAGGCGGCGGCGAAGCCAGGCGGAAAACTGGTCGACGGCAAAAATGGTCGCAAACAGCAGGAGGACGATTGCAAGGGTCTTGGCTTGGTGTCCCTGGCCGATCGAAAGGCGCAGCAATTCGCCGATGCCGCCGCCACCGACGGCGCCGATGATCGTCGAGGCGCGCACGTTGATCTCGAGGCGCAGCAGGAAATAGCTGGTGAAATTGGGCAGCACCTGCGGCACCATGCCAAACCAGACGCGCTCGATCCAGTTGCCGCCGGCAGCCCGCAGGCCCTCGTCCGGCTTCATGTCGGCGTTTTCGACCACTTCATAAAAGAGCTTGCCGAGCGCGCCGATCGTGTGGATCGAGACAGCGGCGATCGCCGGAATGGGGCCGAGCGAGAGGATCGCGAGGAAGAAGCCGGCTATCACCACCTCCGGAAAGGCCCGGAGAACTTCCATGATGCGGCGAACGATGCCGCGGATCCACGGATTGGGCATCAGGTTGCGCGCGGCAAGGAAGCAGAGCACGAAGCCGAAGGCCGTACCGATCACCGTCGAAAAGATCGCGATGTTCACGGTCTCCAGCATCTTGTGCACGTATTCGGGGATGTAGATGCTTTCGGTCAGGTACAGCCGGCCCTCGGGGTAGTTGTACTTGAAGCTGCCATCGTCATAGGGCGAGGGCAGGTCGAACATGGCGCGGAAAATTTCTAGCCCGTCGCGCGGCGCGAGATCGCCGACGAAATCGAAGAAATGCGGCAAACGGTCGAAGAACTTGCCGGCATTGGAATCGTTGGCGAACCAGAGCGAGCCCGATAGCGCCAGGAGGAGAACGCCGGAGCCAAGCCAGGAATAGAGCCGGCGGCGGGAACTGAGTTCCTGCCAGTGACGCTCGATGACGGCGCCGTTGTCGCTCAGATGTCGCGGGAGCAGGGAAGTTGCCATGACCGTTCCGGCTTTCGCCGGCCTCTTGAGCATTTCCAGGTAAAGTGCGAAGCGGTTTTCCGCCCCGGAAATGCGTGAAAACAATGCGGCGAAGGATGCGAAAGCACCCCTTCAAACAGTGAAACGCTGGCCGTTTGGGCGGCCAGCGTTCCCGAGTGGTGCGGGTCTATCAGCCGCCGATCGTCGCCTTGCGGGCGTCGATGATCGGCTTGTAGAAGTCGGCGTTGACTTCAGTGTAGCCGGTGAAGTCGCCGCCCTGGATGGCCGAGAAGCAGGCCGCGTCGGTCTTCGGCAGGTCCAGCATGAACTGCTTGAACTTCGCCTTCATGTCGTCGTTCATCGTGTTGCGCACGACGATCGGGCCGTTCGGGATCAGCGGCGACTTCCAGAGCTCGACCAGGTCGTTCATGTCGAGGATGCCCTTGTCGACCATCTTCTTCAGGTTGCCCGAGGTGTAGCCGTCCTTGAATTCGCCGACGCCCGAGCCGAAGGTCGTGCCGGCATCGAAGGTGCCCTTGACGACTTCGAGAACGAGGTTTTCGTGACCGCCGCCGAAGCCGGTTTCACCGAAGAATTCCTTGACCGGGGCGCCGATCGCTTCCGGGAGCGTGACGAGCGGGACGAGGTAGCCCGAGGTCGAGTCCGGGTCGGCAAAGCCGAGCTTCTTGCCCTTCAGGTCTTCGATCTTGGTGATGCCGGAATCCTTGCGGGCAACCATGATCGAGTGGTAGCCGGTCGAACCGTCGGTCTGAACGGTCGTCAGGATCGGCTCGACGGCGTCAGCCTTGGCGAGGTAGATCTTGGCGTAGCCGGAAGCGCCGAGTTCGGCGTAGTCGAGCGTGCCGCCGAGCAGGCCCTGGATGACGCCGTCATAGTCGGCGGCCGGGAACAGCGAGACCTTCTCGACGCCAATGGCGGCCGGCAGCTTGTCGACCAGGCACTGGAAGTTGCGCAGGCGGTCGGCTTCGTTTTCGCCGCCGAGGATGCCGATGCGGAATTCCTTCAGGTCTTCAGCCTGGGCGTGGCCGACGAGGGCGAGGAGCGCTACGGCGCCCAGAAGAGCTTTCTTCAGCATAAGGTTCTCCCGTGTCCGGCTTGGCCGGATCCTATTGGGTTTCAAAGAGGTGCCCTTGACGCGGGCTTTCGATCATGGCGGGCGTCAGATGCCGGCCAGTGCCAGCGGCTTGAGGCCGGCCGATGCCGTTTCTTCCTGCGGTACTGCCGCCGGAATGTTGATGCTGGTGGAGGTCATCGATTCCTCGATGCCTGTGTCGGCGCCGTAGATCTCGGCAACCGCTGCCGCGGTCAGATCCTTGGGTTGGCCGTCGAAGACGACGCGGCCATGCGCCATGCCGATGATGCGTTCGCAATAGTTGCGGGCGGTATCGAGCGTGTGGAGGTTGGTGATCACCGTGATGCCATCGCGCTCGTTGATATCGCGCAGCGCATCCATGACGATCTTGGCGTTCAGCGGGTCGAGCGAGGCGATCGGCTCGTCGGCAAGCAGAACCTTCGGCTGCTGCATCAGCGCGCGGGCGATCGCGACGCGCTGTTGCTGGCCACCGGAAAGCGTGCCGGCCGGCTGGAGCGCGGTCTGCTCGATGCCGAGGCGCTCAAGTGCGCCGATCGCCATGATGCGTTCTTCGCGGGTAAACATGTTGAGGATGCTCAAGACGGTCGAGCGGTGGTTGAGACGCCCGAGAAGCACGTTGGTGAGCACGTCGAGGCGCGGCACCAGGTTGAACTGCTGGAAGATCATCGCGCAGTCGCGCTGCCAGGTGCGAAGGGCAGCACCGCGCAGCGACGAAACTTCCGTGCCATCGAAGACGATCGAGCCGGACGACAGATCGACGAGGCGGTTGATCATACGCAGAAGCGTCGACTTGCCGGCGCCCGAGCGGCCGATCACGCCGACCATCTGCCCTTGCGGTATGTCGAAGGTAACCGAACTCACGGCTGTCTTCTTGCCGAACTGGCGGGTTACATTCTTCAACTGAAACATGTCTAGCAGGTCCTCTTCCGGGGAGACCGGTCATCGGTATGACCCTGCCATATCGGCGCTTCATGAAGCCGGAATGTCAGTTTGTTGTAAGTTCTGTTACAGTTCACAGCCCCGCATGTTTGGTTAACAAAATTTGAATGGCTGCGCGCAGGCGCCTGCGCTCCCCGTCAACTTCAAGGGGCGCGCATCAACATCGAGCGGATATCTGTGGTCGGAGCCGCCGTCGCGGCGCAGGACCGGCGCAGTTGCTAGCTCTGTGGACCGGGGTCCAGCGTCGCGCCGGGAATATAGAGCGCAATCGGCCGGATCTCGTAGATCGCGGTCGGATTGGAGCGGCGCAATTCGCGCGCGGCGTCAACTGCCGCGTCGATGGCCGGGAAGTCGACGACGTAGAGGCCGAGCAATTGCTCCTTGGTTTCGGCGAAGGGGCCATCGGTGACAATGCCTTCGCCCTTGCCCCTCAGCGTCACAGCACCTTCGGTAGGCCCGAGCCGTGCGGCCGGGCCAAAGGCCTTCTGCTGGACGAACCGGTCATGAACTTCAAGCAGGTCGGACATCAGCGCTGCGTCCTCCTCCTCGGTCCAGGATTCGACGACGCCTGCTGTATGGTAGGCCAAGATTGCGTAATACATGAACCGTCCTCCCGCGCGTATTCGTGTCAGGTTTTGCCGGCCGCATCAACGCCTCGTCGTGCGGACGGCGTCACCGAGCGTGCCACCGGAGTGGGGCGCGTGTTCAGCGGATCAGCCCCAGGCCGCCGCAGCCCAGCGACAGGCCTGCCTGGCAATCCGAGAACGGCGCTTGATCTCGCCGCGGGCTGCTGCGTCGCGGGCCCTCCAGACGGGGCCGCGCGCGAGCGAGCGGGCAACTTCGCGCCCGGGTAGATATCTTCGGCTGAGCGCGCGAAGGCCTTCATCGATCGCGGCATTGCCGAAGACCTCGTCACAGTCGTATTTCGACCCCGGCGCGGCCCGCAGTATCGTGCTGGGCGTGGCCTTCCTCGCCTGCGGCCAACTCTGCTCGGGCTAGCGTTCCAATCGAGCCGGGCTGAACTTTACGGCATCGAGGCCGATCGCTTCGAAGGCCTCGGGCGCTGGTGCACCGACGAGGAGGCTTGCGGCGAATGCGCCGAGCGCCGGTGAGGTGAGGATGCCGTAGCCGCCCTGGCCGGCGAGCCAGAAGAAATCCGGTCGCTCGCGGGCAAAGCCGATCACTGGAAGCTTGTCCGGCGAGAAGCTGCGCATGCCGGCCCAACTCTTGAAGATACGGCGCACCGGCACGGTCGTTGCCTCCTCGACGTAGTGCGCAGCCCAGGCGACGTCGATCTCCTCCGGCTGGACGTCGGTCGGATCGCACGGCGTTGCGTCGGCGGGCGAGGAAAGCAGCCGCCCGCCTTCGGGCTTCATGTAGAAGTCTTCATCGATCTCGTTGATTTCGGGCAGCGTCAGCGCGTCGATGCCTTCGGGCAGGTCGACGGTGATTGCGGTGCGGCGATGCGGCACGATGCCGATGGGGGCGACGCCGAACGATTGTGCGACGGGATCGGCCCAGCCGCCGGCAGCATTGACGATCGTCTTTGCACTGACTTCGCCGGCACTCGTCGCCAGCACCCAGCGGTCGCCGTTCCGGCGCGGCGCCAGCACGTCCGAGCGCTCGATAATTACCGCGCCATGGCGACGCGCGCCCCGGACGTAACCCTGCAGCAGGTTCTCGACTTCGATGTCCCAGAATTGCGGATCGTAATAGGCCGCAGCCACATAGTCGCGGCGCAGGATCGGCACACGCGCGATCGCCTCGTCGACGGTCAGCCGTTCAATTTCGGCGTTGGCACGGCTCTCCGCGGCAAACACCTCTTCGAACCGGGCAACTTTCTCGGCATTGGCGATCATGACGCCACCGCGCTGCTTGAGCAGCGCCACTTCGGAGAAGCCCTCAGGTGGATTATCGAAAAAGCCCTTGGATATCGCCGCCAGCGCACAGACCTCCGGCGCGTTATAGCGCAGCACGAACTCTGCCGCCGAGCGGCCGGTGCTGTGATAGCCGAGCCCTTCTTCCCGCTCGATCACCACGACGGAGCGATGCGGTGCCAGGAAATAGGCAAGCGACAGGCCGGCGATTCCACCGCCAATGATCGCCACGTCGTAGTCTTGCATGTCCGCCTCCGTTAGTTGTCGGCCGGACCATAGGCAAGGCGTCATCTGTGTTCAAATTTATAACTGGAAAGGTGGCTATCAATCCTGATGATGGTCGGCCCGATCGTCGAGGCAGTGGTCCAGCGGCTCCGTATCGGCCACATGGGCAAGAAATGCGGCCTCTGCCGGATTGAGGATCGCATTCGGATTGGAGATGCGGAAGACATCGGTGCTGGGCAGATCGCTATAGGGCGGCAGCTGCCACAGTTGGCCCGCCGCGACGGCTGGCGATGCCAAGTGATCCGGCAGCATGCCGATGCCGACATTGGAGGCGATCAGCCGCATCACCTCCTCGACATTGCAGGAGACGGCGCGGACCTGCTGGCCAAAAGACCCGATCGCGCGCACGGCGGTTACCGAGTTCATGTGCTGGCCGCCCAAAACGTCGGCGATGAAAGCGATATAGGGATTGCCCCTGAGGTCGTTGAAGTCGACACCTTCGACCCCGAAAAGCGGATGGCTTCTGCCGCAATAGAGCGCATAGCGCTCGCGCACGTGAAACCGCCTGTTCAGCCAGTCGGGAATGTTGCCGTCGCATAGGCCCATGGTCGCAACATTGCGCTCGACGGCGCTCAACACATCCACGGTAGTTGCGACCGTGACCGACAGCGTGACCTTGGGGTGCAGGCGAAAGAAGCTTTCGAGCTTGCGGTCCCAGGCGGGATTATGCGCGTGGCTGACCGAGTGGATGTTGAGATGGCCGGTGATCTCCTCGCCGGCGGTTTCAAGAACATTCGGCAGGCGGATGACGGCTGCGAAGATATCGCGGCACTGTGCATGCAGGCGCGCACCGGCGTCGGTCAGGTTGAAACGCCCGGGACGCCGGTCGATGAGTTTCTGGCCGACGGTTTGCTCCAACCGCTTCAACGCCATGCTGACGGCCGGCTGTTGCAGGAGCAACCGGTTGGCGGCGGCCGTGATGCTGCCTTCCTCGACGAGCACGACGAAGGTGCGCAGCAGATTCCAGTCGAGATTGTGGGCAAAGCGTTCGAGGCGGTCATTGGCCATGGTCGTGGCTTGCTTCTGATCTCTGGCGTTGAACTGGCCCTTTGTTCTGCAAGGAGGGAAGCGGAGCGAAGGACGTCCGTTCTTGTCGTCATATTCCAGCGAATTTGCAACATGGGCTGCTCGATGGCGAGGGAGGGGCCATTCCCCGGACGCATGAGGCGGTGCCTCAATTTCGTTTGAAACGGCATGCACCCCTTGCGATAACGTGAGCCGAATAATCCGATGGGAGAGAAACATGGCCGGCAAGACGCAATTTCAATGGGATGATCCGTTCCTCCTCGACGATCAGTTGACCGAGGACGAGCGTATGATCCGCGACACCGCGCGGGCCTATGCGCAGGACCGGCTGCAGCCGCGCGTCATCGACGCCTACCGCGAAGAATCGACCGATCCGGAGATCTTCCGCGAGATGGGCGAGCTCGGTCTGCTCGGCGTCACCGTTTCCGAAACCTATGGCGGCGTCGGCGCTTCCTACGTTGCCTACGGCCTCGTTGCCCGCGAAGTCGAGCGCGTCGATTCGGGCTACCGCTCGATGATGAGCGTGCAGTCGTCGCTGGTGATCTATCCGATCTATGCCTATGGTTCTGAGGAGCAGAAGCAGAAGTACCTGCCGAAGCTCATCAGCGGCGAGTGGATCGGCTGCTTCGGCCTGACCGAGCCGGACGCCGGTTCTGACCCGGCCGGCATGAAGACGCGCGCCATCAAGACCGAGAGCGGCTACCGCCTCGTCGGCTCGAAGATGTGGATCTCTAACGCACCGATCGCCGATGTCTTCGTTGTCTGGGCAAAGTCGGAAGCGCATGGAGGCGCCATCCGCGGTTTCGTGCTCGAAAAGGGCATGAAGGGTCTGTCCGCCCCGAAGATCGCCGGCAAGCTGTCGCTGCGGGCGTCGATCACCGGCGAAATCGTCATGGACAATGTCGAGGTCGGCGAAGAAGCGCTGCTGCCGAACGTCGAGGGTCTCAAGGGCCCGTTCGGCTGCCTCAACCGTGCCCGCTACGGTATCTCCTGGGGTGCGCTCGGCGCTGCCGAGTTCTGCTGGCATTCGGCGCGTCAGTACGGTCTCGATCGCAAGCAGTTCAACCGGCCGCTGGCGCAGACGCAGCTCTTCCAGAAGAAGCTTGCCGATATGCAGACGGAGATCACGCTCGGCCTGCAGGGGTCGCTGCGCGTCGGCCGCCTGATGGACGAAGGCCGCATGGCCCCGGAAATGATCTCGATCGTCAAGCGCAACAATTGCGGCAAGGCGCTCGACATCGCCCGCATGGCCCGCGACATGCACGGCGGCAACGGCATCTCGGAGGAATACCAGGTCATGCGCCACATGGTGAACCTCGAGACCGTCAACACCTACGAGGGCACGCATGACGTCCATGCGCTGATCCTCGGTCGCGCCCAGACCGGCCTTCAGGCCTTCTTCTGAGCGGTGCCGTCATGGAAACGCCGCTGAAGGGCATTCGTGTCCTGGAATTGGCCCGCATTCTGGCGGGCCCATGGATCGGCCAGACGCTGGCCGATCTCGGTGCCGACGTCATCAAGGTGGAAAGCCCGGCCGGCGACGACACCCGCACCTGGGGCCCGCCCTTCGTTGCGGGCGAGGAAGGCGAGAAGCTCGATGCCGCCTATTTCCACGCCTGCAACCGCGGCAAGCGCTCGGTGGTGCTCGACTTCACGACCGAGGAGGGGCAGGAGGCCGTGCGCCGCCTTGCCGCCCAGTCGGACGTGCTGCTTGAGAACTTCAAGGTTGGCGGGCTTACGAAATACGGGCTCGACTACGAGAGTCTGAAGAAGATCAATCCGCGGCTGATCTACTGCTCGGTCACTGGCTTTGGCCAGGATGGTCCCTATGCGCACCGCGCCGGCTACGACTACATCGTCCAGGGCATGAGCGGCATCATGGACCTGACCGGTGAGCCCGATCGCGAGCCACAGAAAATCGGCGTCGCCTTCGCCGATATCTTCACCGGTCTTTACGGCGTGATTGCCGTGCAGGCAGCCCTTGCCCAGCGCGAGCGTACCGGCGAGGGGCAGCAGATCGACATGGCGCTGCTTGACTGCATGACGGGCGTGCTTGCCAACCAGGCGCTCAATTTCCTCGTCTCGGGCAAGGCGCCGCGCCGGCTCGGCAATGCGCACCCGAACATCGCGCCCTATCAGGTCTTCCCGACCTCGGACGGTCACCTGATCGTCGCTGTTGGTAACGACCGGCAGTTCGTGAAGTTCTGCACCCTGCTCGGGCGTTCGGATCTTGCGACCGACGAGCATTATCTGACCAACGCGCTTCGCGTGCAGAACCGGGACACGTTGACGCCGGAACTCGCCGCCGAAACCGCGAAGATCGAGCGCGATACGCTGTTGAAGTTGCTGGAAGATGCAGGCGTGCCCGGCGGACCGATCAACACCGTTGCCGACGTCTTTGCCGATCCGCAGATCGAGCATCGGCAAATGCGTGTGGATACGCCGCATTCGGGGGCCGCTGCCGGTACGTCGCCCGGGGTCCGGACGCCGATCCGGTTTTCGGCCGCCGAGCTTGCGCTCGAGCGTGGCGTGCCGCGGCTTGGAGAGCATACGGCCGAGGTGTTGGCCGAAATCGGGATGGACGCGTCGAAGAGCGATTAACGCAACGTGAGACGCTGAGTGTCTCGTTGAGGCGTGACCTGAAGAAAATAGCGAAAGCCCTGGAAATCGGCGAGATTTCCAGGGCTTCCTTGTTAAGCCTTGAGGGCGCGATCAAAGACGCGCGACAGCCGTTCGGCGAAGCCGCGTGGGTCCTGCGGCTTGTCGCCATCGAGCACGCGCGCCTGGTCGAGCAGGAGCTGGACGGCGTCCGTGCGGAACGCCGTATCGCCGGCGGGGCTCGCGGCCATGGCGGTGATCAGAGCGTGGCTCGGGTTGATCTCAAGGATCGGCTTGGGGGCGTCGTCGAGACGGCCAGCACCTTGCAGCATCTTTTCGAGCTGGCGGTCGGGGCCGTGTTCGGGTGCCACCAGGCAAACGGCGCTTTCCGTCAGGCGGTCGGAGGTGCGCACGTCCGAGACGGACGCACCGAGCGTCTCCTTGGCGAACGCGACGAAGTCGATGACCAGCTGGCTGGCCTGCGGCGCTTCTTCCTTGGCCCCCTCGGCCTTGGCGATGGCGCTGAGATCGGCCGCACCCTGCGTGATCGACTTCCACGGTTTTCCGTCGAAATCGGGCGCGGATGTCACCCAGAAGCTGTCGACCGGATCGGTCAACAGCAACACCTCGATCCCGCGGGCGCGAAAACCTTCGAGCTGTGGTGAGGCCTTGAGCTGGGCGAGGTTGTCACCGGTCAAGTAATAGATCGCCGACTGGCCGTCCTTCATGTCCTTGACGTAATCGGTAAGGCTGCGCTGGCTCGCATCCGAAGTAGTGGTGCGGAAGCGCGACAGCGCCACCAGCTGCTCGCGGCGCTCGTAATCCTCATAGATGCCTTCCTTCAGCACGCTGCCGAAGTTTTCCCAGAGCTTGTCGAAGGTCTCTGTCTCGTTTTCCGCAAGCTTCTCGATCGCCGTCAGCACGCGATTGGTGACGCCCTTGCGGATGCTGGCGAGCAGCGGGCTTTCCTGGATCATCTCGCGCGAAACGTTGAGCGGTAGGTCCGACGTGTCGACGAGGCCGCGCACGAAACGCAGGTAACGCGGCAGCAATTCCGCTTCGTCGGTGATGAAAACGCGCTTGACGTAGAGCTTCATCCGGCCCTTGCGGTCCGGGTCGAACAGATCGAATGGCTTGGAGCCGGGCACGAAGGCAAGGGCCGTATATTCATGGCGGCCTTCGGCGCGGAAATGCACGGTCAGCGCTGGGTCGTCATACTGGCCGGCGACGCCGCGGTAGAAATCGGCATAGTCTTCCTTGCTGATCTCGCTCTTCTGCTTGGTCCAGAGCGCGGTGCCGTCCCCGACCTGGACAGGCTCGGCATCGGGCTTTTCGAGAATCGAGATAGGCACCGGCACGTGGCCGGACTGGTCCTTGACGATGCGCTCGACGGTCCAGCGCGACGTGTAGGTCTTGGCGTCTTCCATCAGGTGCA
The DNA here is from genome assembly GCF_014852205.1 of Ensifer sp. ENS06. Taxonomy (NCBI): domain Bacteria; kingdom Pseudomonadati; phylum Pseudomonadota; class Alphaproteobacteria; order Hyphomicrobiales; family Rhizobiaceae; genus Ensifer; species Ensifer sp. ENS06. The sequence goes on along the minus strand of NZ_JACVBC010000007.1, from coordinate 82,249 downwards.
GCGTGATGCGTGTGCCGCGCGCCGGGGCGTCCGCAAGTTCGGCTGCGGAAACGGTGTAGCTGCCCTTGCCGTCGGACGACCACAGGAAGGCATGCTCCGAGCCGGCGCGGCGCGAGACCACATCGACCTTGTCGGCGACCATGAAGGCGGAATAGAAGCCGACGCCGAACTGGCCGATGAGCTGCGCGCCCTCCTTGCCCTGGGCGGCTTCAATGCGCTCCATGAAGGCGCGTGTGCCCGAGCGGGCGATGGTGCCGAGCGCTTCGACAAGCTCGTCGCGACCCATGCCGATGCCGTTGTCCTCGACGATGAGCCGGTTGTTTTCCTCGTCCAGCGTCAGGGTGATGCGCGGGGTCGGGTCGCCCGCCAGAAGCTCCGGCGAGACGATCGCCTCATAACGCAGCTTCTCGCAGGCATCCGCCGCGTTCGAAATCAGTTCGCGGAGGAAGACGTTCTTGTCGGAATAGACCGAATGCACCATCAAATGGAGCAGTCGCGCCACATCGGCTTCGAAGACATGTTTCTCTACGGACATTTCGGTTTCGCTCATTGCCTGGCAACTCCTTTGGGTTTCGCCCCAATTGGCAAGCTGTGTCCTGAATTTCAAGGCCCGACTTGCGCACTCCCCATTTCTGGACAATGCTGCACTGCGAAAGATCACTCAACACCAGCGAAACGATGCTTCTTCAACGGGGTCGAAGGCGAGGAATTCGCAAGGGCGACAAGTCGCCGTAACACTCCGCTGTTATGTTCCTGCGACCCGGACAGATGGTCCTGGGTCATCATGCCGAGTTCATATCGCGCTCTGCCGCCAGTCGATTTGACTAAGGTCAATGCGCGACAAATTGCGTTGCTCTATTGGCCTTGGCGACGGGGCTGACCTTCAATCGCACCGAGGAGTGGACATCATGCCCAAGCATTCCACGAGCCCGAAAATCCCGACTTTCGCAGATGCCTATTCCTTTTCGCTCGATGCCTGGCAACGTTCGATCCTTTTTCTCGATGTCATGCGTCAGCGCGGCGCGCAATACGAGGAACATCGCACGCAGACCGCGCCGAACGTGCTGGAGTTCGAGGCCCAGCTTGTTACCGATGGGCGCACGCTCGCCCGGCCGGTGAACTATGCGCTGGTCAGCATCGTTCCGCCCGAGGGCGTCACGGTCGATCCGACCAAGCGTCCCTTCGTCGTCGTCGACCCCCGGGCCGGCCACGGCCCCGGCATTGGCGGCTTCAAGGCCGACAGTGAAATCGGTGTCGCGCTGAAAGCGGGCCATCCCTGCTACTTCATCGGCTTCTTGCCGGATCCGGTTCCTGGACAAACGATCGAGGACATCGCACTGGCCGAAGCCGGCTTTCTCGAAACCGTCATCGCCCGCCATCCGCAAGCGGACGGAAAGCCCTGTGTGATCGGAAACTGCCAGGCGGGTTGGGCGGTCACGATCGTCGCCGCGCTGCGTCCCGAACTCTTCGGCCCGATCATCATTGCCGGCGCGCCGCTGTCCTATTGGGCAGGCGTGCACGGGCAGAACCCGATGCGCTATTCCGGCGGGCTTCTCGGTGGCAGCTGGCTGACGGCGCTGACCGGCGACCTCGGCGGCGGCATATTCGACGGTGCCTGGCTGGTACAGAATTTCGAGAACCAGAATCCGGCCAACACCCTCTGGACCAAGCAATACAATCTCTATTCGAAGATCGACACCGAAGCCGCGCGCTACCTCGGGTTCGAACGCTGGTGGGGTGGCCACGTCACGCTCAATGCCGAGGAGATGCAGTTCATCGTCGACGAACTCTTCGTGGGCAACAAGCTTGCCGCGGGCGAAATCCGAACATCGGACGGCACGGCGATCGACCTTCGCAACATCCGCTCGCCGATCGTGGTCTTCTGCTCCAAGGGCGATAACATCACCCCGCCGCAGCAGGCGCTCGACTGGATCCTCGACCTCTATGACAGCGTCGACGAAATCCGGGCCTACGGCCAGACGATCGTCTACACCGTCCACGAGACGGTGGGACATCTCGGCATTTTCGTCTCCGCCGGCGTCGCGCGGAAGGAACATGACGAATTCGCCTCCAACATCGAGTTGATCGACGTGCTGCCGCCTGGGCTTTACGAGGCGGTGCTGACGCCGGCGAACGAGGCGGCCGAGGGCAGGGCGCTCGTCTCCGGAGAATGGCTGATGCGCTGCGAGCCGCGCACCCTCGAGGACATCCGCGCTCTTGGCGGCAACGACATCGAGGATGACAGGCGTTTCGCCACCGCGGCGAAGCTTTCGGAGATCAATCTGGCGCTCTATCGCACCTATCTGCAGCCGATGGTCAAGGCAGCGGCAACGCCGCCCGTGGCGGAGGCGATGCGCAACATGCACCCGCTGCGTCTGCAATACGCGCTTTTCGGGCCCGACAACCCCTTCATGGCCTGGACGTCGGCGCTCGCGGACTATGTCCGTGAAAACCGCGAACCTGCTGCCGCCGGCAACCCGTTCATCGCCTGGCAGGAGGCGCTGTCGCAGCAGATCGTGGACGGGTTAGAGACCTGGCGACGGACGGCTGAATATCTTTCGGAGCAAAGCTTCCACGCCATCTACGGCGCTCCGACCCTGCAAGCGGCGCTCGGCATCGACACCAACTCGGACCAGCCGCCGCGCAAAGCGGAGAAGAGCCTCTTGCACCGCGAGCTCGTCAAGGCGCGGATCGCCGAACTCAAGGCCAGAATGGCCGTGGGCGGAACCTGTGAAGGTCTTGCCAGAGCCCTGACCTTCGTCGGCATGGCGCGCGGAGGCGCGGACGAACGCGGCTTCGAGGCTGTGCGCCGGCTCCGGCTTTCCCATCCGGAAGCAAAGCAACTGAGCCTGGCCGACTTCAAGACCGTTATGCGGGAGCAGTATTTCATGCTGCTGATCGACGAGGCTGCGGCGCTCGCCGCTCTTCCGAAGCTGCTACCGGAGGCGGTCGAGGAGCGTCGCAGTGCCTTTACGGCCCTTCGTGAGGTACTGGAGGCATCCGGAGCCGTGACGGGCGTGGCTGCCGAGCGGTTGCAGCAGGTTGCCGCGCTCTTCCGCCTGGACAGCGAGCCGCCGGTTCCGATCGCGGCGGGCAAGATCATTCGCAATCGCACCGCTACCTGATGGGGGAGTATCGACGTGTCCGAGGTAACCGAACTGCCGATTGAGCAGTCCAAATACGATCTCCTGATTGCCACCGCGCGAGACGAAACGCCGGCGGTCACCATTGTCGCGCATCCCTGCGACGAGACCTCTCTGCGCGGTGCGTTGGAGGCCGCGCAAATGGGGCTGATCGCGCCCGTTCTCGTCGGGCCAGAGGCAAAGATCCGCAGCGTGGCCGCCGAACACGGCCTCGACCTCGGTCGGTGCGAGATCGTCGACGCGCCGCATAGCCATGCGGCCGCGGCGAAAGCGGTGGCGATGATCCGCGAGGGTAGCGGCGAGCTGCTGATGAAAGGCAGCCTGCATACCGACGAACTGATGAAGGAGGTCGCGGCGTCAGCGACCGGGCTCAGGACCGATCGAAGGATCAGCCACGTCTTCATCATGGACGTGCCGGGGCATTCAGAGACGCTCTTCATCACAGACGCCGCCATCAACATCTTTCCCGACCTCGAAGCCAAGCGCGACATCGTGCAGAATGCCATCGATCTCTGGGTGACGATCGGTCTCGGCGAGCCGCGCGTCGCCATTCTTTCTGCGGTCGAAACGGTAACGACGAAGATCCCGTCAACGATCGAGGCGGCAGCACTCTGCAAGATGGCCGAACGCGGCCAGATCACCGGCGGCCTGCTCGATGGTCCGCTTGCCTTCGACAACGCGATCGACCCGGAGGCAGCAAGGATCAAGGGCATCACGTCGCCCGTGGCCGGCCGCGCCCAGATTCTGGTGGTGCCGGACCTTGAGGCGGGCAACATGCTCGCCAAGAACCTGACGTTCCTGTCCCATGCCGATGCTGCCGGCATCGTGCTTGGAGCGCGCGTGCCCATCGTGCTGACGTCGCGGGCGGACTCCGTGCGCACGCGCCTCGCCTCCTGCGCGGTCGCCGCGCTCTATGCGGCGCGCCGGCGGACCTCGCAAGTTGCGGCGGTATGACCATGGATGCGCTTCTCGTCGTCAACGCCGGCTCATCGAGCTTGAAGTTCCAGGTTTTCGGGATCACGGATCAAGGGCTCGAACGCCAGATCAAGGGCCAGATCGGTGGCATCGGCACGCGTCCCCGCCTGCAGGCGAAAGCGGCCGACGGCACCATTCTGATCGACAAGAGCTATGATGCCGACGTCGTTGGCGATCTGCCGGCGGCGATCGCGGCGGCACGCGACTGGTTGATGACGCTCGAAGGCTTCACCTTACGGGCGGTCGGCCATCGCGTAGTACATGGTGGCCCCGATTATGCGGCGCCGGTGCTGATCGATGCGAACGTCCTTGATCGCCTCGCGAGCTACCAGGATCTGGCACCGCTGCACCAGCCCAACAATCTTGCTCCGATCCGTCAGGCGATGGCGATCAATCCGGATGTACCGCAGGTCGCCTGTTTCGATACCGCCTTCCATCATGGACACCCGGAAGAGGTGAGCTGCTACGCCATGCCGCGCAGCTTCTATGAGGATGGTGTGCGGCGCTACGGCTTCCACGGCCTTTCCTATGAGTACATTTCAGAGCGTCTGCGGGATGTGGCGCCTGCGGTCGCAGGTGGTCGCGTCATCGTCGCCCATCTCGGCAGCGGCGCCTCTATGTGCGCCTTGCGCGATGGTCACAGCATCGAGAGCACCATGGGCTTCACCGCGCTCGACGGCCTGCCGATGGGAACGCGGCCCGGTCAGCTCGATCCAGGCGTCGTGCTCTATCTGATCCTGCAGCGCGGCATGAGCGCCCAGGCCGTTTCCGACCTGCTCTACCACGAGGCCGGCCTCAAGGGGCTCTCCGGCGTGTCGAACGACATGCGCGACCTGCTTGCAAGCGCAGACCCCCATGCCAAGCTCGCCATCGACCACTTCGTCTATCGCTCAGGGCTCAATGTCGGGATGCTTGCAGCCGCGCTCCGTGGCATAGACGCCTTGGTTTTCACGGCGGGCGTCGGGGAGAACTCCGCACAGATCCGCGCCCGCATCGCCGAGAACATCGCCTGGCTCGGGGCCGAACTCGACCCAGCCGCCAACGAGGCCGGCGCGACGCTGATTTCGACGCCTTCGAGCCGCGTTGCGCTTTACGTCATCCCGACCGACGAGGAACTGATGATCGCCCGCCACACGCTTGCACTGCTTAAAACCCGCGCAGCCTGATCCATCGGAGACAATTGATGTCCATTCCTGTCGCAAAGGCCAAACTTCTGGACGGCCGCAAGGGCCTGATCGTCGGCATTGCCAATGATCGATCGATCGCCTGGGGCTGCGCCCGTGCCTTCCGCGCCTTCGGGGCGGAGGTGGCGGTCACCTATCTGAACGACAAGGCGAAACCTCACGTCGAACCCCTGGCGCGTGAAATCGAAGCGCCGATCTTCCTGCCGCTCGACGTGGCCGTGCCAGGGCAAATGGAAGCGGTGTTCGAGGAGATCGAGAAGACCTGGGGTGAACTCGACTTTGTCGTCCATTCGATCGCCTTTTCGCCGAAGGATACGCTCGGCGGCCGCGTCGTCGATGTCCCGCGCGAGGGCTTCCTGAAGACTATGGACATTTCCTGCTGGTCCTTCATCCGCATGGCGCATCTCGCCGAGCCGCTGATGAAGAACGGCGGCACGCTCTTCACCATGACCTATCATGGCTCACAGGTGGTGGTGGAAAACTACAACATCATGGGTGTCGCCAAGGCCGCACTCGAAAGTGCCGTCCGATACCTCGCCTCCGAACTCGGCCCGAAGGGGATCCGCGTGCACGCCATTTCGCCTGGCGCGCTGGCGACGCGCGCCGCTTCCGGCATTCCGGAATTCGACGCGCTGCTCGAAAAGACCAAGGTCAAATCGCCGAGCCGCGAGCTGATTGACATCGACGACGTCGGCGCGGCCACCGCCTTCCTTGCGCATGACGCCGCCCGCCTGATCACGGGCCAGGTGCTTTATGTCGACGGCGGCTACCACATCATCGACTAACCGCCGGGTCTCCGCATGGGTCAGATATTGCCCATGCAGAGATACTTCATCTCGAGATAGTCTTCGAGCCCGTGGCGGGAGCCTTCGCGGCCGATGCCCGATTGCTTGATGCCGCCGAAGGGCGCGGCTTCGGAGGACATGCGGCCGGTGTTGATGCCGACCATCCCGTATTCGAGCGCCTCGGCCACATGCCAGACGCGCTTCAGATTTTCGGCGTAGAAATAGGCGGCAAGACCGTAGATCGTGTCGTTGGCTTCGGCGATCACCTGCTCGGCGGTCTCGAAGCGGATGATCGGGGCGATCGGACCGAAGGTCTCTTCCTGGGCGACGCGCATGTCTGTCGAAATGCCTGTTAGCACCGTCGGCTCGAAGAAGGTGCCGGACGTGCCGATCCGGTGGCCGCCGGCGCGCACCTTGGCACCCTTCGAAACGGCGTCGGCGACATGGGCCTCGATCTTTTCGATCGCGTGTTTGTCGATCATCGGGCCGATGGTGATATCAGGCGTGAAACCGTCGCCGACAGTCAGCTCGGCGACGCGCCTGACGAACTTTTCGGCAAAGGCGTCGTGCACGCCCGCTTGCACATAGATGCGGTTGGCCGAGACGCAGGTCTGGCCGGCATTGCGGAACTTCGCCTGGATGGCGCCATCGACCGCCTCGTCGATGTCGGCGTCGTCGAACACGATGAAGGGGGCGTTGCCGCCAAGCTCCAGGCTGACCTTCTTGATCTGGTCGGAGCATTGTCGCATCAACAGCCGCCCGACCTCGGTCGAACCGGTGAAGCTGATCTTGCGCACCTTCGGGTTGCTGCAAAGTTCGCGGCCAATTGCAGCGCCTTCCGCGGCATAGAGCAGGTTGACGACACCGGTCGGGAAGCCTGCCTTTTCGGCGAGCACGAACATCGCGCCGGCAACGAGCGGTGTCTGTTCGGCGGGTTTCAGCACGATGGTGCAGCCGGCGGCTAGCGCCGGCGAGATCTTGCGGGCGACCATCGAGGCCGGGAAATTCCATGGCGTGATCGTGCCGACGACGCCGACGGGCTGCTTAATCACAAGCATGCGGCGGTCGTTGGCCGGGGCGGGGAAGGTTTCGCCATAGATGCGTTTCGCCTCTTCCGCATACCACTCGACATAGGCCGCGGCATGCAGCACTTCACCCTTCGATTCGCCAATCGGTTTCCCCATCTCGGCCGTCAGGATGGCTGCAAGGTCGTCGGCATGCGCGACGATCAGGTCGTACCAGCGGCGAAGCACGGCACTGCGGTCTTTGGCAGGCTTTGCCGCCCAGAGAACTTGCGCCTTGGCCGCAGCTTCGATTGCCGCATGGGCTTCGTCGATGCCCATATCCGGCAGCGTCGCCAGCTTTTCGCCGGTCGATGGATTGAAGACGTCGAAGGTTGCGCCAGCCCAATTCTTGCCGGCCGTGGGGATGGAATGAAGCGAAGCGAACAGGTCGGCGTCGCGCAAGTGCTTGGTCAAGGCGGGGGTCAAGGTCATGGCGGGCATCCTCCGGCGATGGCCTGCCGCGAGACGGCAGGCCCGCTTTTGCTTGTTCTTGCGGGTGCCGATCAATCCCGGCACCCGAGCATTGCGCGTCTGAATTGGCGCGCAGCACCTACAGCGCCGCGCATCCCTCAGGATGCGCTAAGGCCGCCATAGCACTTTGAATTGCTGCATAATTTTGCCCTCAAGTCGATCCTGAATTGAGGAATTATGCACCGGGCAACCCGCGTTGCTGGTCGCCCGGTCGAGGGTCAAGCACGCGCTGCGAGGATCGACGCTTCGAGAATGTCGAGCGCTTCGGCGAAGACTTCGTCCTGGATGGTGATCGGCGCCAGGAAGCGGATGACGTTGCCGTGTACACCGCAGGTAAGCAGGATCAGGCCCTTTTCCAGAGCGATCAGGCGCACCTTGTTGGCAAAGTCAGCGCTCGGCAGGTTGGTCTTCACGTCGTTGAACTCGACGGCGTTCATGAAGCCGGGGCCGCGGATGTCGGCGATTTCGGGCGCCTGCTCGCGGATTGCGGCAAGCCGCTGCTTCAGCCGGCCGCCAAGCTGCTCGGCGCGCTCGCAGAGCTTCTCCTCAGCGATAACGTCAAGGACGGCGTGCGCTGCGGCGATGCCGAGTGGGTTGCCGCCATAGGTGCCGCCAAGGCCGCCCGGCGCTGGAGCATCCATGACTTCGGCGCGGCCGGTAACGGCGGCAAGCGGGAAGCCGCCGGCAAGGCTTTTCGCCATGGTGATGAGATCGGGCGCGACATCATGGTGGTCCATGGCAAACATCTTGCCGGTACGGGCAAAGCCGGTCTGAACTTCGTCGGCGATCAAGAGAATGCCGTGCTGGTCGCAAATTTCGCGCAGCGCCTTCATGAAGGCGGCAGGCGCCGGATAGAAGCCGCCTTCGCCCTGCACGGGCTCGAGAATGATCGCGGCGACGCGACCCGGATCGACGTCGGCGGCAAAGAGCTTCTTCAGCGCAGCGAGCGACTGTTCGGTGGTGACGCCGTGCAATTCGATCGGGAAGGGGGCGTGGAAGACGTCGCCCGGCATCGCGCCGAAGCCGACCTTATAGGGAACGACCTTGCCGGTGAGCGCCATGCCCATGAAGGTCCGGCCGTGGAAGCCGCCACTGAAGGCGATAACCGCCTGACGGCCTGTCGAGGCGCGGGCGATCTTGACGGCGTTTTCGACGGCTTCGGCGCCGGTGGTCACGAAGATGGTCTTCTTGGCGAAGTCGCCGGGCGTCAGTGCATTGAGGCGCTCGGCGAGATGCACGTAGGATTCGTAGGGAACGACCTGGTGGCAGGTGTGGGTGAAGCGATCGATCTGCGCCTTGACCGCCTCGATCACCTTCGGGTGGCGATGGCCGGTATTGACGACCGCGATGCCGGAGGCGAAGTCGATGTAGCGATTGCCTTCCTTGTCCCAGATTTCCGAATTTTCCGCGCGGTCGGCGTAGATCTGGGTGGTCATGCCGACGCCGCGCGAGATGGCGGCGTTCTTGCGGTCGGGGAGGCTGGTCATGGCGCGTTCCTGTCGTCTGGAGTTAATATATTGCATTTTTTCTGCAAGTTTATTGTGGAAGTGGTACACCTTTCACTGTCGATTGCAAATCAAATTTGGTGATCGAGACACCACGGTTGCTGATGCGCCGTTCTTGTCAGATCTCGATCACGGCGGCTAAGGTTGCGGACACGCCGGAATTGCAAGGATTCGGGCAGCGCCGCTGGGCGGTAAAGGGAAATTGGAATGGGCGCAGTGCGCTACAAGGTCGCTGAAGCGGCGCGACTGGCGGGGGTTTCCGCCTCGACGCTGAGGCTATGGGAGACGCAAGGTCTCGTCGTGCCCGAGCGCTCGCCGACGGGGCATCGGCAGTATACCGAGAACGATCTTGCCCGGTTGAAGCGCATCTCCTGGTTCCGGGCCGAGCGTGGTCTCAATCCGGCTGCGATCCGTGAAGCGCTGGACGCCGAAGGGGCTGCGGACGACCAGCCCCCATCGGCGACGAGCGACGGGCCTGAAAACCAGATCGGGCGCAAGCTACGCAGCCTCAGGCACGCCGCCGGCAAGACGCTGGAGCAGGTCGCCGGCGAGATCGGCATCGCCGCCTCGGTGCTCTCGACGCTGGAGCGCACGTCGCAGGGCGTCTCGGTCGCTGTGCTGCACAACATCGCGGAATTCTTCGGAACCACCGTTTCCAGCCTTGCTGGTGAAGAGGAGGCGGATACGCGCGCCGTCGTTCGGGCCGGCGAATGGCGGACATGGCCGCGCACGACCCCCGGCGTCACGGTGCAACTGCTTGCCGATGGCCGCAACCAGATGGATTGCCACCGCTTCGTGCTGGAGCCGGGCGCGTCCAGCGAAGGCGCCTACGGGCACGAGGGCGAGGAGTTCGTCTATGTGCTTTCCGGCCGCGTCGAGTTCATTCTCGACAGCGACCAGTTCTACGATCTCGGTGTCGGCGACTCGCTCTATTTCGAGAGCAAGAGGCGACACGCCTGGACGAACCGGCATGACGGCGAAACCGTGCTGCTCTGGGTCAACACGCCGCCGACGTTCTAATCGTCGGCCGATCACGCGGCATTCCCAATTGAAACGAAATCGGCGCGCGGTGCGAATAGAACCGCGCGCCGATCGGTGTTGTGAGCCTAGGCAAGCCGTCTGCTCCCCGATCCGGTGGCCCGGAGCGGGGAGGGATTGTCGGATCAGCCGGCCGCGTAGCGCTTTGCCATTTCCGGCAGGCGCAGCGTGCGGATCTTCGAGGCCTTGCCAGCGGTGCGGAAGGCTTCGAAGCGCTCCTTGCAGACTTCGGTCATCAGCGCGGTTGCCGGCTTCAGGTAGGTGCGCGGGTCGAAGTTTTCCGGGTTCTCGGCGAAGTTCTTGCGGATCGTGCCGGTCATGGCGAGGCGCAGGTCAGTGTCGATGTTGACCTTGCGAACGCCGAGCGGGATCGCCTTCTGGATTTCCGAGACCGGAACGCCCCAGGTCGGCTTCATCTTGCCGCCATAGGTGTTGAAGAGATCCTGCAGATCCTTCGGCACCGACGACGAGCCGTGCATGACGAGGTGGGTGTTCGGCAGCTTCTTATTGATCTTGGCGATCGTTTCGATCGACAGGATGTCGCCATCGGGCTCGCGGGTGAACTTGTAGGCGCCGTGGCTGGTGCCGATCGCGACGGCCAGTGCGTCGACGCCGGTCTTGGTGACGAAGTCGAGCGCCTGCTCCGGATCGGTCAGCAGTTCTTCACGCGACAGCTTGCCTTCGAAGCCGTGGCCGTCTTCCTTGTCGCCGGCGCCAGTTTCGAGGTTGCCGAGGCAGCCGAGTTCGCCTTCAACCGAAACGCCGGCCGCATGCGCGATCTTCACGACTTCTGCGGTGACGGCGACATTGTATTCATAGCTGGCAACGGTCTTGCCGTCCTTCTCCAGCGAGCCGTCCATCATGACGGAGGTGAAGCCGTTGGTGATGGCCGAAATGCAGGTCGACGGCTGGTCGCCGTGGTCGAGGTGCAAACAGACCGGGATATGCGGGTATTCTTCCGCCGCGCCAAGGATGAGGTGGCGCAGGAACGCGTCACCGGCGTAGGAGCGGGCGCCACGGCTTGCCTGAAGGATGACCGGACTGTCGGTCGCATCGGCGGCGCGCATGACGGCCTGAATGTATTCCAGATTGTTCACATTGAACGCCGGCAGCGCGTAGTCGTTCTCCGCCGCATGGTCGAGCAGTTGCCGCAATGTGATCAATGCCATTCGCTATCTCCCTTTGGATACTCGGTGCAACCTATGCGGCGCACTACAAAAACAATCCGGCCGTTGAACCGCACGAAATGCATCGATGGCAAAGTCGATGGCCGGCTTTTTCGTGAGGCGTGACGGCGCGCGCGAATTGGTCGCGCCCACCGAAGTCAGGCGCACAATAGTTCATCGAAGTGGTTTGACAACCGGGCAAAAGGCAGGTTGCCAGAGGTCGAAACTCGCTTCAATCGATTTTACTGTGGACTGGATGCAACACCTTCAGTGTGAAGTGTTTTCACTTTCTGGTGGTGCCTGAGAGGAGGGGGAGTCGAGGGCAGTGAATGCAACCATTGGGCGCTGGTTTTGTCTGCTACACCACCGCGGTGGATGCCCTCTCGGAAACAGTCTGTCGACAGGAGGTGAACGTCTCGCAAGAAGATTGCGGCAACGCCCCTCTTTCTTTGCGCAGATTACGTAAACTGCCGCTAAAATTCACAAACTTTGCATCGCGGATGATTCGAGGCCCAATCCGGCCGACAAAAAGCGCGGACCTAAAACGTTGCAGTAGATTTCGCAAAAATGCCCTGTTCACGTCATATGCCCGTCGCAAAGGCGACGAAAAGAATCGCAAACAAAATACAACCTATGGGATAGGTCGATTCCCCTCCTATAGATAAAGATGCAGACAGCCGCAGAATCCGCCTTGCGTTCGCGAACGATTTGCACTTCTCTCCTGCGATCACAAACCCAAAACAAGGGGAAGGAGAGAAACAAAATGGCATCACTGAAACTCAACCTCCGCGCTGCCGCGCTGATTGGCTCGCTGCTCATCGGAGCAAGCCCGGCACTTGCCGAAGCTGTCCTGCATCGCGGCAACGCAGGTGAGCCGCAGACGCTCGACCAGCACCACACCTCGATCAACATTGAAGCGTTCATCCTCAAGGACCTCTACGAAGGTCTGACGATCTATGACGCCTCTGCCAAGATCGTCCCCGGTGTTGCTGAGACGTGGGAGCTTTCGGACGATGGCACGGTCTACACCTTCAAGCTGCGCGCCGATGCAAAGTGGTCGGACGGTTCGCCGGTAACGGCTGAAGACTTCGTCTTCTCCTTCCGCCGCGTCGAAGATCCGAAGACGGCTGCCGGCTACGCCAACATTCTCTTCCCGATCAAGAACGCCGAAAAGGTCAACAAGGGCGACCTGCCGACCGATCAGCTCGGCATCAAGGCGATCGACGAAAAGACCGTCGAAATCACGCTCGAGCGTCCGACCCCGTTCTTCCTGGAGCTGCTCGCACACCAGACGGCACTTCCGGTCAGCAAGGCCAGCGTCGAAAAGAACGGCGCGGACTTCGTCAAGCCGGGCGTCATGGTATCGAACGGCGCCTTCACGCTGCAGGCCCACGTTCCGAACGACAGCCTGACCGTCGTCAAGAACGCCAACTACTGGGATGCGGCCAACGTCAAGCTCGACAAGGTCATCTTCTACCCGATCGACGACCAGGCTGCTTCGGTTCGTCGTTTCGAAGCCAAGGAAATGGACCTCGTCTACAACTTCTCGGCTGACCAGATCGACCGTCTGCGCACGTCCTATGGCGAGCAGGTCCATGTCTCGCCGTCGCTTGCGACCTATTACTACGCCTTCGACACCCGCCAGGAGCCCTATAGCGACGTTCGCGTCCGCCAGGCTCTCTCCATGGCCGTCGACCGCGACTTCCTCGCCAAGGAAATCTACGCCGGTTCGCAGCTCCCCGCCTATTCGATGGTTCCTCCGGGCATCGAGAGCTACGGTGAGCCGTCCAAGGCCGAGTTCGGCACGCTGTCGCAGCTCGACCGCGAAGACAAGGCCATCGCCCTGATGAAGGAAGCCGGCTACGGCGAAGGTGGCAAGCCGCTCGACATCGAGCTGCGCTACAACACCAACCCGAACCACGAGCGCGTCGCAACGGCTGTCGCCGACATGTGGAAGAACACCTTCGGCGCCAAGGTGTCGCTGGTGAACCTCGACGTGTCCTCGCACTACGCCTACCTGCAGGAAGGCGGCAAGTTCAACGTTGCCCGCGCCGGCTGGCAGGCTGACTACGCGGATGCCGAGAACTTCCTGGCGCTCAGCGTCGGCTCCAACAAGACCTTCAACTACGGCCATTTCGAAAACGCCGAGTTCGACGGCCTGATGAAGAAGTCCTACGACGAGCAGGATCCGGCCGCTCGCTCGAAGCTGATGCATGAAGCCGAAGCGCTGCTGATGAAGGAACAGCCGATCGCTCCGCTTCTGACCCAGGCCGACCTGTGGCTGGTTGCCAGCCGCGTCAAGGGCTGGGCGGACAATGCTCCGAACGAGCACCTCAGCAAGTTCCTGAGCATCGCCGAATAACGAACAGAGACGACGCGCGGTCATAAGGTCGCGCGTCGCCTCCGGAGCACGTCCATGATTTCCTTCATCCTTCGCCGATTGGCGAGTGCGGTGCCGACCTTGTTTATCGTCGTCACCATTTCGTTTTTCTTGATGCGGTTCGCCCCTGGTGGCCCCTTCAACCTCGAGCGTCCTCTTCCGCCACAAACGATGGCGAACCTGATGAAGACGTACCAGCTCGACCAGCCTCTTTGGCGCCAATACACGCACTATCTCAGCAATGCGGTGACCGGCGACTTCGGCCCGAGCTACGTCTACAAGGACAACAACGTCGCTGAATTGATCGGCAAGGGTCTGCCCTATTCGATGGAACTCGGCTTCTACGCGTTGCTTATTGCGCTGATCGGCGGCGTCACCGCCGGAACGATTGCCGCGCTTCGGCAAAACAGCGTCCTCGATTTCACCATCATGTCGTTTTCGACGATAGGGGTCACCGTGCCCAACTTCGTCGTCGGCCCGGTGCTGACACTGGTCTTTGCGATCGTGCTCGCATGGCTGCCGGCCGGTGGTTGGGGGGATGGATCGCTGCGCTTCCTGATCCTGCCGATGATCGCGCTGGCATTGCCGCAGCTTGCAGTTTTTGCGCGGCTCACGCGCGGCTCGATGATCGAGGCGCTGCATACCGACCATATCCGAACGGCCAAGGCCTATGGCCTGCCATCACGAACGGTCGTCGTTACCCATGCGATGCGTGGTGCGATGCTGCCGGTCGTGTCCTATCTCGCGCCCTGTGCTGCGGCCCTTCTGACCGGCTCGGCCGTCGTTGAGACGATCTTCACCATCCCGGGCGTCGGTCGCTACTTCGTCCTTGGCGCCATCAACCGTGACTACACGCTGGTGATGGGCACAGTTATCCTCGTTGCCATCTTCGTCATCGTTTTCAATCTCCTGGTCGACATTCTCTACGGCCTGCTCGATCCGAGGGTTCGCCATGACTGATATCGCCCAGACCCCGGCGGCGACGCCGGAAACAAAGGGGCGCAGCCTCTTCCAGCTCGCCGCCATGCGTTTCAAGCGCAACCGCGCCGCCATGGCCGGCTGCTTCATGCTGGCGCTTATCGCGCTGTTCTCGTTCCTCGGCCCGTTCTTCGTCCCGCACACCTATGATCAGGTGTTTCCGTCCTACGTCTCGATCAGCCCGAGCCTGGAGCCGCGTCCAGATACGTCGACGCTTCAGGACGTGATGGAAGGCGTCGCCACACGGGCACGCGTCACGCTCAAGGAGTTCAATCTCGAGGGGGAAACCTTCACCGCGACGATTACTTCCGAACAGCCGATCGATTCCCGCGCCACGCGCTACTTCGACCGCGCCAACGAATTCCGCGACACCCAGGTGGTGGCAACGGAAAACGACGGGAAGACGCTGAAGGTGACCGGTCAGGTCGACCGGGAATACTTCCCCTTCGGCACGGATTCCAACGGCCGCGACCTCCTGGTTCGCGTCATGCTCGGCGGCCAGATCTCGATCGCCGTCGGCCTGCTTGCGAGCCTCGTGTCTCTCGGGATCGGCGTGGTCTACGGCGCGACATCGGGCTACATCGGCGGTCGCGTCGACAACGTCATGATGCGTCTGGTTGAGATCATGTATTCTCTGCCCTTCGTGTTTCTGGTCGTCGTTCTCGTCGTGTTCTTCGGCCGCTCGTTCATCCTGATCTTCCTGGTGATCGGGGCGGTGGAATGGCTTGACATGGCCCGTATCGTGCGCGGCCAGACATTGGCGTTGAAACGTCGAGAATTCGTCGGCGCCGCTCAGGCGCTCGGCCTCACAGATTGGCAGATCATCCGCCGGCACATTATCCCCAACACGATTGGCCCGGTCATCGTTTTCGTGACAGTCGTCGTGCCCAAGGTGATCCTGCTCGAGAGCTTCCTCTCCTTCCTCGGCCTCGGCGTTCAGGCGCCGCTGACGAGCTGGGGCGCGCTGATCTCGGAAGGCGCAAACAACATCCAGTCGGCGCCATGGCTTCTGATCTTCCCGGCCATCTTCTTCGTCCTGACGCTGTTCTCGCTGAACTTCGTCGGCGACGGCCTGCGCGACGCGCTCGACCCGAAGGATCGCTGACATGGCAGATACCAAGGAAACCATCCTGGCCGTTCGCGGTCTCAAGGTGAACTTCTCGACGCCTGACGGCACGGTCGAAGCGGTCAAGGGCATCGATCTCGATGTGCGCACCGGCGAAACGCTCGCGGTCGTCGGCGAGTCCGGCTCCGGCAAGAGTCAGACGATGATGGGCATCATGGGTCTGCTTGCCAAGAACGGCACCGTGACCGGCTCGGCAACCTATCGCGGGCAGGAGCTCGTCGGACTGCCGGCTAAGGCCTTGAACCAGGTCCGCGGCGCGAAGGTCACCATGATCTTCCAGGAGCCAATGACCTCGCTCGATCCGCTCTATCCGGTCGGTCGCCAGATCGCCGAGCCGATCGTTCACCACCGCGGCGGCACGTTCAAGCAGGCGCGGGCGCGCGTGCTCGAACTGCTGGAGCTCGTCGGCATTCCGGAACCGGCGCGCCGCATCGACAGCTATCCGCACGAGCTATCGGGCGGCCAGCGCCAGCGCGTGATGATCGCGATGGCACTTGCGAACGACCCGGATCTGCTGATTGCGGACGAGCCGACGACGGCGCTCGACGTGACGATCCAGGCACAGATCCTCGATCTCCTGAAATCGCTGCAGAAGCGATTCGGCATGGCGATCGTGCTGATCACCCACGACCTCGGCATCGTCAAACACTTCGCCGACCGTGTCGCCGTGATGCGTCGCGGCGAAGTGGTTGAAAAGGGCACGACGACCGACATCTTCGAACGGCCGCAGGCCGACTATACGAAGATGCTGCTCGCCGCCGAACCGAGCGGCCGCAAGGCGTCTCCGCCCGACAGTGCGCCGATCATTCTTGAAGGTCGCGACGTCTGCGTCGACTACCAGATCGGTGGCGGTCTCTTCCGCGGCGGCAAGTCCGTCTTCCGTGCGGTCGACAGCGTCAATCTGCGCCTGAAGGAAGGGCAGACGATCGGTGTCGTCGGCGAGTCCGGTTCGGGCAAGTCGACGCTCGGCCGCGCGCTTCTTCGGCTCCTGCCGAGCAGCGGCCACTACCGCTTCGGCACGACGGATATCTCCGGCTTCGACCGCGGGCAGATGCGGCCGTTGCGGCGCACCCTGCAGCTCGTCTTCCAGGATCCCTACGGCTCGCTTTCGCCACGGCGCACCGTCGGCGAAATCATCACCGAAGGCCTGCACGTGCACGAGCCCGAGCTCACCCGCGCCGACCGCGACCGCCGGGCGTCGGAAGCGTTGAAGGAAGTGGGCCTCGATCCCGCCTCCCGCAACCGCTACCCGCACGAGTTCTCGGGCGGCCAGCGCCAGCGCATCGCCATTGCTCGTGCCATGATCCTGAAGCCCAAGGTCGTCATCCTCGATGAGCCGACGTCGGCGCTCGACCGTTCGGTCCAGGGGCAGGTGATCGAGCTGTTGCGCGACCTGCAGCGCTCACACGGGCTCTCCTACATCTTCATCAGCCACGACCTTTCGGTGGTGAAGGCGATGTCGGACTATGTGATCGTCATGAAGAACGGCAAGATTGTTGAGGAAGGCGAGACCGATGCGATCTTCGAGGCGCCGAAGCAGCCCTATACCAAGACGCTGATCGGCGCTGCCTTCAACGTTTGAGCAGGCACAGGCCTTCAAAATTTGGCGGGGACGCGAGCGATCGCGTCCCCGTTTCCGTTCTCGGGCTCGGAAACGTCAGGTCTCGTTCTCTGCGGAGAAATCGGAAGCGACGAGTTTCTTGTCGAGCCCGAACTTCTGCATCTTTTCGTAGAGCGTCTTGCGCGAGATGCCGAGGGTCTCGTAGACCGGCTTCAGCGCGCCGCCATGGGCGGCGATTGCGCTGGCGATGAGGCTTTTTTCATAGGCCGCCACCTTGTCGGCGAGGCGGTTGCCGTTTTCCGATCGCGCGCTGTCGTCGGGAGCCGCATCGAGCCCGAGCACCAGCCGCTCGGCGGCATTGCGCAACTCGCGCACATTGCCCGGCCAGTCGCGCTCGGCGATTTCGGCCAGCATCGATTGGGAGATCTCCACCTCATCCCGGCCGTAGCGAGCGGCCGACTCCCTGACCAGTTGCAGAAAGAGCAGCGGAATGTCGGCGCGCCGCTGGGCAAGCGAGGGGACGCGGAGCGTCGCGACGTTGAGGCGATAGAGGAGGTCCGCCCGGAAGCGCCCGGCGGCGACTTCCTTTTCGAGATCGACCTTGCTGGTGGCGATGAAACGGACGTCGAGCGGGACCTGCTCGTTCGATCCGAGCCGGGTGATGACGCGTTCCTGCAGCACCCGCAGAAACTTTGCCTGGAGGTCGAAGGGCATCGAGCCAATCTCGTCGAGCAGGATCGTACCGCCGCGACCATGTTCGAACTTGCCGTAGCGTGGACGGATGGCGCCGGGAAAGGCGCCGGGCTCGTGGCCGAAGAGCTCGCTTTCGATCAGGTTTTCGGGCAGTGCGGCGCAGTTGATAGCGATGAACGGGCTGTTGGCGCGGGTGCTCAGATCATGCAGCGTGCGGGCCAGCACCTCCTTGCCGACGCCGGTATCGCCGATGATCAAGGTATCGGCATCGGCCGCACCGAGCGCGCGGATGCGGTAGCGCAGGTCGACCATGACCTGGCTTCGACCGGGCAGCCGCTGTTCGATGTCGTCGCGCTTGCCGGCAACCGCCTTCAGCCGGCGGTTTTCAAGAACGAGCGCGCGCCAGTCCAGTGCCCGGCGGATCGTGCCGGCGAGCATCTGTGCTGCGAAGGGTTTCTCGACGAAGTCATAGGCGCCTTCGCGCATGGCCCGGACCGCGAGTTGCACATCGCCATGGCCGGTGACGAGGATGACCGGTACCTCCGCATCGATTTCGCGGATGCGCTGCAGGAGGGTCATGCCGTCCATGCCCGGCATGCGGATATCGCTGATCACCACGCCAGGAAAACTGTAGCTGATGAATTCGAGCGCGTGTTCGGCGGCCGAGAAGGCATCGACGCGGAAACCGGCCAACTCCAGCGCCTGGGCGCTCGAATGGCGCACATCCTCTTCGTCATCGACGAGCAGGATCCGGCTCTCGATCATTCGGCGGCCTCCCGGGCATTGCTGTTTTCGGCAGCGAGTTCGATGCGGAACTCGGCGCCGCCTTCCGCGAGGTTAGTGGCGACAAGGCTTCCGCCGAAATCCTTGATAATGTTATAGGAAATCGAAAGGCCAAGGCCCAGCCCCTTGCCGACGCCCTTTGTGGAAAAGAATGGGTCGAAGATACGTTCGGCAATCGCCGGCGCAATGCCGGGGCCGCGGTCGCTGACGGTCAGCACGACTTTGCCGTCTTCCTGCTTCGCATGCAGGCGGATGGTGCGGTCGTCAAGGCCCTCGACGGCATCGGCGGCATTGGAAATGATGTTGACGAGCACCTGCTGCAGGCGGACCGAGCCGGCCCGGACGACGAGCGGTTCGTTGCCGAGATCGATGTCGATGGTCGCCGCCGCCGCCTTCAGCCGAACCGACACGATCTCCATCGTGTCGCGCACCACTTCCTCGACCGGGACCCGCCCGAGTTTCTCGTTCGGTTTGCGGGCGAAATTGCGCAGGTGCTTGCTGATCGCCGCCATCCGGTCGACAAGCCCGGAGATGCGGCGGATATTGTCCGTCGCCTCGTCGGACCGACCCCGCTCGATCAGCAGTGCGGCGCTGTCAGCATAGGTCTTGGCGGCGGCGAGCGGCTGGTTGAATTCGTGCGAGAGGGCGGCGGACATCTGCCCGAGCCCTGCCAGTTTTCCGGCCTGGATCAGATCGGCCTGCGTCCGTCGCAGTTGCTTCTCCGTCAGCCGCCGTTCGGCGATCTCTTCCTCGATCTGGCCGTTGACGCGGGCAAGATCGGCGGTGCGTTCGTCTACGCGGCGTTCCAGCTCGGCCTGTGCTTCCGCCTGCATCGACAGGCGCTCGTTGAGCCGCGCGCGCCGCTGGAGAATGATGGCGACGCCGAGACCGGCAAGGCAGAGCAGAAGCAGAGCGGCGATAACAGTCGTCAGCGCCTGTGTTCGCACCGACGCGGTGTCGACCAGCACATTCACCGTCCAGTCGGCGTCGGGCATCCGCTGCGAAAGCATAAGGTATTCGCGGCTTGAGTTTTCGGCCGAGACGGTGAGGAAATGACGGTCGGACGAAACGCGCTCCGACACGGGAAGGGCATGTACGGTCGCATCGGCGTAGCGCCTGGAGGCCTCGGTTCGTGCAAGCCGGTCCGACGTCAGCGGCAGGATCGACGCGTAGCGCCATTCCGGATCGCCGGACATGAAGACGATGCCTTCCGGGTCGGAGACGAAGATCTTGTACTCGCCGCCCTGCCAGGACGCTTCGATGCGCTCGACATCGACCTTGAACACCATGACGCCGCGGATCTCGTTGCCGACCCGGATCGGGGATCCGAAAAAGTAGCCGCGTTTCAACGACGTGGTTCCGAGTGCATAGAACCGCGATTGCTCGCCGCGAAGCGCTTCCTGGAAGTAGGGCCGGTAGCTGAAATTCTGCCCAACGAAGCTCGTCGGCCCGTCATAGTTGCTGGCGGCGATGGTGTTGCCATCCGGCGTGATCACGTAGATGTCCGAGGACTGCAACAGGCCGTTGATGTCCTTGAGGTAGCTGTCGACGGCCTCCCGCAGTCGCCGGTCCCGTGGGCGGGTGACGAGCTCGCGGACATCGTCATGATCCGCGATCAGTGCCGGCAACGCCTGGTAGCGGTTGAGGTGGCCGTCGAGCGCGGTGACGGCGAGGCGCAGCGCCGTGGTCGCCTGAGCACCTGCCTCGCGCAAATAGCTGTCGGTCGTGACCGCATAGCCTTTCCATGCCAGCATGGCTGCAAGCAGCGGCAACAGCAGGAACGCAAGGACCAAGCGATGTTTCACAGATATGCGCGCCCCTCCTCGCGTCGTTGCAGCAAATGCCGCCCGCCGATCTTAAGCATCGGGGCGAGGGCTCACAAGTCGCCGCTGGAACTCGCTTCTGTTGACGAGTTTTAGGTGTCGTCAACGATCTGTTGACAATGCGTTTGGTTGCGGCCGTCTTTCGCCGAGGAGCGGATAGGCGCATCTAAGACCCAACGGAGCGCCCGGTGGCGCCGGAGAGAAAGGATCACGGCAATGCTCAATCAGATCAAGGGTCTGCATCACGTCACTTCGATGGCGGACGATGCACGCGAGAACAACCTGTTCTTCACCAAGTCGCTCGGCCTGCGCCGTGTCAAGAAGACGGTCAACTTCGACTCGCCGGATGTCTACCACCTCTATTACGGCGACGAAGCCGGCACGCCTGGTACCGTCATGACCTATTTCCCGTTCCCGCAGATGCCGCGTGGCCGCGCCGGTACTGGCGAAGTCGGAACCACCGTCTTCTCCGTGCCCGAAGGTTCGCTCGGTTTCTGGAAAGAGCGGCTGGCGACGCTCGGCGCCACCGGTCTCAAGGATGAAGAAACCTTCGGTGAAAACCGCCTGAACTTTGCCGGCCCTGATGGTGACGGCTTTGCGCTTGTCGAGGTCAGGGACGATGGGCGCACGCCCTGGACGGAAGGCGGCATTTCCGCTGATCATGCGATCCGCGGGTTCCATTCGGCAGCACTGCGCCTACGTGACGAAGGTGCGACGGCGGAACTTCTGAAGTTCATGGGCTACGAAGAACTTGACCGCAAGGATGGTGTAACTCGTCTAATCGTGCCCGGCGGCAACGATGCCCGCGTCATCGACCTCGAAACGATGCCGAATATCGGCCGCGCCTCGCAAGGGGCCGGCTCGGTGCACCACATCGCCTTCGCGGTCGATAACCGCGAAAAGCAACTCGAGGTGCGCAAGGCACTGATGGACACGGGCTATCAGGTGACGCCGGTCATCGACCGCGATTACTTCTGGGCGATCTATTTCCGCACGCCGGGCGGCGTCCTGTTCGAGATCGCGACAAACGAGCCTGGCTTCGACCGGGACGAGGACCTCGCCCATCTCGGCGAGGCGCTGAAGCTGCCGCAGCAGCACAAGCACCTGCGCCCGATCCTCGAAAATCACCTGCAGAAGATCGACTAAGACGCCAAGAAGGCTCGCCGCCGCGGCGAGCCTTCGCTACCCGATCTTGCACAGGTCGGTTCACAGTTTCGTCGAAACCGTGAAGCCAACGCTTTGAAATCAGGCAGGTTCGCACGAGGCTTCGACCCGTCGGAGGCCTGCCCCAGGAGACAAAAATGGTAGATCATGGCTATGTTCACAAGCTGAAGGCCGGAAAGCCCGGCCAGCCGATTTTCTTCGTGTTCCACGGGACCGGCGGTGACGAGAACCAGTTCTTCACTTTCGCATCCGAGTTGCTGCCCGACGCGACGATCGTTTCGCCACGAGGCGACGTTTCGGAATTTGGCGCCGCACGCTTCTTCAAGCGCACCGGCGAGGGTGTCTACGATATGGCCGACCTTGCTCGCGCCACCGAAAAGATGACGGGCTTCGTCAAGGCGCTGGCTACGGAGCATCAGGCTTCTCAGGTGATCGGCCTTGGTTATTCCAACGGCGCGAACATCCTTGCCAATGTGCTGATCGAAGGTGGTGTTTTCGACAAGGCGGTGCTGATGCATCCCTTGATCCCGTTCCGCCCGAAGGACAGTGCGGGGCTGAAGGGGCGTGGCGTCCTGATCACCGCCGGCGAGCGTGACCCCATCTGCCCGGCACCGCTGACCCAGGCGCTCGCGGACTTTTTCCAGGGGCAGGGCGCGGCAAGCGAGATCGAGTGGCATTCGGGCGGGCACGACATCCGCCAGAATGAAATCGCGGCGATCGCGCGCTTCCTGAAGGATTGATCACTCCAGCCGGCGACGGAAGAGCCAGGAGGCGGCCGAGAGGGTGACGATGGCGATCAGAAACAATGGGATCGTCTGTCGCGCCACCTCGACCGCCGGAATGTCCTTGAGGAACACGCCCTTCACGATCACGAGGAAGTAGCGCAGCGGATTGACATAGGTGATCGGCTGCAGCCAGGAGGGCATGTTCTCGATCGGCGTGGCGAAACCCGAAAGCAGCATCGCCGGCACCATGAACAGGAACGCGCCGAGGATCGCCTGCTGCTGCGTCATCGACAGGGCAGAAATGAACAGGCCGAGGCCGACGACGGAGGCGAGGTAGAACACCGCGCTGCCGTAGAGCAAAAGCAGCGAGCCGCGCAGCGGCACGCCGAAGATGAATACGGCCGCCAGGATGTAAATGGTGATGTGGAAGAGGCCGATCATCATCGGCGGGATCAGCTTGCCGATCAGGATCTCGTGGGTTCGAAGCGGCGAGACCATCAGTTGATCGAAAGTGCCGAGCTCCCGTTCGCGCGCGATCGATAGCGCCGTGACAATAAGACCGATCAACAATGCGATGCTGGCGACGAGGTTCGGAACCATGAACCACTGGTAGGTAAGGTTTGGATTGAACCAGTTGCGGGCAACGACGGTGACCGCCCCCGATGCCATGCGCTTGCCGGCGGGCGTCTCGGCGGCAAGCGTGCCGACGATACGGCCGAGATAACCGGAGACGATCTGCGACGCATTGGAGCGGCGGCCGTCGAGGATGACCTGCACCTCCGCCGGCCGGCCGGCCTCGATATCGCGCGAGAAGGTGGGGCCGATTTCGATCGCCGCAATGACCTGCTGGGTGTCGATCGCCAGGCGCACCTTCTGCTGACTGTCGGTGAAGCGGATGCTTCGGAAGGTTGGCGAGCCGTCGATCCCCTCGATCAGATCCTGGCTCCAGTGGCCGTTGTCGCGGTTCAGCACCAGCACGTCGACATTCGTGACCTCCAGCGTCGCAGCGTAGGAGAACACCAGAAGCTGCAGGATCGGCGGTACGATCAGCACGGTGCGCCCCTTGGGGTCGCGCAGCACCGCCAGCAACTCCTTGACGATCAGGGCCTTCAGTCTCGTCCACCACATGTCAGCCGATCCTCTTGCGGGTACTGCGGGCGGCGAGCGCGAAGAACACGCTGCCGATCAGGAGCATGGCGGCAATGGACTTGCCGAACATCGGCCAGATGTCGCCAGCCAGAAACACCGTCTGCAGGCTCGGGATCAGATAGCGCGCCGGCACGATAAAGGTGATACACTGGATGACCGTCGGCATCGAATTGATCTCGAAGAGAAATCCCGAAAGCAGAAAGGCCGGAAGAAACGCCGAAATCAGCGCGAGCTGCGAGGCGAGGAATTGGTTCTTGGTCGCCGCCGAAATCAACAGGCCCTGACCGAGCGCCGGCATCAGGAAAGTCGCTGACAGCGCGTAGAGCGCTGCGACCGAGCCGCGAAAAGGAACGCCGAAGAGGAAGACGGCAAGGAGGACGCAGAGCGTCATCGAGGTGAGCCCGAGAATAAAATAGGGCAGCAGCTTGCCGGCAAGGAGTTCGGCTGCCGAAACCGGCGTCGCCATCATCGCCTCCATCGTGCCGCGCTCCCATTCACGTGCAACGACGAGCGAGGTGAGCAGCGTCCCGACCAGCGTCATGACGATGGCGATCGAGCCCGGCACCAGGAAGTTCCGGCTGGTCAGCTCCGGGTTGAACCAGAAGCGCTGCTCGGCCGAGATCGCCGGCGGCCGGCCGGCGCTGTCGCTCAACCGCTGGCGCTCCCAATTGGCTACGGTCGCCTGCGCATAGTTCTGGACGAAGTTCGCGGTGTTGGGATCGGAGCCGTCGACGAGCACCTGCAAGGCGGGGTGCCGACCGGCCGAGTAGTCGGCCACGAAGCTCTTGGGGATTACAACGATGCCGCGGACCCGGCCAAGCACTAGGTCTTCCTCGAACTCGCGGCGGTCCCGACCGACCGCCACCGTGAAATAACGCGAGGCCTGAAATCCCGCAGCAAGATCGCGCGTCAGCGGGGCCTCTTCTTCGACGACGAGGCCGATGCGGGTCTGCGTCGTGTCGAGCGAAACACCATAGCCGAAGAGAAACAGGAGGATCATCGGCAGCACGAAGGCGATCAGGATGCTGCTCGGGTCGCGAACGATCTGATAGCTTTCCTTGCGCACCAACGCGGCAAAGCGTCTGGCTCTCGTGGCCCGGCCCTCGGTCGTTGCGGCGCGCGCGCTCATGCGGCCTCCTTCTCCTCCGAGCCTTGAACCAGAGCGATGAAGGCATCCTCCATCGTCGGGTCCGGAAGCTCGGGGCTAGCGACCTGCGCCTTCAATTCGTCCGGTGAGCCGAGCGCGATCGACCGGCCGCGATAAATCAGCGAAATGCGGTCGCAATATTCGGCTTCGTCCATGAAGTGGGTGGTGACGAGTACGGTGACGCCCTTTTCGACAAGGCCGTTGATGTGGGTCCAGAATTCGCGCCGGGTGATGGGGTCGACGCCGGAGGTCGGTTCGTCGAGAAACAGCGCTTCCGGTTCGTGCAATACGGCGCAGGCGAGTGCCAGACGCTGCTTGAGGCCGAGCGGCAGATCTTTCGCCGACATGTCGAGCAGGCGGGCGAAGCCGAAGATTTCCGTCATCAACTGGATGCGTTCGCGTTTGCGCGCGCCGGCAAGACCGTAGACGCCGGCAAAGAAGCTGAGGTTCTGGCCGACGCTCAAATCGCCGTAGAGCGAGAATTTTTGCGCCATGTAGCCCAGCCGGTTGCGTGCTTCCGCTGCGTCTCGCCGTAGATCGAAACCGGCGACGCGGCCTTCGCCGGCTGTGGGCTTCAACAGCCCGCACAGCATCTTGAAGGTCGTGGATTTGCCGGCGCCGTTCGGGCCTAAGAGCCCGAAGATCTGGCCGCGTGGTATGTCGAAGGCGATCGCATCCGCGGCGGTGAAATCGCCGAAGCGTTTCGTCAGTCCGCGCGCTTCGATGACCGGCCGTTCGTCGTCGGTCGGGAAGGGGGTCTGGGTTTCCGCGAGCTTGGAGCGGCCGCCGGGGCCGCCGCCGAGCATGTCGATGAACGCATCCTCGAAACGTGGCGTGGTGGTCGCCACGCCCGATGCGGACGAATGTCCGCCCGGGGATGGCGGTTTGGTCCCTGGCTTCATGACCAGGCGGATCGCTTCGCCCTGGATGACCCCGTCGACGACATCGTCGTCGTCGAGATAGCTTGCGAGCTTCTGGCGCCGCCCATGGGTAATGCCGGAAACCTTGAAGACGCGATCGGCAACCCTGGCGGTCAATTCGGCGGGACTGCCCGTGAACAGGAGCTTGCCTTCGTTCAAGAGCAGAACGCTGTCGCAGGCCTCCGCCTCGTCCAGATAGGCCGTAGACCAGACGACGCCGATGCCTTCCTTCGTCAGGTTTTCGACCATCTTCCAGAGATCTCGGCGCGAGATCGGGTCGACGCCGACGCCCGGTTCGTCGAGGAGAAGCAGCCTCGGCTTGCGCAGCAGGGCGCAGGCAAGGCCAAGCTTCTGCTTCATGCCGCCGGAGAGCTTGCCGGCAAGGCGGGTGGTGAAACGCTTGAGGTCGGTAAATTCGAGCAGTTCGTCGAAGGTCGCTGCGCGCTCGCCAAGCGGCAGGCCGCGCAGATCGGCGTAGAGATTGAGGTTTTCCTGAACGGAAAGGTCCTCATAGAGGCCGAAGCGTTGCGGCATGTAGCCGATGGCCGCCTGGATATCGGCAGCATTCGCCACCGTATCGAAACCGAGAACCTCGACCTTGCCTTCGTCCGGCACCATCAGCCCGGTCATCAGACGGATCAGCGTGGTCTTTCCGGCGCCATCCGGGCCGACGAGCCCGGTGATCCGCCCGCCCAAGATTTCGCCAGCGATATGGTCGAGCGCCGGCGGGGCATCGCCGAAGCGCTTGACCACATCCGCGATGCGAACGAACGGCACCTCGTCGCTCATTGCGCGGCTCCAGCCTTTTCCGGCAGATGCACGGTCACGGGCATGCCCTGCCGGAGATCGGGGCCCGGCTTGTCGACCACGATGCGCAGGCGGTAAACGAGATCGGTGCGCAGTTCCGGCGTTTCCACCGACTTGGGCGTGAATTCGGCGACCGGTGAAATGAACCCGACCTTCGCCTTGTAGCGGTGGTCCGGGGCGCTGTCGGACGTGACCTCGACGGCCATGCCGGGATGCACCCGGCCAAGGTCCGGTTCCGCCACATAGGCGCGCACCCAGACGGGTTCGTTCAGCGAGACGACGTAGACGGTGTCGGAAGGCGCGACGATGGCACCAGCCTCGCGCACCCGCGACAGGACCGTGCCGGCGCTCGGCGCGAACAGTTGGGTATCGGCAAGCGAGGTGCGGGCGCTTTCGAGCTTGGCTTCGGCGGCAAGCACCTGCGCCTGGGCGGCTTCAATATCCTCGATCCGGCTTCCCTCTTCGATGAGCGCCAAGGCCTCGCGGGCGGAGGTGGCGCGCGCTGCCGCTGCCGCCCTGTTGGCATTCGCCTCGTCGAGATTGGCCTGGGAGATGGTGCCGTTCGGGCGCAATTGCCGGGCGCGTTCATAAGCGAGATTGGCGTTTTCGAGATCGGCCAGACGTTCCTCATGGGTCGCGCGCGCCTGGGCGATCTCGGTCGGGCGTGCCCCCGCCCTCAGTTTTGCAAGGTTGGCCCTGAGCGCACCGAGATCGGCCTGCGCCGCGGCGACCGCCTGCTCGAACGGGACGGCGTCCAGCGTCGCCAGAACGTCCCCGGGCTTGACCACGTCTCCTTCGTCGACGCCAAGGCTTGCGATGCGGCCGCTGACGCGGAAGCCGAGTGAAACCTGCCGAATGTCGACATTGCCGTAGAGCACCGAGGTCTGCTCCGTGCCGATCCAGCCGAGCCGCTGCGGCACGTCGAACCACCAGGCACTGGCCGCGGCGCCGGCAAGCAATACAAGGGCTGCTGCTGGCTTGTTCATGATCGGTCCTCCCGCTTGCTTCCAATGGCCGCGACCAGCTCGGCAGCATGTCGGCGCAAGAGGTCGAGCTCGTCAGGACCGACCGCCTGCCATTTCATCTGCCGAAGCACGGCTGCGTGGGCCATGCGGAAGACCAGGATGCTGCCGACGAAGGACAGGGTTTTCAGCCGGACATGTTCCGATTGAGGAGGCTCGCCAAGGATGGTGGCAACCAGCCTGCCGGCCATGCCGATCATCGGGCCCATGACGTTGGAATAGACGCGCTCAAAGGCTTCCGTCGGCTCCATCTGTTCGCGGATGATGAAGCGCGCCCAGCTTTCGGACTGACGGCTCACGAAGAGGGCGACCATGTGCTGCGCCAGCTGGGTGAGCATGTCGCGGGCTTCCCGGGGTTCCAACGGCTGGCCTTGGCTGTCGAGGTGGGCAAGGCGAGCAAGAACCGCGTTTCGAAGGTCTGCGACGTGGTCGATGATGATCGAGGCAAGGTGCTCCGCAGCGGCGATATGGAGGCCTTCCTTGCCGCCGAAGTAATAGGGGATTGCCTGGAGGTTCACGCCTGCCGTTTCGGCGAGCATGCGAGTGGTTGCGCCGTCAAAGCCGTAGCGGCCAAAGACGTCGATGGAACTGGTCAGCAGTTTCTCGCGGGTGACATCTCCGCGGTCCTGCTTGGTCGGACGGGGCGAGGTTTCTTTTTTCATGGCATACTGAAATTACATCATTCCATTGATTAAGTCAATCGAATGAATTTACGCGACGGATGACGACATGCCTTGGTTCGATGAGGTCGTGTTGCAGAAAGCGAGTCGCGCAAAGGCGCACAGCGGTTTTGCTGTGGCGCTCTATTTTGCGGGCGAGGAACCTCCGGTGAACCTTTTTGGCCTAAGCGACGTCTCGCTCTTCGCCCCGTTCGAGGCGGCGCTGAAAGAGGGCGGCGATGAGATCCGATTGGGTGACGACGCCGAGCAGCCGGTTATCCGGATCGACCACGGGCATATGGTGCAGCCCCATGTCGGACATCGGCGGCACGAGTTTGGCGATCATGGTTTCCGGCAGGGCGGATTGCACCTTGCGGGTCATGATGTCGGATACGAGCCGTGGTGTTTTCGGCCCGAAGCCGATAACGTTTCCGAGCCGCTGGCGGATGCCGCCCTGCGGCGTGAGCATCGCGTGTTTCATGAAATCGGTTTGCGTGACGATACCGACGAGGCCGTCCTTTTCAGTCACGACCGGTAGCGCCTTGATGTGATGCTTGATCAGGGTCTGCCAGGCCTGGCGCAAGGTCGTCTCGGGCGTGGCCGTGGCGACGTCGCGCGACATGATCTCGGCGCAGGTGATTTCGCCGGAGCGGCGGTTGAAGGCGCGGATCTGCGCCTGGTGGATCAACGCGTCGAGCTCTTCGGGACTGACGTCGACCACTTCACCATATTGGGCGAGAACGGCCTGCAGGTCTTCGGGGACGATGCCGAGCCTGTGCGTCGGCGCGGGGTCGCTCGTTCCATGCAGCGTCGGCGCCTGCGCAAGATGCGGGTAGCGGCGACCGGTCAGGTTGTTGAACGCCAGCGCGATCAAGAGGATGACGACCGAATTGATGGCGACCGGAGACAGGACGAACCAGTAGCCCGCCTCGTGGATCGCCGGGCCACCGAGCACGGCGGTCAGCGCAACCGCCCCGCTCGGCGGATGAAGGCAGCCGAGCAGCAGCATGATCGCGATGGCGAGCCCGACGGCGACTGCGGCTGCGACGACCGGATCCGGGATCAGCAACGCCGCGGTCACGCCGATCAGCGAAGAGATGGTGTTGCCGCCGACGATCGACCAGGGCTGGGCGAGCGGGCTCGCCGGGGCGGCAAAGAGAAGGACGGCCGAGGCGCCCATTGGCGCGATCAGCAGCGGCAGGCTGGCGCCCGCCCCGAGGGCATAGCTGCTGATCAAGCCGGTAAGCAGGATGCCAAGAAGAGCGCCCAAAGACGCACGCAGGCGTTCCAGATGGCTGATCGGAACGAGCGATGGGATGAAACGCTTGATGTACGCGCGGGCCTTCGACATGGAGCCTCTCGGGAGGTGAGGTACGGACTTGGGCACGCCATTAGCACATGGCGCAGCATTGGGCATGAAATCCGCATCCAAAAACCGGCGTTGGATTGAAATATATGCATCGCGCCTAAAAAATGTGCGATGCACACGCGGGCGCGTGCTGTCCCTGTCGTCGGGCTCGTCAGCCCGACAGGGCGGCGGAAAAATCGATCGAGAACCGGGTGCCACGGCCAGGCGTCGTATCGACCGCGACGGTTGCCTGGTGCAATTCGCTGATACGCCGCACGATCTTCAGGCCGAGGCCGAGCTGCCCGGAGCTTTTTACATAGCCGAGGTCTTCGTTGTGCTCCGGAAGGTCTATCAGCCCCTTGCCGTCATCCTCGACAGAGACGACCGGGCCGGGGCCACAGGTCAGGACGATCCGGGTTCCCGGCGGGTTGTGCTTGACGGCGTTCTCGATGAGGTTGCGCAGCATGTTTTGGACGAGCGCCGGAATGGCGGTTATCTGTGGCGTGCCTTCGTCTACGAATTCGAGGGACTTGTCGTGGTCGAAGACGAAAGGTGCAATCGCCTCCGCAACGGCGGCGCCGATCTGAGACAGGCTGGTGCGCTGGTAGGCGGAGGGATCGACGGCATCGGCGCGCGCGAGCGAGGTCAACTGCTCCAGAATATGGGTGAGTGCGTCCAGGTCGCGCTCCGCATTGCGCGCCCGCGGGTCGTCGATGCGGCTCAGTTCCATCTTGGCGATCGACACCGGTGTGCGGATTTCATGGGCGATCGACGACGAGAACAGCTTTTGCGACTGGATGAGATCGGCAACCCGGGTCAGCATCCGATTGACTGCGGTGACGAGACGGGCGATTTCCTGCGGCATCCGCGTCAACGGCAGGCGCGCATTGCTGTCGCGCGGGTCGAGGGCGTCGGCGGCCTGCGCGGCCATGGCGACCGGCCGCAAGGCGCTGCGCACCGACCAGATCGTCGCGCCGATCACGAGACAGAACATTAGCGTCATCGGCACGATCATCGAATCGAACATCTCGTGCAGCAAGGCGCCGTACATGAAGCCGTTCGGATCGTTGAGGATCGCGAGTTCGACCAGGACGACCAGGCCGCCCCGTTCGAAAGTCTGGCCGCCGGCAACGCTGAAAGGTTTGCCCGGCGCGATCAGGCGTTTCCAGAATTGCGGCGCGTCGACGTTGAGCGGCAGGAAGTGCTGGGCACATTCGGCCGTGCAGTTCGAATGGATCATCTCGCCGGACGCAGTGCGGATACGCAGGAAAATCGCGCCGTTGTCGTCGGACCGGTCGAGATAGCGTTCGCGCACGTCGCGATTGGGCTCGTAACGCGCCACGCCGTCACGCACCTGGACATACTCGATCAGGTTTTGGGTTTCCTGCTGCAGCATGAGCACGCTCAGCTTGTCGTCGTCGAACCAGTAGTCGGCGAAGACGACGCCGATCTGGATCGCCATGGCCAACAGCGAGAAGGCGATGATGCGGCGGGCTACGATACCGATCAGGGAAGGGTTTCGGCTCCTCATGGAGCTTGCCTGAGGAGGTAGCCGATGCCGCGCACCGTCTCGATCTGAACGCCGCTATCGAGCGGCTGCAGGCGTTTGCGCACCCTTGAAACAGCCAGTTCCAGGGCATTGGGAGTGACTTCCTGGCCATATTCCGAAAGGGCCGTTTCGAGCTTCCGCTTCGGCACGACGCGACCGACCTCGCGCATCAGGATCTCGATCAACGACCGCTCGCGCGGCGGCAAAGGCACCACCGTGCCGTCGCAGGTGAGGTCGGCGGTTGCCGGGTCGTAGCGCAATGTCCCAGCTTCCAGTACCGGCTGTACGGCCTGGGGATTGCGCCGCAGCATCGCGCGACAGCGCGACAGCAGCTCGCGATGGTGGAACGGTTTTACGAGATAGTCGTCGGCCCCGGCGTCGAGCCCGGCGATGCGCTCGTCGACAGAGCCCTTGGCCGTGATGATCAGCACCGGCAGCCCGGGATACTCCAGGCGGACGCGGCGAAGCAGCGACAGGCCGTCGCCATCGGGCAGCCCGAGGTCAAGCAGCACCAGGTCATGCTCGCGCGCCGCGATCGCCGTTTCGGCATCGGCCACGCTTGAAACCGCATCGAGGCGCCAGCCCGCATCCCGCATGGTTTCACCGACCAGTTCAACCAGTCGCGGACTGTCTTCGACCAGGAGCAGGCGCATTGATTCGTCTCGATATTACAGGGCCACCGCCGACCATATGGGCTTTCGCCGGGACTGCCAACTGCCTGCGCGACACCTACCAGCGCGCGTATCGGCGCAACAATGAGCAATCTTGACGGGGTTTGGACAGCTTGTCCGTCGTATCTCAACGGCTGAGGGGGAGGCTGCAACCTAGCAGGTGGCCGCCACGCGGCCTCCATCTCGATTGAATGCCCGTGCCTGCAACGCCCTTCCCAGGCGCTCTTGCAGTCACCGCAGGAGACTACAGTTTTGAGATTTTCAGGTATTCGCCGCCCCGAAATCGGCAGTATTGCGCTCAGCGCTCTTGTCAGTGCCTATCTGCTCCTTGCCACCAACAAATCCTTCTGGACACACACGGTCGCCTATTTCGACGATTCCCTCACGGCGCGTCTGTCTTTCAGCGCGGCTCTGTGTCTGCTGACCTTCGCAGGCCTGACGCTGGCCTCCGTCAAATATGTGATGAAGCCGGTGATGATCTTCCTGATCATGGTATCGGCCGCCGCCTCCTACTTCATCGATACTTTCGGCGTCATCATCGACAAGGACATGATCGGCAACGCGGCGGTGACGACGCAGGCCGAAGCCAGCCACCTCCTGACCGGCAGTCTGGCGACGCATCTGCTGCTTTACGGGGTACTTCCGTCGATGCTGGTGATCTGGTTCAAGCTCCGCTACCGGCCCTTCCTGTCGAATGCTGCGGTCAACCTGGCGGTGATCATTCCCTGCCTCCTCGTCAGCGGGGGTCTGGTCTACGCGAACTTTGCAAACGTCGCCTACGTGATCCGCGAACACAAGGACCTGATGAAGCGGTTCAACCCGACGGGGCCGGTTTCGGCTGCCGTGCGATATGCATCCTCGACCTATAAGCAGCGCAACATCGTCGTGCAGCCACTCGCAACCGATGCCCGACAGGGTGCGCGGATTGAAGCTGCCGGCAAGCCCGTGGTTGTCGTCGTCGTTGCCGGCGAAACCGCGCGCGCGATGAACTTCTCGCTGAACGGCTATGGGCGCGAGACCAATCCGGAACTCAAGGCTCTGGGCGTCGTCAACTACACCGACACCACGAGCTGCGGCACGGCGACGGCAACGTCGCTCCCCTGCATGTTCTCCGTCTACCCGCGTGATGAGTACAGCGACTGGAAGGCTCGCTCGACGGAAAACCTCATGAACGTGCTGACGCGCGCCGGAGTTTCGACCACCTGGTGGGACAACAACACCGGAAGCAAGGGCATTGCCGACCTCATCAACTTCGCCAGCATGACCGACCAGAAGAACAGCCCGCTCTGCAAAAACGGGGAATGCCTGGACGAGATCTTCCTCGGCGAGCTCGACAAGAAGCTCTCGGCGACCAAGAAGAACAGCGTGATCGTACTCCACCAACTCGGCAGCCACGGACCGTCCTATTACCTGCGCTATCCCGAGAAGTTCCGGCGTTTCACGCCCGATTGCCGCACGCCCGAACTGATGAAGTGTTCGGTTGAAGAAATCACGAACGCCTATGACAACACGATCCTCTACACCGACTACGTGGTGGCGAGTGTCGCCCGGTTGCTGGAAAAGCATCAGGACCAGATCGCGGGCGCGATGATCTATATGTCCGATCACGGCGAGTCGCTCGGCGAGAACGGCATCTATCTGCACGGCGCGCCCTATGCCATCGCCCCGCGCGAACAGACGCAGGTGCCGTTTATTGCGTGGTTCTCGAAGCCCTACCAGGCGGCAATGGGTGTCGATACGGCGTGCCTCGCCAAGGATACGGCGCAGCCGAAATCCCACGACAACCTGTTTCATACCGTGCTCGGCATGATGAATGTCGAGACCAAGGTCTACAAGCCGGGCCTTGATGCCTTTGCGAGCTGCACGAAGAAGCCGGGCGGCGGGGCGGCGTTCCAGGCCGCGGATACGACCAACGACTTGCCGGCAAGCCCCGTGCGTTCCTCAGGGTTTCCAGGCGCCCTTTAACGGCCCGTAAATTTGCCCACGGTCGGAACAAAACCCGGCCTCGACGCTTCCTTGAAAACACACCCCGATTTCGTTCCGGCCACGGCCGAGGCGGCCAACGCGGCCTCGGCCCTTCGGGACAGCCCAAGGAAGGAGAGGTCCGATGCGCATCGTCGGCCTGCAGGTCACTGCCGAAAGAGCCGGTCGCTCAGGGTTCACCGTCGAATTCATAGGCGACGGCGATGAGGTGGTGACAGTGATGTGTCCCCAGGACAAGGCCGGATCCCTTAACCGGCTGAACGCGATCGCGAAGGCAAAGGAAATTCTGCATGCGGCCATTGCGGCCGACGAAACGGTCGCGGCCGCCGGCGACCAGGCAGGGGTGCGTCGCGGCACCCTGCCGAACGCGCGCCGGGCGCATGATCGCGATGCGATGGAAGAGCAACTCGACGAAGGACTCGAGGATACTTTTCCGGCAAGCGACCCGGTGTCGATCGCCAGCTCGACCATCGCCAAGGGTCATTCCCGACGCTGACATCAGGACGGCACAATAGTGGCTCCCAAGTGCGGGCATCTCGCCCGTGGCTCCTTACACGGCGGCCCTCATTCTTAATTGTCGCACGGGTCCGCGTCGCGGCCGCCGCATCTTGCATCCTTTCCGCAAAAGGCATGTTATAGCGCCTTGATCTGGCGATATTTTCGGCCTCGAACCGGCCGGCGCCCGCTATCGGAATTTGGAGAGTGAATGCATGGCCGTCCGGCATCTGACGTTCGCCGTCGGCGATATTCACGGCTGCCTCGACCAGCTGCGCGCGCTGCTGGATGAAATCGAAGACTATGCGCCAACGGGGCGGGTGATCTTTCTCGGCGACCTGATCGACCGGGGGCCGGACAGCCGCGCCGTCATTGAACTGATCATGGCTGGTCCGACGAAGCCCGGCTGGACCTGGCTGACCCTCAAGGGCAACCACGAGGAAATGCTTTGGGGTGCCAGCAGTGGTGAAAGCGATGTCGACTGGTGGCTGGTCAACGGTGGCCGCGAGACGCTGATCTCCTATGACGGCACGGTTCCCGGGCGGCACCTGAAATGGATCAAGGAGCTGCCGACGATCCTGGTCGAGCGCTTTCGCATTTTCGTTCATGCGGGCGTCGACGACACGCGGCCGCTGGAACAACAGGACGACGGGGTTTTCCTCTGGATCCGGCCGCCCGACGACTATTCCGGCGAGTACTGGGGCCGGCACCTTTGTCATGGCCACACGCCGAGCACGGCCAATCCGCGCACGGTCGGAAACCGCACCAATGTCGATTCCGGCGCGGTGTTCAGCGGCATCCTCTCCTGCGCCATCTTCGACGACGATCAGGCGGGCGGGCCGATCGACTTCCTGACGGCGAGCAAGGCTGCCTGGCGCGTCGAGTGAGCGTTGGCATCGGTGGCGTAAATGGCATTGTGCGGGCGGCTCTCCGGTAGTAGGTGTGGCTTCTCCGCTGGGCGAAGCCTTTGCCGCCCGTCTCATCATCTCAGGGGATTGCCTTGGACGCCGCGCCTTCATCCGTTTTCACGAAGAATTTTGCTGCCCTCCTGTTCGATATGGATGGCACGTTGCTGAACTCCATGGCCGTGGTCGAGCGTGTCTGGGGCGCATGGGCGGAGCGCAATGGTCTCGACCCAGTCGAGTTTACCAAAACCGTACATGGCGTGCGCGCCGTCGATACGATCCGCAATCTCGAGCTGCCGGACATCGATCCGGAGAAGGAAGCCTACGACCTGGCGCTGGCCGAGATCGCCGACGTTGAAGGTATTGTCGAGATCCCCGGTGCGGTTGATTTCCTGAATTCTCTGCCGCCGGAAAGGTGGGCGATCGTGACGTCCGCGCCGCTGGATCTCGCCGTGCGCCGTCTCGCGGCCGCCGGCATTCCGATGCCCCAACTGATGATCACCGGTGAGGATGTTTCCATCGGCAAGCCCGATCCACAGGGCTACCGGATGGCGGCCGAGCGGCTGGGCGTGCGTGCGGAGGATTGCCTGGTGTTCGAGGACGCGCCGGCCGGAATTCTGGCCGGGCTCGCAGCCGGGGCCGATGTCGTCGTCGTCACCGGTGCGCATGCGGCCGCCGAGGGAACGCCGCACATGACGCTTGCCCGCTACCACGACATCGCGGTGGAGCGCGCAACAGACGGCACGGTATCACTGCGCCGTACCGCTTGAAAACCCGTCGATGAGAACGGGAGGCCGCGTGCGGACCTCCCGTCATTCGCGTCGCTGGTTTAGGCGTTGAGCCAGCATTTCGTCAGCGCGTGCCCGCCCATCAGTTCGCCGTTCGGATCGTCGATCCAACCGCCGACCTTGTCGTTGGTCGCGTCGATATAGTTGTTGAACATCGGTACGATGACGCCGCCTTCGTCGCGCAGCATCATCGCCGCCTGATGATAGAGTGCCTTGCGCTTGGCGTTGTCGAGTTCACCACGCGCCGCAAATATCAGCTTGTCGAAGTCCTCCCGGAGGAAGCGGGTATCGTTCCACTCGGCCTTGGAGAGATAGGCGATCGAATAGACCTGGTCCTGCGTCGGCCGGCCGGTCCAATAGGACATGCTGAAGGGCTGCTTGTTCCAGACGTCCGACCAGTAGCCGTCGCCCGGTTCGCGCTTCAGGTCGATGGTGATCCCGCATTTGGCGGCGCTCATCTGGAAGAGTTGTGCCGCATCGACAGCGCCGGGAAAGGCGACATCGGAGGTCCGAAGCAGAACCGAGCCGCTGTGCCCGGATTTCTTGTAGTGGAACTTCGCCTTGTCCGGATCGAAGACGCGCTGCTCGATATCGTTGTCGAACAGCGGATAGCCCTTGATCATCGGCGTGTCGTTGCCGACGGTGCCATAGCCGGCGAGCACCTTTGCCACCATCTCCTCGCGGTCGACGGCATATTTCAGCGCCAGGCGCAGGTCGTTGTTGTCGAAGGGCGCCGTGTTGCAATGGGCGATGAAGACATAGTGACCCTTGCCCGGCACATTCCGTATGACGACGCCGGGAAGGCGACTGATCAGGGCGACCACCTTGGGCTCGATGCGGTTGATCATGTGGATCTGGCCGCTCTGGAGGGCCGCGGTTCGAGCGGTCGAGTCATTGATGACAGCGATTTCGATCTGATCGGCATGGCCGCGCTCGGCCGAGCCCCAATAACCTTCGTGCCGCTCTGCGATATGTTTGACGCCCGGCTCGTTGGACACGACCTTGTAGGGGC
Source organism: Ensifer sp. ENS06 (assembly GCF_014852205.1). Classification (NCBI taxonomy): domain Bacteria; kingdom Pseudomonadati; phylum Pseudomonadota; class Alphaproteobacteria; order Hyphomicrobiales; family Rhizobiaceae; genus Ensifer; species Ensifer sp. ENS06. The sequence continues at coordinate 45,230 of NZ_JACVBC010000007.1, read as the reverse complement.
CGGTGCCGATGCCCGCCGTCGGGTCGTCCTTGCCGCCGTTCGGCTGGATCATCAGGTGGTAATCGCTGACGATATAGGGCAGGTCGGCATTGGGCGCGCGCAGCGTGATGACCACGCTGTCGCCATCGACTTTGATCGTCTCGAAGTCCTGAACGAAGGGCAGGGCCGCAGACTTGGAGTCCGCGTCGCCATGACGCTCGAACGTCGCCACCACGTCGGCCGGGGTCAGCTCCTTGCCGTTGTGGAAGGTCACGTCCTTGCGGATCTTGAAGCGCCAGGTCTTGGCGTCCGGCGTCGCCTCGTAGGCTTCCGCAAGCCGGTACTCGATCTCGCCCGTCGGCGAGACTTCGACGAGCTGTTCGCCCCAGCAGCGCCCGAGCGTGTAGGGGACCTGACTTGCCCAGGTTGCCGGGTCCAGGCTGTTCGTCGATTCCCCGCCGACGAGGCCCGCCTTGAGTGTTCCGCCCTTGACCGGCCCTGCGGCGCGGGCCGCTTGGCCAAGCAGCAGGTTCGCCGAGGCGGCGGTTATCCCGAGTGCCGCGGCCCGTCCGAGAAACTCCCGTCGCGACAGCCGGCCCGCGGCAACCTGCTTGCTCATGAATTCCAGTTCAATTGGCATGTCTTACTCCCTCTCTTGCAAGACCCACCCGGTGTAACCGGTATCGTTGCAGATATTGGAGGCAGATGCCGCGCCTGGTGTGTTGCCGCGCGACAGATGGTGGCGCAGATCGGCGAAAGAAAGTCGTATTCTCGACCGAATAGTTGAGGCGCCGTCACCCCTTGCGGGCGTAGCGTTGCAGGATCGCGGAGATATCCGGCTCGGTCTTGTCGGTGTCGAGTTCGGCGCGAAGCTCGACCGCGTCGAGGTGTTCGAGCATGATCCGTTCCGCCGTGGCGGTGTCGCGCGATTGCAGGGCGCGGATGATCTGGACATGCTCGTCGACGGCACATTCCGGCGAATGCAGCCGCGCGAACCGGGCAAGGATCAGCGAACAGCGTGAGACGATCTCGCGGACGAACCGCGTCAGCGCCTGTGAGCCCGTAAGCTCGGCAAGCAGGATGTGAAACTCGCCAGCGAGCCGGATCGAAAGCGGGCCGTGATCTGTAAGCGCCGTCTCCTCCTGCCGGACATGCTGCTGCAGCCGCTTGACGCCGGCGGCGTCGAGATCGGCGACGAGCCGTCGGATCACCTCGGCTTCGAGCATGCGTCTCAGTGCGAAGATGTCGCGGGCTTCCTCCAATGTCGGCTCGGCCACGCAGGCGCCCTTATTGGCGCGTAAATCGACAATGCCTTCTGCGTTGAGCCGGACCAGGGCCGCCCGAACGCTGGTACGGCTGACCTTGAAATGGTCGGCGATCGTATCTTCGGAAAGTTTCGTTCCGGGCCTCAGGGCCTGTTCCAGGATCGCCTGGCGCAAAAGCTTGTAGACCACTTCGCTGCGGCTAGATTTCTCAGACAAGGTTGCCTCCCCAACGGGCCGATCGGGGACCGGCCGAACATGTCCCTTGTCTTCGATAGCGCCCGTCCAAATGGTCGTCAATATTGTATACAATAATGTTGATGTTTGTATTCTCTTGTCGTATGCAATTGCAGGCGCCGACAAACAAGACCGGTGCCGGCCGGTTCGGGAGGAGGCGTGCGGAGAGGACCGCGCGACCTGAGAAGGCCTGAAAGGGAACAGCCAATGGGAGGGAATTCATGAACAGCAGGATTCTGCAGCTCTGTGCGACAGTTGCCGGCATCGCCGTCGGCCTGGTGGCCGCGACCGCTGCCAACGCCGCGACGACGCTCGAAACCGTCAAGGCCCGCGGCAAGCTGATCTGCGGCGTCTCGATGAGCACGCCGGGCTTTGCGACGGCCGATGCCAAGGGTCACATGGAAGGCTTCGACGTCGATGTCTGCCGCGCCGTGGCGGCTGCCGTATTCGGCGATCCGGAAAAGGTCGACTTCGTCCTGACCAACATCAATACGCGCTTCCAGGCGCTTCAGTCCGGCGAGATCGACATGCTGTCGCGCCAGACGACCATGACCTTTTCGCGCGAAACCTCACTCGGGCTCGATTTCGGCCCGACCGTGTTCTACGACGGCCAGGGTCTGATGGTGCCGAAGTCGCTCGGCGTCAGCAGCGCCAAGGAACTGACCGACGCAGCGATCTGCACGCTGCCGGGCACCACGACCGCCCAGAACCTCAGCGACTTCTTCCGTACGATCGGCGGCAAGTTCGAGCTGGTCGTCTTCGAAAGCCCGGACGAAAACCGCAACGCCTTCTTCTCCGGCCGCTGCGAGGCGATCTCGTCCGACCGTTCGGACCTTGCCTCGATCCGCGCCGTTGCCAACAACCCGGACGATTACGTCGTGCTGCCGGAAACGATCTCAAAGGAGCCGCTGGCGCCGGCCGTTCGCCAGAACGATTCCAACTGGCGTGACATCGTCTCCTGGTCTGCCTGGATGCTGATGGCTGCCGAAGAGCGTGGGATCACCCAGGCCAATGTCGACGAGATGACCAAGAGCGAGGATCCGGAGATCCAGCGCATGCTCGGCGTCAGCGAAGAACTCGGCAAGATGCTGAACCTCGACAACAAGTGGGGCTACAACATCATCAAGGGCGTCGGGAACTACGGCGAAGTGTTCGAGCGCAACCTCGGCACCAAGACCGCGCTTGGCCTGACGCGTGGCCCGAACACGCGCTGGAGCGAAGGTGGCCTGCTCTACGCACCGCCGTTCCGTTGAGAATCGACGGGCCCGCGCGTTTCGCTCGGGTCCACGTCTCCACATGGTGCCTAATCGGCCCGTGGAGAGTGCGCGCGGTATGCCGCCGTACTATAAACGATAGAAATCGATCAAGTTATGATCTTGGGTCGCGCCGGCCCGAGATCATTGTGCTCCAAGGGACGGGTGCCGATGCCCCTGTTTTATGACGCGCGCATTCGCGCCTATCTCTATCAAGTGATCACCGTCGGCGTCGTGCTGCTCATCGCCTGGGGGATGTTCAGCACCGCAAGCGCCAATCTTGCCAAGCAGGATATTGCGACCGGTTTCGGCTTCCTGGCGCGCCAGGCCGGATTTGTCATTACCGAATCTGCCATCACCTATGAGCCGACGGATACGATCGGCCGCGCGATCCTCGTCGGCATCACCAACACGGTCAAGGTTTCGCTGCTCGCTGCCCTGTTCGGCACTGTTCTCGGGCTGTTGGTCGGCATCGGGCGGCTGTCGCACAATCCGGTGTTGTCGCGGCTGATGCTTGCCTATGTGGAAGCGCTGCGCAACGTGCCGCTGCTGCTCTATCTTCTGCTCTGGTATTCGCTGATCATCTCCGTGTTTCCGCCAGTCAAGCAGGCGATCGAGATGCTTCCCGGCGTCTTTCTGTCGAACAGCGGTCTGGTCACGCCGGCGCTGCACTGGCAGAGCGGTTTCGCTGCGCTGGTCACGGCCTTTGTTGTCGGCGTCGCTGCCGCCGTCGTTACCGCGCGCATTCTCGGCCGCCGCCGCATCGTAACCGGCAAGGAGCGGCCGATTGCCCTGTTCGCGACGATCGCGTTTCTGCTGCCGCTCGCCGCAACCATCCTCTTCGCAAACATCTCGGTCACCTGGGATGTGCCGGAACTCGGCCGCTTCCGCCTGAGCGGCGGCTATCATTTGCGCCCCGAATTCGTGGCGCTTCTGCTAGGGCTGACGCTCAGCGTGTCGGCCAATGTCGCGGAAATCGTTCGCGCTGGCATCCAGGCAGTCAGCAAGGGGCAGTGGGAAGCGGCGACGGCACTTGGCCTGTCGCGGGCACGCACGCTGAAGCTCGTGATCCTGCCGCAGGCGCTGCGCATCATCATTCCGCCGCTCACGAACACCTATCTGACCGTGTTCAAGAACAGCTCGCTCGCGATCGCCATCGGCTATCCGGATCTGGTGATGGTCTCAAACACGATTATGAACCAGACGGGCCAGGCGATTGAAGCCATTGCCATTTTCATGGGCGTCTATCTCGGCCTGTCGATCCTGATCTCGCTGGTGATGAACTGGTACAATGCGCGGGTCGCGCTGAGGGAGCGCTGAGCCATGACACAGGTCGACACCCTCGCGAGCAATGCGACGCTTGCGCCGAGCCGCGAAGCGCCACCGGCATCGCGCAGCCGCTGGTTCAGCGCCTATTTCGGCACGCCCGGCAATGCGCTGATCACCATCCTCTGCCTCGGCACGGTCTTTGCGCTCGCCAAGCTCGCAATCGGCTGGCTCTTCGTCGACGCCACCTTTGTGGGCACGCCGGCGGAATGCAAGGCGACCAGCGGCGCCTGCTGGCCGTTCCTGTCGGCGAAGATGCGCTACATCTTTTTCGGCTTTTATCCCTTTGAAGAGCAATGGCGTCCGCTGACGGCGATGCTTCTGTTTCTCGGCGCCTGCCTCGTCTCGATGATGCCGAAGGTCTGGGGGCGGGGACTGCTGATCGCCTGGGTCGCCGTCGTCCTGCCGGTGCTCTATGTGCTGATGGCGGGCGGCTATTTCGGCCTCACGGTCGTGCCCACGACGCAATGGGGCGGGCTGCCGCTTTCCTTCATGCTCTCCTTCATCGGGCTTGCCTGCGCGCTCCCGCTTGGCATTGCGCTGGCGCTCGCCCGCGCATCGAGCCTTCCGGCAATCCGCGTCCTCGGCGTCGGCTTCATCGAGATCGTGCGCGGGGTGCCGCTGATCAGCATCCTGTTCATGGCGACGGTCATGCTGCCCCTGTTCATGCCCAATGGCATCACCATCGACAAGCTCGTCCGGGCGCAGGTGGCGATCATCCTCTTTGCCGCCGCCTATATCGCCGAGATCGTGCGCGGCGGCCTGCAGGCGGTTCCCAACGGGCAGGTCGAGGCCGGCCATTCGCTGGGTCTGCATTACTGGCAGATCATGCGTAAAATCGTGCTGCCGCAGGCGCTGAAGAAGGTCATTCCGCCCTTGGTCAGCCTGTTCATCGGCTTCTTCCAGGATACAACGCTGGTGACGATCGTCGGTCTGCTCGACTTCCTCGACACCGTCCGCACCGCCATGCGCGACCCGCAATGGCAGGGCATCGCGGTGCTGGAGGGCTATGTCTTCGCGGCTGTTGTATACTTCGTTTTCAGCGCTCTCATGGGGGCTTACAGCCGTTTCCTTGAGCAATATTTCAGGACCACGCATGACTAAAGAGATCCACGTCATCCGCAAAGCGCATACGCTCGTCGCCTTCGACCGCAAGCTTAATGGCCATGTCTATCTCAACGACGCCGACGTCGCCTATGACGAGAAGGGCTTCGTGCATGTCGGCGGCCACTATGACGGTCCGTTCGTCAGCGAAAGCTCCGGCCGCGACCGGATGATCCTGCCGGGCTTCGTCAACGTGCATTGCCATTCCGGCGAGGAGCCGATCTCCAAGGGCATCTTCGAGGACATGGGGACGGCAGCGCTCTGGGGCAATGCGCTCTACGAATACTCCAACCTTCTGGAAATCGATGACGATGCGATCGAGGCGTCGCTGACGGTCATGGTCGGCGACCTGATGCGTAGTGGCGTCACCACGTTGCTCGATATTGCCGGCCCGCATGCGAGCTGGCTGCCGACGCTTGCCAAGAGTGGTGCACGCACCTTCGTCGCGCCGGGTTTCCGCGAAGCGCAATGGCACGTCGAAGACAGCCATCGTCTTGACTTCCGTTGGGACAGGGCGCGGGGGCGCGATGCCTTTGCGCGAGCGCTTGAGGTCGTCGATACTGCGAATGCACACCCATCGGGCCGCCTTGGCGGCGTCGTCGCACCGTCGCAGATCGAGACCTGCTCGCCGGAACTGCTGCAGGATGCGGTGGCGGCAGCGCGTCAGCGCGGCATGCCGATCACCATTCATGCTGCCCAGACCATGACCGAGCACGAAGAACTCTTGCGCCGGCACGGGCTGACGGCCGTACAATATCTTGAAAAGCTGGGTCTGCTCGGCAAGGACCTGATCCTTGGTCATTGCATCTTCGTCGACAGCCATTCCTGGACGCGACAGCGCACGGAGATCGACTTGCGTCTGCTCGCCGAACGCCAGACGACCGTCGCCCATTGCCCGGTCACCTTCTCGCGCAGCGGCATGGCACTGGAATCGGTCGGCCGCTACCGCCGCGCCGGCGTCAACGTCGCGCTCGGAACCGACAGCTATCCGTTCAACATGCTCGAAGAAATGCGCCAGGCGATGATCTGCGCGCGGCTCTCGGGCAAGTCCGTCTTCGACGTATCCACCGGCGACATCTTCGAGGCGGCGACGACCGCCGGCGCGCGGGCACTTGGCCGGGACGACATCGGCCGGATCGCCGTCGGCTCGAAGGCGGATTTCCTGGTGGTCGATCTCAGGCACCACGCCATGCAGCCGGTCTACGACCCCTTGCGCAATCTCCTGCATTGCGCGGCCGAGCGGGCGATCGAGCGTGTCCACGTGGACGGCACTTGCGTCGTCAGTGATGGCCGCCCGACCTTGATCGATTATGACGGCGCGCTCGCAAAGCTCCAGGAAGCGCAGGACTACGCTTGCCGCAAGGCGGCTGAGAACGACACGAAGGGTCGCGCAATGGGGACGCTTGCGCCGCTCTCACTGCCGCGCAGGTAATTCCGGCCGCGGTCCGTCAGGACAGAAAGCGGTGTGCGGCGAAGAGGCAGATCAGGACTGTCGCCGCCGCGCCCGCCAGCGCGCCAAGACGCCTTTCGAGGAAATCCCGGATCTCTTCGCCGAAACGGCGCAGCAGCCAGGCGAGCAGGAAGAATCGCGCGCCGCGGGCAATGATCGCCGAGACGATGAACAGGCCGAGATTGATGTTGGCGGCGCCTGAAAGGATGGTCACGACCTTGATCGGCGGCAGATGCGCCAGGCCCGAGGTGACGAGCAGCAATGCCAGCATCTCACTGTCGACCGAGGCCTTCAGATGCTCGAAGGTGTCGAGCTTGCCGTAGAACTCGAGCAATGGCCTTGCGATGGTGTCGAAGGCATAATGGCCGAGATACCAGCCGGCGATGCCGCCAAGTACCGAGCAGACCGTCGCCACGAGCGCATAGCGCCAGGCCCGTTCCGGGCGCGCCAGCGCCATCGGGATCAAGAGAAGATCGGCCGGAACCGGGAAGATCGAGCTTTCGACAAAGGCAATGATGCCAAGCCAGACAATGGCGGTTTCCCGTGTCGCGAGCGACATTGTCCAATCGTACAGGCGTCGGAGCATGAGGTGCGGTTCTCTGTTGGCCCGGGGTCCGTTTACGGGCCCCAAGGCTCGTCTATAGGCCAGAGAGCAGGGTGTAAATGTGGCTGACTTCTGTATTTGAGACAATTCTCACGAGAAGCCGTGCCGGTATTATTGGGCAGCCGCCATGCGCGCGTAGCGCCCTGGCGGTTGCCCGACATGGCGGCTGAAGGCCGTGCTGAAGGTGCTTGCCGAGCTGTAGCCGACATGTTCGGCGACGGCGGCAAGATCCAGTTCGCGTTGCCGCAGCAGGTCCTTGGCGATCGCCATGCGCCAGACGAGCAGATACTCCATCGGTGGCACGCCGACGGCGCGCGTGAAGCGCTCGAAGAAGACGGAGCGCGACAGTGCGGCCTCGTGCGCCAGCTCCGTCACGGTCCAGGGATGGGCGGGATCGGCGTGGATCTGGCGAATGGCCACCGCCAGCCGCGCATCTCCCAGCCCGCGCAACAGGCCGGGTGCCGCGCTCTCCCCTTCAATTGATCGAAGCGCCTCGACAAGCATCACTTCCACAAGGCGTGCGAGAACCAGGTCGTGGCCCGGGCGTTCGTCGCGTGCTTCTTCGCCCACAATGCGGACGAGCGTCGAAAGCCGTTCTATCCCGCGCAGATGCATCAATGCCGGCAGCAGCGAAACGAGCAGTCCGGCGTCGGGCGAGTCGAGGACGAAATAGCCGCCGAGCAGGCGCACGTCCGGTTCGCCGTCCTGCCTGCCATGGCGAACTTCGCCGACCGGTGACGGCGCCGCCTTGGGATCGATGAAGGTCGGCTGAACCGGATCGAAGCCCGAGATGGTGAAGCCGGGCGTGCGAGGCAACAACACGAAGTCGCCCGCCTGCAGCGTCACCGGCGCCTCGCCATCGACTGCCAGCCGGCACGATCCCTCGATGGCGGTACAAAAGCTCGGATGACCGAATTTGGAGTAGCGAACCGCCCAGCGGCCGGCACCGCTGATGCCTTTGGTGAACACTGTGCGTGGGCGGAGAAGCTGAATAAGCTGCGAGAGGGGATCGGTCATTTCAGGATGCTAGCAAATAAAATCAGGACTTCAAGCCGTAGAACGTCCGCAGTCCGCGCAGTACTCCGTTTCCATCGCAACCACGAAGGATACCGCTATGAAGACCGTACTGATCACTGGCTGCTCTTCCGGCTACGGGCTGGAGACTGCGCGCCGCTTTCATGCCGAAGGCTGGAGCGTGATTGCCACGATGCGCTCGCCCCGACACGATATTCTGCCGAATTCGAAGCGGCTTCGTTTGCTGGCACTCGATGTCACCGATCCCGACAGCGTCTCAGCCGCCATCGCGGAAAGCGGTCCGATCGATGCGCTCGTCAACAATGCGGGCATCGGCGTGGTGGGTGCCTTCGAGGCAACGCCGATGTCCCATATCCGCAAGGTCTTCGACACCAATACCTTCGGCGTGATGGCGATGACCCAGGCGGTGATCCCGCAGTTCCGTGCTCGCCGGTCCGGCGTCGTCGTCAACGTCACCTCCAGCGTGACGCTTGCTTCCATGCCGCTGGCTGCCGCCTATACCGCCAGCAAGACGGCGATCACTGGCTTCACCGGTTCGCTTGCCCACGAGCTTGCCGCCTTCGATATCCGTGTCAAGCTGGTCGAGCCGGGTTACGCGCCAACCACGCGCTTTGCTCACAACACGACGATGCGGGTCGAGGACCTGATCCCCGAGGCCTATGCCGAATTCGCAGCGCCGATCTTCGCCCAATTTGCAGCACCGTCTCTGGTGACGACCGAGGCCGACGTCGCGGAGGCCGTCTGGCAAGCGGCGAACGATTTGTCCGGCCAGCTCCATTTCCCGGCCGGCGACGATGCGGTGGCGCTGGCACAGGCAGGCTGACGTACCTGAACTCAACTGCGCGTCTTCAGGCGATCTCGGGGTAGCCGAGACGATGCGCGAACCGCGCCAGTTCCGCCACAGGCTCGTAATCGGCATCCGACAGAACCGCGAAGTCTTTTAGGGAAAGCACAGCGCGGGCCTCAGCCAAATTGGGCTCCGTAATCGCCCGTCCGAGTGAACTGCACAGCAGCAAAAGCTCGTCGTCCGAGGCGTCGCCGCGGGTGACGAGAGGCAGGCCCGGCGTGCTGGCAGTGGCGGTCAAGACCCGCAGACCGGCCACGCGTTCCGGATCAAAACGTTGCGTATTGCCATAGGTCACGCAGTCGATGGCGGCCACGTCGGCAGTGTCCGATGCAACCGCATCGATGCTTGCCAAATGGCTGCCGGTTTCGGCAACAGAGGAGAAGAACCGGCCATTGCGGCTGCGGGGCGCGATCGCCGCGCGCAACAGGTTGGTTCCGGAATTGCTGATCGGATCGTTGATGGCAGCCCGTGTCCCCCGGAGATCTTCAAGGGAACGGACCGGTGCGTTTGCTCGCACGATGACGAAGCTGCACATGTCGGGCCCGTCGCAGCCCGGGTGCCCGTAGACCGGCGTAGCGACAAGGCGAACCTTGCCGCGCAAATGCCGCACGTAGGGATAACCGCACGTCTGCGCGAGCAGCAGCGCCGGATGAAGCCAGGCATCGGCATGATGGAGGACGGCGTCCAATCGGTCGGGCACATCCGTCAGGCCCTCGCGCCGCAGGTCGTCGCGCAGGAACGCCCAGAGCGTTGCCGTTGCGGCCGCGAGCGGCTGAGGGCTGACATACATCGCAAGGCTGGCTATCCGCATGATTTCCCCGCGCTCCATGAGCACTCCCGCCATGGCGTAAAATGCGTTCGGCGAAGCGTCAAGGCCGTGGTCGCGGCGCCAAAGCGGTGGCAGCCATGCGTCTGGATGGCGGCGCCGATGTGCGGTGCTAGGCCGTGCGGCGAAGGCCAGCCCGCTCCACCGCGGCCGTTTCAGATCGACGTCCGCTGGATGTCGTGCGGAAGCGCTCGACCAGATCGAACAGGGCGGATGCCTGGCCTGAGAGCCTGTGGGTCATGGCGGTGCTGTCCTCGACCATCGCATTGTTCTGCTGGGTCACGGCGTCCAGCGACAGCATGGTCTGGTTGATGTGCTGCAGGTCGGTTGCCTGGTTGCGCGCGTCGCCCGCGATCTGCAGCGTCTGCTCGTTGATCGCGTGGATCTGACCGGAGATTTCGTCGAGCGCGTCGCCAGCGGCCCTGACGAGAGAAACGCCCTTCGCCACTTCCTCGGCCGACGCGGTGATGATCGCCTTGATCTCCCGGGCGGCCTGCGCCGACTTCTGCGCGAGTTCCCGCACCTCATGGGCAACGACCGCAAAGCCCTTACCCGCTTCGCCGGCACGCGCCGCCTCGACCCCTGCGTTCAGCGCCAGGAGGTTGGTCTGGAAGGCGATATCGTTGATCGTGCCGATGATCTGAGAGATGGCGACCGATCCCTTCTCGATCTGGGCCATGGCGCAGACGGCGTTCATCACCACCTGACCCGAACGATCGGAACTCGCCTTGGCAGCGGCGGCGATCGTGGTTGCGGATGTGGCGTGTTCTGCGGTGCGGCCGATGGTGGCGGTGATTGCGCCGAGCGCCGCGGTCGCTTCCTCCAGCGTCGCCGCCTGATGTTCGGTGCGCTTGGCGAGTTGGCCGATGGCGTCGCGCATCTCGCCGGTTTCGCCGTCGATCTCGGCGCTTCTCGCCTTCACGTCACCGAGCGTGACCGCCAGGCTCTCCAGCGACAGGTTGAAGTCCGAGCGCAGGCGATCGAAGCCGGCGCCGAAGGGGCGGTCGATGCGCGCCGTCAGATCGCCGTGGGACAAGCGTTCGAGCCCCGAGGCCAGCATTTCGACGGCCTCGTTGATCTGGCGCGATACCTCGGCCTGGGTCGTCTCGCGGCCGTGCCGTTCCTCCTCGATCATGGTTCGCGTCTCCGCTGCCTCGGTTTCGAGGCGGGCACGGTCGCGAAGAGCGTCCCGGAAAACAAGGACGGAGCGGGCCATGTCACCGATCTCGTCCTTGCGGGTACCGCCAACACCGCTGATCGTCGTGTCGCCATCGGCGAGCCTGCTCATGTCGCGGACGAGACCGGTAATCGGGTGCGTCAGTCGGCGCGAGTACCAGATGGAGATCGCCAGCGCAGCCGCGAGGACGGCAAGCGCGGTCGCGAGCGTCCAGTTGCGCAAGGCGGTAACCGCGGAAAAGGCCTCCCGCGAGGTCATGACCGCAGCAATGGTCCAGCGCGTGCCGAAAACATCAAGATTGGTGGCCGCCATCTGGGCTTCCTCGCCGCGGAAATCCGCAAGCCTGCTGCTGACGATGCCGTCTTCCGCCGGCTGGTCGGCCACGATCCGGGCGTTCAGCATATCGTTGCCGGGTGTGGCGGCGCTGTCGGCGAGGAAGAACCCGTTACTGTCGAGCAAAATCGTTTCGCCGGTTTCGCCAAGGCCCGTGCGGTTGCCGACGATTTCGCCGATGCGCCCATCCGGCATTTCAAGGATCAGCGTGCCGATCTTGCCGTCAATCGATTCCAGGGGGATGGCGACGAACGCAGCGGGGCTGCCGCCAAGCGGGGCATAGGCTTCGTAGGACGCAAAGGCGAGCTTGCTCTTGTCCGTTCCCTCGGCCGTTTCCCGGAAGACGCGGCCAAGCCCGGTGTCCTTCCAGGCCACGTCCTTGAGGTTGACGCCAAAATCCCCTTTCTTGTTGAGGGCGTATACGACATCGCCGCTGAGATTGGCGAGCAGCACGTCGCGATAGCCGTGGGCTTCGGCGAAGCGCCGGAAGAACGGGTGATAGCGCGCATGCAGCGCGTCGTAGTCGTCGACGCCGGCGGAGCTGTAGAGGGCGCGCTTGTCTTCGGCGTTGGGGTTTTCCGCCAGGTAGCGGCGCTGCAATTCGCTTTCGGTCTTTTCCCCGAACTTGGCGGCTGCGCCATTGAGGTCGGTTAGCGCCTTGGCGACGGACTTCTGTGCTTGCAGATTGCGCAGGTCGTTTTCCACGGTGGTGAGGTAATGGCGTAGCTCGTTGCGGCGGGCATCGGCGAGCGCCTCCAGCTTTTCGATTGCCGCGCGTGACGAGAGATTGCCGCTGACGGTCAGGCTGGCAAGACTGGTGGCAGCAATGGAAAAGGCGGCCAGAGCCGCCGCAGCGAGAGGAAGCTTCGCGGACAAACGCATAACAATCACCGGACGTGCAAGGGGAGGAGGCCATGCCGAAGGCTGGTCGCGACGCCTCATGCGTCCGGCGGAAGGGCTTCCGCGCGGAGAGTTATACTGTCTCACGTTACAGCTTGATGACAGCTGGATGACATCGCCAAAGTTTGCCGTGGAGAGCGACGGCTCTATCTCGGCAAGGCGCCTGTCAGGAAAATGTCGGCGCAGCTTTCTGCTCGCGCCGTGATCGTCGCCTCGTCGATGGTGCCAAGGCAACCCATCATGACGGCGCGTTGCGGCTCCATCGCCATCATGCCGCGCAGCATGCCTGCGGTCAGACGCGGGTCTGCCACCGCGAGCCGGCCGTGGGCCACCTGCGTCCTCAGCCATCGCTCCAAGGTGGCACTTGTCCGCTGGATCGCCTGTTCCCAGAAGGTGGCAGCAACTTCGGGAAAGCGTTCTGCCTCGGCGAGCACCAGGCGGATGATCGCGATCGTGTCGTGCGAGAGCACGAGATGTCCGTAGGCGGCAAGCAGGTGCACCAGGCCACCCCTTACGCCCAGATCTTCCAGGTTCTCTTCATCGGCTTCCAGTACGAACTCGGCGATCCTGAGGGAGATGACGCGCTCGAAGAGATCGGCCTTGGTGGGAAACAGCCGATAGAGCGTCTTGGTGGAAACGCCGGCATTCTGAGCTATGACGTTGATGTTCGCCGCCTCGTAGCCGAGGTCGCAGAATTGCCGTTCGGCGGCGAGGACGATCACCTGGCGCGTCTCGTCGTCCGGTCGGACCTGGGGACGGCCGCGGGAGCGTGGCGGCTTCTGCTTTTCGATCATGGCGGCTTTCCAAATTCTTCGAATTTTTAGGTGAGCCGAGTTGAGAAAGCAATTGTTTTCCGAAATTTCTGTGCCGCGTGTCCTGGCCGTGGCGGATATTGCGACCTTTGCGAACACGTTCTAGCTTTGCTGCATGGCGACGTCGAAACTCACGACCTATCGTGCGAAGCGGGACTTTTCCCGGACGCCGGAGCCTGCCGGAAGAAGTGGCGGGGAGGGCAATCGTTTCGTCGTGCACAAGCACCATGCCACTGCCGATCACTATGATCTCAGATTACAGGTCGGCGACGTGCTGAAAAGCTGGGCGGTCCCCAGGGGGCCGTCGCTCAACCCCGCCGACAAACGGCTGGCTGTCGAGACCGAGGATCATCCGCTCGACTACATCGACTTCGAGGGCGTCATCCCGGAAGGCGAATATGGCGGTGGACCGATGATCGTCTGGGACACCGGCGTCTGGGCACCGATGGACGATATCGAAAAGAGCCTGAGAACCGGCGCGTTCAAGTTCCGTCTAGCCGGCGAGAAGCTCAATGGCGGCTGGATGCTGACGCGGCTGAAGCCGAAACCGGGAGACGACGACACGCGCAACTGGCTGCTGTTCAAAGAGCATGATCCAGCCGCCGATCCTGATGTCGACATTCTGACGGCACGCCCGGAGAGCGTGAAAAGCGGGCGGCGCATCGAAGAGTTGGTCGAGCCGCCAAAGAAGCCGGCTAAAGCGGCGAAGCCGGCCGTCCTCAAGCCTGGTTCGCTGCCGGGCGCTGTGAAAGGTCCGAAGCCGCAGCGGATCGAGCCGCAGCTCGCCAGCCCTATCCCGAAACCGCCCGGGGCCTCACCGGGAGAACAGACTTGGCTGCACGAAATCAAGTTCGATGGCTACCGCACGATGGCGGATCTCTCGGATGGTTCCGTACGGCTGATCACGCGCAGCGGGCTCGACTGGACGAAACGCTACGGCGATCTGCCAGACGCATTCCGAAAGTTGCCTTGTCGGGAAGCGATGATCGATGGCGAGATCGTCGCTCTCGACGACAAGGGCATTAGCCGCTTCTCGCTGTTGCAGGAGGCTCTTTCATCCGGGACCGATGGCAAGCTCGTCTTCTATGCCTTCGACATCCTCCATCTCGACGGCTGGAATCTCGCCGAAGTTCCATTGGAAAAGCGCAAGGGTCTGCTGGCGCAGCTGCTTGAAGGGCAGATATCGAGCCGTTCCGCCATTCAGTTCAGCGACCATGTGGAAGGTGACGGGCGCGGGCTCTACGATCAGGTCGCCGAGCTGGGGCTGGAAGGGATCGTATCAAAGCGTGCCTCCGCACCCTACCGCAGCGGACGCACCCAGACCTGGACCAAGACCAAAGCGCTCAAAAGCGAAGACTTCGTGATCGCAGGCTACACCGTCTCCGAGGCGGCCGAGGGGCTGGCGGCACTGGCGCTCGGGGAGTGGGTGGGCGGCGAGCTGCACTACCGCGGCAAGGTCGGCACCGGCTTCGATGCGGCGACAGCCAAGCAATTACTCGCCCGGCTGCAAGCCTTGCGCGGGGGTGAGACCGCGCTGGACGGTGCGCCCAAGGAAATCCTCTGGGTGCGGCCGGTGCTATCCGCCCGCATCCACTACTCCAACCGCACGACCGACAATGTCTTGCGGCATGCGGTGTTCAAGGGGCTTCGCGATGTCGAGCTTTCGGCCCCGGCGACGGCGCCGCGCAAGCGGCTGATCACGGACGCCGACCTGGCGACGATCCAGGTGACCAACGCCGACCGCCGGGTGTTCGGAAGATCCGGACCGACCAAACTCGACATTGCCGTCTACTATGCGCTCGTCGGCGATTTCATGCTGCCGCATATCCTCGGACGACCGGTGTCGCTTTTCCGCTGCCCGACGGGGAAGCGGGCCGATTGCTTCTTCCAGCGCCATCCCTTCACCGGCATGCCGCCCTCCATCGTCAGCTTCAACGCGACCAATTCCGAGGGCGAGAGCAAGTCCTTCCTCTCGATCGAGGGCACGAAGGGTTATCTGGCGCTCGCTCAGTTCGGCGTGATCGAGCTTCATAGCTGGGGTTCGCGGCGCACGCGCTTGGAGAAGCCCGATCGCGTCGTCTTCGATCTTGATCCCGGCGAGGGGATCTCGTGGCGCGACGTGGTCGAGGCAGCGGTCCATATTCGCGGCGAGCTGGAAGCAATCGACCTCGTTCCTTTCGTCAAGACGTCTGGCGGCAGCGGCATCCACGTCGTGGTGCCGGTCAAACCGAAGCTGGACTGGAAGAAGACACACCAGGCAACGAGCGCGATAGCGACGCGGCTGGCGGCGACTGCACCCCAGACCTTCACCACGACCATGGGCAAGGAAAACCGCAAAAAGCGCATCTTCATCGACTTCCATCGCAATGCGCGCAGCCATACGGCGGCCGCTCCCTATTCGCTGCGGGCACGCACCAATCTGCCGGCTTCGGCCCCGCTTCAGTGGGCGGATCTGGAGACTATCGACGCTCCGGAGGATTTGAACTATTCTTCGCTGCCTGGACTTCTGGATACTTTCGGCGATCCCTGGGCGGATATCGACGACTTTGCCAAGGATCTGCCGCTTCTGTCCGAAACGAGGACGTAATGCGTTTGGCCGCGTAGGAGACATCAATGGCGCCCAGGGCAAGTTGGAAAGGTTATCTCAAACTCAGTCTCGTCAGTTGCCCCGTCAGGCTCTATCCGGCGACCAGTTCGAGCGAGCGCATCAGCTTCAACCAGCTGCACAAGGACACCCACAACCGGATCAACATGAAGCCGGTCGATCCGGAACTCGGGCTCGTCGAGCGCTCGGATCTGGTCAAGGGCTACGAATACGAGGACAAGAAGTACATCATCATCGAGGACAGCGATCTCGACAGCGTCAGGATCGAATCCAATCACACGATGAACATCGAGGCCTTCGTCGATGAAGGCTCCGTCGACGTGATCTACCAGGACGCGCCCTATTATCTCGCGCCCGACGGCGCGATGGCCGAGGAAACCTTCGTCGTCCTGCGCGAAGCGCTGAAAAAGAGCGGCAAGGTGGCGATCGCGCGCCTGGTGCTTTCGAGCCGTGAACGCGTCGTGACCATCGGCGCGCGCGAAACCGGAATGTTCGTCTGTACGCTGAGAAACCCGAGCGAAGTGCGCGGAACCGCTGAATATTTCGGCAATGTACCCGTTGGTCATCCGGACCCTGAAATGCTGCAGCTTGCCGAAGCCTTGATCCAGCAGAAGATGACGGTCTTCGACCCGAAGAACTATGAGGATCGTTATGAGATCGCGCTGATGAAGATGATCCGCGAGAAGCTCAAAGGTCATAAGCCGATCATTGCGGCAGCCCCTGAGCGCGGCAATGTCATCAACCTTATGGATGCGCTGAAGGCGAGCCTGTCGCAGTCGAAGCCGCCTGCAAAGAGCAAGCCCAAGGCCGAGCCGGCAGCCAAGCAAACCACCAAGGCGGCAGCGCCAGCCAAGCGGACGGCGGCAAAGCCGGCCGCGAAGAAGAAAGCCTGATGGCTGTTGCAGGCCAGACATTCGGTATCGTCGGGGCGTTGTCGGCCTTCCCGCGCCGGCTTGTGGCGCGCGAGGTCGAGCGCCAGCACGGCCACGTGCGTCGCGGCGTGACGCGCCAGACGACCTATCTGGTGTTCGGCCGCAGCCTGCTTGCCAAATCGAGCGAGGCGGAGATCGAAGCCCGTTTCGATGCCGAACATTCGTCCGGGCGGTGGCTTATCAGCGAGAACGGCTTTCTTCGCCTTTTGGGGTTGATGTCGGTGCCGGCTGCGTCCGCGCTTAGTCGCCAGTCGCTGATCGATCAGGCGAGGCTCTCGCCGCGCATCTTCGACTTGCTCTCCCTGTTCGACGCTTTCGAGCATGACAGCGAGCCCTACTCGTTCCGCGATCTCATCCTCGCCAGGAAATATGCCGAGCTGATTGCCAGCGGCGCGAGTTGGAGCGCGATCGCCCGGTCCGTTCATCGCTCCGGACCGGTCGCCTCGTTGACGGCGCTTTCGCTGCACCACGGTGGCACCGATGCGATCTATGCCCGCAGCGCCGAGGGCCTGAGCGAGCTGAATGGGCAATTGCTCTTCGATCTCGACACACCCGACGATGCCGCCCTGGAAGATCTCTTCGATCTGGCCGAGGAGGCGGAAGCCAATGGCGACTACCTGGAGGCTGCGGCCTTCTATCAACGCTATCTTGCCATGGACCGGACGGATTCGGTCGCGGCCTTCAACCGCGCCAATTGCCTGAAGGCAGCCGGACGGGAGCTAGATGCGGCCCATGATTACGCCCGCGCCATCAAGCTCGATCCATCCTTCGTCGAGGCCTGGTTCAACCTCGCGGGGCTGATGAACGAACGGGGGCGGATCGACGCCGCGCGCAGGCATCTCGGGAAGGCGATCGAGATTGACGGCGACTATGCCGACGCCGTCTTCAACCTGGCGAAACTCGAATTCGATGCCGGCGATCTCGCGGAGGCGAAGCGTTGGTGGACCCGCTATCTCGAACTCGATAGCGACAGCGAATGGGCGCGAACGGCGGAGCGCGGCGTGCAATATGTCGACCTGCAGAGCCGCCCGAGAACAGGCTGATATGGGCGACAAATTTCTCTTCGACGGACCCGACGATGCCGCGGTCACCATCCTTCTTGCCCATGGCGCCGGCGCGCCGATGGATTCGGCTTCGATGACCGCGACCGCAGGGGCGCTTGCGACGGCAGGCTTTCGCGTTGCACGCTTCGAGTTCGGCTATATGGCGGCAAGGCGCACCGTTGAGGGGCGCAAGCCGCCGCCTCGCGCCGACACGCTCAATCCGGAATATCTCGCCGCCATCGAGGATCTGGACGTCAAAGGCCCACTTATCATCGGCGGCAAGTCGATGGGGGGACGCGTCGCGAGCATGATCGCCGATCCGCTGCATGCGGCCGGCAGGATCACCGGGCTGCTCTGCCTCGGTTATCCCTTCCATCCGCCAGCCAAGCCCGAGCAACTGCGCACCAAGCACCTGGCCGGCCTCAAGACGCCGACGCTGATCTGCCAGGGAACCCGCGACGAATTCGGCACGCGCGAGGAAGTGCAGAACTACGTGCTTTCCGATGCGATCGAAGTCCTGTGGCTCGAGGACGGAGACCATGATCTCAAACCGCGCAAGAGCATTTCCGGCTTTTCGACCGCCGATCATTTAAGGACCTTGGCCGATGCGGTGGCAGCCTGGGCTGCCCGGCTGACACGCTGATCCGATCGCCGGAATGAAGATCGCCACCTTCAATATCAACGGCATCAACAGGCGGCTCGACAACCTGATCGCCTGGCTGGGCGAGGCGGAGCCGGACATCGTCTGTCTGCAAGAGTTGAAGGCGCCCGATCGGCAGTTCCCGCGCTCGGCGATCGAAGCGGCCGGCTACGGCGCCGTGCGGCAGGGACAATCCGCGTGGAACGGTGTGGCGATCCTCGCCCGAGACAGCGAGCCGGTGCTGACCCGTGTCGGGCTCGACGGCGACCCGTCGGATGCCGAGGCGCGCTATATCGAGGCTGCCGTCAGCGGCATCCTGGTCGCCTGTCTCTACGCGCCCAACGGCAACCCACAGCCAGGCCCCAAGTTCGTCTACAAGCTTGCCTGGCACGAGCGTCTGGCCAAACATGCCGCCGAACTCTTCGCCCTAGATCTGCCTGTCGTGCTTGCCGGCGACTACAACATAGTTCCGGAGCCGCGCGACATTTACCCGACAACCTCCTACGACGACAATGCGCTGGTCCAGCCCGAAAGCCGCGCCGCATTCGGCGAACTTCTCGACCAGGGCTGGCTCGATGCGCTGCGCAAGATCCACCCGAAGGACCAGCTTTTCACCTTCTGGGACTATCGCCGGAACCGTTGGCAGCGCAACGCGGGGCTTCGGCTCGATCATATGCTGCTCAGCCGCAAGCTTTCTCGCAAGCTTACCGGTGCCGGCATCGACCGGGAGGTTCGTGGCATGGAGGGTGCGAGCGATCATGCGCCGGTGTGGATCACGCTCCGCGATTGACCTGACAATGCTGCGGGGAGACTGCACGTCCATGCGCGACGGTGATACTGTTTCGCCTCGAACGCCGCTATTCGCAGCCGCGATCCGGGGTAAACCCCGTCCGGCCTAGCGGCTGAATGCGGTGACCGCGACATTCAGCCTGGTCAACACGAAGGAGAACCGCATGAAAATCAGCGCGCGCAACCGCCTCAAGGGCAAGATTGTCGAAGTCATCAAGGGCGCCACCACCGCCCATGTCCGGATCGACGTCGGCGGCTCGATCGTGACTGCAGCGATCACCAACGAGTCGGTCGACGAACTTGGCCTGAAGGTCGGTGGCGAAGCCTATGCGGTCATCAAGGCCTCGGATGTCATGGTCGGCATCGACTGATACGCTTGCGGCAAGGGCGCGTGGATCGACCGTCGCGCCCTGCCAAATCGCGACCGGATCACGCCTTCTGGCAGTAATGCGCTTTGCCGTCGCCGGTCTCGAAGTCGCCGCGTTGCGGCGGCGCAATCGGCTTGAACAGCGTCCGGTCGGGCTTCAGATCGATGAGTGGCGTACCGTCGAGGCAATCAAGGCCGCGCACGAGAAGGCTCGAGCCTTCCACGGCTTCGAGCTTGACGATCGAGGTGCCGATCGGGTTCGGCCGAACCGGCGAGCGCAGTGAAAATGTTCCGTGCACTTCGCCGTTGCTGGCTGGGCTTTGCAACACCAGATCGCGCCGCGAACGGTCGAGCCAGTAGAGGATTTCCAGCCGCTCGAACGCCTCCACGCCTTTCAGCGCCAGGACCCAGGGTTCGAAGATTTCGATACGGCAGACCGGGCCGTCATGCCGACCCTGGCGAGGGGTTTCCATGCGCGAGGTCCAGGGCGTGGAAATGCGGCCGATAAAGACGAGACCGGCGTCGGTTGCCGCGGGCGGTACCACGGCCACCTCGTTCTCACGGATTTCGTTCTGGCGGACCATGGTCAGTTCCTTTCCTTATAGAGGGGGTGGTGAGGCGCGGCGCACAGAGACGGGCGTCGCTGCCGTCGATCGAGCCGATCACCACATCGATGTCGTAGAGTTGTTTGAGAGAGGCGGGCGTCAACACGTCCTTGGGTAAGCCGAGCGCGCTGAGTTTCGAGGCGTGGAGAAGGGCGACGCGGTCCGCGACCAGGAAGGCGTGATCCGGATTGTGCGTCGAAAGCACGACCGAAAGCCCGCGTGCCGCCAGCGCTCGGACATGCGAAAGCACCCGCATCTGGTTGCCATAGTCGAGATTGGCGGTCGGCTCGTCCATGACGAGGATGGCGGGTTCCTGCGTCAGTGCGCGGGCGATCAACGCCATCTGGCGTTCGCCACCGCTGATCTCGGTATAGGGGCGCATGGCAAGGTGGGCCATGCCGAGGCCGCCAAGCGCTTCCATGGCAATCCGACGGTCGCGAGCGCCAGGCGATGAGAACGGCGCGAGGTGAGGGGCTCGCCCCATCAACACCACCTCCAGCACTGTAAACGGGAAAAGTGCCGCATGCGCCTGCGGAACATAGGCGATCTGCCTGGCGCGTTCGCGCCGCGACCAGGCGGAAAGCGGTCGACCGTCCAGGATAATATCGCCGGCCTTGACCGGCAGGAGACCGAGGACGGTCTTGAACAGCGTCGTCTTGCCGGCGCCGTTGGGGCCAAGCAGGGCCAGAACCTCGCCGGACTCAAGCGACAGGGAGGCATTCTCGCCTACCGTGCGTCCGCCATAGCCGAAGGCGAGATTCTTGATGTCCAGCGTCATAGCCAGGCCCTCCGGCCGGAGGCGAGCAGCCACAGGAAGAAGGGCGCGCCAACGGCAGCGGTCAGGATGCCGAGCGGCACTTCGATGAGCGCAATGCTGCGCGCCAGCATGTCGACAACAAGCAGATAGGCAGCACCAGATATCATCGAGGCCGGCAGCAGGCGGCGGAAGTCCGGGCCGACCAGCATGCGCGCAATGTGCGGGATGACGAGGCCGATCCAGCCGATGACGCCGCTGACGGAGACGGCCGCCGCAGTGATCAGCGTTGCCGCCGCGATCAGCAATGCGCGGGTAAGACGCGTGTCGACGCCCAAGGTCTGGGCTTCCTCGTCGCCGAGCGTCATCAGGTTCATGCGCCAGCGAAAAAGCACCAGCGGCACCAGCCCGATCAAAAGCGACGGCAGGATCGAAACGACGTCGAGACGCGTGATCGCAGTGAGGCTGCCGAGCAGCCAATAGGTGATCGCCGGCAACTGGTCATAGGGATCGGCGAGGATCTTGATCAGCGATATGCCGGCACCGACGAGAGCGCCGATGGCGATCCCTGCCAGAACGAGCGTCAGGGCCGGATCGCGTCCGCGGATTGCCATGCCGACGGCATAGACTGCGGCGACGGCGAGCAGCCCGCCTGCGAAGCTGATCGCCTGGATTGCCAGGACCGGCAGCGACAGAAAGATGCCGATGACGGCGCCGAGACTGGCACCGCCGGAAACGCCAAGGATATCCGGCGAGACGAGGGGATTGCGGAAAAGCCCCTGATAGGTGGCGCCGGCTGCGGCAAGTGCTGCGCCGATCAGGATCGCACCCGCCACCCGAGGCAGCCGCACGTTCCAGAGCACGGTTGAAAGAACGGGGTCGCTCGGCTGTCCCGATAGGGCCGCGTGCAGCGCCCCGGCGATCTCCGACGGGCCGGCATATTTGCCGACCGACATCGACACCAGGGCGAGCAGGAGGAGGGGGCCGACGAGGAGCCAGAGATTGCCCTTGCGCCCGTCGGCCAGCATGTCCGATGTTTCCTGCCTCCGATTCATTTCGAAGCCGGCACCGCCCCCTTCAGGAGCGTGGCCACTTGTTCGTCCGTCAGGTCGACCTGGTAGAACAGCTTGTAGAAATCGCGGGTCTCAGCCTTCAGGTCCCCCTTGAAGCGGTCGGGATAAAACAGCTTCTGCAGCCAGACGACGCCGATCACTCGGTTGATCGCAGGCGGCGAATCGAACCAGCCGTAAGGCAGGGACGGCGCGGTGAAGACTCGACCGGTCGTGATTGCCTTCACATCGGCCCAGAGCGGGTCCTTCTTTGCCGAGGCTGCGAACTTTCCGCTTGCCGCGATGATGACGTCCGGGTTCCAGGAGAGAATCTGTTCGAGCGACACCTGGGTCAGGCTGCCCTTGCCGGCTGCCGCCGCGACGTTTTCGGCGCCGACGGCTTCCAGGATCTCGACATTGATCGAGCCGGAAAGCCCCGTTTCCAGCCCTTCCGGGCCGCGGCCATAATAGACGCGCGGCCTTTGATCGGCCGCTATCATGGCGAGACTGTCGTTCAGATCCTTGATCCGCTGGTCGGCATAGGTTGCGAGCGTTTCGGCGCGTGCGGCCGCGCCAAGCAGCGCGCCGACGTCGCGCAGCGTCTTGCCGCTATCAGCGAAGCGTCCATCGATCAGCACGTAGGGAATGCCGGTCTGCGCCTGCACCTTGTCGGCCAGCGAGCGGTAGGTGTCGTTGACGGTTCCAACGTCGAGGATGATGTCCGGCTTGGCGGCAAGCACCGCCTCGACGTTGGCGCTGCCGCCCTTGCCCGTGAGTTGGCCATAGGTCGGCAGGTCGCGGACCGACGGTAGCAGGTACGCCTTTTGCTCCTCCGTCGGCTCGCGCACCCAGCCGGCGAGCTTGTCCGGCGCCAGAACATAGGTGAGCACCGAGGCCGGCGGGCCGGCAGCAAGTACGCGGGTGATGGTATCGGGAACCTCAACCGTCCGCCCTGCGGCATCGGTGATCGTACGCGCCTCGGCGGCGCCTGAGGCAAGGCCGAGCACGGCTGAGAAGATTATCGCAAGAGATTTCAACATGAAGGCCACGATAGCGAGAGGGATCGGTCAGGCCGCACTATGGCATGTCGTTATATTTCATGGAATATATTGATTGCGCGATTTGCGATGTTTGGGGAGCCACCCTGATGCACTGAGATACAAATCCGCTCCTGTCGGAAACATCCGCGATACGTCGCGATGGTCCTCTGCCGCACGTGACAAGCGATCTGTGCCTCGGGCATTGATCCCATGCGGAGAGACGGTGATGATCCTCTTTGTTGTAGCCTATCTTGCCGGCGTGCTGACGATCGTCAGCCCGTGCATCCTGCCGGTGCTGCCATTCGTGTTTGCCCGCGCCGGCCAACCCTTTTCCACCAGCATTCTTCCGATGCTGCTCGCCAAGATCGTGACCTTTGCGGGTATCGCCTCGCTTGCAGCCCTAGGCGGCAACTGGGCGGTGCAGGCGAACGCCTATGGCCGCTACGCGGCGATCGCGATGCTCGCAGTCTTCGGCGTGACGCTGCTCTCGACGCGGGCTGCCGCCTTTGTGACCGGTCCGCTCGTGGAACTCGGCAACCGATTGTCGAGAAAGGCTGCGACCGGGGAGAAGGGCAGCATCGGCGGCTCGATCCTCCTTGGCGTTGCGACCGGATTGCTCTGGGCGCCCTGCGCCGGACCGGTGCTCGGTCTGGTGCTGACCGGGGCGGCGCTGAACGGCGCGAATGCGCAGACCACGCTGCTGCTTGTGGCCTATGCGGCCGGTGCTGCGACCTCGCTGGCGCTCGCCGTCCTGGCCGGTGCCAGAGTATTCGCGGCGATGAAGCGCTTCCTCGGCCTTGGCGACCGCATCCGCCAGGGTCTCGGCGTCGCGGTGCTCGCCGGTGTTGGCGCGATCGCACTGGGGCTCGACACCGGTCTTTTGGCGCAGCTTTCCTATGCCAGCACGTCGGGCGTCGAACAGTCGATCCTCGATCGCCTGCGCAGCGGTGCTTCGCCCGTGGACGTCGCAAGCACCCGCATGACCCTTGCCGCAAAGGATACGCGACAGGCGGCCTATCGCAGCGACCTTCCGGTGGAAGGGCAATTTCCGTCGCTCGACGGCGCGGTTCAGTGGCTGAATTCGAAGCCGCTGACGCCGGCCGAGCTTCGCGGCAAGGTCATTCTCGTCGATTTCTGGACCTATTCCTGCATCAACTGCATCCGCACCATCCCTTACGTTCGGGCCTGGGCGGAGAAGTACCGGGACCAAGGTTTGGTCGTCATTGGCGTGCACGCCCCCGAATTCGCCTTCGAAAAGCAGATCGGCAACGTCGAGAAGGCGGTGCGCGATTTCAAGATCACCTATCCGGTGGCGATCGACAACAACTTCGCCATCTGGCGCGCCTTCTCCAACAGCTACTGGCCGGCCCACTACTTCATCGATGCAGAGGGGCAGATCCGCTACACCCATTTCGGCGAGGGCGACTATGAAGGGTCCGAGCGGGTGATCCAGGATCTGCTGGCGGAAGCCGCCGGCAAGAAGAAGGCCGAAGACGATCTGGTGAAGCCGAATGCTGGGGGTGCCGAGGCCTCGCCGGACCTGGCACGCCTCGGATCCGGCGAGACCTATGTCGGTTATGCGCGTGCCGCAAACTTCGTCTCGCCCGAGGGCGTCTCGGCCAATACGTCCGCGCGGTACACGGTCGGCAACCCGGGGCTCAATGAATGGGGGCTGACCGGCAACTGGACGGTCGGCGCCGAAGAGGCACGCCTCAACGAGGCCGGCGGCGGCATCACCTACCGGTTCCGCGCGCGGGACCTGCACCTGGTGCTCGGCCCTGGCGCCGGCGGCAGGCCGGTCCCGTTTCAGATAACCATCGATGGGGTGGCGCCGGGCGCGGACCATGGCGCGGATATCGATGCGGCCGGCAAAGGTACCGTTACGGCGACCCGCCTTTATCAACTCGTCCGCCAGTCCGGAGCAGCCCGGGAGCGGACCTTCGAGATCCGCTTTCTCGCACCCGGCGCAGAAGCCTTCGTTTTCACCTTTGGATGAGAGTTTGCCATGAGCGACAATGAAAAACGGCGCGGGCGCACCTGGTCCGCCTTCACGCGACGCCTTCTCGTCGCCGCAACCATGGTCGGTGGCGGATTGATCTTCGTTCTCAACGGGCCGCCGTCGGCGGCACAGGAGACCAGGCCTGTGCCGATGGCGCTCCACGATATCGCGCCGACGGACGGCCGCCAGACGGCGGTCTTTGCCGGCGGTTGCTTCTGGGGCGTGCAGGCGGTGTTCCAGCACGTGGCCGGCGTCGCGAGTGTCACGTCAGGATACGCGGGCGGCAGCGCCGCGACGGCGACCTACGAAAAGACGGAGACCGGCGCCACAGGGCATGCCGAAGCGGTGGAGATCACGTTCGACCCGAAGCAGGTGAGCTACGGCAAGCTGCTCGAGATCTACTTCTCCGTCGCTCATGATCCGACGCAGCTTGGTGGGCAGGGACCCGATAGCGGACCGCAATATCGATCGGCGATTTTTCCGCGCGATGAAAAGCAGGCGAAGGTTGCCACCGACTATATCGCGCAACTGGATGCGAGCGGCGTTTTCAGCCGCCCGATTGCGACGACCATCGAGGACGGCAAGACCTTTTACCCGGCCGAGGCGTATCACCAGGATTACGTCTACAACAATCCCGGCCAGCCCTATGTGGTCATCTACGAGAAACCGAAGATCGGCGCGCTGCATCGTCTGTTTCCGGGCCTCTATCGGCAGAAGCCGGTGCTTGTGTCAGACAGCGCTTCTTAGCTGACGAGGTGCCGTGAGGCCTCCCGAAGGGGCGCGCCGGTTCGGGCCTTTACACAAGGATACAGTTTCGCGGCCTGCTGCACGCACCCGCGATACGTCCAAGAGACACTCTGGCCGCGAGCACGTTTCGAGCCTTCGGCGACGAAACGCCGCTGCTGACATCAATAACGGAAGGAGCCATCATGCGTATCTTCGCGACAGTTTTCGCCATCGCCGCGCTCGCGGCGGCACCATGCGCCTGGGATAGCGACCCGAGAGAACCCTCGCTTCTTGCCGCACTCGTCTCCGGATCCGGATCCGCAACGGTTGCTGAGAAGGGAGCAGGATTGCTGCAAGGGGCGCCGCACGAGGAGCTTGCCGATCCGTTCTTCGACTGACGATAGTACCGCCGAGACGGGCGGCCCGAACCTTTGATGCCAATCAACCTGGAGGAAAGTGACATGCTGGAGAAAACGAGAGAGCGCCAGACGACCGGGGCTCGGACAGTATTTGTCAACGAGTTGACCAACGGGATACTCGACCCCGCCGAGCCGATGCTGGGGCCTGTCGCCGATGGCGGTGTCATCATCGCGAACACGGCGCCCGGATGTTGGGGGCCGATGATCACGCCGGAGATCCGCGGCGGACATGAGGTGACGCGCCCTGTGGCGGTCGCGGGCGCTGAAGTCGGCGACGCCGTTGCCATTCGGATCCGATCGCTGATCGTCACGTCCGCGGCGACGGCCTCGGGCAACGACGAGGTGGTGGCTGGTCGCTTCAACGGTGATCCCTTCTGCGCGGCCGTTTGCCCGGGCTGCGGCACGGAATGGCCGCGCACGCGCGTGGAGGGCACCGGCCAGACTGCGATCCGCTGCGAGAAGTGCGGCGCGGACGCGACGCCCTTTATCTTCACCAACGGCTACACGATCGCCTTCGACGATGAGCGCCAGGTGGGGCTGACCGTCGGCAAAGCGACTGCCGAGACCTTTGCCACGGATGCGGAACGGCTGCTGGCCCTGCCGGACGGCTCGATCCAGCATCCGATCCTGACCTTCGCGCCAGCGGACCTCATCGGTGTTGCCACAAGGCTTCGGCCATTCCTCGGCCAATTGGGCACGACGCCGTCGAAGGCGATGCCGGACTCGCACAATGCCGGCGATTTCGGCCAGTTTCTGACCGACGCACCACATGCTTATTCCCTGACCGCGGACGAACTCGTCCAGCATAAGACTGACGGCCACATGGACGTGAATACCGTGCGGGAAGGCGCGATCCTGATCTGCCCGGTCAAGGTACCGGGTGGTGGCATCTATATGGGGGACATGCATGCCCTGCAGGGCGACGGCGAAATTGCCGGCCATACCTGCGACGTCGCCGGCACGGTGACGCTGGAGGTCCATGTCATCAAGGGGCTCAATATCGACGGGCCGATCCTTCTGCCGGTGCTGGAAGATGTACCGTTCCTTGCACGTCCGCTTGACGAGGCGGAACGAACGCGGGTGGCGGCACTTGCCCGCAAGCACGGTGTCCGAGAGGTCGAAGCTGACGCCCCGGTCACCTTCATCGGCACGGGCGCGAACCTCAACGATGCGACCACGAACGGGCTGGAGCGGGCGGCGGACCTGCTCGGTCTCAGCGTTCCCGAAGTGATGAACCGGGCAACGATCGCAGGTGCAATCGAGATCGGCCGCCATCCGGGCGTGGCGCGGGTAACGTTTCGTGCCCCGCTCAACCTGCTCGACGCAAAGGGCATCGGCGCGTTCGCGCGCAGTCTCTACAATCTCTGAGCCTCCTGTATTTTCAAGGACCTGTATTTTCAAGGAGTTGCTTGCAGACGATAGCGGGGCCGACGTCATGTCGGCCCCGTTTCGCTTTCTGACGCTAAGGCGCAGCGGCAGAAGTCCCAGGGCATTTCGTATCGGTTTGCCGCCGTCCGCGGCCGTTCAAACATTGCGATACACAGACGCCGCTTCCGAACACATCGCGGATACACAGCACACGCATGGTCACGGCGAAATTTGGTTCGCGTCCGCCCAGGCGGGCTATGTCCTGAAAAGACGGAATTACGACATTTGAGACGCGATCTTTCGGCCGTACCATCGAGGCTCCAACCCAAGCAAAGGAGCTTGAAATGAGCAAATCAAAAGGCACTGCACTGATCACCGGTGCTTCGTCCGGTATCGGCGCGATCTATGCTGACCGCCTGGCACATCGCGGATATGACCTCATTCTCGTCGCGCGCAACCGCGTACGCCTCGACGATCTAGCCCGCCGGCTGGCGGACGAAACCGGCCGCGCCATCGAAGTCGTCGCCGCGGACCTCGGCAACAGGGATGATGTCAGGCGGGTCGAGAAGATCCTCGAAAGCGATGCGAGCATCACGATGCTGGTCAACAATGCCGGGGTCGGCGCGACGGCGCCGCTGCTCGCCTCCGATGTCGACAAGATGGACGAGATGATCACGCTCAACGTCAGCGCGCTGACGCGGCTGACCTATGCGGTGGCACCCGGATTTGCGGCGCGCAGCACTGGCACGATCATCAACATCGCCTCGATCGTCGGCGTGGCGCCGGAAGTTCTGAACGGCGTCTATGGCGGCACCAAGGCCTTCGTCCTGGCCTTCACCCTGTCGTTGCAAAAGGAACTTGCCGAGAAGAATATCCGCATCCAGGCCGTGTTGCCGGGTGCGACCGCCACCGATTTCTGGGGCATTGCCGGCACCCCCATCGAACACGTGCCGAGCGAGATCGTCATGCGCGCCGAGGACATGGTGGACGCGGCACTTGCCGGCCTCGACCAGGGCGAAGTGATCACTATCCCAGCGCTGCCGGATGCCGCTGACTGGGCAGCCTATGAGGCCGCACGGCAGAAGCTGATGCCGAACCTTTCCAGGAAAACGCCGGCCGCTCGCTACCGTATCGGGAGCTAGCGCCCGCTCACCTTCCGGCAACCTCCCAACCCGGACTTTCGAGGCGGTTCCTCGCCTCGCCAATCGAACCAGGAGAATGATGATGTTCAGACGTTCCATGCCCATTGTCCAAAACCGCCGACTGGCCGCCTTGGCATTGTCGGGCGCGATCGCGATCCTGCTTCCTCCGCTCGCCGCTCAAGCGGCGGGCGTCTCCGCCGGCGGCGACGTCCAAATCACGTCGGCTGCCAAACCGGCCACGGACGAATCCATCCGCCCTTTCCAATTCCACGCCAGTGATGCCGCACTTGCCGACCTCAAGCAGCGCATCGCGGCGACCAAGTGGCCGGATCGCGAACTGGTGGCGGACGGCACCCAGGGCGTGCGGCTTGCCACCATGCAGAAGCTCGCCGACTATTGGGCAACAAACTACGATTGGCGCCGCGTGGAGAAGACACTCAACGACCTGCCGCAGTTCGTGACCAACATCGACGGCGTTGACATCCACTTCATTCACGTGCGCTCCAAGCATAAGAACGCGATGCCACTCATCGTCACCCACGGCTGGCCGGGCTCGATCATCGAGCAGTTGAAGATCATCGATCCCCTGACCAATCCGAACGCGCATGGAGGCACGGAAGCCGATGCTTTCGACGTGGTCATCCCCTCGCTTCCCGGCTACGGCTTCTCCGGCAAACCGACGGAGCGCGGCTGGGACCCTGTCCGGATCGCGCGCGCCTGGGCAGTGCTGATGCAGCGTCTCGGCTATTCCCATTACGTCGCGCAGGGTGGCGACTGGGGCGACGCTGTTACCGAGCAGATGGCGCTGCAGCAGCCGGCGGGCTTGCTCGGGATCCACACCAACATGCCGGCGACCGTGCCTGACGAGATCCAGAAGAGCCTCGATGCCGGCCAGCCGGCACCAGCGAACCTTTCGGCCGACGAGCGCCGCGCCTATGAGCAGCTCGACTTCTTCTACCGGAACGGGCTGTCCTATGCGCAGGAGATGAGCAAACGTCCGCAAACGCTTTATGCGATTGAGGATTCGCCGATCGGGCTTGCGAGCTGGATGCTCGACCACGATGCCCGCAGCTACGAGTTGATCGCCCGCGTCTTCGATGGCAAGCCGGAAGGGCTGACGCGCGATGACGTGCTCGACAATGTCACGCTCTACTGGCTGACCAATACCGCCGTGTCGTCGGCACGGCTCTATTGGGAAAACAAGCTTGCCTTCTTCCAGCCGAAGGGCGTGCAGATCCCGGTGGCCGTCAGCGCCTTCCCGGACGAGCTTTATCAGGCACCAAAATCCTGGGCGGAGAAGGCATTCCCCAAGCTCATCCATTATAATCGTCTCGCCAAGGGCGGGCACTTTGCAGCCTGGGAACAGCCGCAAGCCCTAGTCGACGAGTTGAGGGCTTCATTCAAGTCACTGCGTCAACCGAGCTGACAGGAAGAGGCGTGCGAAAGCGCGCCCCACCGTCGCAACAAAGGAGAAGTGTCATGACAGGTGCAGATAGCAACAACAGAGCACCATCGGTCGATCTGAAGTTCGAGGTCGCCGTCATTCCGGTCGCGGATGTCGATCGCGCCAAAAATTTCTACGGTCGCCTCGGTTGGCGGCTCGATGCCGACTTTCCCGTCGGCGATGCGTTTCGCGTTGTGCAGTTCACTCCCCCGGGCTCGCCGGCATCGATCCACTTCGGCACCGGGCTGACCTCGGCTACGCCCGGTTCGGCGAGCGGCCTCTATCTGGTCGTTTCGGATATCGAAGCCGCGCGTGCGGAACTCGTCGAACGGGGCGCCGAGGTCAGCGACATCTTCCACCGCGAGGGCCCCGGAAAGCCAGCGATCAGCGGACGCGATCCCGCGCGCCGCAGCTACCGCTCCTATGCCACCTTCAGCGACCCCGACGGCAACGGCTGGCTGCTGCAAGAGGTGACCGAACGTCTGCCCGGGCGTGTGGATACCGAGGTGACGGACTTTGCTTCCGTCGGTGACCTTGCGGGGGCCCTGCGTCGCGCTGCCGCCGCCCATGGCGAGCACGAGAAGCGCAACGGTGGTGAGCACGACCATAACTGGCCGGATTGGTATGCGGCCTACATGGTGGCCGAACATGCGGGCAAGCCGCTTCCCGAATGAGCGCCGGCCATGACCGTCGCGTTTCCTCCATGGCGTAAATCTGCTATAAGCGGCCATTCCAGACAGAGTCGGACAGGGGTGGTGTGAGATGCACAGGATCGGCTACGTCGTCTTTCCGGGATTTCAGCTCATGGGGTTCGCGGCGGTCACCGCCTTCGAGATCGCCAACCTGA
This sequence comes from Ensifer sp. ENS06, assembly GCF_014852205.1. NCBI lineage: Bacteria > Pseudomonadati > Pseudomonadota > Alphaproteobacteria > Hyphomicrobiales > Rhizobiaceae > Ensifer > Ensifer sp. ENS06. The sequence goes on along the minus strand of NZ_JACVBC010000007.1, from coordinate 14,316 downwards.
CGCTTGGCGAACCAGCCTATGCGATCGAATTGCTGTCGGAGGCCGGCGGCGAGATCAAGGCGTCCGCCGGCTTCGGCGTGCTCACGAAGGCCTTCGACGACGCGGTCTATGACACCGTCATGTTCGGCGCGGGCACCGTGATCGAGCCGGTAACGCCGGGACTCGCCGCCTTCGCGCGCCATGCCTTGGAGGTCTCGCGCCGGGTGGCAGCCCCTTGCACAGGCGCCTTCATCCTCGCCGAGTCCGGACTGCTCGACGGTCGTCGCGCCACGACCCATTGGGTGTTCGCCCGTCAACTGCGCGAGCGATTTCCCGAGGTCAAGGTCGAGGAGGATCGTATCTTCATCGTCGATGGCAGCGTGTGGACCTCGGCCGGCATGACGGCAAGCATTGATCTCGCGCTGGCGATGATCGAGAAGGACCATGGCGAGGATGTCGCCCGTCAGGTGGCACGCAAGCTCGTCGTCTATCACCGGCGCGCCGGCGGCCAGTCGCAGTTTTCCGCCCTGCTGGAACTCGATCCGAAGTCGGACCGCATTCAGAAGTCGGTCAATTACGCCAAGGCCAACCTGCGAAACGTCCTCTCGGTAGACGAACTCGCGGACGCCGCGGGCTTAAGTGCGCGCCAGTTCAGTCGCGCCTTCCGTTCGGAGACCGGCCAGTCGCCGGCAAAAGCGGTCGAGCATCTGCGGGTGGAAGCCGCGCGGCTCTTGATGGAGCAGGGGCGTCACTCGATGGACGTGATTGCCGAGCAGACCGGTTTTTCCGATAGCGACCGCATGCGCCGGGCCTTCCTGCGCACGCTCGGGCAGCCGCCCCAGACGATCCGACGCAATGCGCGCGAAGGCGTTGCCTGACGGTAATAACCTGCCTTGAAAATGCGATTGTATCGCCGTGTATCCAGCCCCTGCGGTTTCTACACGTGCTTTCAATAGGACGCCGCCAAGCACACGCCCCAGATACACCAGCACTCCATTCGTGATGCCAGTTCAGTTCCCCGGAGGGTAGTCAATGTCGGACGAAATCAACCACCCGCGCCGTCGTTTCATCGGCGCAATCGCACTCTCGCTGGCGGCAACGCAGTTCGCATCGGCTGGCGCGGTCAGAGCGCAAGCGGGAGCCGGTGAGGCGCCGCGCCTACCCGCCGTCGCCCCGGGCACGAACAAGTCCTTCCCCGTCCTCAAGCAGATCGATGCGGGCGTGCTCAACGTCGGCTACGCCGAACTTGGCGCCAGCGATGCTCCTGCCGTGATCCTGCTGCACGGCTGGCCCTATGACGTTCACACCTATGTGGACGTGGCGCCGGTGCTCGCCAATGCCGGCTATCGCGTCATCGTTCCCTATCTGCGCGGCTATGGCACGACTCGGTTCCTGTCCGCCGAGACTCCAAGGAACGGCCAGCAGGCTGTGATCGCAACGGATATCATTGCCCTGATGGACGCGCTCAAGATCGAGAAGGCGGTCATCGGCGGCTGCGACTGGGGTGCGCGAACCGCCAACATCATCGCGGCCCTGTGGCCCGAGCGCTGCAAGGCGCTGGTCTCCGTCAGCGGCTATCTCATCGGCAGCCAGGAGGTGAACAGGAAGCCACTTTCGCCGCAGGGCGAGCTTGCCTGGTGGTACCAGTTCTACTTCGCCACCGAGCGGGGCTATGAGGGCTACAAGCAGAACCGAAAGGAATTCGCCCGGCTGATCTGGAAGCTTGCCTCGCCCAAGTGGAACTTCGACGACGCCACTTTCGACAGGAGTGCCGAGGCGCTTGAAAACCCCGATCATGTCGATATCTCGATCCACAACTACCGTTGGCGGCTCAGCCTGGCCGAGGGGGAAGCACAGTACGACGACCTCGAAAAGCGGCTGGCGCAGTTCCCTACCATTACCGTCCCGACCATCACGCTTGAGGGCGACGCCAATGGCGCGCCGCATCCCGATCCCGCCGCCTACGCCAAGCGTTTTTCCGGCAGATACGAGCATCGGCTGCTTGCCGGCGGCATCGGCCATAACCTGCCGCAGGAGGCGCCGCTCGCTTTTGCCGAGGCAATTGTCGCCGTCGATCGTTTCTAGTTTTTCTCCCGCAGATTGCGTGGAGGCGCGGGGATCCGGTTCGCCGGCCCCGCGTTTTTTTGTGCGCGGTGATTGGAGACAGGGCCCGCCGGATGCGGCGCCGCGTCATGCTGGTGTGGCGCAATGGGCGACAACCACTTTCGGATGGACTTCGTATCAGCGTGTATCGGCGCCGGCACCTGGGCAGGTTTCCATACATTTTCGGGCGTCGATGAAACATCCGATACATTTTGAGGGCGCCAGATGCGTCTCGACAGTCGCAGGGCAATCGGGCCCGGACGGCAAACCTGTTGAAAGGAAAACACCATGAGCGCAGCTGAAAAGGTACTCTACACCGGCAAGACCCACACGACCGGCGGCCGCGACGGCGCTGCCCGCAGCGACGACGGACGCCTGGACACCAAGCTTTCCACGCCCGGCAGTTCCCGGCCGGGGACGAACCCGGAGCAACTTTTTGCCGCCGGTTGGTCCGCGTGTTTCATCGGCGCGATCGGTCTGGCGGCTGGCCAGTCGAAGGTCGCGCTTCCCGCCGACGTCGCCGTTGATGCCGAAGTGGATCTGCTGAACCGCGACGGCGGCTACTTCCTGAAGGCACGGCTGAATGTCAGCCTACCGGGGATCGACGCCGACGTCGCGCGTCGGCTCGTCGATGCCGCGCACCAGACCTGCCCCTATTCCAAGGCGACCCGGGGCCACATTGACGTGACGATCAATCTCGTCTGATCAGCACTACCTCTTGTCACCTCCGGAGCGGCGACCATCAGGGTCGCCGCTCTTTTGCATCGGCCATGGGCGTGGCCGAGCCCGGCAAGCCTATTCTTCTTGAGCTTTTGATCTCAATCGTGACATTAGGAAAATAATATATGCGATTGTTTTATATCGCATTATACGGCGTTTTATGAAACTCCTCTCTACTGAGGGCGGATCACCAGCTCGCCCAAAAGGCCGCCGCCGTCACGATTGCGCAAGGTCAGAGACGCGTTGATGGAGACTGCCAACTGCTGGGCGATGGCGAGACCAAGTCCGGTCCCGCCGGTCTCGCGATTGCGGGAATCCTCCAGCCGGACGAAGGGTTTCAAAACGGCGCCCAGTTGATCATCCGGGATGCCCGGCCCGCGGTCGAGCACGCTGATAACCACCGTATCGTCAGCAAGCCGCCGTGCCTCGATCTCGGCGCTGCCTGCGAATTTGAGCGCGTTGTCGACGAGGTTGGTGAGAATGCGCCTGAGCGCCTGCGGCCGGGTTGTGACCGTGCCGCCATCGATATCGCTGGCGCTGACGGACTTGCCGGTGTCCTGATAATCGTAGACGAGGCTTTCAATAAATGAGGCGAGGTCGACGCGCGTCGATTTCTCGACATTGCCGTGGGCGCTGCGGGCATAGGCAACGCCTTCTTTCACCAGGCTTTCGATCTGGCCGAGGTCTTGGATCAGCTTCTCCCGATCGGCGAAATCCTCGGCCATTTCCGCGCGCAGCTTCATGCGGGTGATCGGCGTCTGCAGGTCGTGGGAAATGGCTGCAAGGATCTGGACACGTTCTTCAAGATACTGGGCGATGCGGTCGCGCATGGCATTGAAAGCGGTTGCCGCATAGGCGACCTCCGTCGGGCCGGTCTCACTGAGCCGCGGCGTGTTGCGGTTTGGGTCGAGCGTGTCGGCCGCTGCGGCAAGGTTGACGAGCGGGCGGACGGCCTGCCGCATGGCAAACCAGCTGCAGAAAAGCAGAAGCGCGAGTTGCGCCAGCAGCACGTAAGGCAGCCAGTCGGCGAGCGGCATTACCCCCTTGGGATAGACGTCGATCGTCAGCGGCGAGCCGTCGCTCAATGTCAGATGCGCCTGCACGTGGCGGCGATCGCCGGGGATCGTCTCGATGGTGACCGGATATTTCGGGCCAGTCGCGCGCTGGATGTTGGCGGAGAGCTCCGCGGTGGCCGGATCGACCGACGCGTTGCCGGGCACGCCCGGTCCGAGAATGAAGCCGTAGTTGTCGCGGCTGAGGCGATTGAGCCAGGAGGCACGCTCGTTAGCGGGCAGGCGGTCGAGGATTGCGATCGAGGTCGCTATGTCGTTTTCGAGCGTGTTGAACATGACAGACTTGGCTGACATGTAGCGCTCGAAGAACAGAACTGTGAACGACATCACATGTGCGATGGCGAGGCCGGCCAGCAGAATAACAAAGAGCCGCGCCCTGAGCGTGCGCGGCCATAGTCGAAAGCCTCTTTCAGCAGCGTTCGCGGTCATTCGCGCGCCTCCACGATCTCGATCGGCACCGAGAAGACATAGCCTTCGCTGCGCACCGTCTTGATGTAGGCCGGCTCGCGGGCGTCGTCGCCGAGTCGCTGGCGGACCCGGCTGACGAGCAGGTCGATCGAGCGGTCGAAGAGATCGGCCTCGCGGCCTTGCGTGAGATTAAGCAACTGGTCGCGGTTGAGCACGCGCTGGGGGTGGTCGATGAACACCTTCAGCAGCCGATACTCCGCTCCGCTCAGCGCGATCACGGTGCCATCAGCATCGATCAGGTGCCGCGCCGTCGTGTCGAGCTTCCAACGGCCGAAGCGCAGCAACTGCCCGGCCTCCGAAATCTGCAGGTTGGGCGGCAGCATGCGCGCGCGCCGAAGCACGGCCTTGATGCGGGCCAGCAGTTCGCGCGCGGAGAATGGCTTGGAGAGATAATCGTCGGCACCCATTTCGAGCCCGAGAATGCGATCCATCTCGTCCGAGCGGGCGGTCAGCATGATGATCGGGATCGCTTTATGCTTGCCGGCGCGCAGCTCGCGGCTGAGCACCAACCCGTCGTCGCCCGGCATCATCACGTCGAGGACGATCAGATCGACGGTATCGCCTTCGAGGAAGCTGCGCATCTGTCGCCCGTCGGCGACCGCGGTCGCGCGCAGGCCGTTTTTCTTCAGGTAGCTCGACACGAGTTCCCGGATCTCTCGGTCGTCGTCGACAATCAGCACATGGTCGATATGCTCCATCGAGCAAACTCCTCAAGTCGGTTTGGCCTTCGCATGGTGCCGCCGCTTCTGGGCGAGGGGGCTGTGCCACTTGCTCTGTCTGGTTGACGCTCTGGATATGTCGTCGGTGTGTTCGCAACATCCAGACTTGCATGCGAATGTAATGCAAGCGCCTGCAGATACATTTCGACACAATTTCACAAAGGAAACCCGCCGCTTGCTGTCAAGCGGCGGGTCGTGGGAACTGTGGCTGATCGCGTCAGGCTTTAGCTTTTGCAGCAAGCTGCGCGCGATACTGGGCGGTGGGCAGGCCGCCCCAGCCCCAATTGTCGAGGTCGACTTCCTCGATGACCACATAGGTCGATTCCAGCGGCTTGTTGAGCACGTCGAGCAGCACTTGGCTGACGCCTTTGATGATCTCGGCCTTTTCCTCCGCCGTCACCGTTTGACGCTCCGGCGTGGTGCCCTCGCGGGTCACCTGAACTGTTACGATCGGCATTGCCGTCTCCTTTCTGGAACTTGATGGCACCCAAGCTGCCGCGTTTGTTTGGAGAGTTACGGGCCTACCAGCGTCCGGCGTTCTGGCCGCCGTCCACATGCAGGATCTCGCCCGTTACGAAGCCGGCACCCTCCAGGTAGAGAACTGCGTCGACGATATCGCGGATCTCGCCCATTCGTCCGACCGGGTGAAGTGTCGAAAGCGCCGCATGCGTTTCCGGCGCGTGCATCGGCGTCTTGATGATGCCGGGCGAAACCGCGTTGACGCGAACGCCTGAAGTCGCGAATTCGATCGCGAGCGCCTGGGTTACCGAATTCAGGCCGCCCTTGGTGATGGAGGCGAGCGCGGCGGGCACGCCGGCGATCGGCTGGTTGACGAGGCTGGTGGTGATGCTGACGATGTGGCCGGAGCCCTGCTTCAGCATCTCGCGGGCGGCGTGCTGGGTAATATGGAAGAAGCCGGCGACATTGACGCTCATGTTCAGGTCGTAGTCTTCCTGGGTGAAGTCCGTGAACGGCTTGGCGGTGAAGACGCCGGCATTGTTGACCAGGGTGTCGATGCGGCCGAACCGTTCGAGGCCCTGGCGCACGACGCGCTCGGCGGTCTCGGGATTTCCGATATCGCCTGCAACGGCGAGGATGCCCGCATCCGCGCTCTCCCTAATCGAGCGCGACGTGGCGATGACACGGTAGTTGCGATCGCGGTAGGCCTGCACCAGGGCGGCGCCGATACCCTGCGATGCACCGGTGATGATGGCGACCTTCTGTTCGTTGCTCATGGATGTGATCCTTCTTCGATTGCAACGGGCGTTCGTGCAGCCCGTCCCTTCGCCCTCGGCGTTGGTGCAATCAGATTTAGACCCATCCGATCTGTGCGAGAATTGACGACAATCGGCAGTCAATAAACCGAAATGCGGCATAATCAGTCAAGCGTGCCAGCTTCCATCGCCATGCGTGCGAACTCGGTCCTGAGACGCGGCAAGGCGAAATCCGCGAAGGCGCGAACTTTGGGAACCGACATGCGGCCCTGCGGTGCAAGAAGATGAACCGGCATCGGCGGATGCTCGGCATCGGCCAGCACGATCTTCAACTGTCCGTCGTGGACATGGCGCGCGACATGGTAGGAGTAGAGCCGGGTAAGGCCGGTGCCCGCAACGGCGGAATCGACCGCTGCGCGCACGCTGTTGACGATGTAGCGCGGCGTGAACTGTACCGTGCGCGGGATCAGCGAACCTTCGGCCGGCGTAAAGGTCCAGGAATCAAGGCCGAAATTGGTGAAGGCGACGATCTGGTGCTTGGCGAGGTCTGCCGGCTCGTCGATGCGGGGATGACTGGCGAGATAGCGTGGGGAAGCGACGACGACGCGCCTGATATCGCCGCCGATGCGTGTTGAGATCAGCGAAGAATCCGCGAGGTGCCCTATGCGCAGCGCGATATCGACGCCTTCGTCGACAAGGTTCACGAAGCGGTCGAGCAGCAGCAACCTGGCCGAAACCGCCGGGTAGAGATTGAGGAAGTCGTCGAGGATCGGGCGCAGCATCTCTTCACCGAGGATCGGCGGCGATGAGATCGTTACCGTGCCGCGCGGAGCCGCGCGCTCGCCGCCTGCGAGCATATCGGCCTCTTCGAGATCGACCAGCACCCGCCGGCAGGCGGCTGCATAGCGCTGGCCCGCTTCACTGAGTTTCAGCGAGCGGGTCGTCCGGTGCAGCAGTTCGACACCGACATGGGCTTCGAGCAGGTTCAGCGCGCGGCTGACGGCCGTTGGCGATCGCTTCAGCCGACGGGCCGCACCCGCAAGGCTGCCTTCGTCAATCGCCGTGACGAAGACCTTCATCGCATCGATACGATCCATTCTGCCGACTTTCGCAAGAGATGACGTCAATCAGCAAGAATTCGTCTGCAAGACGGCGGAAGTAAAGGGCCGACAGCACTGCATAGGAGAGTGCTGTAACTTCTGAGCTACGCCGGAAAGAGGCGAGCGATCAAATCGGACGCGGAGCCCTGCCAAAGCTCGCCCTTGCCGGTTCCCGACCACAAGGACAGAAAGTCTGGCGACCCCTTCGCGGTGGACGCCGCTCTGATGTCACGCGTGAACTTGTTCTGGGCCGGAAAGGGCATTACGGCGGCGGCATCCACCTCGTTCATGAAACGGTTTTCGACGCCGCGCGCAAACCGGCCGGAAAAGGCCCGCGTCGTTCGCGTCTTCCGCTCCGTGCCCTCTAGCGCCGCGCGATAGGGGGCCGACGTCCCAGCTTCGGCGGTCTTGAGGAAGGCCGTACCCATCTGCACGGCGCTGGCGCCTTTTGCGAGAACGGCTTGGATGTCGGAACCCGTCATGATCCCCCCCGCGGCGATGAGCGGTACCTTGACCTTTCCCAGGCTCCAGGCGAGCAGGTCTTCAAGGCCGATTTCGCTGTCCTCGGCGGACGGGTCGAAGATACCTCGATGCCCGCCGGCCTCGTATCCCTGCAGCGTGATGGCATCGACGCCGCTCTCTTCGAGTGCCAGGGCTTCCTCGGGCGTCGTTGCCGTGCCGATGATCAGCATTCCTGCGTCACGAGCAGCGCGCATGTGCTCGGCGGGCAGAACGCCAAAGACGAAGCTCAGCGCCGCAGGCTTTGCCCGCAGCACCGCCTCGAACTGCGCGTCGAAATCCTCTTCGTAGGGCGCTGCAAATTCCGGCGTGGGCAGGCCGAGTTCGACGCGGTATCCCGCCGTCGCGCGCCGGGCGCGCTCGAGCGCCGCGGCGTCGATCTTCGGCTGCGGATGCTGGATGAAGAGGTTTATGGCGAAGGGACAATCTGTCCGGGCACGCACGGCCTGGGCGAACTCTACGATCGCCGGCGGGCTCGAATAGGCCGCGCCGATCGAGCCGAGCGCGCCGGCGGCGGAAGAGGCTGCCACGAGCGCCGGCGACGAAGGACCTCCGGCCATCGGCGCGACGATCAGGGGATGTCTCAGGCCGAGTTTCGAAAGGGTGCCCTGCATAGTCGTGTCCTCGCTGCGTGTTGCCTGCCATCTGGCAGCGCTGCAGAGGTAGGGTGAGCGGTTACGGACGCAAGGGCAGGCGCCACAGTTTACCCGAATATCTTGTGGGTCGCTCGCGGCAGGTATGGCGGAGGCGATGGCCCCCTCGGGACCGTCGATCGCGCGGCAACTGTTGCAACACAGTCGGTTGACTGGCACTGTCGCTCGGTGGCGAGAGACCTTTCCAAGGAGCCCGCGATGTCGCGACAGACGGACAAGCAAGAGACACTTCCGAGCCTTGTCGAACACTACCGGCCCGTGCAGCTGAAGGCCGTGCTTGCGGCTTGCGCAATAAAGCACCGCGAGCCTCCGCCGCCATTACCGGAGGAGCGCCACTACGGATCGCAATTGCCGGAGGGATTTCACCTGCCGCAATCTGTCTACGACGACTGAGCGCCGGCTCCGCCCTCAGTTCGTTGCCAGCGTCCAGGCCATGCCGGCGAGCGCGCAGGCAAGCAGCGTGGTTATGACCGACACATTGAAGCGGAAGATCGCCACGCCGGCCGCGAGCGTCAGCAGCAGTGACGGCAACACCAGCGACCCTAGGACCGGAATATCGAGCGCCAACGGCCCGAGCGTCCAGGGGGCGACTTCGGCAAACAGCGTGTGCAGGCCAAACCAGACCGCAAGGTTGAGGATGACCCCGACGACGGCGGCGGTGATCGCCGACATGGCGCCGGTCAGCGCGACGTTGTTGCGCAACCGCTCGATGAAGGGCGCGCCCAGGAAGATCCAGAGAAAGCAGGGAACGAAGGTGACCCAGGTCGTCAGCATCGCTCCGAGGGTCGCAGCCGCCATGGGCGAAAGCGTGCCGGGATCGCGATAGGCACCCATGAAGCCGACGAACTGGACGACCATGATCAGCGGCCCAGGCGTCGTCTCGGCCATGCCGAGCCCGTCAAGCATCTCGCCCGGCTTCAGCCAGCCGTAGTGCTGCACCGCTTCTTGGGCGACATAGGCAAGTACGGCATAGGCGCCACCGAAGGTGACCACCGCCATCTGGCTGAAGAAGAGGCCAATCTGGCTGAAGACGTTGCCCGTGCCGAGAATGGCGACGAGCAACGCCAGCGGCACCAGCCACAGGGCAAGCAGGATCGCCGAGATCCGCAGCGACCAGGCGAGGTTCGGGCGCGCATGCGCGGGAATTTCGTCGCCGAGCACGGAGTCTTCGTCCTTGAGCACCGGACCCGTGCTGGCCTTGTGGCCTCCGCCGATGCGAAAGAAATCCGAGCCGGAACGTGCACCGATGTAGCCAAGCACCCCGGCTGCAAGAATGATGAGCGGGAAGGGGACCCGGAAAACGAAGATGGCGATGAAGGCGGCTGCGGCAATGCCGATCATCACCTTGTTCTTCAGTGCTCGCCCGCCGATGCGGAAGACGGCCTGAACGACGACCGCGAGCACCGCGGCCTTCAGACCGAAGAAAAGGCCCTCGACGACCGTGACATTGCCGAAGGCGGCGTAGATGTAGCTCAGGCCCAGGATCGCGAGGAACCCCGGAAGCACGAAGAGGATGCCGGCGACAAGGCCGCCGGCGGTGCGATGCAGGAGCCAGCCGATATAGACGGCAAGCTGTTGCGCCTCGGGTCCCGGCAGAAGCATGCAGTAGTTGAGCGCGTGCAGGAAACGGTGTTCGCCGATCCAGCGCTTTTCATCGACCAGGATGCGGTGCATGACGGCGATCTGTCCAGCCGGCCCGCCGAAGCTCAGCGCCGCAATCCGCGCCCAGACCCGGACCGCTTCGCCGAAGGAGATGCCGTGGCTTTCCCGTTGCCGCGCCGGTCCCGGCGCGGCCCTGTCCGCAATGTCGGTCATCTCAGGCGTCCTTCTTGGCCGAGGGCCAGTTGTGGGTCTCGTTGGTAGCATCCCGGCACCAGCGATAGAAGGCGTCGTAGAGCAGCATACCGGCGTCCAGTTGTTCCAGATCGTCCGCATACATGCGCGAGAGCCCGAGCGAGGCGGCAAGCAGGCCCGATGCCTCCGGCGCGAGTTCCAGGCGGGCGGTATCGGCAGCCCGCACGATCGTGGCGAGCCGCAGCAACGGGGCCGTGGCAAGCCCGAATTCCTCGACCATGACGTCGAAGGTGCAGCGCTCGCCGCGGTGGCTCCAGCGCACGGGCACGTCGATGTCGAACGGTGTCGCCCGGAAGCGCTCGCCGACCATCTCCACTTCCGACGGCGCTACGTAAAGGAAAGCGGCATGCGGATCGACGAAGCGCCGGATCAGCCAGGGGCAGGCGATGCGGTCGATCTTCGGCCGCGCCCGGGTGACCCAGACCGTGTGCCCTTGGGCGTTCCGTTCCGGTAGAGCCGAAGACGGCACGGCGGGGCTGCCGCCTTCGACCCACGCCTCGAACCCGCCTTCGAGCACATCGGCGGAGATGCCGGCATTGCGCAGCCAGGCGGCAACGCCGTGGCTGAGCTTCTTGCCCTGCTGGCAGATGACGATCGCCGACGCTTTGTCGACGTCGTGTGTCCAGTCCTGCACAGTGCGATAGTCGCGCCGGACGGATCCCGGGACGAGACGTGGATCGGCGTCGAAGTCCTCGTCGACGCGAACGTCGATCAGCGCGGGACAGTTCGGCGTGCCGATGAGGCGAGCGAGTTTTTCCGATGATATTTCGAGATACGACGACATGACGCGTCCTCCGGATGAGCGGTTCTATGGACGCGATGCTTCGGCTGGCGCCTCATGGGGTGATCGCACCCCCATCAGCAAAGTTTGCCGCCGTTGGCCGCACGCTGTCAAGCCGCGCTTCGGCGGCGACTTACGGGACATGGCGAAAGCGCTTCGCGCTGAGGCGTGATCCGAGGCAAACTACCGAAGGATTGTTACAGGTCTTTGGCGGCAGATCTCGGTTACCGTCAAGGAAGCGACCTGAGTGCCGAAGGTCACACTCAGGTCGCGGAGGACGGCATTCGGGCTATTTGCCGGCCTCGTTGGCTGCGGCCTCCATGACGCCCGCAACCTTCTCCGGTTGCGACGCAAAGACAACGTGACTGGCCTTGATTTCGGTCACCTGGCTGCCGGCGCGCTTGGCCATGCTTCTCTCCAGGTCCGGGTTGATGGCGCGGTCATCGGTCGCGACGATCGACCAGCTTTTCTTGGTGCGCCAGGCGGGGTCGCCGACCTTGGCGGCGAAGACCTCCTTGGCGGCAAGGACCTGCGATTTCGCCGCAAAGGCCGCCTCCGCCGCAGGCAAATCGGCGGCGAAGTCGGCCGGAAACGCCTTTGGGTCGAGATAGAGATACTTGCCGTCCGGGGTTTCGCGCACGCTCATGGCGGCCGCAGGTTTCGATCCGGCGAGCGCTGCAAGGTTTTCGCCCTTGTCGGGCTGAAAGGCGGCCACATAGACCAGGCCTTCGACCTTGCTATGGTGTCCGGCCTCGGTGATGACCATGCCGCCATAGCTGTGGCCGACGAGCAGGGTCGGGCCATCCTGGAGATCGAGGATGCGGTTCGTCGCCTCGATGTCCGCGCCGAGCGACGTCAGCGGCTCCTGGACGACGGTCACGTTGAAGCCGCGGCGCCCGAGGATTTCGGAGGCTTCTCTCCAGCCGGAACCGTCGGCAAAAGCGCCGTGGACGATGACGATGTTCTTGATCTCGGCTGCTTGCGCTGCGAAAGCGACGACGCTTGTCGCCAAGGCAAGCGCGATGGTCGGGAGGATGCGGTGGTTCATGCGATCGTTCCTTCTTCTGTTCGTGAGGCAACGATCGCAATCTGTTCAGGCGAGGTATCCCGGATGTGTCGGTCTTCGCCGCAATATGTACCGCATTGTAGCGGCTCAATCTCGACGCCATGGCGAGAGGCCGAAGCGCGGTCTTTCACCCTGCGTGGCAAGGTACAGAGGCACACCGCGCGAAGGCGCGCTACGATTCAACCAGGATCACAAGCGATGACGGCACAACCCCGTCATAGGCCATGGCGTCCACCGCAGCCTGGCTTTGCATCGCCTGCGAGAGGGCGCCAATATCGGGAACATCCATCATGACGGCCACGCGCGTCGGGTCCTTTGGGTCGACGAAGGTCCGGATGTTGGTGATGCCGAGCGCGCCGAAGAGTTCCTTGCGTCTCGGCGATTTCAGCCAGTGATCGGCGCCTTTGGTAATGTTGTGATGGGCGATGATGGTCGGCATCGGATCCTCCCTCTTTTGACGCTGTGCACCGGCGTCGCAACTTTCCCGGCGCATCCGCGTTCCTTCAACGGAACGGCCTGAAGGCCGGGCTGTCAATTAGCCCGTCAGAGGTAGGCGCGTTTTTTCTCTGGCAACTTGAAGGAAGAGGTTCATGCCGAAATTCATCACCATCGGATACGGCGATCGCGCCGGCTACGATCGCACGGCGGCAGTGGTGCGCGATGCGGCGCATGCGCATGACGCGCGACTTCAGGCCGATGGCGTGTTGATGGGGATTGCCGGCGCCCCCGTGCAGGTGCGCAATGCGGATGCGGCGCGGGTCGAAACCAAGAATGGTCCGTTCCTGTCATCCCCGTTGCCGGTGGCCGGTTTCGCGGTGATCGAAGCGGCCGATCTCGACGAAGCCATCGCCCTGGTTTCGCAGACACCCTGCGCCGTTGCTCACGGCGTGGTCGAAATCTGGCCGCTTAAACTTCCTTAGGGAGTCGCCCAGGAGACCTGAGCGGCGAGCATGGATTCGGCCTCATCGGCCGTCTGGCGCTGGGATTCCGTGGCTCCGGCCGGAGCGATCTTCATCTCCGGTCGGCCTTCCCTGAAGATCTTCCACTTTGTCGGTCGGAAGGCGATGCGGCTGTGGTCGCCGGCAGCGGCGCGTTCGGGCGAGAGTTCGATCTCGACATGCGGATGGTTGCGGCCAAGGTCAAGTTCGAGATGACGGGTGCCGGCAACCCGGCGGCTGGCGGCAACGAGGCCGGCAAGGCAACCGCCGGAGCCGTCGACCAGCTCGATGTCGTGCGGGCGGAAGTGCAGTTTCGCGGGGCCGTCGGGCTCGGACGGGGCGCGCAGCCCGATCGGCCGATCCTCGAACCAGATCTCGCCGTTCTGCAGCGTAACATTGAGGCAGTTCGACTGGCCGATGAAGCCGTAGACGAAGGGCGAGACCGGATGGTCGTAGATCTCGTCGGGGGTGCCGACCTGTTCGATCACGCCCTTGCTCATGACGACGACGCGGTCGGCGAGCTCCAGCGCCTCGTCCTGGTCATGGGTGACGAAGATCGTCGTGTGGCCGGTGCGGTCGTGAATGTCGCGCAGCCACTTGCGCAGTTCTTTCCGGACCTGCGCGTCGAGCGCGCCGAAGGGCTCGTCGAGCAGAAGCACGTTCGGTTCCACCGCCATGGCGCGGGCGAGCGCCACACGCTGGCGCTGGCCACCCGAGAGCTGCGCCGGATAGCGCTTGTCGAGGCCGGAGAGCTGGACGAGGTCGAGCAGATCGAGGGCGCGCTTGCGGATCTCGGCCGACGGCGGTCTGCGGTTCGACGGGCGGACCTTGAGGCCGAAGGCGACGTTGTCGAGCACGGTCATGTGGCGGAACAGGGCATAGTGCTGGAAGACAAAGCCGATGTTGCGCTCCTGCACGGTCTTTTGCGAGGCATCCTCGTCGCCGAAGAAGATCGTGCCTTCGGTCGGGCTTTCGAGCCCGGCAACGAGACGCAGAAGTGTGGTCTTGCCGGAGCCGGAGGGGCCGAGCAGCGCGATCAGCTCGCCGGAGCGGATGTCGAGCGAGACGTCGTCGAGCGCCGGGAAGCGGCCGAATTCCTTGCGGATGTTGTGAACGCGCACGTCCATGA
>NZ_JACVBC010000079.1:0-255 GCF_014852205.1 Ensifer sp. ENS06 | reverse complement strand
AAGACCTCAATGAGGCGCTTGCGGCCGCCGAGAAGGGCTTCAAGACGTGGCGGGCAACCTCCGCCTTCGACCGCGCCCAGGTGATGCGGTCGGCAGCCGCCCTGCTGCGCGAACGGGCCGGCGACATTGCCTTTCTGATGACGCGCGAGCAAGGCAAACCGCTTGCCCAGTCGAAGGGCGAGATCCTTGGCGCCGCCGACATCATCGAGTGGTTCGCCGAGGAGGGAAAGCGGGCCTACGGCCAGATCATTCCGC
>NZ_JACVBC010000078.1:0-255 GCF_014852205.1 Ensifer sp. ENS06 | reverse complement strand
ACCAGCCGAGCTTTTCGCGCAAAAGCCGCGCGGTCTTCTGGCACTGGCAGTAGTAGGGATCGCCCTTGTCGAAATAGCTCTTCGGAATGCCGTGGAAGGAGGTCAGAACCACCTCCGGCTCCCAGTCTAGCGTCGCCAGGTGACGCTCGATCGAGGTTGCCAGAGCGTCGATGTAGACGGGATCGTCGTGGTAGGGCGGAACGGTGCGCAGTGCCGGCTGCCAGCGCATCTTCAGAAGCGCCTCGAAGGCCTTGT
>NZ_JACVBC010000077.1:0-255 GCF_014852205.1 Ensifer sp. ENS06 | reverse complement strand
AAAGCTCGGCTGGTCGAAGGAGAAGCTGCAGGTCACCTTCCAGTCGCGCTTCGGGCCTGAGGAATGGCTGCAGCCCTATACCGACAAGACGGTCGAAAAACTTGCGCAGGACGGTGTCAAGCGCATTGCCGTCCTCAACCCGGGCTTCGTCTCCGACTGTCTGGAAACGTTGGAAGAGATCGCCGAGCAGGCGGCCGAAAGCTTCCATCACAATGGCGGCGAGAAGTTCACCCACATCCCCTGCCTGAACGACAG
>NZ_JACVBC010000076.1:0-255 GCF_014852205.1 Ensifer sp. ENS06 | reverse complement strand
CGACATCGGTTTCGTGGAAGTCTTCGTTGATCTCGTCCATCTCCAGCACGATGTCGTAGGGAACCTTCGCTTCGGCCAAAAGCACGTTCATGTGGCCCGGCAAACGGCCGGCGACCGGATGAATGGCAAAGCGCACGTTCTTGCCGGCCGCCCGCAGCTTGCGGGTGAGCTCGGAGACCGATTGCTGCGCCTGCGCCACCGCCATGCCGTAGCCCGGCACGATGATGACGCTGTCGGCGTCGTTGAGGGCTGCAG
>NZ_JACVBC010000075.1:0-255 GCF_014852205.1 Ensifer sp. ENS06 | reverse complement strand
CTGTTCCCCATTGACCTGATCCTACGGCATCGCGCTCAAAGCGGCGAACTTCATTCAGTAAAGGGTTTCCCATGGCTCACTATCCAGACATCCTGCTTCATATCGACGGCGCCTGGCGGCCGGCGCGATCCGGCAAGACCATTCCCGTCATCGACCCGGCCAACGAGGAAACGATCGGCCAGGTGGCCTGGGCCGAAGTGGAAGACCTCAATGAGGCGCTTGCGGCCGCCGAGAAGGGCTTCAAGACGTGGCGGG
>NZ_JACVBC010000074.1:0-255 GCF_014852205.1 Ensifer sp. ENS06 | reverse complement strand
TCATGGACGTGCGCGTTCACAACATCCGCAAGGAATTCGGCCGCTTCCCGGCGCTCGACGACGTCTCGCTCGACATCCGCTCCGGCGAGCTGATCGCGCTGCTCGGCCCCTCCGGCTCCGGCAAGACGACACTTCTGCGTCTCGTTGCCGGGCTCGAAAGCCCGACCGAAGGCACGATCTTCTTCGGCGACGAGGATGCCTCGCAAAAGACCGTGCAGGAGCGCAACATCGGCTTTGTCTTCCAGCACTATGCCC
>NZ_JACVBC010000073.1:0-255 GCF_014852205.1 Ensifer sp. ENS06 | reverse complement strand
AGTCGTCCTTCTCCTGCTTCGGCTTCTGGGTGAAGAGGTTGTAGGCAAGGCGGACCGTCATCTGGCCCTCGTCCGAGAGCTTCTGGATGACGGCATAGTCATCCGGGTAGTTCTGGAAGCCGCCGCCAGCGTCGATGACGCTGGTGACGCCGAGCCGGTTGAGCTCGCGCATGAAATGACGGGTCGAGTTGACCTGGTAATCGAAGGGCAGCTTCGGCCCCTTGGCGAGCGTCGAATAGAGGATGCCGGCATTGG
>NZ_JACVBC010000072.1:0-256 GCF_014852205.1 Ensifer sp. ENS06 | reverse complement strand
ACCGAGACGGCGCCGAACTCGCCCATGGCGCGGGCGTTGCACAAAAGCACGCCGTAAAGCAGCCCCCATTTGATGTTGGGCAGCGTCACATGCCAGAAGGTCTGCCAGCCCGATGCCCCGAGAGACAAGGCTGCCTCCTCGTCGCTACTGCCCTGTTCCTGCATCAACGGGATCAGCTCGCGGGCGACGAAGGGGAAGGTGACGAAGACGGTGGCGAGCACCAGGCCCGGCACGGCAAAGAGGATCTGGATGCCGT
>NZ_JACVBC010000071.1:0-258 GCF_014852205.1 Ensifer sp. ENS06 | reverse complement strand
TGATCGCACCCTCGAAGGTGACGGTCGCGCCACGGATGACGTCGTCCTCCATGTTGTGGACGAGCTTGCCGTCCTTGCCCGGCGTCAGGTCGGTCAGCATATGGCGGATATTGGTGGCGTAGAGCGTCGATGCCTGCGCGGCCATGCGGCTCGGGAAATCGGTATAGCCGATGACGACGACGCCGTTGTCGGAGACGACCCGCTGATCGGCGACGGTCAGGTCGCAGTTGCCGCCACGCTCGGCCGCAAGATCGACCA
>NZ_JACVBC010000070.1:0-258 GCF_014852205.1 Ensifer sp. ENS06 | reverse complement strand
TGATCGCACCCTCGAAGGTGACGGTCGCGCCACGGATGACGTCGTCCTCCATGTTGTGGACGAGCTTGCCGTCCTTGCCCGGCGTCAGGTCGGTCAGCATATGGCGGATATTGGTGGCGTAGAGCGTGGACGCCTGCGCGGCCATGCGGCTCGGGAAATCGGTATAGCCGATGACGACGACGCCGTTGTCGGAGACGACCCGCTGATCGGCGACGGTCAGGTCGCAGTTGCCGCCACGCTCGGCCGCAAGATCGACCA
>NZ_JACVBC010000006.1:0-351072 GCF_014852205.1 Ensifer sp. ENS06 | reverse complement strand
GTTTACCGCGATGGCGCGGGGTGGAGCAGCCCGGTAGCTCGTCAGGCTCATAACCTGAAGGCCGCAGGTTCAAATCCTGCCCCCGCAACCAAATCAAAAAAAGCCCGCATGGAGAAATCCAGCGGGCCTTTTGACGTTTGAACGGCGCGCACACAGGGGCGACCCTCATCGGGTGGAGAGGGACGGGGGAGGTGGCGGCGGCGTCTGCTTCTATGACCGGCGTTACCCGTTTATTAAGACATACAATCGATAGTTGCTTTCATTCTTGATTCTCGCGATGGCATGAGGCTGTGCGCACCCATTCGGCAGGCAGGTGCAGGAGCGCCGCCTTTGCCGCGGAGACCCACGCGTGACCACCATATCGCCGACGAGCAACGTTGCCTTGGAAATCCTCAGGCGGACAACGGCCGAGGCCGAGGAGAAAGCCGGTTCTGCCGACAGCGCGAACAACATCCTCAAGGCCGCGAACGGCGTTTCAGCGGAGCCTGGCAGAGCAACGACGCAGGCGCAGGGCGCAGTCAACAACAGCATACTGGAGCTGAAGGCGAGGGCCGACGCTTTTGTCGGCACGGCGCTGGAATTGCTGAACTCCGACCGTTTCAAATCCAGCGACCCCAATGTGAAGGCGGTGCTGAAGGAAATCCTCAACGAGCAGGGTGAGATTTTCGCCGGCCGGGTCGAAGCTGAACTGCTCAACAATCCCGGTCTCAGGCACGAAGCGGCCATCGCCAATGCGCTGACCGCGACGGTGCGCGGCAATCGCAGCCGTTTTGCCGAAACCGAGATCGTGCTCGGTTACAAGCTGAAAACCGCCGGCGACCAGCTGCATTATGTTGCCGATGCCGAGGGCCATAGCTCCGGTCAGTTCCTGGCGGATGCCCAGAACGAAGCGCGTATCGGTCTCGACATCGCACAAAAGGCGCGCGCCAATGCGAAGGGCGACGCGGCGCTCGCGGCGGCTCTGAAGGCGGAGGAGGAAGCCGAGCGGATTTACCGGCGAACGCAGCAGTCGGTGAGTGACTGGAACGGCTATTGGACGAAGAAATTCGGCTGGCCGGAGGCCCGGTGACGGGATAAGACGCGATGGGCGGATCGTTGGACAGGTTGCTCCGAGCTCGACCCGAGACGCGCTTTAACGGTTTGCCTTCGGGCGCTTCACGCCCCGCATCAACGATTCCTGTTTCTCGCCTTGGTATCGTTCCGGCGCAGTGATCTGCGAACGAATACGGTGCATTAGAGGATATGCCAAGCACGTGGCCGCCGTTCCGCTCTGCCGCTTGCGCTCCAATATCTTGAATTGCCGTGCGCCGTGATCGCAAACCGCTGCGCATTTTTCCGCGACATGGTTCAGCTTCCGGCGTCGCTCTTGCCGTCGGAAGGACCTTGGCTTCTCAGCTTTCCGTGATCGCGGTCGGAAAGCCACACCCGCGTCTCATCGAGGATTTCCGTCGACAGGTCGGGATCGTCGGTCATCCGCGCCAGGATTAGCGCGCCGATCATGGCCGCCGAACTGCCGATTGCCGCGCGACGCTTCTCATCCTCATTCGGGCCCGGCGCGATCTTGCCGAACCGGGTGAACTGGCGCTTGAGGACCTCTGTCATCTCCGACCGCGCAGCCCCCGGTTGGCGGCTCACTTCCGACGCAAGGGCGGCAAGCGGGCAGCCGTGGCCATAATTGTCGCGATGCTCCGGTGAAAGATAACGCTCGGCTATGGACGCCAGGTCTACGGACAGGGGCTCTGTTGCTCCCTGCAGGCCGGCGATGGTCTGCGCGATCAGATCCTCCTTCGACTTGAAATAGCCGTAGAAACCGCCATGCGTGAGGCCCGCCGCCTTCATGACATCGGTAACGGTGACGGATTCAAAGCCGCGCTCCCGGAACAGCTGTCCCGCCGCCTCCAGAATTGTCTTCTTGTTCTCTTCGACCTGCTTCCGGCTCACGCGCATCATCGTCTCCTGAAATTTCGATTGACAATATACATGATAGTCATCATATATCCAAATACATGATGACTATCATGAATAAACTCAAGGAGCCCAATCGATGAGCAGGAAGCCAGTAGTCCTTGTAACCGGTGCCTCGACCGGCATTGGTGCCGTCTATGCGGAGCGATTTGCCCGTCGCGGTCATGATCTCGTTCTGGTCGCGCGCAATGCAGCGCGGCTCGACGCGCTCGCTGAGCGCCTCAAGAACGAAACCGGCGTGGCGGTGGATGTGGTGCCGGCGGACCTGACCGACGAGCAGGACCTCGCCAAGGTCGAGCAGCGGCTGCGCGAAGACCGGAGCATCGGCGTGCTGGTCAACAATGCCGGGACGTCTATCCCGCGAGGCTTTCTTCAGCAGCAGAGCGAGGACATCTCGAAGCTGATCGCGCTCAACGTAACGGCAGTCACCGGGCTCGCGCATGCGGCAGCTCCGGGGTTTGCGGAGAGAGGCGAGGGGGCGATCATCAACATCGCGTCGGTCGTCGGGCTGGCACCGGAGATGGGCGCAACCGTCTACGGCGCGACCAAGGCCTTCGTGCTGTTCCTTTCTCAAGGCTTGAATGTCGAACTCGCCACCAAGGGCGTCTACGTTCAGGCAGTGCTGCCCGCAGCGACGCGCACCGAGATCTGGGATCATGCCGGCGTCGATGTCGAGACGCTCCCCGGTGTGATGGAGGTCGGCGATCTCGTCGATGCGGCGCTGATCGGCTACGATCGACGCGAGTTGGTAACCATCCCGCCGCTTCCGGATGCCGGCCAGTGGAACACCCTCGATACGGCACGGCAGGCAATGCTGCCGAATTTTGCACAGTCGTTGCCGGCCGAGCGCTATCGGTCCGCTGCCTGACCGGTCCACGCACGGAGCGGGCGTTTGGCGTCCGCTCCGAACGCCTGCACCTGCTGAGACGGTCGATGCTCGGGCCTTTCCGCTTGGGCACAGCAAGCCACATCGTTCCACGGTTTGCCCCAAAGGCGTTTGCCAAGCGCCCTCAGGCTGCTTAGAAATTGAGGATCAAAGATCTCGCAAGGCCGATGACTCCGTCCCTGCGCGAAAATCCTCCCTCGAAACGATGTTGATGGTGCGAGCCGATGAAAAGATTCAATCTGGGACCAACCGACCTTTCCGTTTCCTCTGCCGTTCTCGGCCTGATGCGGATTGCCGATCTCAGCGACGACGCCATAAGCCGGCTCTATGGGAAGGCACGGGACGTCGGCATCAACGTCTTCGACCATGCCGATATCTATGGCGGCGAGCTGCATGCCTGCGAGCGCCGTTTCGGCGATGCGTTGCGGTTAAAGCCGACTGAGCGCGAACAGATCGTCATCCAGAGCAAGTGCGGAATCCGTCGCGGCTACTTTGATTTCTCCAAAGATCATATTCTGCAGTCGGTCGATCGATCGCTTGCGGCGCTGAAGACCGACTATCTCGATCTTCTCTTGCTGCATCGCCCGGATGCGCTGGTGGAACCGGAGGAGGTGGCGGACGCCTTCGACAAATTGCAGGCGGCTGGCAAGGTCCGGCATTTCGGCGTCTCGAACCACACCCCGCGGCAGATCGATCTTCTGAAGACCGCCGTCCGCCAACCGCTCGTCGCCAACCAGATCCAGCTCAGCATTGCGCATGCGCCTTCGGTCGCCTTCGGAATCGCCGCCAATATGGCAGGTCTCGAGCAATCGATCGATCGCGACGGGGAAGTGGTCGTCTATTCGCGCATCAACCGCATGACGTTGCAGGCCTGGTCACCGTTCCAGCAGGGTTTCTTCGGCGGCGTCTTCGTCGGCGACGAGAAGAACTTTCCGGAACTCAACCGGTTGCTGGACGAACTCGCGGGCAAGTACGGGGTATCGGCTTCCGCGATCGCCTATGCCTGGATCGCCCGCCATCCGGCCAACATTCAGGTGGTGCTTGGAACGACAAGTCCCGAGCGTTTGGCCGATATCGCGCCCGGCGCCGACATCACGCTGTCGCGCGAGGACTGGTATCGTCTCTTCACGGCAGCAGGACACGTGCTGCCGTGACCTCGTTAGGTCTGCAGACCATTGAAAAGGCCCGCTCGGATCCGAGCGGGCCTTTTATGTTTTGGGGGCTGATGCGGATGGCTTAGCTGCGCGGCTTCAGGTTTTCCGGATCGTAGAGCGGCTTGTAGCCAACGCCGACAACCTCGACCGGATAGGTCTCGGCGAAGTATTCGACGTTGAGTTTGCGGCCGACCTGGCAATGGGACCAGGGCAGATAGGCAAGCGCGATGTTCTTGCCGATCGTCGGGCCGAAGGCGATCGAGGTGGTGTAGGAACGGCGGCCCAGTTCATCGACCAGCACCTTGCCGGTTTCCGGATCCATCACCGGCAGGGTTCCGACCGGATAGCGCTTCACGCCGTTCTTGTCGGTATTCTCCGTCATGACGAGCGTGCAGAGCATGGCCGGCTGATGTTCGCGCGCCTTGTATTCGAGATGCTTGGCCTTGCCGCGGAAGTCCACGTCCTTGACCTTTGGGCGGGCAAGGTCGGCTTCGATGAGGTTGTACTGGGTAAGCAGGTCGGCGTTCTGCAGGCGCAGGCTCTTTTCCATGCGGCGCGAGTTCGCATAGGTTTCGACGCCTAAGGCCATGACGCCGGTCGAGCGCAGAGCGTCCCAGACGGCGAGACCGTCCTCGTACTTCATGTGCAGTTCCCAGCCCTGCTCGCCGACATAGGAGATGCGGAAGGCGGTGACCTTTTTGCCGGCGATCTCGATCGGCTTGATCGCGGCGAAGGCGAAGTTCTCGATGTCGAGACCCGAGGGATCGGCAACCACCTTCTTGAGCGTCTCACGGGCATTGGGACCCCAGATGCCGATGGTGATGAACTTCTCCGAGACGTCGGTGATGGTGACGTCAAGGCCGCGATCTTCGGCGACGCGGCGCATGTACTGGAAGTCGCGCGGGCCGGCGTCGGCGCCGTTCACCAGGCGGCAGCGGTCGGCCATGCGGAAGACGGTGAAGTCGGCCCGTACCATGCCCTCGTCGTCGAGGAAGTGGGTGTAGATGCCCTTGCCGATATTGCCGTCGCCACCGACCTTGGCGGCGCACAGCCATTCGAGCAGCTCGACATGATCAGGGCCTTCGATGTCGACCATATGGAAGTGCGAGAGATTGACGATGCCGCAGTCCTCGCTCATCGCCAGATGCTCGGCGTTGGAGACGCGCCAGAAATGGCGGCTGTCCCACTCGTTTTCACGTACCGGCACGCGGTCGCCATACTTCTCCAAAAGGTGCTCGTTGGCAGCGTAGCCGTGGGCGCGCTCCCAGCCGCCGAGTTCCATGAAATAGCCGCCGAGTTCCTTTTCGCGCTCGTAGAAGGGCGAGCGCTTGACGTTGCGGCCGGTGGCATAGGGTTCGCGGGTGTGCACGGCGGGGTAATAGATCTTCTGCGCCGCCTCGAAGCAGCGGCCCTCGATGAACTTTTCTTCCAGCTGGTGCGGATAGAAGCGGGAATAGTCGATCGAAGCATGGTCGATCTCGGTGCGGCCGTCTGTCATCCAGTCGGCGATCAGCTTGCCATAACCGGGGCCGTCCTTCACCCAGATGGCGACGCAGTACCAGAGGCCGCGCACCTTTTGGCTCTCGCCGCAGGAGGGGCCGCCGGCGGCCGAGACCTGCAGCAGGCCGTTGAAGGAATGGCTCTCGTTGTAGCCGAGTTCGCCGAGGATCGGCGTCAGTTCCATGGCGCGCTCGAGCGGCTCGATGATCTGTTCCATCTCCAGGTCGCGCTGCGAAGGCGACAGGCGCGCCTCGTGCTTTTCAAGAATGTTGCGTGGATGGCAGAGGCGCGGATTGGTGGTCTCGTAATAGCCCCACTCGATCTGGCCGCCCTCGGTGGTCTTCGGGTCGCCGGTGTCGCGCATGTAGGCCGAGTTGCCTTGGTCACGCAAAAGCGGGAAGCCGATCTCCTTGCCGGTGCCTTCGAATTCGTTGTACGGGCCGAAGAAGGTGAGCGGATGGTCGACCGGCATGACCGGCAGGTCTTCGCCGACCATTTCAGCGATCAGGCGACCCCAGATGCCGGCGCAGACGATGACGTGGTCGGCCATGATCGTGCCGCGATGGGTGACGACGCCCTTGATGCGGCCGTTTTCGACGATCAGCGACTTTGCCGGCGTGTTGCCGAAGACCTGCAGCTTGCCGGATTTTTCCGCGGCGTCGACGAGCTTGCCGGCAACCGTTTGCGAGCGCGGGATGACGAGGCCGGCATCCGGGTCGAACATGCCGCCCATGACCTGATCTTCTTCGATCAGCGGGAACATCTTCTTGATTTCAGCCGGCGAGACATAGTGGGCGCGGGTGCCGAAGGCCTTGGCGGAGGACAGCTTGCGCTTGATCTCTTCCATCCAGACATCGTCGCCGGTGCGCGCCACTTCCAGGCCGCCGATGCGGGCGTAGTGGCCCATTTTCTCGAAGAAATCGATCGAATACTGCGTCGTCCAGACCGAGAGATAGTCGTGGCTGGTGGTGTAGCAGAAGTCCGAGGCGTGTGCGGTCGAGCCGATATCGGTCGGTATGCCCGACTTGTCGATGCCGACGATATCGTCCCAGCCGCGCTCGATCAGGTGGTGCGCGATCGAAGCACCGACGATGCCACCCAGCCCGATGATTACGACTTT
Source organism: Ensifer sp. ENS06 (assembly GCF_014852205.1). NCBI lineage: Bacteria > Pseudomonadati > Pseudomonadota > Alphaproteobacteria > Hyphomicrobiales > Rhizobiaceae > Ensifer > Ensifer sp. ENS06. The sequence continues at coordinate 344,447 of NZ_JACVBC010000006.1, read as the reverse complement.
CGCCTTTTGCGGAAACTCTGCCATTGATTGCGACCCTAGTTGGATTGGATGCCGGATTTTAGGGCCTGATCCGCCCCGACCAGAGCCTGTCTACGACATTCTCATCAAACTGCACGACCAGAGCCGAGCATTTTGCGGTTCGCGGAACGAGAGCTGCAGAGACGGTCATGCCACTGATTTCGTGAGAAAAAGCGCCTCTCAGCGCCAATCTGATTTCATCTAGCATATCGCAAATGGCGACGCATCCGAATGCGTCATTGCGATCTACCTGCGTTCCAGTGATCGCGGCGTTGGCCACGAAAGATAATCCCATCGGGTAAGATTGACAGCGATGCGTGATATTAATAAGTTCGGTAACAGAACGAATTAAAAGAGGTCCCCGTGAACGACAGCTTGCGCATCTCCCGGAAGTTCTCCCAGCGCTCCGTCATGGAGGCGATCGTCCAGGGCGGTCCGATTTCGCGTGCGTCGATCTCGAAGCAGACCGGCCTTTCCAAGCAGACCATTTCGGAGATCGTCCGCGGCCTCGAAGAAGAGGGTTGGGTGCAGGAGACGGGGCGCACCAGCGGCCATGTCGGGCGCACTGCCGTCACCTACGAACTGGTGTGCGATGCCGCCTTCATCATCGCCGTCGACCTCGGTGGCACGAAGGTGCGCGTGGCGATCACCGATCTCGCCTGCCAGATCTTTGCCGAAGACACGGCGCCGACCGATCCGCGGGGCGGCCGCTTCGTCGTAGAGCAGATCGCTGCCATGGCCTTTGATGCGGCAGACCGACAGAAGATCGCTCGCGAGAAGATCCGGCTTGCGGTGGTAGGCGTTCCCGGCGCGCCCTGCAGCGAGACCGGCCGTGTGTTGCTTGCGCCGAACATTGCCGGTTTCGACACGATGGATGTCGTCGGCGCCTTCGAAGAGGTGCTCGGGTTCGGAGCCATGCTCGAAAACGACGTCAATCTTGCCGTCCTTGGCGAAAACTGGCTGGGCCAGGGGCAGGGGATCGACAACCTCGCCTATGTGGCACTGGGCACCGGCGTCGGCAGCGGCCTGATGGTCGGCGGCCATCTGGTGCGCGGCGTCAGCAATGCGGCCGGCGAAATGGGTTTCCTGCCACTCGGCGCCGACCCGTTCGAGGCGGAATCGCTGCGCACCGGCGCCTTCGAGCGCGCGGTTGCCTCGCATGGCATGGCGGAACGTTACGCGGCGCTTTCGGGCAAGACCGTTGCCGTGCCCACCATCTTTGCCAAGGCAGAAGCGGGCGATGCGGCAGCGCTGACGGTGCTGGATGACACTGCGCGGTATCTGGCAGCCGGCGTTGCCGCGATTGCCGCGATCGCCAACCCGCAGAAGGTCATCCTGGGCGGATCCATCGGGCTTCGGCCGGAAATGCTTGAGCGGGTAAAAGCCTTCCTGCCGCAGTGCTTCCCCTATCCGGTCAATGTGGAGACCGGTGAACTCGGCGCGCGCGCCGCGATCATCGGGGCGGCGGCGATCGGGCTCGGTCAGCTGCACAACACCCTGTTCGGGGTCGATGCGCCCGATGGCCGGATTTCGCTGCCGCGGGCAAACGTCAACGCGCTTCGGGAGGCGATGTGATGACGATGAATGACGGCTTGGTCGAACGTTTGCGCGCGGTGCTTGATTGCGAGACGGCGATTGATCTTTTTCGTGGCGCGATCGGGCGTGAGAGCATTACCGGCAACGAGGCGAATTTCGTCGCCTTTCTGGCCGAAACGATGCAGCGCCTTGGCCTGGAAGGCTTGAAAACGGCGGAGTTCCTGCCGGGTCGGCCGAACGTCTGGGCGGAGCGCAAGGGTCGCGGCAAGGGGCCACGCCTGCTGTTCATTGGCCATACGGATACGGTGCATGTCGACGGCTGGCGCGAGCATTGGGCCGGTACCGAGCGCGAGGATCCCTTCGCTGCACCGATCATCGACGGCGCGGTCTGGGGGCGCGGCTCGGGCGATCTGAAGGCAGGCATCTGCGCGTCGCTGGCGGCGCTGTCGCTGCTCGACAAGTCCGGCGTTGCGTTGGCCGGGGACGTGGCCTTTGCCTTCGTCGGCGACGAGGAAAGCGGTCAGCCGGGGACCGGTGTCTCCGCCGGTATCAAGGATCTGGTCGAACGCATCGAGACCGGTGACATCGTCCGTCCGGACTTCGTCGTCTATGTCGAGCCGACACGGCTGTCCGTCTATCCGGCGCAGATCGGATTTTTCATCGCCGACATCACGATTACAGGCAAGTCCGCCTATTTCGGCGTACCCGAACTCGGCAAGGATGCATTGCGCGCCAGCCACGCGGCGATGTCGGCTCTCTGGAAACACTCCGACGAGATCGCCGCGCGGGCCGAGCACAAGCTGATCGGTCGCAGTTTCCTGCTGATCACCGGCCTTGCCGGCGGCGGCTACATCGCCGTGCCCGAGCGTTGCACACTGTCGCTGATCCGCAAACTGTTGCCAGGGGAATCGCTGGACACGGCGGCGGCCGAGATCGAGGTTGCGGTGCGCTCGGCGATCACCGATCCGGAAATCACGGTCGAGTTTTCCTATCCGGCCGGCCGCGACCATGCGCTTGGCGGCACGGCGGCTGAAATCGACGAAACGGCGGGCGAAGTCGGTGCGCTATCAGCCGCCATGGCCGAAGCCATGGCTGGGCGCGGCGTCATCGAAGGCGCGCCCTTCTGGTCGGAATCGCCATTCTTCGTCAACCGCTTGGGTGTGCCTGCCGTCTATTGCGCGCCCGGCGACATCCGCAATTGCCATACCTACGAGGAACGGGTCGAGGTGGAGGAATACCTCGCCGGGATCGTCGGATTTGCCGCCTTCATGGCGCGCTACTGCGGCGTCATGGACTGAACTGCCAAACAAGAGGGAGAACGACAATGCTTCTGAAGAAATTGATGGCTGCCGCACTCGTCAGCGGTTTCGTGCTTGCCGCAAACGCCGCCTCTGCCCAGACGGTCGGTCCGTCCGGCGAGAGCGCGACGCCGAGCGCCGATGTCGCCCTGACCGATGCCGATATCGGCGCGCTCAAGGGCAAGGGCTACAAGGCGGCGCTGCTGTGGCATACCTCGTCCGACTTCACCAACGCCGTTTCGGCCGGTGCCAAGGATGAGTTTGCCCGCGCCGGCGTCGAGATCGCGGTGACGACGGATGCCGGCTTCGACGCTGCCCGCCAGCGCAGCGATATCGAAACCGCGCTTGCCGCCAAGCCGAACGTCATCCTGGCGCTGCCGCTCGATCCGGTGACCTCGGCCGAAGCATTCCGCCAGGCAGTGACCGATGGCAGCAAGCTCGTGTTCCTCTCCAACCTGCCGAGCGGCTATAAGCAGGGCACGGACTATGCCTCGATCGTTACCGACGATCTCTTCCAGATGGGCAAGCAGGCGGCGGATGCGCTCGCCAAGGCGATCGGCGGCAAGGGCAAGGTTGGCTACATCTTCCACGATGCCAGCTACTATGTGACGAACCAGCGCGACCAGGCCTTCAAGTCGACGATCGAGAAGGACTATCCGGATATCAAGATCGTTGCCGAGCAGGGCATCTCAGACCCGGCACGTGCCGAGGAGCTGGCAAGCGCCATGCTGCTGCAGAACCCTGATCTCGACGGTATCTACGTGACCTGGGCCGAGCCTGCCGACGGTGTGCTCTCTGCCCTGCGCTCGAGCGGCAATACGAAGACCAAGATCGTCACGCTCGATCTTGCCGAACCGGTCGCGCTCGACATGGTCAAGGGCGGCAACGTCACCGCGCTTGTTGCCGACAAGGCCTATGAGCTTGGACGCGCCATGGCTGCGACCGGCCTGAAGTCGCTTCTCGGCCAGCAGACGCCGGCCTTCGTCGTTGCCCCGGCTTTGACCGTCACCAAGGAAAACGTCGCGGACGGCTGGAAGCAGTCGCTCAACCGCGATGCGCCGCAGTCGGTGCTCGACGCGGCCAAGTAATCAGGTGGCCGCCGGGAGAGAGGACGCTTCCGGCGGCGTCATTCCTAAAAGGGAGGCAGATATGCACAGGGCAGTGAAACACTTCGCGTTGCTGGCAACGGTCTTTGCCGCGACATCCGGCTTTGCCGCTGACGGCAAGACCACGGGTCCGCATGGCGAGACGCCGACGCCGGCGGGCAGCCTGACGCTGACGGCGGAGCAGGAACAGCAGATCAAAGACGGCAAGTTTACCGCAGCGCTCGTCTGGCACGAGATGAGCGAATACACCAACGCGGTCAACAGCGGCGCCCAGGACGAGTTCAAGCGCCTTGGCGTCGAGGTGGTCGCACAGACCGATGCCGGCTTTGATGCCGCCCGCCAGAAGGCGGATGTCGAGACGGTGCTTGCCAAGAAGCCCTCGATCATCCTGTCGCTGCCGGTCGACCCGGCAAGCGCCGCCGTGGTTTACGATCCGGCACGCACCGCCGGTGTGAAGCTCGCCTTCGTCGACAATTCGCCGGCCGGTTACGAACACGGCAAGGACTATGTGACGATCGTCTCGGACGACCTTTTCCAGATGGGCAACAAGGCGGCCGTTGCCATGGCGGATGCGCTCGGCGGCAAGGGCAAGCTCGGTTATATCTATCATGACGCCGACTTCTACGTGACCAACCAGCGCGATGGCGCCTTCAAGTCGACGATCGAGCAGGACTATCCCGACATGAAGATCGTTGCCGAGGCCGGCATGGCCGATCCGGCCCGCAGCGAGGAAATCGCGCAAGGGATGATCACCCAGAACCCGGATCTCGACGGGATCTACGTGACCTGGGCGGAGCCGGCACTGAGCGTGCTTTCGACGCTGCGCGGCGCCGGCAACAGCCACACCAAGATCGTGACGCTCGACCTCAACGAACCGGCAGCACTCGACATGGTCAAGGGCGGTAACATCGCAGCTCTGGTCGCCGACGAAGCCTACAATATCGGTGTCACCGCAGCGCGCGCCGCGGCAGGGTCGCTGGTCGGCAAGAAGGCCGAGCCTTTCCTGGTGGTCGACTCGCTTGCCGTGACCAAGGCGACGGTCGCCGACGGCTGGAAGAAGTCTCTGAACAAGGATGTGCCCGCGACGATCGCGGATGCGATGAAGTGATGAAATGATGCCCGCTGCATGAGTAAAACATGCAGCTTTTCATAGTGCTGCGGCGACCTTTGCGCGTCTGACCAGACCCGCGGCGCCGTAGTGCAGGGGGGAGCTTTCCCCCTGCCTTCGGAGGAAGAATAATGTCCAGTGCCCATTCCAGTGCGAGCGGCCAGCCGGCGAGCCTCGTCAGTCGCCTCAACCTGCAGCAATACGTCGTCTATCTCGGCTTCCTGGCGATCTTTCTGTTCTTCGCCATCGTGCTTCGCGACAGCGGGTTTCTGACGGTTCGCAACCTGTCGAACATCATGCTGCAGACAGCACCGGTGACGATCATGGCGATCGGCCTCGTCTTCGTCATGTCGGCCGGTGAGATCGATCTGTCGATCGGCTCGACAGTTGCCGTCTCGGCACTGGCGGCGGCGGTGACGATCAACGAGTACGGCCTGGTGGCTGGCGTCGTCGCCGGTATCGGCGCCGGCGTGCTGATCGGGCTCCTGAACGGCGCACTGGTCGCCTATGTCAAACTGCCGTCCTTCCTGGTGACGCTGGCGACGCTCGGGCTTTTCGCCGGCGTCTCCCGCTCGATGACGAACCTGCGCTCGATCCCGGTGACCGACAGCACCTTTACCGGCTTCTTCGGCTCCGGCTCGTTCCTCGGCGTGCCCTCGCTGATCTGGTGGACCCTCGTTGCCGTCGTCTGCGGCCATGTCATCTACCGCGAAACCCGCTTCGGCGCCCATGTGCTGGCGACCGGCGACAACAGCCGGGCAGCGAGCGTCTCCGGCATCAGCGTGCCACGCATTCGGCTGGCCGTTCTGATGATCAGCGGCGGTCTCGCCGGCCTTGCGGGCCTGCTTTACGCCGGTCGCCTGCAGGCGGCGAAGTACACGCTTGGCGAGACCGACCTGATGACGGTGATCGCCGCCGTCATCGTCGGCGGCACGCTGCTCAACGGCGGCAAGGGCACGATCATCGGCGCGCTCGTCGGCTCGCTGATGATGGGCATGCTCAACAATGGCCTGATCCTGATGGGCCTTTCCGTATCCGACCAGATGATCGTTCGCGGTCTCATCATCCTCGCTGCGGTCGCCGTGTCGCTGCGCGAAAAGTCCCGCTGAAGGAGGATTTCATGTTTCTCGACGTTCTGCGCCGCCGCAACCCGGCATTCATCGAAGCGGCGATGGCCCTGCACCAGCAGGGCAAGATCCCGGCCAACGCCTACGTGCTCGACCTCGATACGGTCGAGGGCAATGCGGCGATCATGAGCAACGAGGCCCGTCGCCTCGGCCTGAAGACCTTTGCCATGACCAAGCAGGTTGGCCGCTCCAGCTCGTTCTGTGATGCCGTCCAGCGCGGCGGCATCGATCGTTCGGTTGCCGTCGACATGGCCTGCGCCCGCGCCACCCACAAGGCAGGCCTGAAGGTCGGCCATCTCGGCCACCTGCAGCAGGTCGCGCGCCACGAGGCGGCTGCCGCGGCGAAGACCTTCCGGCCCGACTACTGGACGGTCTTCAACGCCGAGAAGGCAGCAGAAGCGGCGGCCGGCGCGCATGCCGCCGGCTATCGGCAGGATCTCCTCGCCCGCATCAGGGCGGAAGGCGACACCTTCTACCGCGGTCACGAAGGCGGGTTCGATGCCAGCGACGTTGCTGCGGTTGCCGATCGCCTCGACGACCTCGCCGGTGGCCGTTTTGCCGGCATCACCACGTTTCCTGCGCTACTCTTCGATCATGAAAGCCGCAAGGTAAAGCCGACACACAACCTGGCAACGCTCTCGAAAGCGGCCGAGGCGCTGGCCAAGGCCGGGCGGACAGGGATCGAGGTGAACGCACCGGGCACGACCTCCAGCGTCATGCTGCCGGCCCTTGCCGAAGCGGGTGCGACGCAATGTGAGCCGGGCAACGGCCTGCATGGCACCACCGCGCTGCACGTGATGGAAGACCTGCCGGAACTGCCGGCGGTGCTCTACCTTACAGAGGTCTCCCATCTCTCGGGCGGCAAGGCCTATTGCTTCGGTGGCGGCTTCTACATCGACCCGATCTTCCCGGATTACGACGTCAAGGCGATCGTATCGACTGAGCCGACCACGGCTGCATCGGCGCTTCGAAGCGTCGAAGTGCCGCCACCCTCGGCGATCGACTATTACGCGATGATCGATGCCAGCGGTGCGGCGGCGCCGAAGCCTGGCGATACGGCGGTGTTCGGCTTCCGCGGCCAGGCCTTCGTCACCCGCGCTTATGTCGTCGGTGTGTCGGGCATCTCCAAGGGCGCGCCGAAGGTGGAAACGATCGAAAACGGTTTCGGCGAAACCGCAGCCTGGCCGGTATGAGGGGCGACGTCATGAACGCGAACGTTAGTGCTGCAGCAGAGCCGGTCCTGAAGCTGAAGGACATCCGCAAGACCTTTGGCGGCGTCACCGCGATCGAGAACTTCTCGCTGGAGGTCCGTCCGGGCGAGATCGTGGCGCTCGTCGGCGACAACGGCGCTGGCAAGTCGACGCTGATCAAGATCATCTCCGGCGTCTACACGCCGACCTCGGGAACGATCACCATCGAGAACCAGACCGTGGCGATGTCGAACGCCACCATGGCGCGCGCCCATGGCATCGAAGTCGTCTATCAAGACCTGGCGCTTGCCGACCAGCAGACGGTCTATATGAACATGTTCCTCGGCCGCGAGCCGACGAACCGCTTCGGCCTGCTCGACCGGCGCCGGATGATTGCCGAGACCGAGACACTGGTGAAGGAACTGGATGTCCGCATCCCCTCGGCGCACGCGACGATCCGCGATCTCTCGGGCGGCCAGCGCCAGGGCGTCGCGATTGCCCGCGCCACCCATTGGGCGAGCAAGCTGATCCTTCTCGACGAACCGACGGCGGCGCTTGGTGTTGCCGAAACCGCCAAGGTCGAAGAGATCGTGGAATCGCTGAAAAGCCGTAACATCGGCGTACTGATCATCAGCCACAGCCTCGATCAGGTCTTCAAGCTGTCGGATCGCATCTGTGTCCTGCGTCGCGGCAAGCAGATCGGAATCCGAGAGACGGCGAAGACCGACAAGAACGAGATCATCGCGATGATCACCGGGCTTCAGCAGCACTGAGGCACAAGACAGCCAGCGGTGCCGCCTCCTTGGGCAGCGCCGCCCTCATCCTCACGGCGCGGCGCCGAAGAAGGTTAGGCGGGTGAAGAGCACGTAGTGTGATTCCGAAACCATCAGCGCCACGAAGACCAGCACCAGCAGCGGCGGCAGCAGGATCGCGTAGATCAGCGCCAGCCGCTCCCAGGCCATGTGCATGAAGATCGCGACGATCAGCCCGGCCTTCAGAACCATGAAGATCAGGATTAGTGACCACCGGAGATAACCCTGCAGCCCGACATAGTCGACGAGGTAGGAGAAGGTGCTGAGCACGAAAAGCAGCAGCCAGACGACCAGGTAGAGGCCGATCGGATGCTGCTGGTGGGTTTGCGCGTGGCCTTCCGCTTTTGCTGCCGGTGCCGAGTGGGTGTGAACAGTCGTTTCCGTCATGGCCATGCCTCACCACAGATAGAAGAATGCGAAGATGAAGACCCAGACGAGGTCGACGAAGTGCCAGTAGAGGCCGGTGATCTCGACGATCTCGTATTGTCCTCTTCGGCTCGTGAAAAAGCCACGCCGTTCGGTGTCGAAATCGCCGCGCCAGACTTTTCGCGCGATGATCAGCAGGAAGATGACGCCGATGGTGACGTGGGTGCCGTGGAAGCCTGTGATCATGAAGAAGGTCGAGCCGAATTGGGCAGCACCCCAGGGGTTGCCCCAGGGACGCACGCCCTCGGTGATCAGCTTCGTCCATTCGAAGGCCTGCATGCCGACAAAGGTGGCGCCGAAAAGGGCGGTCAGCAGCATCAGCAGAGCGGTCTTCTTGCGATCGCGCCGGTAACCGAAATTGACGGCCATGGCCATGGTGCCGCTCGAGGTGATCAGCACAAAGGTCATGATGGCGATCAGGATCAGCGGCACGTCCGAGCCGCCGATGTGCAGCGCGAAGACCTCGCTCGGATTGGGCCAGGGCACGGCCGTCGACATGCGCGCCGACATGTAGGCGATGAGGAAACAGCCGAAGACGAAGGTGTCGCTCAAGAGGAAGATCCACATCATCGCCTTGCCCCAGGAGACGTTCTTGAACGTCCGCTGGTCGGAGGCCCAGTCGGCGGCAAAGCCGGCAAGTCCCGCGGGGCGATGGAGCGGTTCTCGGACAGGCGAATGTGTCTCGGCGGACATGCCTTGCCTCCTTCAAGTCAAGAGGGACCGGCAGAGCTCGACGAAGTCGTTGGCCCAGCCGGAAAAGAGCGCGTAAAGCACCAGCCATACGGCCAGCATGAAATGCCAGTAGGTGGCGCAGAGCGTGATCGACAGCACGGCCCTTTCGCCCATCGGGCCGGTGCGCGTCTTGACGATGACCCGGGTAAGCGCGAACAGGCCGCCGAGGATGTGCAGGCCATGCATGCCCGAGATCATGTAGAAGAAGCTGTTGGCCGGATTGTCGGCGAGCAGGAAGCCAGCGTCGGTCAACTCCCGCCAGGCAAAGACCTGGCCGGCGAGGAAGGCGAGACCGGCGGCAAGGGCTGCGATCATCGCCGTGCGGCTCGCCTCGTCACGATGCTGTTCGGCAGTGACGCGGGCCGCATGCAGAAGCAGGCTGCCAAGCGCAAGGATGGCGGTGTTCAGCCAGAGGATCTTCGGCATCGGCGTCGACCACCAGTCGGTGGAGGCCATGCGCATGAAGTAGGCGCTGATGAAGAGAGAGAAGAGCGCGGCGACGACAGCAAGGAAGACGCCAAGGCCGATTTTTGCAGGCGGGATCGAAGGCCTACCGCGCGGACGGGGATCGTGGGCGTGGCCGACCTCCAGCCAGGGTTTCGAGAACAGCCGCTGCCGGCTGAGCCACCAGGCGGCGATCGCGAAGATCACCGCCAGGAAGACGAGGGTGACGTTCATGAGGCACCCTCCGGCGCGTGGCCTACTGAACCCGGCTCAGTCTGCGGAATGAAATCTTCCGCTGCACCCGGCACGCTGTAGTCATAGGGCCAGCGGTAGACGACCGGCAGCTCCTTACCCCAATTGCCATGCCGCGGTGGCGTTTCCGGCGTCTGCCATTCGAGCGTCGTTGCCCGCCAGGGGTTGCCGCCGGCCTCGCGGCCGTGGCGGATGCTCCAGATGAGATTGAAGAGGAAGACGATCTGGGCGGCGCCGACGATCAGCGCCATGATGGTGATGAACTCGTTGAGCGTGTGGGCGGATGCCGGCACGAAGGCGGTCTCGCCCATCTCATAGTAGCGGCGCGGCATGCCGATCAGCCCGAGATAGTGCATCGGGAAGAAGATCAGATAGGCGCCGACGAAGGTGACCCAGAAGTGGATCTGCCCCATCGCCTGATTGAGCATGCGGCCGGTGATCTTCGGATACCAGTGATAGATTGCCCCGAAAATCACCATGATCGGCGCAACGCCCATGACCATGTGGAAATGGGCGACGACAAACATCGTGTCGGAGAGCGGCACATCGACGACGACATTGCCGAGGAACAGACCGGTCAGCCCGCCATTGACGAAGGTGACGATGAAGGCGAGCGCGAACAGCATCGGCAGCGTCAAATGGATATCGCCGCGCCAGAGCGTCAGCACCCAGTTGTAGACCTTGATCGCCGTCGGCACGGCAATGATCAGGGTGGTGGTGGCGAAGAAGAAGCCGAAATAGGGGTTCATGCCGCTGACATACATGTGGTGCGCCCAGACGATGAAGGAGAGCGCGCCGATGATGACGATCGCCCAGACCATCATGCGGTAGCCGAAGATGTTCTTGCGGGCGTGGGTGCTGATGAGATCGGAGACGATGCCGAAGGCGGGCAGGGCGACGATGTAGACCTCCGGATGGCCGAAGAACCAGAAGAGGTGCTGGAACATGATCGGGCTGCCGCCGCCATGCTGCAGCTGCTCGCCCATCTCGACGATCGCCGGCATGAAGAAGCTGGTGCCGAGCACCCGGTCGAACAGCATCATGACACAGGCGACGAAGAGGGCGGGGAAGGCGAGAAGCGCCATCACCGTCGCCGTGAAGATGCCCCAGACGGTGAGCGGCATGCGCATCAAGGTCATGCCGCGCGTGCGCCCCTGCAACACGGTGACGACATAGTTGAGGCCACCCATGGTAAAGCCGATGACGAATAGGATGAGGGAGGAGAGCATCAAGATGATGCCCCAGTCCTTGCCGCCGGGCGTGCCGGAAAGCACTGCCTGTGGCGGATAGAGCGTCCAGCCGGCGCCGGTCGGCCCGCCGGGTGCAAAGAAGCTCGCGACGAGCACGAGGACGGCCAGCAGATACAGCCAGTAGCTCAGCATGTTGGCATAGGGGAAGACCATGTCGCGCGCGCCGAGCATCAGCGGGATCAGGTAGTTGCCGAAGCCGCCGAGGAAGAGCGCAGTCAACAGATAGATCACCATGATCATGCCGTGCATGGTGATGAACTGGTAGTAGCGTTCCGCATCGATGAAGGCGAAGGCGCCCGGAAAGCCGAGCTGCAGACGCATCAGCCAGGAGAGCACGAGGGCGACCATGCCGATGGCGATCGCGGTCGAGGCATATTGCACGGCGATGATCTTCGCATCCTGGCTGAAGACATAACGCGTCCACCAGCTATGGGGATGATAGAGTTCCACGTCCTCCACTTCCGCGGGGCCAATCTGTTCGCCCGTGCCTGACCGGATATCGACCATCTGCGAGAACCTCCCAACACCGGATCATCTCGATCCAACGCCTTGAACCTGCAATTCCGCACGTCCAACAATGGAATTGCGTCTCCTCACGAGCGGGATGCGGGCGGATATCGCGAGCACTTTTCCTCATCCCGCTTTGGCCGTCGGGGCGCCTGTTATTGCGCCGGGGCGGCATTCACTGCCTGCGCCGTTTCTTTCGTTCCTGCCTTTGCCTGCAATTGCGAGAATGTCGTCTGTTGCGAGAGCCAGGCTTGATAATCGGCGGCACTGTCGACGACGACGGTGCCGCGCATCTGTGGGTGACCGGTGCCGCAGAGTTCCGCGCACAGCACTTCGAACGTGCCGGTGCGCGTCGGCGTCAGCCAGAAATAGGTGACCATGCCCGGCACCATGTCCATCTTGGCGCGGAACTCCGGCACGTAGAAATCATGCAGCACGTCGACCGATCGCAGCAGGATCTTGACCGGCTTGCCGACCTCCAGATGCAGCTCGCCGCCTTCGATGACGACGTCGTCGAGGGCGACCGCATCGTTGCGATTGAGGCCGAGCGAATTTTCAGGCGTGATGTCGCGGGTCTCCGACGTACCGAGCTTGCCGTCGGCGCCGGGCAGCCGGAAGCTCCACAACCATTGCTGGCCGACGACTTCTACCTCCGCCGCACCATCCGGCACGGTCACGAACTGGTGCCAGACGAAAAGGCCGGGGGTGAGCATGGCGGCGACGCCGAGCGTGGTGCCGCCGGCAAGCCACCCTTCGAGCTTCCTGTTTTCCGGTTCATAGGCCGCCCGGTTTCCCGGGCGATGCCGAAAACGCAGGACGCAATAGGCCATGAAAAGCACGACGGCGACGAAGACGACGCCGGTAATCCAGAAGGTGATGATGAGCGTATTGTCTATGTAATTCCAGTTGGACGCGATCGGCGTCCACCACCATGGGCTCAACAGATGGAACAACACCGAACCGACGGCCACCAAAACCAGAACAACTACCACGGCCATTTCTGTCCCTCCTCGCCGCTGGCGGCTGTGGGCATGAATACGCAATCCGTAGAGCCTTCTGCATGTTTCCGTTAATCGTCGCCGATCAAACGGCAAAACATGCAGGAATTCAAAGTTCTACAGCGACCTTTGCGCATCTGGTCAGACACGCGGTGCTGTAGCTGCAATTATTACACGAACGTCGAACAGTCGCAATTCGCCGCCTCCGTGCGAGCAGCGGTTGCGTTTAGTCTCCGCAGGTTACTGCGAATACTGCTTGAGATAGGCGATGAGGTTGGAGATATCCGTATCATCTTTCAAACCGGCAAAGGCCATTTTCGTGCCTTTCACCTTGGTCCTTGGATTGTGCAGATAGTCGCGCAGATGCGCCTCATCCCAGACGAGTCCACCCTTGCCGGCATCGATCATCGCCGGTGAGTAGCTGAAGTCGGCATGAGTGCCTGCCGTTCGTCCGAACAGATGGTTGAGCGATGGCCCAACCTTGTTGGTGTCGCTGTCGGCCACATGACAGACGGCGCATTTCTTGAAGACGGTGGCTCCGGCGGCCGCATCGCCCTCTTGCGAAAGGGCAGCGAACGGACAGAGCATCGTTGTCGAAAAGGCAAGGGCAACAACAAGAATTCGCATGACACTTCCTCAATATCGCCGGGCGCAGGCAAGGAAGGCTATCGTCAATCTGTCGTTTTGGCGGTGCTTGCTTCTCTTAAGTTGGCGCCACGGCGGTTGATACTTGCGACACGACGACGGTACGCCTCGCTTTGTGGAAGTCAACCGGCGCAGCCGGCCGGTTTGCCGGATGCGCCTAAATTTTCGCCATGTCGCTGCCGGCGCTCAGACGCGATTGCCGTCGGCGTTGAAGAAGTGCAGCCGCTCGACCGGCAGGCGTACGGGCAGCGAGCCGGAAACGTTGAGGAACCGGCGGTCGTTGGTAAACGCCTTGAAGCCGGCACGGCCGAAGGAGAGGTGCAGGATGATGCCGAAGCCCGTCGGTTCGACCAGGTCGACATTGGCTTTCAGCGCATCCGGGCCTTCGACGCCGATCTCGACATGCTCCGGCCGGATGCCGAGCGTCGCCCTGGCGCCGTCCGTCAAGGCAGGATGCGGCTGGGCCGGAACGATGATGCCGCCTTCGGTCTCGAAGCGCGGGGCGGTGCCGTTGCGATAGGTTCCCTCGAAGAAGTTCATCCCTGGCGACCCAATGAAGCCGGCCACGAAGAGATTGGCCGGGCGGTCATAGAGATCAAGAGGGCTTCCGACCTGCTGGACGAAGCCGCCGTTCATGGCGACGATCCGGTCGGCGAGCGTCATCGCCTCGATCTGGTCGTGGGTGACGTAAATCGAGGTGGCGCCCAAGTCCTTGTGCAGCTTCTTGATCTCGGCGCGCATCTGTTCGCGGAGGCGCGCGTCGAGGTTGGAGAGCGGCTCATCGAAGAGAAACGCCTTGGGTTCGCGCACGATGGCCCGGCCCATGGCGACGCGCTGGCGCTGTCCGCCCGAAAGTGCACGGGGGCGGCGTTCGAGCAGCGGGTCGAGACCGAGCTTGGCGGCAGCGCCCGAGACGACGCTTGCGATCTTTTCCTTGGCGACCTTCCTCAGCCTCAGGCTGTAGCTCATATTCTTGGCGACCGACATGTGCGGATAGAGCGCGTAGGACTGAAACACCATGGCGATGTCGCGGTCCTTCGGGGCCAGTTCGTTGACGCGTTTTCCGGCGATGCGGATTTCGCCCGAGGTCACGCTTTCGAGCCCGGCGATCATGCGCAGTAGCGTGGACTTGCCGCAGCCGGACGGGCCGACGAGCACGACGAATTCGCCGTCGCCGATCTTCAGGTCGACATCGTGCAGGACCGGGTGGATGCCGTAGGATTTCTGGATATTGGCGATATCGATGGAAGCCATGAGAACAATCCTCAGCCTTTGACCGCGCCGGCCGTGAGGCCCTGGACGAGATAGCGTTGAATGAGCAGGAAGAAGAGGCAGGCGGGGATGAGCGCGAGCACGCCGGCGGCCATCATCTGCCCGAAGTCGACGGAGAACTTCGACACGAAGGACAGAAGCCCGACGGGGAACGTCGCCTGATCGTTGCCGGAGATCAGCATCAGCGAGAACAGTAGCTCGCTCCACGCTGCGGTGAAGACGAAGCCGAGCGTCGCGGCAATGCCGGGCAGCGTCAGCGGCAGGATGATCTGGCGGAAGGCGACGAATTGGGTGGCGCCGTCGATCATCGCGGCCTCCTCCAGATCCTTCGGGATGCCGTCGAAGAACGACTGCATCAGGAAGGTGGCAAACGGCACGTTGAAGGCGGTGTAGACGATGACAAGGCCGGTCAGGCTGTTGGTCAGCCCGAGCGGCGAGAGGATCTTGAAGATCGGCGCCACGAGCATCACCAGCGGGAACATCTGCGTCAGGAGCATCAGCGCCACCAGCCAGTACTTGCCGCGGAAATTGAAGCGCGACAGGGCGTAGCCCGAGAGCGAGGCGAGGATGGTGACGATGACGGCGGTGGAACCCGAGACGATCAGGCTGTTCTTGAAGAACACCGGAAAGGCGCTGTGGCGGAGCACGAAATCGAAGTGCTCAAGGCTGGCGCGCGACGGCCACATTCGAATGCCTTCGGAGTAGAGCAGATCGTTGGGCGTGACGGCGACCTTCAGCAGCCAGTAGAGCGGGAAGAGCGCAAACGCGATGTAGGCAAGGATTGCCAGCCGGTGCGCGATCGTGAGGAAAAGAGGTTTGGCGCGCATCGGTTCAATCCTTGCTCAGGAGCCATTGCCGCAGGATGACGATCAGCATCGAATAGGCGAGCAGCAGCGCCAGGAGCACGAGCGCGATCGCCGAGGCGTAACCGAAATCCAGCCGCTTGAAGGCCTGGGTGAAGATGTAGCTGGCGACGATCTGGGTTCGGTCGGCCGGTCCGCCATTGGTCATGACGATGATCAGGTCGGCAAAGTTGGAGATCCAGACGGTGCGCAGGAGGATGGTGATGGCGATGGTGGGCGCAAGGAAGGGAAGGGTGATCGACAAGAAACGTTGCACTGGGCCGGCGCCGTCGATGCTGGCGGCCTCGTAAAGATCGCGAGGGATCGCCTGAAGGGCTGCTAGCAGCGTGATGGCGAAGAAGGGGATGCCCCACCAGACATTGGCGATGATCGGTCCCCACATGGCAAGCTGCGGGTCGGACAGGATGTTGTTCGGTTCGCTCATGATGCCGAGGCCGAAGAGCCAGTGCGGCAGTGGGCCGACGACCGGATTGAACAGCCAGGCCCAGTTAAGGCCGGCGAGGAAACTCGGTACTGCCCACGGGAGGAAGACGAGCGCCTGGGCGAGGCCGCGGCCGTAGAAGGGCTTGTCGAGCAGCAATGCGAGGATCAGACCGAAAACGAACTGGAAGAAGACCGAGGCACCGGTCCACCAGAGCGTATTGCGCAATGCCCGATAGAAGGCCTGGTCCTCGGACAGCGCCCGGAAATGATCAAGACCGATATAGGCGCCGGAGAACGGGTTCAGGAGCTGGATATCGCGGAAGGCGTAGGAGACGCCGAGCACCAGCGGCACCAGCATCACGGTGACGATCAGGATCAGCGCCGGCGCGCTGTAGAGATAGGGTGCGGCGCCATCGGCGATGCGCTTCTTCAGCGGCGTCCTGCTTGCCGGCAGGCCGCTTTGGCGGGCGACATAGGCCATCGATCGAAATTTCCCCTGTGCGGCCGCCGGTTTTTCGGGCGTGCCTCGATTCTAGGTCGGAGCGGGAAGGGCGGAGACCGCGCACACTTCATTCCGCTCAAAGAGTTATGAGGGCCGGCGGCGGCGAACCGCCGCCGGCCAAAAGCTTACTTCTTGCTGGCGAGGAACTTCTGCTGTGCCTTGGTGAGGTAGTCGGCCCACTGGTCGGCGAGTTGCTGCGGCGTGATATCGCCGAGCAAGGCTTCCTGGGTCGTCTTGATGGCGAGCGAATCCTTGAAGAAGGCGAATTCCTCGAGGTAGGTCGGCATCACAGTCAGGACGACGTCCTTGTCGGCAAGTTCGTCGAACCAGCCCTTGAACTGCGCGCTGGCATAGAAGGGATCCTTCTCGGCCGACTTGTGTACCGGAAGCGCCCCGGTGCGCTTGTTCCACTCGATGTTGCCTTCCGGCCCTTCGAGCGTCTCGATCAGCTTCCAGGAGAGGTCCTTGTTCTGGCTTGCCGATAGCATCGACCAGCCGGCAAAGCCGATGGTTGTGAAAGCCTTGCCGCTCGGGCCCTTCGGCATGGTGGTGACGCCGAAGTCTTCCGATTTCATGCGCTCGGCAATCGCGATCAGAGCATCCGGGTCCTGGTCGAGGAAGGCGCAGGTGCCGCTGTAGAAACCGGCGACGATTTCGTTGAAGCCCCAGTTGACGCTGTCCTTCGGCGCCAGCCCCTTCTTGTAGAGATCGATCACCCAGGTGAGGCCCTTGACCCAGCCTTCGCCGTTCATGGTCGAGGTGCCGTCCTCATTGAAGAAGGTGTTGCTGCCGGCCATGGTGGCGCCGAACATCACCCAGCCGTTGAGGCCGCCCGGACCGCCGCGCAGGCAGTAGCCGGACTTGCCCGGAAGCTTCGAGACGGCTTCGGACGCCTTGACGAAATCGTCCATGGTCTTTGGCGGCTCGTTGACGCCGGCTTCCGACAAGAGCTTCTTGTTGTAGAACATGGCGCGCAGGTAGAAGCCGTAAGGCAGCATGTAGGCGGTGTCGTTGACGTCGCGGCCGAGTTCGAGCGCGCGTTCCGTCAGGCCGCCGGTGTGTTCCCACTTGGCGAGGTAGGGCTCGAGGCTTTCGAGCATGCCGTTGTTGGCATAGAGCGACAGCCAGGTGTCGGGCATTTCCATGACGTCAGGCAGTTCGCCGGCCGAAACCATGGTCGCGAACTTCTGGAAGGCTTCGCCCCAGGGAAGCGAGATGATTTCGACCGTCGTGCCGGGGTTGGCGGCCTCGAACTTGGCGACGATCGACTTCAGCGTCTCGGTGCGCTCGGGACTGGTGATGACCTCGACGAGCTTCAGTTTGGTGTCGGCGAGCGCGCTTCCGGCCATGAGGCTGGCGAGAAGCGTGGCAGTGATCAGTTTCTTCATTTCTGTTCCCTCTTTTCTTCGTTGGTTTTGGTTCAAAGTGGGCGGACCGGGATCCTCATCCCGCTCCAGTCAGTCAGTCGAAGCGACGGCGAGCGCCGCTTCGAGATCGCTCCAGAGGGCCTCCGTTCCCTCCAGACCGACATGGAGCCGTACCGATCGCGGCGAGATGCCGAAGGCGGCCGCGGAATTGGGCTGGGCTTTCTGCGACAGCACGACTTCGCCCGGCACGATGAGGCTTTCATGCCCGCCCCAGGACACGCCGAGCTTGAAGAGTTCGAGATGGTCCGCGAAGCGCCTGACGTCGACGCCCTCGCGGAAGATGAATGAGAAGAGGCCGGAGGTGCCGGAAAGGCCCGGCGGCAACGTGTTGCCAAGGCCGGGGTGGCAGACGGTCTCGACCAGCGGGTGAGCCTGCAGGCGGCGCGCGACTTCAAGCGCCGAGCGCTCGTGCGACTTCATCCGGATCGGCAAGGTACGCAGGCCGCGGATCAAGAGCCAGGCGTCGAAGGGCGAAAGCTTGCCGCCGAGATAGGGATAGGCTTCGGAACGGATGCGGCCGATCAGTTCCTTCGATCCGGTGACGACGCCGGCGACGACGTCCGAGTGGCCGCCGAGATATTTCGAGGCCGAATGGATGACGAGATCGACGCCGAGCGAGATCGGCTGCTGGAAGATCGGGCTCGCCCAGCTGTTGTCGATCGCGGTGATGATGCCCTGGTCCTTCGCCAGGCGGGCAAGGGAAGCGACGTCGTGGGTGTCCATTACCCAGCTCGTCGGGCTTTCCATGTAGAAGAGCTTTGCGCCGGGCAGCGCCTTGGCGACCGCTTCCTCGTCGCGGCCGTCGACATAGGTCACTTCGATCTTCATGCGCTTCAGATGCGTGCCGAACAGGCGGAAGGCATCGGGATAGACATGGTTGACGGCAACGATCCGGTCGCCCGGCTCGACGAAGGAGAGCACGGTAGAGGAGATCGCCGACATGCCGCTCGCAAAACCGATCGCGTCCTCGCCGCCTTCGAGTTTCGCCAGCATCTCCTCGAACATGCGCACAGTCGGGTTGAGGCCGCGGGTATAGATCGGCCGCACGCGCTCGCCCCGGTAGGAGGCGACCATGTCGTCATAGTCCTTGAAGGTGAAGAGCGAGGTCTGCACGATCGGCGGCACGACGGCGTCGAAGGCGTGGCCTTCGTCATGCGCGACGATCAGCGAGGCGTGGTCGAACGGATCGAGGCCGTTGGTCATTTGGACATTTCCTTGATGTCTTCCTCGACGATCGCGAGGATTTTCAGCGTTTCTTCGCGCGCGGTCTCGGGGTCCTGAGCAGCGATTGCGTTGAAGAGGGTGCGGTGGAACGGGAAGGAGCGACGGGCGAAATCCGTTCGGTCGAAAGGATGGTCCCAAAAGCGCTCGAAGGCCTCGCGCATTTGTTCGAGCAGCTGGCGAAAGAGCGGATTGTGGGTGGCGTCGTAGATCGCCAGATGAAAGGCCAGGTCTTCCGGCCCCGACGTGCCCTTGGCGATATGCACGCGCTCCATTTCGTTGAGCCTGATTTCGATGACCTTCAGGTCGTCTTCGGTTCGCCGGCGGGCGGCGACCATGTTGGCCTCGACCTCGATGCCGCGGCGCACTTCGAGTGTCATCAACAGCACGTCGCGCAGGTGCGCCGCGTCGAGCGTGAGCGGCATATGGACGGTCGCGCCGGAGATCGTGCGCAAGAGATAGGTGCCGCTGCCCTTGCGCGCCTCGACGACGCCGAGTGCCTGGAAGTGGCGAATGACCTCACGGATCGTGGAGCGGCCGACGGCCAGCGCCGTCATCAGCTCGCGCTCGGCCGGCAGGCGTTCGCCGGGTTTCAGGCCCGATTGTTCTATGTAGTCAGCCAACGCGGCAATCACCTGCTGAGCCCGGTCGGCCGGGGGCAGGGGCATCAGTGCCGCTCTTGCCGGTTCATTCATTCGGCTCCCTCCCCAGAGGCCAAATTGGTCTGACATCTCACCAATATGATCAAGCCAGTTGGGGTCGTCAAGCAAGAACTGATAGACGCACAACTGTTGACCCCGCTCGCCTCAGGCGTAGACAAGGGAGGCAAGGAGCTCTGGTGATGATGAAATCGGAATATCAGTTCGTGGTCGCAGCCGTGCTCGGCGCGTTCTTCGTCATGGTGGCGGCTACGGGGGATGCCGAGGCTCAGATGCGGACGCGGAAGGGCGAGTATTACGAGGGGATCCAGCGCAAGCCCTATGGCTATTACTGGATCTGGCCACCGGTCGAGCAGCAGCAGCCCGTCTACAAGAAGCAACCCGGCAAGAAGGGCAGCGAGCTCGCGAAGCCGCGCAAGCGGCCGGTTCAATAGCCGCAGGGCTCGACGAAGAGCGCAAAGAGAAGCGGCGCCCTGGGGCGCCGCAACTTTGATCAGACCTTCGCGACGTGAACGTCGCGGGGGAGTGAGGAGAGAACCTCCGGCCCATCCTCCCGGAGGATAACGATATCCTCGAGCCGGATGCCGAAGCGGCCGGGGAGATAGATGCCGGGCTCGATCGAGAAGACCATGCCTTCTTCGAGCACGGTTTCCGAGGTCGCGGTGATATAGGGCGGCTCGTGGCCGTCGATGCCCATGCCGTGGCCGGTGCGGTGGACGAAGTACTCGCCATAACCGGCGTCCGAAATCACCTTGCGGGCAGCAGCATCAACCTCCTTGGCGAGCACGCCCGGGCGAGCCGCCTTCAGTGCCGCCTGGACGGCCCTTTCGACGATCGTGTGGATCTGCCCGTAGCCTTCGGGCGCGGGGCCGACGATCGCCATGCGCGTAATGTCGCTCGGGAAGCCCTGCTTGCGGCCGCCGATGTCGATGACCACGGCATCGCCTTCCTCGATCACCCGCTCGCTGGCGGAGTGATGCGGGAAGGCGCCGTTGCCGCCGGCGCCGACGATCCAGAAGGCCGGTGCGGCACCTTCCGAGGCGAAGTGCCCGCGGATCTCGGCGGCCAGTTCCTTCTCCGTCATGCCCGGGCGGATCTTGGAGAATGCCGCCTGCATGGCGCGATCGGCGATGCCGGCATTCATCTTCAGAAGCGCGTACTCGCTCTTGTCCTTGCGCATGCGGAGCGCGCCGAGCGTCGCCGGGGTGAATTCGCGCGCGGTATCGGCGGGCAGCGCATCGATCAGCAGCAGCGCAAAATCGGCGCGCATGGTTTCGTCGAGCACGACGCGACCGGGCTTTGCGGCGCCGACATCGGCAAGCGCTGCGGTCAGGGCGTCGCTCGGGCCAACGTCATCGGCCCAGTTGTGGAAGGCGATGTCGGTGTGCTCGCGCGTGCCTTCGGCGTTGAGCGCCGGCATCAGGAACGCTTCCTTCTCCGGGCCGATGAGCAGTAGGCACGGGCGTTCGTCGGGATGCGGATGGTAGCCGATCAGCCAATCCATATGCGATCCCGGCGCCAACGCGACGAGGCCGACATTGCTTTCGGCCATCGTGCGGCGGAGTGCTGCAAAACGGCTCTTGGTGAGTTCCTTCATGGTGTTTCCAATTCTGGCTTGAGAAATCAGATGCCACAGCCGGTCATGCGGCCGTGGCCGAAGGTGAGGGGGAAAGGAGCACCGGAGATCGGCGCGTCGTCGGCTACGGGGAATGCTTGAGGCCCGCGCCTGTCTTGCGGCGGGACTTGGATCTTTGGCTCTTCAAGCGGACACCTCCCCCTCGAATGCACGAACATGAGGCCGGGAGGCTGGTCGCTTCCCGTCGCTATGCGTCTGTATTTGCACGACTTTGGTGCTGTGGCTGAGCGTTGTCAATATGGAATTTTAGTCACACTAAAATTTATGACGGCATCGCCTCAGGCAGCCAATCGCAGCAACCGTGCAACCGCCTGCTGGTCGAAGCCGCCGATACCCTCACGGATGTCGGCAGCGACCGCGTCGGCAGCAGCGTTCTCATCGCGGCGCCTCAGCGCCTCGATTGCCTCGCGGTGGCGGTCGACCACGTAAAGTTCGGTCACGTGTTCCATGGCGATGCCGAGGATCGGGCCGAGCTGTAGCCAGACGCTCTCGATCAGCGGCACGGCGACCGCATCGGGATTGGCCGTATAGATCATCCGGTGAAACGCCTGGTTGGCGATCAGCGCCGCCACCTTGTCACCCCGACGGATCTCCGTCTCGATGCTGTCGTCGATCGCCGTGATCTTCTCGATCTGACGTTCGGAAAGATGAGCGACGGCCCGGCGAGCCGCATGGCTTTCGAGCGCAATGCGCAACGAGATCAGTTCTTCGAAGCGGGCGGGCGTGATGTGCGGAACCACGATGCGGCGGTTTTCGAGGAACTGCAGCGCGCCGATCGAGGTCAGCTGTCTAAGCGCCTCGCGCACCGGGGTCGGGCTGCTTTCAAGCGCCTCGGCCAGGCCGCGGATGGTGACGGAGGTGCCGGGTCGGAACGCGCCGACCATGATCGCCTGGCGCAGCCGGTGAAAGGCATAGTCATGCGTGGTCATGCCGTCGGGGCGCGCAAGTGGCGGTAAGACAAGGGGTTTCAAGTGCGCATGTCCTTTTGCCCGAATTGCGATGGCTTTCTCATCAGCGAGAGCGGTGTTTGGCAAACGCCTGCATACACTTTTCCGCGTCCCGCTCTACGTCAAACGCCTGATAGCACTGCCGCTGCTTGACTCCAATTCCCGAATTATGTCAACTTTCTGAAAATGTGATCACAAAAAGAGATTTGCGATATGTCGCTCGACGCGGAAGATCCCAGCGCATTCAAGGCATGGCTCGAGCAGAACGGGCCGATCGAAAGCATCCAGGCCGTCGTCTGCGACCTCAACGGCATCATGCGGGGCAAACGCGTGCCAGTGGAGCAGGCGGGCAAGGTGCTCGGCGGCGGCATCCGCATGCCGCTCTCGATCGTCGGTGTCGACGTCTGGGGCGAGGACATCATCAACAGCGAGCAGGTGTTTGCGAGCGGCGACCGCGACGGCATCTGCGGTGTCACCGGCCGCGGCGCGCTGCCGGTCAACTGGACCTCGCGGCCGAGCGCGCTGGTGCCGCTCTGGCTGCAGCTTGAGGACGGCAAGCCGTTTCTCGCCGATCCGCGCCAGGCCCTGGCGGCGGTCGTGCGGGAGTACAAGGAGCTCGGCCTTCGTCCCGTCGTCGCGACCGAGTTGGAGTTTTACCTGATCGACCCGGAGCCGGACAGCGCAGTGCCGCCGATCTCGCCCTATACCGGCAAACGTCTCGATTCCGATGCGATCCTCTCAATCGACGAACTCGACGATTTCGGCGAGTTCTTTTCCGACGTCTACAAGGAATGCGCCCGGCAGAACGTGCCGGCGGATGCGGCGATCGCCGAGAACGGCATCGGCCAGTTCGAAATCAACCTGCTCCACACCGACGACCCGCTGAAGGCGGCCGACGACGCGATCTTCTTCAAGCGCATTGTCAAAGGCGTGGCGCGCAAGCATGGGCTCGCCGCGACCTTCATGGCCAAGCCCTATGGCACCCGTTCCGGCAATGGCATGCATATCCATTTCAGCCTGCTCGACGAGGAGGGCAACAACGTCTTCAACGACGGCAGCGACGAGGGCTCGCCGATGCTGAAGAACGCCGTCGCCGGTCTACTGCGCGGCATGGCCGAGACGACGCTGCTGTTTGCGCCGCATTTCAATTCCTACCGGCGACTGCGGCCGGATACGCACGCGCCAACCGCCGTCTGCTGGGGTTACGAGAACCGCACCTCGGCCATCCGTATTCCCGGCGGCAATCCTGCCGCGCGGCGTATCGAGCACCGCGTCGCCGGTGCCGACTCCAATCCTTATCTCGTCATTGCCGCGATCCTCGGTGCTGCCTTGGTCGGCATCCGCAACAAGTGGAAGCCGCCGGCGCCGGTTTCGGGTCGGGCCTATGCAGCGGAGAAACTGCCCAAAATTCCCTCGGAATGGGGGCAAGCGGTCGACAGCTTCGAGGCAGGACCGATTGCCGCCGAAATCTTCGATCCCGTGCTGCGCTCGATGCTTATCGCCTGCAAACGCCAGGAAATCGCGGGCTTTGCCGAGCAGGTCACGGACTACGAATTCAGCGCCTATCTGGAAATCGTCTGATGCTTACCAAACAGAAATCCTATGCCGGTGACGGCAGCTACCCGACCAGCTACTACGCCGCCTCCCGCAACATCATCCGCACGCCGGTCCGGCTGCAGGGCCGGGTCGAGGCCGATGTCTGCGTCGTCGGCGCCGGCTATTCCGGTATGTCGACGGCGATCCACCTTGCCGAAAAAGGCTACAAGGTCGTCGTCATCGAGGGCGCGCAGGTCGGCTGGGGCGCTTCGGGCCGCAACGGCGGTCAGGTGGTCAACGGCCTTAATGCCAGTCTCGCGACCATCCAGCGCCGCTACGGCGAGGATGCGGCGCGCTTCATCGGCGGGCTGGTGCAGGAGGGCGGCAAGATCATCCGCCGCCTCGTCAGCCAGTACCAGATCGAATGCGACCTGAAGCCGGGCAATATCTACGCCGCCTATACGCCGGCGCATATGAAGGAGCTCGAAGCCAAGCAGGCGCTCTGGCGCAAATATGGCATGGACGACCACCAGTTGCTCGACCGTGTCGCGCTCGCCAAGCTCGTCAAGTCGGATGCCTATTGCGGCGGCATGCTGGACACGACCGGCGGCCACATGCATCCGCTCAATTTGGTACTCGGCGAGGCCCGTGCCTTCGAAAGCATTGGCGGCACGATCTACGAACAGTCGCCGGTGACACGTGTCGACCACGAGGCGGCGCGGCCGACCGTCTATACTGAAGGCGGCGAGGTTTCGGCGCGCATCGTCGTTCTCTGCGGCAATGCCTATCTCGGCGATGCCGTGCCGAAGCTCGTCTCGCGCGTTATGCCGGTTTCGACGCAGATGATCACCACGGCGCCGCTCGGCGAAGAGCTTGCCCATTCGCTGATCCCGAGCGACATGTGCGTCGAGGACGTGCGCTATATCCTCGACTATTTCAGGCTCTCGGCCGACAAGCGCATGATCTTCGGTGGCGGTACCGTCTATGGCGGAACCGATCCGGCCGACGTGGTCGCCAAGCTGAAGCCCAATCTCGAAAAGGTGTTCCCCGCGCTCAAGGGCGTGAAGATCGACTATGCCTGGAGCGGCAATTTCGCGCTCTCCTTCACCCGCGTGCCGCAGATGGGCCGGATCGGCAGCAACACCTATTTCGCCCATGGCTATAGCGGCCACGGCGTTACCGGTTCGCACCTCTTCGGCCGCACGCTCGCCGAGGCGATCGACGGCGACACTACGCGTTATGACGTCTTCGAGAAGCTGCCCTGGTATCCGTTCCCGGGCGGGCGCATGTTCCGGGCGCAGTATTCCACCATCGGTTCCTGGTGGTACCAGTTCAAGGACGCGGCCGGGCTCTAGGAACAATCCGCGCGCAGCGGCGTTTTGGCCGGGCGGACCGCCGTCTCGGCGGCGGTCCGCGGTCGATCTCGCGTCGAATGTGTTTCCGTCCTGATTGGCGATGCGATAGTATCGACCTTCTGCGGCAGGGGTCCGCCATCTCAAAGTGGGCCTTTGCGTCTCTGCCCTGTGACCGCCCGCATCTGGCGCTTGCTGAATCGGTCACCAAGGATCGCCCGCCTGTCGCTGCGGGCAAGCAAACGGGGAGCCTATCGCTCCCGATTGATTTCCTGGGAGACCTCGCGATGTTCGTGCGCTTTGGCTATGAAATCGGCATTCGTTGCCCGCAGCCGACCCCGATGATGACCTATCTTTCCGTCGTGCCGGAACGGCGCTCATGCCTGCGGCGCGAGCATGGTCCAGTCTCTTCGCCGATCGTGAAGATGGAGCAGATCACTGATCCGCATGGCAACACCTGCTTCCGGATGACTGTGCCCGAGGGCGATTTCAAGCTCTGCTATGATGCGGTGATAGAGGATGACGGCAGGCTCGACGCCACGGACCCATTGGCGGATGCGGTGCCGGTCGAGAACCTGCCCGCCGAGTGGCTGCCTTATCTTGCAGCCAGCCGCTACTGCGAAACGGACCGGCTTGGCGCGCTTGCCTGGCGTCTGTTCGGCGATGTGCCAGCCGGCTGGGAGCGCGTCCAGGCGATTTGCGATTATGTCCATGAACGCCTCGTTTTCAGCTACGGCTATGCGCAGGCGATGCGCACGGCACTCGAGGCGCATGAGGATCGCGTCGGTGTCAGCCGCGACTACGCCCATCTGGCGATCACCCTCTGTCGCTGCATGAACATGCCGGCGCGCTACGTGAACGGCTATATGGCCGATATCCCCGCGAGCGAACATCCTGCGCCGATGGATTTCAATGCCTGGTTCGAGGTCTATCTCGGCGATCGCTGGCATACGTTCGACGCCAAGAACAACCAGCGGCGGGCGGGGCGCATCGCGGTTGCCCGCGGCCGTGATGCCGCCGACATTCCGCTGATCCAGACCTTCGGCAAACATGAGCTCACCGCTTTCACCGTCTGGACCTGCGTCGAAACGGATAGCGCGCTCAAAGGCTCGCATCGCGCCTCCGACGTTTCGCTGCTCACCCCATGGTTCAGCGAAACCTGGGCGAAGCATCTTCAGGACCGCGACCGCAACCGCCATTGATGAGCGCGATGGCGGCGAACCGATTTTTTACGATTTATGCGATTTGCGGAATTTAATATCTACAAACTCAATGGAAAATATAGGAGAACAAGACAGTCGATGGGCCGTGGCCCTCGCAGGAACGGAGAGACGCGATGAACGCAGCGAAACCGACGATCCAGTCCCGCTACGCACTCTACGGGACCACACCGCAACGCCGCTCACATGTTCATCTCGTTCCGCACGCAATTGCCATCGTTGCCGCCTTCTCTTTCGTCAGCGCCGTCGTCGTCGGCGCCTTCTGACGGCTGCCTCAGCTTTGCCGTGACAGATGCTCGTGCACGGCAAGCCACTCTCCTGACGATTTCCGCTCGAACACGATCGTTTCCCGTTCGTCCGCGGTTGCGGGCTCTCCATTGAATTCCAGTTCGGTCTCGACCCGGTGGGTGAAGACCGCGACATTGCCCACCGTCTGCACATTTCGCTCGCTCGACCGGCAGGCGCGCACGCGAAAACCGTCCCGTTCCTCCCAAAGCGACCACTCGGCCTCGTACTCCGCCCTGCTTTTCAGCGGTCGGTCGAGCGTGTGGAAGATGAAGGTCGCATCCGGCGCGAACGCGGAGAAATAGGCTGTCCGGTCATGCCTGGCGAAGGCGGCAACCAGCCGGTCGGCGGCCTGAAGCACCGACTGTTCGAGATCTTTCATGGGGTTCCCTCTTTATCCGGAAGCAGACTGCTCCGGTGGTCTTCGCGATGGTCAGCGCACTGCAATGAGCGTCGCCAGCGGGCGGTTCTGGCGTGAGACGCGCGCTTTGAGATCGTCGAGCGACATGGTTTCGCGCTTCGCGAACTCGGTGAACATCATGTTGAGATTGTTGAAGAACATCTCGCCGACCGCCTCGGCATCGACATCAAGTGCGACGACGCCCTTGGCTTGAAGTTTGCGGATCAGCGTCGAAACCTGCTCGCATAGCCGACGATCGAGTTCGGTGTAGCGCTTGCTGAACGGGCTCTCCGGCTGCTGGATGGCGATCGCCATCGCGGTGCGCCACATCTCCTTGCTGAGATAGTAGAGCGAGTGATCGTAGTATTCGCCGATCAGCGCATCGAGTGCGCCCATGACGGAGGCGGGCGGGTTGTCGACGATCGATCCGCCGCCGGCGAGCACCTCCTCGACTTCCATCGACACGGTGGCGAGCAGGATGTCGCCCTTGTTTTCATAGTAGTTGTAGAAGGTTCCGACCGAAATTTCGGCGCGCTCGGCAATGTCCTCGATGCGTGCGCTGTCGTAGCCGACTTCGCGAAAAAGCGCGGCGGCGGCGTCGAGAATTCGCCTGTTGCGATCCGCCTTTTGCCGTGCGCGCAGTCCTGTCATTCCAGTGCTTCCCCGAATTATGAATTGGTTCAAAATTGAGATTGACTTAAAAAATGAATTCATTCAATCTTTTTTTGAAGACGCCGAAACGAGCGTCAAAACAAGAGGGCAACAGCATGATGCAGTCAGTTCGTGACGGTGCGCGCCTGCGCCGTTTTTTCTCCTCCACGGCCGCAATCGCGATCGCCGCTCTGTCGACGGTCGCGGCCCCCGCGCCGGTCTTTGCCCAGGAAGAGCTCAATGCGCTCGTCTGGTGCGACCACACCGATCCGGCGCTTCTTGAGCCGTTCGAGAAGGCCAATGACGTGAAGGTCAACGTCAAGGTTTATGAGGGCACCGGGGCAGGGCTCTCGATCCTCGACCAGTCGCAACCGGGCGACTGGGACGTGCTCGTGATCGACGGCGTCGACGTGCACCGGGCCATCGACCTCGATCTGCTTGCCGAAATGCCGGCCGATGCGTTGCCGACCGCCGACATTTTCCCGGAAGTGCGCATGGAGGCCAACAACACCAAGGACGGCAAGACCTACGCCGTCACCGAGAAGTTCGGCTACAACACGATTTCCTACGACAAGACCAAGGTCGACCCGAAGGACATGCAGGACCTTTCGGTTATCTGGTCGGATAAATACAAGGGCCGCATAGCGCTCTACGACTACTATCTGCCGATGATCGGTCTCGTCGGGCTTGGCCTCGGCAAGAAGACCGCCGATCTGAGTGACGCGGACATGCCGGCGATCAAGGAAAAGCTCGCGGCAATGCGGGCCGTTTCCAAGCAGGTGAGCGACGTCGTCTCCTCGCAGACCGCGCTTGCGACCGGCGAAGTCGACATTCTCGTCGGCGGTGGCGAATGGATCACCGCTGTTCTCTCGGCCGACAAGCCCAGCCTCGACTGGACCATCCCCGAGCAGGGCGCTGTGCGCTGGGCGCAGTCGATCGGCGTCATGAAGGATTCGACCAAGCAGGATCTGGCGCTGAAGTTCGTGCAGTACATCGTGAGCCCCGAGGGCCAGGCGCGGCTTGCGACCTCTTCCTGCTACTGGGCGATGCCGGCCAATGCCAAGGCGGGTGAACACCTGACCGACCAGCAGAAGGCGGCCCTGCGCTTCGACCAGCAGGCCGAATATCTGAAGAAGACGCAGCTCTATCCGATCCCGTCGGCCGAGCTCGACCAGCAGTTCCAGGACGCCTGGACGGAAATGCTGCAGCAGTAATGAAAGCAGCGGGCGCGATGTGTCGCGCTCGCCCTTCTTCTTCGCTCGCCGAAATCCTTTGATCTGGGACGGTAATGGCAGACACCGCTTTGACATCAGCGACAGCGCTTGAAGACGCCGACCGGCGCAAGGCCTGGGGCTTCGTTGCTCCAGCGCTTCTGTGGACCGTCGCCTTCTTCGTCGTGCCCTTCGCCTTCATGGCGGCGATGAGCCTCTGGAAGCGGGAAGGGCGGGACATCGTCCATGCCTGGAACTTCGACAACTACGTCCGCTTCTTCTCCGAAAACGCGCTGTTCCGGGGGCTCGTCAACTCGCTCGAAATCACCGTTATCGTCACGGTGATCTCGGTGCTGCTCGCCTATCCGCTCGCCTGGATCATCGCCGAGCGCGTGCCGAAGCGGCTGCAGCGCATGGCGCTGATCCTGGCGATCCTGCCGTTCTGGACCTCCTATGTGGTGCGCTCCTATTCCTGGCTGCTGGTGTTATCGAAGAACGGCGTGATCAATCAGGTCTTCATGAGCATCGGCCTTATCTCCGAGCCGCTGGAGCTGGCGAGCACGCGCACGGCCACGGTCATCGGTTTCGTGCACTTCTTCGTCATGCTTTTGACGCTGACGATCTATTCCAACCTGATCCAGCTTTCGCCAAACTACCGCCGCGCGGCCGCAGACCTTGGCGCCAATGCCTTCCAGACCTTCTGGCATGTGGTGCTGCCCTTGACGCTGCCCGGTATCATGACCGGCGCCTTCCTTACCTTCGTGCTTTGCATCGGCGACTATGTCACGCCGCAGATCCTCGGCGGCAACAACGAGCTGGTGCTGCCGCAGATCATCATGCTGCAGCTCGGGCGCCGGGCGGATTTCCCGATGGCAGCGGCGCTGTCGATCGTGCTGATGCTCGCCGTCACCGTCGCCTATCTCGCCTGCGCTCGCTGGCTGAAGATCGAGAGGGCCTGACGATGCTGCGCCAGATCTCCGCAAGCGTGCTCTCCTGGACCTATCTCGTCCTCGTCTATGCCTTCATCTTCCTGCCGGTTGCCGTATTGGTGTTGTTCTCGTTCCAGGATGGTCGCCTGCCGGTGCCGCCGTTCAACGGCTTTTCGCTGCAATGGTACGAGGCGGTTTTCGCCGACCGCAAGCTGATGGCAGCGCTTGGTAACTCGATGGTCGTGGCGCTCGTCTCCTCGGTCATCTCCGTGCTGCTCGGCTTTCTCGCAGCCTATGCGCTCGCGCGCTACAAGCTGCCCGGCTCGGCGCTGCAAAGGGGACTGCTGATCGCGCCGATGACGGTCAGCTACCTGATCATCGCGCTTGGCCTTTTGTCGCTCATGAACGCGCTGCATATCCCGCTGTCGCTGATGACGGTCGGCATCGGCCATGTGGTGATCAACCTGCCGCTCTGCTTTGCCATCATCTATGCCTCGATGGGGGATCATCACATCAACATCGAGCGGGCGGCGCGCGATCTCGGCGCCAACGATTTCAAAGTGATGGCGCTGGTGACGGCGCCGATGCTGATGCCGTCGATCCTTGCTGCCTTCTTCCTTTCCGTCACCTTCAGCTGGGACGAGTTCATCATCGCCTTCCTGCTGTCGCGCTTCGACGTGACGCTGCCCGTCGAGATCTGGAGCATGCTGCGCTCCGGCCTCAACCCCAAGACCAATGCCATCGGCTCGCTAGTGTTCTTAGCCTCTGTCGCCGTGCTCCTCATCCTTGAGCTTTCCCTGTTCGGAAGGACGAAAAAACAATGACCGCTCCTGTCTCGATCGAAAACGTCAGCAAGATCTTCGGTGCCTTCACGGCCCTGGATAACGTTTCCCTCGATATCCGGGCTGGCGAGTTCATCGTGCTGCTCGGGCCGTCCGGCTGCGGCAAGACCACGCTTCTGTCGATCCTTGGCGGCTTTCAGTCGCCAAGCGCGGGACGCGTGACGATCGCGGGGCAGGACATGACCTATGTGGCGCCGGCCAAGCGTCCGACGACGACGATGTTCCAGGACTATGCGCTGTTTCCGCACATGCGCCTTGTCGACAATGTCGGCTTTGGCCTCAGGATGCGCGGCCTTGCCAAGGCCGCGCGCGACGAAAAGGCGCTCGGTTTCCTCGATCTCGTCGGTCTGAAGGCTTCCGCCGGCAAGCGGCCGCACGAGCTCTCGGGCGGCCAGCGCCAGCGCGTGGCGCTCGCCCGCGCGCTTGCCGTCGACCCGGATGTGCTGCTTCTCGACGAACCGCTCGGCGCGCTCGACCTGAAACTGCGCCGCCAGATGCAGGACGAGCTGAAGGCGATCCAAAAGCGCGTCGGCACGACCTTCGTGCACGTCACCCACGACCAGGAAGAGGCGATGGCGATCGCCGACCGGATCGTGGTGATGAACCAGGGCCGTATCGAGGATTTTGGCCCGCCATCGGAGATCTATATGCGCCCGCGCTCGCTGTTTTCGGCGGGCTTCATGGGTGAGGTCAATTTCGTTTCCGGCCGTGTGGCGGCGGCGGACGCCAGCTCCGCCCGTGTCGAAACCCCGCTCGGCAGCCTGGCGCTGCCGACCGGCAACTTTACCGCATCGTCGCCGAAGACCGGCGACCGGATTACGCTCACCATCCGGCCGGAACACTTCCGCGCTGACGACAAGGCAGAGGGTCCGACAGTGGCGCTTGGTGAGGCGCGGGTTGCAGGCAGCGCTTTCTTCGGCACGCATTACCGCTGCCACCTGCAGCCCTGTGCGGCGGACACGAGGGCGCTGGTCGCGCACCTGCCGCAATCGGCAAGCGTGCGCGAGGGCGAGATTGTGCCGCTTGCCGTGCGCGCCGCCGACGTCGTAGCCTTGCCCGCCACGGGTGGACATGCGTAGCACGATGCAGAGAATTGCACCTCAGGACTGGTACCGGGTGAGGCGGCTCGACGACGGCGTCACCGCTATCGATGAGCCCTATATCCAGGAATTCTACCGCTGCAACATCTGGCATGTGCGCGGCCGCGACCGCGATATGCTCGTCGATAGCGGCATGGGTGTCGTGTCGCTCCGGCAATGGGTGCCCCTCGTCACCGAACGCGCCTTGGACGCCGTCGCCAGCCACACCCACTTCGACCATATCGGCTGCCATCACGAGTTCGAGTGCCGCTACGTGCATTCGGCCGAGGCGGAACTGCTGGCGCATCCGACGCGCAAGAACACGCTCGCAACCCCCTACGTCGCCGACGAGATCTTCGACGCGCTGCCGCCCGAGCCCTACGCCTCCACCACCTATGCGGTGAAGGCGGCGCCGGCGACGCGGCTGCTCGAAGACGGCGACCATATCGATCTCGGCGACCGCGTCTTCCAGGTGATCCACACGCCCGGCCATTCGCCCGGCGGGATTGCGCTCTTCGAGGCGAAGACCGGGATCCTGTTCTCCGGCGACATCCTCTACGATGGCCCGCTGATCGAGGACACTTATCATTCCAACGCCGACGACTATCTGGCGTCGATGGAACGGCTGCTGAAGATACCCGCGCGTATCGTTCACGGCGGACATTTTCCGAGCTTTTCGGGTGAGCGTTACCGAGCGCTAATCCTTGAATGGCTTGCTGAAAAACAAAAGACAAACTGACGGGAAGGAGGAGCGAATGCTCGACAAACGCAAGTTCTACATCAACGGCACCTGGGTGGATCCCATCGTCGCCAACGACCTCGAGGTCCTGAACCCGGCAACGGAAAAGCCGGTTGCGGTGATCTCCATGGGCACGGCCGCAGACATCGACCGGGCCGTTGCCGCGGCCAAGAAGGCCTTTGCGACCTATAGCCGGACGAGCGTCGAGGAGCGACTGGCGCTGCTTGAAAAGCTGCTTGCCGTCTACAAGCGCCGCTATGACGAGATGGTCGACACCATCACCATGGAACTCGGCGCGCCGAAGACTATGACCCGTGAGCAGCAGGCCGATGTCGGCGTCGGCCACCTGCAGGGCTTCATCGATGCGCTGAAGCGCCTGAAGACCCGCGACCGGCTGCCGAACGGCGACGTGATCCTGCGCGAGCCGATCGGCGTCTGCGGCCTGATCACGCCCTGGAACTGGCCGATCAACCAGATCGCGCTGAAGGTGGTGCCGGCGCTCGCAACCGGCTCGACCTGCGTGTTGAAGCCGAGCGAGTTCACGCCGCTCAATGCCATGCTTTACGCTGAAATGGTGCATGAGGCGGGCTTCCCGGCCGGCGTCTTCAACCTCGTCAACGGCGACGGCATCAACGCCGGTGCCGCGCTGTCGAAGCATCCCGACATCGACATGATGTCGTTCACCGGCTCGACCCGCGCCGGCATCGCCGTCAGCAAGGATGCCGCCGAAACGGTCAAGCGCGTGACGCTGGAGCTCGGTGGCAAGTCGCCGAACATCGTCTTTGCCGACGCCGATCTCGAAGACCGCGTCACCGGCAGCGTGCTCGAATGCTTCAACAATTCCGGCCAGTCCTGCGACGCGCCGACCCGCATGCTGGTGGAGCGTAGCGTCTATGACCAGGTGGTTGAGATCGCCAAGCGCGTCGGCCGCGAGGCGAAAGTCGGAGACCCGACGCAAGAGGGCGGCCATATCGGACCGCTCGTCAGCCACATCCAGTTCGGCCGGGTGCAGGCGCTGATCGAAGCAGGCATTGCCGAAGGCGCGCGGCTGCTCGTCGGCGGTGCCGGCAAGCCTGAGGGCTTCGAGACCGGCTACTTCGTCAAGCCGACGATCTTTGCCGACGTCAACAACGAGATGCGCATCGCCCGCGAGGAAGTCTTCGGTCCGGTGCTGGCGATCATCCCCTTCGACACCGAGGAGGAGGCGATCGCGATTGCCAACGACACCAACTACGGCCTTGCCGCCTATGTGCAGACGGGCAACCCGGAGCGGGCCGAGCGCGTCGCCGGACGCCTGCGCGCCGGCATGGTGCACATCAATGGCGGGCCGCACCGCTACGGCAGCCCGTTCGGCGGCTACAAGCAGTCCGGCAACGGTCGCGAAGGTGGCACGTTCGGCCTTGAGGACTTCCTCGAAGTGAAGACCGTGCACGTTCCCGACGCGGCCTGACAAACGAGTTATCGCGTCTGCCAGACGGAGAAATCGGCGGCCGCCCTGTCTGCGCAGGGCGGCCGCCATTGTTCGGGTGGGCGATTTATTGCGACTGTCGCCGATGCCGGTCTTCTGTTAGCTGCCTTGTCGAGGGCGCGAAGATCGCCCGCCAGCAGAATAGCGACATTGCCTTGACCCCAGTACCCGCCACCGCTTCCTCCCAAAATCGCCTTGCCATGGCTGCCCTCCTCATCGGCGGTGCTGCGATTGGCGGTTCGCCGATCTTCGTGCGGCTGTCCGAGGTGGGGCCGATGGCGACGGCCTTCTGGCGGGTGGCACTGGCGCTGATCCCGCTTCTCGCCTGGTCGTGGTTTCGCGGTGAGGGCGCCAACGACCGGCGCCCGCAAAAGCTCTCCGAGTACGCGCTGCTGGTTCTGCCCGGCGTGTTTCTCGCGATCGATCTTGCGGCCTGGCACTACGCGCTGACGAAGACGTCAGTCGCCAATGCCACGCTGCTTGCCAATCTCGCGTCCGTCTTCGTGACGCTTGCCAGTTGGCTGTTGTTCCGAGCGCGGATCAGCGCTGTCTTTGCCATCGGGCTGGTGACGGCAGTCGTCGGTGTGGTCACCCTCAAGGGCGGGCCGATGGCGCTTGGTGACGGCAATCTGCTGGGCGATGGCGTCGCCGTTGTCGCCGCGATGTTCTATGCCGGCTATATCCTGGCGATCGGCCGGCTGCGCAGCCTGTTCAGCACGATCAGGATCATGGTCTGGAGTACGGCCTCGGCTGCCATCTGCATGCTGCCGATCGTGCTTCTGTCGGAGCCGACGCTGTTGCCGCCGACCGCGTTCGGCTGGGCGATGCTGTTCGGTCTCGCCTTCGTCAGCCATGCCGGCGGGCAGGTGGCGATCACCTATGCACTCGCCTATCTGCCGCCCGCCTTCTCGTCGCTCACCCTCTTGTTGCAGCCAGTGGTCGCGGCGATCCTCGCCTGGATCCTGCTTGCCGAACCCGTCGGCCTGATGCAGGCGATCGGCGGCGCGATCGTCCTTGTCGGCATCCTGATCGCGCGGCGCGGATGACGCCGCGCGCTTTCCTCAGAGCAATTCCAGGAAAAGTGTGAAACGGTTTTCCGTCCGGAATTGCGTCATTTCAAAGTCTTAGAGACCCGGCGGCGTGAAGTTCGCCAGCCGCTCTTCAAGCTTGCGGATCGTATCGGCATCCGCGTTGGCAAAGGCGAAGCGCAGGTAGTTCTCCTGGCCCTCACCGAAGTAATCGCCCGGCAGGCAGACGACGCCGGCGAGTTTGGCCAGCTTCTCGGCGATGAACTGCGAATCGATGTCGGGGAAGGGGTGGCGGACATAGGCGAAATAGGCGCCGACCGCCTGCAGCTTCCACTTCGGCAGGCGGCTCATGACGTCGCGCAGCGCATCGGCTCGTGCCGCGATTTCGGCGCGGTTCGTCTGACGCCAGTCGGCAAGAGCCGGAATTGCCTTCGCGACCGCGGCCTGGGCTGAGCGCGGCGCGCAGATCTGCAGGTTGTCCATGATCTTCGTCACCTGCTCGATGACGGCAGGGCCGGCGGTGATCGCGCCCAGGCGATGGCCCGGGATGCAGAAAGACTTGGAAAAGCTGTAGAGGCCGATGAAGCTATCCTGCCAGCCTTCGGTGGCCAGCAGGCCATGGGGCGCTGCGGAGGCATCGGGCAGGAAGTCGCGATAGGTTTCGTCGAGGATCAGCCAGACGCCCTTGGCACGGCAGGCCTCGTAGATACGGGCGAGCAGCTCCGGCGGGTAGACGGCGCCGGTCGGATTGTTGGGCGAGACCAGCGCGAGCGCCCGGATGCCGGGGTGAAGTGCCGCGGCAATTGCATCGACCTCCGGCAGGAAGCCGGCGCCGGCATCGCAAGGTACGAGCTCGACATTGATGCCGAGCATCGACAGCGTCGTTTCCTGGTTGAAGTAATAGGGGTTGGTCATCAGGATCGTATCCCCCGCGCCGGCAATGGCCATTGCCGTGCAGATGAAGGCCTGGTTGCAGCCCGAGGTGATGTGGATGTTGTCGGCGGCGACCGCAGCACCATAGAGGCCGGCGACATGCGCCGCATAGGCCTCACGCAGCTCCGCTTCGCCCTCGATCGCGCCATAGCCGGTGTAAGCGGTTGAGGCTGCAGCCTCACCGAGCCAGGCCAGCATGTCCGGATGGGCGGGATAGCCCGGCACTGCCTGCGACAGGTCGATCAGCGGGCCACGGGAGCCATCGTAGGACTTCGCCCAGGCCAGCACCGAGGGCACGGGCGGCGGCGAGAGCTTTTCGACGAGCGGGTTGAAATGCGGCATGACGGGTGTTCCTGTGGGTTAGGCCTTGGCTTTGCGTTTCTGCGGACGATCGGTGCGGCGAGCACGACTCGGCGCCGAAACCGGCTGAAAACCGTTCTTCTCCGATTTACGATCTGTCGGCTCGGATTTCGAGGTGCGGCTGCGAATAATCGTGCGCGCCGATGTCTGCAGTTCCGGCATCGGGTCGCTTTCGAGTGTTTCGAACATCCAGTCGATGAAGATGCGCACGATCGGTGCCGCCAGCACCTCGTTGCGGCAGGCGACGAAGAAGGCGTCGTTGGCGGGCACCGTCAGGTCGAAAGGAGCGATCAGTTCGCCGCGCGCGATCAGGCTGCCGGCGGTAATCGTATCGCCGAGCGCGACGCCCTGGTTGTGCAGGGCGGCCTCGGTCGAAAGCCGTGCGTCACTCATGAAATGCTGCTGGCCGCGCTGCAGGTCGCTGGCATCCGCCGCCGCAAGCCAGGTGTTCCATTCGCGGCCATCGTCGCCATGCAGCATGACGTGGTCGCGCAGGTCGCGAACCGAGCGCAGTGGCCGCATGTTGAGCAGGGTCGGGCTGACGACAGGGAAAAGTTCGAGACGGCTCCAGAGCTTGGCCCAGGCGCCGGACCAGTTGCCGTCGCCATAGATCAGGCAGACGTCGACGTCGGGCGAGTGGAGATACGCCTCGTCGTTAGAGGCGATCAGCGTCAGACGCACGTCCGGATATTGCTCGGTGAAAAGGTGCAGCCGCGGGATCAGCCAGAAGGAAAGCAGCGCCGGGACGCAGGTGATGCGCAGTTCGCCGCTCGTCGTCGGCCGCGTCATCGCTGCGGTCGCCGCCGCGATTTCGGCAAAGGCGTGGGTGACGGCCGGCAGCAGCAATGCGCCCTGCGGCGTCAATTTCAGCCGCTTGCCGCCGCGCTCAAACAGCGCCGCCTTGACCGAAAGTTCGAGCGCGCGGATCTGGTGGCTGATCGCACCGTGGGTGACGTTGAGTTCACGCGCCGCGGCCGAAACGGAGCCCCGCCGCGCCGTCGCTTCGAAGGCGCGCAAGGGGTTGAGGGGAGGCAGGCGGCTGGACAAATCGGGGTGTTCCGGCGGTTGCTGTGATGTGAATTTTTCTCACACGAAACGCTATAACAATGTCAATTGATTTTCTAGGGGAATTGCCGCCTAATATTCATCAACAAAGGCGAAAACGCCTGGGGAACATGAACGCGCCGGACGAGCCGGCCCCTTCCGCAGACAGATATCTGTGGCGCCTTCGCGCGCATGCCTCAGGCTATGGAAGACGGAGGATTGAATCGATGGCCTGGAACGACAACAAGCTTGCCGAACTGAAGGCAAAGTATGGCGAAAGCCATGGCGGCGAGCTGTTCGACCCGACCTTCCGCAAGGTCGCCGACAAGATCTTCAACAAGAGCGGCACACGTCTCGCGCCCTATTCCGGCATCCCGACCTTCCTGACGGCGCCGCACATGCCTGTTGACGCGGAGAACCCGGATTTCGGCAATCTGCAGGTGGCGATCGTCGGCATTCCCATGGATCTTGGCGTCACCAACCGTCCGGGCTCGCGCTTTGGACCGCGGGCGCTGCGCTCGATCGAGCGTATCGGTCCTTATAACCACGTGCTCGGCTGCACGCCGGTTCAGGAACTCCGCGTCGCGGATATCGGCGACGTGCCGTTCCAGAGCCGCTACCGGCTGGAACTCAGCCATGAGGACATCGAGAAGCGCATCAACCAGATCGTCGATGCCGGCGTGCTGCCGCTGTCGGTCGGCGGCGACCACTCGATCACCCACCCGATCCTGAAAGCGGTCGGCAAGAAGCGCCCGGTCGGCATGATCCACATCGACGCGCATTGCGACACCGGCGGCGCCTACGACCTCACCAAGTTCCACCATGGCGGTCCGTTCCGAAACGCGGTGCTCGACGGCGTGCTCGACCCGACCCGCGTCGTGCAGATCGGCATCCGCGGTTCGGCCGAATATCTTTGGGAGTTCTCCTACGAGTCCGGCATGACCGTCATCCATGCGGAGGAAGTGACCGGTCTCGGCATTCCCGCGATCATCGAGAAAGCGAAGAAGATCGTCGGCGACGGCCCGACCTATCTGTCCTTCGACATCGACAGCCTCGATCCATCCTTCGCGCCGGGTACCGGCACGCCGGAAGTCGGCGGTCTGACGACCCGCGAAGTGCTGGAATTGATCCGTGGCCTCAAGGGCATCAACCTCGTCGGCGGCGACGTCGTCGAAGTGGCGCCGCAATATGACTCGACCACCAACACGGCCCATGCGGGCGCGCAGGTGCTCTTCGAAATCCTGAGCCTCATGGTCTTCAGCCCGGCGATCACGGGCAAGTCCGCCTGAGGCCTGACTAAGGGTTCGTCGGCTGCCGGACCGGAAACGGCGGCCGACCACCAGACTGCACAATCACAAAGCTTCCGGGTAGGGGAATTACCATGACGATCCATGCAAAACTGAAAACAGCCTTCGCCGCCGCCCTGATGCTCGGGGCCGCCGCAGGCATCGCCAAGGCCGACGCGCTCGCCGATATCAAGTCCGCCGGCCAGATCAATGTCGGCATCTTCTCCGACTTCCCGCCGTTCTCCTCGGCCAGCGCCGACATGAGCATCAAGGGCTATGACGTCGATGTCGCCCAGCAGATCGCCGATGATCTCGGCGTCAAGCTCAACCTCGTCAGCGTCACAGGGCAGAACCGCATTCCCTATCTCAACGACAAGCGCGTCGACATCCTGATGAGCGTCGGCTTCTCCAAGGAGCGCGCCGAGGTGATCGATTTTGCCGCGGCTTACGCGCCTTACTACATCGCCGTCATCGGCCCGGCGGAACTGAAGGTTGCCGGCAAGGAAGACCTTGCCGAGAAGACCATCGCCGTCAATCGCGGCACGCTGGAAGACACCTCGCTTACCGAGGCGGCCCCGGCCAATGCCGACATCCAGCGCTTCGACAACTACAATGCTGTGATCCAGGCCTTCATCTCCGGCCAGACACAACTGATGGTCGTCGGCAACGACGTCGGCGCCCAGGTTCTGGCCCGCCAGGAAGCGTTGAAACCGGAGCAGAAGTTCCAGCTTCTGACCTCGCCGTCGCATATCGGCCTCAACAAGAGCGAGGAAGGCCTGAAGAAGGCGGTCAACGACTCCGTTGCCAAAATGCTCTCGGACGGCAAGTTGAACGCGAGCTCGGAGGCCTGGCTGAAGACGCCGCTCAACCCCGACAACCTCAAGGACTAACAAGCTCGGTGGCCGCGCGGGCAATCCCCTCGCGGCCCGCTTGAGGAAAGGTTGCGACGATGGGCTACGGCCTCAGCTTCGGTTGGCTCAAGGACGCCGCGGGCGCAATCGCCCATGGCGCGGCCATGACCGTGTTCCTGATCGCCTGCACCACGGTGCTCGGCATCCTGATCAGCATTCTCTTCGCCGCCGCCCGCCGCAGCCGCTATGGCGTCTTGCGCAAGGCGGTGGCCGTCTATGTCGAAGTCGTCAGGAACACGCCGTTCCTGGTGCAGCTGTTCTTCATCTATTTCGGCCTGCCGAGCCTCGGCATCCGGCTCGACCCGATCGTCGCGGCAATCGTCGCCATGACGCTGAATATGGCGGCCTATACGACCGAGATCGTCGGTGCGGGTCTCGATGCTGTGCCGAAGGGGCAGAGCGAGGCGGCGTTTGCGCTCGGGCTTAAGCCCCGCCAGGTCTTCGTCAAGATCATCCTGCCGCAGGCGCTGAAGGTGATTTTCCCGGCGCTCACCAGCCAGGTGATCATCATGATGCTGGAATCGGCGGTCGTCTCGCAGATCGCGGTGCGGGAGTTGGCGCATGAGGCGGACCTGCTGCAGGCGCGCACTTTCCGCTCATTCGAGACCTATTTCGTCGTCACGCTGATCTATCTCGGCCTGTCGATGGCGCTTCGGCGGCTGTTCGTCGCCGGCGGGCGCCGCGTGCTTGGAGCGGGCGTGTCATGATCGAGTTCACCTTCTGGGACATCCTGCGCAACCTGATCTTCGCTACGCGGTGGACGATCCTGCTGTCGATCGTCGCTTTTGCCGGCGGCGCAGCAGTGGGGCTTGCCGTCCTTGCAGCGCGCATTTCCGAGCGCCGTTGGGCGCGGCGCTTCGGCTCCGGCTACATCGCGCTCTTCCAGGGAACACCGCTCCTGATGCAGCTGTTCCTGATGTTCTTCGGCCTGCCGATGCTCGGTTTCCGCATCGAGCCGTGGACGGCGGCAGCCCTCGGATTGACCTTCTATGCCAGTGCCTATCTCGCCGAGATCTGGCGTGGCGGGGTCGAGGCACTGCCGCGCGGGCAGTGGGATGCCGGCGCGAGCCTCGGGCTGCACCGGTTGCAGGAACTGCGGCTCGTCATCCTGCCGCAGGCCTTCGCCATCACCCGGCCGGCCGCCGTCGGCTTCCTCGTGCAGCTCATCAAGAGCACGGCGCTGACCTCGATCATCGGCTTCGAAGAGCTTCTCAGAACCGCGAATGCGATCAATAATGCAACCTTCGAACCTTTCACGGTCTATGGGCTGGTCGCGGTGATCTTCTTCGTGCTGTGTTATCCGCTGACACAATATTCGCGCATGCTGGAGCGCAAAACAGCCGCGCACTGAGACTGAAAATGTGCAAGAAATCAAACAGAACAGGGAACAAGGCGGATCACCGCCGAAACAAAGGAGAACGCGAATGATCACCACTTCCATCAAGCGCCGCACGCTGCTCGGCGCCGGCCTTGCCGGTGCCTCCATGCTGGCGATGCCGTCGATCCTGCGCGCGCAGGACAAGTCGCTGAAGGTCGGCGTCTATGGCGGCTACTTCAAGGATTCGTTCGACAAGAACATCTTCCCGGAATTCACCAAAGCGACCGGCATTGCCGTCGAGTCGATCGCGGAACCGACCGGTGAAGCCTGGCTCGTCCAGCTCGAACAGGCCGCCCGCGCCGGCCAGGCCCCAGCCGACGTTTCGATGATGTCGCAGGTCGCGATGCTGAAGGGCCAGTCGACCGATCTCTGGACGCCGCTCGATACCGCCAAGATCAAGAATGCCTCGAACCTGCTTGATCGCTTCGTCAACAAGTATCCGGACGGACGCATTGCCGGCATCGGCGCTGTTTCCTGGTACATCACGCTGGTGACCAACACCGACGTCTACAAGGAAGCGCCGACCTCCTGGACCGCCTTCTGGGATCCGGCGAACGCCGACAAGCTCGGCCTGCTCGCGCTCGTCTCCAACTCGTTCCTGCTCGAAGTGACGGCCAAGACGTTCTTCGGCGGCACCAATGCGCTCGACACCGAAGAAGGCCTTCTCAAGGTGTTCGACAAGCTTGCCGAAGTGAAGCCCAACGTTCGCCTGTGGTACCGCGACGAGGCGCAGTTCGAGCAGTCGCTGAAGTCGGGCGAAATCCCGATGGGCCAGTACTATCACGACGTCACCGGCCTTGCTGCTGCCGACGGTCACCCGGTCCGCTCCACCTTCCCGAAGGAAGGCGGCATTCAGGATTCCGGTTGCTGGGCGCTGTCGCGTGCCTCGCAGAAGTCCGAAGAAGCCCATATCTTCATCGACTACATGTGCCAACCCTCGATCCAGGCGACGCTGTCGCGCAAGGTCGGAACGTCTCCGACCGTCAAGCGCGAGGTTACGGATCTGACCGACAAGGAATTCGCAGCCGTCTCGTCGGATATCGAGCCGATCATTCCGCGCTACGATCTCTACCAGACCAAGTCGGATTGGCTGAACCAGAAGTGGACCGAGCTGATCGTCGGCTGATCCGGCCTGCTCCCCGGCCTCCGGGGAGAGCCACAAGCATAACGACGGGGAGGGGCCTTGCAGCCGCTCCCCGCCTGAAACCCTCCCATGAGGCGGAGGGGACCATCCTCGCGGAGAAACAATGTCCGGACTTGCCCTTCAAAACGTCGTCAAGGAATTCGGAGCCTTCAGGGCCGTCAACAATGTCGATCTGACGGTGCCGCACGGCACCTTCGTCTGCATGCTCGGACCATCTGGCTGCGGCAAGACCACGCTGCTGCGCATGATCGCCGGGCTTGATCTGCCGACCGGCGGCGCGATCCGGCTCGACGGCGAGGACATCACCCGGGTTCCGACGCACAAGCGCAACCTAGGCATGGTGTTCCAGTCGCTGGCGCTGTTTCCGCACCTGACCGTCGGCGAAAACATCGCCTATCCCCTGCGCATCCGCGGTGCGGCAAAAGAAGACCAGAAGAAGCGCGTCGACGAGCTTCTGTCGATGATCCATCTCTCGGGCTATGCCGACCGGCCGGTCGCCAAGCTGTCCGGCGGCCAGCGCCAGCGCGTGGCGATTGCCCGCGCCCTGTCGATCTCGCCGAAACTGTTCCTGCTCGACGAACCGCTTTCGGCACTCGACGCGAAGCTGCGCGAGGCGATGCAGGTAGAACTGCGCCAGTTGCAGCAGAAGCTGGGCATCACCACCATCGTCGTTACCCACGACCAGCGCGAAGCGATGACCATGGCCGACACCGTCGTCGTCATGAGCGGCGGCGAGATCCGCCAGGCTGCGTCGCCGATCGAAATCTATCGCCGCCCGGCCGACAGCTTCGTCGCCGACTTCATCGGCCAGACCAACCTGCTCGACGTTCAGGCCGACAGTGCCGGCCGCGCGGAAGTGCTCGGTCATGTCGTCCCCGGCCTCGCCCTGCCTGCGGGCGCCAACAAGGGTACGCTGTCGGTTCGCCCGGAAGACGTGCACCTGACGGCGCCCGGCGCCGGGGCGCTCACCGGCAAGGTCACCTTCGTGCGCGATCTCGGCGGCACGATCGAAACCTTCGTCGATATCGCGGGACACCAGATTGTCGCCGTCTCGACGCCGCGCGCCCGGCCCGACGTTTCCGTCGGCCAGGAGGTCGGCATCGCGCTCACACCCGATGTCTGCGTGGTGCTGAAGAAATGAGACGCGAACCGCCCCAAACCTTTGGTGACTACCTGCCGCTCCTCTTTCCGGCGGCCATGCTGACAATCTTCTTCGTCGTGCCCTTCGGCACGATGATCGCCGTCAGCTTCTTCCAGCGCCAGCAGGGCGGCTTCTATACGCCGGCCTTCGTCTTCGACAATTACGCCCGCTTCCTCTCGGTCTTTTTCGGCGGTGTGCTCGGCTTTTCGCTGATGCTCGCCGTCATCGTGGCGATCTGCTGCGTCGTGCTCGCCTTGCCCTTCACGTACATTCTGACGCGCATGGCGCGGAAGGTACAGGTCGTGTGGCTGGTGGCGCTCCTGTCGATCCTGTCGCTCTCGGAAGTCATCATCGGCTTTGCCTGGTCGACGCTGTTTTCGCGCACCGCAGGGATCACCAACATCCTCGTTGCGCTCGGCATCATGGAGCAGGCCAAGGCCTTGACGCCGAGCTTCGGCGCGGTCTTGACCGGCATGGTCTATCAGGCCTTCCCCTATACGGTGCTGGTGCTTTTCCCGGCGCTCGTGCGCCTCGATCCGACGCTGACGGAAGCCGCCCGCACACTCGGCGCA
Organism: Ensifer sp. ENS06; assembly: GCF_014852205.1. Classification (NCBI taxonomy): domain Bacteria; kingdom Pseudomonadati; phylum Pseudomonadota; class Alphaproteobacteria; order Hyphomicrobiales; family Rhizobiaceae; genus Ensifer; species Ensifer sp. ENS06. The sequence goes on along the minus strand of NZ_JACVBC010000006.1, from coordinate 300,539 downwards.
TCACCGCTCAAGGCCTTCTTCACCGTGGTCGTGCCGGCGTTGCGCAACACGATCACCGCCACCTTGATCATGGTCTTCATCTTCGCGCTCGGCTCCTATCTGTTGCCGCAGCTTCTCGGCCGGCCGCAGCACTGGACGCTGTCGGTGCTGATCACCGACCAGGCGATCTACCAGTCGAACATGCCGTTTGCCGCCGCCATGGCCGTGTTCCTCGTGCTGGTCACGCTCGGGCTCGTGGCGCTCACCGTGATTGCCGGACGCAAGGGAGAAGCGGCATGACCTCGATCTTCCGCAAGGCCTACTTCTTCCTGATCGGCCTGTTCCTGTCGCTGCCGCTGATCGTCGTTGCCGGCGTCTCGGTCAACCAGAAGCAGACGCTCGCCTTTCCGCCGCAGGGCTTTTCGCTCTCCTGGTATGGCGAGATCTTCCTCAATCCGGAATGGCGCAACGCCCTTTTTGCCTCGGTGACGCTGGCCGTGCTTTCGGCGGCGCTTGCGGTGGCGATCGCGCTGCCGCTCTCCTGGTTCCTGTGGCGGCGGATCGCGCCGTGGGCGAACATTTTCCAGCTTCTCGGTGTCGCGCCGTTCACGCTGCCGCCTGTCATCACCGCGCTCGGCATGCTCACCTTCTGGGCGACGGTCGGTTTCTACGGCCAGCCGTGGACGGCCGTCGTCAGCCACGCAATCTTCTTCGTGACGCTGCCGCTGGTGACGTTGTCGCTCGGTTTCACCTCGATCGACCGCTCGCTGGTCGAGGCCGCCTCGACCATGGGGGCGGATGAGCGCACGATCTTCCGCACCGTCGTGCTGCCGCTGATTCTGCCCTATATCGTGTCGGGCTACGCCTTCGCCTTCGTGCTGTCGCTCAACGAATACATCGTTGCCTACATGACGGTCGGCTTCACGGTGGAAACGCTGCCGATCAAGATCTTCAATGCGCTGCGCTACGGCTATACGCCGACCATGGCGTCGGTGACGGTACTCTTCGTCACGACCGCCGCGGTGATCTTCAGCCTCGTCGCCCGTTTCGGCGACCTGCCGAAGCTGCTTGGCGCCATGTCGTCGGATGGAAAATGATGAAACTCGCCGCCCTCCAGATGCAATCGGCGGCGGGTGACGTTGCCGCCAATCTTGACCGCATTGCCCGTGCCGCGGCGGAAGCTGCAGGACAAGGGGCGACGCTGCTTTTGACGCCCGAACTCGGCGTCACCGGCTATGGCGCCGGCGAGGCGTTGACAGCGCTCGCCGAGGCGCCGGATGGCGCGATCGTTCAGCGCCTCAAGGCGATTTCCGCTGAGACGGGCATTGCGCTCATCGCCGGCTTTGCCGAGCGCGACGGCGACGACGTCTATAACAGCGCCGTCTATGTCGATGGCGATGCCGCGCCGGTCGTCTACCGCAAGTCCCATCTCTACGGCGACTATGAGCGTTCGATCTTCCGCGCGCCGGAGCCGTCGACGCGGCTCTTCACACATCGTGGCGTCACCTGCGGCATGCTGATCTGCTACGACGTCGAGTTTCCGGAGAATGTGCGGCGGCTGGCGCTCGCCGGCGCCGAGGCCGTGCTGGTGCCGACGGCGCTGCCGGCGGGCTGGTCCGGCGATTTCATCGCCGAGCACATGATCCAGACGCGCGCCTTCGAGAACCAGGTGTTCGTCGCCTACATCAACCATTGTGGTTCGGACCCGCTGTTCTCCTTCGCCGGGCTGTCGCGCATTGCAGCACCCGACGGGCAGTTGCTCGCCAAGGCGGGGTCTGGGCAGGAAGCCGTGCTCCTCGTCGACATCGACCCCAAGGCCTACGCAATCTCCCGCCTTGAAAACACCTATCTCGGCGATCTCAATCGCCGCTGAGCGCGCCTCGATCGCCGTTGCGCCTCAGCGATGGCAGCGCGGACGGGCCGTTTGTTGTTCACCTGAGGAGAACGTTCTGTTCTCTATTGGTCTACTGTCGGAAACGATGCGGCATCCCATATTGGGCTCAACAGCAATGCCAACGCATTGGAGGCAATCATGAGCTTGCAACTGACTGGGATCCATCACCTGACGGCGATCACCGCCAACGCACCGGAAAACCTGCGCTTCTACACCGAGACGCTCGGGCTGCGGCTGGTCAAGAAAACCGTCAACCAGGACGACACCACCGCCTATCACCTCTTCTATGCCGACGGGCGCGCCACGCCCGGCACGGACTTGACCTTCTTCGACTGGCCGGTCGGGCCGGAAGGGCGCGGCACGCACAGCATTTCGCGCACGGGTCTGAGGGTCGGCAGCGCCGAAACCGTTCGCTGGTGGAAGGACCGCTTCGACGAACTCAAGGTCACGAGTGGAGAGGTCACGGAGATCGATGGCCGCACCGCGCTTGATTTCGAGGATGGCGAAGGCCAACGTTTCCGGCTGGTCGACGACGGCGGGCTTGCGCCCTCACACCCCTGGGAAAAGAGCCCGGTGCCGGCCGAGCGCCAGATCAAGGGCCTCGGACCGATCACCATCAGCGTGCCTGACATCACCAACACCGAACTCGTCCTGACGCATGTGATGAACATGAGCAAGGCCCGCACCTATCCGTCGCCGGACGGCGAGGGGGAAGTCAACGTCTTCACCATGGGCGAGGGCGGTCCTGCGGCCGAACTGCACGTGGCCGTCCAACCGGGATTGCCGATCGCGCGTCAGGGCGCCGGTGCCGTGCACCACGTCGCCTTCCGGGCGCCTGATAATGCGGCGCTGACGGAGTGGACGGAACGGCTTAACGGCTTCCGTCTGCCGTCGAGCGGCGAGGTCGAGCGCTATTATTTCCGCTCGCTCTATTTCCGCGAGCCGAACGGCGTCCTCTTCGAGATCGCGACCGATGGTCCCGGTTTTGCCGTCGACGAGCCGATGGAAACGCTCGGTGAGAGCCTGTCTCTGCCGCCGTTCCTGGAGCCGAAGCGCGCGCAGATCGAGGCCCGGCTGAAGCCGCTCGTCTAACGGTCTGATCCCAACGAAAAGCCGGGGCTCGTCCCCGGCTTTTTTGTCTCTATCCCTCTGATCCCGTTGGACATCGGTTCCGCGCGGACCCATCATGACAGCTGTTGCGTTGCCTATGTCGATGGCATCCCGCCTCGCGCTTCGAGGCGCGCCCGCAAGGACTTGGAAAAGGACCAGACCTCATGACAAAAATCCTCGGCATTTCCGGGAGCCTGCGCAAGGCGTCGTTCAACACCGGCCTGATGCGGGCGGCCGCGGAAAACCCGCCTGGTGGCGTCGAATTCGACACCGCGACGCTGCACGGAATTCCGCTCTATGACGGCGATGTCGAAAAGGAGAGCGGCATTCCGGACGCCGTGACGGCGCTGAAGCAAAAGGTGATGGCTGCCGACGGCGTCATCCTGTTCACGCCGGAATACAACAACTCCATCCCCGGCGTGTTCAAGAACGCGATCGACTGGATGAGCCGGCCTTCCGCCGATATCGCCAAGGTGTTTCGCGGTCGGCCCTTTGCGCTTGCCGGCAGCTCGCCCGGCAATTTCGGCACCATTCTCAGCCAGAACGCCTGGCTGCCCGTCATGCGCACGCTCGGCGCCGAGCTCTGGTCCGGCAAGCGCCTGATGCTGCCCAAGGCGGATACGCTTTTCGATGAGGCGGGGACGCTGACGGACACGGACGCCCGCGACCGGCTCGCCGCCTTCGTCAAGGCATTTGCGGATTTTGCCGGCGCTGAGGGAGCGCGGTAGTCTGCCGACACAGTGAGGCGCTAAGGCTGCCCCGGACATCGCGGACAGGACTGGGTATGGATGCTCGGGCAAAGCCCAAGCATGAGGGTGAGGGAGCGAGCGCTGTTGGATTTCTCGAAAGCATTCGCCGAAACGACCTCAGAAACGCTTAGAGGCCCTTATCCTGCAGCCATTGCTGGATAGCCGCGATATCTGGCGCGCCGATCTCGTGGCCCATGTCGAGGTCGACCGCGGTCAGATCCGCGCGCGTGCGGACGAGCTCTTCCCTGAGGCGTGGAGCGAAGTCGCCGTAGCTGTCGTGCTTGCCGGTCAGGAGCAGCACCTTCGTACCCGAGAGATCCGGCGGCGGCACGTCGTCGAGGACGAGCATTGAGCGCATCAGTACGACATTGCGCACGAGCCCCGGATACAACAGCATCAGGGCCACCAGAAGATTGGCGCCGTTGGAGTAGCCGATGAAAACCGTCTTCTCCAGATCGATGCGGTAGCCGTCGCGGGCACCCTCGACGAAGGCAGCAAAGGCCTCGGCTTCCGACCGCACGTCCTTCTGGTCGAAGGTCGTCGGCGAATAGCGCCGGAACCAGCGCGGCGTTCCCTCCTCGTTCGACCGGCCGCGAATGCCGACAAGCGTCGCCTGCCTGTCGACCTGATGGGCGAGGTGGAGAAGCTGCGTTTCGTTGGCGCCGCTGCCGTGCAAGAGCATGAAGGTGCGGTCATCCAGCACGCCAGGGTGATAGAAGCGGTGCACGAAGGGCAGGTCGCGCTCGGTCAGCCGCGGTTCTCCCGGCAGGGCGAACTGCGGCATGGCCAGCAGCATTTCTTCGCGCGCGGCGCTGAAATGCGCCGGCACGAAGAGTTCGGTGCCGAGTGTTTCCTTCGGTTCGTCGACGGTGAAGCCGGGCACGTCGCTGGCCAGTTCGTAGAGCGACCCACCGGGTTCGCGGACGTAGAGCGAATAGAAGTATTTGCGGTCATGCGCATTGATCGCGCCCGCGCCATCCCGTTGCAGGTCCTCGTGCACCCGTTCCACGGCGGCTCGGTCGGGCGCGCGGAAGGCGATGTGATCGATCGTTCCGGTTCCGGGGGCAGACGTCCAGAAGCCGCTTGCATTGCGCACGTCGATGGTGTCGCCGGAGGCGGAGGTGAGCCGCCGGATCGCGTCGGTTGCGCCGGTTTCCGTATAACCGAAATGGGACGTCAGGAAGCGAACGGAATCCTCCGGCTTTTCCGTGAGGATCGTGGCGCCACGCAGGCGGCGGATGGCGTCTTCCGCCGGGATATCGCGCGGGCTCCAGGGGGCCGCACCCGAAACCAACTCGGTGCCGACGAGCTTGACGATGACACCGTCCGGATCCTTGAGCCGCAGCACCGGCTCACCGAACTCCTGCGCTGGCCCTGACGTGGCGATGTTGAACTGCAGCGCGCGGGTCAGCCAGAAGCCGATACTCTCCGGCCGGATGGCAAACGCGATTTCGCTCGGCTGGCCATGGCCCACGCGGCCGCGGCCGCCGTCTTCCCACATCAGGAAGGTCACGAGCGAACCCGGCGAACCCTCGGCGTCGCCGTAAAAAAGGTGCAGCTGGTTGGCGTCCTCATAGCCGCCCGTCCGCTTGACCAGGCGCAAGCCAAGAAAGCCGACATAGAAGTCGACGTTTGCCTGGACCTTCCGGGCAATCAGGGTGATGTGATGGATGCCGCTCGTCATTCTTAGTCCCTCATTATCGTCGTCCCACAAAACACGATGTGTCCCGCCAGCACCAGAAGGGTCGCCGAGAACGCAGTGTCAACGTAGGAGGATCAATCGCCATCCCTGTCGAGGAACGCCTTGAAGGCATCCGCATATTTCGGATGCCAGCGCGACAACGGCGGCCGGTTCGCGACGATGTCGCCGGCGGCCCAGAGGATACGCCGTTCGTCGGTCGCGCGTGGCACGTCGTTATCAGGGCAGAGGATGTAGAAATCCCCGCGCGCCAGGCTCTCCATCATGAAGCCGACCGTCTGTTCCGACGTCCAGGCGCCGGCGGGCTTTTCCGTGCGGCCGCCAGCCGTCAGCCCGGTGTAGACGAAACCGGGGATCAGCAGGTGCGCGTGGACCTGGCTTCCGGCGGTGTTGCGCAGCTCGTGCTCCAGCGCCTCGGTAAAGACCTTCACGGCCGCCTTGGAGACGTTGTAGGCCGGGTCGCCGGGCGGCGTGGTGATGCCCTGTTTCGAGCCAGTGTTAATGATGACGGCCGGTTTGCCGTGGGCGATCATCCGGGATGCAAAGACGCGCGAACCGTTGATGACGCCCCAGAGATTGACCCCGAGCGTCGCCTCCCAGGCGGCCAAGGGGCCGAGGATCGCGCTGCCGGGCTGAATGCCGGCATTGTTCATGAGCACATGCACGTCGCCGAGCCGCTGATGAACCTCCCGCTCAAGCGCTTCCAGCGTGTCGAGCCGCGAGACGTCTGTCGCGATGGCCGTGACGTGCCGCGCCCCGCCGGGCGAGGCGGCTGCGACTTCGGCGGCCGCCTTCTCCAGCTTGTCGCCCGCGAGGTCGGTGAGCACGACGTACATGCCGAGCGTCGCGAAGTGTCTGGCAGCCGCAAGGCCGATGCCGGAAGCAGCACCGGTAACGACGGCGACATTGCCGGGGGCGAAGGCAGGGTGGGACATAGTGAAGCTCCTGTGGCGGGGTCGAGTGCAAGAGATAGGGCGCCAAGGGCTGGCTGTCCATGATCATGGCAACGATGGCGCTTCGGAAAACCAAGTGTTTTCAGGGTTGTATCTTGTCACCTGCGATGCCGGCGCTACTTGCAGTTTTGGACGCAAAAGCCTGAACGAACGCATGCGGTGGATGGAACGATGAACGAAATGACAGCCCGCAACGAAAAGCGCACCCCTTGCGAAAGCTGTCCCTTGCGCAAGCTCGATCATTTTCGTGCCTTTACCGGCGAAGAACTTGCCTTCGTTTCGCAGTTCAAGACTGGCGAACTGGCGGTCGATGGTGGCGCGACCATACTCGTCGAAGGCGCGCACAGTGCGCACCTTTTCACCGTGCTTTCCGGCTGGGGCTTCCGCTACAAGATGCTCGATGACGGCCGCCGCCAGATCCTCAACTATGTGATGCCCGGCGATCTGATCGGACTGCAGGGCAGCCTGATGGGGGAGATGCAGCATTCGATCGAAGCGCTGTCGCCCGTCACTCTCTGCGTCTTCGAGCGCGGCAAGCTCAACCGTCTGTTCGAGAACTACCCTGAGCTTGCCTATGATCTCACGTGGATCGCTGCACGCGAGGAGCGCATTCTGGATGAAAACCTCTTGAGCATCGGCCGCCGATCCGCGCTGGAGCGGGCGGCCTATCTCATCGCCTTCCTCTATCAGCGGGCGGAGGTGCTCGACCTCTTCAGCAACAGCCGCGTCGCCATTCCGATCAGCCAGCAGCATGTGGCCGACACGCTGGGTCTTTCGATCGTTCACACCAACAAGACTTTGAAGAAACTTGCCGAACGGGGCCTGATCCGCTGGGCGGAGAAGGGCTGCAATGTCCGCGACATCGACGGCCTGCTTGCGGTTTCAGGCTGGGAAGGGCTCCGCGAACCCAAGCGGCCGTTCATCTGACGTGCCCAGTCGAAGCCGATCGATGCGGCGCCGGGGCCGCATCGATGTCAAGGTGGGGGAGATCAGGCGGCAACGATCGCCCGCAGCATCCACAGAGCCTTTTCATGGAAGTTGAGGCGATCGGTCAGCATGTCCGTCGTGACCAGGTCGCCGTTTTCATCGGCCTTGGTGCCGGCCTCGCGTATGCGCCGCGCCGCCGCTTCGTGATCGGTGATCAGGTCTGCCACCATCTCGGCCGCCGTCGTGTGGTTGACCGAGGCGGCGCTGGGGGCGAAGGTTTTTGCTTCGGCGAGCTTCGCCGGCGCCAGGTGGCCAAGAGCGCGAATGCGCTCGGCAATGATGTCGGTTGCCTTGAACAGCGCGTTGTAGTGCTCTTCGGTCAGTTCGTGCAGCGGCTTGAACAGGGGCCCGACCACGTTCCAGTGGTAGATGTGGCTCTTGATCACCAGCTTGTAGGTATCGGCAAGGATATCGGAAAGCGCGGTTGCCATCTGCTGGCGATAGGCCTTCGTCAGGCCGATGTCGAATTCTTCGTCCCTGACCTTGGGCTTCAGCACGGCGGCAGTCTGTTTCATTCTTCTGCTCCAGTTCTGTCTTGGAATGTCGAGCGGAGGCGGCCGAGGGCCACGCCGCATGAACTGAACGCCGCGATGAAAGGGTTGTTCCCGATCCCGTCATGACGCTCACATGTCTTTTTTAAATGCCAGGTCAGGCCATTGGAGCCTAAGCTCAGTCGTTGCCGTTGCCTCAGTGGAGGTTCCGGGACTCTGGACGGCATTCCGCCTGGAAATGCGCCTGCAGCGACGATGACTGCCGTCGCTGTGCGTGAAAAATGGAGTGCATTGACATGGCCGAGCTTTCACCGTCCGTCCGGACGGTCCTCGTTCTCGAGGACAACTTCATCATCGCCATGGACGTCGAGGAAATCCTCGCTTCTCTCGGAATATTGCAGGTTACGATCGCCGGAAATGCGAACCAGGCATTGGAGCTGCTGGCGCTCCAGGCCTTCGATTTCGCGATCCTCGACGTCAATCTCGGCGATCACACGAGTTTCGTGGTTGCCGATGCCATGCTTGCCCGCGGAATGCCGTTCGGCTTCACCAGCGGCTACGGCGATGCCGAGCACTTCCCGACCTATCTCAGGCACGTTCCGCGGATCGACAAACCGTTCAACGAGAAATCGATCGGCCAGCTGATCGCCGCTGGGATCCAGACGAGAGAGGCTTAGGAATCGGCTCAGCCCTTGCGCGACCTGCTCAGGGCTTGCCGCGCGATACGAACCAGGGATTGGCGAAGTCGCTGTCGTCCTTCTGGTTGCGCTTGCCGTAGGTGAGTGGCGTGCCATCCATCGTCAGCGTTTCGCCACCGGCGGCCCTCAGGATCGCGTCGCCAGCGGCGGTGTCCCATTCCATCGTCCGGCTGAAGCGGGGATAGACGTCGGCCACGCCTTCGGCGAGCAGGCAGAATTTCAAGGACGAGCCGACCGTCCGGTAATCGGCGATGCCGTGTTTTTCGAGGTAGTCGATCGTCTCGGCGCTGTTGTGCCAGCGGCTGGCGAGCCCCACCATGCGATCCCCGCAGCTGCGGCAGCCGATGATCGTTTCTTCGGTCAGGCGAAAGCTGCCATCAATAACCGACTTTACCGCCTTGCCATGGTGTGCCGCATAGAGGATTCCAAGCGCCGGGGCGTAGACGACGCCCGCGACGGGCGCGCCGTTTTCGATCAGCGCGATGTTGACGGTGAAGTCGTCGTTGCGGCTGATGAATTCCTTGGTGCCGTCGAGCGGATCGACAAGGAAAAACGACTTGCCGGAAATCTCCGGCACGAAGCCGGCGGACACCGCTTCCTCGGCGACCACGGGGATGTCCGGAAAGGCGGAGGCGAGGTCTGCCAGGATGATGCGTTCGGCCGTCGTGTCGGCATCGGTGACCGGCGAGCAGTCAGGCTTGTGCGTGACCTCCGGCCCGGCATTGTAGATGTCGAGAATGGCCCGACCCGCCGTTATTGCCGATTGTTGCAGTATCTCCAGCATTCGCCCTGTCTTTCGGTCCGTCATCAGGCCCATAGCATATTGAGAGGAAGATTATAGCCATGCTTTTGACATGGCAGGCGGCTCTTTACGCGTGGTCGCAACTGATCTGCGGGGCGGAGCATCTCAAGCTTTTTTGCAATTGCGAGAGGCTTTGCGTCTTTGCTTCCGCGTTCCGGCTGTGCAAATGTGCCGGCGCAACTGAACTGGATGCCTTCATGCGTTATTCCGCCTTCTCGCTTGTCAGGAACGCCCTTTCCGGAAACCTGAACTGGAAACCGCATTGGCGCCAGCCACAGCCGAAATCCCACTATGACGTGATCATCGTCGGCGGCGGCGGCCATGGGCTCTCGACCGCCTATTATCTCGCCAAGGAATTCGGCGTGAAGAACGTCGCGGTCCTGGAAAAGGGCTATCTCGGCTCGGGTAATGTCGGTCGCAACACGACGATCGTGCGCTCCAACTACATGCTGCCCGGCAACGAACCCTTCTACGAGTTCTCGATGAAGCTCTGGGAGGGGCTGGAGCAGGATCTCAACTACAATGTAATGCTGTCGCAGCGCGGCGTCATCATGCTCTACCACAGCGACGGCCAGCGCGATGCCTATGTGCGCCGCGGCAATGCCATGTGGATGGAAGGCGTGGCAGCGGAGCTCATCGAGCGTGAGCAGTTGAAGAAGATGATCCCCTTCCTCAACTACGATCACGCCCGCTATCCGATCCTCGGTGGCCTGCTGCAGCGCCGCGCCGGTACCGCGCGGCATGATGCGGTCGCTTGGGGCTATGCCCGCGGCGCCGACCAGCATGGTGTCGACATCATCGAGCATTGCGAAGTGACCGGCATTCGCCGCGAAAACGGTGTCGTCACCGGCGTCGAAACGACCAAGGGGTTCATCGGCTGCGGCAAGCTGGCGCTGGCGGCGGCCGGCAACACCTCGAGCGTCGGCGAAATGGCGGATCTGAAGCTGCCGCTGGAAAGCCATGTGCTGCAGGCCTTCGTGACCGAGGGGCTGAAGCCCTGCATCGATCACGTGATCGTCTATGGTGGCGGCCACTTCTACATCTCGCAATCGGACAAGGGCGGCCTCGTCTTCGGCGCCGAGATCGACGGCTATTCGTCCTATGCCCAGCGCGGCAATCTGGCGACCGCCGAGCACGTGATGGAGGAGGGGGTGACGATGATCCCCGGCCTGTCGCGCGTTCGGGTGCTGCGCGCCTGGGGGGGCGTCATGGACATGAGCATGGACGGCTCGCCGATCATCGACCGCACCTCGATCGACAATCTCTACTTGAACTGCGGCTGGTGCTACGGCGGTTTCAAGGCGACGCCGGCTTCCGGCTACTGCTTCGCCCACCTGATCGCCAAGAACGACACCCATCCGGTGGCGCGCGCCTTGAGGCTCGATCGCTTCGCCCGCGGCTATGCCGTCGACGAGGCCGGCGCCGGCCCGCAGCCCAACCTTCACTGACAGGACACGGCCGGCCCGCCGGCTCGTATGGAATGAACAGGAAGCCGGAGTGCGGCTTCAGGACACGGAAGACGATGGCAAGCCTGATTAACTGCCCGCATTGCGGGGTCCGACCGAAGGAAGAATTCGCGATCCGCGGCGACGCCTCGCGCGGCCGTCCCGAGCCGATGGATTCGGACGAGGCCTGGCATGATTACGTCTATGTGCGCGCCAACCCGCGTGGGCGGACGTTGGAGCATTGGCATCACATCGCCGGCTGTCGCCGCTTCCTGGTGGTCGAGCGCGATACGGCCACCCACGAGGTCTATTCCGTCGTCGATGCGGCCGAGTTTGCGCGGAGGGCTGCGCGATGACCGGCTATCGTCTTTCCTCCGGCGGCCTCGTCGATCGCAGCAAAACGTTGAGCTTCACCTTCGACGGCCGGCCGCTGCGCGGATTTTCCGGCGATACGCTCGCCTCCGCACTTCTTGCCAATGACCAGCTGCTCGTCGGCCGCAGCTTCAAATACCACCGGCCGCGCGGCATCGTCAGCGCCGGGCCCTCCGAGCCCAACGCGCTCGTCACCCTCGGCTCTGGTGCCCGCACCGATGCCAACACCAAGGCGACCGTCGCCGAACTCTATGGCGGGCTGACTGCCAAAAGCCAGAACCGCTGGCCGTCTCTCGGCTTCGATGTCGGGGCGGTCAACGGCGTCCTTTCGCCGTTCCTCGGCGCCGGCTTCTACTACAAGACCTTCATGTGGCCGAAGCAGTTCTGGGAGCGCGTCTACGAACCCTTCATCCGCCGCGCCGCCGGCCTCGGCCGGGCGGTGCTGGAGCGCGACCCCGAGAGCTACGAGAAGTCCTGGGCGTTCTGCGACCTGCTCGTCGTCGGTGCCGGTCCCGCCGGCCTGATGGCAGCACTGACGGCCGGCCGCGCCGGCCTTCGGGTCATCGTCGCCGACGAGGATTTCCGGCTCGGCGGCTCCCTGCTTGCGACCGGCGAGACCGTCGACGGCGCGCCGGCATCGGTCTTTGCCGACCGCACCGTCGCCGAACTGCAAGCGCTGCCCAACGTCACTCTGCTTTCGCGCACCACGGTCTTCGGCTGGTATGACGACAACGTCTTCGGCGCGGTTGAACGCGTGCAGAAACACGTCGCTGAACCGTCTTCGAAGCTCGTGAGCGAGCGTGTCTGGCGTATCGTTGCCAAGCGCGCGCTGATGGCAACCGGTGCCGAGGAACGCCCGCTGGTGTTCGGCGGCAATGATAGGCCCGGCGTGATGATGGCGGGCGCCATGACCACCTATGCCGAGCGCTATGGTGTGGCCGCCGGCAAGCAGGTCACGATCTTTACCAGCGGCAGCGCCGGGTACCGCACGGCACGGGCCCTTGCGTCCAAGGGCGTCGCCATCGCGGCGATCGTCGACGCCCGAGCGGAATCCGCCGATCAGGCGCCTGATGGCATCCGGGTCATCCGCTCGGCTTCCGTCGTCGACACCAAGGGCAGGCAGCGCCTCAAGGGCATCGTCGTCGAACGCTCCGGCTTCGAGGAACTGATCGCTTGCGATGCGCTGGGGATGTCCGGTGGCTGGAGCCCGGTCGTGCATCTTGCCTGCCAGCGCGGCGCAAGACCGGCCTGGTCGGAGGAATTGAAGGCCTTCGTCGCACCCGATGTCGGTGGCGGCCTGCGTCCCGTGGGCGCTGCAAACGGTGTCTACACGCTCGCGGGCTGCCTGTCCGATGGTGCGGACAAGGCCGCAGCGATTGCGGCCGACCTCGGCTTCAGCGCCAGCTCGGCCGCAGCACCGGTCGTCGATGGCGAAGAGGCCACGTCCTTTTCAGCGCTCTGGTATGTGCCGGGCGCCAAATCGAAGGCCTTTGTCGATTTCCAGAACGACGTGCATGCGAAGGATCTCGGCCTGGCGCTTCGCGAAGGTTTCGGCCATGTCGAGCACGCCAAGCGCTACACGACCAGCGGCATGGCGACCGATCAGGGCAAGCTTTCCAACATCAATGCCGTCGGCATTCTCGCCGGCATGCGTGGTGTCAGCCCGGCAGAGGTCGGCACCACCACCTTCAGGCCTTTTTATACGCCGGTCTCCTTCGGTGCACTTGCCGGCACGGCGCGCGATGAGCATGCAGCACCGGCGCGCAAGTCGCCGCTGCATGGCTGGGCGATGAAAAATGGCGCGACCTTCGTCGAGGCCGGGCTCTGGTATCGTTCCGCATGGTTCCCGCGCGCCGGCGAAAAGACCTGGCGCGACAGCGTCGATCGAGAAGTCTTGAACGTGCGGGCCAATGTCGGCCTCTGTGACGTCTCGACCCTCGGCAAGATCGAGGTCTTCGGCCCCGACGCTGCGGAGTTCCTCAACCGTCTCTATTGCAACCCGGTCCTGAAGCTGCCGATCGGCAAGGCGCGTTACGGCCTGATGCTGCGCGAAGACGGTTTCGTCTTCGACGACGGTACGGTCAGCCGCTTCGACGAGGAACATTTCTTCGTCACCACGACGACGGCGATGGCCGGTCCCGTCATGGCGCACCTGGAATATTGCGCCCAGACGCTCTGGCCTGAACTCGAAGTCCGCTTCACCTCGTCGACCGACCAATGGGCGCAGATGGCGATCGCTGGTCCGAAAGCGCGCGCGGTGCTGCAGCAGATCGTCGATGGCGATATTTCCGATGGCGCGTTTCCGTTCCTGTCCGCCCGCAAGATCGTCCTGAAAAGCGGCGTGTCGGCGCGGCTCTTCCGCATTTCCTTCTCCGGGGAGCTGGCTTTCGAACTGGCGGTGCCGGCAGGTTATGGCGAGGCGGTGGCCGACCAGATCATGGAGGCCGGCCGGCCGCATGAAATCTGTGCCTATGGCGTCGAAGCCTTGAACGTGCTGCGGCTGGAGAAGGGTCTGCTGACGCATGCGGAATTCGACGGTCGCGTGACGCCAGACGATGCCGGGCTCGGCCGAATGCTCTCGATGCAGAAGACCGACTTCATCGGCAAGCGCCTGTCGACGCGCTACGGCCTGACGGCGGCGGATCGCATGCAGCTTGTTGGTCTGAAGCCCGTCGATGCCGACAAGGACATGCGGGCCGGAGCGCATCTTCTGAAGGAGGGGACCAAGCCCTCGACGCTGAACGATCAGGGTTGGGTCAGCTCGGCCGGTTTCTCGCCGGTCCTGGGCCACGCCATCGCGCTTGCCTTCCTGAAATCCGGGCGCGAACGCTATGGCGAGAAGGTCGTGGTGTTCGACAAGCTGCGCGATCAGGAGATCGTCGCCGAGGTCTGCGACCCGGTCTTCGTCGATCCGCAAAATGCAAAGCTGAAGGCCTGAGGAGGCGGTGATGGTTCGCGACTACAACAACCGCCACGCACTGGAGCAGAAACTGCGATCGGCACCCACGTCGCCGGCGGCCGACCACCTGATGGTCGGGCATTGGCGCACGATGGCGACGGTTCTTGCGTGCGCCGGCCGGGAGGAGACCGTGCGTGAGGCGATCGCCGTACAGTCCGACTTGTCCATGCGGTTTTCGGCGCCGGGGGAATGGCTTGTCGTCTCCGAGGTGGAGGCGCCGAGCGGGCTCGTGCGTTGGCTCGAAGAGCTTTGCGACGGCAGTGCCTATGTTGTCGACCAAAGCGATGGGCGCGTCGTGTTCCGGATCGCCGGCCCGAACGTGCGCAGCATCCTCGCCAAGGGCATCGGCCTTGATCTTCATCCCTCAGCCTTCACGGTTGGCGGCAGCACCAATGCGCTGTGCGGTCACATCCCGGTCAATCTCGCCCGGACGGACGAGGACACGTTCGAGCTGATCGTGCCGCGGAGCTATGCGGAATCGCTCTTCGATGACCTGATGAAGATGGGGCGGGCCTTCGATCTCACCGCCGCCTTCTCTGATTGAAACGGCCCCTTCAAGAGGTCGAAATCAAATGCGGCATGAAATGCCGCAAACAGGTCGCCCATCCACCAGCAAACGGCGGAAATGGACAAGCGTCCTTCGCAGCCGTGTCTTTATCGGCGCCGTCTTTCTGACTAGGCTTTCATCATTCGCCGCTTGCACTTCTGTCCCTGAAGCAAGCGGTGGCCGTGCCTGAGTTTCTTCCTGACAATTTGGCCATGCCTCCGACAGGAGCATGGGGAGACGGAGTGTACGCATGAAAAGCCATGCCAAGGTCGTCGTTATCGGAGGCGGTGTCGTCGGTTGTTCGGTGCTCTATCACCTGACGAAATTCGGCTGGACCGACGCCGTGCTGCTCGAACGATCGGAACTCACCTCCGGCTCCACCTGGCACGCGGCCGGCGGCATGCACACGATCAACGGCGACCCGAACGTCGCCAAGCTGCAGAAATATACGGTCGAGCTCTACAAGGAGATCGAGGCGTATTCCGGCCAGGATGTCGGCCTGCACATGACGTCCGGCATGATGCTCGCCGCCACCAAGGAACGTTTCGACTGGATGAAATCGATCCTTGCCAAGGGCCGCTACATGGGGCTCGAAGCCGAGCTTTTGACGCCCAGGGAAGCGCATGACCTGATGCCGCTGCTCGATCCCGACCAGTTCGTCGGTGCGGTGTTCGATCCGGTCGAGGGGCATCTCGATCCCTATGGCACGACGCATGCCTATGCCAAATCAGCGAAGAAGAACGGTGCGGAGATCTATCTGCACGCCAAGGTCGAGGATCTGGTGCAGCGGGAAGACGGTTGCTGGCGGGTGATCACCAACCAGGGCGAGATTGTCGCCGAGCATGTCGTCAACGCCGCCGGCCTCTGGGCCCGCGAGGTGGGGCGCATGGTGGGGCTGGAACTCCCGGTGCTCGCTATGGAGCACATGTATCTCATCACCGAGGACATGCCAGAGGTCATCGAGTTCAACCAGACGCGCGGCAAGGAGCTGATGCACTGCGTCGATTTCGACGGCGAGATTTATCTCCGCCAGGAGCGGAACGGCATGCTGATGGGCACCTATGAGAAGGCGTGCCGTCCGTGGTCGCCCGTCACGACGCCCTGGGACTTCGGCCATGAACTTCTCGCCGAGGACATCGACCGTATCTCGCCCGAACTCGAGGTCGGCTTCCGGCACTTCCCGGCCTTCAACAAGGCCGGCATCAAGAAGATCATCAACGGTCCTTTTACCTTCTCGCCGGACGGTAACCCGCTGGTCGGCCCGGTGCGGGGCTTGAGGAATTTCTGGTCGGCCTGCGCCGTCATGGCCGGCTTCAGCCAGGGTGGCGGCGTCGGCCTGGCGCTTGCCAACTGGATGATCCATGGCGACCCCGGCTTCGACGTCTTTGCCATGGACGTTTCGCGCTACGGCGATTTCGCCACGCTTGCCTATACCAATGCCAAGGTGCGCGAGAACTACTCGCGTCGCTTCTCGATCCGTTATCCGAACGAGGAGCTGCCGGCGGCAAGGCCTCTGCTGACGACGCCGATCTACGACCGGCTGAAGGCTGCGGGCGCCGTCTTCGGCGCGTCCTACGGGCTTGAAACGCCGCTGTGGTTTGCACCCGAAGGCGTCAAGGACGCCTTCTCCTGGCGCCGTTCGACCGACTTCGAGACGGTGGGCGCGGAGACCCGGGCCGTGCGCGAAGGCGTCGGCCTGATGGAGACATCGGGCTTTGCCAAATATGCGATCACCGGCAAGGGCGCTGAAGCCTGGCTCGACCGCATGCTTGCCTGCCGCATCCCTGAGGTCGGGCGCATGGCATTGGCACCGATGCTGAAGGAGGACGGCAAGCTGATCGGCGACTTCACCCTTGCCAAGCTCGGCGAGGGGGATTTCCTGCTTGTTGGATCCGGCATAGCCGAGGACTACCACATGCGCTGGTTCGAGGCGCATCTGCCTGCGGACGGCTCGGTGACGCTGAAGGCGTTGAAGCTGGAGCTGGTGGGCCTGTCGATCGCCGGGCCGAAGGCGCGCGATGTGCTTGAAAGCCTGACCCATCTCGATGTCTCCGACGCCGATTTCCCGTTCATGGACATCCGCCGGATGGATCTCGGCATGGCGCCCGCGCTCGTCGGCCGCGTCAGCTACACCGGCGATCTCGGCTACGAGATCTGGATGAAACCGGAGTACCAGCGTTATCTCTTCGAACTGCTGATGGAGAAGGGGGCGGCTTCCGGGATCCGTTTGTTCGGCCTGAGGGCGCTGAATGCATTGCGCGTCGAAAAATCCTTCGGCAGCTGGGCGCGCGAATATCGTCCGCTCTATGGCCCGGTCGAGGCTGGGCTCGGCCGTTTCGTCGCGACCGGCAAGGATGCGGATTTCATTGGCAAGGCGGCGGCCGTGAAGGAGAAGGCGGATGGCGGCGCGATGCGGCTGCGGACCTTCGTGCTCGATGCGAGGGATGCGGACGTCATCGGCGACGAGCCCATCTATCTCGACGGTGTCGTGCGCGGCTGGGTGACATCGGGCGGCTATGCGCATGCAAGTGGGGTTTCGGTCGCCATGGGCTACGTGCCCAAGGAGATCGCCGACCGAAGCGATGGCTGGTCGATCGAACTCTTGGGTGAGATCCTGCCGGCCCGTCTTCAGCCGCATCCGCTGTTCGATTCGAACGGTCAGCGCATGCGTGCCTAAGCATTCGAGGTGTAATGCAGACCGAAGTGGCTGTCGAAGCTTCATAGAATACCCGACGCTTTTACGACTAAAGTTGATGCTTTCGCGGGCGAAAGCTGCGAAAGATTTGATTTTTCTGGCTGTAAAAGCGTCAAATCGATTTTATCGAGGAAGTTTTTGGCGAAGTCGCGTTTTTTAGCTTTCCTTTTCGTTTGAAAGAGGTATGGAATCGAGCAAACACAGCGCTCAACAATGAGCTCAAAAAACAAGAGACCGGACCGTTATGGATCTGGTCCAGGGGAAGATTGATGGAGTATTTCGTCCAGCAGCTCGTCAACGGGCTGACTCTTGGGTCTATTTATGGTATGATCGCAATCGGTTATACCATGGTCTACGGCATCATTGGCATGATCAACTTCGCCCACGGCGATATCTTCATGCTCGGCGGCTTTGCTGCTTTGATTGTCTTTCTTATTCTCACAACATTCATCGGGGGCGTCCCGGTTGTACTTGCTCTCCTGCTGATGATGATCGTCGGCATGCTGACTGCAGGTCTCTGGAACTGGACGATCGAGAAAGTGGCCTATCGGCCGCTGCGCGGTTCGTTCCGGCTTGCGCCGCTGATCACCGCGATTGGCATGTCGATTGCGTTGTCGAACTTCATCCAGGTGACGCAGGGCCCGCGCAACAAGCCGATCCCGCCGCTCGTCTCTTCGGTCTACGAAGTCTTCGGCATCACCATCTCGCTGAAGCAGATCATCATCATCGTCATCACGGCGGCTCTGCTTTCGATCTTCTGGTACATCGTCAACAAGACGCCGCTCGGCCGCGCCCAGCGCGCGACCGAACAGGACCGCAAGATGGCGGCGCTGCTGGGTGTTGACGTCGACCGCACCATCTCGGTGACCTTCATCATGGGTGCAGCACTCGCTGCCGTCGCCGGCACGATGTATCTGATGTATTATGGCGTCGTCGTCTTCACCGACGGTTTCGTGCCTGGCGTCAAAGCGTTCACCGCGGCCGTTCTCGGCGGCATCGGATCGCTGCCGGGCGCCGTTCTCGGCGGACTGTTGATCGGGCTCATCGAGTCCCTCTGGTCGGCCTATTTCACCATCGACTACAAGGACGTCGCGACCTTCTCCATTCTCGCCATCGTCCTGATCTTCAAGCCGTCTGGCATTCTCGGACGACCGGAAGTCGAGAAGGTATAATTCCATGGCAAACATTGCTTCTACGACTGCAAGCGCCGGCACTGACGTGACGGCGCGGGCCCTGCGCGAGGCTGTCTTCGCGGGCCTGATTTCGCTCGGCCTTTTCGTGCTGTTCGTCGGTCTCAAGTCCGACCAGAACATCCGCAACGAGCTGATCCTCAACCAGCGCTGGGGACTGCTGGCGATCTTCGTGATCGTCGCTGCCGTCGGCCGCTTCCTGATGGTTGCCTATGTCCAGCCGGCCATGGCTCGGCGCAAGGCCGCCAAGGCCGAGGCCGAGGATGCGGTGAAGGAGGAGACCTTCTTCAGCCGCAACTTCTCCAAGCTCGCGATTGCGTTCCTGCTCATCTATCCGCCGCTCGTCGTCGCGATCTTCGGCGTCCAGGGCTCGCTGAAGTGGGTCGACAATTTCGGCATCCAGATCCTGATCTACGTGATGCTGGCCTGGGGGCTCAACATCGTCGTCGGCCTCGCTGGCCTGCTGGACCTGGGTTACGTCGCCTTCTACGCGGTCGGTGCCTATTCCTACGCCCTGCTGTCGACCTATTTCGGCCTGTCCTTCTGGGTTCTTCTTCCGGTCGCCGGCATTCTCGCCGCCTTCTGGGGCATGATTCTCGGCTTCCCGGTCTTGCGTCTTCGCGGTGACTATCTGGCGATCGTGACGCTCGCCTTCGGTGAAATCATCCGACTGGTGTTGATCAATTGGACCGAAGTGACGAAGGGTACCTTCGGCGTCTCCGGTATCGCTAAGGCGACGCTGTTCGGCATCAAGTTCGATGCCTCGAAGGACGGATTTGCAGCAATGATGGGCCTGCCGATGTCGTCGGCCTATTACAAGATCTTCCTGTTCTATCTGATCCTGGCACTTGCGCTGCTCACGGCTTACGTGACGATCCGGCTGCGCCGCATGCCGATCGGCCGCGCCTGGGAAGCGTTGCGCGAGGACGAGATCGCCTGCCGCTCGCTCGGTATCAACACGGTGACGACCAAGCTCACCGCCTTTGCGACGGGCGCCATGTTCGGCGGCATCGCCGGCTCGTTCTTCGCGGTGCGCCAGGGCTTCGTGTCGCCCGAATCCTTCGTCTTCCTGGAATCCGCGGTCATTCTCGCGATCGTGGTTCTCGGCGGCATGGGCTCGCTCACCGGCATCGCGGTCGCTGCGGCCGTCATGATCGGCGGCACCGAAATCCTGCGCGAGCTTTCCTTCCTGAAGATGGTCTTCGGACCGGACTTCACACCTGAACTCTACCGTATGCTGATCTTTGGCCTGGCCATGGTCGTCGTCATGGTCTGGAAGCCGCGCGGCTTCGTCGGATCACGCGAACCGACAGCCTTCCTGCACGAACGCAAGGCAGTCTCCGGCAGCTTCACCAAGGAAGGGCACGGTTGATGGCCCGCGAGACAACGACAATGACAAAAGACCCCATTCTCAAGGTTGAGCACCTGTCGATGCGCTTCGGCGGTCTCATGGCCATCAACGACTTCTCCTTCGAAGCCTATCGCGGTGACATCACCGCGCTGATCGGCCCGAACGGAGCGGGCAAGACCACGGTGTTCAACTGCATCACCGGCTTCTACAAGCCGACGATGGGCATGATCACGATGAAGCAGAAGGCCGGCAAGGAATACCTGCTGGAGCGTCTGCCCGACTTCGAGATCACCAAGCTCGCCAAGGTAGCGCGCACCTTCCAGAACATCCGGATGTTCTCCGGTCTGACGGTGCTCGAAAACCTGCTCGTCGCGCAGCACAACAAGCTGATGCAGGCATCCGGCTACACCTTCCTCGGTCTGCTCGGCTTCCCGGCCTACCGCCAGGCGTCGCACGAGGCGATCGAACTTGCCAAGCACTGGCTGGAAAAGGCGTCGCTGATCGACCGTGCCGACGATCCGGCCGGCGATCTCTCCTATGGCGCCCAGCGTCGCCTCGAAATCGCGCGTGCCATGTGCACCGGGCCCGAGCTTCTCTGCCTGGACGAGCCGGCCGCCGGTCTCAATCCGCGCGAGTCTCTGGCGCTCAACGAATTGCTGAAAAGCATTCGCGCCGATACCGGCACGTCGATTCTTTTGATCGAACACGACATGTCCGTGGTCATGGAGATCTCCGACCACGTGGTGGTCCTGGAATATGGACAGAAGATTTCCGACGGCACACCGGATTTCGTGAAGAACGATCCGAGGGTCATTGCGGCCTATCTGGGTGTCGAGGATGAAGAGGTTGAAGAGGTGATCGAACAAATCGAGGAAATCGAAGGCGGGCAGGGGGGCACCCACTGATGACGGCGCCACTTCTCCAAGTCAAAGCCGTCGAGACCTACTACGGCAACATCCGGGCGCTCAGCGGGGTCGATGTCGAAGTTCACCGTGGTGAAATCGTCTGCCTGATCGGTGCCAACGGTGCCGGCAAGTCGACGCTGATGATGACCATCTGTGGCAGCCCGCAGGCGCGTACCGGTTCGGTCTTCTTCGAAGGCCAGGACATCACCCGCATGCCGACGCACGAGATCGCCCGGCTGCGCATTGCGCAATCGCCTGAGGGTCGGCGCATCTTCCCGCGCATGACCGTGTTCGAAAATCTGCAGATGGGCGCCAGCCTCGACAACCTGAAGCACTTCGACCAGGACGTGGAAAAGGTGTTTACGCTTTTCCCGCGCCTGAAGGAGCGCCAGGCGCAGCGCGGCGGCACGCTTTCGGGCGGTGAGCAGCAGATGCTGTCGATCGGCCGCGCGCTGATGGCCCGGCCGAAGCTTTTGCTTCTCGACGAGCCGTCGCTCGGTCTCGCACCGCTGATCGTCAAGGGCATCTTCGAAGCGATCAAGAAACTCAACAAGGAGGAGGGGCTGACGGTCTTCCTCGTCGAGCAGAACGCCTTCGGCGCGCTCAAGCTTTCGGACCGCGGCTACGTGATGGTGAACGGCCGGGTGACGATGAGCGGTTCCGGCAAGGAACTCCTCGCCAATCCGGAAGTGCGCGCGGCCTATCTCGAAGGCGGCCGTCATTGACCGGCCGCATCTGGAGCAAGTGACATGCAGGGAATTCTCTACGAAGAAGTGTCGATCTGGCAGTTTCTTTTCATAAGCTGCGTGCTCGGCGGCTGGACCGCCTGGCGCACGGGCAAGAGCGTGGCTGAAAGCTGGGAAGGCATGCCGCGGCTCATCCTCTACGTGGAGTTGCTGGGACTGGGCATCCGTTTCGTCCACCATGCGCTGTTCGAAGGCACCATGTTCAGCCTGCAATACTATATCGTGGACACGATCGTACTTTTGTTGTTTGCTACCGCAGGTTTCCGGTACTACCGGACCAAGCAAATGACCAATAACTACTATTGGCTCTATGAGAAGGCTTCGCCTTTCTCCTGGAAAGCCAAATAAAGGGAACAGCGCGCGCCGGCCGCCGCGGCCGGTGCGAAAGAAACACCGGCGCAACTATGGTGGGCATTGCGCAGGTTGGTAACGAGACCCGCTCGAATAATTGGGAGTAACAAGATGAAAAAGTCTCTTCTGTCGGCGGTCGCGCTGACGGCTATGGTTGCCTTCAGCGGCAGCGCCTGGGCTGATATTCTCGTTGGTGTCGCCGGCCCGCTGACTGGCCCGAACGCCGCTTTCGGTGCACAGCTCCAGAAAGGTGCAGAGCAGGCCGCCGCTGACATCAATGCCGCTGGCGGTATCAATGGGGAACAGATCAAGGTTGTGCTCGGCGACGACGTTTCGGATGCCAAGCAGGGCGTTTCGGTCGCCAACAAGTTCGTTGCTGACGGTGTGAAGTTCGTTGTCGGTCACTTCAACTCGGGCGTGTCCATCCCGGCTTCTGAAGTTTACGCCGAAAACGGTATCCTGCAGGTAACCCCGGCCTCCACCAACCCGCAGTTCACCGAGCGCGGTCTCTGGAACACGTTCCGTACCTGCGGCCGTGACGACCAGCAGGGTGCGGTTGCCGGTGCCTACCTCGCTGCCAACTTCAAGGACGCGAAGATCGCCGTCATTCACGACAAGACCCCCTATGGTCAGGGCCTTGCCGACGAAACCAAGAAGTCGATGAACGAAGCCGGCCTCACCGAAGCCCTCTATGAAGGCATCAACACCGGCGACAAGGACTTCTCGGCTCTGATCGCCAAGATGAAGGAAGCCGGCGTTTCGATCGTCTACTACGGCGGTCTGCACACCGAAGCCGGCCTGATCATGCGCCAGATGAAGGACCAGGGCCTCAAGGCTACCCTGATGTCGGGCGACGGTATCGTTTCGAACGAACTGGCCTCGATCGCCGGCGACGCCGTTGACGGCACGCTGATGACGTTCGCTCCGGATCCGCGCAAGAACCCGGCTGCCAAGGACCTCGTCGAGAAGTTCCGCTCTGCCGGCTTCGAACCGGAAGCCTACACGCTCTACGCCTACGCCGCTCTCCAGGTCATCGCCGAA
Organism: Ensifer sp. ENS06; assembly: GCF_014852205.1. Classification (NCBI taxonomy): domain Bacteria; kingdom Pseudomonadati; phylum Pseudomonadota; class Alphaproteobacteria; order Hyphomicrobiales; family Rhizobiaceae; genus Ensifer; species Ensifer sp. ENS06. Next base: position 277,575 of record NZ_JACVBC010000006.1, on the reverse strand, counting down.
GCTGCCAAGGCTTCCGGTGGCAACGACCCGCAGGCAGTTGCCGAAGCCATCAAGGCAAAGGGTCCGTTCAAGACCGCAATCGGCGAACTCGGCTATGACGAAAAGGGCGACATCACGCGTCCGGACTACGTCATGTACACCTGGAAGAAGGGTGACGACGGCAAGTACAACTACTTCCAGAACGAGTAGTTCTGATTTCGGACCTTGTGTCCGAGTGGTTGGGGCCCGGCGAGCAATCGCCGGGCTTTTCTTTTGGTGATGCTCGGCGCAGCGGTCTATTATTTCAATAGCGTGTCTCTGAGCGACGAGACTTCGGCGCGCAGTCGCTCGAGATCGTCGGGGCCGAGCTTTGTCGCTTCGCCAAGGTTGCGGGGTACGTCGATTGCCTTCTGCCGCAGCGCCTTGCCCATCTCGGTCAATTGTACCCGGACCTGCCGCTCGTCCGCCTTATCGCGCACGCGGGCGATGTAGCCGGCGGCCTCCAGGCGCTTCAGCATCGGGGTCAAAGTGCTCGATTCCAGGAAGAGCCGCTCGCCGAGGCTGCCGACCGTCTGGTCGTCCTTTTCCCACAACAGCACCATCACCAGATATTGCGGATAGGTGAGATCGAGCTCTTCCAGCAGCGGCTTGTAGATGCGCGTGAAGGCGTGGTTTGCGGAATAGACCGCAAAGCACAGGAAACTATCGAGCGCCAGCATTGCCTCATCGCCCTTGGGATCGGTGTCAATCATCGCTTTCTCCTGTCATGCTCTCAAAATAAATCGTTCACGATATAATCGCAAGACATTGACTATAGCGCGGCTACGGTATAAATATTGTGCACGATCTAATCGGTAGCGACATAAATCCACATAAGTCGCGCACGATTTAAACGCTAAGTATTTAACAGCGGTGTGACCGCAGGGAAGAAGGAGCGTTTCCATGAGCAAGGCAATCAGCAAGACCGAAGCCAACGGCATCTCCCGCCGCACGGTTCTCTCGGCCGCCTTTGGCGCTGCCGCCACCGCAGCCGCGGTCAATGCCATGAACACGTCGGCCAAGGCCGCATCCACCACCGCAGCAACCGCCGGCGCCTCCGGCACTAAGGGAGAAAACACCATGGGCAGCCGCATCATCACCCGCGATGGCGTCGAGATCTATTACAAGGACTGGGGTCCGAAGGATGGCCCGGTCGTCGTGCTCAGCCACGGCTGGCCGCTGTCGTCCGACAGCTGGGAGGCGCAGGCCTTCCACCTTGCCGCCAACGGCTTCCGCGTCGTCACCCATGACCGCCGCGGCCACGGCCGCTCGTCGCAGCCGTGGGACGGCAACGACATGGACCACTATGCCGACGACCTCGCGGATCTGATCAACGCGCTCGATCTCAAGGGTGTCTTCCTTGCCGGGTTTTCGACTGGCGGCGGCGAAATCAGCCGCTATATCGGCCGCCACGGCACCAGCCGGATCGCCAGGGCCGGTTTGATCTCGGCCGTGCCGCCGCTGATGGTCAAGACCGACAGGAACCCCGGCGGCCTGCCGAAGGAAGTCTTCGACGGCCTGCAGGCGGCAAGCCTGAAGGATCGCTCGAAGCTCTACCGCGACATCGCGTCCGGTCCGTTCTTCGGCTTCAACCGCCCGGGCGCGATCGCCTCTCAGGGCATGATCGACAGTTTCTGGCTGCAGGGCATGATGGGGGGACACAAGAACACTTATGACTCGATCGTCGCCTTCTCGCAGACCGACTTTACCGAGGACCTGAAGAAGTTCGACGTGCCGACCTTGATCATCCATGGCGACGACGATCAGATCGTGCCGATCGATGCGGCTGCACGGGCCTCGAAGACGCTGGTGCCGCATGCGGAGCTCAAGGTCTATGCCGGCGCACCGCACGGCATTACCGACACCCACAAGGACCAGCTCAACGCCGACCTGCTCGCCTTCGCCAAGGCCTGACATGTCCGAAGCCCGAGAAGAGGCGCCCGCAACGGCGCCTCTTTTTTGCTTTTCGTGATAGGTGTTTCGCTTGTCGAGATAGCTGTCGCGTCGCGCCGTTTCGTGCACTATCTCGCAGCGATTCTGATCCGGAGGCAGGCATGAGCTCGAAACCCCGCATTCTCCTCACCCGTCGTTGGCCGGCGGCGGTGGAGCAGGTGCTTGCCGAACGCTTCGACGTCACCTTGAACGAAGGGGACGTGCCTCTGACGGCTGCAGAACTGGCTGAAGCACTCCGGACCTATGACGCCGTTCTTCCGACAGTTTCTGATCGACTTCCGGCCGACCTCTTCGCCGGTGGCGGCCTCCGCGCGAAGATCCTCGGCAACTATGGCGTCGGCTACAATCACATCGACGTCGCGGCCGCCAAGGCTGCCGACATCGTCGTCACCAACACGCCCGGCGTTCTCACAGATTGCACCGCCGACATCGCCATGACGTTGCTGCTTGCGGTCGCGCGGCGGGCAGGCGAGGGCGAGCGGCAGGTACGGGCCGGCGAATGGAGTGGATGGCGGCCGACCCACATGATCGGCGGCAAGATCACCGGCAAGACGCTCGGCATCATCGGCTTCGGCCGCATCGGCAAGGCCATGGCCAAGCGCTGTCATTTCGGCTTCGACATGGATGTCGTCTTCTACAATCGCTCGCGCATCGACCCGGCCGAGGCAAGCCGCTACGGTGCACGTCAACTCGACACGGTCGAGGACGTATTGAAGGTTGCAGACTTCGTGTCGCTCCATTGCCCCGGCGGCGGCGAAAACCGTCACCTGATCAACGCCGAACGGCTGGCGCTGATGAAAAAGGGCGCCTACCTCGTCAACACGGCGCGGGGTGATGTGATCGACGAGCCGGCGCTGATTGCGGCGCTCGAAAACGGCGTCATCCGCGGCGCCGGGCTCGATGTCTTCGAGGCGGAGCCGAACGTGCCGGAACGTCTGCGCGGGTTGGAAAATGTCGTGCTGCTTCCACATCTCGGCAGTGCCACGGAGGAGACGCGCGTCGCCATGGGCATGAAGGTGGCCGACAATATCACGGCGTTTTTCGACGGTCGCGAACCGCCGGATCGCGTGGCGTAGGCGGCTGCCCGTTTTCTGCGCAAGGCCTGCACGGAAATGCGGCATGCTGACGATTTTCTTTGCAAAACAATAACTTGACTTGTCGTGCCGCGATGCGGACGATAGCGCCAAGATAAGGCGATCGCGCCTATGGGGCGCCGCGTCGAAAATGAAGGACGCCGCTTAGCGGTCTGACATGGACAAGGCAGCACGCATCGCCCCGCAGCGGGCCTGGGGCAAGGGACGGGTGGTCGCCAAGGCGGCGCTCGGCCACAGCCGCATTGCCGAACTCTACCAGGAAGGCTGCGCCAAGATCCGCCTGCCAAAGACCTTCGACACCTCGATGGAGGCAGTGCTCATCAATTCCTCCGGCGGCCTCACCGGCGGCGACCGCATGGTCTGGGAGGTTGCGGCAGGGGCTGGAACGGACGTGACGGTGACGACGCAGGCCTGCGAGAAGATCTATAAGGCGAGCGCCGATACCGTCGAAGTGAAAACGCGCATCGAGGTTGCCGCCGGCGCGCGTGTCGACTGGTTGCCACAGGAGACGATCCTCTTCGACCGTGCCTCGCTGTCGCGCTCGCTGGAGGTGGAGCTTGCTGCCGACGCGACGTTTCTCGCGGTGGAAGCGGTTCTGCTCGGTCGCAAGGCGATGGGCGAGGCGGTTGAAACCGGGCTCTTCCGCGATCGCTGGCGTATCCGCGTCGAGGGCAAGCTGCTGCATGCGGACAATCTGGCGCTATCAGGAGAGGTCGCGCGCCTCAGTCAGCGCAAGGCGGTGCTCGATGGTGGGGCCGCCTTCGCCACGCTGCTCCATGTCGGTCCCGACTGCGAACCCTTGCTGCCGCGTCTTCGGTCGCTCGTCGATGGCGCAGCGTGCGTCGGCATCAGCCATTTTCAGGTCCATGGCCGCGACAAGCTGGTTGCCCGTTTCGTGGCGCCGGATGGCTTCGCGCTCAGAAAAATCCTCATCCCGGTTATTTCGCACTTGCGCATGCAGAAGACTGTGCCGAAAGTCTGGGTTCTCTAGCTCGTTTCACATTTTTATTTGAAACAGTGAAATGATCTAACGCATTGAAACTTTGTAATTCCTGGCGGAAGACCGCTTCGCAGATTTCCAGGAAATTGCTTCACGAACAACCGGTGGCGACGCATGAATCTTACCCCGCGCGAGAAAGACAAACTGCTGATTTCGATGGCGGCCATGGTCGCCCGCAGGCGCCTGGAGCGCGGCGTGAAACTCAACCATCCCGAAGCGATCGCGCTGATCACCGATTTCGTCGTCGAGGGCGCGCGCGACGGGCGCTCGGTTGCCGAACTGATGGAGGCGGGCGCCCAGGTGCTGACGCGCGATCAGGTGATGGAGGGAATCCCCGAGATGATCCACGACATCCAGATCGAGGCGACGTTTCCTGACGGGACCAAGCTCGTCACCGTGCACGAGCCGATCCGCTAAGCGTGAGGTGAGTACGTGGCTTGTTGGCGCAGGGTGCCTGAGGCCTGAACGCGGGATAAAAGCATGCGGCCGGCCGAGGGCGGCTTGAGGAGAAGACCATGATCCCAGGAGAAATCATTGCTGCGGCCGGAGAGATCGAGCTCAATGCCGGTCTCGACACGGCGACGATCGAGGTTGCCAACACCGGCGACCGCCCGATCCAGGTCGGCAGCCACTATCACTTCGCCGAAACCAATGCGGGGCTGCAGTTTGACAGGAAAGCAGCCTACGGCTGCCGGCTCGACATTCCCGCCGGCACGGCCGTGCGGTTCGAGCCGGGCCAGACGCGCCAGGTGACGCTGATACCGCTTTCCGGCAAGCGCGAGGTCTATGGCTTCCGCCAGCAGGTGATGGGCAAGCTATGAGAGTGCTGCCGGTTCTCGGTTTGCTTCTGGTGCTTGCCACCCCGGCGCTCGCCGAGGATGAGCCGGACGTGGATTGCGCGAATGCGATGGCTCAGCCGGATCTGAATGACTGCGCCTACCGGGAATACGAAGCGGCGGACGCGGAACTGAATGCGGTCTACAGGCAGGCGATGACGGCGGCGCAGAAGGTCGACAAGGAGCTGGAAGGCGCCGATATCGGCGCGGTCGAGGCGCTGAAGACGACGCAGCGCGCCTGGATCGGCTATCGGGACGGACAATGCGAGCTGGCCGGTTTCCAGGCCCGTGGCGGCCAGGCCGAGCCGATGCTGGTTTCAGGCTGCCTTGCCCAGCTCACGCAGAAGCGTACCGCCGAACTCAACGAATTTCTCGAAGCTCAAGGGAACTGACCATTGCAGGCTCGCCGCGTCATCATGATCGTGGGCAATGGCGAGGTGCCTGACGGCGCCGGCGCAACGATCGATGCCGCCGATCTCGTCGTGCGCTTCAACGATTGCCGCTCTGTCGGCGCCAGCGGCCACAGGACCGATATCGTCGCGGTCTGCAATACCGGACGCCCGGGGATTTCCATGCTCGGCGGTGGTCGCTGGAAGACGAATGCCGCCGTGCGCCAGGCGCGGGAGATATGGTGCGTTCGCTCCGGCGCGAAGTTTGCCGCCATGCGCGCCGGGCTTGCGGAAACGCATCCGGACCTCGACGATTTCTGCGACGATTACACTGTCGGTTTCGAGAGCTTCGCCCGTTCGACCAACCGCGGCTTTCGCGTCGTCCCGGTCGATGTGCACGACCAGGTGGAGCAGGATCTCGCCGGCTTTTCGCCGGCCCCTTATGTCGTTCCATCGAGCGGGATGATCGTGATTGCCGATGTGCTCGCGCATCTAGCGACACCCGACGACGAGGTCGTTCTTGCCGGCTTCGGCCATGTCGGTTGGGAATGGCATCCCTTCGCCGCCGAGCGCCGCCATGTCGATGCGCTTGCAGCCAGCGGCCGTCTTCGCCGCCTCCATCCCATTTCTACTTCGTCCCAAGGAGCCTGAACCATGCCCTACAAGATGTCGCGCGCGGCCTATGCCAACATGTTCGGCCCGACGGTCGGCGACAAGGTGCGGCTCGCTGACACCGAACTTTTCGTCGAGGTGGAGAAGGACTTCACGACCTATGGCGAGGAGGTGAAGTTCGGTGGCGGCAAGGTCATTCGCGACGGCATGGGGCAGAGCCAGGCGACACGCGCCGAGGGCGCCGTCGACACCGTCATCACCAATGCGCTGATCGTCGATCACTGGGGCATCGTCAAAGCGGATATCGGCCTCAAGGACGGACGCATCGCCGGCATCGGCAAGGCCGGCAACCCGGACACGCAACCGGGCGTCACCGTCATCGTCGGTCCCGGCACGGAGGTCATCGCGGGCGAAGGCAAGATCATCACCGCGGGCGGCATGGACAGCCACATTCATTACATCTGCCCGCAACAGATCGAGGAAGCGCTGGTGAGCGGGCTTACGACCATGCTTGGAGGCGGCGCCGGGCCGGGCCATGGCACGCTCGCCACCACCTGCACCTCCGGTCCCTGGCATCTCGCCCGCATGATCGAGGCGGCCGATGGCTTCCCGATGAACATCGCCTTTGCCGGCAAGGGCAATGCGTCGCGGCCGGGCGCGCTGGTGGAAATGGTGCTCGCTGGCGCCACCTCGCTGAAATTGCATGAGGACTGGGGCTCGACGCCGGCGGCGATCGATTGCTGCCTCGGTGTCGCCGACGAATACGACGTGCAGGTGATGATCCATACGGACACCTTGAACGAGAGCGGCTTCGTCGAGGATACGATCGCGGCGATCAAGGGCCGCACCATCCATGCCTTCCACACGGAAGGGGCCGGCGGCGGCCACGCGCCCGACATCATCAAGATCTGCGGCCAGCCGAACGTCATTCCGTCCTCGACCAACCCGACGCGGCCCTACACCAAGAATACGCTTGCCGAGCATCTGGACATGCTGATGGTCTGCCATCACCTGTCGCCGTCGATCCCCGAGGACATCGCCTTTGCCGAGAGCCGCATCCGCAAGGAAACGATCGCGGCCGAGGACATCCTGCATGATATCGGCGCCTTCTCGATCATCTCGTCTGACAGCCAGGCCATGGGCCGCGTCGGCGAAGTGGCGATCCGCACCTGGCAGACCGCCGACAAGATGAAGCGTCAGCGCGGGCCGCTGCCGCAGGAAACCGGCGACAACGACAATTTCCGGGTGAAGCGCTATATCGCCAAATACACGATCAATCCGGCGATCGCCCACGGCCTCAGCCATGAGATCGGCTCCATCGAGGTCGGCAAGCGCGCCGATCTCGTCCTCTGGAACCCAGCCTTCTTCGGTGTGAAGCCCGACTTCGTGCTTCTCGGCGGCTCGATCGCGATGGCACCCATGGGCGATCCGAATGCCTCCATCCCGACGCCGCAGCCGGTGCACTACCGGCCGATGTTTGCCGCCTACGGCAAGAACCGCACGAGTTCGTCTGTAACCTTCGTGTCGCAGGCCTCGCTCGACGCCGGCCTTGCCGCCAAGCTCGGCGTTGCCAAGCAGCTTGTGGCGGTCCGCAACACCCGTGGCGGCATCGGCAAGGCATCGATGATCCACAACAACCTGCTGCCGCATATCGAGGTCGATCCGGAGACCTATGAGGTGCGCGCCGACGGTGAGCTTCTGACCTGCGAGCCGGCGACGGTCGTGCCGATGGCACAGCGCTATTTCCTGTTCTGAACAAGCAGGGACAGGGAATGAAGCGTGGCCTGAAATGGGCTTTCTTCGGCTTACTGGCGGCGATACTTGCCATCGTTGCCGGAACCTTGCTGCCGCGGCCGCTCCTGCCGGTTTCCGCCTCTGCGGCGGGAGCAGGGGGCACGCGCATCCTTCTGCTTTCCGGCCCGATCCACACGGACATCGCCATACCCCTGACGGACGAGATTCGAGCGCGGTTCGGCTTTGTCGAGGCGGCCGGCGTGCCGCTTGCGCATCCGCAGGCTGAATGGCTGATCTTTGGCTGGGGCGGGCGGGCCTTCTATCTGGAAACGCCGACCTGGTCTGAGCTGAAGCCCGGGCCCGTGTTCAAGGCGCTGACCGTCGACCGCTCGGTGATGCATGTGGATATCGCCGGTCGGATCGTCGAGCCGCGGGCTGCCGTCACCGGCTTCGAGCTGGACGAAGCGGGATACGATCGGCTGCTCGGCTTTATTGCCGAAAGCTTCACCCGCGAGGCCGGAGCTGTCGTTTCGATCGAGGGTTTTTCCTACAATGGCAACGACCGCTTCTTCGAGGCCGGAGGCAGCTTCAACGCGCTTTTCGGCTGCAACACATGGACGGCGCGGGCGTTGCGTGAGGCGGGCTTGCGAACGGGCCTGTGGAACCCGGTCCCGCCAAGCCTCGGGCTGTCGCTGCGGCTCCACAATTGAGCAATGATTGGCAGGCAGTGATTGGCAGGCGGCAGCCATGCGGCCACCGCATGGCTGCCATGCTCGCATGTGAATTGGGGCCTTTCGTGCTGCGTCGCAGCGCAATATCCGATAGGAAGACGGCTGACCTTCCTCGGTTGCCAGCAATCCTCCCAAGACCTGCCGACCGAGAGCTGCGCCAGAGCGGTTTGCGGTTCTCCGCATGTATCCCGCTCTAACTTACAAGAGACGATCACGTTCATGATTTTGGTCGAACCGATCCAAATCATCGTGGTCCAAAGGAGATGACGATGCTTGGCAGAAAAGTACCCGCTGTAACGTTCCGCACCCGCGTTCGCGACGAGGCCGTTGGCGGCTCGAACCCGTTCCGCTGGGAGGACGTGTCCTCCGACGATTACTTCGCAGGCAAGCGCGTCGTGCTGTTCTCGCTGCCGGGCGCGTTTACGCCGACTTGCTCGACCTTCCAGTTGCCCGATTTCGAAAAGCTGACGGCCGATTTCCGCGCCGAGGGCGTTGACGAAATCTACTGCATCTCGGTCAACGACGCTTTCGTCATGAACGCCTGGGGCAAGTCCCAGGGCCTCGAAAACGTCAAGCTGATCCCGGACGGTTCGGGTGAGTTCACCCGCAAGATGGGCATGCTCGTCGCCAAGGACAATCTCGGCTTCGGCATGCGCTCCTGGCGCTACGCTGCCGTCGTCAACAACGGCGTTGTCGAGCAGTGGTTCGAGGAAGAGGGCTATTCCGACAACTGCGACAGCGACCCCTATGGCGTTTCCTCGCCGCAGAACATTCTGGAGACGCTGAAGTCCCAGAAGCTTGCCGCCTGATGGCAGCGACCTATCGTTCCTGATTGGAAAGAGCCCGAAGATCGGATCCGGTCTTCGGGCTTTTTCTTGCGCGGTACAGCCGCCGCAAGCGCCTGAAAAGCCGCACCCGCCGCTGGCGCCAGGGCTTTTTCTTGCTAAAGTAGCCGGCAGAAAAGATATCGAGGGTTCAATGGTTTACATTATCGCCTACCTGACCGCACACCCCGGCAAGGGGGATGAGGTAGTGTCGCTCGCAGCACCGCTGATCGAGGCCACCCGGCGCGAGGCCGGCTGCATCACCTATGATCTCTACCGCAAGCCGGCCGAGCCCGACGCGCTGGTTTTTGTCGAAACCTGGAAGGACAAGGCAGCCGTCGACGCGCATTTCGAGGAACCACATCTGAAGGCCTTTCAGGCGGCGATGGCCGACCTGCTCGTCGAGGCGCGCCTCGAGCTCGTGACGCCGGAAAAGGTCGAGGTTCTCTGACGATGCCCTATCGTTCGACAGAGGTTCTCTCGCCGGGGCCGACCGATATTGCGCCGCTTCATAGCGTGACATTGACGCACGACGCGCGGCATCTGCGCCGCAAGTTGCTGCATCTCGAAAACGACGATGTGGTGATGCTGGATCTCAAGGAAGCGGTTGTGCTTGCCGATGGCGACCTCCTGGTGCTCGAAGGCGGCGGCCATATCCGCATCGCTGCCGCGCCCGAGGCGCTCTACGAGATCCGCCCGCGCGACGCGATGCATCTGATCGAGCTTGCCTGGCATCTCGGCAATCGCCACCTGCCGGCACAGTTCGAAGAGAGCCGCATCCTGATTGCCCGCGATCCGGTGATCCGCCAGATGCTCGAAGGCCTGGGCGCGGCGGTGAACGAGGTTTCGCTGCCTTTCCATCCGCTGCGCGGCGCCTACCATGCCGGCGGCCACAATCATGGCCATAATCATCACCACCATGGCTGAGAGGGTCGACACGCAAGCGCTGCTTCGCCTCGTGACATGGATGTCGCCGGCCTTTCCGGTCGGCGCGTTTTCCTATTCCAGCGGGCTTGAGCAGGCGGTTCACGACCGTCTGGTGAGCGACGCCGGCGAGCTTCGCAACTGGCTGGAGGCGGTCATCTCTCTGGGCTACGGCTGGAACGATGCGCTGCTTCTGGCCGAGAGCTATCGCGCCGTGAACGACCATGCCCGGCTGGCTGCGGCGGCAGAGCTTGCCGAAGCCCTGGCGGGAGGCCGCGAGCGCCATCTGGAAACGATGCTGCAGGGCCAGGCGTTTCTGGCAGCGGCGCGCTCGTGGCCGCATCCGGTTCTCGATGCGCTGCCTGAGAGTGTCGCCTATCCGGTCGCAGTCGGTGCCGTCGCCGGCGCTCATGAAACGGGCCTCGAGCCGGCGCTTGCCGCCTATCTTAACGCCTCTGTCTCGAACGCCGTCTCGGTGGCGATCCGTTGCGGCGTGACCGGCCAGCGCGATGGCGTCGGCATCATTGCAGCACTCGAACCGGTCATCGCGGCGACAGCCGTCAAGGCCGCCGGCGCCTCGCTCGACGATCTCGGCTCGGCCACAATGACAGCGGATATTTCGTCGCTCAGACACGAGAGCCTGCATTCGCGGCTCTTCCGTTCGTAACTCATAGAACTGCGCAATTTCGGACGGAAACTGTCTCACGCTTCCCTGGAATTGCTTCCACCTTGAAAGGATATCCAGATGGCATCGAAGAACGGTCCCCTTCGCGTCGGCATCGGCGGGCCGGTGGGCTCGGGCAAGACGGCGCTGACCGACAAGCTCTGCAAGGCGATGCGGGAGAAGTACTCCGTCGCCGTCGTCACCAACGATATCTACACCAAGGAAGATGCCGAGGCGTTGGTGCGCATGCAGGCGCTGCCCTCCGATCGCATCGTCGGGGTGGAGACCGGTGGCTGCCCGCATACGGCGATCCGCGAGGACGCCACGATCAATCTGCAGGCGATCGCTGATCTCAACCGCCGCATCCCCGATCTCGATGTCGTCTTCATCGAATCCGGCGGTGATAATCTCGCGGCGACCTTTTCGCCTGATCTCGCTGACCTGACGATCTATGTCATCTCGGTCTGCCAGGGCGAGGAAATCCCGCGCAAGGGCGGGCCGGGCATCACCAAATCGGACCTTCTGGTCATCAACAAGAAGGATCTGGCGCCCTATGTCGGGGCCGATCTCGACGTGATGCAGCGGGATGCGACGCGCATGCGGGCGGAAAAGCCCTTCGTCTTTACCGACATGAAGCGCGGCGACGGCATCAACCGGATCGTCGATTTCCTGACGCTGCACGGCGGCCTCTGACGCCGTCCGCTTTTGTTGCTTCTGGCGCCGGCCCCTTCGTCAACGCGTCAGAAGCGCTCCAGCGCCTGCCGGTCATGGATCTCGATGACGCGGCCCTTGACGGTGACGCCGGAGCGGCGAAGGGCCGAGAAGGCGCGCGACAGTGCCTCGGGCGCCAGGCCCAACTTGCCGGCCAGCACATTCTTCTGGAAGGGCAGGCGGAAGGAAAAGTTGGTGATGCCATCGGGGCAATTGCCGAGGATATAGCTCGCGACCCGCTGCGGTGCCGTGAGCAGCCGGTCTTCGGCCAGGCAATCCTCCGCCATTTGTGCGTGCCGGCACAAAAGCTGCATCAGTGCGTCGGCGATCTCGGGCGTCTGTTCGGCCAGCTTGCGAAGCCTGCGGCTGTCGATGCGCGCAAGCATAGTCGTCTCGATCGCCTGGGCGTTGGCGGTGGCGCGGTTGCCAAGGAACATGGCGCTTTCGCCGAAAAGTTCGCCTTTCGGGAAGACGGCGATATCCGCCTCGCGCCCGTCCTTGCCCAGCCGGTAGAGCCGCACCAGACCGGAGAGGACCAAGAAGACTTGGTCCAGTGCCTCGCCCTGGCCAAAGAGGATGTCGTGCTCCTCGTGGGTGGAAACCACGACATCATCGAGAATGGCGCTCGACGCCGCCGCCGGCAGCTTTTCGAAAAAGCAGGAGCCGAGCAGCACCGCCCTGTCGTTCGAGTTCAATCGCAACGTCTTCATCGTACCCGTCCTGAGTAAAATCCAGTGCTAGGGTAGAGGGCTTTGCAGATCGTGGTTTGACCTCGATCAAATAGAAATAACAAAAAGCCCGCGCTTGCAGGGCGCGGGCTTGCTTTAGAATTGTGGCCGCCCAGGGCGGAGAGCCCCTTCGGCGATGACCTACTCGGCAGCGAGCGCTGGGTGGTTGATGACCTTGCCGCCGGACCGTCCCTTGGTCTGGTCCGTTTCCAGCGTCTTCAGCCGGTCTTCCAGGCCTTCGATCGTCTTGCCTTGCTCGTGCACCAGATCCGTGAGGGCCTCGCGGTCGAGCGGCAGGTTTTCCTCGTCCTTCTTGCCGACGAAGCGGCCGAAGATGCGGGCGAGCAGTCGCGAGAGGTCGTCCATGATCAGGAAGAACGACGGCACGATCACGAGGCTCAACACCGTCGAGACGATGATGCCGCCGATCACGGCGATCGCCATCGGGGCGCGGAACGAGCCGCCTTCGCCGACGCCGAGCGCGGAGGGCAACATGCCCGCCGACATGGCGATCGAGGTCATGATGATCGGGCGGGCGCGCTTGCGGCCGGCCTCGATCATGGCGACCTGCCGGTCCATGCCGTGATGCATCATCTCGATACCGAAGTCGACGAGCAGGATGGCGTTCTTCGTGACGATACCCATCAGCATCAGGATGCCGATCAGAACCGGCATGGATAGCGCGTTCTGCGTCAGGATCAGCGCGGCCGCCACGCCGCCGATTGCGAGCGGCAGCGAGAACAGGATCGTGAAGGGCTGGATCACGTCCTTGAACAAGAGGATCAGCACCACCAGCACCAGCATCAGGCCGAGCAGCATGGCGTTGCCGAAGCTCTGCTGCATTTCCGCCTGCACCTCGGCGTCGCCGCTTTCGAGGAACTGCACGGACTTCGGCAGATCGGCCTGGCCGGCGATCTGCTTGAAGCGCTCCGAGGCGGTGTTGAGCGCAACACCGACCGGGAGATCCGCGCCGAGCGATACGACGCGGTTGCGATCGTAGCGCTTGATCGAGCTCGGGCCTTCCGAATAGTTGATGTCGGCAACGCTCGACAGCGGCACGGTGGCGCCGGCGGCGGTCGTGATCTTCAGATTGCGGATCGCGGCGATATCCGTGCGGAAGTCGCGGTTGATCTGCACGCGGATCGGGATCAGCCGCCCGTCGAGGGCGATCTTGGTCAGCGCCGCGTCGATATCGCCGATGGTGGCGACACGGATCACCTCGGAGATCTGCGCGGTGGTGATGCCGAGGCGCGACATCTGCTCGTCCCGCGGACGGATCTGCAGTTCCGGACGGGGAAGGGCGCCATCCGGGCTGACATTGGCCAGCAACGAGTCGCTCCTCAACTTGCCTTCCAGCGTCGCCACAGCCTGATCGAGATCGGCCTCGTTGTTGGAGAGCAGGTTGAAGGAGAGGTCACGCTCACCGCGGTCGTTGAGCTTGATCACCCGCACATCCGGAATGTCACGGACGCGAGCGAAGATTTCCTTCTCGATCTGCGACTGCGGGATGATGCGGCCGGCAGGCGGCATCTTCGGCAGGTACGCGCCGATCACCGGCGTGCGGCCGATGACGTCATTGACGATCTTGTTGACGAGCGACTGGTCGAGCTTCTTGAGAAGCACCGTCACCGTCGCGCGGCGCAGTTCCAGGTCGCCCTTCGGCGAGGCACCGCCGAGTACGAAGATGTTGTCGACGCCTTCGATATCCTTGATCCGATCGTAGATCTCGGTGGTGGTGCGGTCGGTGTCCTCGAGCATGGCGTCCGGCGGCAGCTCGATCGACAGGCTGACGCGCGAGGCGTCTTCCGGCGGCAGGAAGCTGCCGGGCACGAAGAGGACGAGCGCGAAGACAGAGCCGATCGAGAAGACGATGGCCGCAAGCAGCGTCAGGTAGCGGGTGTACCAGTGCTTCGTCGTGGCGACCACGAGGCGCGTATAGTTGCGCATCATGAAGCCGTCCCGGTCATGATGATCACTGCCGGCGTCCGATGGGCGCATCAGATAGGCGGCCATCACAGGCGTGATCAGACGCGCGACGAGCAGCGAGAAGAACACCGCGACGGCGACCGTCAGACCGAACTGGATGAAGTATTGGCCGGGAATGCCCGGCATGAAGGATACGGGCACGAAGACCGCGATGATGGTGAAGGTCGTCGCGATAACGGCAAGGCCGATTTCGTCCGCCGCTTCGATCGAGGCGCGATAGGGCGATTTGCCCATATGGATGTGCCGCTCGATGTTCTCGATCTCGACGATCGCATCGTCGACGAGAATACCGGTTGCGAGCGTCATCGCCAGGAAGCTGACGAGGTTCAGCGAGAAGCCGAGCAGGTCCATGACCCAAAAGGTCGGGATCGCCGACAGCGGCAGGGCCACGGCGGAAATCAGCGTTGCCCGCCAGTTGCGCAGGAAGAGCATGACGACGATGACGGCGAGCAGCGCGCCTTCCATCAGCGTGTGCAGCGCCGCCTCGTAGTTGCCGTAGGTGAAGTAGACGGAATCGTCGACCATCTCGATGGTGACGTCGGGGTTCGCCGCGCGGATCTTTTCGAGCGACTTGGCGACCGTCTCGGCGACGCTGACTTCCGAGGCGCCCTTCGCGCGGAAGACCGCGAAGGTCACGCCGGGGTTGCCGTTGAAGCGCGAGAAGGAACGCGGTTCCTCATAGGTATCGGTGACCGTGCCGAGATCGGACAGGCGCACGAAGCGGCCGCTCGGCACCGAGATCATCGTGTTGGCGAGCTGCTCGACATTGCGGGTATCGCCCAGCGTACGGATCGCCTGCTCGCTGCCGCCGACCTGACCACGGCCGGAGCCGAGGTCCATGTTCATGCGGCGCAGCTGGCCGTTGACGTCGGCGGCGGTGATGCCGAGCGAATTCAGCTTGTCTTCGTTGAGTTCGACCCGGACTTCGCGGTCGGCGCCGCCGTAACGGTCGACGCGGCCGATGCCCTTCTTGCCCTGGATCTCACGCTTGATGACGTCGTCGACGAACCAGGAGAGTTCTTCGAGCGACATGCCCGGCGCGGACACGGAGAAGGTCTGGATCGCCTGGCCCTCGACGTCGACCTTGGAGACGATCGGTTCTTCGATCGAGGTCGGCAGGTCGCTGCGGATACGGTCGATCGCGTCCTTGACGTCCTGCACCGCCTGGGCCGTAGGCACTTCCATGCGGAAAATGACGGCGGTGGTCGAGGTACCGTCGTTGATCGTCGACTGGATATGATCGACGCCGGTGACGCTTGCGACCGCGTCCTCGACTTCCTTGGTGACCTGGGTTTCGAGCTCGGCCGGAGAGGCGCCGCTCTGCGTCACGTTGATCGAGACGATCGGGACGTCGATATTGGGGAAGCGGGTGATCGGCAACGACACGAAGGACTGGTAGCCCAGCACCATCAGGACGACGAAGAAGAGGATCGGAGCGATCGGATTGCGTATGGACCAGGCTGAGAAGTTCATGGTCACGGTTCCTGTCAGTTGGTCGCTGATGCGGCGGACTTGACGGGGTTGATGCGGTCACCGTCGCGGACATAGGCGCCGGCTCTCGCTACCACTTCCTCCCCGGCCTTCAGGCCCTCGAGGACTTCGATAAACTTGCCGTCGGAAATCCCCGTCTTGACCGGCAGGATGCGGATGACGCCGTTTTCGACCTTGCGAACGATGGTGCGGCCGTTCTCATTGGTAACGGCCGTTTGCGGCAGGACCACCGTCTGCTTCTGTTCGGCGGTGATCAGCGCGCTCGCATACATGCCGGCGCGTGCCTTCTCGGTGTCCATCAGGCTGATGAAGACGGTGCCGAGGCGGCTGACGGGATCAACCGTCGGAGCGATCAGGCGGATCTTGCCTTCGACCTTGGTGTTGCCGCCGGCAAGCGTCACGACGGCCGGCTGGCCGACAGCGAGCTTGATGATATCGGCTTCGGCGACGTCGGCTTTCATCTCGATGGCACCGTCGCGGATCATGGCGAAGAGCGGGTCGCTGTTACCGGTGGCGATCGCGCCGACCTTGGCATTCTTGGCCGAGATGACACCTGCGACCGGTGCCTTGACCTCGGTTCGGGCGAGGCGCAGGTCGATGTCGTCGATTTGCGCTTCAGCGACCTTGATGTCGGCACTCGCCACGGCAACGGCCTGTTCGGCCGAAAGCACACGGGCATGCGTCGCGATCGCGAGCGCCCGGACGCGATCGGCCTCGGCCGTCGAGACGGTGCCGTTCTTGGAGAGTTCGGCTGCGCGGTCGCTGACCCGTTTGGCCTCGTCGTTGTTGGCTTTGGTTTCGCTGAGCTGTGCGTTCAACTGGGCAAGCCCGGCCTCGGCCTTGGCAAGCGAGGCTTCGAGTTCGCTCTTTTGCAGGCGAAGCGCGTCGTCGTTGAGGACCACGAGAACACTGCCGGCTTCAACCGTGTCGCCGACATCGACATTGAGCGTGCGGATGGAGAGGCCGTCGACCATCGGGGCGACATAGACCTGCTCGACGGCCTGGATGGTGCCGGTCGCAACCACCCGGTCGCTGATCGACTGGTCGACCGCCGTCGTCACGACGATGGAGGGCAAGCTCGGTGCTGGTTTCGGTTGCGCTGCTTCCTCCGCCCGGGCGAAGGAAAGCGAACCAAGGGTCATCGCAGCGCACACGCTGAGGACAGGCAATACTTTTTGAGCCATCGGCTTCACAGTCCCGGCAATGGAAACAATATCGAGCGGATCTCCGCTTGATGCAGGATCCACGGGCAATCAGGCTATTTTACCGCACCGCCACAAGGTCCCGGCAAAGTGCTCGGGAACAGGAGATGGCGTATTCCTCACTTCGCGCTCCGCGTGCACGGTATCAGACCGTAGACGCGGGCGGAACTGGGACCGGTTACCGCAGGCAAGGCACTGGAAAAAAGACGTCCCCCGTCATGCCTGCCTCCAACAAACATCGTGGCCTATGTAATCTCGGCCTTCGACGCTTACAAGGGTGCACGAAGCGATGGTGCCTCAATATTCCGTTCGTTCTGCGGTTATGGTTGCGATCTTGACACGATCTTGACAATGGCAAGCAAAGGTAGCGCCGTTGTTCGCCGGATTACCACCCCCACGCCCGGTACCCGGCAGCAGCTTGGCGGATGCGAACGACCGCTAAGAAAACGGAAGAGGGCCGCACGATACTGAGCCGTGCGACCCTCTTTTGCGTTGCGGAGACAGGCCTATTTCAGCGCGGCGTCGGTGATCTCATGTGTCCAGGCGCCCTCGGGCTCCTTGGAAATCACGGGATCGGAACCACCCGAAAGCAGCGACTGCACGGTGCGTTTGTAGTCTGCTTCGTCGAGCGAGCCGTTGGAGCCGGCGGTGAGCTTTGCCACTTCGCTCATCATGCGCTTCTGGTGCTTCTCGGTCTGGGCGCCGGTGGAATCGTTTTCAAGAACGATATCGGCGGCCTCGTCCGGGTTCTGCTCGGCATATTTCCAGCCCTTCATCGAGGCGCGGACGAACTTGACCATCTTGTCCTTGAAGGCGGGATCCTTGAGTTTGTCCTCAAGTACGTACAGGCCGTCTTCGAGCGTCGCTACGCCCTGGTCTTCATACTTGAAGGTCACCAGGTCGTCCGTCTTGATGCCGGCGTCGATGACCTGCCAGTACTCGTTATAGGTCATGGTGGAGATGCAGGCGGCCTGCTTCTGGATCAGCGGGTCCACGTTGAAGCCCTGCTTCAGGACGGTCACGCCGTTCGGGCCGCCGTCGGTCGGGATCTTCAGGTGCGCCATCCAGGAGAGGAACGGATACTCGTTGCCGAAGAACCACACGCCCAGCGTCTGACCCTTGAACTTGTCCGGGCTGGTGACGCCGGTTTCCTTCAGGCAGGTCAGCATCATGCCGGATTTCTTGAACGGCTGGGCAATGTTGACGAGCGGCACGCCCTTTTCGCGGGTGGCAAGGGCCGAGGGCATCCAGTCGACGATAACGTCGGCGCCGCCGCCGGCGATCACCTGGGCCGGGGCGATGTCCGGACCGCCGGGCTTGATGTCGACGTCGAGGCCTTCTTCTTCGTAGAAGCCCTTGTCCTTGGCGACGTAGTAGCCGGCAAACTGCGCCTGAGTCACCCACTTCAGCTGCAGCGTCACCTTTTCGGCAGCTTCAGCCTGGAACGCTGCGAGCGAAAAGACGCCTGCGGCGAGAAGCGATGCAAGTCTTTTGTTCATGTCAGTTCCCTCTTGTTTTTACTTCGTTTTATTTAAGTTCTTCAAGCAGGCTCAGGCGCGCCCTCCGCGAATGGAGGGATGCCAGAAGGTGACGGCGCGCTCGATGAGTGCGACCACGCCGTAGAAGGCGGAACCGGCGACCGCCGCAACGGCGATCTCGGCCCAGACCATGTCGACATTCATGCGTCCCACTTCCGTGGAAATCCGGAACCCCATGCCGACGATGGGGGTCCCGAAGAACTCGGCGACGATGGCGCCGATCAGCGCCAGCGTCGAATTGATCTTGAGCGCGGTGAAGATGAACGGCCAGGCGGCCGGCAGGCGTAATTTGACCAGCGTCTGCCACCAGGAGGCGGCGTAGGTGCGCATCAGGTCGCGTTCCATGTGGCTGGCGGCGGCAAGGCCGGCAACCGTGTTCACCAGCATCGGGAAGAAGGTCATGATGACGACGACGGCGACCTTCGACTGCCAGTCGAAGCCGAACCACATGACCATGATCGGCGCTACCCCGATGACGGGAAGGGCCGAGACGAAATTGCCGAGTGGCAGAAGGCCTTTCTGCAGGAAGGGCGAACGGTCGATCAGGATCGCAACGGCGAAGCCGAGGCCGCAGCCGAGCGCATAGCCGATCAACACTGCCTTCAGGAAGGTCTGGCGGAAATCGGCGCCGAGCGTCGGCAGCGAATTGATCAGCTTTTGCCAGATCATCGAGGGTGCCGGCAAAAGCACGGAGGGGACCTGGAAGCCGCGGACGATGCCTTCCCAGAGAACCAGGATGGTGATGCCGAAGATCACCGGTACGGCGAAGCGGGCGGCGCTGTTTGCGGCCGCGCTCTGGAAGTTCTGGCGCACCAGCCATTCGTTGAAGGCCCAGGCGGTGAGCCAGAAGATGATCGCGGCGGCAAGGACGGGAAGGTTCATGGTTTGGCTCCCATGCGCTTCAGGACGGCGGTGTGGGCAAAGCCGACGATCATGACGAGAACGGCCGCAAGGGCTGCCGCCATGAAGAGAGCGGCCCAGATCTGCACCGTCTGGCCATAATAGGAGCCGGCCAGCAGCCGGGCACCAAGACCTGCGACCGCACCGGTCGGCAATTCGCCGACGATGGCGCCGACCAGCGAGATGGCGACGGCAACCTTCAGCGAGGTGAAGAGGTAGGGCATCGACGACGGCCAGCGCAGCTTCCAGAAGGTCTGCGACGGGGAGGCATTGTAGGTGTGCATGAGGTCGAGCTGGATCGTCTCCGGGCTGCGCAGGCCCTTCACCATGCCGACGACGACCGGGAAGAAGGAGAGATAGGTCGAGATCAGTGCCTTCGGCAAAAGTCCGGAAATGCCGATGGCGTTCAATACGACGATGATCATCGGCGCAATCGCGAGGATCGGGATCGTCTGGCTGGCGATGACCCAGGGCATCAGCGAGCGGTCCATGGCGCGGTTGTGGACGATGCCGACTGCCAGGAGGATGCCGAGGGCGGCGCCGATGCCGAAGCCGAGAAGGGTTGCCGAAAGCGTGATCCAGGCGTGGTAGACGAGGCTGCGCTTCGAGGTGATTGCCTTGTTGAAGGTGGTGTCCCAGATCTCGGCGATCACCTGGTGCGGTGCCGGCAGTACCGGACGTTCTTGCGCCATGGTGTTGCGCACGATCTCAGAGAAGCTGATCTCGGTGCCGGCGCGGGCTGCTGTATCACGCTCGAAGGGGGCGTTGAGGAAGACGACCGCGACATACCAGATGGCGATCAGCAGCAGGACGACGGTGCCGACCGGCACCAACTTGTCCCTGAAGAAACTTGGTTCCTGCATCGTCACGCCTTTCCGCTTGCGGGGAACAACATCAGGCCCATTGCGACGATGCCGAGAAGCACGCCGGCGGCCTGCGTGAGGCTCAATCGTTCGCCGAACACGGTGAAGGCGATGACATTGACCATAACGAGCTGCACGATCGCCGACAGCGAGATTGCCAGGCCGAGGCCGCCCTCGCGCATGAGCTTCACCATGATGATGTTGCCGATCACGTAGAGCCCGAGTGCAAGCAAGAGCATGCCGAGGTGGTTGTTGGAGACATAGGCGCGCGAGGCGGTGGCGCCGCCAAGGAAGATCGTCGTCGCCAAGAGCATCCAGAGGCCGAAGGCAAGGTTCATGCCCGCACCTTTCTGCCGCGCCAGCGATAGAGGATATCCGGCAGTTGCTCCTCGTTGTCGCCGTCGGTCCGCCGCACAGCCTCGAAGCCCTGGTGCTCGTAGAAGCGCTGGGCATCACGATTGTGTTCGAAGGTCCATAGGCTCAATTCATCCGGTGACATCGCCTTGGCGCTGTCGATCAGCCGGGCGCCAATGCCTGCGCCACGATGCCACTCATCGATGTAAAGCGCGGTGACGTGGTGGTCGTCAGAGAGGGAAAGGAAGCCGGCGATCTCGCCGTCGTCCTCTGCCAAGAGCACGATGCGTTCGGCAAAGACGGTCTCGGCATAATAGCGTTCGACATCGGCATGCTCGTGCACCCGCGGCATCCAGGCCGTCGCGTCGATCCAGCGGTTGAGAATGCCGGCGCAGGCGGCCATGTCGGTCTGTTCGGCCCGGCGGATGCCGATGCTATTCGTCATAGCTGTGTCCCGCGCGCAGGCCTTCGCGGACGCGATGGGCGATTTCGAGGAACTCGGGCGTTTCGCGAATGCCGAGCGGCCGTTCGCGCGGCAGCGGCGATTCGATCACATCGGTGACGCGGCCGGGGCGGGGGCTCATCACCACGATCTTGGTGGAGAGGTAGACAGCTTCAGGGATCGAATGGGTGACGAAGCAGATCGTCTTGTTGGTGCGGGCCCAGAGCTTCAAGAGCTGTTCGTTGAGGTGGTCGCGAACGATCTCGTCGAGCGCGCCGAAGGGCTCGTCCATCAGAAGCAGGTCGGCATCAAACGCCAGTGCGCGGGCGATGGAGGCGCGCTGCTGCATACCACCGGAGAGCTGCCAGGGATATTTCTTGCCGAAGCCGGAGAGGTTGACGAGGTCGAGCGTGCGCTCGATGCGGGCCTTCTTCTCTTCCTTCGAATAGCCCATGATCTCCAACGGTAGAGCGATGTTGTTTTCGATGGTGCGCCAGGGATAGAGCGCTGCGGCCTGGAAGACGTAGCCATAGGCGCGCTTGTTGCGCGCTTGCTCAGGCGTCATGCCGTTGACGCTGATCGTGCCGGAGGTCGCTTTTTCCAGATCGGCGATCACGCGCAAGAAGGTCGTCTTGCCGCAGCCGGACGGACCGATGAAGGAAACGAAGTCACCCTTGGCGACATCCAGGTTGACGCCGGTCAGTGCATGCACCGGGCCATCGGCGGTTTCGAAAGTCAGGCAGAGGTCCCGGGCCGAAACCACGGATGCGGTATTGGACGTCATCGGCGAATACTCATTCTGGCTGGTCTGTGTCAGACTGCTATCCGGACCGGCAACATGCAATCGCGGATTTGGGTGCGAAGCCGTTTGTTGCTGGTTTTTCAGGGAATTCTGGAGAACGCTCATGTCTCGATCATCCAATCCGGGCTGTCGCGTGGTTCGTCCTGAAGGCGCCGTGGCCGGCCAGCAGGGGCTCAACTATTTCGAGGGCATTGCGGCGGAGACCGTCGGGGCAACCGGGCTCTGCATGCACATCGTCACGATCCCGCCCGGTGCGCGCGCCAAGGCGCATCTGCATGAGAGCCACGAGACGGCGATCTACGTGCTTTCCGGGGAGGCCTGGACCTGGTTTGGCGAGAGGCTTGAGGAGCACGTCGTCGCTAGGGCCGGTGAGATGGTCTACATCCCCGCCGGCATGCCGCATCTGCCGGAGAACCGCTCGAACGCGCCCTGTTCGGCCGTCATCGCGCGCACGGATCCGAACCAGCGCGAAAGCCTCGTGCTGCTGCCCGAGCTCGATCAGTTCGTGCCCGCCTGACGCCGCCCGCGCCGAACTGCCCCGCCATAGTGGTGGGACATGTCCGGTGGGACAGAGCGGCGCGAAGACGTGCAAGCCGCGAAACATGAGGCCTCAAACGCCCGTGGCCGGAATGCCGGTGCGCTGGACGGCGCGGGGGGCGGTGACTTCCTTCCAGTTGGAAAGGGCTGAGCTGACCGCCGGGAAGGGATCGCGGCGGACGAATTCGCCATGGCCTTCGCGGGTCTTGACCGTGCCTTCCTCGATCGCGACGACGCCGCGGGTAAGGGTAAAGCGCGGCAGGCCCTTGACCTCCTTGCCCTCGAAGACGTTGTAGTCGATCGCCGACTGCTGGCTCTTGGCGGAGATCGTCTTGGTGCGCTTCGGATCCCAGACGACGAGATCGGCATCGGCGCCGACGAGGATCGCGCCCTTCTTCGGGTAGATGTTGAGGATCTTGGCGATGTTGGTCGAGGTCACGGCCACGAACTCGTTCATGGTGATGCGGCCGGTGTTGACGCCATGGGTCCACAGCATCGGCATGCGGTCTTCAAGGCCACCGGTGCCGTTCGGGATCTTGGTGAAATCGCCGACGCCGAAGCGCTTCTGCTCGGACGTGAAAGCGCAGTGGTCGGTCGCCACCACCTGCAGCGAGCCCGAGGCAAGGCCGGCCCAGAGACTGTCCTGATGCAGCTTGTTGCGGAAGGGCGGCGACATCACGCGGCGGGCCGCATGGTCCCAGTCCTTGTTGAAATACTCGGTTTCATCGAGCGTCAGATGCTGGATCAACGGTTCGCCGAAGACGCGCATGCCCTTGGAGCGGGCCCGGCGGATCGCCTCGTGCGCCTGCTCACAGGAGGTGTGCACGATGTAGACCGGGCAGCCAGCCATGTCGGCGATCATGATCGCGCGGTTGGTCGCTTCGCCTTCGACCTCGGCCGGGCGCGAATAGGCGTGCGCTTCCGGCCCGTTGTTGCCCTCGGCAAGCAGCTTTGCCTGCAACTGCGCGACGACGTCGCCGTTTTCGGCGTGCACCAAGGGCAGCGCGCCGAGGGCGGCGCAGCGCTGGAACGACGAGAACATCTCGTCGTCATCGACCATCAGTGCGCCCTTGTAGGCCATGAAGTGCTTGAAGGTGTTGATGCCCTTGTCTTTGACGATGGTCTCCATCTCGTTGAAGACCTGCTCGCTCCACCAGGTGATCGCCATGTGGAAGGAATAGTCGCAGTTGGCGCGGGTGGACTTGTTGTCCCACATGGTCAGCGCTTCGAGCAGCGACTGGTTGGGCGAGGGCAGTGCAAAGTCGACCACCATGGTCGTGCCGCCGGCAAGGGCTGCGCGCGTGCCGCTTTCGAAGTCGTCCGAGGAATAGGTGCCCATGAAGGGCATTTCGAGATGGGTATGCGGGTCGATGCCGCCGGGCATGATGTAACAGCCGCTCGCATCGAGCGTTTCGTCGCCCGACAGGTTCGGGCCGATCTCGACGATCTTTCCGCCCTCGATCTTGACGTCCGCCTTGTAGGTCAGGTCGGCCGTGACGATGGTTCCACCCTTGATGACAGTGCTCATGATTGTTCCTCGCGATTGCGCTTCCGGCGGCCAGGCAACCGCCACGAAAAAGGGCGGAACTTTCGTCCCGCCCGCAAACTCATTCGACGATTTCGGCCGTTTCGACGACGGCGTGGAAGAGGACGTCGGCGCCGGCGCTGGCCCACTCCCTGGAGATGTCCTCCGCCTCGTTGTGGCTGAGGCCACCGACGCAGGGGCACATGATCATCGTCGTCGGCGCCACCTTGGCGGCCCAGCAGGCATCATGCCCGGCGCCCGAGATGAGGTTCATGTGGCTGTAGCCGAGATGCTCGGCGGCGTTACGCACGGCGCTGACGAGCTTTGGATCGAAGGTGACCGGCTCGAAAT
This sequence comes from Ensifer sp. ENS06, assembly GCF_014852205.1. Taxonomy (NCBI): domain Bacteria; kingdom Pseudomonadati; phylum Pseudomonadota; class Alphaproteobacteria; order Hyphomicrobiales; family Rhizobiaceae; genus Ensifer; species Ensifer sp. ENS06. The sequence goes on along the minus strand of NZ_JACVBC010000006.1, from coordinate 253,366 downwards.
GGCCGATCGCCTCGATGGAACAGCCGACGCCAAGCGCGTCAGTGATCTTCGGTGCCTCGGCCTCGATCTTTGCCCGCATACGGTCGAGCTTGGCCTTGTCCGGCGAGCGGATGTCGACGGTAAAGACCACCTTGCCCGGCAGCACGTTGCGGGAATTGGGCGAGAAGAACACCTGGCCGACGCCGCCGACGGCGCCCGGCTGGTTTTCCATCGCGACGCCCTGGACCATTTCCAGAATGCGGGCCATGGCAAGGCCGGCGTTAACGCGCATGTTCATCGGGGTCGAGCCCGTATGGGCTTCGCGGCCGGTGAGCGTGAACTCCAGCCACCATAGGCCCTGACAGTGGGTGACGACGCCGATGTCCTTGCCCTCGGCTTCGAGGATCGGGCCCTGCTCGATATGGTACTCGAAATAGGCGTGCATCTTGCGGGCGCCGACTTCCTCGTCGCCGACCCAGCCGATGCGTTTCAGTTCGTCGCCGAAGGTCTTTCCTTCGGGATCCTTGCGGCCATAGGCGAAATCCTGACTGTGCACGCCGGCAAAGACGCCCGATGCGAGCATGGCCGGCGCGAAGCGCGCGCCTTCCTCGTTGGTCCAGTTGGTGACGACGACGGGATGCTTGGTCTTGATGCCGAGATCGTTCATCGAGCGAACGACCTCGAGGCCCGAGAGCACGCCGAGCACGCCGTCATACTTGCCGCCGGTCGGCTGGGTATCGAGATGCGAGCCGATATAGACGGGCAGCGCATCCGGGTCGGTGCCGGGCCTTGTGAAGAACATATTGCCCATGGTGTCGACGCCCATGGTGAGGCCGGCCTTTTCGCACCAGGACTGGAACAGCCGGCGCCCTTCGGCGTCCTCGTCGGTCAGCGTCTGGCGGTTGTTGCCGCCCGCGACACCAGGGCCGATCTTGGCCATTTCCATAAGTGAATCCCACAGGCGGTCGGCATTGACGCGCATGTTCTCGCCAGGTGCAGCCACGGCGGTCTCCTCATCTCTTCAGGGCTTTGCCTGGATCGGCGCGCCCTCATGTTCCCGTGGTCAAATCCAGGCTTGGTTTTTTCTGGTGCCCTTCGATCAGCCGTTGCCTTTGGCGGTGAACTGGCTGATAATTTGACCGGTTGGTAAACATTACAACTTCCGTTGCGGCACTCAAGCCGGAAAAACAAAAAAACGAAGTTGTTGCCCAATAAGATGGCGAGGCCGGAAATTGGGCAGCCGGTTCCTGCGCGACGAGCTGCGCAGGCATGGCCAGGGGGAAAGATGGTATTACCGAGAGCGGCCAGGACCCAGAGGCGGACCCGCATACAAGGGGAGAAGGAAGAGCGCATTCTCGAGGCCGCGCTCGAAGTCTTTTCCGCCAACGGTTTCCGCGGCTCGACCGTCGACCAGATTGCCGAAGTGGCGGGAATGTCGAAGCCCAATTTGCTCTATTATTTCCGCACCAAGGAAGCGATGCACCGGGCGCTGATCGACCGGGTGCTCGACACCTGGCTCGACCCCTTGCGGGAGTTCAACGCCGAGGGGAATCCGGTCGCCGAAATCCGCAGCTATATTCGGCGCAAGCTCGAAATGGCCCGTGACTATCCGCGCGAAAGCCGGCTCTTCGCCAACGAGGTGCTGCAGGGCGCGCCGCATATCGAGGACGAGCTCAAGGGGCCCTTGAAGTCGCTGGTCGACGAGAAGGCCGAGGTAATCCGGGCCTGGGCCAAGGCCGGCAAGATCGCCAAATGCGACCCCTATCACCTGATCTTCGCGATCTGGTCCACCACCCAGCACTACGCCGACTTCGACGTGCAGGTGCGCGCCGTGCTCGGCCAGGGCAATGCTGGCGATGGGCGCTTCGAGGATGCGGCGCGCTTCCTCGAACGGCTCTTCGTCGACGGGCTGCAGGTGAGCGAGCAGCCGGCGGCTTGAGCCGCCTTTCAATCTGGCAGCAGCGCCATCAACAGCAGGCCGCAGGCCGTGGTCAGCGCGCCGGCAAGCACCGGCAGGCTGGTCCAGCCATGACCGAGCAGACCCTCGAGCAGGATGATGAAGCTCGGCGTCAGATAGCCGTAGCCAAGCACTTTCGATGCGGGTAGCCGCATCGAGGCGTATTGCAGGAGCAGGAAGGTGATCGCCGTGGTCACAACGGCCAGATAGAGGACGGCGAGCCAGACGACCGGTGGTAGGCTGGCGAAATCGGCCGTGACGAGACCGGCCGCGCCCGGTACCAGCAGCCAGGGCACGGTGAAGACAGCCACCCAGAAGCCGAAGGCGAATGGACTTTCCTCTCGGCCGAACTTGCGGATCAGCGGCACATAGACCGCGTGGCAGACGACGCCGACGAAGAAGATCAATTCGCCCTGGCCGACGTCGAAGGCAAGGATCGCGCCGACATCGGCGCGAAAGATCACCCAGACGGCGCCAAGGGCAGCGATGATGAGCCCGGCGAGCACGCCCGGGCGCGTATGCTGACCGAGCAACACAAACGCGAAGCCGGCGCTCAAGAGCGGCATCAGCGTGAAGACCGCGCCTGTCGAAACAGGGCTGGTGAACTCCAGCGCCTTGAACATCGTCAGCATGTAGACGGCGATCAGCCCGCCGAGGATCACGAAGCGCCACGCTTGCTTGGGAAAGCGAAAGGGAACGCGCGCATAGCCGAAGGTGAGCAGGCCAAGGACGACGACGGTCAACAGATAGCGCCAGAGCGTCAGCGGCCCGGCGCCCATATGTTGGGTGGCAAGGCCGCCGAAGGAAAAGGAGCCGGCGATCAGGACGGCGAAGGTCATCATCGCCAGATGCGCCTTCAGCTTCTCGGCGCCCTTCGCATGAACCTGGTGCGCGGTTTTCGGGGAGACGTCCTGTTTCATGCGGGCTTCCGGATTGGATCGGCGGCGAGGGCGGGAAGGATCTCCACTACTAGATCATTTCAGCGCTTCATTGAAACCGTGAAAAGATCGAAAGCCTTGAAGGTATGCAACTTCGGGCGTGAAAACTGTTTCACGCTTTCAAGGGGTTGCACTACGCGTTCGACGGTGCCGGTTGCAAGGCCGTGGAGATACCGGCTGCATTCCCGACGATCCAGGTTTCGAGCGTCGCCTGCCGGCCGCGCAGGCCGATGTCCAGCCGCTCATGCCCTTCGATCACCAGGCCCGCGCGGTTGACGAGCTCGGCCGAGACGGCCAATTGTACGTCGTGTTCCTTGGCGAGGCCTTCCAGACGGCTCGCCGTGTTGATCGTATCGCCGACCGCGGTCAGCGACGTCGCCTGGCCGTAGCCGATCTCGCCGATGATCGCGGGGCCGGCGTGCAGGCCCATGGCGATGCGCAGCGGCTCGTCGAGTTCGCCGCGGAAGGTCTGGTTCAGCGTCTCGAGGCCCTTGGATATGCGCACTGCGGCGGCAAGCGACTGCCGGCAGGCCTCCGTGTAGGTGCTCTTCAGCCCGAAGATCGCCAATGCGCCGTCGCCGATGAACTTGTCGATGACGCCACCGGAATCCTCGACCGCTTCGCCCACCATCTCGAAGTAGCGGTTGAGCAGGAACACGGTGTCGAAAGGCAGCTTGTGTTCGGCAATGCTGGTGAAGCCGCGCAGGTCGCAGAAGAGCACGGCGATGCGCCGTTCGCGACCTTCGCCGCCCTCGCGGCCGATCTGCTTCTTGATGCCGAGGCTGTCGCTGTCGAGGATCGGCACGACGGTGACGTTGTGGACAGGGCGAAACTGGCAGGCGAGGCGGACATTGTCGGGTGCGCCGATCCGGGTGAGTGTCGCGAGCTCCGCATCCTCGGGTAGCGGCTGGTCTTCAAGCCCCTGGATGATGCGCACCCGGCAGGTCGAGCATCGGCCACGGCCGCCGCAGACCGAGACGTGGGCGATGCCCGCGGCCCTGCTCGCCTCGAGCACGCTGAAGCCGAGATTGACGGTGGCCACCCGACCGTCGGGATAGCGCACGCGAATGCGCCCGCCCTTTGGCATGGCCCGCAGCAGGAACGTGCCGGCGATCAGGCCGCCGAAGCCGAAATAGAGGCCGAGCCGAATATCCTCGAGAAGCGTGAGGTCGAACTGAGGCTTCGAATAGGAACGGTCGCCGTAGCCGCCATGTTCGGCGTAACCGTCCTCGATCGAGCGGGCGCCGCTGACGAAGCCGAGCAGCGCGAAGATCGGCACGAGGATCGCGACCGTGTAGAGCAGGATTTCGTAGCGCGGGAACCAGGCTCGGCCGCGCATCCAGAACCAGGCTCCGAGGCAGCCGTGGCCCCAGACGAGCAGCAGGGCGAGCGATTGTCTCGTGGCATTGACGGAATTCGACCAGAGCATGCGGAGCATGTCCGGATAATCCGCGTCGACCTCGGTGAGAAGTGGCTCGACGCGTGCGGCGGTGACATGACCGATCAAAAGGAAAGGCAGGCTGAGGCCGAAGACGATCTTCAGCGCCTCGCGCGCCGGCATTCTGAGCGTCTGCCGACGATAGATGCTTTCGAGCGCCATGGCGAAATGCAGCAGCAGGGCGCCGTAGAGCAGCACCGTGCCGGGCAGGCTGTGCCAGATGAGATTGAAGCCTTTGCGGGCGGTTTCCATCGCTTCGACGGAGATCAGGCCGAGCGAGTGGTTGAAGAAATGCGCCAGAACGAACGTACCGAGTATGGCCCCGGAGACGAGGTGCATTCGCTTGCGTCGGTTGGCCGAAATGATCGTCAAGCAGCAAGTCCGGCTCTGCCGGAGCTTCGTCCGGCTGCAGTGTCAAAACCGTCGGAGATCGCGTTGCGGCCCTGATCGAGCCCGCGGGGCACCCCGTATGAGTTCTCCCTTATTATCCAGATCGTACGAGCCGACAACTTACCATTTTTACACAATCTGTTTCGTTTTCGTGTCCTGTTCGTTATCGGCGCAGCACGCTATTCAACCGAATCCGGCCGCAGGAACGCGCTCGGGTGCGGGCGGGATCCGCAGAGCCGGGCGAAGCGGTCGCCAATGCCGGCCATTATCCGCACGCCGCCGCCTTCGGACGCAGGAATGCTCCGCGGATCATTGCATCATGGGGGCCAGTCGATCGGCCAGCGTGTCGATCATCAGCCGCAATTTCGGCGGCATGTATTGCGTGCGCGGCCACACGACATGGGCTGCGAAGGAGAGGGCTGGCACATCGGTAAGAATGCGGACGAGCCGTCCTGAGTCGATGTGGCTGCGCACCAGCCAGCACGGCAGCCATGCAAGGCCGAAGCCGTCTGCCGCCGCATCGGCGATCGAGGTCAGGTCGTCCAGTTTCAGCCGTGCCGGCGGCGTCACCTGCCGGGGTACCGCTCCCTTGACCGGGAAGGACCAGGAAAGCGCATCGCTGCTGCGCCGATAGAGGATCGCCTGATGGTGAAGAAGGTCATCGATGCTGCGCGGCGTGCCGTGCCGCTGCAGGTAGGCGGGGGAGGCGCAGACCGTCATGGGCTGGTCGGCAACCTTGCGCGCCATCACATCGGGTTCATCGGGCAGTGGACCCGTGCGAATGGCGAGATCGAAGCCATCCTCGACAAGATCGACCCTGCGGTCGCTGAAATTGACGTCGAGTTCCAGGAGCGGGTGCTGACCCAGCAGTTCCGACAAGAGCGGCATGACGCATTGCCGTCCGAAAACCACGGGCAGGGACATGCGCAGCCGACCTCTGATCTCCTGCTTGCCCGATTCCAGCAGTGCCTCGCCGGCACGAATCTCACCAACGGCTCTGAGACAACTTTCATAATAGAGCTGGCCTTCGGCCGTCAGGCTTTGTGTGCGGGTCGTGCGATGGAAGAGCCGGACGCCAAGTCTTTGTTCGAGCTTGGCAATCGTCTTGCCGACAGCGGAGCGCGAGAGGTTCAGCCGTTCGGCCGCCGCTGAAAATCCACCAGCTTCGACCGCCTCGACGAAGATCGAAATGCCTCCCAATCGCTCCACGATTGTCTCCTTTCAAGAACCAATATGGCGAATTCTTATCGCAACTGGAGAGATAAATTCAACGCTATGCTTCCTCCATCAGATCAATCCAGTGAAAGGAACGGACCATGGCAAGACTGATGAAGGAATGGACGATCGACGCGCTTGGAGCCGAAAACCTCAAAATTACCGAGCGCCGTGTTCCGGAGCCGGGCCCAGGTGAGGTGCTGGTTCGCACGACGGCCGTGTCACTCAATTTTCGTGACAAGCTGGTCCTGGATAACGGCATGGGCATGCCGTTATCCTTCCCCTTCGTGCCGGGCTCCGACATGGCCGGTGTGGTCGAAGCGGTCGGCCGGGGCGTGTCCCGTTTCCAGCCCGGCGATCGGGTCATCTCCGTTTTCGATCCGACCTGGATCGACGGTCAAAAGCCGGGAACGGCTCGTCACCCAACGTCGTTTGCCCTTGGCGGCCTGAACCCGGGTGTCGCGTCGCAATATGTCGCTTTCCCTGAGGACTGGTTCGTCGCAGCACCCGAGAGCCTCGACGACGGCGAGGCGAGCACCTTGCCCTGTGCCGGGGTGACGGCCTGGTTCGCCCTGGTCGAGAAGGGGCATCCCAAGGCCGGCGACCGCGTCGTCGTGCAGGGCACCGGCGGCGTATCGCTGTTCGGGTTGCAGATCGCCAAGGCGCATGGCGCCGAGGTCATCGTCACGTCGGCCAGCCAGGAAAAGCTCGAGCGCGCGCTTGCTCTGGGCGCCGACCATGGCATCAACCGCGTAAAAGAGGATTGGGCGGAGCGGGTTCTTGAGATTACCGGCGATCACGGCGCCGATCATATTCTGGAGATGGCGGGTGGTACCAATCTTGGCAAGTCGCTGCAGGCGGTTGCCGTGCAGGGACGGATATCGGTGATCGGGGTGTTCGAGGGCGCGGAGATCTCGGCGCCGGTCACGCCGGTCCTGCTGAAATCGCCGGTCATCCAGGGCATTGGCGTTGCCCATCGCCGGGCACTCGAGGATTTCACCGTGGCGATCGACCGGACCGCGATCAAGCCAGTCATCGATGCGCGCTATTCGTTCGAACAATTCCGCGAGGCTTTGGCGCATCTCGACCGCGGCCCGTTCGGCAAGGTCGTCGTCGAGTTCTGAGGGCACATGAGAAAACGCCGCCGGATTTGTGGTCCGGCGGCGTTTCGATGAAGTGACGAGATCCGCTACTCAGCGGCCTGGCGGGCCATCGGGTTGTTCGGATGGGTCGTCCAGTTGGCGTAGTTTGGATCGACCGGCTTGCCGGTGCGCTGGTCGAGCGTGCCGGCCGGCAGTTCTTCCATGGTGATGCAGTTTTCGACGGGACAGACGTTGACGCAGAGATTGCAGCCAACGCACTCGTCTTCCATTACCTCGAAGTGACGTACGCCGTTGACGAACTGCGTGATCGCCTGGTGCGAGGTATCCTCGCAGGCGATGTGGCAGCGACCGCACTTGATGCAGGCATCCTGGTCGATCTTCGCCTTGGCGATGTAGTTGAGGTTCAGATACTGCCAGTCGGTAACGTTCGGGACCGCGCGTCCGGTGATATCATCGAGGTTGCGGTGCCCCTTGGCGTCCATCCAGTCGGAGAGGCCCGAGATCATTTCCTGGACGATCTTGAAGCCATAGGTCATGGCTGCGGTGCAGACCTGGACGTTGCCGGCGCCAAGTGCCAGGAACTCGGCCGCGTCGCGCCAGGTGGTGATGCCGCCGATGCCGGAGATCGGCAGGCCGTAGGTTTCCGGATCGCGAGCGATCTCGGCGACCATATTGAGCGCGATCGGCTTCACCGCCGGGCCGCAATAGCCGCCGTGGGTGCCCTTGCCGCCGACCGTCGGGTTGGGGGCGAAGTTGTCGAGGTCGACCGAGACGATCGAATTGATCGTGTTGATCAACGACACCGCGTCGGTGCCGCCGGCCTTGGCGGCGCGGGCGGGCTTGCGGATGTCGGTGATATTGGGCGTCAATTTGGTGATGACAGGCATGCGCGTGTACTGCTTGCACCAGCGCACGACCATCTCGATGTATTCCGGCACCTGGCCGACCGCAGCACCCATGCCACGTTCGGACATGCCGTGCGGACAGCCGAAGTTGAGTTCGATGCCGTCGGCGCCGGTTTCCTCGACCAGCGGCAGGATCGCCTTCCACGCCTCTTCCTCGCAGGGCACCATGATCGAGGCGATCAGGGCGCGATCCGGCCAGTTCATCTTCACCTGCTTCATTTCGCGCAGGTTCACATAGAGGTCGCGGTCGGTGATGAGCTCAATGTTGTTCAGCCCGAGCAGCCGGCGGTCGGCGCCCCAGATCGCGCCGTAGCGCGGGCCGTTGACGTTGACGACCGGCGGGCCTTCCTCGCCGAGCGTCTTCCAGACGACGCCGCCCCAGCCCGCCTTGAAGGCGCGCTCGACGTTGTAAGCTTTGTCCGTCGGTGGGGCGGATGCCAGCCAGAACGGGTTCGGGGATTTGATGCCGACAAAATTGTTGCGAAGATCAGCCATTGGTTTCTCCTCCCGATCCCTTAGGCAACTGCGCTCGCGCGCGGCGCTGCCGCGGCGAAGGCCCGATTGATCGATTCAGCCGCGTCGCGGCCCATGGCGACGGCCGAGACCGTGAGGTCTTCACCGCCGAGCACGCAGTCGCCGCCGGCCCAGACGTTGGGCAGCGACGTGCGCCCCTCGGCGTCCGCGACGATCCGGCCGCCTTCGAGTTGCAGCGCGCCGAGGCCTGCTCCGAGGAAGCTCTGGCCGATCGCCTTGAAGATCTGGTCGGCAGCAATGATACCGGTTTCGCCGGTCGCCGTCAGCTTTCCGTCTTCGAGCGTGGTGTATTCCAGCTCGATGCCGGCGACCTTGCCGTCCTTCTCGGCGATGCGCTTCGGCTGCAGCCAGTGGCGGATGGTGACGCCCTTGGAGGCCGCCAGGTCCTGCTCGAACTCGGAGGCGTTCATGTGCTCCTTGCCGCGGCGATAACAGATCGTCACTTCTTCCGCGCCGAGCAGCTTTGCCTGCACGGCCGCATCGATTGCGGTCATGCCGCCACCGAGGACGACGACGCGACGGCCGACCGGGATATCGGCCTTGGTCTTCGACTGGCGAAGGGCGGCGATGAAGTCGACGGCATCGTCAACGCCTTCGGCACTTTCGCCTTCGAGACGCAGCGCGTTCACGCCCGCAAGGCCGAGGCCGAGGAAGACGGCGTCATACTGTTCCGAGAGGTCGGCGAGGGTGAAATCGCGGCCGATCGCCTGGCCCTGGCGCACTTCGATGCCGCCGATCGCCAGCACGTAGTCGACTTCCTTCTGCGCGAAGTCGTCGACCGACTTGTAGGCGGCAATGCCGTACTCATTGAGGCCGCCGGACTTCGGCCGGGCATCGTAGATCACGACGTCGTGGCCCTTGACGGCCAACCGATGGGCAGCAGCAAGGCCGGCCGGGCCGGCGCCGACGACGGCGATCTTGCGGCCGGAGGTTTCAGCACGGGTGTAGAACTGCTTGTTCTCTTTCATCGCCACGTCGGTCGCATAGCGCTGCAGGCGGCCGATCTCGACCGGGCGCTCCTCGGCGGTGTTGCGAACGCAAGCCTGTTCGCACAGCGTTTCGGTGGGACAGACGCGGGCGCACATGCCGCCCAGGATGTTCTGATCGAAGATCGTCTTGGCCGATCCGATCGGGTTTCCGGTCGATATCTGCCGAATGAACAGCGGGATATCGATGGAGGTGGGACAGGCCGTCATGCACGGCGCGTCATGACAGAAATAACAGCGGTCGGAAGCGACGAGGGCCTCGTGCTTGTCGAGCGGTGGATGCAGGTCGGAGAAATTGCTCTCGTACTCCCCGAGCGGCAGGCGGCCGCCGAGGATCCCAGATTGTGTCGTTCCCATTTTTGGCTCCCAATGTTTTCTCAGGATGATGGAACGGTAACACGCTTTATTTTTTTATCAAACGGTAAAAATTTAAGGTCGAAACGGCCGAAAAGCCTTGTGATCCCGGGCCTTGCGGCAGACCTGCCAAGCCCTTGTTCTTGGCCGATGTTTGACAGGGCGGGGCAATAGTGGCAGCAGATCAGAGCGGGGTGAGGAAAAGTGTGCGCGGTTTTCCGCCCGCACCCCGCTCTGCTTATGAGGATCGATCACGATACTTTTGGATCGACAGGATCCAAAAGTATCGTGATCGGGGGGGATGGAGAACAGCGATGGCACGCAGGGGCGAGGCGAACAACAGGCTTGACGATGCTGCCCGGGCAGGCTGGCTATACTATGTCGCTGGCCGCACCCAGGATGAGATCGCCACCGTCATGGGAATCTCGCGCCAGTCGGCGCAGCGGTTGGTTTCGCTCGCCATGTCCGAGCGGCTGATCAAGGTTCGGCTCGACCATCCGATTGCCGCCTGCCTCGAGGCGGCCGCAGGTCTTCGCGACAAATACGGACTGAAACATGTGGAGGTGGTGCCGAGCGATCCCGGTTCGACCTCGACGACCGTTGGCATCGCGGAAGCCGGGGCCGCCGAGATCGAGCGCTGGCTGAAATCGTCCGAGCCGCAGGTGCTGGCGATCGGTACCGGGCGCACGCTGAAAGCGGCGGTCGATCAGTTGCCGCCGATGGAATGTCCGCAGCACCGCATCGTGTCGCTCACGGGCAATATCGGCCTTGATGGTTCGGCCGCCTATTACAACGTCATCTTCAGCATGGCCGATGCGGTCAAGGCCCGGCATTTTCCGATGCCGCTGCCGGTGCTCGCCGCTTCGGCCGAGGAGCGGGAGGTGCTGCACAGCCAGAGCCTGGTGCAGGTGGCTCTGAAGCTAGGCGCCGAAGCCAATGTCGCCTTCGTTGGCGTCGGCGAACTGGGACCTGATGCGCCGCTCTGCCAGGACGGGTTCCTCGCCCAGGACGAGATGGCCGGTCTGGCCAAGGCGGGTGCCGCGGGCGAGATCTGCGGCTGGATGTTCGATCATGATGGCGCGTTGCTCTCGGGCAGCTTCAACGAGCGCGTCGCCTCCGTTCCCTTGCCGCCGCGCGACCGGGCGTCTGTCATCGGACTTGCCAAGGGGCAGCGCAAATATGAGGCGCTGCGGGCGGCCGTAAAGGGCGGCATTATCAACGGCCTTATCACCGATGAGGCGACGGCGATCTATCTGCTCAACGCATGATCGTTATGCGAAACGATTGAAAAGGCCGGCCCCAGCGCCGGCCTTTCGCATTTGCGAAACGAAAAAATCGGCAATCAAAACAATCTTCTAATGTTTCTGTGTGCGCCGCAGCAACGAATGCGCATTGACAATTTGTCATGAGAAGTGAGTAATTGCCCATGAGCGAGGCAAATGCTCAATTTCTTCTGGGAGGAAGTCGATGAACTTGAGAACTTTCCTGCTGGGCACGTGCTCGGCAGTCGCACTGTCGGGTCTGGCCCAAGCAGAAACCCTGACGATCGCGACCGTGAACAACGGCGACATGATCCGGATGCAGAAGCTGACGGAAGATTTCACGTCCAAGAATCCGGACATTCAGCTCGAGTGGGTAACGCTTGAGGAAAACGTGCTGCGCCAGCGCGTGACGACCGATATCGCCACCAAGGGCGGCCAGTACGACATCATGACGATCGGCACCTATGAAGTGCCGATCTGGGCGAAGCAGGGCTGGCTGCTGCCGCTCGACAATCTCGGCGCCGACTACGATGTCGACGACCTCTTGCCGGCGATCCGCTCCGGCCTCACCATCGACGGCAAGCTCTATGCGGCACCTTTCTACGGCGAAAGCTCGATGGTGATGTACCGCAAGGACCTGTTCGAGAAGGCCGGGCTGACCATGCCCGACGCGCCGACCTGGGACTTCATCGCCGACGCGGCACGTAAGATCACAGACAAGAACGCCGAAGTCTACGGCATCTGCCTGCGCGGCAAGGCCGGCTGGGGCGAGAACATGGCCTTCCTGACGGCGACCGCGAACGCCTTTGGCGCCCGCTGGTTCGACGAGAACTGGAAGCCGCAGTTCGACCAGCCCGAATGGAAGAACGCGCTCGACTTCTACGTCAAGCTGATGAACGACGCCGGACCGCCCGGCGCATCCTCCAACGGCTTCAACGAGAACCTGTCGCTGTTCCAGACCGGCAAGTGCGGCATGTGGATCGATGCGACCGTGGCCGCTTCCTTCGTCACCAACCCGAAGGAATCGACCGTTGCCGATAAGGTCGGCTTCGCGCTGGCGCCGGACACCGGCCTCGGCAAACGCGGCAACTGGCTCTGGGCCTGGAACCTCGCGATCCCCGCAGGCTCGCAGAAGGTCGCCTCGGCCGAGAAGTTCATCTCCTGGGCAACCGGCAAGGACTATCTGAAGCTCGTCGCAGACAAGGAAGGCTGGGCGAACGTTCCTCCGGGCACGCGCACCTCGCTCTACGCCAACCCCGAGTACCAGAAGGCAGCACCCTTCGCGAAGATGACGCTCGACTCGATCAACGCGGCCGACCCGAAGAACCCGGCGGTCAAGCCGGTTCCCTATGTCGGCGTGCAGTTCGTGGCGATCCCGGAATTCCAGGGTCTCGGCACGGCGGTCGGCCAGCAGTTCTCGGCGGCTCTTGCCGGCCAGATGAGCGTCGACGACGCGCTTGCCAGCGCCCAGAAGCTGACCGAACGCGAAATGACCAAGGCCGGTTACATCAAGTAAGGCTCCCAAGGGCCCGGGGTGCTGGCCGCAAATGGCTGGCGCCCCGGTAAATCCCGAAGGTAGCCGCAGGGCTCGCGCGGAAAAACGCGCCGCCCGACCCGATCTCGAAACAGCGTTGAATTCCGTCATTTGGGGGGACGCCATGGCGACCTTGCACACCCGCTCCGCCGCGCGTCTGATGATTGCGCCTTCGGTGCTTCTGCTTCTGGCCTGGATGATCGTTCCGCTGGCCATGACGATCTACTTCTCGTTCCTGCGCTACAATCTTCTGATGCCGGGGATGGAGGAGTTCGCGGGCTTTTCCAACTACAGCTACTTCCTGACCGATCCCGCTTTCTTCCAGGCGCTCTTCAACACGCTGGCGATCGTGCTCGGCGTGTTGTTCATCACTGTCATCGGCGGCATCGCGCTGGCGCTTCTGCTGGACCAGCCGATGTTCGGGCAGGGGATCGTGCGCATTCTGGTCATCGCGCCGTTCCTGATCATGCCGACGGTCGCGGCACTCGTCTGGAAGAACATGTTCATGAACCCGGTCAATGGGCTCTTTGCCTGGATCGCCAAGCTCTTCGGGCTGCAGCCTTTCGACTTTCTCGCCAACGCACCCCTGATGTCGGTGATCCTGATCGTCGCCTGGCAGTGGCTGCCGTTCGCGACACTGATCCTTCTGACCGCGCTGCAATCGCTCGACGAGGAGCAGAAGGAAGCCGCGCAGATGGACGGCGCCGGCGCCTTGAGCCGCTTCATCTACCTGGTGTTGCCGCATCTTTCTCGCGCGATCACCGTCGTCATCCTCATTCAGACGATCTTCCTGCTCTCGGTCTTTGCCGAAATTCTGGTCACCACCAATGGCGGCCCGGGCACGCAGAGCACCAACCTGACCTTCCTCGTCTATGCGCAGGCCCTGCTGCAGTTCGACGTGGGCGGTGCTTCGGCCGGCGGCATCATCGCGGTCATCCTCGCCAACATCGTCGCATTCTTCCTGATGCGCATGATCGGCAAGACGCTGGAGGCTTGAGAACCATGGCACGCAACGTCTCCACCCAAAGAAAGATCGTCGTGACCGTCGTCGCCTGGACGATCGGCATCCTCATCTTCTTCCCGATCCTCTGGACGTTCCTGACGAGCTTCAAGACCGAGGCCGAGGCGATCGCATCGCCGCCGTCGCTGTTCTTCTTCGACTGGACGACGGAGAACTATCATGAGGTGCAAAGCCGCTCGAACTACTTCCTGCACTTCATGAACTCGGTCGTCGTCTCCTTCGGCTCGACGCTGATCGGCCTGATCATCGCCATCCCCTCCGCCTGGGCGATGGCGTTCTCGCCAACCAAGCGCACAAAGGACGTGCTCATGTGGATGCTCTCCACCAAGATGATGCCGTCGGTCGGTGTGCTGGTGCCGATGTATCTGTTGTTCCGCAACACCGGCCTGCTCGACACCCGCACCGGCCTCGTGATCGTACTGACGCTGATCAACCTGCCGATCATCATCTGGATGCTTTACACCTACTTCAAGGAGATCCCCGGCGAGATCCTGGAGGCCGCGCGCATGGACGGTGCATCGCTCTCCAAGGAGATCATCTATGTGCTGACGCCGATGGCGATCCCGGGCATTGCCTCGACGCTGCTCTTGAACATCATCCTCGCCTGGAACGAGGCGTTCTGGACGCTGAACCTCAGTGCCGCCAAGGCAGCACCGCTGACGGCGTTCATCGCCTCCTATTCGAGCCCTGAAGGCCTGTTCTACGCCAAGCTCTCGGCCGCCTCGACCATGGCGATCGCCCCCATCCTCATACTCGGCTGGTTCTCGCAGAAGCAGCTCGTACGCGGCCTCACCTTCGGCGCGGTCAAATAAGGGATACGACAATGGGAAGCATTACACTCAGCAAGGTTTCGAAGGTCTTCGGCGCCCATGCCGTCATCCCCTCGATCGACCTCGACATCAACAATGGCGAGTTCGTCGTCTTCGTCGGACCGTCCGGTTGCGGGAAGTCGACGTTGCTCCGGCTGATTGCCGGCCTCGAAGACGTCAGTGACGGCGACATCGTCATCGACGGCAAGAACGCCACCGAACTGCCACCGGCACAGCGGGGCCTGTCGATGGTGTTCCAGTCCTATGCGCTCTATCCGCATATGAGCGTGCGTTCCAACATCGCCTTTCCCCTGAAAATGGCGGGCGAGGACAAGGCCGTCATCGACAAGAAGGTGTCGGATGCAGCCCGCGTGCTGAACCTCACCGACTATCTCGACCGCAAGCCGCGTCAGCTTTCGGGCGGCCAGCGCCAGCGCGTCGCGATCGGCCGAGCGATCGTGCGCCAGCCGAAGGCGTTCCTGTTCGACGAGCCGCTGTCGAACCTCGACGCGGCGCTGCGCGTCAACATGCGGCTCGAAATCAGCCAACTTCACCAGGACCTGAAGACGACGATGATCTACGTCACCCACGACCAGGTGGAGGCGATGACCATGGCCGACAAGATCGTGGTGCTCAATCGTGGTCGCATCGAGCAGGTCGGCTCGCCGCTCGACCTCTACCACAAGCCGGACAACCTGTTCGTCGCCGGCTTCATCGGCTCGCCGCGCATGAACATTGTCAGCGGTGCGGCGGCTTCCGCCTATCAGGCGCACACGATGGGCATTCGGCCTGAACATCTGGCGCTTTCGAAGGAAAGCGGAACCTGGCAAGGCACGGTCGGTGTCGCCGAGCATCTCGGCTCCGACACCTTCCTGCACGTCAATGTCGACAATGTCGGCACGGTGACGGCGCGGGTCAGCGGCGATTTCGCCGTGACCCATGGTGACCGGGTCTTCCTGACGCCCGATCCGCAGCGCGTCCACAGGTTCGACGAAAAGGGGCTGGCGGTTCGATGAAGAGGCTCGACGGGAAGAGCGCGCTGATCACCGGATCTGCGCGAGGGATCGGTCGTGCCTTCGCGGAGGCCTATATCCGCGAGGGCGCCACGGTCGCGATCGCCGACATCAACATCGAGCGGGCGCGTGAGACAGCGTCCGAGATCGGCGCCGGCGCCTATGCGGTGGAGATGGACGTGACCCAACAGGCGTCGATCGACGAGGCGATCGCCGCCGTCGTCCGGCAAGCGGGTGGGCTCGACATCCTCGTCAACAATGCCGCGCTCTTCGACCTTGCGCCGATCGTCGAGATCAGCCGTCAGAGCTACGACCGGCTGTTTGCGATCAACGTATCGGGCACGCTGTTCACGATGCAGGCCGCAGCCAGGCAGATGATCGATCAGGGCAGGGGCGGCAAGATCATCAACATGGCAAGCCAGGCAGGCAGGCGCGGCGAGGCGCTGGTCGCCGTCTATTGCGCCACCAAGGCGGCGGTCATCAGTCTCACCCAGTCGGCCGGCCTCGGCCTCATCAAGCACGGCATCAACGTCAACGCAATCGCGCCCGGCGTGGTCGATGGCGAACACTGGGACGGCGTCGATGCGCTGTTTGCCAAATACGAGAACCGCCCGCGCGGCGAAAAGAAGAAGCTCGTTGGCGCCGAGGTGCCCTTCGGCCGGATGGGAACGGCAGAGGACCTGACGGGCATGGCGATCTTCCTCGCGTCAGCCGAGAGCGACTACGTCGTCTCGCAGACCTACAACGTCGATGGCGGCAATTGGATGAGCTGAACCGGCGCCAGTCGGTGAAGCCTCGAAAGGATACGGGACCATGACGACCAAACTCTCAATTGCCGCCCTCGACACGATCAAGGCCAAAGCCGGCGTGCCTGCCTACGATCGGTCGCAACTGACGGCGGGCATCGTGCATTTCGGCGTCGGTAACTTCCACCGGGCGCACCAGGCCGTCTATCTCGACGATCTCTTCAACGCCGGCCACGGCAGGGACTGGGCGATCATCGGTGCCGGCGTCCTGCCCTCCGACGCAACGATGCGGGCCAAGCTCGCGGCGCAGGATTTCCTGACGACCGTCGTCGAGCAGGACAACAACCGCACAGGCGCCCATGTCACCGGCGCAATGATCGACTATCTGGAACCGGGCGACGTCGCCGGGATCGTTGCCAGGCTCGCCGATCCCTCGATCCGCATCGTCTCGCTGACCATCACCGAAGGCGGCTATTTCATCGATCCGGCCTCGGGTGTGTTCAACCCGACCCACCCCGATATCGTTGCCGATGCGCAGAACCCGGCGGCTCCGAAGACGGTGTTCGGGCTGATCGTTGCCGGGCTGAAGGCGCGCCGCGGCAAAAACGTGCCGCCGTTCACCGTGATGTCCTGCGACAACATCCCGGGCAACGGCGAGGTTACCCATGCGGCGGTTTCGGGGCTGGCCCGTCTCCATGATCCCGCCTTTGCCGACTGGATCGACGCCAATGTCGCCTTCCCGAACGGCATGGTCGACCGGATCACGCCGGCAACCGGTGCGCGTGAGATCGGCATCGTCGCCGACGACTACGGCATCGAGGATGCCTGGCCGGTGTTCTGCGAGGAATTCAAGCAGTGGGTGCTCGAAGATCACTTCCCACTCGGTCGCCCGGCCCTGGAGAAGGTCGGCGTCCAGTTCGTGCCTGACGTGGCGCCCTATGAGCACATGAAGATCCGGATTCTCAATGGCGGCCATGCGGCGATCGCCTATCCCGCCGCCTTGCTCGACATTCATTTTGTCCACGAGGCGATGGAGGAGCCGCTGATCCGCGCCTTCCTTGCCAAGCTGGAGCATGACGAGATCATCCCGGTCATTCCGCCGGTGCCGAACACCGATCTCGGCGACTATTACAAGCTGATCGAGACGCGCTTTTCCAATCCGAAGATCGGCGACACGATCCCGCGGCTGGCCCAGGACGGCTCCAACCGGCAGCCGAAGTTCATCCTGCCTTCGACGGCCGATCGGCTGGCGCGCGGCGAGGATGTCGTCGGGCTGTCGCTCGTTTCAGCGCTCTGGTGCCGATACTTTGCCGGCACGTCGGACAGCGGCAAGACGATCGTCTTCAACGACCAGAGCGCCGACCGGCTGAACAAGGCAGCGCTTGCCGCCAAGGACGATCCCATGGCCTTCCTGGCGCTCGGTGACATCTTCGGCGACGTCGCTCGCTCCGATCTCTTCCGACGTCGTTTCGCCGATGCATTGAAAACCCTCTGGGAAAAGGGTACGCGCGCTACGCTCCAGCTTTATCTGGACGGCAAGCTTGAGGGATAAAATGCGATGGCGGATGCGGCGTCCGGGCTGGTGATCTTCGACTGCGACGGGGTACTCGTCGACAGCGAGCCGATCTCGCTGGAGGTGCTGGTGGACGTGCTCTCGGCCGCCGGCGTCTCGATGACCACCGAGGAGGCGACCGAACGCTTTCTCGGACGCAGCCTCAAGAGCATGTCGGCGATCCTGCACGACGAATACGGGCTTGCCACCGACGATGCGTTTCTCGAAGGCATGCGCCTCCGGCTTTACGACCGTTTCCGCACCGAACTCCAGCCGATCGCCGGCATCCGGGGCGCCGTTGAAGGCCTGAAGGGCGCCTGTTGCGTCGCCTCTTCCAGCCAGCCCGAGCGCATCCGCCTGTCGCTGACCGTCACGGGGCTCATCGACCTCTTCGAGCCCAACATCTTCTCCGCCACCATGGTGAAACACGGCAAGCCGGCACCGGATCTCTTTCTCCACGCGAGCCGCCAGATGGGCTTCGATCCCCACGACTGCGTCGTCGTCGAGGACAGTCCGGCCGGCATCGAAGCGGCGAAGGCGGCGGGCATGCGGGTCTTTGCCTTTGCCGGCGGCAGCCACGCGCGCACCGACAAGCACCGGCAGAGTCTTGCCGCTCTCAGTCCCGACGCGCTGTTTGACGACATGGGCGAATTGCTACAGTTTGTCGGCCGATAGCAGCAGGGACGAAACGGGAGCGGGACGAGGAACATGTGTGCGGTTTTCCGCCCGCACGTCCGCTCTCCTTCATGACAATCGATCTCGGTTGTGATTGGGTCGGGCAGATCCTAAATCATCGTGATCTTGGGGGCGGGGACTTTCTTTGATGCGTGAATTCGTCGTTGCGGTCGATGTCGGTACCGGCAGTGCGCGCGCCGGTATTTTTGACGGCAAGGGCAGGTTGCTTGCGCGTGCCGACCTGCCGATCGCCATGAACCGGCCGGAAGAAAACCACGCGGAGCACGATTCCGAAGATATCTGGCGCGCCGTCTGCGGCGCCGTCAAAGCGGCGAAGGAAAAGGCCGGGATCGCTGCGGAGGATATTGGAGCGATCGGCTTCGATGCCACCTGCTCGCTGGTGGTGCGCGACCGCGAGGGCAAGCCGCTTTCGGTCAATCGCAAGGGTGAGGCGCGCTGGGACACGATCGTCTGGCTCGATCACCGGGCGCTCGCCGAGGCGGATTTTTGCACGGCGACCGGCCATCCGGTGCTCGATTTCTCCGGCCGCGTGATGTCGCCGGAAATGGAAATGCCGAAGCTCATGTGGCTGAAGCGCAATCTGCCGCAGCAATGGCAGAAGGCTGGCTTCTTCTTCGATCTTGCCGACTATCTTTCCTGGCGGGCGACCGGCAGTGCTGCGCGTTCGCGCTGCACGCTGACGGCCAAGTGGAATTACCTGGCGCATGAGAAGCGCGGCTGGCAGCCGGACTATCTCGCAAAGATCGGGCTCGAGGAACTCATTGAGCGCGGCGGGCTGCCGGAAGAGACCCTGCCGATCGGAAGCTCTGTCGGCCGTCTGAACGCTGCGGCCGCCGCCGAGCTTGGCCTCGACGAGGCCTGCCAGGTAGCTCCCGGCATGATCGATGCCTATGCCGGCGCGCTCGGAGTCGTCGGCGGCTTCATCGGCAAGCCGGAGAAGCTCGAAAAACAGCTGGCCCTGATTGCCGGCACGTCGAGCTGCATCGTCGCCTTTTCCAAGGACATGAAGCCGGGTTTCGGCATGTGGGGCCCCTATTACGAGGCGGTGCTGCCCGGCGCCTGGCTGATCGAGGGCGGGCAATCGGCGACCGGCGCGCTGCTCGACCATATCGTGCGGCTCCATGGCGGCGGTCTCGAACCGACCGCTGAAACCCATGGCCGGATCATCGCCCGGGTGCAGGAACTGCGCGCCGAGCAGGGCGCGGCCTTTGCCGATCGCCTGCATGTCTTGCCGGATTTCCACGGCAACCGCTCGCCGCTCGCCGATCCGCATGGCCTCGGCGTCATCAGCGGCCTGCCGCTTGATTCCTCCTTCGACGCGCTCTGCCGGCTCTACTGGCGCACCTGCGTCGCGATCGCGCTCGGCATCCGCCATATCCTGGAGATGATGCGCGAGGTCGGCTACCAACTCGACACACTGCACGTCACCGGTGGCCATGTGCGCAACGCGCTGCTCATGGAACTCTATTGTGACGTTACCGGCTGCCGGGTTGTGGCGCCGGAAGCGCCGGATGCCGTCCTGCTCGGAACGGCAATGGCGGCAGCGGTTGCCGGCGGCATGCACGCGGATCTCGCCGCGGCCGGCGCCGAAATGGCGTCAGGTGGGCACGAGCGCCTGCCGAACACGGCGGTTCGCGATGCCTATGATCGCGAGTATCGCCGCTTCCTGGCGCTCTATCGCCACCGTGACGAGCTCGACAAGATGGCGTGACGGCTGCTGCCGAAAAGGTTGTTGCGGGGTCATGGAACCTTTTTCCGTGTCGCGCATTCTGTTGTTGACCGGACGGTGGCGCGCATAGCCCCCAATGCGGCGCCGGAGGCAGACCGCCGGCCTACAACTCACACTCCCCGAGTGAGTTGCACATACCAGCCAGTGCCTTCCCTCGGCACTGGCTGTTGTGTTTTCAGGGGCTTCCTTTGCGAGAAACCTGGCGAAGTGTGGTGGTACGCGCAGATTGGCAGAAGCCGCCGGTGAATGCGCAGGTCCAGTGACGAAATTGCTGATGTCACCTCAGAGAGTTCTCGTCCGGACGTTCCGGCAATCTTGCCAAACAACCCCCGAAACGACCTGCAGCGGCCTACGCGCCGTAAGACGCGCGCCGCTGCAAGATCTGGATCGACGCATGCCCCCTCGACTGCTTACAGTCGAGGGGGCATGCAGTCGCGCTCAGGCCGCCGCCTTGGTGGATTCGTTGAAGAACAAAGCCTGGCTGATCAGCGCCTTGACCATGTCCGGGTTGAACGGCTTGGTGACCAGGAAGGTCGGTTCCGGCCGTTCGCCGGTCAGGAGCCGCTCCGGGAAGGCGGTGATGAAGATCACCGGAATGGCGCTCGTCTTCAGGATGTCGTTGACCGCGTCGATGCCGGAGCTGCCATCGGCAAGCTGGATATCGGCAAGCACCATGCTCGGCCGTGTCTTCTTGTAGAGCGCGATCGCTTCGTCGCGCGTGCGGGCGATCCCGGTGACGCGATGGCCAAGGCTCTCGACCATCTGCTCGATATCGATGGCGATCAGCGGTTCGTCCTCGATGATCATGATATCGGTCGCGACCTGGCGCGAGATTTCCTGCGAGGCGCGATCGAGCAGGCCGCCGACCTTGTCGATGCTGACATCGAGAACTTCGGCCGCTTCCTCCGGCCGGAAGCCTTCGACCGAGACCAGAAGGAATGCCTGGCGGGCAAGCGGCGAGACGGTTGCGAGATTGATCGACGCGCGCTGCTCCCATGCAAACGGAGAAACTGGTTCAGGCACGAGCACGGACGACGAGCCGAAGAGCGAGGTGAACAGGCGGAACAGGCCAACGCGATCATTGCTTGCTTCGGGGAAAATCGACGTGTCGGCGATCAGCGCTTCGAGAACGGCGGCAACATAGGCGTCGCCTGATGTCTGCGAGCCGGTTAGCGCGCGTGAGTAGCGGCGCAGATACGGCAGGAGCGGTGCGATCCGCGTGGACAAAGTCATAGAGGAACTCCCTCGAAAATCGTTTTACGGTGACGTTGCGAGAACGCTCCGCGTAAAAAAAGGTTCCGCGAGGGAACATTTCAATTTTCAACAGCGTTATGGCGGCTATGGACAGTTTTGGCGATTTCGACACTTGAAGGCGACAGTTTGAAAATGAAACATAAAACAGGGGCAGGGCGGACCACCGGCACGACCTTATGGACAGAAGATCCAAATGCGCAAATTGCAGCGAAGCTGAAGGCGCTCTATCAGTCCGTGCAGGAAGAGGCGATACCCGCGCGTTTTCTCGATCTTCTGGAAAAACTCGACGCGGCCGAGCAGCAATCGGCGCTGCAGGGCAGGGAGTAAGTACCGGAATGTCATCCGAAAAGAATGATTTCAAGCGTGAGATGCTGGCCGCGTTGCCGAGTCTGCGTGCCTTCGCCATGTCGCTGATCGGCCGTCACGACCGTGCCGACGACCTGGTTCAGGACACGATCATGAAGGCCTGGGCGAAGCAGGACCACTTCGAGATGGGCACCAACATGAAGGCCTGGCTCTTCACCATCCTGCGCAACGAACTCTACAGCCAGATGCGCAAGCGCGGACGCGAAGTTCAGGACAGCGACGGACATTTCACCGAGTCTCTCGCCCATCATCCTGAACAATACGGCTCGCTGGACCTGCAGGATTTCCGCAAGGCGCTGGAGATGTTGCCGCCCGACCAGCGTGAAGCGATCATCCTCGTGGGCGCTTCCGGCTTTTCCTACGAGGAAGCGGCCACGATCTGCGGCTGCGCGCTCGGAACGATCAAGAGCCGTGTCAACCGCGCGCGCCAGCGCTTGCAGGACATTCTTCAGGTGAAGGGCGAAAACGACTACGGCCCCGACGAGACGTCGGCCCCGATCACGTCGCGCGCCTTTGTTTCCTGAGGAAAGTTTCGAGCCGGACACCGTTGCAAAAGCGGCGGTGTCCTGCTTTCACTGACGCCTGTGCCCGAGGGGGCAGGCGGGTGGTGGAGGCAGAGCGCAAATCATGACGATTTTGGGTCGATATGCCCAGAACCGAGCGAGATGCGGGTGCAGCCTGCAAGGGCTCCCCAAGCCGCTCAGATTGGGAATTGAGACCGAATGCGCATGAGGACTGAAAGGACAGACCCGCCCGTCATGACGCTGCTCGACGCGCCTGAACGTCTGAGCGTCTTGCACGCGACCGTGCCCGACATGGCGGTGCCGGATCGGGACTTCGACGGCATCGTTGAAATTGCGGCCGGCCTGTTCGACGCGCCGATTGCGCTGGTGACCTTGATCGACCGCGAATGGCAATGGTTCAAAGCGGCCGTCGGAACCACGGAGAGCCGGGCGTCGTCGGAGGAGTCCTTCTGCGTGCAAGTGGCGGCCGAAGCCGACGCCAGTCTCGTCGTGCTCGACGCGTCGACTGATCCGCGGTTCATGCGACGTTCGCGGGTCGTAGGGCCGCCGTTCCTGCGATTTTATGCCGGCGCGCCGATCATGCTCGACGGGCAGGCCGTCGGCACGGTCTGCGTTCTCGACGACAAGCCGCGCGCCGACGTGCCACAGGCACTGATGGACCAGCTGAGCCGGCTCGCCGGGCTGGCCGCTTCCCTCTTCAAGATCAAGGACGAAGCGCGCCGGCGCGCGCTGAAAGAGGCGGCGCTGTCACGCGAGGAGCAGCGCCACGCAATGGCGCTCGAAGCAGCGAACATCGGCAGTTGGTTGTGGGATATCCGCTCCGGGGTCATTGCCGGTAACAGCGCGATGAAACGCATGTTCGGACTGCCGGCCGACAGCTTCGTCGGCGCCCGCGAGATCTTCGGAGCGATCCATATCGACGATCGCGGCGCGACTTTTTCCAAGCTACGCCAGGCGATGAAGGCCGACGACGAGTACGACGGCATGTTCCGCGTCGGCGACACCGGCCGCTGGCTGCTCGGGCGCGGCCGCGTGCATGATCGCGACAACAAGGGCAATCCGTTGACGTTCATCGGCGTCACGATCGATGTCACCGACCAGCAGGCGTCGGTACAGCGCACGCGGCTGTTGCTGAAGGAGCTCAATCACCGGGTCAAGAACACGCTCGCGATGCTGCAGTCGCTCGCCCGCCAGACCTTGCGCCAGACCAGCGATCCGGCGGAATTCATGACCGCCTTTGCCGGGAGATTGCAGGCGATCTCCGAAGCGCACGGCCTGCTTTCCGATCACGAATGGGGCACCATCCGGCTCGCCGACCTCATCGCCAAGCAGCTGCTGCCGCATGTCAACTGCTATGCCGAGCAGATCGAGATCCACAAGGACGAGATATCGCTCGGGCCTGACCAGGCGGTCGGCCTCGGTCTGGTTCTGCACGAGCTTGCCACCAACGCCGTCAAATATGGGTCGCTGTCGGTGCCGAAGGGGAAGGTGGTTCTGACGGCGCGCAACATGATCGAGGATGGCGACAACGTTCTGCATCTCACCTGGACCGAAGTCGGCGGGCCGCCGGTGCGCGAGCCAAAACGGCGCGGCTTCGGCTCGATCCTGATCGAGCGGAGCCTCGACAAGGTCTTGGGCAGCTCGGTCAAGGTGGAATATCTGCCGGCAGGCGTCACGGCGCTCATTCGCCTGCCGCTTTAAGGCGTTGATCGCAGTCGCGGCGGACGAGTCCGTAACTGGTTTGGGACGCTTGTTTAAGCGTCAGTCGTCGCGTCAGCGCTCGCGCCGTTTGCCAGTTCCCACGAGTGCCCCGATCGCCAGAGCGGTGGCGACCGCAAGCAGCGGCTGTTTGCGCAGGATGCCCGCCGCGGCAAGCAGTGTCAGGTTGGTTTGCATCTGTCTGCGGCGGCGACGCTCCTCGGCCAGGCGGCGGTCGCGTCCTTGCAGCATCGCAATGATGCCGAACAGCCCCAGCGCGGTCACGAAAAACGCGATCGCGATCGCGGCGGAGGCTGTGACCGGACTGTAAAGTGCGCTGAGATACAGGAACGCGGCTGCGAGGCCGAAGACATAGGCCGTGGCAAGCAGCAATCCTATAATGCCCCATAAGATCGCATTGCGTTTCACGCGCGCAGTGGCCGCGCCGATATCGGCACTCATGAGCGCGGTCAGGGCTGCCGTCAATGGTCCCATGAATTGCCCCCGATCATCTTCCCCTCGATCTCAGCGGATGGGCGCAACCCATCCGCCTCACCGGCTTGCATCTTCTTCAGCGACGAAGAAGCGCGGCTATGGCCAGACCGATCAGGGCCGCGGCGCCGAGGGTTGCGACGGGATGTTCGCGCACGGCGTGCCGAACCTGCTTTTCCGTGCCGGCGTAGCGATCACGAAGCTCGGCCAGCAGATCTTCACCGCTTGCCAACAGTTCGCTGAGGCCCGCTTCAGCCTGTTCGCGGGCATCCTGTGCCTTGCTGCGCGCCTGCTGCGAAGCCGTCGATCCGCGATCGGCCAAGAGGGCGACAAGCGTCGCCACATCATTGCGCAATTCGCCCAGTTGTTCCTCGATGGAGATGTCGGCGAGCTTGCCGTTGCTTTTTGTCGAACGCGAGCTCGAACCGGAGAAGAGGCCTGACGCCATGACGAATACTCCCTTTCACACATGCGCCGGCCGCGAACGGTCGGCGCTTCCTGATCAAACCGGCGGGCACAACTGCAGGCCTACGCCGGCGCTTCGGGAGAACAACGCGCAAGTGCGGAAATTGTTTCGATAAATCTTGGTGTTGGCTCTCGGAAGAATCCGGACGTGCGCTTGCGTCAGCGCGATGCGGTTTGCGGCAGCACGAAGGGCACCGGCGCTGGCGGAGCCACGCCCACCCGCATGCGGCAGCCGAAGACCGCTTCCATCGTCTCGTCCGTCAGTACCTCGGCCGGCGCGCCGCTGGCGCGGACCTTTCCGGCCTTCATCATCACCATATGGTCGGCGAACATGGCGGTGAGATTGAGGTCGTGCATGACGGCAACGACACCGCCGCCGCGTTCGCAGAAGCTGCGTGCGAGCTGCATGATGCCCAGCTGGTGGCGGATATCGAGGCTGGAGACGGGCTCGTCGAGCAGAAGGTAACGCGGTTGGCCATCGGCAACGGGTTCTGAGATCTGGCAAAGCACGCGGGCAAGCTGCACGCGCTGCTGCTCGCCGCCGGACAGTTCCTGATAGAAACGCCCGGCAAAGCCGCCGAGATCGACCGCTTCGAGCGCTTCTGCCGCGATCCGGTCGTGCAGGGCGGCGTCGGCGTTTGCGCCGGCGGCAAGCCCGAGCCGAACCACTTCTCGCACCGTGAACGGGAAGGAGATGACGGTCGATTGCGGCAGCACGCCGCGCATCGACGCGAGTTCCCAGGGCTTCAGGCCGCGCAGGTCGCGGCCGTTGATGCGGATCGTCCCGCCTGCTGGTGCAAGCTCTCCGGAAATGGCCTTCAGCGTCGTGGTCTTGCCGCAGCCGTTCGGGCCGACGATCGCCGTCAGCGCGCCGGGTCGGGCCTCGAGCGAAACGCCGTGGATGACCGGTCGCCCGCCGAGGCGGACGGAGAGATTGGAAACGTTGATCATGGCTTCGCTCACAATCCCATGTTCGAACGGCCGCGCAGCAGGATCCAGAGGAAGAACGGTGCGCCGATAAAAGCGGTGACGATGCCGATCGGCAGTTCCGCCGGGGAAACGATGGTGCGGGCGATCATGTCGGCAAGGATCAACAGCGTGCCGCCGAGCAGAGCCGAGGCCGGCAGCAGGTAGCGGTGATCGGGACCGATGACGAGGCGCAGCAGATGCGGCACGACGATGCCGACGAAGCCGATGCCGCCGCTGACGGCAACCGACGCGCCGGTCGCCGCAGCAACGCTGACGATCGCGACGTTCTTCAGCCGCTGGACGGGAATGCCCATGTGGAAGGCTGCCGCCTCGCCGAGCGTGATCGCATTAAGGCCGCGGGCGAGAAAAGGGGTGACGGCGAGCGAAAGCAGGATGATCGGCGCCGAGGCAAGGATCTTCGTCCAGTTGGCGCCGGCAAGTGAGCCGAGGCCCCAGAAGGTGAGGTCGCGCAATTGCTTGTCGTCGGCCATGAAGACGAGCACGCCCGTGACGGCGCCGGTCAGCGCGCCAAGCGCGATGCCGGCCAGAAGCAGGGTGGCGATCGAGGTCTGCCCGCCGCGCGTGGCAATGCGGTAAAGCAAAAGCGTCGTGACGAGGCCGCCGAAGAAGGCAGCTACCGGCAGCGCGTAGAAACCGAACAGGGCAAACAGCGGCCCGAAGGCGGCGGTTCCAAGCACGATCAGCAGCACGGCGCCGAGACTCGCGCCCGAGGAAACGCCGACGAGGCCGGGATCGGCCAAGGGATTGCGGAAGAGCCCCTGCATGACCACGCCGGAAACCGCAAGCGACGCGCCAACGAGCATGCCGAGCACGGCGCGAGGGAGCCGGATATCGAGAATGATGATGCGGTCGCGAATGCTCAGGGCCTGGTCTGCCTCGCCGATCAGCCAGCGCCAGACATTGGCGAGCGACGCGTCGGCCGCGCCGGTCATGATCGAGCCGACGAAGGTGGCGATGGCGATTACCACGAGGGCGACGACGAGAAGCCGGGCCAGCCGCGAGCGGTTGCCCGCACGCCATTCGTTGCGGATGTCGGCGGCCAATCCGGTCAGGCGCATGCCGCGGCCCAACGCCTCACTGCGAGGCATTGGCCTTCTTCCCGTAGATGGCGGCATTCAGTTCGCGAACGGCGCTTGCTGTGCGCGGGCCGAAGCCGAGCAGGTGCAGGCCGTCCATGCGCACCAGCGCCTTGTTCTGGGCAGCAGGGGTCAGGCTCAATGCCGGCATGGCGAAGAGCTCTTCCGCCTTGGCGGCGTGTTCGCCACCGCGATCCATCATCAGGATGACGTCGGGCTTGGCTTCGACGATCGCTTCGTCGGTGAGTGCCTTGTAACCGGGGAAGGTGCCGACGGCGTTCACCGCGCCGGCGAGTTCGATGATGCCGTTGGCGGCGGTACCCTGACCGGAGGCCATGACCTTGCCGCCCTGGGTGCTCAGGATGAACAGCACGCGCTTGCGCTCACTGTCGGCGCGCGCGGCACCCTCCGCCACGGCTGCATCGAGATCGGCTTCGACGCTCTTGGCGAGCGTTTCTGCCTTGTCCTCGACGCCGAGAAAAGCGCCAACGGCGCGGATCTTGGCGGGAATGCCGGCCTTGTCGAAGGTCTCGGGCACGCTGGTGAAGGCGATGTTGGCCTCCTTCAGCACCGCCAGCGCCTCCGGCGGGCCGCTGCCTTCGACAGCGACGATGGCGCTCGGATTGACCGCAATGATGCCTTCGGGCGCGAGCTGGCGCATATAGCCGACATCCGGAAGCGTCTTTGCTGCTTCCGGATAGGTGCTGGTGGAATCACGCCCGACGAGACGGCCTTCTTCGCCGAGCGCATAGATGATCTCGGTGACGGCGCCGCCGACCGAAACGACGCGCGAGACGTCGGCCTTCTGCGTGTCCTCGGCGATGGCCGTCCGGATGAAGGCGGGGGCATCGGGTGCCACTGCCGGCAGCAGGAAGGTCGCCGAAAGGGCGAAGGCGCCGAGCGCCAGCCCCGAGCGGCGAAGGCGACGGAAGTCGAGACCGTTGATCATCTTGCGTATCCTATTCTCTCGCTCAGGCGGCAACCGTCGTATCGAGGCGCGGCAGGCCTTCGGCGATCGAGCGCCATTCGGGACGTTCCGCAAGGCCCTCTTTGCGCTTGCCGAAGAACTGGATGATCATTTCGCCCTTGGCGTCGAGCGCCTCGATCGAGGTGACATGGCCATCAGCTGTCGGCTTGCGCACGGCCCAGAGCTCGGCAATGTGGTCGGTGCGCAGATGCAGGTGGAAGGTCGGATCCATGACGTTGAGCCAGGGGCCCATCGTGGCGATCTTGGCGATCGGGCCGGAATGGATCTGAATCATGCCGCGGTTGCCGACGAAGCACATGATCGGCAGTTCGACTTCGGCGCTTGCCTGCATCATCGCTTCGACGCTCTGCGGGTCGAGCTGCCAGGCGAAATCGTCGCCGATGTTGCTCAGCGCCTGGCGGCGGCCGATCTTCAGCTTGCGCAACATGCCGTGGAACTGATGGGTGTCCGTCATCTTCGTCCAGCGCTCACGCAGCTCGACGACGTCGACGAGGGTTTCCGGCTTGTCGTCGGTCGGCTGAACGCTCGTGTCGGCGACAAACTCTTGCGTCTGATCGTCGAGGCGGAAATCCGCGACGAGCTTTTCATAGGCCGCGTCGTTCGATGCGGCGCGCAGATGCA
Source organism: Ensifer sp. ENS06 (assembly GCF_014852205.1). Taxonomy (NCBI): domain Bacteria; kingdom Pseudomonadati; phylum Pseudomonadota; class Alphaproteobacteria; order Hyphomicrobiales; family Rhizobiaceae; genus Ensifer; species Ensifer sp. ENS06. The sequence continues at coordinate 224,731 of NZ_JACVBC010000006.1, read as the reverse complement.
CCTTGTGCACGGCGTTGCCCCACTTGTCGAAGAACTGCAGGCTCTTGCGGACTTCGCCCTTGTCGTCCGTCTTCGTCACGGCGAAGGCGTGTGCCCAGGCGCTCGGGAAAACACGAAGGTCGATCTGTTCGCCAAGCACGATGCTCGCCATCTCGCCGGTGGTGATCTTCTCGTAGACGCCGATCTTTTCGTGGACGGCGCTTTCGTTGCGGGTCAGCGCCATGACTTCACCGAGCTCTTCGACCCGCGACAGGAAGCGGTTGGCGTCGGCATCGATGCGCACGGCGGTCAGCCCACATTCGGCAGCGACCAGCGCGGCTTCGGAAACGCCGAGCTGGGCTGCGACATCACGCTCGCGCAACTTCGGGTTTTCGGCGCGGTAGGCGCGGATTTCAACGGGAGTGGGGCGAAGGCTCTCGGTCATTTTCATCTGCCTATTTGTTCAGGATCAGCTTGCCTTGGCGGGTGATCTTCATGCGGTAGATCGCGCCGTCGTGGGAAATGAGAATCTCGTTTTCGGTGCCGAAGAGTTCGCGACTTTCGATGATCCGTTGCGCCCGTCCGGTCAGCACCGGAGGCTCCGAGGGGCGTGCGAGATTGTTGTCGTTGGTCACTGTGTTTCGGCCGTTTCGAGTGGGCAGGCCGCGCTGATTTCCCCGCATTTCCCGCCGTGCAATTCGATTACTATCTTGACTTCATTACTCATATTTATTTATGGACGCAATACCGGACTTATAAACTCAAGTTAGTTGCTGCCGGCTTGTGGACAAGGGCGTGCGGCCGGCGTTCGGTGGTGTGCTCGATCCTTTGGAGTGGTGTCGTCATGAAGTTTCCCAGCCTTCCGATTGTTTCCGTTGCTCTTGCGGCTCTCGTTGCCGCAACCGCTGCCAAGGCGCAGGAGACCGCAGCGGCTGGGGGGCTGACGATCGAGCTCAACGAGGTGGCGCCGTCCCAGAAGGGCTGCAAGCTCACCTTCGTTGCCGGCAACGAATTCGCGCAGTCGTTGAGCAAGGTTTCCTTCGAGTTCGTCATTTTCGACCAGAAGGGGCTGGTCGAACGCATGGCCGTGCTCGATTTCCGCGACCTTCCCGCCGGCAAGACCAAGGTTCGCCAGTTCGATCTGCCCGGCACCAACTGCGATGCGGTGAAGAGCCTGCTGATCAACGACGCGCCGGCCTGTGTCGGCGACGGGGTTCAGCCGGGCGCCTGCATGAGCGGGATCAAGACCGGCTCTAAGTCGGCGGTCGAACTCAAGGGGTGAGCGGGACTGGGGCTTAGCGCGTCCGGCAATCCGAGCATGAGGTTTGCGTCGCCCTGGTGCGACGAAGGTAAGGCTGAAATGAAGCGTATCGTCATCTGGAGCGGGGCCGCCGTCTTATCGCTTGCAACACACGGCGTCGTGCTCGCGACGCTGTTTGGTAGCAACCCGCCCGAGACGCAACTGGATCTGATCCAGGGTGGCGAAAGCGTCGAAGTGGCGCTTCTCGGCGATGCATTCGAGGAAACGCTTCAGTCCGGTGAAGTGTCCGAAATCGTCGAGCCCACGGAAGATCTGCCCGAGGAGGTTCAGCCCGCCGAGATCCAGCCGGTCGAGGATGTTGCCCCCACGCAGGAGATCGCTGCAGAGCAACCCCACGACCTGACGGCGACGGAGGCAGACGTGATCTTGCCGGCGGAGGAAATGCCTACCCTGCAAGTCGCCGAGGCTGTGGTGACGGCGAGCGTCGCGCCGGTCGAGACTGTCGTGCCGGAAGAAAAGCCCGAGGAGCCGAAGAAGGAAAAGGTCGAAAAGCCGGAGCCGAAGAAGGAGCCGGTGAAAAAGAAGAAGGTCACCCGCAAGAAGGCGGGCGATCAGGGCGAGCAGGCGCAAAATCAGGTCAAGGGCAAGCAGGACGGCCAGGAGAATGGCAGTTCGTCCGCTGCGAATGGCAACAGCCGCGCGTCCGAGGTCGGCAACGCCAACATGGAGAATTATGGCGGCAAGATCCGCAAGCGGATCACACGCCGGTTCAAGGTTCCGTCGGCTGCAAGACGCGACGGCGTATCCGGCACGGCGACCGTTCGTTTCACCTTGACGTCGAATGGAAACCTGACGCGTGTCAGCCTCGCGGGCAGTTCCGGCTCGCCGGCGATCGACGAGGCCGCCATCGATGCGGTTCGCCGCGCTGCGCCATTCCCGGCGTTTCCGGCCGGAGCGCCAAGCTCCGAATCCTTCATCGTGCCGATGGTTGCGACCGTCCGCTGACCTTCTCCCCTTGCTGGGGGGATTCGCGCAGAAGCTGCAAGAAAAAATATGATTAGAAAACTCATGTTTATACTTTACTCTGTTTATCAAGTTTAATAGGTTGCCCTCGTCACGCAGCCGAAGGGTGTGTGTCGAGAGGATATCCCGATGCGACCGGCTGCCTGACGAAGGCCCTTGTTGCGCGACCAGACGGAGAAGATTGCATGCGCGGCAAGCGTCACCAGAATGCGGCGAAGAACGGCAAGGGTTGCTCGGGTTCGGAACCGGTCGAGGCCCGCCAGGAGGCCGGCAAGGCGACGCTCGAAGGGCGCAGCTTCCTTTATGTCGGTGGCCGTGATTGCCAGGTGGCGCACTTGCGCGAAATCGCCAGCTCCTTCGGCGCCGAGTTGCTGCACCACGACGGTGGCCTGCGTGAGGCCGTTTCGCGTATCGACCGCGTGCTGCCGTCTGTCGACTGCGTCTTCTGCCCGATCGACTGCATCAGCCATGACGCATGTCTTCGCGTGAAGACCGGCTGCAAGAAGTGGGGCAAGGCCTTCGTGCCGCTGCGCAACGGCTCGAAGTCGAGCCTGGAACGCGCGCTCCAGGACCTGACCACCAGCCGCAACGAGCGGTAATCCTCTGAAAGACAAGACGAGAATTTGCAATGAACGAAGAACGTCCCGACCTCGCCATGATGATCGGCTTGCACAAGCTGGCGGCCCAGCAGGGCGACGGCCTGGTGCCCGAGCTCTACGAGATCCTGACGCGACGGGCGCGGATGGTGGAAGAGAATACCAACGTCGCCGAGTTCCCCACCTGGCAGGCGCGCCCGCCGGTGCGCGACCCGTTCGGGCTTGCGGAGCCGAAGGAAGGAACTATCCTCGCCTTTCCACGGGCCACAAGCGATGCCGCCCTCAAGAAGGAAAGTGCCTAGCAATTCCAGGAAAAGTGCGAAGCGGTTTTCCGTGCGGGGTTGCGTCCGTTTAAAGATTCAGATCGTTTCGCCGTATCGGCGAAAGGACCTAGGAGACCAAGATGTTTGTTGCCATGAACCGTTTTCGTATCGCCATCGGCCACGAGGAGGCTTTCGAAGCGGTGTGGAAGGGGCGCGATTCCAGCCTTTCGGAAATGCCCGGCTTCGTTTCCTTCCATCTGCTGCGCGGCGACAGCGTGCCGGAGGAGGGCTACACGCTCTTCGTCTCGAACTCGGTCTGGAAGGACAAGGATTCGTTTTCAGCCTGGACCAAGTCGGAGAATTTTCGCGCGGCCCACAAGAACGCCGGCGAGAACAGGGCGATGTATCTCGGTCCGCCGAAGTTCGAGGGTTTTTCGGCCGTTGAAGGCGCCTGATCCGCGCGCCGGCGCGGACATATGATCCTGATTTTGCGTGTTATTCGCCTCCCGGATGGACCTCTCCGGGAGGCGGATTGTTTTGGGGTCAGGCCGTCTTCTTCGGCAGGAAGGCGCCGAGCGAAACGGCGAGCCACCCCGCCATAATCGTCGTGCCGCCGAGCGGAGCGGACATCGGGAAGAGACCGTGGCCTGCAACATGGCGCATGGCGAGATCGGCCGAAAACAGCGCCGTGCCAGCCGCGATCAGGAGCGCGGCAACGGCCGCCGTTCGAAAGTGCGGCCAGGCGGCGTAGAGCGCCACCAACGCCGGGGCGTGGGCGAGGCACATCGCCGAAATGCCGGCAAGCAGCCTCGGGTCGTCGCCATGCGAAGCGGCGGCCGCGCTGACGACGCCGGTCAGGCCCATCAAACCGGCAACAAATAGCGTCGTGGCGCGAAATCCGCTGTGCGACATGGTCATTCCTTGTTCTGCATGTGAAGGGCGAGGCGGGTGATCGGGTCGAGGATGATCTGCCGGAGCTTCGGATGGTCGATCGTTTCCTCAAGCGCGCGGGTAAAGCAAAGCAGCCACTCGTCCCGTTCCTCAGGCCCGATCTCGGCGACGAAATGGCGACGGCGCAGCATCGGATGGCCGCGCTTTTCGACATAGATGGGCGGCCCGCCGAGCCAGCCGGTCAGGTACTCGTAAAACTTCTCTTCGCTTCCGGAAAGATCGGGCGGATGCACGGCACGGCAGCGCGCCGCTTCCGGCAACGTGTCCATCAGCTCATAGAAACGGCGCGTCAGGGCGCGGACCGTCGGGTCGCCGCCGATGGCTTCGTAGAGGGTCGTGGTTTCCGGTTCCGCCATGCTCTGCGTCCTTCGTTCGTTCGGTCCTAGCGCGCAGCGACCGGGCGGACAACGAATTTCAGAACGCGAATTTGCGGCGTTTCATCGCGGTCAAACAACACTTCTCTTGACAAACCGTCCAGACGGTATCTTTATGGATGCATGACCGAAGCTCATCGTCGCAAGAAACAGCCGGAACAGGTGCGCCAGCAATTGCTGGAGGTTGCCGCACGCCTTTCGCACGAGCAGGGCGTGGCTGGCATCACGCTCGATGCCGTGTCGCAGGCAGCCGGGGTCAGCAAGGGCGGGCTGCTGCACCATTTCCCGAACAAGCTCGCGCTGCTCGACGGGCTGTTCGACGACCTGGTGACACGGTTCGATCGCGAGATCGAGGCGGCGATGGCGCGCGATCCGGTGGCGAAGGGGCGCTTCACCCGCGCCTATATCGATGTCTGCTTCGCGCTCGATCCGGCAACAGACGTGCCGGGCTGGCGCATGCTGACCATCGCGCTGATTGCCGAGCCGCATCTGAAGAGCCGTTGGCGCGACTGGGTCGGCCGGCGATCGGCGGAGTTTGCGGAGACGGACGGTTCGACCGGCTGCGTGCTTGCGCGTTTCGCCTGCGACGGCGTCTGGCTCGCGGATCTGATGCAGAGCCACGACCTCGATGCCGAGGCGCGGGTCGGTCTGGTTGAAAATCTCAAGGCGCTTTCGGCGCAATAGATCACTTCATCGTTTTATCGAAACACTGGAGTGATCTAAGTCTTTGAAATCACGCAGTTCCGGACGGAAAACCGCTTTGCACTTTTCCTGGAACTGCTCTGGTCCGGAATGGAGTCCCCCGATGAACCCCGCCATGCTCTATACCGTCCTGGTTGCAGCCATCGTCTTCGAAGTGCTCGGCACCTCGGCGATGCAGGCCGCGCAGCATTTCACCCGGCTGGGGCCGACGGTGATGATGGTGGTCTGCTATGCGATCGCCTTCTTCTTCCTGTCCTACACGCTGCGCTTCATCCCCGTCGGCATCGCCTATGCGGTGTGGAGTGGGCTCGGCATCGTGCTCATTTCGCTCGTCGGTTACTTCGCCTTCGGGCAGAAGCTCGATCTGGCGGCGATCCTCGGACTGGGGCTGATCATAGCAGGCGTGGTGGTCCTCAATCTCTTTTCCAAGTCGACCTTCCACTGAAGCGGTCGGCAGCGCCTGTCCTCAAGCGCCCTGCGGTGGCGCGGTCGATTCCCTGAGGATCAGTTCCACCGGCCAGAGTTCGTGAACCTCTTCGGTCGGCCGGCCTGAGAGAAGCTGCAGCACGAGGTCGGCCGAGCGCGCGCCCGCCGCCCGCATCGAAGAGCGTGTCGCCGAGAGCGACGGAACCATGTTGTCGGCCGTGAGGTAAGGGAAAACGTCGTCATGGGCGATGACCGAGACCTCGCGGCCGATCTCCAGGCCCATGGACCGTGCTGCCCGGTAGATGCCGAGCGCTGTCATCATCGAGCCGGCAACGAAGGCGGTCGGGCGGGGCGTCTGCTCCAGGAACGAGCGCGCGAAGCGGAAGCCGAGTTCGTCGGTAAAGTTGCCATGGGCGACGAAGCGCGGATCGAAGGCGATGCCGCGCGCCTGCAGCGCGTCGCGGTACCCCTTGTCGCGGTGAAGCGAGAAAGTGCGGCCCTGCCGGCCGTTGATCATGGCGATGCGGCGATGGCCGAGATCGATGAGATGCGAGGTCGCGCGGCGGATCGCGCCTTCGTTGTCGATGTCGAGCCAGGCGTGCGGCACGTCGATATCGGAGCGCCCGTGCACGAGGAAGGGCATGCCGAGCTTGTGGAGGAGGGCGATGCGCTCGTCGTTCGGTTCGGGCGAGTGCACGATCACGGCGTCGACGCGGCCGCTGACGGCGAGCCGGCTATAGAGCTGGATTTCGCCCGTGGGGTTCTTGTCGTCCATTGGGCTGACGAGAATGTCGATATCCTCGGTGCCGAGCCGTTCGGCCAGGCCACCCATGAACTCGGAAAAATGGAACTCGCCGGAGCGGCCCATGACCACGCCGATCGCGCCGGCCCGACCGGTGGCGAGCCGCACCGCATTGATGTTCGGACGATAGCCAAGGCGGGTTGCCTCTTCGGCCACGCGCTTGCGCGTCTTTTCGCTGACTTCGGGATAACCGCTCAGCGCCCGGCTGACCGTCGTCGGCGAAAGCCCCAGTTGTTGTGCGAACTCCCTCAGCTTCATTCGAAATGCGTTTCCTCAAGCCTAGCCCGGTCCCAGAAATATACACCTTCGCTGCCCGTAACAATCGGTTTGTCGGGGACGCCAGGTTCTACAGGTCGGGTATGGATTTTACCAAACCGTTTTAAATTAATACGGTTCCCCTTTGATTTTATGGGGTTCTGTGAGGGGCGAGCGATTTTTCTCTCCCATTGCTATTTGTTTGAAAAACAACGAATATTTGTAATAATCCACGCCAAATGGACTTTTCTAAGTGTGTGGATTGACAGTTTTTCTGTCTTCTGCCAACTTTTTCTCATCCAAACCGCTTTCGAATTTGCCGAGGAGCTTTCGTGCGGTGGAGGGGGAACAGGAGGAGTCGACCCAATGACAACCACGCTCAATGTGCTGAGTTTTTGTGCCGCAATCGTTGCAGCCGGGACGGCTGGCGCCGCCGAGCTTTCGCTGGCCGCTAACACGACCGGGAAGAACGTTCATTTCATTCGCGAACAGCTGGACATTTTCGAGAAGCAGACCGGGCACAAGGTGAGCCTGGTCACCATGCCGCCATCGAGCAGCGAGCAGTTCAGCCAGTACCGGCTGTGGCTTGCCGCCGGAAACAAGGATGTCGACGTCTACCAGACCGATGTCGTCTGGGCGCCGCAACTGGCCGACCAATTCGTCGATCTGACGGAGGCGGCAAAGGACGTTGTTGGCCAGCACTTCCCGTCGATCATCGCTTCGCAGACGGTGAACGGTCGCCTCGTGGCCTTGCCGGTTTTCACCGATGCACCGGCACTGTTCTATCGCAAGGACCTGCTCGAAAAATACGACAAGACGCCGCCGAAGACCTGGGACGAGCTGGCTGCGACCGCCAAGGAAATCCAGGAGAAGGAGCGGGCCGCCGGCCAAGCCGATCTCTGGGGCTATGTCTTCCAGGGCAATGCCTATGAGGGCCTGACCTGCAACGCACTCGAATGGGTCAAGTCGTCGGGCGGTGGCCAGATCGTCGAGCCCGACGGCACGATCTCGATCAACAACGAGAAGGCGGCCGCCGCAATCGACCGGATCAAGGGATGGGTCGGCACGATCTCGCCGCAGGGCGTGCTTGCCTATCAGGAGGAGGAATCGCGCGGGGTCTGGCAGACCGGCAATTCCGTCTTCATGCGCAACTGGCCCTATGCCTATGCGCTCGGCAATGGCGATGACAGCGCGGTGAAGGGCAAGTTTGCCGTCGCGCCGCTGCCGACGGCCACCGATGGTGACCAGCCGTCTTCGACGCTCGGCGGCTGGAACGTCGCCGTCTCCAAATATTCCGACGACCAGGAGGCGGCGATTGCGCTCGCCAAGTTCCTGTCGTCCGCCGAGGTGCAGAAGCGCCGGGCGATCGAGCTTTCGAACCTGCCGACGGTTGCCGCACTCTACGACGATGCGGAGGTCGCCAAGGCCCAGCCGTTCATGCCGGCCTGGAAACCGATCTTCGAAAGCGCGGTGCCGCGCCCGTCGGCCGTCACCAAGGTCAAATACAACGAGGTTTCCGCCAAGTTCTGGAACGCGGTGCACAACTCGCTTTCCGGCAACGGCACGGCAGCGGAAAATCTTGAACTGCTCGAAGTCGAACTCACCGAGATGAAGGGCGACAACTGGTGATCCTCCCGGGGGCGAGGGGAGTGCTTGTCAAGCCTCCCTTCGCTCCACCGAGCCACCGCCTTTTCTCTCCGATCAACCGCTCGGCCGTGCGCCGAATGGCAAGGGTGAGTACAGACATGACCGACATTTCCGTCGCAGACCCGCCTTCCGCCCTTGGGCAGCAGGCCCGGATCCGCTCCGATCTCAACGCCGAGCGCATCCGCTCCGCCTGGATCTTTCTCGCACCGACGCTTCTGGTGCTGGCACTCGTCGCCGGCTGGCCGCTCATTCGCACAGTCTATTTCAGCTTCACCAATGCGTCGCTGACCAACCTCGAAGGCGCCGAGTTCGTCGGCTTCAAGAACTACCTTTCCTGGATCACGCTGAAGAGCGGGCGCATCGTCTATAACGGCCTGCTTGCCGATCCGGCCTGGTGGAACGCCGTCTGGAACACGCTGAAGTTCTCGGCCGTTTCCGTCACCATCGAGACGGTGCTCGGCCTGATCGTCGCGCTGGTCCTGAATGCGAATTTCCCGGGCCGCGGGCTGGTGCGCGCCGCAATCCTGATTCCCTGGGCGATCCCGACGATCGTGTCCGCCAAAATGTGGGCCTGGATGCTCAACGACCAGTTCGGCATCCTGAACGATCTTCTGCTCGGCCTCGGCCTCATCAGCCAGAAGGTCGCCTGGACGGCCAATCCGGAGACCGCGATGGTCGCCGTTTTGATCGTCGACGTCTGGAAGACGACACCGTTCATGGCGCTCCTGATGCTGGCTGGCCTGCAGATGGTACCGTCGGATATCTATGAGGCGGCCAAGATCGATGGCGTGCATCCGCTCAAGGTCTTCTGGCGGTTGACGTTGCCCTTGATCCGGCCGGCGCTGATGGTGGCGGTGATCTTCCGCATGCTCGATGCGCTGCGCATCTTCGATCTCATCTATGTGCTGACGCCCAACAACGCGAAGACCAAGACGATGTCGGTGCTCGCGCGCGAAAACCTGTTCGACTTCGACAAGTTCGCCTATGGCGCCGCGGCCTCGACGATGCTGTTCCTGATCATCGCGGCGATCACCGTCGCCTACATGTGGTTCGGCCGCGTCAATCTCGAAGGAGAGCGCTGATGGTTGCCACCCTTGCCAAGCGCACGGCGTTCTACGCGCTCGTTGCCGCCATCATCATCATGGCCGTCTTCCCGTTCTACTATGCGGTGCTGACGAGCTTTAAATCCGGGACGGCGCTGTTTCGGGTCGACTACTGGCCGACCGAGATCTCCTTCGACAACTACGCGGGCATCGTCACCAGCAGCGGCTTCCTGCGCAACCTCGCCAATTCGCTGCTGGTCGCAACGATCGTCGTTGCCGTGTCGTTGCTCCTGGCCGTCACCGCGGCCTATGCGTTGGCGCGAGTGCGGTTCCGCGGTCGCGGGCTCCTGCTTCTGACGATCCTGTCGGTGTCGATGTTTCCGCAGATCGCGGTGCTTGCCGGCCTTTTTGAACTCATCCGCTCGGTCGGCATCTTCAACACGCCCCTGGCGCTGATCTTTTCCTACATGATCTTCACCTTGCCGTTCACGGTCTGGGTGCTGACCACCTTCATGCGCGATCTGCCTGTGGAGATCGAGGAAGCGGCGATCGTCGATGGCGCCACACCCTGGGTGATCATCACCCGCGTGTTCATGCCGCTGATGTGGCCGGCGCTGGTGACGACGGGGCTGCTCGCCTTCATCGCCGCCTGGAACGAGTTCCTGTTCGCGCTGACCTTCACCTCATCGGACAGCCAGCGCACGGTGCCGGTCGCGATCGCGCTGCTCTCGGGAAACAGCCAGTACGAAATTCCGTGGGGCAACATCATGGCCGCATCGATCATCGTCACCGTGCCACTGGTTGTTCTCGTGCTGATCTTTCAGCGGCGGATCATCTCCGGGCTCACCGCCGGCGGCGTCAAAGGATAAGGGGAGAAAATATGGCAGAGCTTCAATTGCGCAACATCCGCAAGTCCTTCGGCGCCTTCGAGGTGATCAAGGGCGTCAGCATGGATATCCGGGCCGGCGAATTCATGGTCTTCGTCGGGCCCTCCGGCTGCGGCAAGTCCACGCTGCTGCGGCTGATCGCCGGGCTCGAAGACATCTCATCGGGCACGCTGTCCTTCGACGGCCAGGTGGTCAACCAGTTGACGCCGTCGAAGCGCGGCATCGCGATGGTGTTCCAGTCCTATGCGCTTTACCCGCATATGACCGTATTCGAGAACATGTCCTTCGGCATGCAGCTTGCCGGCAAGGACAAGGAGCAGTGCAAGAAGCGCGTCGAGGCGGCAGCCGAGATGCTGCAGCTGACGCCCTATCTGCAGCGGCTGCCGCGGCAGCTCTCCGGCGGCCAGCGCCAGCGCGTGGCGATCGGCCGGGCTATCGTGCGCGATCCCAAGGTCTTTCTCTTCGACGAGCCGCTCTCCAATCTCGATGCGGCGCTGCGCGTTGCGACCCGCATCGAGATCGCCAAGCTGCATCGCAGCATGCACAAGACGACGATGATCTATGTCACCCACGACCAGGTCGAGGCGATGACACTGGCGGATCGCATTTGCGTGCTACGGGATGGCCGGGTCGAACAGATCGGCACGCCGCTCGAACTCTATGAAAGCCCGAACTCCGTCTTCGTCGCCGGCTTTATCGGTTCGCCGAAGATGAATTTTCTGTCCGGCGCACTGGCTGCGCCCTACGATGCCCATACGATCGGCATCCGAGCGGAGCATCTGGAGATCAAGGCGAGTGGGGGGCAATGGTCGGGAACGGTGGTGCATTCCGAAATGCTGGGGTCCGACAGCTACATTTATCTCGATATCGGCGCTGGCGAACCGGTCATCGTCCGGGAAGGTGGCACCTCGCATCACCGGCCGGGTGAGACAATTCACATCTCGCCGCTCGGCGGCAACATCCACCGCTTCGATGCATCGGGGCAGGCTCTCGGCCGCGCACCCATGAAAGGGGCGGCCTGACCAGACCCCGATCAAGCTGAAGACACCCAGAGCTTCGGGGTCGCCAATTCCTGGCGGCCCCATCTATCGTAAGACGAAGGCCCGCAACGGGCGAACACGCAAGGAGAATGGCCGTGCCTATCAGAACAGTTGTTTGGGGCGAGAATATTCACGAGCAGACCAACGAAATCGTCCGCAGCATCTATCCAAACGGGATGCACAACACGATCGCGGCGGCGCTGAATACGGAAGCTGCGATCGAGGCGACGACGGCGACGCTGCAGGAGCCGGAACATGGCCTGAGCGTCGAGCGCCTTGCCAACACCGATGTGCTTCTCTGGTGGGGCCACAAGGACCATGGCGCCGTCAGCGACGAGATCGTCGAGCGTGTTGCCAAGCGCGTCTGGGAGGGCATGGGCCTGATCGTCCTGCACTCCGGCCATTTCTCCAAGATCTTCAAGCGGCTGATGGGCACGCCCTGCGCGCTGAAATGGCGCGAAGCAGGCGAGCGTGAGCGCGTCTGGGCGATCAATCCGCGTCACCCGATCGCCGAAGGCATCGAGGAGAACTTCGTGCTCGAGAACGAGGAAATGTACGGTGAGCAGTTCTCGGTGCCGGAGCCGCTCGAAACCGTCTTCATCTCGTGGTTTGCCGGCGGCGAAGTGTTCCGCTCGGGGCTGACCTGGCGCCGCGGTGCCGGCAACATCTTCTATTTCCGTCCCGGCCACGAGACCTACCCGACCTATCACGACGGCAATGTCCAGAAGGTGCTGCGCAATTCGGTGAAGTGGGCCTACAACGCCGACAACCGCTACACGGCGATCCACGACGCACCAAACGTGCCGGTCGAAAAGGCGCTGGAGCCGATCGTCGAGCGCGGCCCCAGGCTGCACCAGGCCGGCGAAGCAGGATACAGGTGAGCATCATGCGTCTTCTCATTGTAGGAACCGGCGGCATGGCAAACAGCCATGCCCAGGCCTTTGCCAAGATCGAAGGCGTCGAGATGGTCGGCGCTGTCGATGTCGATCCCGCGCGGGCCAAGGCTTTTGCCGACAAGCACGGCATTGCCGCGACCTTCACCTCGCTCGACGAGGCGATCGCCTGGGGCAAGTTCGATGCGGCGACGAACGTGACGCCCGACAAGGCGCATCACCCGACGACGCTGGCGCTCATTGCCGCCGGCAAGCATGTGCTGTGCGAAAAGCCGCTCGCCGAGAATTATGCCAAGGCGGCAGAGATGGCGGAAGCGGCCGAGCGTTCCGGCCTTGTGACCATGGTCAACCTCACCTACCGCAACGTCGCGCCGCTGCAGAAGGCACGCGCAATGGTGCTTGCCGGCGAGGTCGGCAAGCTGCGCCACCTCGAAGCGTCCTATCTGCAGAGCTGGCTCGTTTCCAAGGCCTGGGGCGACTGGGCGACGGAATCGCAATGGCTGTGGCGGCTCTCGACGAAGCACGGCTCGAACGGCGTGCTCGGCGATGTCGGCATCCACATCCTCGACTTTGCCGGCTATGGCGCAGGCACGGACGCCGCCCGCATCTTTGCGCGGCTGAAGACCTTCGACAAGGCGCCTGATAACCGCATCGGCGAGTATGATCTCGACGCCAATGACAGCTTCGTCATGACGGCCGAGTTCGGCAACGGCGCCATGGGCGTCGTCCATGCCAGCCGCTGGGCGACCGGGCATCTGAACGAACTCCGGCTGAGGCTACACGGCGACAAGGGTGCCCTCGAAGTGGTGCACACGCCCGATGGATCGACGCTGCGTGCCTGCCTCGGGGCGGACGTCGAAACCGCGACCTGGCGCGATGTCGATGCGGGCACCGTCGCGACGAACTACGAGCGCTTCGTGGCCGCCGTCCGTAAGGGCAAGACGGAGGAGCCCGGGTTCCGCCATGCGGCGAACCTGCAGAAAGTGCTCGACCTCGCGATGGTGACGGAAGCCGAGCGGCGCGAGCTGCCCGTCTAACGAGAGTGACGGTCGGGGGTGTTGCTTTTCGCGGCTCCCCCGCTTTCCGGCGGTGTCCAAGGGGTCACTGCCGAGCCGACGGTGTTTTCCATCGATTGGCCGAGACGCCGCAGCTGCCCGTCGTAGTTCCTGCGGGTGTTGGGATCGAAGATCATGATCGGCGTCGAAACCGCCAGGCTCGCGGCATTGCCGACCGTCTGCGTGGCGCCGAGCGTGACGGCGCCGATGCGTTCGCCGAGACCGACATCGGAATCGGTCACGGTCTGGCCGGCGATCAGCCGGTTGCCAAGCAGGCGCACGACTTCGGGGCTTTCGGCGAACTTCCCGTGGTTGAGCTTGTCGCCGCCCTTCAGCGCTGTCAGATCGATGACGCTGATGCCGGCCTGTTCCAGCTGAGTGCGATAGGGCTCGGCGGTCGGGTCGATCTGGCCGAGGCGGTCGACATTGCCGGAGATACGCCTCGACAAGGTCAGCGCCCGGTCGTCGCGCGATACGAACAGCGTGAACTTCGGGCGCTTCGTACCCATGGCGCGGATCTGCTGGCCGAAGACGTCGACGTCGAGGTCGGGCGACGCCAGGATGACGTCGGTGATCTTGGGCGCGATGCGTCCGTCGCGGATCGCCATCTGGCGCAGTGCCTCGACCGTCACCCACGACCCCATGGAATGGGCCATGACGGTGATTTCGCCGACAGCAGGATTGCTTGAGGCACGCCGCAGCAGTTCCTCCAGCGCGTCGCGCGAATAGTTGGTGCTTTCCTTGTCGTAATTGTAGTCGAATATGCTGGCGCGCGAGGGCCAGGTGAAGATGACGGGCGCGACATCGGTGCCGCTGTCGTGCACGATCTGGGCGAAACGATAAACGGCGTCTTCGTAGCGGTTGTTGAAGCCGTGAACGAAGATCAGTACGCGCCGGGTTTTCGGCAGATGACCTTTCACCCAGTTCTGCACGTCGTTGCCCTGATTGAGCGGCGTGACGCTGACGGTGGAGAAATCCCGCTCCGGATTGGCGGGAAGCTTCGTCGGCCATTGCACCTGGCCGACCTTGCGGTTCTTTTCCGGCGGAATGGAGACGGCAATTTCCGTCAGTGAAAGCTCGGCTGAGCGTTCGCCGCTAAAAAGCACGCCCGGCTCGGTGGAGGGGGCACGGGTGGTTGCGACCAGCAGATCGACCTTGGAGGCGCCACCCGTCGTGCCCGAAGGGACGAGCACGCCCACGGGGCGTCCGGCGCAGGCCGCAAGGGTGGCCGCCAGGAGAAGCGTCGCAGCGATGCGGCCCCAGGGCCTCTCCGAGCCCGCAAGAGAAAACGAACGCACCACCAACCTCCCTGTGCCGCATCATGCAGCATGTCGGCCCGATCCGTGGGCCCAAGCCATTCTCCTTGCATGAGAAACGCTGGGTTTTCATCCCTTGGCTGGGGTTCGAAGCCCTGCGGCACCGTGTTTGCCAGCGGCTATGCGGCAATCATGCAACATTTCGCTACAGGCAGGCCTGGGTAAAACCCCCTGATATTCATTGAAAAGGCTTTGGGCTTTCACTAGCATCGCTTCGACTTTCCCCTGGACGCGACCCGAACGGCCCGTCCGATCTCCCTGAAATGATAAGGAAATTCAGGAATGCAGGCGGTTTTCGATGGCCATAACGACGTGCTTCTGCGTCTGTGGCAGAACGCCCGGAAGGGCCAGGACCCGGTACGCGAATTCGTCGACGGCATCGACCAGGGCCATATCGATGCGCCGCGCGCCAAGGCGGGCGGTCTCGTTGGTGGCCTCTCGGCAATCTACGTGCCCTCGGGAGATCTCGTCCTGCAGCCGCCGAACGAGAACGGTCACTACGAAACGCCGCTTTCGGCACCGCTCGAGCACCTGCCGTCGCTGGCGATCGCCATGGAGCTCGCCGATATCGCCGTCCGCCTCGACCGGGCAGGGGCGTGGAAGCTCTGCCGGTCGACCGCCGAAATCCGTAGAGCGGTCGAGGCCGGCGTCTTCGCCTCGGTCCTCCACATGGAAGGCTGCGAAGCGATCGGCGCCGATCTTTCCGCGCTCGAAACGTTCTATGCCGCTGGCCTGCGTTCGCTCGGGCCGGTCTGGAGCCGCCACAACGTCTTCGGTCATGGCGTACCGTTCTCCTATCCGATGTCTCCGGACACCGCACCCGGACTGACGGACGCCGGCTTCGAGCTCGTGCGGACCTGCAACCGTCTGGGCATTCTGATCGATCTTGCACACATCACCGAGAAGGGCTTCTGGGACGTGGCGAAGACCACCGACCAGCCGCTGGTCGCCAGCCATTCGAATGCGCATGCGCTGACCCCGGTCGCGCGCAACCTGACCGACAAGCAGCTCGACGCCGTCCGCGAAAGCAAGGGCCTCGTGGGGCTCAATTATGCGACGACGATGCTGCGCGCCGACGGCCAGGAAAATGCCGCAACGCCGCTTTCCGACATGGTGCGCCATGTCGACTATCTCATCGAGCGCATGGGCATCGACTGCGTCGCACTAGGGTCGGATTTCGACGGGGCAACGATCCCCGAGGAGATTGCTGATGCGGCCGGTAGTCAGGCGCTCGTTGCGGCGCTCAGAAGCGCCGGATATGGTGATGCCGAACTGGCAAAGATATGCCGGGAGAACTGGTGGAGAGTTCTGGGGCAGGCTTGGCACGAGGCCGCCTGAACCCATGAAGAAGGGGCCCAAAAGGGCGTAAACGAGGGAACTGCAAACATGATGCACAAGCTCAATGGACGTCTTCGTCTTCTGACGGCTTCTGCGGCGCTGGCCATGGTGATGGCTGCAACCGCACCGGCCTTTGCGGAAACGCCGAAGGACACGCTGGTCGAAGCCTTTGCGATCGACGACGTGATTACAATGGATCCGGGCGAAGCTTTCGAGCTGACCGCGGCCGAAATCACCGGCAACACCTACAGCATGCTGGTGCGCCTCGACATCAACGACACGACCAAGGTCGTCGGCGACCTCGCCGACAGCTGGACCGTGTCCGACGACGGCCTGACCTATACGTTCAAGCTGAAGCCCGGCCTGAAGTTCGCTTCCGGCAATCCGGTGACCGCTGAAGACGTCGCCTGGTCCTTCGAGCGTGCCGTGAAGCTCGACAAGAGCCCGGCCTTCATCCTCACCCAGTTCGGCCTTACGGGCGACAACGTGACGGAAAAGGCCAAGGCAACGGACGCGCAGACCTTTGTCTTCACCGTCGATCAGGCCTATGCGCCGAGCTTCGTCTTGAACTGCCTGACGGCAACCGTGGGCGCCGTGCTCGACAAGAAGCTCGTGCTCGAAAACGTCAAGCCGGTCACGCCGACGGACGAGTACAAGTATGACAACGACTTCGGCAATGAATGGCTGAAGACCGGCTATGCCGGCTCGGGCCCATTCAAGCTGCGCGAATGGCGCGCCAACGAAGTCATCGTTCTCGAGCGCAACGAAAACTACTATGGCGAACAGGCAAAGCTTGCTCGCGTCATCTATCGCCACATGAAGGAAAGCTCGGGCCAGCGCCTGGCGCTGGAAGCGGGCGATATCGACGTGGCACGCAACCTCGAGCCGGGCGATTTCGACGCCGTTTCGAAGAATGCCGAACTCGCCACCACGAACGCGCCGAAGGGCACGGTCTACTACATCAGCCTCAACCAGAAGAATGCGAACCTCGCAAAGCCCGAAGTGCGCGAAGCGTTCAAGTATCTGGTCGACTACGATGCCATCGGCTCGACCCTCATCAAGGGCATCGGCGAGATCCACCAGAGCTTCCTGCCGAAGGGCGTTCTGGGTGCACTCGACGAGAACCCCTACAAGCTCGACGTCGCCAAGGCGAAGGAACTGCTGACCAAGGCCGGCCTTGCCGACGGCTTCACCGTCACCATGGACGTTCGCAACGGCCAGCCGGTCACCGGCATTGCCGAGTCCTTCCAGCAGACGCTGGGCCAGGCCGGCGTGAAGCTCGAAATCATCCCCGGCGACGGCAAGCAGACGCTGACGAAGTATCGTGCCCGTAACCACGACATGTATATCGGTCAGTGGGGCATGGACTATTTCGACCCGAACTCGAACGCCGAAACCTTCACCAGCAACCCTGATAACTCCGACGAAGGCAAGAACAAGACCCTTGCCTGGCGCAATGCCTGGGACGTTCCGGAGCTGACGAAGAAGACCAAGGACGCTCTGCTCGAGCGCGACAGCGCCAAGCGTGCGGAGACCTACAAGGAACTGCAGAAGACGGTGCTGGGCGAAAGCCCGTTCGTCATCATCTTCCAGCAGACCGAAGTCGCTGGCTACCGCGGCAACGTCAAGGGCCTGAAGCTCGGTCCGAGCTTCGACACCAACTTCGTCGCCGGCATCACCAAAGAATAAGCCGTCTCGAAGGAATAAACCGAAAGGATCGTTCCCTTGAGCATGAGCGCAACAGGGACAGTGGGCGGGCGCAAACGCGCCCGTCCCGGTAAGATCGTGGCAGCGGTGCTGCGCTTTCTTGTCGTTGTCGTCACCACCTATCTCGGCCTTCTGGCCGTCACCTTTTTCATCGGCCGGGTAATCCCGATCGACCCGGTTCTGGCCGTTCTCGGCGACCGGGCGCCGACGCATGTCGTCGAAAGGACGCGCGAGGCGATGGGGCTCAATCTGCCCCTCTACCAACAATTCTTCATCTATGTCCGCCAGGCGCTGACCGGTGACTTCGGCGTTTCGGTGCTGACGACCAATCCGGTCATGACCGACATCCGCCGCGTCTTCCCGGCGACCATGGAGCTCGCGACGCTCGGCACGCTGATCGGCGCCCTGTTCGGCGTTCCGCTCGGCGTACTTGCGGCCGTCAAGCGCGGCAGCATTGCCGACCAGATCGTGCGCGTCATCGGCCTTGTCGGCTATTCCGTGCCGATCTTCTGGCTGGCGCTCCTGTCGCTGCTGGTGTTCTACGCGCGGCTGAAGTGGGTCGCCTATCCCGGCCGTATCGATATCGTGTTCGAGTACACGTTCACGCCGATCACAGGCTTCTACCTGTTCGACGCACTCTGGCAGCGGCAGTGGGACGTGCTCTGGGATGTATTCCGCCACATCATTCTGCCGGCCTCACTGCTCGGCTACTTCTCGCTTGCCTATATCAGCCGCATGACGCGCAGCTTCATGCTCAACGAGCTGCAGCAGGAATACATCGTCGCGGCGCGCGCCAAGGGCCTGTCCGAGACCCGGATCATCTGGGGCCACGCGCTCCGGAACGCGGCCGTGCCGCTCGTGACGGTGATTGCGCTCTCCTATGCCGGCCTGCTCGAGGGCTCGGTCTTGACGGAAACCGTCTTCGCCTGGCCAGGTCTCGGTCTCTACATCACCAACTCGCTGCAGAATGCCGACATGAACGCCGTGCTTGGTGGCACCATCATCATCGGTTCGGTCTTCATCGGCATCAATCTCCTGTCCGATCTTCTCTACCGGACGCTCGACCCGAGGACGCGCCAGCGATGAGTACCGTTACCGAAATCCGTGCGATGACGCGTCGCGAATGGCTGCTGTCCGATCGCCCGCAGTCGCGCACCCAGGCCCGGCTTGGCCGTGCCTATATGACGTGGCAGCGTTTTGCCGCCAACAAGCTCGCCGTTCTCGGCCTGCTCATCCTGCTGGCGTTGGTCTTCGTTGCCGCCTTCGCCGATTTCCTGGCGCCGCATTCGCCCTATATCGGGGATCTTGCCAACGCCCGTCTGCTGCCGCCGGGAACCCCCGGCTACCTGCTCGGCACCGACGATCTCGGCCGCGATATTCTCTCGCGGCTGATCCATGGTTCGCGGCTGACGCTTGCCGTCGTGCTTCTCGTTGCGATCATCGCAGCACCTGTCGGGCTCATCGTCGGCGCTGTCGCCGGCTATGCTGGCGGCTGGGTCGACGCAGTGCTGATGCGTATCACCGATATCTTCCTCGCCTTCCCGAAACTGGTTCTGGCGCTCGCCTTCGTGGCAGCGCTCGGACCGGGCATCGAGAACGCCGTCATCGCGATCGCCATCACCTCCTGGCCGCCCTATGCGCGTATCGCCCGCGCCGAGACGCTGACGGTGCGCAACTCCGACTACATCGCCGCCGTGCAGCTCATGGGCGCATCGCCGATCCGTATCGTCTTCCGCCACGTGATGCCGATGTGCATGTCGTCGTTGATCGTGCGTGTCACGCTCGACATGGCCGGCATCATCCTCACGGCCGCGGGCCTCGGCTTCCTCGGCCTCGGCGCACAGCCGCCGCTGCCGGAATGGGGCGCGATGATCGCCTCGGGCCGCCGCTTCATCCTCGACCAGTGGTGGGTGGCAACGATGCCCGGCATCGCGATCCTGATCGTCAGCCTCGGCTTCAACCTGCTCGGCGACGGTCTGCGCGACGCGCTCGATCCGCGGGAGAGCGGCCAATGAGTACGCTTCTGACCGTTGAAGACCTCAAGGTCTCGTTCCCGACCCGCACCGGCCTCGTCGAGGCCGTGCGCGGCGTCTCCTTCACGCTCGGCCGCGAGCGCCTCGGCATCGTCGGCGAAAGCGGCTCCGGCAAGTCGCAGACCGGCCGGGCGATCATGGGGCTGACGCCTGGTCATGCGCAGGTGACGGCAAAGCAGTTGAACTTTGACGGCATCGACCTGCTCTCCGCATCGCCGAAGGTCCGCCGGGATCTCAGGGGCAAGCGGATCGCGATGATCCTGCAGGACCCCAAGTACTCGTTGAACCCGGTGATGAGCATCGGCCGGCAGATCGTCGAGACGCTAAGGCAGCACGAAAATGTCAGCCGCGGCGAGGCCCGGGAGAGGGCACTCGACATGCTGGCCGCGGTGCAGATCCGTGATCCGAAGCGCGTTTACGATCTCTACCCGCACGAGGTTTCGGGCGGCATGGGGCAGCGCGCGATGATCGCGATGATGCTGGTTGCCGGGCCGGAACTCTTGATCGCCGACGAGCCGACCTCGGCGCTCGACGTGACGGTACAGCTCGAAGTGCTTGGCATCCTCGACAAGCTCGTCGCCGATCGAGGCATGGGTCTGATCTTCGTGTCGCACGATCTGCGACTCGTGTCGTCCTTCTGTGACCGCGTGATCGTCATGTATGCCGGCCGGATTGTCGAGGAACTGGCGGCGTCCGAGCTTGCCAATGCCAAGCATCCCTATACCCAAGGTTTGCTGAACTGCATGCCGGCGATCGGATCCGATCGTCATCCTCTGCCGGTTCTCGACCGCAAGCCGGAGTGGGCCCAATGACCTCAACCGTTTCCGTTTCGAACCTTTCCGTCACCTATGACGAGTTCAAGGCGCTGAACGACGTCAGCGTCGAGATTGCGCCGGGCGAATCCTTCGGGCTCGTCGGCGAGTCCGGATCGGGCAAGTCGACCTTGCTTCGGGCGATCGCCGGTCTCGCGCCCGTCACCGGCGGCACCATTCGCGTGCATGATCGTGTTCTGCAGGGGGCAAAGCGCGACAAGGCCTTCTACCGCGCCGTGCAGATGGTGTTTCAAGATCCCTATGGCTCGCTGCACCCGCGCCAGACGATCGACCGGCAATTGCTGGAGCCGCTGGCGATCCACGGCGTGGCCGACGGCGAGCGGCGCATCCTGAAGGCGCTCGACGAGGTCGGTCTCGGGTCGGGTTTCCGCTTCCGCTATCCGCACCAGCTTTCGGGCGGTCAGCGCCAGCGCGTTGCGATCGCCCGGGCGCTGATCCTTGAACCCTCGATCCTGCTGCTCGACGAGCCGACTTCGGCGCTCGACGCCTCGGTCCAGGCGGAAGTCTTGAATCTCCTGGAACAGGTCCGGCGCGACCATAAGCTGACCTTCATCATGGTCAGCCACGATCTCGGTGTCGTCACCCATATGTGTGATCGGTTGGCGGTGATGCAGGGTGGACGCGTCGTCGAGCGCTTGTCCTCGGCGGACCTCGTCGCCGGGCGTATCGGTGAAGATTACACGCGCAGCCTTATGGTCGCGAGCAAGGGCTTTCAGCGCAAGGACGCTGCCGTGACTGCGTGAAGGTACCGATACAAGCGGGGCCATCGTCCCGCTTGTATCGCTTCGTTTCGAGCCATCCGGTCCAGGCCCGGCCGCTTAGGCGCTTTGCCGCCAGACCGAGGTCGAGTCGGTGATCACCTTCTGGATGCGGCGTTGCTCGCGCCACTCCCGGCCCATATCCTTGATGACCGGCTGCGCCTCGGGCGAGAAGATATAGTTGCGGCGACTGGCGACATAGGCCTCCATCGCCGGGTTGACGCCCGAATAGAACTGCTTTTCCGGATCACGCGAGAGGTCCATCAGGCCGGCGCATTGCCGCGCGAAGTCGCCGCGAAGGATCGACGGCGACGTCGTGAATTTCGGGAAAGTGCGAAACAGCGGGATCTTGATCCCGAACAGATACGCGTATTCGTTGCGCCGATGGAAATGGCCCTTGCGGCGGATATCCCAGTTCTGGTCCGCCGTGTGGAACGAGACCTGGCTGATCGCCGGATCCGCGAAGGGCGTCAGCAGTTCGTCGCCCATGTCCCTCAGCGAGATCCAGTCGTCCTCCAGGTGGAAGACGTAGTCGGCGCTGGTGGCCGACCAGAGTTTCGCGACGGCCGCACAAAAGCCCGGGCTCTCGGGCTGGAACACGGTTCCGTCGGGGAAATGGTTGCGGAATATCTCGACGCAGGCGCGATGATCCTCCTCCGATCCGAAAACCGGATCGAGATTGAGATAGGCGCCGCGCAGGTCGAGCCTGCAAAAGATTTTGTCCCGGAAGCTCGCCAGCGTCTGGGCAAGCAGGTCCGGGCGCCGGGTGGCGACAAGGCATAGGTCAATCGTGGACATAGCACCTCCTTGGGTGCATTTTTTTCAACCGTCAATACCCACGCCAACCCTGACGTTCACTTAGATCGTGCCGAATTTACGGCAAAGTCACCGAATTTACGGCAAAGCGACCTAAGGCGATCAATAAAGTCGATTTTGGGCGGCTCAACGCGGTCTGGTTGAGGACTGTCCACACTTCCTGGCGTCTAGGATTAGAAGACGCTCAGCTTCGGAATGGCGACGACGAAGCGGCCGCCCCAGTCGCGGATCGCCTCGTTGTCGGCGACGATCTCGGTCTTCAGGTTCCAGGGCAGGATGACGAGATAATCGGGCTTTGCATCCTCGATGACCGTCGGCGCGTGCACCGGAATATGGGTACCGGGCAGGAGCTTGCCCTGCTTCAGGTCATTGCGGTCCACGGCAAAGGCGATTTCGCTGGGCGACAGCCCGCAGACATTGAGGAACGTGTTGCCTTTCGCAGCGGCGCCATAGGCGGCTACGGTTTTTCCCTCCGCCTTGGCGTTCGCCAGGAAATTCTGAAAATCCTTGCAGACGGCGGCGATGCGGTCGTCGAATGCCGTGTAGGTCTCCATCCGCATCAGCCCGGCAAGCGCCTCAGTCGCTCGCAACCGCTCGAGTTCCAGCGTGGTCTCGCGCACGCCGGACCTCAGCTGCGCATAGACGCGCAGCGAACCGCCATGGGTCGGCAGTTCCTCGACGTCGAAGACCTTGAGGCCTGAGCTTTCGAAGATGCGTTCGACGGCCGCCAGCGACAGATAGGAATAGTGCTCGTGGTAGATCGTGTCGAATTGCACGCCTTCCATCAGACGCAGCAGATGGGGGAACTCGAACGTCGCAACGCCATCGGGCTTCAGCAGGATGGCGAAGCCGCCGACGAAGTCGGCGATATCGGGCACATGGGCGAGCACGTTGTTGGCCGC
Organism: Ensifer sp. ENS06; assembly: GCF_014852205.1. Taxonomy (NCBI): domain Bacteria; kingdom Pseudomonadati; phylum Pseudomonadota; class Alphaproteobacteria; order Hyphomicrobiales; family Rhizobiaceae; genus Ensifer; species Ensifer sp. ENS06. Next base: position 201,831 of record NZ_JACVBC010000006.1, on the reverse strand, counting down.
CGTGAGATCGGCGCGAATGCCGCGCTTGACGAGTTCGGTTGCCGTCTCCCGTCCGAAGAAGGCGACCTCGGTCGGGACCTGCCGCTCCTCGGCCAGTCGCGCGGCATTGGCGGCCGGTTCGATGCCGAGCGCCGGGATGCCCTTGGCAACGAAATACTGCAGCAGATAGCCGTCGTTCGAGGCGATCTCGACGACCTGCGAATTGTCATCGAGCGCGAAGCGTTCGGTCATGCTCTCGGCGTAGCGGCGTGCGTGTTCGAGCCAGCTTGTGGAGAAGGAAGAGAGGTAGGCGTAGCCGTCAGTGAAGATTTCATCGGCCGGCACGTTTTCCGTCGTTTGCACCAGCAGGCACTCGGAGCAGACCATCGCCTTCAGCGGAAACGATCGCTCGCGGGCGATGGCTTCCTTCGTCGGTTCGAGAAAGGAATTGGACCAGGGCGTGGAGCCCAGGTCGGCAACGACGGTCTTGAGCGGTGTCGAGCAGAAACGGCAGTTGTGGGACATCGAAGTCGTTAGCCTCTCATGAATGCGTCGATTTGGCTGAGTGTCAGATCACGGGCGTCAGCGCCGCGGCGCCAGCCGTCATACCAGCGCGCGGTCCAGGCGATCGCCTCGTCCTGCGATAGACGGGTTGCCCATGACAACGTCCGTCCGGCAAGCGCCGGATCGAGGCCGAGCGACTTCATTTCGTGCGGCTGGTCCTCGGATGACGCGTCACGCCATTGCGTGGGCAAGCCCATTGCGGTCTGGATGGCGGCGGCAACGTCCCGAACCGGGATCTGTCGCTCGTCGGGCGCCGGGCCGAAATTCAGCGCCGCCACATCGGTCTGGCCGCCATGAAGCGCCTCGGCATAGACGAAGTATCCGTTGAGGCAGTCGAGCACGTGCTGCCAGGGCCGTGTCGCCATCGGACTGCGGATGTCCAGCGTCTCGCCCGAAAGGGCAGCGCGAACGATATCCGGAACCAGCCGGTCCGCGGAAAAATCGCCGCCGCCGAGCACGTTGCCGCCACGGGCGGTTGCCACCCGTATGCCGCGCTCACGCAGATAGGAATCCCGCCAGGTCGAAACGACCAGCTCGCAGGCGGCCTTCGAACCGGAATAAGGATCATGGCCGCCAAGCACGGCGTCTTCCGGAAAATGCCGGCCGCTTTCGTCGTTGCGGTAGACCTTGTCGGTGGTGACGACAAGGACGGTCTTGAGGGCAGGGGCTGCGCGTGTTGCCTCCAGCAGGCGCGCCGTGCCCATGACGTTGACGTCGAAGGTTTCGACCGGCGTCCGGTAGCTTTCGCGAACCAGAGGCTGGGCCGCCATGTGAAGGACGATCTGCGGGTCGCAAGCGCGGACGGCGGATGCGAGCGTGTCGCCGTCGCGGATGTCGGCGAAATGTTCGTTGGTGGCCGATTCCGATCCGAGCAGTGCGTGCAGCGAGGGGGTGGCCGCCGGTGACAGGCCGTATCCGGTCACCTCAGCGCCCATTTGTGTCAGCCACAGGCGGGCCCAGCTTCCCTTGAAGCCGGAGTGACCCGTCAGCATCACCCGTTTTCCGGCCCAGAAGGACGGGTCCGCAAGCCTGCTCATGCCCAGACTTTCCAGGGGGCCGCTCCGCTCTGCCAGAGGTCTTCGAGCTGGTTCTTGTCGCGCAACGTATCCATCGGGCGCCAGAAACCGGCGTGTTCGAAGGCCATCAACTGGCCGTCTGCGGCGAGACCTTCCAGGGGCTCCGCTTCGAACGGCGTCTGATCGCCCTCAATGCGATCGAGCACCGAACGGTTGAGGACGAAAAAGCCGCCATTGATGTGACCGTTGTCGCCTGCCGGCTTTTCGATGAAGCTTCTGACCCGCCCGTCGCTGACAGCAAGCGCGCCATAGCGGCCGGGCGGGACCACACTGGTGACCGTCGCCTGGCGGCCGTGATGGCGGTGGAAGTCGGTCAGCGCCTTGATATCGATGTCGGCGACGCCGTCGCCATAGGTGAGGCAGAACGTATCGCCGAGATGGTCGGCCACGCGTTTCAGGCGCCCGCCGGTCATGGAGTCCGTTCCGGTATCGACGAGCGTCACGCGCCAGGGCTCGGCCTTGTTCGAATGGAACAGGGTTTCACCCGTCGCCATGCAATAGGTGACGTCGGAGGAATGCAGCACGTAGTTGGCGAAGTATTCCTTGATCATGTAGCCGCGATAGCCGAGGCAGATCACGAAATCCGAGAAGCCGTAGTGGCTGTAGATCTTCATGATGTGCCAGAGAATCGGCCGCCCGCCGATTTCGATCATCGGTTTTGGCCGGAGATGGCTCTCCTCCGAGATCCGCGTGCCGTAGCCACCGGCGAGAATGACGATTTTCATGCGACCGCCCCGTATTTGCGCCGGCCACTCGGCATGGCGCATTGCAAAGTCCTAATATCCTGGCGACCTTGCGCGGAGGTGGTCTGCGCGCGCCTGCTCTCAGGCGGCGAGGCAGCCCCGCAGGACCTCGACTACGCGGCCGATCTCGTCGGATGTCATGTCGTGATAGCTCGGCAGGTTGATCGCGCGGCCGGGCAGGTCATAGGCCACGGTGTTCGCTGGCACCTCGTCGAAGGGCGGCAACGAACTCAGCGGCCAGAAAAAGACACGGGCGTCGATGTTCTCGGCCGCAAAGGCGTTCTGCAGAGCCTCCCGGGTGACGCCGGTTTCCGGCGCAAAGACGACGGTCGGCATCCAGAAGCCGTTCTTCGTTCCCTCCGGCTCTGGGTTCATGGCAATGGCGTTCACGCCTGCAAGCTGCTCGCGATAGGCGTAGAAGATTTCTCGCTTGCGATCGACCAGCTCGCCGACGCGCTCGATCTGCGCGAGGCCGACGGCGGCCTGCAGGTTCGACATCTTGTATTTGAAACCGATCTCGTCCGGCCAAAACTGCTTTTTCTGCCCGCGGGCGCGGCCGTGATTGGAGAGCGTCAGCACCTTTTCATGGAGCTTCGCATCGCTGGTGACGAACATGCCGCCTTCGCCGGTCGTCACCGTCTTGGTGCCGTGGAAGGAAAAGGCGCCGAAGGCGCCGAGCGACCCGGCCTTGCGTCCATGCCACTCGGACCCGAGCGCTTCGGCCGCATCCTCGACAACAGGAATGCCGTGCCGGGCGCCGATCTCAAGCAACCGGTCCATGTCGCAGAGATTGCCGTAGATGTGAACCGCAAGGATCGCCCTGGTTCTTGGCGTGATTGCCGCTTCGACCTTTTCCGGGTCGATGCACCAGCTGTCGGCAAGCACGTCGATGAAGACCGGTTTTGCGCCGAGGTGAACGATCGGCGCGGCAGACGCCGTCCAGTTGGTGTCCGCAAGGATCACTTCGTCGCCGGGTCCGACGCCGAGTGCGGCAAGCCCCATGTGCAGCGCGCCGGTGCAGCTCGATGTCGAGATCGCGTGCGTCGTGCCGAGATGCGCGGCGAAGGCCGCCTCGAAGCGGTTGATGTAGTCGTAGCAGCGCTCGCCCCAGCCATTGGCCGCCGCATCGGTCGCATAGGTCACTTCACGGTCGGTGATCGAAGGTTTGGTGTAGAGGATGCGGGGTTTCATGGGGAGCGCTTGGTGAGAACCGGGAGTTCGAAAGAGGCGTGGATGCCGGGCGGGATTTTGTCGAGTTTTCGTCCCGCTCCGGCTTCTTGCTGTGTGCTCTTGTCAGAGCCAGACGTGGTCGAGCCCAGGCCGCTGCAGCCAGGGTTGCGCGGCAATCGCAGCGCGGGCCTTCAGTGGGTTGAGGCCGATGAACAGTGCTTCGGCTTCCGCTGGCAGGTCCTCAGGCGAAAGCACCGGGATGCCGAAATGGGTGGCGCCCTTCATGTTCTCGTTGCGGTCGAGGAATGCCACGACATCGACGGCCTGGCCGATCCGGCAGTAGATCCAGCTTCCGTAGAAACCGGCGCCGTAGATCGCGACCTTGCGCTTGGCGTAGCGATCTGCCCCGCCCGCGAGCGTTTCCGACGCCCGATCCCAGAAGGCGCAGATGTCGCGGGCTTCCTTGGCCGCATCGGCGGCGGATTTCGACGTGTGGGCGGCCTCGACGGTCGCTTCCGCGCGCTTTGCAACGACGAAGAAGGCGCCAGGGAACGAGGTCGAGTCGATCACCTGCAGTTCGAACCCGACGCTTGCCAGGGCATGGGCGAGCGAGGCTTCGCTGAAATGGTTGACGTGATCGGCGACGGCCATGTCGCCCGGGTTGCCGGCGACATCGGGCATGGAAAACAGGAAGCTGCCGCCCGGCCGCAGGAGGTTGCGCACGTCGCGCATGAAGCCGACGGGATCGGCCACGTGCTCGATGACGAAGTGGCTCATGACGGCGTCGAACTTGTTCTGCCAGCCTTCGGGCGCGGCGTAAGTGGCCTGGGCCGCTTCCGGCACCCAGCCCTGCCAGGCGGCCGCATAATCGGCACTGACGTCGAAGACGTGCGGACGCAAGTCGCTGCGGTTCGCAACCATCTTGCGCAGTGTCACGGCCTTTGCTGCACCATAGTCGAGGATTGAGGCGCCCTCGGGCAGATCGAGCAACCGCAGCGCCAGTGCGGCCTGGTGATCGGTGCGATAGGTGATCGTGCCATCGGTTGCGACCGCGAAGATCTGATCATGATTTTCGCTGGTCAGCGAGATCCGGTAGCCAGTGTCGTAGAAGGCTTGGATATCGGGAATATCGTCGCTTTGGGCATGTCCACAAGCGCCGCAGACGAAGACGCGTGTCGGTACGTCGAGCAGCGTCATGATCGAGGTCAGCGCCGGCGCGGGCACGTCGTAGGTCGGTGCGCCAATGTGGCCGCCGCACACACGGCAGTTCGTCATGCCAATTCTCCCTGCGGTGCAACCAGCTCCGGCAGAACCTCGGCGAACTTTACGCCTGCGGCGAACGAGCCCTTCCAACCGATGCGGATGCCGAGCGGCTCGGCGTAGTTGAAATAGCGGAACTGGATGCTCCACCGCGGAGTCTGCGAAACGTTGTGACCCGACTGATGCAAGGTCAGGAAGTCCATCAGGATCAGATCGCCGGGCCTGCTCAAGGGAGCAACGTGTTTGTAGCGGGCAAGCCGCTCTTCACCCTTGTGAAGATGCAACGCATAGGCGCCGGTCTTGCCAGCGCCGGCGTCGTCTTCATAGACCGGAACGAGACCTTCGGCCTGCGACCCCTCGGCAATCTGGACCGGACCCATGTCTTCGGTGACCGGCAAAAGCGGCGTCCAGAAAACGATGCCGTCGACACTGCGCAGTTGCGAGGGGAATTCTTGATGCCACTGCGCGCGGAACTTTTCTTCGCCGGGATTGTCGATGCGCATGCCGTAGCCGCCAGCTGCGATGCCCGGGATGCTGCCGGGCCGAAGTGCCTTAAACACCTCGTCGTTGGCAGCCGAGCTGACGAGCCGCATGAAGGCAGGAATCTGCTTTATCGCATCATAGACTTCACCGCCCCAGGAGCGATTGACCGCAATGAGCTTGCGATAGGCGATCGTCATCGCCTCGTGCGCCGTGCCGGTCGGGGCATCGACGCCGTACTTGTTGCAGATCAGTTCGAGGGTCTGGCGGATGCCTTCGTGGATCGGGGCAATCTCTGACTGAATGTCGTAGAAGCCGGGTACGACGTGATAACCCTTGGTCTCGAATTCCTGGCGCGCGCTTTCGGAAATGATGGTGCCGTTCTTCATGATACGCTTGCTTCCTCCTTCAGGAATTCCCGCCACGAAATGGTTTTTGGTAACAAATGCTTGCGCGCATCGGGCCCAGTGCGCGCAATGAGGTCCAGGACGGAAACATAAGGCGTGAAGGTTTCGCGGGGCTGGGGCCACGGCGTGCAGCTGTAATTCATGTATTCGACGTAAACACCGGCAGCCTCGAAGGCCTGATGATCGAGATAGTTGGCAGCGCCGTGTCCGGTCAGGTAGCGCGTTCCGTTCGCCTCAAGCACCAGGTCGAGCACGCGCTGCCAGGACGTTCCATTCGAAGCCATGTCGCAGGAGCGCCGGATGATGCGTTCGAAGCCGATGCCGAGATAGCGGGCCGGGACCTCGGTGCTCGCAATCAGAAGATCACACAGGCTGTCGTTGGCGTAGACCTCGTCTAAGATTGCCAGCGCGTCATCGATGTAGGGCGCGCCATCAAGCGACTGGCGCAGCAACGAGCGATGGCTGGCGCGCCAGTTGTCGGCGGTCGCCGAAAGGTCCTGGATCTTCTGGAAGCTTCCTTTTCCCGCAAGCGGTATCGTCATCCAGCAACGATCGTTGCCTTTCAGGAGCTGGATGCGATTGGTGAAGCTGCCTTTCGAGAATTGGGCATCGTCGAGGTAGATGTAGCCGTCGGCAAGCGCCAGTTGTTCGAAAAAGCCCGGCCAGGGAAAAAGCATCGGCTGGGAGATGACGACGGCGGTCATACGTGGGGCTCGTCCGGCGCGAAGACGGTGTCGAGGTCTCCATCCGTGTCGTGGCAAGGACCCTCGAACAGCGCGCTTGGGATATCTCCGGTTCCTAGTTGCGCACGCACTTCAGATAGCCTCCGGGGGAGCTCGAAAGCACAAGCTTGCCGTTGAGAACCGGGTCCGTTTCGAAGCGATCCGTTTCCTTGAGGTAGGCGTTGAGCGCGGCGTAGGGCTCATCACCCGGATGCCAGATTTTCGAGCGCTTCGTAGGTGTCTGAGACGCGTCGCCATAGCCAAGCAGCGTGTCGGCGACCACGAGATATTGCCCTTCGGTCACCAGAGGTCCGTAGTTCCGCAATTCGTCCAGCACGTGATCACGGCTGTGGTCGCTGTCGAGTACCACCATGACCGAAGCACCCTCTGGGATTTCGGCCGCGACCCTCGCCAGCGTTTCGGCCGTCGTCGACGGCCCCTCGATCAGCGTGATGCGCGAGGACATCGGGTGGTTTTCGATCGAGTCACGATTGTGGGCGCGGATATCGATATCGACGCCGATGACTTTGCCTTTGCCGATCAGTTGCAGCATTGCGGCCATGAAGATCATCGAGCCGCCGCGGGCAACGCCCGTCTCGATGATGATGTCTGGCTTGGTGTTCCAGATGACCTCCTGGGTCGCCATGACATCGGCCGGCATCTGGATGATCGGCACGCCCATGAACGACCAGAGATAGGAGTACTCGTACTTGTCGAGCGCTACCACAGTGTCGTGTGCCTGCTGGAAAGCGCCCTGATCCTTGCCGAGCGCAAGGGCCATTTCGGTCTTGTGGGCTTCGAATGCGAGACGATCGTCTTCCACTGCCATTGCTGTCTGATGCCCTTCTTCGGATACAACCTATGGATACGCTCTCGACCGCGAATCGCGATCCCTGGCGCTTTCGCCGATTCGCAACGCTTTCCTGTGAACGCTTTCATGTCGGCAATTGCAAATACGGTCAAGGCCGGTTTCTTAAGGGCGAAAAGACGGGTAGTCCTTGGTCTCTGGCGGAAGGAACCATGTCGCGATTCGATCGAATTTCTACACCCATAGCGGGTCTCATCGTCGTCGAGCGGCAACGCAGGGGCGATGATCGCGGTTTCTTCTCGCGCTTCTTCTGTCGCGAGGCGCTGGCCGATTTCGGCGGCGATGGAAAGATCGCGCAGATCAACCATACCCTGACGCAGGCAGCAGGCACGATCCGCGGCCTGCACTTCCAGCAGGCGCCGCACGACGAGGCGAAATTCGTCTCCTGCCTTTCCGGCGCTGTCTTCGATGTGGCGGTCGACCTGCGGCCGGATTCTGCGACCTATCTGCAATGGCACGGGGAGGTGCTGAGTGCGGACAATGGTCGCTCGATGATGATCCCTGGCGGTTTTGCCCACGGGTTCCAGACGCTGACCGAGGATTGCGAGCTGATTTATCTGCACGACAAGCCCTATGCGCCCGAGGCCGAAGGCGGGCTTAACCCGCTCGATCCGGGGCTCGCGATCGCCTGGCCGGTGCCGGTCTCGCAAATGTCGCCGCGCGACCAGGCGCTCCCTTTGCTGCCGAACAGGATCGTCGGCGCCCGTCGTTGACTTCGTGAGGGATGGGAGGACAATAACCTCTCCGCGCCACCACGAGAGAGAAGGGGTGTCGACGATGACGATCGCCAGAAAACTTCAGGACTATATCGACGGTTCGGGTGTCGCCTATGACACCGTTGACCATCACCGCACCGCGACCACCAGCCAGACGGCGCGGGCGGCGCATGTGCCGGGCAGCCGGCTTGCCAAATCCGTGGTCGTTCACCACGAAATGGGCTACGTGCTCGCCGTCGTGCCGAGCACGCACCGGGTCGAACTCTCGACCCTGCAGGACGTAATGGACCGCCGCCTCGGCCTCGCTTCGGAAGAGGAGGTCTGCAATCTCTTTGCCGATTGCGACATCGGCGCCGTGCCGCCGGTTGGTTCGGCTTATGACGTGCCGGTGCTGCTAGACGAAAGCCTCGGCGATGTGAGCGACGTCTATTTCGAAGGCGGCGATCACCGGACGCTGGTGCACATGAGCGGCGCGAATTTCCGCAACCTGATGCGGGGCGCGCAGATCGCCCGCTTCAGCCATCCGGCGTGACTGGCCGTTCAGAACGATTTTGTTTGCGCTGGCGTGACGCCTGCCGCCTGTTCCTTGGCGCCATCCGCTTGAAGCGGGAAGGAGCGGCCAACCGCTGGTCGATATTTGCTGTGCTTGAATCTGCCAGTCGGGCTTGTCAAAGCGCATGCTAGGCGGCACCATCGCGCTCGACGGATACCTTTATCTAACTGGGTTGGGGGATCGATGGTGCGCATGCGCTCTGCGAATATGTCCAAGTCTCTGGCAGTCCTGCTGGTTGCGACCAGCGTTCAGTCCTTCGGTACCTCGGCACGTGCCGAAGGCGTCCTGTTCGATCAATTTCCGTTTGCCGTTGCCTGCGAATACAAGGGCACCCAGCACGCCTTCTATTTGTCCAAGGTGACGGCGGATGGAACCGCAACCTATCAGGCTTCTGACAACTTCGCCGGTACGATCACTCTGGACGGGGCGGCCAAGGCGGTTGGCTCTGATGCCGGCGGGAGTTGCCTTGGAAAGACGCTCGCGGAGCTCAGGGCGTCAGGTCAGGCACGCGATATCAAGTAGTTCGCCGCATATTGCCGGTAAACGCAGCTGATGCTTGCGCCGCGGCCGGCGCCGCGCAGCTGCAACGGCGAGGCGGGCGAAGGCACGTCCGCGGTGGGCTGGCGATGTCTGCCGCCTTTTCGTTTGCGACGAACGCCGAGAAGATCCAATCTATTGTCCGGTCGTCGCGAAAGAATCGATGCTTGAGAATTTTCTGTTGTAGCAGTTCAAAAATCTGATTTACTGCAGCCTCGCTAATTGGCTTTCGGGGGATATTGCCGATGGTGTGGACCCGCAGGGAGACTATGCTTGGTGGTTTGGCGCTGCTTGGCGCCAATGCGCTTCAGAGCCCGGCACTGGCAAAGGCGACAGCCTATTTTTCCGGCCCGGCCGTGGATAACGGCGTGACATACCGGAGCACCAATTTCGCCAACATTGACAGGAAATGGCAGCGCCAGGTCGTCAAGTATTTCAGCAGCGAGCCGATCGGCACCGTCGTCGTCGATACCAGGCACCACTTTCTCTACCTGATCATGGAGAACAAGACGGCCATCCGCTACGGCGTCGGCGTCGGGAAAGAGGGTTTCAAATGGTACGGCCGGGCGACAATCGACCGGAAATCGCTGTGGCCGCGCTGGACGCCGCCACCGGAGATGCGTGAGCGCCATCCCGAACTGCCTGAGTTCGTCGAGGGCGGCTCGCCGAAAAACCCGCTCGGCCCCCGCGCCATGTACCTGCTGCGCGACGGCGTCGATACCGGTTACCGCTTCCATGGCACGCTGGAGCCGGGCAGCATCGGCAAGGATGCCTCCAGCGGCTGCATCCGCATGTTCAACGAGGATGCGATCGACCTTTACCAGCGTTGCCCCATCGGCACGGCGGTGCAGGTGCTGCCGCATATCGCCGAAAAGGCCCCCGAGGTCAGCCAAGCAACCCCGGTCGCAACTCCGGTCGAATGAGGAATATCACCCGATGCCCGCTATGACCGGATTGACGAGGCTGCTTTCCGCGGCCGCCATTCTCTTGACGCTTGCTTCCTGCAACACCACCGAGATTGCCGCCGTCGAAGAGCCCGCAGCCGTGCCGATGACCGGAAAAACCGACGACCCGGCACCCGGCTTTGAGACCGTATCGGTCGGCACGGAAGAGGACTTTATCCTCAATGTCGGCCGCCGGACTTACTTCACCCAGGATTCCTCCGCACTCGACAGCGTCGCCAAGGCGACACTCGACAAGCAGGCGATCTGGCTCAACAGCAACCCGCGCTGGCTGGTCAAGCTGCAGGGCTTTTCCGACGACAGCGGCTCTGCTTCCAAGATGGAAACGCTGTCGCAGAAACGCGCCGATGCGGTAATGGCCTATCTGGTGTCCAAGGGTGTGGACCCCAATCGCTTGTGGGCCAAAGGCTACGGCAACGACCGCGAGGTGCGCGACTGCACCGAGCGCTCCTGCAAGGTCCAGAACCGGCGCGTCGTCTCCAACCTCAGGACGGAACGCGACGCGACTTGAGCGGGCGGCGGCTTCCAACGACCGTGGACGGTCGCTTCCGCCAACGCGGAATGGACTACATGTGTTGGCCATCAGCGCGGCGTTCAGCACAGGAGACCAGGGCGCATAGCCACAAACGGGCGGGCGTGGCTATTCGCAGCCCGGTACTTTTCTCGTTGGCCTATCGGTCGACGAATATGTTGCCCTGTGTTTCGCGGAACGACAGGGCACGGCGGCCGCCGCATCAATTGGTTGAAGCGCAAGTGCCATAGTCTTCTCAAAGCAGGGGGTGATCTGATACTTCCGTCTGCCTGCCTCTGCGTCATGCGTCCTTTCATGGCATCCACACGGATGGAAAGTGCGGCAGTTCGAAAACCTACAGTGCTTTCAGCGTCTCACCAGACGTGCGACGCGGTAGCTGCGCCATGTCGGGGCATTCCTCGGGGCGGTAAAATATTTACGGAGCGCAAAACATGAAACTCGCCGTCCTTGTATCTTCTGGTGGGGCAGCGTTTGAACAGGTGGCTCGCATTGTTCGACACGACGGCGTCGATTTCACGGTGATCACTGATAGAGGGTGTGGGGCGGAGGTGGTTGCCGGCCGCGTCAACGCGAAGCACATCCGCATCGAAGAGCGAGACAGGAAGCTGTTTTCCACCAAGGTGGCCGCAGCCCTTCAAGACCTGCGCGTCAACAATATACTGCTGTTCTTTGACCGTCTGGTTTCGAGCGAACTGTTTGATAGCGTCGATACGTTCAACATCCATCCGGCAGCCTTGCCGGCGTTCAAGGGGCTGAGAGGCGTGGAGGACGCCTATGAAGCGAAGGCTCGCCTGCTCGGCTGTTCGCTTCATCGCGTCGATCAGAGCGTGGACGGTGGGGAACTGGTGTCGCAGATCGCTTGCGGTGCCGATCCTCAGTGGCCGCTTTCGCGCTGGCAGAAGCGGGCATATCTCATGAAGGTCTATTGCGGATTGGTCTGGGTTAACCAAGCGATCCATATCAAAGCGCCCGACACGCCGGTGAACGCGTCACACGGCCTTCCCGAGGGGTGGATGGCTTCCTTCAGGGAATTGCAGGCACTCGAGGCCGAAACGGTAGTCTAGGAAAATCGGAAGGGCGCGGACATGTACGGATTGCCTGCCATCAACCAGCGCTTCTCGCATCTTGAAGACGGCACGTTATCAATCAACAATTTCAAGACGTAAAATGGCGCACCCGACAGGATTCGAACCTGTGACCTTTGGAATCGGAATCCAACACTCTATCCAGCTGAGCTACGGGTGCATCCGTTGGCGGCAGGGCCGCCGAAGCAGGCTGTGAGCGGTTCTTAGCCTAGCTTGCGCGTCGCTTCAATGGTCATTGCAAGAGATTGTGGTAGAAACCGCCATCCTGTGCTTGCGTTGTGGTCGCGGCGCATCGCTTCGGGCATGGCGCCGGGCGACGGCCAACCCATCTGACGGGATCACCCACCCGATGTAGCTAGAATTGGTCAGGCGAACGTCCTTGCGACGAAAGGCGGCGCGTTATAAATTCTGCATTAAAGATAATTCTAAATTAAAGTGCCAGTGCTCAAGTAGGCAAGCGTTCCAGTAACCAAGTGCTCCAGTACCCAGTGCTCGCGTAATTGTTTCAGGCGAGGGGGCAAGTTTTGGTCAACCGATATCTCACGACCGGCGAACCGGCGTTGGAGAGGCTGCGCTCCGATCCCGCATTGATGTTTCTTGTTGCTCTCGCGGCCGCGCTTTTCGTGCTGAACACCTGGAACGGTATCGGCATCCTTCCGGATTCGACGCGTTACATGCAGATCGTCAGCACGCCCTATGACGCGCCGCTTTACGCGTGGATGCTGGGTGCCGGGGGATCCCTTGGGTTTGCGCTTGAGCATGTCGCGCTCGGCATCGCCTTTCTGCTTTATCTTCTCAATACCTGGCTCGTCTTTTCGCTGTTCAGGACGGCGCTGCCGGATCAACCGTTCTTCGTGACCGTCGGAACGCTTTTGATCATCGTCAATCCGACATTCCTCTGGACGAGCACGATAGCGATGTCGGAGGCGCTGTTCCTTGCGCTGACATTTCTCGCCATCCGTTTCTTCATTCGCTATATGCGCGGTGAAGGGCGGGGGCCCTTGCTTGCCTCGTCTGCCTGCGTCGGGCTTGCCATGCTCGCTCGCTTCGTGGCGCCTCCGGTCGGGGCGGCCTTTGCCACAATCGCGCTCTTCTACAATTCGGCGCGATCCCTTCGCCAAAGGCTCCTCGACGTCGTCCTCCTGTTCGCTGGTAGCGCTGGTATCTTTCTCGCCTGGGTGATCGTCAGCAAGCTGCTTGTCGGCCGGTCGGTTGGCCGCGCGCTCTGGTTCTATGGCAATGCCGATGCCGATCGCTGGCTAGGCGGGCTGTCGCTTCTGGCGAGCTTTCTCCTGCCGAGCCAGGTGCCGCAGGTGATCCGCATCCCGGTGCTGCTTCTCGCGCTTGTCGCGGCGACGGTTGTTCTGGTGCAGACGCTGAAGCGAAACTGGCCCGAACGCCGGCCGGACGACCACGATCTGATGACCCTCATCTTCGGCCTGTTTGGATATTTCTATCTGCTGTTCGTCGTGCTCGCCGTGCATGTGGAGGCGAACCTGCAGCTTAATTCGCGCTACTCGCTTCCCTTCTATGTCGCCATCATCTTCGTTCTGGTAATTGCGGCGGCGGACTATTGCGGTCGCGTCGATGCAGCACCTGTCGTCCGGCGTTCGCTTGCGCTGATCCTGCTCTGCCTTCTCGCCATCCACGGACTGCGCAGCACCGCCCAGACGGCGGAGGCCTTCCGTGACGGGGTGGGGTTTCAGAGCACGGCCTGGAAGTCGTCGCCGATCGTGCGCGCAGTCAGGGCGTTGCCGGCAGATGCGGTCATCTTCACCAATGCGTGCGACCCGCTCAATTTCCTGACGCGCCGCTCGACGGACTGGATCCCCTCCCACAGCGAAAGACGAACCGGCCTTGAGAGTGACGCGGGTTCGCTCGACGTACAGCTAGAGCGGTTTCGCGAGGATATGGCGCAGAAGAATGCCTATGTCGTCTTCGTCGATGCGATCGACTGGCGGTTCTACCTGGTAACGGAGAAAGAGCTCGTCAAACTCGCCAGGCTGAAGCTCGTGCGCTCCGAGAGGGACGGTCGCATCTACCAGACGGCAAGTACCGGCGCGCCGTAGGCGTCCCGACTCAGGCGCGTGGTCTCTAGACAAGGAGAGGGACATGCCAGCAAACCCGGAAGAGACGACGCCTATCGAGGCGTTGGGGCCCCAACCGCGGGGGAGGGCAAGCGACTACCTGTCGCTGGCCCGGTTCGACCATGTCACCAAGCACGTTTTCATCCTGCCTGGGCTGATCCTTGCCTGTGCCCTCAGCGAGCCTGATCCGGCCGCTCTCGTCATCAATATTCCCGTGGGGCTTCTGAGCGCCGTCTCGATCGCATCGGCCAATTACGTCATAAACGAGTGGCTCGACCGGGAACGCGACGCGGCCCATCCGACCAAATCGCAGCGTCGCGCCGTCGTCGTCGAGATGCAGCCGCGCATCGTCTACGGCGAATATCTGCTGCTTGCCGTCATCGGACTGCTGCTTGCGTCGGTCGTCGGCAAGCTGTTCTTCGCCACGTCGCTGCTCTTCCTGCTGTCCGGCATCCTCTACAACGTCGAGCCCATCCGGGCGAAGGACAAGCCCTATCTCGATGTGCTGACGGAATGCCTCAACAATCCGATCCGCTTCCTGCTCGGCTGGGCCATCGTCGATCAGGTGACCTTGCCGCCGGTCAGCGTGCTTGCGGCCTACTGGATGGCCGGCGCCTTCCTGATGGCGGCCAAGCGGCTCGGGGAGTATCGCGACATCGCCGCGAATGCGGGGGTCGCCGTCCTGAAGAAATATAGGCGGTCATTCGAATACTACACCGAGGAGAGCCTCACCGTTTCCTGCTTCGTCTACGCGATGATGACGGCGTTTCTGCTTGGCGTTTTCCTGGTGAAATACCGGGTGGAATACATCCTCGTCTTTCCGTTCATCAGCGGCCTCTTCGCCGTCTATCTCTGGCTTGCCACGCGCCCCGGATCGGTGGTGCAACGGCCGGAAAGGCTGTTTCACTCCCGGCGGCTGGACGTCATGCTGACCTTGACCATCGTCGTCTTCCTGTTCGCGAGCTTCGTCAACGTGCCGGTGCTGGACTTCCTGGCCGCTTCGTTCCTCGTGCCGATATCGTCGCTGCAATGACCGGTTCGACGCTGCCGAACGGGGCCTTGCCAAATGGACCGGTGGATTGGGATCGGGTGCGTCTCGTGGTGTTCGATCTCGACGGCACGCTCTACGACCAGCGGCGGCTGCGGGCGCGGATGCTGCTGCGGCTTGTTGCTGACGCGGCGCGCAGGTGCAGCCTTGGCACCATCCGCATCCTGCGCGCCTTTCGCGACTGCCGCGAGGAACTGGGCGATGCGTTGGCGACCGATGTGGCAGCCCGGCAATACGAACTGACTGCGGAGCGGTGCGGGCAGTCGCCGGAGAGCGTCCGGAAGACGGTCGAGGAATGGATCGAACGGCGTCCGCTCGATCTCCTTCCGGCTTGCCGGTGCCACGGCGTCGAGCGGGTGTTTGCCGGCCTTGCGGTTCAGGGAAAGACGATTGCGGTTTTGTCCGACTATCCGGCGTCGGAGAAACTGAAGGCGCTTGGCCTTGGCGCCAGTATCGTCGTCTCCGCCATGGATCCCGAAGTCGGCGCTTTGAAGCCGCATCCGGCCGGTCTTGCCCATGTGCTCAATCGTGCGCAGGTGCCGGCGGAGCAGGCGATCATGATTGGCGACCGGGTGGAGCGCGACTGGGCGGTGGCGCAGAGCCACGGCATGCGCGCCCTGATTCGCAGCGCAAGCCCAATTGCCGGCGTCGATACGTTCCGCGGCTATGACGACGAGATCTTTTGGCCAGTGACGGAGCCGCAGCCGATGGGCGCGCCGGCTCCGGCGCCCCGCTCGCTTACGATATCATCTTGAGCAGCCAGAGCGCGCCCTGCTTGAGCGGCGCGCGGTGCGGGCTCTTTGCGGTGACGGCTGACGCGAGCTTCGCGCTTTGGCGATACCAGTCGTAGCTCTCCTGCAGCATGGCTTCGTTGGAGTATTTCGGCCGCCAGCCCATGGCAAGCAGGGGCTCGACGTCGAAGTAGCATTCCTTGTGGTAGGTGAGGTAGTGCCAGGGCACCAGCGGCGAGACCCTCAGCCAATGCAGCGCCCGCAGCGTGTTGATGGTGGCGGCGGTCGGAAGGCTCCGGACTTTCGATGTGCTGCCGGCATAGCGGATCAGGGCCTCCAGGTCATGGCGCAGCGTGCCGAAGCTGTCGGTGCCGACATTGTAGGTGCCGCTCCGACCGGCCTTGAGCGCCAGCATGTAGAAATCCATGAGATCATGGGCGTGGACGAACTGGAACTTGATGTTGCCGGATCCGATGACATAGACGGCGCGGTTTTCGCTGATCCATTCAAAGAGGATCTGGAAGATGCCGAGCCGGCCGCCGCCAAGGGTGGCGCGGGGCCGGATGGTGATCAGGGTCATATCGGCGGCCGTGCAGATGGCCTCGGCCACTTCTTCGCCGGCGCGCTTCGATTTTCCATAGGGCTCCACCGGGCGAAGCGGGGTTGTCGCCGTGATCGGGCCGGAAGGCGGGATGCCGTAGGCGGCGGTCGAACTGACATGGATCAGCGACCGGACGCCCGCTCTTGCGGCTTCCTCGCAGACGATACGGGTCCCCTCGACGTTGACGTTCCAGTAGTCGCGCCCCGCATCCGTCTGCGCCACCAGCGCCGCATTGTGGTGGACGACGTCGACGTCGCGCATGGCGGCGCGCACGCCGTCGCGGTCGAGCACGGAGCAATTGACGAACTCGATGTCCGCCGGGCGGGAACGATCCTCCCAGAGGTCGAGCACCCGCACCTCGTCGCCGTGTTCGCGCAACCGTCGAGCTGCGAGGTTGCCGATGAAGCCTGATCCGCCGGTGATGAGATGTCGCATATGTCCCTCCAGTCCCTGTCTGCGGAAGTTTTCTGATCAGATTGCCCGATCCTCGAGCGCGCGTGTGATGTTGCGATGCGCGACGGCCATCACTGTCCCTTGTGGATTGACGACCGTCGGCCCGCACAGAAGCGAAGCGTCGGCGATGTAGAGATTGCTGGCGCCATGCACGCGCCCGAACGAACTCGCAGCGCATTTCTCGGCGTCCTCGCCCATCGGGCAGGAGGAGAAAAGGTGAAGCGCAGTGGCGTTTGCCTGCTTGGGAGGAAGCGTTTCGGGAAGCTTGGCGATATCGGCCAGCGATTTCAGCACCGGATAGCCCGGAATGCTCGGATAGACTGCAAGGGCGCCGGCGGCAAAGAGCACTTCGGCGAGGCGTGCAAGGCCGACGGCCAGTTCCTTTAGATCCGACGGTTGAAGGCCGACGCGCACCAGGGGATCGCGAAAGCCGGGCAGGGATCTCACCTTGCCGGATCCGCCGGTGCTCTGAACGTAGTAGATCGCCATGCGCCGCCAGTCCCGATCGACCGCATCGATCATCTCCGGGTGTGCCGCCATGGCGAGCGCCAGCGCCGGCCGTTTGCTCATCGAGCAGCCCATGCTGAAGCGCGGGTCGAATTCCTTGATCTGGTGGACGGGTTCGAGTTCGCCAGGGGTGTTGAGTTCGTCGGGGAAGACTGCCACCACCTTCAGCATCGGATGGAAGCGCAAGCTGTCGCCGACATGGCGAGTGATGCCTGAGCGGCGCAGCAGCCACGGGGTCTGCACCGCGCCGCCGGCAACGAAGACGGTTTTTGCCTTCAGTTCGATCTGTCGCGTGCCCGCCGGTCCCTTGCTGCGCGCATGCACCGTCCACCGCCCGTTCGCATGGGTAAGCTTGGTCGCGCAGGTATCGGCGAGGAGCATACCGCCGGCGTCGAGGAAGCGCGGCACGAAGGTTGCCGACATCGATTGCTTGCGGCCCGGAGATCCGCCGGCCCCCGCGGCGGCGTAGGCAAAGAGGCGCGGCACTTCGAGGGAAGACCATCCGAGCCGCTGCGCACCCTCATCGAGCCGTGTCGATAGCTGCGGCGCAGGGCCAGGCAGGTATTCGACCCGGGCTACTGCCTCGCAGGCGTCGAAATGCGGGGTCAGTTCTTCGAGCGTCAGGGCATCGACCCGATAGTCGCGGCGCCAGCGGTCGAGCACCGCTTGCGGCGTGCGGTGGTAGAGGCCGCGGTTGATCTCGCTGCCGCCGCCGACGCAGCAGCCCTCGACATAGGCGATCTTCGTCGCGCCGAAGCCGATGTTGATGCCGGCGTTGCGGTACTTCTGAAGGATTTCCTCGCGGGAGAAATGCGGCGCAGACTCGAGCGCCAGATGCGGACCTTCCTCGATCATCAGCACGGACTTGCCCGCCTCCGCGCAACGGGTGGCGGTCACCGCACCGCCCGGGCCGGAGCCGATGACGATGATGTCGGGGGCAAGCCTCTCAGGGGCTAGCAGGTGCTCCGGTTGCAGGTTCATACTGGTAATCCTGGCCGTAAAGGTCTGAGTAAATACAGAATAATGCCAATGACATATGGAACTCGACGAAGCGCCGACGGAACTCGAGGCGGGATTGCCGCCATTTGTCGAGTTCGGCCAGTCGGTCGTCGAGCGAAAGCTGATGAAAGAACTTGCCTCTGCGCAGCAGCGGCCAGGCATTGAAAAGAAGCACGAGACTATGGAAGGGCGGGCGCAGATAGTCGGGCATCTGACGATGAACTTTCAGCAGAAACTCTGCCGCACGTACGCCCAGGGCGCCCCGGCTGTCATCGGTAGCGCCGCGTTCATGGGCAATCGCTTCGCCGAGCGCCAGGATGGCCTGTTGAAAGTGCTGCGACATGGCCGAGCCCCGTTATCAAGCCGGCCCCTCGAAAGGAGCCTGGCGCTGCTTTGATGAATACGGTTGTCTGCTCTTTACTGCCTGTATTTCTAGCTGCTCTTATAAGCAAAAGCTACTAAAACGTTGTTTTCGACCAGGCGGCGACCATCTATGCGCCAGCCGCTGGATGTCGCTCGATGCGAAAGGCACCGGATGAGACGCCTTCTGGATATGAGCTTTGTTCGCTATTTCGCCTGCGGCTGCATCGCGGCGAGCCTGCAGGTGGCCACGCTCGCCGTCCTGGTCGAGACGGCGCGGCTCGAACCGGTCTATGCGTCCACCATCGCTTTCTACTTTGCCGTCGTCGTCAACTATTTCCTGCAGCGGCGTTTCACCTTCCGATCCGACGAACCGCACCTGAAGGCGTTGCCGAAGTTCTTGGCGGTGTCGACCTTCGGCGCCGGAATAAACGCGGTCGCCTTCACGCTGCTATCGGCCGTCATGCACTATGTCGTTGCCCAGGCGCTGGCGCTGCTCCTGGTCTTTTCGGTGAACTATGCGCTGAGCCGGACGCTGATCTTTCGCGCCGGCAGCGCGGGGGAAGGGCGCGGCACAGAGCCGGCCCGTGCTGCGGGGCGAGCCCCATCGGGCAAATAGAAACGCCGCGCCCGGGGGGCGCGGCGTCATTGAGAGGGTGGTCTAGTGCGACGCTGGGCTTACGCCACCTGCATGGCGCCTGGGCCGGGGATCGCCTTTGGCGGCACCTTGCCCATGATGATCATGCCGAGCACCTCGTCCTTGGTGACGTCCTCGGTGCGGGCCTGGCCGACGACCTGGCCATTCTTCATGACAGACACGCGGTCGGCGAGGTCGAAGACGTCGTGGATGTCGTGGCTGATCAGGAAGATGCCGATGCCTTCGCGCTTCAGCTGCTTGATGAGATCGCCGACCTGGGCGGTTTCCTGCGGCCCAAGGGCTGCCGTTGGCTCGTCCATGATCAGGATGCGGGCGTCGAAGAGGATCGCGCGCGCGATCGCCACCGATTGCCGCTGGCCGCCCGAAAGCGCCTTCACCGGCTCCTTGAAGCGCTGGAAGTTGGGGTTGAGGCGCCCCATGACTTCGCGGGCCTTGGCCTCCATCGCCACGTCGTCGAGCGTGCCCCAGGGGGTGCGCAGCTCACGGCCGAGATAGAGGTTGGCGGCGGCGTCGACATTGTCGGCGACGGCGAGCGTCTGGTAGATCGTCTCGATGCCGTATTTCTTGGCGTCGCGCGGGTTGTTGATGTCGGCGGCCTCGCCATTGATCAGGATCTCGCCGGCATCGCGCTTGTAGGCGCCAGAGAGGATCTTGATCAGCGTCGACTTGCCGGCACCGTTGTGGCCGAGCAGCGCCACGACCTCTCCGGGGTAGAGGTCGACGGAGGCGTTGTCCACGGCGTGAATGCCGCCGAAGGAGATGGAAATGTTCTTCATTTCCACAAGCGGAGTGCGTTGGTCTTTCATGGATCGTACTCCTTACTTGGCGCGGGCGCGGTAGACGGTGTCGAGCCAGACGGCGACGACGAGGACTACGCCGACGACGATGCGCTGGAACGGACTGTCGATCCCCAAGAGCACCATGCCCGACTGTAGGGATTGCATGACGAGCGCGCCGATCATGGCGCCGGCGATCGTGCCGACGCCGCCGGCAAGCGAGGTGCCGCCGATGACTGCTGCAGCAATCGTGTAGAGCTCGTCGAGTTCGCCTTGCGCGTTGGTTGCCGCATTGAGGCGGGCGGTCGAGATCGCCGCGGCGATGGCGCAGAGGATGCCCATCAGCGTGAAGATCTTGACGGTAACCCAGCGGGTCTTGATGCCGGCGAGTTCGGCCGCTTCCGGGTTGCCGCCGAGCGCAAAGACGTAGCGGCCGAAACGCAGGCGGGTGGCAATGAAGGTCATGACGATGCCGACGACGATCGCCATCAGCACCGGAATGGCAATGCCGTGCGAGATCAGCAGACCGCCGTCCGGCCAGGCGATGCCGTTGGCGTCGGCATATTTGCGGGCGATGTTGGTCGGCCAGTAGTAGCTGTTGGCAACGGCGATCGCGCCGAGAACCAGGATACAGCCGAGGATCGCCAGGAAGTACTCCGCCCAGATCGGACGGAGCGGGAAGCGGAAGCGCTTGCGCTGCTTGCGCGAATTGAGGATGGCGGCGACGATGGCGATGCAGGCAAGGATGCCGACGATCCAGCTTGCCGTTGCGCCGATCGAGCCTTCAGTGCCGCCGCCCATCAGGCGGAAGGTGGCGTTCATCGGCGCGACCGTCTGGCCGCTGGTGACGAACCAGGTGGCGCCGCGCCAGACGAGCAGGCCGCCCAGCGTGACGATGAAGGCGGGCACGTTGAGGAAGGCGACGATCGAGCCCTGCAGCGCGCCGATGGCGGCACCGACGGCGATGCCGCTCAGAAGGGTGATGATCCAGATGGCCGGGTGTTCGAGGCCGAGATATTGCGGCAGGAACTTCGCCTGCATGACCCCCATGACCATGCCGCAGAAGCCGAGCACGGAGCCGACGGAGAGGTCGATGTTGCGGGTGACGATGATCAGCACCATGCCGGTCGCCATCACGGCGACGGAGGAGGTCTGAACCGTCAGGTTCCACAGGTTGCGCGGCGTCAGGAACAGCCCGCCGGTCATGATCTGGAAGCCGACCCAGATGATGATGAGCGCGCCGACCATGCCGAGCAGCCGGGTGTCGATCTCGGTGGCGCGGAAGAAACGTTTTACCGGGTTCTCGTCCGCTGTACGGGCGCGATTTGTCTGTGCGCCCTTTGTGTTGCCTTGTGTGATGTCGGCCATGGACGTGCCTTCCCCCCACTTATGTTGTTGATGTCATCGCGTCAGTGGCACCAAGAGCCCCAAGTGGACGCGACAAGTCCGGTACGACGGCAGAAACCGAGCCTTCGTGCTGATTGTGCGGTCGCGGTAGCGGTATTGTCCGCCGCGTCCGCACCTTGCGCAAGCGCCGCAACGGGTTGCGTTGCGGCGCTTGTCTTTTGTCAGCGCTCAGTTCTGCTGGTGCGGCTTATTTGCAGGCCGCGACGTCGCCCTTGACGCCCTGGCAGGCTTCAGCCTTGGAGATCCAGCCCGCGTCGATGACGACGTTCAGGTTGTCCTTGGTGATCGGCAGGGGAGCCAGGAAGACCGACTGCATGGCCACGCCCCTCGGGCCGCCGTTGAAGGTGGTGACGCCAGAGACTTCTTCCATCTTCTTGCCGCCGGCAAGTTCGACGGCGACTTCTGCGGCGCGCTTGCCGAGTTCACGGCTGTCTTTCCAGACCGAGACGGTCTGCGTGCCGAGAGCAACACGGTTCAGGGCCGCCTTGTCGGCGTCCTGCCCGGAGACCGGAACGGAGCCGGCCAGGCCCTGGGCGTCGAGGGCTGCGACCGCACCGCCCGCGGTGCCGTCGTTGGAAGCGACGACCGCATCGACCTTGTTGTCGTTGGCGGTCAGGAACTGCTCCATGTTCTTCTGGGCGTTTTCAGGCTTCCAGCCGTCGGTATAGGCTTCGCCGACATTCTTGATCTTGCCGGCGTCGACGGCTTCCTTCAGCACTTCCATCTGTCCGGAGAAGAGGAAGTCGGCGTTCGGGTCGGAGGACGAGCCCTTGATGAAGACATAGTTGCCTTCCGGCTTGACCTTGAACACTTCGCGGGCCTGCATGCGGCCCACTTCCTTGTTGTCGAAGGTGATGTAGAAGGCGGCCGGGTTTTCGATCAGGCGGTCATAGCCGACGACCGGAATGCCTTCGGCAGCGGCCTTTTCGATCGCCGGGCCGATGGCGTCGCTGTCCTGGGCAAGTACGATCAGTGCGTTGGCGCCCTGAGCGATCAGCGACTCGATGTCGGTCAGCTGCTTGGCGGCGGACGACTGGGCGTCAGCGGAGATGTACTTGTCGCCCGAGGCTTCGAGGGCTGCCTTGATGGCGGCTTCGTCGGTTTTCCAGCGCTCTTCCTGGAAGTTGGACCAGGATACGCCGACGACCAGGTCCTTCGCCTGGGCAACGGAATGCAGGGAAACGATGACGGCAACCCCTGCCATCAGCTTCAAAACGGTTTTCATTTCATCCTCCCGAGTGAGGGCCGGCCAAGCGTGCGAACCTCCCGCACCATCCTCCGCCAGCCTTAAGACGCTGTCGTAGATCGTGCCGCTACATTGTGCGGAATTATTTTCTCGACAGTCGAGAAAATGAATGTCATGGATTTTTGAGGCTGTCAACACGGTGCGAAAGCGGTGGTTGCGGCATCAACAAGGTGCTCCGCGAGCGGTCGCGTCCGATGTTTCTCGACCGCCCCGAAAATCGGTGCCACAAGGCTGTCGACAAGGCGTTCTGCTCCTTGTCTTGCCGTCAAACAGATGCTTTGGGAGGGGCATGTGTTCGAAGGATCCGCCACTGACAGGGACGTCTCATGCTGACCAAGTCCAGCACTGAGCTCGTGCGTCAGCAAAACAGCGCGTTGGTCCTTGCGGCGCTCAGGCGCGCCGGCAATCTCTCCCATACGGAAATCTCTGCCGAGACCGGGCTTGCCTCCGCGACCGTTTCGGCGATCACGGCGGAACTGGAAAAGGCTGGTGCGCTCGCCAAGGCAGAGCAGCAGGTCCAGGGCGGGCGCGGGCGGCCGCGGGTGCTGTTCACGCCACGCCGCGATCACGGTCATCTGATCGTCGTTCGGATCTCGTCCGACATCGTGCAATATTCGCTGGTCGACTACGGCGGCACGTTGCTCGACCGCTTCGACGAAAGCAGAAACCACGACGAGCGCGGTACGGCCCCTTTCGCCCGGGCATTCGTCGATGCGCTCGAGCGCCTGTTGCAGCGGTCGAGACTGGAGCGGAACCAGGTACTGGCCGTCTCTATCAGCAGCAAGGGCCTGGTCGACGGCGCGTCCGCGCGGCTCTTGTGGTCGCCGGTGTTCGGGCGGGAGGAGCTGGATTTCGCCGCGCTGCTCGCGCCGGACTGGCGGGCGAAGGTCATGCTCAGCAACGAAACCCTTCTGGTCGCGCAGGCCCTCGCCGCCCAGGCAGAGCGCAAGCCGGAGAGCGGCTTTAGGGCGCTTGCGGCGATCTCGCTCGGCCACAGCATCGGCCTTGGTGTTGCCCGCAAGAGCCAGAGCGGCGATATGGATGTCAGCGCGCCGAATTTCGGCCACATGCTGCACGCGCCGTCCGCGGGCCTTTGCCGCTGCGGCGCCTATGGCTGCATCGAGGCGGCGGCCGGCTTCTACGGCATCCTGCGCGCGGCGTTCGAAGTGCCGGCAGACACGATCCCCGCCAAGTTCGTTCCGGTGACGGAGCTCGACAAGATTGCCGCCAGCGCACGACAGGGCCACCGCATGGCCGGCTATGCCTTTCGCCAGGCCGGCATCGCGCTCGGCAACGGCATCTCACGCATGTTGAGCCTCTACGAGCGCATGCCGGTCCATGTCACCGGACCCGGCATCCGATACTTCGATCTGATGCTGCCCGGGATCGAGGAGGGGCTTGCCCAATCGATGCAGATCCGTCTTCAGGGGCCGCCGGAAATCACGGTCGTTGCCGACGAGCAGCGCCTGGTTTTCGAGGGGCACCTGGCGCGGGCGCTGGGTGTGATCGATGGCGACATCGCCAGCGTCGGCGGATCGGCGATGCACGGTTGAGGCGAATTTTCGGGCAACCATTTTTGGGGTTGTACCGAAGGCGAACAATTCCAGTGATACAATTTACAGTTATTTAGCGACTCCTTGTCAAGGTGACCCTGACGCGGGAGACGATTATGTTTTCAGTGATTGCATGCATACGCGACGATCATGACTGGCGCCTCATCCTGGTTGCCGCGATCGTCTGCCTGGCAGGCAGCGTCGCGACGATGCTGCTCCTGTTGCGCGCGCAACGAAGCGAAGGCAGCCAACGCGGTTTGTGGATCGCGGCCAGCGGTTTTGCCTGCGGTATCGGCGTCTGGTCCACCCATTTCATCGCCATGCTCGCCTATGACGGCGGCGTTCCCGTCGCCTATGGCGCCTGGGGCACGCTCCTGTCGGTGGCCGTGGCGATCGCAGCGTCCTGGATGGCCTTTGCGATCGGTCTTGGCGGGCGCTCGCATCTCTCGATGACCTGCGGTGGCCTGCTGCTCGGCGCCGGCATTGCGGCGATGCACTTTACCGGCATGCGGGCAATCGAGATCCAGGGACATATTGCCTACAATCCCCAATCCACCGTCTCCGCCGTACTCGCCGGGACGGTGCTGGCCGGTGCCGCGCTCTACGCCTTTCAGCTCTTGCGCGGCGTGCGGCGCCTGGTCGTCGCGTCGCTCCTGCTGGTCGTCGGCATCTGCGCGCTGCACTTCACCTCGATGAGCGGCATCACGCTGGTGCCCGAGGCCAATGTCGCCGTTGCCGATACCATCCATCCCGCCTGGCTTGCAGGCGGCGTCATTGCCGCTTCGACCACATTGATCGTGCTCGCCTTCGGCGCGCTCTTCCTCGACCGGCATCTGACGGATCTGCGCGGACTCGCCAATGCGTCGCTCGAAGGCATGGCGATCGTCTTCGATGGCGTAATCGTGGACGCCAACGAGCGCTTCGCGGGCCTGACAGGTCGCAAGCTCTCGGAGCTTTCCGGACGGCACCCGGCAGACATCTTCGTCTTCGGCGAGGAGGGGTTGGACGCCCACAGACACGGCGACGGTCCGGGCGAAATCGACCTCTTGAACGCAGAAGGTCGCACCATTCCCGTCGAGTTCATGTGCCGGACGATCGAGTATCGCGGCCGGGAATGCGACGTGATCTTCGTGCGTGACTTGCGGGCGCGTAAGGAAGCCGAGCGCACGATCGAACATCTCGCCCATCATGACGCGCTGACGGACCTGCCGAACCGCGCCTTCTTCGACCGCAGGCTGGGCCAGACGCTGGCGGCGGCGGCTGCGAGAAACGAGGAACTGGCGATCCTCTGCCTCGACCTCGACCGCTTCAAGGCGGTCAACGATATCTTCGGCCATGGCGAGGGCGACCGCATCCTGATGAAGGTCGCCGATATCCTGCGCGCAGCCGTCGGCGAGCAGGATACGATCGCCCGGCTCGGCGGCGACGAGTTTGCGATCATCCAGGTGGGCGGCAGGGAGCCGGAGGCGGCGCGGCAGTTGACGGACCGGATCCTGGCGCTGTTTGCTGCCGAGATGGACACCAATCGTGACCCGACCGCCGTCGGCGTCAGCATCGGGGCTGCGATCTTTCCGGCAGACGGGCAGACGGCGGATCAGTTGCGCAACAATGCCGACACGGCGCTCTACCGCGCCAAGCAGAGCGGCAAGGGCATCGCCTGCTTCTTCGACCGGGAGATGGACGAGGCGGTACGCACCCGCCGCCAGATCGAAAACGACCTGCGCCATGCGGTGCTCCGCCGACAATTCTTCCTCGAATACCAGCCACTGGTCGAAGTCCAGAGCGACCGGATCATCGGCTACGAAGCGCTGCTGCGCTGGGAGCATCCGCAGCGCGGGTTGATCGGCCCGGATGTCTTTATCCCGATTGCCGAGGAGAGCGGCTCGATCATCCAGATCGGCGAATGGGTGCTGGAGCAGGCCTGCACGGAAGCGGCGAAGTGGAACGAGCCCCTGCCGATTTCCGTCAACATTTCGCCGGTCCAGTTCCTTTTGCCCAACCTCTTCGACCAGGTTGCGAACATCCTGCGCCGCACCGGCCTTAATCCCTGGCGGCTCGAACTTGAGATCACCGAGGCGGCGCTGATGCACAATCGCGAGGACGTGCTGGCAGCGCTGGTGCGGCTACGGGTCCTTGGTGTGCGGATCGTCATGGACGATTTCGGCACCGGCCATTCGTCGCTGAGCAACCTTCAGACGTTCCCCTTCGACAAGCTGAAGATCGACTGCAGCTTCATCGCGGCGCTGGAAAAGGACCCTTCGGCGCAGGCGATCGTCCGGGCGATCATCGCGCTTGGCCACAGCCTTAGGCTCGCGGTCGTGACCGAGGGCGTCGAAACCGAACGGCAAAGACAGATCCTTGCGGAGGAGGGCTGCCTGCAGATACAGGGCTTTCTCTCCGGTCGGCCGGGTGCCGCGCCCAGCACCGGCCAGGAAACCGCGCGCCGGGAGAAGGTGCCGGCGCGCGCCGACGGTTGAAACGGCCGCGGCCGGGCAGTGCGGATACGAAAAAGGCCGGGCATATGGCGCCCGGCCTTTTTCCTTGATCGGTCGTCGGTCGAAGGCTCAGGCGACGCTGATCTGGCGCTTTTCGACGACGGACTTTACAGCCGCATCGGCAAGCGCGAGAGCCGCGAGACCATCCTTGCCGGACGGCGTGATTTCCGCACCCTTTTCGATCGCGGCGATGAAGCTCTCGATCTCGTTGGCATAGGCTTCGGTATAGCGGGTCATGAAGAAATCGTGCAGCGGCGGGCGGGTGTAGCCGTCGCCATTGGCGATCTCGATCGAGACCGGGCGCTGGTTCTCGGCGGAAGCCACGCCCTTCGAGCCGTGGACTTCGATGCGCTGGTCGTAGCCGTAGGTGGCGCGACGGGAGTTGGAGATGATCGCCTGCTTGCCGGACGCCGTCTGCAGGATGACCGAAACGCTGTCGTAGTCGCCGGCTTCGCCGATCGCCTTGTCGACGAGAACGGCAGCGGTTGCCGTCACCGAGACCGGCTCTTCGCCGAGCAGGAAACGGGCCATGTCGAAGTCATGGATGGTCATGTCGCGGAAGATGCCGCCCGAACGCTTGATATAGTCGACCGGCGGGGCGCCCGGATCGCGCGAGGTGATCGTCACCATTTCGACATCGCCGATCTTGCCGGCGTCGATCGCCTTCTTCACGGCCATGAAATGCGGGTCGAAGCGGCGGTTGAAGCCGACCATCAGCTTGGCCTTGGTCTCGCTCACGACCTTGAGGCAGGCCTTCACGCGCTCGGCGTCGAGATCGACGGGCTTCTCGCAGAAGATCGCCTTGCCGGCGCGGGCGAAGCGTTCGATCAGGTCGGCATGGGTATCAGTCGGCGTGCAGATGACGACGGCGTCGATGTCCTTCGCCGCTTCGATCGCTTCGATGGTGCGGACCTCGCAGCCATACTGCTTGGCGATGGCATCGGCGGCGGCGGGGAAGGCATCGGCGACGGCAACAAGCACAGCGTCGGGATTGCCGCTGACGGCTTTCGCATGAACCTTGCCGATGCGGCCGGCGCCCAGAAGACCAAATCTGACTGTCATCTCTGTTTCTCTCGAATTCCGGTTCGCGACCGGGAAGGGGCGTGATGATAAGCGCTCATCGCGCAAAGGCGCCGCGGAACGCTGCTTCCGCGAATGGTTTGGAGAATTGCCACGAAAGACCGCGCGTTGGAACGCTGCGCTCAGCACCTCTCCCTTGATACCTCCGTTTCTACTCGGCTGCTTCTTATTTGGAATGAAGTCGCCGATGTAGATTATTTCGGAATTTTTATTCCATTTTTATTGCGTCCGTCAAGGGGAGTCGGAGGCCATGGCCTTGCCGTCAGCGACGAATTTCCCCTAAATGGGACGCACGCGACAAGGCCACCAGAGGACAGAATGCTCAAATTCATCGATCCGGACCATCCCTTCTACCGCCCACTGTGGATCCGTCTGCTGATCGTGGGCTTCTGCGGCGTCTGGACAGTGGTCGAATTCCTGGGCGAGCAAACGATGTGGGGGATGATTTTCCTCGCGGTCACCGCCTATGCCTCAGCGGCTCTCTTGGTTTTCTACAAGCCGAGCGAGAAGGGCGTCGAGAAAGCTGGGGACGAGGGGCAAGGCAAGGGCGACGGGAGCGACGCTGCCGGCTGAGGTTCACGGCGCCGGGGTGATGGCGCGCATCTGCTTTGCGGCTTCGTCGATCAGCATGTTGGCGAGTTTCATGCGCACGGTGGCATTGGCGCGAAACGCGGCCGGCAGACGGTCCGGATGGTTCAGGGCCGCGAAGGCCCGGCGCTTTGCCGCAAGCGTCATTTGTGTTTCGCTGTCGACAAGGGCCAGTTCCTCGGCCACGTCGGCAAGGGTCGTACGGCTGAGATAGTCCGGCATGACCGGCGGAGGTGGCGGCTCCACGAAGGACGCATCGAGATAGGCCCGCTCGACGGCGCCGAAGGCCGCCGAGCGGGCGCTTTCGGCCGCAAAGGCGTTGTCGAATGCCGGGGCGTAAGGCGTGGCGACGCGCGTCGCTTCGGCCGGTGCCGGTTCGATATCCTCTTCCGATTTCAGCCGCTCGAGCACCGACTGAAAGACTGACATTCCAAACATGACGTCTCCGATCGCGGCGCACCATGGCAGGCGGAGATTATCCCGGGCTGATCAGACTGATCATGCCAGGGCTGATCAGGCGCGGCCCTGCTTGAGGATCAGGTCGTAGAGCAGCTTGGCGCTCGGCGGAAGCGCGCGTCCCTCGGCAGTGATCAGCCCATAGGGTTTGATTCGGATCGGGATTTCGGTCTTCAGGATGCGGATTTCGCCGGCCGGCGTACCGTTGCCGGCAATCAGGTTGGCGACGTCGAGTGCCACAGGTGCAATCGCGTTGGTGTTGCGCACCATCGACAGCGTCAGGATGATCGAGGAGGTGTTGATCACGGTCGCCGGCAGTCTCACCCCGGCCGCCACAAAACTGTCTTCGACTGCGCGTCTCAGAAGGGTGCCGGGCGGCTGGAATACCCAGTCATAGGAGGGCAAGTCCTCGGCGACGACCATGGGCTTGTCGAGCAGCGGATGGCCGTCGCGCACGATCAGGCAAACCTCCTCGTAGCCGATCTCCACCATGTTGAAGAGCCGCGGCGGCTGGTCGTCGGGGATGCGGCCGATGATGAAATCGTGGCGGGCGGCGAGCAGTTCCCTTGCCAGCACGTTGCTGTTTTCGATCTGGACGTTGATCTCGATGCCGGGATAGGCGGTCATCACCTGACGGATGGCGGGCACGGCGAGATTGAGCGCCGGGCCCGTGACCGAGCCGAGCGAAACCGAGCCGCCGCTGCCGGTCTTCAACTCGTTGATCTCGCGCGATGCCTCCCGGAGTTCCAGAAAGATGCTGCGCGCGCGTCGCGCCAGCGCTTCGCCATAGGGTGTCAACAGGACACCGCGGGCAACGCGTTCGCAGACCGGCGCCTTCAGCATGGTCTCGATTTCCGAGAGCATGCGCGAGGCCGCCGGTTGCGAGATGCCGAGGGCGTCAGCGGCGGCGCTGATGCGGCGGTGATCGTCGATCGCGAGAATCAGCCGGAGGTGGCTGATCTTCAGGCCCGAGCGGAAAAGCGTCGAATCGAAGAGTTCGCCGGCGGTGCTCGGTTTCTGATCGCGCATTTCAACCTCTGCGTTTTTTTCTTTGGTTTTCAGGGATTTTCAAAAATCACACTGTTTGCGCTCGATATATCATTTTTGGTATGTATTCAAAGCAATATTGTATTTGACAGTTATATGGTTTCATTCCAGTTTTTGCTTATGTGCCAGCGCATGTAGGAGCATGCGAGGCGGGGAGGCCTCTCCTTCACCTTGATCCGCTGCCGGAGACGAAGATCTCGGGCGGCGGATTGCTGCGCATAGACGGAAAGGCTCTCGCCTGCCGGCTTCAACTTTTTTGGGAGAGAACTGATGAAATTGATGACTTCGCTTCTCGCAGCCGCCGCGATTTCGATCGCGTCCTTCGCTGCACCGGCATTTGCGCAGGACAAGGGCACGGTCGGCATTTCCATGCCGACGAAGACGTCGACCCGCTGGATTTCCGACGGCGAGACCATGGAGAAGCTGTTCAAGGAAGCTGGCTACACGCCGGACCTGCAGTTTGCTGACGACGACATCCCGAACCAGCTCGCTCAGATCGAGAACATGGTGACCAAGGGCGCCAAGGTTCTCGTCATCGGCGCCATCGACGGCACCACGCTCTCCGACATCCTGCAGAAGGCCCACGACGCCGGCGTCAAGGTCATCGCCTATGACCGCCTGATCCGCGACTCGGGCAATGTCGACTACTACGCCACCTTCGACAACTTCCAGGTCGGCGTGCAGCAGGCAACGTCGCTGGTCCAGGGCCTCAAGCTCGACGGCGCAACCGAGCCGAAGAACATCGAGCTCTTCGGTGGTTCGCCGGACGATAACAACGCCTTCTTCTTCTACGACGGCGCGATGTCGGTCCTGCAGCCGCTGATCGACAGCAAGAAGATCGTCGTCAAGTCCGGCCAGAAGGGCATGGACCAGGTCGGCACGCTGCGTTGGGACGGTGCCGTGGCCCAGGCCCGCATGGAAAACCTGCTGTCGTCGAACTACACCGACGCCAAGGTCGATGGCGTTCTGTCGCCCTATGACGGCCTGTCGATCGGCATCATTTCGGCGCTGAAGGGCGTCGGCTACGGTTCGGGCGACATGGCAATGCCTGCCGTCACCGGCCAGGACGCCGAGCTGCCGTCGGTCAAGTCGATCCTTGCCGGCGAACAGTATTCGTCGATCTTCAAGGACACGCGCGAACTCGCCAAGGTCACCGTCGGCATGGTCAACGCGATCATGGAAGGCAAGGAGCCGGAAGTGAACGACACCAAGACCTATGACAACGGCGTCAAGGTGGTTCCGTCCTACCTGCTGAAGCCGGTTGCCGTCGACAAGTCCAACATCAAGGACGTGCTCGTCAGCTCGGGCTACTACACCGAAGACCAGATCAACAACTGATCTTTTTGAGCGTGAGGGCCCGTGCATGCGCGCGGGCCCTTTTATCCAGATGACGGAGCCGGTACTCTCTTGAAGACTGCCGCTGGAATGACTGAACATGGACAATATCATTCTTGAAATGCGGGGCATCACCAAGACGTTCCCGGGCGTCAAGGCGCTGGACAATGTCAGCTTCAAGGTCCGCGAAGGCGAGATCCACGCACTCGTTGGCGAAAACGGCGCCGGCAAGTCGACGCTGATGAAGGTGCTGAGCGGCGTCTATCCCGCCGGCACCTATGATGGCGAAATCCACTATGGCGGCGAAGCCCGCCGCTTCTCGACGATTTCCGACAGCGAAGACCTCGGCATCATCATCATCCACCAGGAACTGGCGCTGGTGCCGCTGCTGTCGATCGCCGAGAACATCTTCCTCGGCAACGAGATCGCCAGCAACGGTGTGATTCACTGGCCGCAGACCTTTGCCCGTACGCAGGAACTGCTGAAGAAGGTTGGCTTGAGCGAATCCCCGGCGACGTTGATCACCGACATCGGTGTCGGCAAGCAGCAACTGGTCGAGATCGCCAAGGCGCTTTCGAAGAAGGTGCGGCTGTTGATCCTTGACGAGCCGACCGCCTCGCTCAACGAAACCGATTCCGATGCGCTTTTGAAGCTGCTGATGGAGTTTCGCACCCAGGGCATGACCTCGATCATCATTTCGCACAAGCTGAACGAGATCCGGAAGGTTGCCGACCAGATCACCATCCTGCGCGACGGCGGCACGGTCGAAACGCTCGACTGTCACAGCGAAGACATTGGCGAAGACCGGATCATCAAGGGCATGGTCGGCCGCGCCATGGAAGACCGTTATCCGCCGCGCGAACCGAAGATCGGCGAGACGCTGCTCGAAGTGAAGAACTGGAACGTCTTCCACCAGCAGCACCGCGATCGGCAGTTCCTGCACG
This sequence comes from Ensifer sp. ENS06, assembly GCF_014852205.1. NCBI lineage: Bacteria > Pseudomonadati > Pseudomonadota > Alphaproteobacteria > Hyphomicrobiales > Rhizobiaceae > Ensifer > Ensifer sp. ENS06. The sequence goes on along the minus strand of NZ_JACVBC010000006.1, from coordinate 169,806 downwards.
ACGTCAATTTTACCGTCCGCGCCGGCGAAGTCGTCGGCATCGCCGGGTTGATGGGGGCAGGGCGCACCGAAACGGCGATGAGCCTCTTCGGCAAGTCCTGGGGCCACAAGATCACCGGCGACGTGACGATGCGCGGCAAGCCCGTCGACGTCAGCACCATTCCGCGTGCGATCGATGCGGGGCTCGCCTATGTCACCGAGGACCGCAAACAGCTCGGTCTCGTCTTGATCAACAACATCAAGGAGAACACAACGCTCTCCAATCTGAAGGCGGTGGCCGCGAACGGCGTCATCGACGATCGCAAGGAAGCGAAGGTCGCCTCCGACTATCGCTCGAAGCTGCGCATCCGTTCGCACTCGATCTATCAGGAAACGGTCAACCTTTCGGGCGGCAACCAGCAGAAGGTCGTCTTGTCCAAATGGCTGTTCACCAATCCGGAAGTTCTCATCCTCGACGAGCCGACACGCGGTATCGATATCGGCGCGAAGTATGAGATCTACACCATCATCAACCAGCTTGCCGCCGAGGGTAAGGGCATCCTGATGATCTCATCGGAAATGCCGGAGCTGCTTGGAACCTGCGATCGCATCTACGTCATGAACGAGGGCCGCATCGTCGCGGAGCTTTCGAAGGCGGAAGCGAGCCAGGAATCCATCATGCGTGCCATCATGCGTTCAGGGGAGAAACACTAATGGTCGCCGATACGAGCACCCAAAACAACAAGCCCTCGATCGGGGACTATCTCAAGAACAACATCCGCGAATACGGCCTGCTCGTCGCGCTCGTGGTGATCATGCTGTTCTTCCAGTTCGTCACCAACGGCGTGCTGTTCAAGCCGGTCAACATCACCAACCTGGTGCTGCAGAACTCCTTCATCGTCATCATGGCGCTCGGCATGCTGCTGATCATCGTTGCCGGGCATATCGACCTGTCGGTCGGCTCGATCGTCGCCTTCATCGGCGCGATCTCAGCGATCATGCTGGTCAAATGGGGCTTGCCCGCCATTATCGTCATTCCCGCCTGTCTGATCGTTGGCGGCGTCATGGGGGCGGCCCAGGGCTATTGGGTTGCCTACCAGAAGATCCCATCCTTCATCGTGACGCTGGCCGGCATGCTGGTGTTCCGCGGGCTCACCTATGTGGTGCTCGGCGGCCGCCCGATCGGTCCGTTCCCGAAGGAATTCCAGCTGCTGTCGACCGGCTTCGTTCCGGATTTCCTCTATTTCCTCAATCCGGCGCCCGAGACCATTCAGAACATGGTGGCGCTCGTCGCCGTCATCGCGCTCGTCGGCTACGCGATCTACGCGGGCATTCGTGACCGCAAGATCAACGAGCAGCACGGCACGGAGAACGAGCCGTTCATTTTCTTCGCCGTGCAGATGGCTGTCATCGCTGCCGTGGCGCTGTTCATCGGCTTCCAGCTTGCGACCTATCGCGGCCTGCCGAACGTGCTGATCGCCATGGCCGTGCTGATTGCGCTCTATACCTTCGTCACCACGCGCTCGACGATCGGTCGCCGCATCTATGCCATGGGCGGCAACGTCAAGGCGACCAAGCTTTCGGGCATCAACACCGAGCGGCTGACCTTCTACACCTTCGTCAACATGGGCGTGCTTGCGGCACTCGCCGGCATGATCATCACCGCTCGCCTCAATTCGGCAACGCCGAAGGCCGGCGTCGGTTTCGAGCTCGACGTCATTGCGGCCTGCTTTATCGGCGGTGCCTCGGCGTCGGGCGGTGTAGGCAAGATCATCGGGGCCGTCATCGGCGCCTTCATCATGGGCGTGATGAACAACGGCATGTCGATCATGGGCATCGGCATCGATTACCAGCAGTTGATCAAGGGCCTCGTGCTGCTCGCTGCCGTGTTCTTCGATGTCTACAACAAGAACAAGGGTTGAGCGGAAAGCCATAAGACCCGACGCGAACCAGTAACATTCACCGGCAGCCACAGCTGCCAGGATCGGCGGATTGGTCCGCCGGAATTGGGTGGCGAAAGCCACCCACGGGGACGCTTTTGCCTTGAAGAGGCGAACACAGCGACCCAAGACGATAGGAAGGATAGCATCGTGCTGATTTCGCAGATCAGGAACGAAGACGGGTCGATCACGGTGGCGGTACGGCTGCCGGGTGAGGCGGCGCATGCGGTGAACGGCGCGACAAGCGTCTATGCGCTGGCGATGGAAGCGGCCAATGCCGGACGGAGCCTGAAGCAGACGATCGAGGCCAATGGGCTCGGCGCCGTCGTCGACCTCGAAAAGGCCTATGCGGAGGGGCGCTTCCTGCCGCCGATCACTCATCCGGATCCGGCACACCTGCACCTGACCGGCACGGGTCTCACCCATCTCGGCTCGGCTGCGACCCGCGACGCCATGCACAAGAAGACGAGCGAGGCGGCCGAGGAAACCCTGACCGACTCGATGAAGATGTTCCGCATGGGGCTCGAAGGTGGCAAGCCGAGGGCTGGCGAAACAGGCGTGCAGCCGGAATGGTTCTACAAAGGCAACGGCACCTCCGCGGTCGCGCCGGGGTCGGCACTCGTTTCGCCCGCCTTTGCCGAGGATGGTGGCGAGGAGCCGGAAATGGCCGGGATCTACGTGATCTCCGAGAAGGGCGTGCCGTTCCGCATCGGTTTTGCCGTTGCCAACGAATTCTCCGACCACAAGACTGAACGGGTCAACTATCTCTGGCTCGCGCATTCGAAGCTGCGCCAGGCGAGCTTCGGTCCGGAGATCCGCATCGGTGTCGCACCGGAGGACATTCGCGGCATGTCGCGTATCCTGCGTGGTGGCAAGGTGCTGTGGGAAAAGCCGTTCCTGTCGGGCGAAGCCAACATGTCGCACAGCTTCGCCAATCTCGAGCATCACCATTTCAAGTATGGCCTGTTCCGCCAGCCGGGCGACATCCACGTGCACATGTTCGGCACGGCGACGCTGTCCTTCGGTGATGGCATCCGCACCGAGGAAGGTGACGTGTTTGAGATCGAGGCCGATGGTTTCGGCCTTCCGCTCCGCAACGCTCTTGCGATCGCAGCTGACGAAGAGGTCGCGATCCGCCAGCTCTGACACATCTCCTAAGCGCGACCGTTCGCGAGGGACGGTCATGCGCATCTATGAAGGAGGCCTGAGGCCATGACTTTGCACCAGAACCTGATAGCCGGCGAATGGGTCGGCGGTGACGGGGTCGCCAATATCAACCCGTCCGATACCAACGACGTGGTCGGCGAATATGCCCGCGCGTCAGCCGAGGATGCGCGCGCAGCGATCGCGGCCGCCAAGGCGGCGTTTCCGGCCTGGTCGCGCTCCGGTATTCTCGAGCGCCACGCGATCCTGAGGAAGACCGCCGACGAGATCCTTGCCCGCAAGGACGAACTCGGAAAGCTCTTGTCGCGTGAGGAAGGCAAGACCTTGGCCGAAGGCATCGGCGAGACGGTGCGCGCCGGCCAGATCTTCGACTTCTTCGCCGGCGAGTGCCTGCGGTTGGCGGGCGAGGTGCTGCCGTCGGCAAGACCCAATATCGGCGTCGAGATCACCCGCGAGCCGGTCGGTGTCGTCGGCATCATCACGCCCTGGAACTTCCCGATCGCCATTCCCGCCTGGAAGATCGCGCCGGCACTCTGCTACGGCAACACCGTCGTCTTCAAGCCGGCCGAACTGGTGCCCGGCAGTTCCTGGGCGATCGTCGACATTCTTAACCGCGCCGGCCTGCCGAAGGGCGTCTTGAACCTCGTCATGGGCAAGGGCTCGGTCGTCGGCCAGGCGATGCTCGACAGCCCGGACATTCACGCCATCACCTTCACCGGCTCGACCGGCACGGGCAAACGCGTGGCGCTCGCCTCGGTCGAACACAATCGCAAATACCAGCTGGAAATGGGTGGCAAGAACCCCTTCGTCGTGCTCGATGACGCCGACCTCAATGTTGCAGTGGAAGCCGCGGTCAACTCCGCCTTCTTCTCGACCGGCCAGCGTTGCACCGCATCTTCGCGGCTCATCGTCACCGAGGGCATTCATGATCGGTTCGTGGCGGCCATGGGCGAACGGATGAAGGGGCTTGTTGTCGACGACGCCTTGAAGGCCGGCACCCAGATCGGTCCGGTGGTCGATGAGAGCCAGCTCAACCAGGACACCGACTATATCGCCATCGGCCGACAGGAAGGCGCCAAGCTTGCCTTCGGCGGCGAGCTTCTGAAGCGCGACACGCCCGGCTTCTACCTGCAGCCGGCGCTGTTTACCGAAGCGACGAACGCGATGCGCATTTCTCGGGAAGAGATCTTCGGCCCGGTTGCATCCGTCATCCGGGTCAAGGACTACGATGAGGCGCTCACGGTCGCCAACGACACGCCCTTCGGTCTGTCCTCGGGCATTGCCACCACCAGCCTGAAGCACGCGACCCATTTCAAGCGCAATGCCGAGGCCGGCATGGTGATGGTCAACCTGCCGACGGCGGGCGTCGATTTCCACGTGCCCTTCGGCGGCCGCAAGGGCTCGTCCCACGGCTCGCGCGAGCAGGGGCGCTACGCCGCCGAGTTCTACACCACCGTCAAGACGGCCTACACGCTCGCCTGAAGCACGCCGTCATCGGGCCCGCGTGAACGGTGCGGGCCGCATAAGGAAGGAAGAGATGAAGAAGAAAGCTGAATGGCCGCGCAAGCTGCGTTCGCAGGATTGGTTCGGCGGTACCGGCAAGAATGCCATCATGCACCGCTCCTGGATGAAGAACCAGGGCCTGCCCGCCGACACCTTCGATGGCCGGCCGATCATCGGCATCTGTAACACCTGGTCGGAGCTGACGCCGTGCAACGCGCATCTGCGTGATCTCGCAGAGCGGGTGAAGCGCGGCGTCTACGAGGCCGGTGGCTTTCCGGTCGAATTCCCGGTGTTTTCCGTTGGCGAAAGCACGCTGCGGCCCACGGCGATGATGTTCCGCAATCTCGCGGCCATGGACGTCGAAGAGGCGATCCGCGGCAATCCGGTCGATGGCGTCGTGCTGCTCGGCGGTTGCGACAAGACCACGCCGAGCCTGCTGATGGGGGCTGCCAGCGTCGACATCCCTGTCATCCTCGTTTCTGGCGGCCCGATGCTGAACGGCAAGTGGCGCGGCAAGGATGTCGGCTCGGGCACGGCGATCTGGCAATTCTCGGAAATGGTGAAGTCCGGCGAGATGTCGCTCGCCGAATTCATGGATGCGGAGCAGGGCATGGCCCGCTCGGCCGGCAGCTGCATGACCATGGGCACGGCCTCGACCATGGCCTCGATGGCCGAAGCGCTGGGCATGACCCTGCCCGGCAATGCGGCGATCCCTGCCGTCGACGCCCGCCGCCGGGTGATCTCCCAGCTCTCCGGCCGCCGCATCGTCGACATGGTCAAGGAGGATCTGAAGCCTTCGGATATCCTGACGAAGCAGGCCTTCGAGAACGCCATTCGCGTCAACGGCGCTGTCGGCGGCTCGACCAACGCCGTGCTGCACCTCTTGGCGCTTGCCGGCCGTGTCGGTGTCGACCTCAGTCTCGACGATTGGGATCGCCTCGGCCGCGACGTGCCGACGATCGTCAACCTGCAGCCGTCGGGCAAGTACCTGATGGAGGAGTTCTATTATGCCGGCGGCCTGCCGGTCGTGATCAAGGCCGTGGGCGAAATGGGCCTCCTTCACAAGGATGCTGTGACCGTCACCGGTGACACGATCTGGAACGACGTCAAGGATGTCGTCAACTACAATGACGACGTCATCGTGCCGCGCGACAAAGCGCTGACCAAGTCCGGCGGCATCGCGGTGCTGCGCGGCAATCTTGCGCCCAAGGGCTGCGTGCTGAAGCCGTCCGCCGCATCGCCGCACCTGATGCAGCACAAGGGCCGGGCGGTCGTGTTCGAGAGCATCGAGGACTACCACGCCCGCATCAATCGCGATGATCTCGACATCGACGAGACCTGCGTGATGGTGCTGAAATATTGCGGCCCGAAGGGTTACCCGGGCATGGCCGAGGTCGGCAACATGGGCCTGCCCCCGAAGGTGCTGAAAAAGGGCATTACCGACATGATCCGCATCTCCGATGCGCGCATGTCCGGCACGGCCTACGGTACGGTCATCCTGCACACGGCGCCGGAAGCGGCCGATGGCGGCCCGCTGGCACTGGTTCAAAACGGCGACATGATCGCCGTCGACGTGCCGGCCCGCACCATCCATCTCGATGTCTCCGACGAAGAACTGGCCCGTCGTCGCGCTGCCTGGGTGTCGCCGGTGATGCCGCTCAAGGGTGGTTATGCCGGCCTCTACGTCAAGAGCGTGATGCAGGCCGACACGGGCGCGGATCTCGACTTCCTCGTCGGTCCGCGCGGCGCGGAAATTCCGATGAACCGCGACAGCCACTGACGCTGTCGGCGCGAGAGCGGACAGTTCGCTCTTGTCTTTGGCGCTCAACGCAGCTTGCGTCATAACAGACGCGCAAAGGCCGCCGTCGCACCGTAATTGCGGTGCGACGGTCCCAGGTGCCAGCGTCGAGGAGGCCGCTGCGAGCTGAGCAGGCTTGGCGCACCCGCAAGCATCGTCGCGGGACGGGACCTGTAACTTTTATGCTCGCACTGACCCGCGACCGTCTTCATCGCTGCAATCAGCCCTAGTCGGCGGGCCTGTTCATCTTCCCTTACCTCTGGGTAACCACTGACCGCGCGGTGCGTATTGGCGTCGCAGCGTCGACGTCATAGTTTTCCCCCGCGACGTTGCGTGCCTGCAGGTGGGCGGCCGCGGCAGTGCTCCATTGATCGCAGACGATCGAAGGATAAATGCAGCAGCCGAACAGCCGTCAGCTATCTTGCGGCGAGAAGGAGCATGCGCCTCGGCTTGGCCGTCGGAGCGTGTCGGAACCTATGATCTACGGGAGTGAAGAAGCGTGCCGTTAACAGATCTTATCGATTCGTATTGCGCTGCCTGGTCGTCGGAGGACGCCGAGCATAGGCGGGCGTTGCTGGTGCCGATCTGGGCCGATGGCGCAACGTACACGGACCCGACGGTTCATGCCGCCGGTGCAGAAGAACTGCTCGCGCACATTGCAGGTATTCAGGCTGGGCACCCGGGCGCGCGTATTACTCGGACAAGCGACGTGGACGTTCATCATGGGATCGCACGCTTCGCCTGGCGATTTGTGATGCCCGACGGATCATCTTTCCCCGAGGGTCTGGACATCGCATTCCTCGATCCCAACGCGACGCGCATTACGCGCATCATCGGTTTTTTCGGGCCATTGGCCAGCCTTCCAGCGTCATCAGACGTCCTTTGATCGGCTAAGAGCCTCAGAGCGATCACCGCACCACTTTCGGTGCGGCGATCCTGTTTGGGTGCCAAGGCCATCGTTTCGAAAAGACACGCCTTCGGCCGCATCTTCGCCCTGTGTTATCCACACCGGGCAAAACCCTCGCTTTTCGGCTGATCCGCTGCAACCGGCAGCAACCCTGCGACGTATCCCCATTGTCGGGGCCATTCCGACCCTGACCTTGTTAGGAGGACGATCATGCGGAGGAATGTATTTGCGTTGTCGCTCGGTCTTCTTGCGACGGTGGCGCTGTCCCAGCCGGCATTTTCACAGAGTGCGAACGGTCTTGGCGTCGGCGTGTCCGTCGGTGGCCCGAGCGGGCTGAACGCCAATGTCGGACTTGGTGGCTCGAACGGCCTTAAGGCCGATGTCGACGCATCGCTCGGCGGCGCAAACGGCGTCAATGCCAACGCAAACGCCTCGATCGGCGGTGCGCAAGGCGTCAACGCCGATGTGCAGGCGAGCGCCGGCGGCGCCAATGGCATCAACGCGGATGCCGATGTCGGCCTTGGCGGCGGAAAAGGGCTCAACACTTCGGTCAATGCCACGGTCGGTGGACGGAATGGCCTGACTGCTGGTCTCAAGGCCAATGCAGGCGGCGGCAACGGCGTCGGGCTTGGGCTCGGCGTGGGAGTTGGAACGGGATCCGGCGGCGGGAGCTCCGGGGGTGGCGGCAGCGTTGGCGGTGGCACCGGAGGCGGTTCGGGAGGCTCGGTTTCACCAGGCGCTTCGATGGCCGCGTTCAATGCACTGCCCGCCGGCGAGCGGGTCAAGCTGATCAAACGCTGTCGCGATGTCGTTGGCGGCGGTTATGACAGCGGGCTGGTTTCGCTCTGCCGCATCCTGCAGGCGAGCGCCTCGCGGTAGTCGGAACATCCGGTAGCTTCGACGGGGCGTCGCCGCCGCCCCGTCTCCGACCTACTGACTCTGATTTTGGCTCTGGCCCCGGGCCTGGCTTTGATTCTGGCTTTGGCTTTGGCTTTGCTGCTGCTGTTCGACCGTGACCGACACCTTCAGCGTCTCCTTCGCCTCGCCGTGGATCAGCCCGGAGATGGGGGCGGCGTCGCGGTAGCAGAGGCCGGAGGCGATGCGGACATAGCGATCATCTGGGCAGATCTTGTTGGCTGCATCGAAGCCGACCCAGCCGAGCCCGTTGAGATGCACCTCGGCCCAGGCATGGCTGGCCGTCTGTTCGGGGTGCCCCTCCATCATCAGGTAGCCCGAGATGTAGCGCGCCGGTAGATCGAGCGAGCGGGCCGCTGCGATCAGGATATGGGCATGGTCCTGGCAGACGCCTTGGCCGCTTTCCAGCGCATCCTCGGCCGCCGTTTCCGCATGGGTCTCGCCGGGTTTGTACGTCACCGCCTCGTGGATCGTCTCCATCAGCGCATGCATGCGGGCGAGGGCCGTGTCACCTTCGGCGGATTTTGCGAGCTCGCGGATGAGCTTTCCGGCCTTGGTAAGCGGTGTTTCGCGTGCAAAGAGCCACAGCGGCACATAAGACTGGTGCGGGCCGAAGACGCCGGCGCGGTCCTCCGTGTGGACCTCGCCGGAGGCCGTGATATGGATCGTTTCGCGGTCGCCGTCGATGCTGACGAGGTGAACACGGTTGCCGAAGTGGTCGTCGTAGTTCACTTCGATCGCAGCGCCATCGACGAGGGTCTCCCAGCCGAGCACGGTCTGGCCCACCTGGGTGAGCGGCGTCAGCCGCAAGCGCTGCAGGGCATACTGCACGGGCTCGTCATAGTGATATTCGGTCGTGTGGCTGATCTTCAGGTGCATGCCATCCTCCGATCTAGAACGCTTCCGGTTAACGGAGTTGTGAAAGCGCTCTATCTCCTTGTTTTTACGCAATTCCAAACGCGAAACGGCGTCACACTTTCGCTGGAACTGCTCTAGTAGAATCGGTAGCCGTCGGAGATTTCCTGTCCCAGGCGGTTGTTGTGGCTGATGAACTCTTCGAGATACTCATGCAGCCCCTGATCCATGATGTCCTTGATCGACTGGCTGCGCAGCGACGCAAGCGTCCGGTCGGCCGTCTCGTGGGCGGCATGGCGTTCGCCATACTCCCGCTCGAGATAGCCGAGGTTGCTGGCGATCTTCTCGTAGCAATAGGCAAGCGAGCGCGGCATGCGGCCGTTGGAAATCAGGAAGTCGGCGATGTTGGCGGGGCGAAGTTCGGCGTCATAGACCCAGCCATAGGCGCGATGCGCCGAGACCGAGCGCAGAATCGATTCCCACTGCACATTGTCCATCGACGAGCCGACGGCGGCGACCGCCGGCAGAAGCACGTAGTACTTCACGTCAAGGATGCGGGCGGTGTTGTCGGCCCGTTCGATGAAGGTGCCGATGCGCGAGAAATTGAAGATCTCGTTGCGAAGCATGGTGCCGTGGAAGGCGCCACGGATGAGGCCGGCGCGGCGCTTGATCATGTCGATGATCTCCGGCATGTCCGTCGGGCGCGCCTTCTTCGACAGCATTGCCCTCATCTCGAGATAGCACTCGTTGGTGGCTTCCCAGGTTTCGCGCGTCAGCGCCGTGCGCACCATGCGGGCATTGTGGCGCCCCGCCTCGATGCAGGACATCACGCTTGAGGGATTGGCCCGGTCGCGCAGCAGGAAGTCGATCGCGTCGATGCTCGTCAGCGTTTCGTGCACCTCGTCATAAAGTTCGCGCACGCCCGCACTTTGCAGCACACCGTCCCAGTCGCCCTCCGTTGCCTCGCTGCGGGTCAGCGCCATGCGCAGGCCGGCATCGATCAGCCGGGCGCTGTTTTCGGCGCGTTCGATATAGCGGAACATCCAGTAGAGGCCGTTTGCAGTTCTTCCCAGCATCTCTCAGTCCTCCAGCACCCAGGTGTCCTTGGTCCCGCCACCCTGGCTGGAGTTCACGACGAGCGAACCGGCTTTCAGCGCCACGCGCGTCAGGCCGCCGGGGATGATCTGGACCTTGTCGGAGACGAGGACATAGGGGCGAAGGTCGACGTGCCGGGGCGCGATGCCCTTGTTGACGAGGATCGGCACGGTGGAAAGGGAAAGCGTCGGCTGGGCGATGTAATTGGTCGGGCGGGCTTTCAGCTTCTCGGCGAAGACGGCGCGTTCCTTCCTGGTCGCCGTCGGGCCTACCAGCATGCCGTAGCCGCCGGAGCCGTGGACCTCCTTGACCACCAGCTCTTCCAGATGCTCGAGCACGTATTTGAGGCTCTGCGGCTCGGAACAGCGCCACGTCGGGACGTTTTCCAAGAGCGGCTTGCGGCCGGTATAGAACTCGACGATCTCGGGCATGTAGGAATAGATCGCCTTGTCGTCGGAAATTCCGGTGCCGGGCGCGTTGGCAATGGTGATGTTGCCGGCGCGGTAGACGTCCATGATGCCGGGAATGCCGAGGGCGGAATCCGGTCGGAAGGTGAGTGGGTCGAGGAAGTCGTCATCGACGCGGCGGTAGAGCACGTCGATCGCCTCGTAGCCGCGGGTGGTGCGCATCTTCACCTTGCCGTCGATCACCCGCAGGTCCGATCCTTCGACGAGCTCGACGCCCATCTGGTCGGCGAGGAACGCGTGTTCGTAGTAGGCCGAATTGTAGATGCCGGGCGTCAGCACCGCGACGCGCGGCTTGCCGCTGCAGCCGGGAGGGGCTAGCGACGAAAGGCTCTGCCGCAGCAGGTAGGGGTAGTTCTCGACCGGGCGCACGCGGTTCTGATGGAAGAGTTCCGGGAACATCTGCATCATCGTTTCGCGATTTTCCAGCATGTAGCTGACGCCGGACGGGGTACGCGCGTTATCTTCGAGAACGTAGAACTGGTCTTCGCCGGTTCTGACGATGTCGGTGCCGACAATGTGGGTATAGACGCCGCCCGGCGGGCGGAAACCGATCATCTGCGGCAGGAAGGCTTCGTTCTTCTCGATCAGTTCGCGCGGGATGCGGCCGGCGCGGATGATTTCCTGCTTGTGGTAGATGTCGTCGAGAAAGGCGTTGAGAGCGATGACCCGCTGTTCGATGCCCTGGGCGAGCTTGCGCCATTCGCGGCCGGAGATGATGCGGGGGATGAGATCGAAGGGGATGAGCTTTTCGGAACTGTCTGCGTGTCCGTAGACCGCGAAGGTGATGCCGGTTTTCCGGAAGATGTTCTCGGCGTCCTTGGATTTCGCTATGAGCCGATTTCTGTCCTGGCTGGCATACCAATCATGATAGGTCGAATATGGCTGGCGCGGACTGCTGTCCGCATTCATCATTTCGTCAAATGCCAAAGGCGTGGTCCCCTTATTTTTGACCATTTGAGTACAAGGCTGGTTGCAATGCAAGAAGCGTGCTCAGTCGCCTGAAAAGAAAGTTGGCCACGCCAGAAGCGCCCGTTCGCGGGGAAATCTGCCCAACGACAGGGCAGCCGCATCCGGTCGCAGAAAGTGGTTGCGACCGGGTGGGCAAGAAATATGCACTTGCTCTAAATTTGGACGCGGGCGCCGAAGCTAGCCGAGACCCAGGCAGACGATCGCGAGGACCGCGAGGAGACAGAGCACCAGCAGCGACAATGTGGCGGCAGCACTTGCACGCGGCCCGCAATGGGCGAGCGCGCGGATGTCGACCTCAAGGCCGAGGGCGGCCATGGCGATGACCGTCAGCCAGGTGGAGACCGTCACGGCGTCGGTCGCGAGTGTGTCGGAGATTGCGCCGCTGTTGCGGGCGATCGCAACGGCGAGGAAACCCAGAATGAACCAGGGAACGAAATGGAGGATCGTGGCGAGGCGCGACTTCCGTTGTCTGGGCGCTTTGCATTCCGGCTCGGTATCGCGGCTGCCAATTAGCGAGAAGCAGAAGACGACGGGGCCGAGCATCAGCACGCGCACGAGCTTGACCAGCGTGCCCACCTGGACCGAGAGCGGGCTGAAGGGGCTGGCCGCGGCCAGGACCTGGGGTACGGCATAGACGGTCATGCCGGCAAAGACGCCGTAGCCCTGGGGCGTCATGCCGAGCCAACCGCCGACGAAGGGCAGCGACAGGACGACGGCGATGCCGAGGATGGCGGTAAAAGAAATTGCAGCTGCGACCTCCTCGCCGCGGGCACCGATGGCCGGTGCGACGGCGGCGATCGCCGAGTTGCCGCAGATGGCGTTGCCGCAGGCAATCAAGGTCGCCAGGCGTTTCGGCAGCCCGAGCATGCGCGCAATCAGGTAGCCGGTGGAAATCGACAGAAGAACCATGGCGACGATAGTGACGAGCAGGGTCGGCCCGCTCGCTGCGATCGCGTCGAAGCTCAGCATCGCGCCGATTAGCACGATCGCTGTCTCCAGCAGGACTTTCGCCGAGAAGTGGATGCCGGAGAGGAAGCGGGGGCCGGGCGTCCAGAGGGTGCGGACGATAGCGCCGAGAAGGATCGCGAGAACGAGCGCTTCCAGCCAAGCGCGGCCGGTCCAGCGCCGCTCGATCCATTCCAGACCGATGGCCGCAAGTGCGACGAGACAGCAGAGGAAAAGGCCCGGAAGAATGCACGTCAGGCGGGAGGCGACTGAGGAAAATTGGGAGCGAAATGGGGAATGCGATCTGGACATGGGCGCAACCTACGCTCATCCATGAATCAGTCTAACGGATTATTCTTGTCATTCTGATCGATTTTTGCGATTGATCTTCCATGACACTCGATCAGCTTAAAATCTTCGTCGCGGTCGCCGAGCGGCTGCACATGACCAAAGCCGCCGAGGCGATGAACGTCACGCAGTCGGCCGCAAGCGCGGCCATCGCGGCGCTCGAAACCCAGCACGACATCAGATTGTTCGATCGCGTCGGCCGCGGCCTGACGCTGACCGATGCCGGCAAGATCTTCCTGCCGGAGGCAAAGGCGGTGCTCGCCCGGGCGCTCGCCGCCACTGCCTGCCTGCGCGATCTCTCGGAGCTTCGCCGCGGCGAACTGTCGATCGCTGCCAGCCAGACGGTCGCGAGCTATTGGCTGCCGTCGCGCCTTGCCCGCTTCACCCACGACTATCCCCAGGTCGATGTGAAGCTCACCGTGCGCAACACGGCCGTCGTCGCCGAGGCGGTGGAAGAGGGCACGGCGCAGCTCGGCTTCGTCGAGGGGCGCGTGGATGGCGCCAAGCTCGACCATCGCCGCGTCGCCGTCGATCGCATCGCCGTCTATGCCGCGCCCTCGCACGCGTTCGTTGGGGCTGCCGTCAATCTGGAAATGCTGCTTTCTGCGCGCTGGGTGCTGCGCGAAGATGGCTCCGGCACGCGGGCAATGTTCCTGCAATCGATGAATGATCATGGAGCAGACGTCGATCGGCTCAGGATCGAGCTTGAGCTGCCCTCGAACGAGGCGGTGCTGACGGCGGTCGGAAGCGGTCCTTTCGTCACGGCCGTTTCCCGGCTCGCAGCACAACCTTTCGTCGATAGCGGCCGGCTCGTGGAACTGCCGTTCGAACTGGCTGAGCGCAGCTTCGAGCTTTTGACCCACCGCGAGAGGCAGTTCAGCCACGCGGCGCGGGCCTTCGTGGAACTGCTTTGAGGCAAATTCCGTTTTGCTCCAGGGCTTGCCATGCGGGAGACCCCTGGCAATCGCTGCAGGATCTCTTTTTTAAGAGGCGACCATGGTGTTCGAAATTGTCGAGAGACCCGCACAGCGCATTTCCGGATCGTTCTGGGAGGGCACCTTCGGCGAGGCGGCCGATGGTGCCGTTCGCCGGCTGATCGCCGAAATGCAGGGGCATCACCAGCATCTTCATCCAGGCGATCATGCAGCCTTGGTCGGCATCTCCTGGAACGATCGCCCGGATGGATTCCGCTATCTCGTCGGCTATGTTTCCGACAAGGCAGAGACGACCGTGCACCCAGGCTTTGTCGACCTGCCGGCCATGCGCTTCGTCACGGCCCTGCAACACCCTGACAGCGGCGACGTCTTTGCCCATTACCAGAGAATGTTCGACTGGATCGCGGCCGAAGGCCACGCGGTCGATACCGCCTTGCTGCACTATCGCGAGGAGTACGATCCCGGTTTCGTCTCGCTGTCGCTATCCTCGCTCAGGCTGATGGTTCCGATTGGCTGATGCTTCCCATCAGAAAAATTGCTTTGACGATCAATACCGGCGCGGATACTTGCATGAGTGCTTAAATCGGAGGGATTTGAGCGCGAAATCAGCGGCAGATCAAAGCGTTACAACGGCCCGACGCGCTTCAGCGAAGGCGGTTCATTGCTTCCACCTGCCGCCGTCATTCCGATAGGCTCACCATGCTCGCCCGTCTGGCTCCCGCCATCTTCGTTCTGCTCTGGTCCACCGGCTGGGTGGTGGCGAAATATGCTGCGGTCTACGCAGATCCGCTGACCTTTCTCGTGTTGCGCTACACGCTGGCGATCGCGCTCTTCATCCTGTTCTGCGTCGTCACCGGCGCACGATGGCCGAAGTCCTGGAAAATGGCCGGTCATGCGATCGTGTCCGGCATGTTCCTGCACGGGCTCTATCTCGGGTCGGTCTGGTGGGCGATCGGCGAGGGCGTGCCGGCCGGCATTTCCGGCATCATCGCCGGCCTGCAGCCGCTGATGACCGCGGTCGCCGCGGCCTTCGTCATCGACGAGAGGCTGAGCACGCAGCAGAAGCTCGGGCTGGTGCTCGGCTTCTTCGGCATTGCGCTTGCCGTCCTGCCGAAGGTTCTGGCGATCGACACCGGTGCGACGCCGATTCACTTTCTGCCTGTGATCATCAACGTGCTCGGCATGGGCGCCGTCACCTATGGCACGCTCTACCAGAAGCGCCATCTGCAGAGCGGTGACATCCGCACCATCGCAGCGCTGCAATATCTCGGCGCGCTGATCGTGACGATCCCGCTGGCGCTGATGCTCGAAGACCTGCACGTCACCTGGAACCTCCAGGTGGTTCTGGCACTTGCCTGGTCGGTTCTCGGGCTCTCGATGGGCGCGATCGCGCTGCTGCTTTATCTGATCCGTCGAGGGCAGGTGTCGCGCGCAGCGTCGCTGATCTATCTCGTGCCGCCGCTTGCCGCCGTGCAGGCGTGGCTCTTCTTCGGCGAAGCGCTGACGCTGCCGATGGTCATCGGCACCATCATTGCCGTTGCTGGCGTCTATCTCACGAACCGCAAGCAGGCGTGAAGCACGACGCGCGAGAGTGTGAAGCGGTTTTGCAATAGCGGCATGCGCATGGCCCAAAACTAAAACGGCGGGCCGAAGCGACCCGCCGTTCACATTTCAAAGTTCTACGCTGGCTTTTGCGCGCCCGGTTGACACGCAGCGCCTCGGTCAGCCCTGGTGGCCGCGATTGCCGCCATTGCCCCGACGCTGGCCCTGGCCGCCTTCGCGACGCTCGCCACCGCCACGGTTTTCGTTGCGGCCGCCATGGTTGCGGTCACGACGGTCGCCCTGCTTCTGGCCGGGACGTCCGTGGTGCTTCTTGCCTTCGTGGTTGCGGTTGCCTTCGCCACGGCCGTCGGTCTGCGGATGGCCGTGATCGCGGCGCTCCTGGCGCTGCGGGCGACGCTCGTCGCGCAAAAGGTCGTCACCGGTGAAGCCGCTGGTCGCAGCAACCGGCTCGCCGGCCGGACGCTCACGGCGCGGCGGACGGCCGCCGTTCTGGTGGTGACCGCCGCCATTGCCCTTGCGGTGGCCGGCGCCGTTGTTGCCACGGCCGCCGCGGCCCTTGGCCGGACGCGCCTGGTCGGCGGGCGCCTCGCCGCTGGCAACGGCAATGTTGATGCCCATCAGCTTTTCGATGTCGCGCAGCAGGCGGATTTCGTCCGGCGCGCAGAAGGCGATGGCGATGCCGTCGCGGCCGGCGCGCGCGGTGCGGCCGATGCGGTGAACATAGGCATCCGGCACTTCCGGCAGGTCGTAGTTGTAGACGTGGGTAACGCCGGGGATATCGATGCCGCGGGCGGCGACGTCGGTCGCGACCAGCACACGGATCTCGCCGTCACGGAAGGCCTTGAGCGCGCGCTCGCGCTGGCCCTGGCTCTTGTTGCCGTGGATCGAGGCGGCCTTGAAGCCGACGTGGTCGAGATGCTTCATCAGCTTCTCGGCGCCATGCTTGGTGCGGCTGAAGATCAGCGACAGGCCGTCCGGGTTCTCTGTCAGCGTCTTCTTGAGGATGGTCGTCTTCAGGTCCTTGCCGGGAACGAAGTGAACATACTGTTCGACCTTGTCGGCAGCCTTGCCCGGAGGCGTGACTTCGACCTTGACCGGGTTGGTCAGGTACTCGCCAGCAAGCTCGGCGATCTGCTTCGGCATGGTGGCCGAGAAGAGCAGCGTCTGGCGGTTCTTCGGCACCAGCTTGGAGATCTTGCGCAGGTCGTGGATGAAGCCGAGGTCGAGCATCTGGTCGGCTTCGTCGAGCACCAGGTAGCGGCCCTGCGTCAGCGTCACGGCCTTGCGGGCAACGAGGTCGAGCAGGCGGCCCGGCGTTGCGACCAGGATGTCGACACCGCGGGCGAGCTGTTCGGTCTGCTTGTTGATCGAGACGCCACCAACGACAACGCCGATCTTCAGCGGTGACTTCTTGACGAACAGCTTGAGGTTGGCGGCGATCTGGTTGACCAGTTCGCGGGTCGGCGCCAGAACCAGGGCGCGAATGTTGCGCGGATCGGGGCGCTTGCCTTCGGCAACGAGCTTCTCGATCATCGGCAGGCCGAAGGCGGCCGTCTTGCCGGTGCCGGTCTGGGCGAGACCGATGAGATCGTTGCCCTTCAGCACCAGCGGGATCGCCTGAGCCTGGATCGGGGTCGGCTTTTCGAAGCCGTTGGCAGTCAGGGTTTCCAGAATGTGCTCGGAGAGGCCGAGATCTTTAAAGGTGGACAAATGCATATACCTTTTGGGGGCGCCAAACGCATTCGCCGGAACCGCATTGTTGCTGTTCCGGTGTCGTTCGGCGTCAAGAACCCCGCGTGAATTGGGAACTTGTGGGTTGAATTAAGTCGTCAAGCGCCTGTGCTGTACCGCCTATCGCGGTGATATGTGCGCTATCCTTCTTCACGGCTTTCGATGTCTGCCGAGGGCGCGCTCACGCGGCGGCCGGAAGGTGACGCTGGGCACCATGTCGTTGGTTTGGACGAAAAAGTCAAGGTCCATCTTTTCGCAGGTGCGAAATGAGATCTACTCAAGCGCGAGATCGAAGCCTGCTTCTGCCGCTTCCTGGCCGTTGACGAGGATGACGATGCGATGCGCGCCCGGGTAATAGCGACGGGTCGTGATGGGCCGGATCGCATGGCGTTTCTCGATCTCGATCGATGCGCCGGGGGTAAGCAAAGCCGACGTCCACTTGAAGACTTTCGGCGACGTGGTGCCGTTCGCCTTGCGATGGTGCACAGCGTAGTCGATCATCACCTTCTGGCTCGTCTCGGCGTCATGGCTGACGGCGAGGCGCAGGCCGAGGCTTTCGCCAAGCACGATGTCCGAACGATCGAGCGAAAAGCGCGCATTGATGCCGGCCGGGGGAGCGAAACCGAAATTGCCGAGCGCGTCCGCGTGCCCCTGCTTCAGCAGCGTGCGCGAGGCGTGGCGCAGAAGCTGGCGGCGCTCCGGCGATGCGTCGCCGATATGTTCGGCGACGAAAGCAGCCACCAGATCCGAATGGTCCTTGGCGATGTCGTTGAGGCTGTTGGCAACCGAGCGGCGCACATACTCCTCGGGGTCGTCGAGAAGCGCGGTCAGGATCGGCAGGATCGGCTGCGGATCGCGGATGAGCTGCGGCAGTCGCATCGCCCAGGGCAGGCGCGGGCGGGTACCTTCGCTCGCCAGTCGCCGGACGTGATGGTTGGGATCCTTCGTCCAGTCCCGGATCGTCGCGAGGGCGCGCTCCTGGTCGCGATCGATGAAGACGCGGATGCCGAACTCGGCTGTGAAATGCGGCGTCAGCGCCCGCAGCAGCGACAGCGAAAGGTCGAAGTCGTCGAGGCCGCGCAAGGCGACGTACTGGCTGAAGGGCAGCAGCGACCAGCCGCTGATGCCGTCGGCGCCGTCGCGAGGAAGGCAGGCGTGGAGGTTGGCGGCCGCCTCCGGAAACGCCTGCGGCAGCGTCTCGACCAGCGCGTCGCGGATCTGCAGCGAGCGCTGCATCAGCTCCAGCGCCTCCAGCCCGTCACCCGCAAGCGCCACGAACCTCTTGCGGTCGAAACCGGCGGCGTTGCGTTCGAGCGCATCGGCGATGGCGATGACGACACCGGGGTGCAGCAGATTCTTCAGTGGTTCGGCCATCGCTCAGGCAGTCCTTTGCTCGTCCAATTCCGGGCCGGTCAGATCCTCTGGCCGCCGCTAAAATGCTGCACGAGCATTACCGCGCTGATCGTCGCTGCGTAAGGTGCGAACTCCGGATCGACCCGGACGCGCTCTCCGGCCGATTGCGCAGCCTCCAGTGTCTCCCATTCGACCAGGTCTGCGAACATGCCCGAGGTCTCGCAGGAATCGACCGCGCGCCAGGAGACGAAGCCCGGATAGCGGGAAACGGCCTGCATCGCTCGCTGGCGCGTGGCTGTGGCCGCCGGCCTGTCGGTGACGATGCAGACGGCAAGTTCAAGGATGTGATCGCTGGTCATGATGAGGCTCCCTGTGAGTTGTCGCTTGATTTAACACAGGGCAACTGACAGCCTTATGGCCATTATCCACGGTGCCGTGCTTGTGGACACGCGAGGCGCGCGGTAGCCCTTTAGAACGAAGTCTTGCCGTGGGGAGGCCAGGCATGAGACCCGCCGACCGGCTGTTTCGCATCATCCAGCTCCTGCGCGCGAGCGGCCGGGTGATGACGGCGCGCGAGATCGCCGAGAAGATGGAGGTCGCCCAGCGCACCATCTATCGCGACATGGAGCACCTGATCGCCTCCGGCGCGCCGATCGACGGCGAACGCGGTGTCGGCTATCTCCTGCGCGGTGCGTTCGATGCGCCGCCGCTTGCCTTTACCTTCGAGCAGCTCGAAGCGCTCGCTTTCGGCGCCCGCGCCGTGCAGATGCTCGGCGACGGCAGGCTCGCCCAGGCGGCGCGCGAGGCGATGGAGAAGATCGCCCATGGTCTGCCGCCCGAACATCGGCAGCGGCTGACAGCCGCGCCCCTTCGCGCCTTCCGCTCTTCGCTCCAGCCGGAACCGCCGGCGCTGCTCGGCGAGATCCGCCTGGCGATCGCCGGTCGCCGCAAGCTTCGCCTGGCCTATGACAGCCTCAAGGACGAACATTCCGAACGCACCATCTGGCCACTCGGCCTCAGCGTCTTCGGCCACTTCTGGCTGCTGACGGGCTGGTGCGAACTGAGGTCGGATTTCCGCGATTTCCGGGTCGACAGGATCAGCACGCTTCATGTCCAGCGCGAGCGTTACGAGGTGACGCCGGAACGCAGCTTCGAAGCCTATATCGCGCGGATGTGAGCGGCGCATCCGGCCAAATAATCAGCATCATCGGCACCTTCCGATGGAACCGGATCGCCGCTCGTTCGTTTCCTTTACAGGGTCTTCATGACCCTTCGCGATCCACACCTTTCACTGGGAGACAATCGTGCAGAACCGGACTTGGATACTGGCCGCGGATGGCAACACCGCGCGCATCGTCAAGGGCGTGAACCTGTTGAAGGAAGAGCGCCAGCGGCCGGAGGAGGAGACCTTTCACACCGAACCGAAGCGCGTTCAGGACATCATGGCCGACAAGCCGGGCCGGTCGCATTCGTCCGTCGGACACGGACGCTCGGCCATGGAATACAAGAGCGATCCCGTTCGCGAGGAGCAGCAGCGCTTTGTTGCGGACGTGGCCGGAAGGCTGGAGAGCTACGCCGCCAACCATGCCTTCGACAGCCTGGTGATTTGCGCAGCACCCCGGACGCTTGGCGATCTCCGCAAGCAGCTTTCCGCCCATGTCCGCGAGCGGACAGTCGCCGAGATCGACCGCAACTGCGTGGCTGCAACCACCGAGCAACTGATCGCAACGGCACGGGCCGCGGTGTTCCCTTAAGGCTCGGCCGCAGCCGGACTTCGTAACGCTTTCCGGTTTACCCAAGGCGTCCCGTCAGAAGTCGGTGGGGACGCCGCCCTCGGCCTTGCGTTTGGCGACAAAGGCATCGAGTTCCTCCTCGATCGCCGGATCGAGGGGCGGGCGCTCGTATTCGTTCAGCTTCTGTTTGAAGATCCGGTTGGCGTGATCGTATGTCGTCGGCCGCCCGGCTTCGGTCCAGGTCTCGAAGTTGCGCCAGTCCGACAGGATCGGTGAATAGAAGGCGGTCTCGTAGCGCTGCAGCGTGTGCAGCGTGCCGAAGTAATGGCCGCCCGGGCCGACGTCGCGCACGGCATCGAGGCCCAGCGCATCTTCGCTGACATCAAGCGGGGTCAGGTATTCCGCCACCATCTGCAACATGTCGACGTCGAGAATGAACTTCTCGAAGGAGGCCGTAAGCCCACCTTCGGTCCAGCCGGCGGCATGCATGACGAAATTGCCGCCCCCTTGCGTCAGCGCCCAGAGCGACATGGCGGATTCGTAGGCCGCTTGAGCGTCTAGCGTATTGGCGGCATTGGTGTTCGAGGTGCGGTAGGGGATGTTGTAGCGGCGGGCGAGCTGGCCCCCGGCGACCACCGCCTTCATGTATTCCGGCGTGCCGAAGGCGGGCGCTCCGGTCTTCATGTCGACGTTGGAGGTGAAGCCGCCATACATCACAGGTGCGCCGCGCCTGACCATCTGGGTGAAGGCGATGCCGCAGAGCGCTTCGGCGTTCTGCTGGACGAGCGCACCGGCGATCGTCACCGGCGCCATGGCGCCGGCGAGCGTGAAGGGCGTGACGACCACCACCTGGTTGCGCGAGGACATCTCGATGATGCCCTGCAGCATCGGCCCGTCGAGCCGGAGCGGCGAGGAGGTGTTGATGATGGTGAAGAGCGACGGCTCGCGCTCCATCTGCTCCATCGTGATGCCACGGCCGATGCGGGCGATCTCGATGCCGTCGGTGTTGCGCTGCTTGCCCAGCGAATAGACGTGGAACACCTTGTCGGTGAGCTTCACCATGTCGGAGAGGCAATCGAGGTGGCGCACCGAGGCATGGATGTCGACCGGCTCGACCGGATAGCCGCCGGTCGTGTGGACGATGTCATAGGACTGCGCGAGCTTCACCAGCTTGCGGTAATCTTCCTGGTTGCCGGTGCGGCGGCCGCCGTCCCGGTCTGCGACGAACGGCGCGCTGGCGATCTGGGCGAACACCAGATTGTTGCCGCCGATCGCGACATTGCGGGCCGGGTTGCGGGCGTGCATGGTGAAGGCCGGAGGAACAGAGGCGATCATGTCCATGATCAGACCGCGGTCGAAGCGCACCCGGTCGGTGCCGGGCGTCACGTCGGCGCCAGCCGCCTTCATCCGCTCGCGCGCCTCCGGCAGGATAACGTCCATGCCGATCTCTTCGAGGATCGTCAGCGATGCCTCATGCACCGATTCAAGCGCATCATCCGAAAGTACGGTGGATTTCGCCAGCGTATTGACAAGATTGAGATATTTCCCGCCGGGAGACTTGCGCACACGCTCGGCGCTGCGCCCGCCCGGGCGGCGTCGGCGCTCCAGCGGCGTCGAGGCTGCGTCGCCGGTTGCTGCATCGGGAAACTGATCGTCGTTCATGAAAGACCCACCGTGTTGCCGATGGGGAGTGTGTCGCAGATTCGAGACGGCGATGGCCCGCCATTTGCGACAGTTCAGTTCTCTTGTGGAGTAAAACGCTTGCGCTGACGCATTTCTGCAGTCGGGTGGCGCAACCGTTCAAGACAGGCCGCAATCGCGACGAGCGCTAGGCTCGGTCGCCCCGCAACATCTCGCGTTTGCCGGCAAAACCCTTGCGCTTCTCGACGGCAAAGCCTGCGGCCTGCAAATTGCGTCGGACGAAACCGGCGGCGGCATAGGTGGCGAAGCTGCCGCCGGGCGTGGTCTTTTCGAAGACCAGCCGCATCAGGTCCTCCGACCACATGTCGGGATTGCGCGACGGCGCGAAGCCGTCGAGATACCAGGCTTCGAACGGGTCTTCAGCGCGGGCGACGCCGCCGAGTGCCGCGCCGCAGACGACCGTGAGGCTGACGCCGTCACCAAAGTCGATCTGGACATCACCATCAGGCTCGACCGGCCAGCGCGAGGCCAGCGCCTGGCGCTCCGTGTCGATCTCCGGCCAATGGCTGAGGGCGCGCGAAATCTCTTCGGCCGCCATCGGAAAGCGTTCGAAGGACACGAACTGCAGCTGGTCGCCAGCGGCCGCGGTCATCTTCCACTGGCGCCACGTCTCGCAGAAATTGAGCCCGGTACCGAAGCCGAGTTCGCCGATGCGGAAGGTGCCCGCACCGACCCAACGATCGGGCAGGCCGTTGCCCGACAGGAAGACGTGGCCGCACTCCAGCCGCCCGTCGGTGCGGCAATAAAAGTGATCGCCAAACTCCCGGGAATAGGGCATATCGCCCTCGTGCCAATCAAGGTTCTGGTGCGCCGGGGGCTCGATCGGGTCTGCGGATCCTGTCATGGCCAAGGCGATAATCCGCCGGCCGGAGAAGGTCAATCGATGAGCGAGCTTTTGGTCGTCGGCGGCGGCATCATGGGGCTGTGGGCCGCCATTTGCGCCACGCGCAGGGGCATGACCGTGCGGGTCGTCGAGCAACAAGCGATCGGCGCAGGTGCCAGCGGTGGCCTTTTGGGCGCGCTCATGCCGCATATGCCGGATCGCTGGAACGATAAGAAGCAGTTCCAATTCGACGCGCTTGTGACGCTCGAGGAAGAGATCGCGGCGCTCGAGGCGGAGACAGGCCTTTCGACCGGCTATCGGCGGACGGGTCGTTTGATCCCGCTTGCCAAGCCTCACCTGCGCGATATCGCCCTCCGGCACGAGCAGGATGCACGGAGCCATTGGCGCGCGGCCGACAGGCAGTTCCACTGGCACGTGAAGGACGACGGGCCCGAGGGCTGGCCGGGTGCTGCCGCGGCGGCGCATGGCATGGTCTTCGACACGCTCGCCGCACGGGTTTCGCCGCGTCGCATGCTTGCTGCGCTCCGCACAGCGCTCCTGCAGGCACCGAACGCCTATTTAGACGAGGGCAGGGGCGTGCGCCGGATCGAGCCGGAACACGGCCGGGCCGAACTCGACGATGGCACCCGTATCGATTTCGAGCATTGCATCATCGCGGCCGGCGTCGGCAGTTTTCAACTGATCGACGACGTGTCGGTGCCGCTGGCGGAAACGAGCGGCACGGCTGTCAAGGGGCAGGCGGCACTGCTGCGGGCGGACATCGATCCGGCGCTTCCGGTGATCTTTGCCGACGGCGTCTACATTATTGCCCATGACGACGGCCATGTGGCGGTCGGCAGCACCAGCGAAAACAGTTTTGCCGATCCCCTGTCGACGGACGAGCAGCTGGATGAGCTGCTTCGGCGCGCCGTAGCGCTCGCGCCGCGCCTGGCGGGTGCCGAGGTGGTGGAGCGATGGGCAGGGTTGCGCCCGAAAGCGACGGGGCGCGAGCCGATGGCAGGCCGGCATCCGGACCATCCGAACGTCTCGGTCCTGACCGGCGGGTTCAAGGTGAGCTTCGGCATCGCCCACCGCCTGGCGCGTTTCGTCGTCGAAGAGATCGCCGGTTCTCCGGCGATCGATATTCCCGATTCTTTCTTCTGCCGGAATCACATAACCGCACTTCGCGAGAAACGTCTTTAGGGCCGGACATGCGAAGGGCCCCGCCCGCGGCGGGACCCGAAAGATCGAAAGTCAGGCATTACATCCAGTAGGGCGGCACGCCGTAGTAGTCGTAGACACGGCGTCCGTTTTCCGCGTTCCAGTCGTATTCTTCGGTGCCGTGATATTTCGGCGCGTTTTCGACCTGATCGCGAGTCACATCCGTGCGATAGCCGCCGAGCTTCTCGTCATAGGCCAGCTTTGCCCAAGGCAATGGATAGTGGTCTTCGCCGAGGCCGAGAAAACCGCCGAATCCAAGCACCGCATAGGCGACGCGCCCGCTGCGCTTCTCGATGATCACGCGCTCGATCGAGCCGATGTGTTTGTCGTCGGGGCCATAGACCCTCGTGCCTTCAACCTTGTCGCTTGCGATCAGGTCGTGGGTCTCCTTGATCCGGGCGTCCTGAAGGTTCGCATTGTGATAGGTCACGCTTCTTCTCCATCCTTGTTTTCCTACCTTTTAGAAACGGGCGATGGGCCGGATGGTTTCGAAAAACGAGGGGCGACGTTCGCACCGCTGCCGCGCTCATCCCCGGCCGACTTCGTCAATCTGTCACGCAAATCACCTAAGACGCGGCCATTGGACAAGTCGGGGTGAGGGCGGAAAACCGCAGCTTTTGCTCATCCTGCGCTGACGGATACCCGGAGCCAGCCGATGCGCTATGCCATTTGTTTTACGCCGCCGATGGCCGACCCGCTTTCCGCGACCGCTGCAAGCTGGCTGGGGCGCAATGTCTATTCCGGGGAACCTGCCGAATTGCCGTCGGTCGCGGGCTTGAGCGCCGCGGATGTCGCCTATCACACGGCGGTTCCGCGACGCTTCGGCTTTCATGCAGTGATGATGTCGCCGTTCCGCCTGCATCCGGACATGACGGAACCGAAGCTTCTGAAGGCGCTGATGCATTTTGCCGGCGCCCAGACTCCGTTCGAAATCGATCGCCTGGAGGTCGCCCGCATCGGCCGATGCTTCGGGCTGATGCCGCAGGTGCCGAGCACGGCCATGCATCTGCTTGCGGCCAACGTCATCCAGGAGTTCGACGTCTTCCGCGCGCCGCTCAGCGAAGACGAGATCGAGCGCTCCGATCCGGACCGGCTGACCGCCCCACAGTTCTCCAACCTGCACCGTTGGGGCGATCCGCATGTGATGGACGAATACCGTTTCCACATGATGCTGACCGGTCCGCTTGCGCCAGACGCGATGCGGCGGGTCGAGGCGCCGCTCCGTGACCTGTTCGAGCCCTGCCTATCAAAACCGCTTTCGATCGGCAGCCTTGCGCTGTTTGTCGAGCAGGAGACGGGCGCACCCATGCGGGTGCATTCACAGCACCCGCTCGGCAAGATCTCGACGAACACGCGAGCAGAGCGGGCGAAGCGGGCCGCCGCCGATCCGTCGCTGGCGCCGCAAGGCGCGGTCCGGCCGCTGCCGCTGATCGTCGCTGCGCTGATGGCGCAGCGCTAACCGGAAACGGACGCGGGCGAAGCTGCAAAGAGCAGCGCTTTCGGATAGGGCAGGCCGAGGGCCGGCATGTCCGCCGGCGCGAAGTAGCGCAGCGACTTCGTTTCGCCATCGGTGATCGGCTGCTGGGAACCGACGATCCGGCATCGATAGAGGGTAACCACATATTCGACGTGGTCGCCGTTCGGGTAGGTGTAGCGAAACGCTTCTCCGCCGAAGACGCCCAGTATCCGCTCGACCGAGACTGGATAGCCGGTTTCTTCCATGACCTCGCGGATGACCGCATCGACAGGCGTCTCGCCCGGCTCGATCGCGCCGGCCGGCAGGCTCCAGCCTTCGCCACTTGCTTTCTCCTGCAAGAGGACCCGGCCATCGGAATCGACAATGACGGCCGCCACTGACGGGCAGAGAAGCAGGCCGGAACCGACTTTTTCGCGGAGCGCTTGAATGTAGGATTTCATCTAAAGAGGGCCGTTGTCCTTGCCGATCCATTCAACGCTGTTTCGAAAAATCTCTCAACCTCGGGCTCAGCCGAATTTTTCTGGTAATTTCCGTCAGGGCCGTGGCGCTGCCGCTGCCCTGCCTCACGTCATTTCGGTATCGACAATCCGGTCGGCGGTGATACCGTTCCTAAAAATTCGAAGGGTGATTTGATGTCTGAGACTAAGTATCCGCGCGACCTCGTTGGCTACGGCCGCAATCCGCCGAAGGCAAACTGGCCGGGCGATGCGCGCATCGCTGTGCAGTTCGTGCTGAACTACGAAGAGGGCGGCGAAAGCTGCATTCTCGATGGCGACCCAGCGTCCGAGTGCCTGCTGTCGGAAATTGTCGGCGCGCAGCCCTGGGCTGGCCAGCGTAACCTCAACATGGAATCGATCTACGAATACGGTGCCCGTTCCGGCTTCTGGCGGCTGTGGCGCATGTTCACCAGCCGCAACGTCCCGCTGACCGTCTATGGCGTGACGCAGGCCATGGCGCGCAATCCGGAAGCGGTCGCTGCCATGAAGGAAGCCGGCTGGGAAATCGCCAGCCA
This sequence comes from Ensifer sp. ENS06, assembly GCF_014852205.1. Classification (NCBI taxonomy): domain Bacteria; kingdom Pseudomonadati; phylum Pseudomonadota; class Alphaproteobacteria; order Hyphomicrobiales; family Rhizobiaceae; genus Ensifer; species Ensifer sp. ENS06. Next base: position 143,373 of record NZ_JACVBC010000006.1, on the reverse strand, counting down.
CGGTCTGCGCTGGCTGGAATACAAGGACGTGCCGGAAGAGGTCGAACGCGAGCATATCCGCGAGGTCGTCCGCCTGCACACGGAGCTCACCGGCGAGCGGCCGCTCGGCATCTACCAGGGCAAGCCTTCGGCCAATACGCTGAAGCTGGTGCTGGAGGAGGGCGGGTTCCTTTACTCCTGCGACAGCTACGCCGACGAACTGCCCTACTGGGTGCCGGGTCTTTCGGCCGACAAGCCGCACCTGATCATTCCCTATACGCTTGATGCCAACGACATGCGCTTTGCGACGCCGCAGGGCTTTAACAGCGGCGACCAGTTCTTCAGCTACCTCAAGGACACATTTGACGTGCTCTACGAGGAAGGTCGCCAGGGCGACGCCAAGATGATGAATATCGGCCTTCACTGCCGTCTCGTCGGCCGCCCGGGCCGCGCTGCTGCGCTCGCGCGCTTCATCGACTACGTCATGTCGCACGACAAGGTCTGGGTGCCGCGTCGCATCGACATCGCCAACCATTGGTACCAGCACCACAAGCCGGAAGGGGCGCTCTGATGACCGACCGTGATGCCTTCGTTGCCCGTTTCGGTGGCGTGTTCGAGCACTCGCCCTGGGTTGCCGAACGCGCCTACGACCGAGCCGCGGCGACCGGGCTGACGGCGGGCACGGTGCATTCGGCGCTCTGCCAGGCCTTTCGCACGGCGCTGCCGCGCGAGAAGATGCAGGTGCTGCGCGCGCACCCCGATCTTGCCGGCAAGCTGGCGATCGCCGGTAAGCTGACGGCGGACTCGACGGCGGAGCAGGCGTCTGCCGGCCTCGACCGGCTGACACCAGAGGAGCATGAGCGCTTCACCGCGCTCAACGACGCCTACACGAAAAAATTCGGCTTCCCCTTCATCATCGCGGTGAAGGGGCTGACCAAGGGGCAAATTCTTGCCTCCTTCCAAAGCCGCATTGACAATTCGCCCGAAGAGGAATTTGAAACCGCTTGCGCACAGGTCGAGAAAATCGCCCGCCTGCGCCTGCAGTCGATGATTCCTGGAGACGAAAATGCCTGACAAAACCGTTCGATGCCTGTCCCCGCTCATGAGGAGGGCCCTCGAACTGGATCGGAGATCCGCAAGCGCAAAATCGTCTTGCGAGGTCTCCGCATAATGTCGCGCCTGCTCAAAATCGAACCGCTGACACGCGAGGCCTTCGCTCCCTTCGGCACCATCATCGAAGCCGATCCGGCAACGATGCGCCACATCAACGGCGGCAACACGGAACGTTTCCACGGTCTTGCGCGTGCCGATGTCGTCGGCGACGGCGCTAATGTCATCATCAACATCTTCCGCGGCCAGCCGCGGTCTTTCCCCTATTCGGTGACGATGATGGAGCGCCACCCGCTCGGCAGCCAGAGCTTTTCGCCGCTCGACGACCGCCCATGGCTCGTCGTGGTGGCGGACGACGAGGACGGGCGCCCGGGCACGCCGCGCGTTTTCCAGGCGAACGGCCGGCAGGGCGTCAACTACGGCCGCAATGTCTGGCACCACCCGCTGATGTCCGTCGGCGCCGTCAGCGATTTCCTCATCGTCGACCGCGAAGGGCCGGGCAACAATCTCGAGGAGTTCTTCTATGACGAGCCTTTCGTCATAGACAGCGCTATCTAGCAGGACGTGCGCGCGGCTTCTGACAGCATCCCGCGCCAATGTGTGAGAAGAGAGAAGCCATGAGCAGTACCGGCCGCCTGACCACCCATGTTCTCGATACCGCTCTCGGCAAACCGGCCGAGGGTCTGCGCATCGACCTCTACTGGCTGGAGGGGGAAGAGCGGCAGCTGATCCGCACCGTACATACCAACAGCGACGGCCGCGTAGACGGTCCGATGGTCGAAGGCATCGGCTTCATGGCCGGCAACTACGAGCTGGTGTTCCATGCCGGCGACTATCTGCGCCGGTCCGGCGTTACACTGCCGGAGCCGGCCTTCCTCGACCGCATCCCCTTGCGCTTCGGCATCGCCGATCCGGCCAGCCATTATCACGTGCCGCTGCTTCTCTCGCCCTACGGCTATTCGACCTACCGGGGTAGTTGAGGCTTAGGAGGCTTGCGCTCGCTTCGCGTTTTGCCGGAAGGGTCACTCCAAGCTCCCTCATCCTCGCCCTTGTGGCGGGGATCCAGCGGCCCGACGTCCGTCGGGTCAAAAGACCTTTCAGCCCAAGGACTTGTGCTGGTCCCGCAGTTCCAACGGAACTGCTAGAGATTCCTGTGACAAGCACAGGAATGAGGGCGGGAGTGGCTGGTGCCGCGGCCTATTCCGCCAGAATGCTACGATCCACGTCGTTGATATCGCGCTTGCCGCAGAGGGCCATGGTGATGTCCATCTCCTTGCGGATGATTTCCAGCGTCTTGGTGACGCCCTCCTTGCCCATGGCGCCGAGGCCGTAGAGGAAGGGGCGGCCGATATAGGTGCCCTTGGCGCCCATGGCGACGGCCTTCAGCACGTCCTGGCCGGAGCGGATACCGCCATCGATATGCACCTCGATCTGGTGGCCGACCGCATCGACGATGCGCGGCAGCATGCTGATCGAGGAATGGGCGCCGTCGAGCTGGCGGCCGCCGTGGTTGGAGACGATGATCGCGTCGGCACCGGTCGCCGCTGCCATCTTGGCGTCCTCGGGGTCGAGAATGCCCTTGAGGATCAGCGGTCCGCCCCAGCGTTCCTTGATCCAGGCGACATCCTTCCACGAGAGCTGCGGGTCGAACTGTTCCGCCGTCCAGGCGCCGAGCGACGAGAGGTCGGTGACGCTTTTCGCGTGGCCGACGATGTTGCGGAAAGTGCGGCGCTTGGTGCCGAGCATCTTCATGCACCAGCCGGGGCGCGTCGCCATCTGCCAGAGGTGCTTCGGCGTCATCTTCGGCGGTGCCGAGAGGCCGTTGCGAAGATCCTTGTGACGCTGGCCGAGGATCTGCAGGTCGAGCGTCAGCACCAGCGCCGAGCACTTCGCCGCCTTGGCCCGGTCGATCAGGTTCAGCACGAATTCGCGTTCGCGCATGACGTAGAGCTGGAACCAGAAGGGTTTGGTGGTAACCGAGGCGACGTCCTCGATCGAGCAGATGCTCATCGTCGAGAGCGTGAAGGGCACGCCGAAGGCTTCCGCCGCCTGGGCTGCCAGCATCTCGCCGTCGGCGTGCTGCATGCCGGTGAGGCCGGTCGGGGCGAGTGCCACCGGCATCGACACCTTCTGGCCGATCATCGTCGTTTCCAGCGACCGGTCGGTCATATCCACCAGCACGCGCTGGCGCAGCTTCACCTTGGCGAAATCCTCCTCGTTGGCGCGATAGGTGCCTTCGGTCCAGGCGCCGCTGTCGGCGTAGTCGAAGAAGAGTTTCGGCACCCGGCGCTTGGCGAGCGCCTTGAGATCGCTGATTTCGAGGATTTGCGTCATGGATAAGGCCTTCGTCCAAGGGAGATTGAACGAGCCATTACCATGTTTGGCAGAGGCTTGTTAATAGCCAGAAAGCAGAGAGGTCAATTTTCTTGACCTCTCTGCTTTTGGTCGGTCATGCGGCGGCAAGCGCCGATTTTGCCGGCTTGCCGGCGACATAGGTTTCGACGATCGACCGGTCGTCGCCCATGGTCTGCAGCAGGAAGAGTTCGTCTGCCAGAGAGTTGACCACTTCGGCCCGAAGCGCCATCGCCGGCGTCGCGGCCATGTCGAGCACGATGAAATCGGCATCGGTGCCGGCTTCCAAGGTTCCGATCTTGTCGACCAGCGATAGCGCCTCGGCATTGCCGCGGGTCATCATGAAGAAGCTGTCGAACGGGTTCAGCCGCTCGCCCTGCAGCTGCAGGATCTTGTAGGCCTCGTCGAGCGTCTTCAGCATGGAATAGCTGGTACCGCCGCCGATGTCGGAGGCGACCGACGTGCGCACCGGCTTTTCGCGGCGGCTGAGCGCGCGCAGCGGGAAGAGGCCAGAACCGAGAAAGAGATTGGAGGTCGGGCAGAAAACGGCGACCGAGCCGGTCTCGCTCATGAGATCCGCCTCGCGCTCAGACAGATGGATGCAGTGGCCGAACAGGCTCTTCGGTCCGAGCAGGCCGTAGCGGGCGTAGACGTCTGTGTAGTCCTTGGCTTCCGGATAGAGTTCGCAGGTAAAGGCGATCTCGTCGCGGTTTTCCGAAAGGTGCGTCTGGACGTGCAGGTCGGGGAATTCGTGCACCAGCGACTTCGCGACGTCCATCTGCTCCGGCGTTGAGGTGATGGCGAAGCGCGGGGTGATCGCCACATGATTGCGGCCCTTGCCGTGCCATTCGCGGATGACCGCGCGGGTTTCGTCGTAGCTCATCTGCGGCGTGTCGAGCAGGCCTTGCGGGGCGTTGCGGTCCATCATCACCTTGCCGGCGACCATGCGCATGTCGCGGCGCAGCGCCTCGGCGAAGAAGGCATCGGCCGACGCCTTGTGAACCGAGCAATAGGCGGTCGCTGTTGTCGTGCCATAGCGCACCATCTCATCGAAGAAGCGCGTCGCGATGCGCTCCGCATGGGCGGTCTCGACGAAGCGGCACTCCTCGGGGAAGGTGTAGGTGTTCAGCCATTCAAGCAAGTTGGCGGCATAGGAGGCCATGACCTGCATCTGCGGGAAATGCAGATGCGTGTCGATGAAGCCGGGCACGATCAGGTGTGGGCGATGGTCCACTTCCGCGACGCCGTCAGGCGCGCTTGCCTTGACCGCAGCATAGGAGCCGCTCGCGGCGATCTGTCCACCCTCAATCAGAAGCGCACCGTCGCTCTCGTAGCTGTAGGCGGCGCTGTCGTCGATCGACGTAGGCGCGCGGTTAAAGCTCAGCAATCGGCCGCGGATGAGGGTGGTCGTCATTGTGTCTTGCCTTCCTCGACGGCGCTTTCGAACCAGGCTGTCAGAAGCTGGCGCTCGTCCGTCGTCATGTCTGTCACGTTGCCGGGCGGCATCGCGTGGCTGCGCCCGGCCTGGATATAGATTTCGCGGGCATGGGCGGCAATCTCCGCGTCGCTTTCGAGCATCACGCCCTTCGGAGCCTGGGTGATACCCTCATAAACCGGTTCTGCCGCATGGCACATGGAACAGCGTGTCGAGACCGTGTCCTTGACTGCAGGGAAGTGGGCATTGGCGGCGAAGCGGCTGAAGGCGGGCGCAACCTCGGCCTTTTTGCCGCCGGTCAGCACCTTCGGCACGGTCGAAAGCCACATGATCAGGATGAAGAGGAGGGCGGTGACGAGCCAGGTCCAGGTCGGCCGGCCCTTGCGGGCGTGGGTGGTGTTGAACCAGTGGCGGATGGTGACGCCCATCAGGAAGACGAGTGCGGCGATGATCCAGTTGAACGCGGTGGCAAACGCCAGCGGATAGTGGTTCGACAGCATGAAGAAGATGACGGGCAGCGTCAGGTAGTTGTTGTGCAGCGAGCGCTGTTTGGCTTGCGCGCCAAGTTTCGGATCCGGCGTGCGGCCGGCGATCAGGTCGGCGACGACGATCTTCTGGTTGGGGATGATGATGAAGAACACATTGGCCGACATGATCGTTGCCGTGAACGCGCCAAGATGTAGAAAGGCGGCGCGGCCGGTGAAGACCTGCGTATAGCCCCAGGCCATGACGACCAGCGCCACATAGAGCAGTGCCATCAGCCCCCAGGTGTTCCTGCCGATCGGCGACTTGCAGAGCAGATCGTAAAACAGCCAGCCGATGCCGAGCGAGGCGAGCGAAATCAGGATCGCCGTGGTCGCCGAGATGTCGAGCACGTGGCGGTCGATCAGGAACAGATCGGCGCCGCCATAGTAGACGACACAGAGCATGGCGAAGCCAGAAAGCCACGTCACGTAGGATTCCCATTTGAACCAGGTGAGATGCTCGGGCATCGAGGCCGGTGCGACCAGGTATTTCTGGATGTGATAGAAACCGCCGCCATGCACCTGCCATTCTTCGCCATAGGCGCCGACGGGCAGGTGATCGCGCTTCACGAGACCCAGGTCGAGCGCGATGAAATAGAAGGATGAGCCGATCCAGGCGATGGCGGTGATGACGTGCAACCAGCGCACGGCAAAGGCCAGCCATTCCCAGGCGATGGCGAACTCGTACATTCAGATCCCCTTTGTCTCCGTTGCCTCACTTTGCGCATAAACCGCGGAGGGGAAAAGGGGCTTCGGCGCTCCTCAAGCGCTATTTGCTTGCAGGAAGTTCGGCGCGCAAAGTTCGCCGAGGATCCAGTCGCGGAAAATCCTGATCTTGGGTGTGTTGCGGCGGGCGTGCGGATAGGCGAGCCAATAATCGCAGCCGTCGCTGCAGCGCAGCTCGAAGGGCTGGTAGAGCCGACCGAGCGCCACGTCATCGGGGTAGAATTCCGGCGTCAGGATCGCCACGCCCTGGCCAGCGATGGCGGCGCGCGCCTCGAAGGACTGCGCGCCGAGGCGGCTGTGCGGTCGTCCTTCGAGATCGGGATCCTTGACGCCGGCGGCCTTGAACCACATCGGCCACCAGGGGTCACCGGGATCGATGATGCGCAGCTTCAGCAGGTCGCGCGGCTCGTGCACGCCGCCAATGGTCTCGGCAAGCGCCGGGCTCAGCATCGGGCTGAATTCCACCCGCATCAGCGGATGCGTGTCGAGGCCGGGCCAGACGCCGGCACCCGAGCGGATGGCAAGGTCGGCCGGCTCGCGGGTAAAATCGGTGAGCGAGTCGCTGGTCGTCAGCCGAACGGCGATGTTCGGATGGGCGAGCTGGAAGCTGCCGATGTTTCGGGCAAGCCATTGCGAGGCGAAGGTCGGCGTCGAGCTGATCAGGAGCGCGCTGTCGATATCGCCACGGGCATTCGAAACCGCTTCCTGCAGCATCTCGAAGGCTTCGGTGACGCGCGGCGCCATGCGCTGGCCGACTTCCGTCAGCGAGATCTGGCGCGGGCGGCGCAGGAACAGCGGCTCGCCGACATTCTCCTCGATCAACTTGACCTGGTAGCTGACGGCCGTCTGGGTCATGCCCAGCTCTTCACCGGCCTTGGTGAAGCTGCCGAGCCTTGCGACCGCCTCGAAGACCCGCAGCGCATTCAGCGGAAACTGCTTCGACATCTTCATGGATAAGTTCTCTTGATGCATCCAGACGGATGTTCGATTGGATTTCGATCCTCCTCCACGGCATCCTTCAAGTCAACTTCCCAAGACGAAACAGGTGCTGAAATGACTTGCGACACTTACGAACGTACTGAAAGAAAAGCATTTCTTTCATTCGAGCCGGTCGCCCGGCTCACAGCCGCCCTGTTCGGCGGCCTTGTTGCCCCCAAGCCGATGCTCGATGTCAACGCGCTCTCCGATCATATCAAGAGAGACATGGGTTTCATGGATGTCCATAGCCCGCACCGCGACGACGAGGAGGCGATGGCCAACGCTCGCCGCCTGTTCAGCATCAATGAACTGCCTCGGATCTGAGGCAAATCGTGATGGCCGTCAGCGATTGCGCAGACGCTCGACGGCCATCAGCACACGCTCCGGTGTTGCCGGAGCATCGAGCCGCGGGCACTCGCGGTAGTCGGCGACACTCGCCACCGCCATCGACAGGGCTTCCAGAACCGAGATCGGCAGCATGAAGGGCGGCTCTCCCACCGCCTTGGAGCGGCCAATGGTCTTCTCGGCGTTGCTCGACCATTCGGCAAGCTTGACGTTGAAGATCTTCGGCCGGTCGGAGGCAAGCGGGATCTTGTAGGTGGAGGGGGCGTGCGTGCGAAGCCGTCCCTTGTCGTCCCACCAGAGCTCTTCCGTCGTCAGCCAGCCCATCCCTTGCACGAAGCCGCCCTCGATCTGACCGAGGTCGATCGCCGGATTGAGCGAACGGCCGACGTCGTGCAGCACGTCGACCCGGTCGACCATGTATTCGCCGGTCAGCGTGTCGATCGAAACCTCCGAAACCGCAGCGCCATAGGCGAAGTAATAGAAGGGTGTGCCGCGGCCGCTGGCGCGATCCCAGTGGATCTTCGGCGTCTTGTAGTAGCCGGCGGCCGAAAGCTGGATACGGCCCATATAGGCCTGCTTGATGAATTCAGGGAAGGGGATCAGCTCCTCGCCGATCTTCACGTGGTTGGCGACGAAGCTGACATTCTCGGGCGTCGTCTGCCAGCGCTCGCAGGCGAAACCGACGAGACGGTCCTTGATCTGGCGCGCGGCGTCGAAGGCGGCCATGCCGTTCAAGTCAGAGCCCGAAGAGGCGGCGGTCGCCGACGTGTTCGGCACCTTGCCGGTCGTCGTCGCAGTGATGCGAACGCGGTCGAGGTCGACCTGGAAGCTGTCGGCGATCACCTGCGCGACCTTGATGTAGAGGCCTTGGCCCATCTCGGTGCCGCCGTGGTTGAGGTGGATCGAGCCGTCCTGGTAGATATGCACAAGCGCGCCCGCCTGGTTGAAGGCGGTCATGGTGAAGGAGATGCCGAACTTCACCGGCGTCAGCGCGATGCCCTTGCGGATGACGCGGCTTTCCCGATTGAACGCGAGGATCGCCTGACGGCGCGCCTGATAGTCGGCGCTTTCTTCCAGCTCCGCGACGATCTGCGCGATGATGTTGTCTTCGACCTGCTGATGGTAGGGCGTGACATCGCGGCCGGAGCCCTTGTCGCCATAGAAATTCAGCTTGCGGATTTCGAGCGGATCCTTGCCGAGCTGGTAGGCGATTTCCTCGATGATGCGCTCGCCGCCGACCATGCCTTGCGGGCCGCCGAAGCCACGATAAGCGGTGTTGGAGACGGTGTTGGTCTTCAGCGGCTGTGAGGTGAGCTTCACATGCGGATAGAAATAGGAGCTGTCCGCATGGAACAGCGCACGGTCTGTGACCGGGCCGGAGAGGTCCGAAGAGTAGCCGCAGCGCGCCGCGTAGTTGGCATGGACCGCATGGATGCGGCCCTCGTCGTCGAAGCCGACGTCGTAATCGACCAGGAAGTCGTGGCGCTTGCCGGTTGCCGTCATGTCCTCGTCGCGATCCGGGCGGAACTTGACGGCGCGGTTGAGCTTCTTCGCCGCGACCGCGGCAAGGGCTGCGAACTGGTTTCCTTGCGTTTCCTTGCCGCCGAAGCCACCACCCATGCGGCGCACGTTCACGGTCACCGCATTGGAGGGCACGCCGAGCACGTGCGAGACCATGTGCTGGATCTCGCTTGGATGCTGGGTCGAGGACCAGACGGTGACCTCGTCGTCCTCGCCGGGAATGGCAAGGGCGATATGGCCTTCGAGGTAGAAATGCTCCTGTCCGCCGATGCGCATGCTGCCTTTGAGCCGCCGTGGCGCCTTTTCCAGCTCCGCCTCGGCATCGCCGCGCTGCAGCGTGAGCGGCTGGGTGACCAACTGCCCGCCATGGGCGACGGCATCGAGAATGTCGGTGAAATGCGGCAGGTCGCGGTAGGTGATCTTGGCGAGCCTTGCCGCCCGACGGGCGATGTCACGGGTTTCTGCAATCACGGCGAAGGCCGGCTGGCCATGAAACTGCACGAGGCCATCGGCAAGCACCGGCTCGTCATGCAGGTGGCTCGGGCTGATGTCGTTGGAATGCGGCATGTCCTTGGCGGTCAGCACCAGCATGACACCGGGCACGGCGGCGACGGCCGAAAGGTCCATGGCGGTGATTTCCGCATGCGCCCGGTCGGTCATGCCAAGCGCGCCATGCAGCGTGCCCGCCGGCTCGGGCATGTCGTCGATGTAGTCGGCGGTGCCGGAGACATGCTTGTGGGCGCTGTCGTGACGCTGGGAAACATGCATCTCGCCGCGGATCGTCTTGCGTTCCTCGAAGGTGGATTTGTCCATGATTATCGGCCTCCCGCAGCAAAGCGAACCAGTTGCGCCGGCTCGCCGCCGCTTTCCAGGAAGAAACGCATCAGAAGGTTCTTCGCCGCAAGCATGCGGTAGTCGCTCGTTGCCCGCCAGTCGGTGAGCGGCTGGTAGTCGGTCTCGAAGGCGGCTTGCGCGGCGCGGACCGTTTCCTCGGTCCATGGCTTGCCGATCAGCGCCGCCTCGACGTTGCTGGCGCGCTTGGGCGTCGCGGCCATGCCGCCGAAGGCGATGCGGGCGGAGCGGACGATGCCGCCATCCACCGATAGACGGAACGCGCCAAGCAGCGCGGAGATATCTTCGTCGCGGCGCTTGGAGATCTTGTAGGCGGCAAAGAGATCGCCCGCCGGTAGGCGCGGCACGAAGATGCTTTCGACGAATTCGCCGGGTTGGCGATCCTGCTTACCATAAGCGATGAAGAAGGATTCGAGCGGCAACGTCCGCCGACCGGCGGTCGAGCGCAGGGTCACCGTCGCGCCAAGCACGATCAGGGGCGGCGGACTGTCGCCGATCGGTGAGCCGTTAGCGATATTGCCGCCGATCGTGCCCATGTTGCGCACCTGTTCGCCGCCGATGCGGTTGATCAGCGGACCGAGCCCGAGAAACGTCTTGGCGAGGGCGGCATAGGCCATGGTGTAGCTGACGCCGGCGCCGATAATCAGACCGTCCGCGGTTTCCTCGATCTGCTGCAATTCGGTGATTCCGTTGATGAAGATCACCGGGTTGATCGTCCGCATCTGCTTCGTCACCCAGAGGCCGACATCGGTGGAGCCGGCAACGACCGTCCCCCCGGGATGGTCGGCGAGCGCTTCCGCCAGGCCACTGCCGTCGGCCGGCACGATCAGACAATTTTCGCCCTGGCGGAGTGTGATCGTTTCCGTCGGTGCCAGCGCCTTCAGCCTGATGGTGATCGTTTCCCGCTCCCTGGTGATCGGATCGAAGATGTTGGAGGGGCGCGCCTCTGCCGCCGCTTCGGCCGCGCGCACGATCGGCTCATAACCGGTGCAGCGACAGAGATTGCCCTGCAGCGCCTTTTCGATATCGGCGCGGCTGGGGCTGTCGTTGCCAAGCCACAGGCCATAGAGCGACATGACGAAGCCGGGCGTGCAGAAGCCGCATTGCGAGCCGTGAAAATCGACCATTGCCTGCTGCACCGGATGCAGCGTGCCATCCTGACCGGCGAGATGCTCGACGGTGACGACATGGGTTGCCTGCAGCGAGCCGAGGAAACGGATGCAGGCGTTGACGCTTTCATAGACGAGCCGGTCGCTGACCAGTCGCCCGACGAGCACGGTGCAGGCGCCGCAGTCGCCCTCCGCACAACCTTCCTTGGTGCCGGTCAGCCGGCGTTCCAGCCGCAGATAGTCGAGCAGCGTCGTTGTCGGTGCGATGTCGGAAAGAGCGACCTCGCGGTCGTTAAGGATGAAGCTGATTGAACCGGTCGGCTGGGGCATGCCATTCATTCCCTGCTGCTGCATACGTCCTGAAATCACTTTGATCTTAGGTGGTTATGCAGAAAAGCAAAGGGCTGAGCGGACTTTTGCACGCCATGCGGGCAGCGCGGGGGCATCCGGTCCGCGCTGCCGTCCACTTGACGGATGTCGGCCGTTACTGCGCCGTCCAACCGCCGTCCATCGACACATGGGTGCCGGTGATCTGTGCCGCGTCGTCGCCGGCGAGATAGACGGCAAGGGCTGCGACCTGTTCGACGGTGATGAACTTCTTCGTCGGCTGCCCCTTCAGCATCACGTCGTTGATCACCTGCTGCTCGGTGATGCCGCGGGTGCGGGCTTGATCGGGGATCTGCTTTTCGACGAGCGGCGTCAGCACGTAGCCCGGGCAGATCGAGTTCGCAGTGATTCCGCTTTCGGCCACTTCGAGCGCCACGGTCTTCGTCAGACCGAGAACGCCGTGCTTCGCCGCCACATAGGCCGCCTTGAAGGGCGAGGCGACGAGGCCATGGGCCGAGGCGATGTTGATGATGCGGCCCCAGCCTTTCGCCTTCATGCCGGGAATAGCGGCGCGGATCGTGTGGAAGGACGAGGAGAGGTTGATCGCGATGATGCGGTCCCATTGCTCGATCGGGAAATCCTCGACCTTCTCGACATATTGAATACCGGCATTGTTGACGAGGATATCGACGCCGCCGAAGCGGGTCGTCGCCGTAGCGATCAGATCGGCGATCTCGGCTGGCTTCGTCATGTCGGCAGCATGATAGACGACCGTTCCTGTCGTCAGCGCGCTGACGTCGTCCGTCGCCTTCTTGATTTCGTCCGGGCTACCGAAGCCGTTGAGCACGATATTGGCGCCACCCTTGGCGAAGGCCTTGGCGATCGCAAGCCCGATGCCGCTCGTCGAACCGGTGATGACCGCTGTTTTCGTCATTGCTGCTCTCTCCCTTTGTGGCGCCGCGCACTGCTTTGTTGCGGCGCAACAGCGCCAGCCTACGCGGAAAACGCCGGCGCTGACAATTGTGTTTTTGGGTTGCGGACCGCAGAGTTGAGGAGGGGAATGGCGAAGTCGACGGTTGCGTTTTGTTTTCGTTTGACATTCGTTTTGCCATCGTATTGAAGTTTTCGAAATGAGATCCCGCCTTCAAGGCCGGGTGAACAAACATGCGTGTGGCCGGGGAGGGGCATATGGGCGGATATATTCTCGCGATCGATCAGGGTACGACCTCGAGCCGGGCGATCATCTTCGACGGTCAGCAGCAGATCGCCGGGGCCAGCCACAAGGAATTCAAGCAGTATTTTCCGAAATCCGGGTGGGTCGAACACGATCCCGAGGAAATCTGGCAGACGGTGCTTTCGACGGTTGAGGACGCTATCGCCAAGGCCGGCATCAAGGCCGGCGACCTTTCGGCGATCGGCATCACCAACCAGCGCGAAACCGTCGTCGTCTGGGATCGCGAGACCGGCAATCCCATTCACAACGCGATTGTCTGGCAGGACCGTCGCACCGCCTCCTATTGTGATCGGCTGAAGAAGCAGGGGCTGGAAAAGACCTTCACCCGGAAGACGGGCCTGCTGCTCGATCCCTATTTCTCCGGCACCAAGCTCAACTGGCTGCTGAACAACATCGACAGGGCGCAGGCCCGCGCCGCCAAGGGCGAACTCTGCTTCGGCACCATCGATACCTTCCTCATCTGGCGGCTGACCGGCGGCAAATCCTTCGTGACCGACGCGACCAACGCCTCGCGCACGCTGCTCTATAACATCGCCGAAAATGCCTGGGACGACGAGCTTCTGAAGATCCTCAAGGTGCCGCGCGCCATGCTGCCCGAGGTCAAGGATTGCGCCGCCGATTTCGGCGTTACCGATACCGCACTTTTCGGCGCGGCGATCCCGATCCTCGGCGTTGCCGGCGACCAGCAGGCGGCGACCATCGGCCAGGCCTGCTTCAAGCCGGGCATGTTGAAATCCACCTATGGCACCGGCTGCTTCGCACTGCTCAACACCGGCAAGGACATGGTGCGTTCGAAGAACCGGTTGCTCACCACCATTGCCTACAAGCTTGATGGCGAAACCACCTATGCGCTCGAAGGCTCGATCTTCGTCGCGGGTGCTGCGGTGCAATGGCTGCGCGACGGGCTGAAGGTGATCAAGGCTGCGCCCGATACCGGGACGCTTGCCGCAAGCGCCGATCCGACGCAGGACGTCTATCTCGTGCCGGCCTTCACCGGGCTCGGCGCGCCGCATTGGGATCCGGACGCGCGCGGCGCGATCTTCGGCATGACCCGCAACACCGGTCCGGCGGAGTTTGCCCGCGCGGCACTCGAAGCCGTCTGTTACCAGACGCGCGACTTGCTTGAGGCGATGCACAAGGACTGGCGCAGCAACGGCAAGGAGACGGTTCTGCGCGTCGACGGCGGCATGGTTGCCTCCGACTGGACGATGCAGCGGCTTTCCGACCTGCTCGACGCGCCGGTCGATCGGCCCGTCATCCTGGAAACGACCGCGCTCGGCGTCGCCTTGCTTGCCGGCAGCCGCGCCGGCGTCTGGCCGAAGCAGGAAGACTTTGCCAAGTCCTGGGCACGCGACCGCCGCTTCGAGCCCGCCATGGACGAAAAGACGCGTAAGGCCAAGTTCAAGGGTTGGCGCAACGCGGTCAAAAGGACGCTGAGCTAAGAGCCGGGCGAGCGGCGATTTTCGCCGCGCGTCCGTTTCTCCCGACCATACTCTGCCTTCCGGGCCGACGGGCGGTGCCGCAAACCGGGCCGCCGTCAGTCGATGACAGCGACCGCTTCCACCTCGAACAGCATGCCGTCGACCGCCAGCTTGGGCACGGGTACCAGTGTCTGCGCCGGCAGCGTCGCGCCGAACATTTCCTTGACGCTGCCGGTCAGGACCTCGAGCTTGGACATGTCGTGGTCGACCACGAAGATGGTGAGCTTGGCGACCTGGTCCGGCCTTGCGCCGAGCCCCTCGAGCGCTGCGCCCAGATTGGCATAGGCCTGCTTGACCTGAACCGCGAAGTCGGGAGACAGGCCGCCGGTGCTATCCTGGCCGCCCTGTCCTGAAATGTAGGCCACCCGTGCCCCGGCAGGCACGATCACCGCGGTGCTATAGCCATGCGGCGTCGGGTCGTAGAGGTTCTTGGGGTTGACGACCGTCAGCTTGGCCGCCTGCTCGCTCGCTGTGGCCGCCGTGGAAACGCCCGTAGTCATGATGATGAGTCCTCCGATCATGAGATGTCTGATTGCGCGTGACATGGTGTTCTCTCGTCTCCGAGGTCTGCGCGCGATGCCGCTTGCAGGCCTGCAGGTTTGACCTTTCGCCGACGCTCTTGCTATTGACTCGTACGGCGTACGACTCATTTACATCGTACGCCGTACGAGTCAATCGTTCAGGATCGACATCCGGCGCGTTGTCGGCGTAAATCGACACCTCCAATCAGCAAGGAAGACGCATGGCGGCGAAAGGGAACGGCGGGCAGGGCAAACGCTCCCAGCGGGTAGAGTCGGCAGCCCAGGCCGGGAAGAAGCCGGGCGGCGAGCCGTCCCTGTCTCTGGAGCGCATCGTGGCGACCGCGGTCGAATTGCTGGACGCCGAGGGTATCGACGGCTTGAAGATGCGCCGTCTCGCCGACCGTCTCGGTGCGGGCGTCATGAGCCTCTATTGGCATGTCGCCAACAAGGAGGAGGTCTTCGACCTGGCGCTCGATGCGGTGTTTGCCTATCGCGCCCTCCCGCAAAGGATCGAGCCCGAGGACTGGCGCAGGGATGTGGTTCACATGCTCGAAGACTGGCGCGCAATCATGCTGCGCCATCCCTGGTCGGCGTCGCTGCTGCCGCGCCGGGCGCTCGGCGCGAATGTACTCGGCCGCCTGGAAACCATGAGCGAGGTGCTGTCGAGAGCCGGCGTTGCCGACGCGGACATGAATGTCGCGATCTGGTCGCTCTGGAACTACGTGCTCGGCGCCACCGTCACCCGGGCGAGCTTCGCGCTTTCGCACGCCGACCAGGCTGCCGGACAGAAGCGCCTCTCGGCGCTCAGCGAACGCTATCCGACGATCGAGCGCACGCGCCTGCTCCTGGACAGCGATTGGGATGGCACGTTCCGGAAGGGCCTCGACGTCCTGCTTGACGGTCTACCGAGAGGGTAAGGTTTCGTTCGTATGCATCCGGGAAACACAGCGTTTCCCGGATGCGCATTTGCTGCTCATGTGTGCGCCAACTATCTGTTGTGCAAACAGAAAAAGGACAAACCTCATGGAACTCGGGCTTTACACATTTGCGGATGTCGATCCGAACGCGGATCACAAGGGCAGGGAGGGCCAGCGTCGCCTCAGGAACCTTCTCGAGGAAATCGAGCTTGCAGATCAGGTTGGCCTCGATGTTTTCGGGCTCGGCGAACACCATCGGCCTGACTACGCGGCCTCCGCGCCGGCGGTTATCCTCGCGGCCGCAGCGGCAAAAACGAAGAATATCCGGCTGACCAGTGCCGTCACGGTCTTGAGCTCGGACGATCCCGTACGCGTCTTCCAGCAATTCTCGACACTTGATCTGATCTCGGGCGGCCGCGCCGAGATCATGGCCGGTCGCGGGTCGTTCATCGAATCCTTCCCGCTCTTCGGCCAGTCGCTCGATGACTACGACCAGCTCTTTGCCGAAAAGCTCGACCTCCTGATGACGCTGCGCGAAAGCGAAAAGGTCTCGTGGGCCGGCGAGATGCGGCCGGCGATCCATGATCGCGGCGTCTATCCGCGGCCGCTGCAGGAGGTGCTGCCGCTCTGGATCGCCGTTGGCGGCACGCCGCAATCGGTAGCGCGCGCCGGCGCGCTCGGCCTGCCGGTGGCGCTTGCGATCATCGGCGGCGAGCCACGCCGGTTTGCGCCGCTCTTCGACCTCTACCGCGAGGCCGCGCGCCGCGCCGGTCAGGATCCGGCAAAGCTGAAAACCAGCATCAACGTGCACGGCTTCATCGCCGATACGACCGATCTTGCCGCCGACCAGTTCTACGGGCCGCAGGCGGAAGTGATGAACCGCATCGGCCGCGAGCGCGGCTGGGGACCAACCAACCGGGCGCATTTCGACCAGGCGCGCAGCCCCTCCGGCAACCTCTTCCTCGGTGATCCGGAAACGGTGGCCGCTAAGATCGTCGAGAACTGGAAGCTCTTCCGCAACGACCGCTTCCTGTTGCAGATGGCGATCGGGCCGATGCCGCACGACCAGATCATGCGCGGCATCGAACTCTACGGCACCAAGGTGGCGCCGCTCGTGCGCCACGCGTTGGCCGAGGAAAAGGCAGCAACGGCGGCGTCCGTCTGACCATTCGACGACCGGGGTTGGGGCCCGGCTCCGGTAGTCCCGCTCGACGCTGGTATAACGCGTTGCGACACGCTACATGTGAGCGCGAAAGCGAGACACGGATGACCCTCAACAACGAAGAAGACCTGCTGCGGCTGAAGGAAATCGGCCGCATCTGTGCCAATGCGCTGCAGACGATGGGCGAGGCGCTTGAGCCCGGCATCACCACGGCGGAGCTGGATGCGATCGGCCGCAAGGTACTGGAAGAGGCCGGCGCACGCTCGGCGCCCGAACTCTGCTACCAGTTTCCTGGTGCCACATGCATCAGCGTCAACGAGGAAATCGCCCACGGCATTCCCGGCAACCGCGTGATCAAGGCCGGCGATCTCGTCAACATCGACGTCTCGGCCGAAAAGGACGGCATCTTTGCCGATACCGGCGCCTCGTTCCCGGTACCGCCGGTCACGGCCGCGATCGACCGGCTCTGCCGCGATGGCAAGCGGGCGATGTGGGTGGGCCTCAAGCAGGTGCGCCCCGACCAGCCGCTGGCTGCCATCGGCAACGCGATCGGCGACTTCGCCCGCAAGAACCGCTATTCGCTTGTCACCAATCTCGCCAGCCACGGCATCGGCCGATCGCTGCACGAGGAGCCGACCGAGATCGCAACCTGGCCGGATCCGCGCGAACGTCGCCGGATGACCGACGGCATGGTCTTCACCGTCGAACCCTTCCTGTCGATGGGCGCGCAATGGGCCGAGGGCGGCAACGACGACTGGACGCTCTACAGCGACCCGCGCGCGCCGACGGTGCAGTATGAGCACACAGTTGTCGTCACCCGTGGCGGGCCGCTGGTGGTGACACTACCGGGCTGAACCGGGAATACGGCGGCGGCCTGCAGCCTCCGTCGTCCTCCAGACGATTTTTTGCTCCATCGCCGCGGTGCATGATCTGCCGCCGTGATGTGGTGCACCTCACCTTCCGGCGATTGGTCTAAGCATTTGAAATCGCCGATCGTTCGATTTCTTCAATAGATCCTTCAATTATTGTCGTTTGTCGTGCGTCGTGTTGCGGCGCAATAAAATGATATGACCACGCTCGACAGACCGCTGCAGACCAACATCTCCGCCACGGCAACCGCCGGTGCCATCGCCATGGCTGTTGCCATGGGCTTCGGGCGCTTCTCCTATACGCCGATCCTGCCGGCGATGATGGTGGATCTCGGCCTGTCGCCGGGTGATGCCGGGCTCATCGCCTCGGCCAATTTCGTCGGCTATCTCGCCGGCGCCATTCTTGCGGCCTATGGCTGGGCCCATGGGCACGAGCGGCGGATCGGTCTGCTGTCGCTCGTCGCCACGACGGCTCTGCTGGCGGCCATGGGCCTCTCGTCCTCCGTCGTCGTGCTGGCGCTGATCCGTTTCCTCGCCGGCCTTGCCAGCGCCTTTGCGATGATCTTCATCTCCGGCATCGTGCTCGGCCATGGCGTGCTCGCGCGCTCGGAACACGTGCCGGCCGTCCACTTTGGCGGCGTCGGCCTCGGCATCGCGTTTTCATCGCTTTGCGTATGGGCGAACCCGATCGCGGGTCGCGCCGGCCTGACGACCTCCATGGGCGACTGGTTTACCGGCGCGCTGGTCGGATTGGTCGGGACGATCGTCGTTGCCGCACTTCTTCCCGGCGTTCCGTCGTCCGGTTCCGGTCCGATGCGCGAAAAGCCGCTGCGCTGGACGCGGCCGCTGACCGTAGTGACGTTCACCTATGCGCTCTTCGGCTTCGGCTATGTGATCACCGCCACGTTCCTCGTCACCATGGCGCGCGATCCGAGCGGCGGCCACAGCATCGAATTTCTCGCCTGGCTGCTAACGGGGCTTGCCGCAGCGCTCTCCGTCTATCTCTGGCGCTTTGCCGTGCCGCGCTTCGGTCTTGCCGGTGTCTACGCGATCGGCCTTCTGGTCGAGGCGGTCGGGCTGGTGCTGACGGTCAGCCTGCCTTTGCCCTATGCGCCGCTTGCCGGCGGCCTGATGCTCGGCGCAACCTTCATGATGATCACTGCCTATGGCCTGCAGATCGGCCGGAAGCTGGCGCCCGAGAGCCCGCGCAAGGCGCTTGCGTTGATGACGGCTGCTTTCGGTATTGGGCAAATCGTCGGTCCGCTGGTCGCCGGCTGGCTTGCGGAGCGCACCGGCAGCTTCGCCGCACCAACCTTGATCGCGGCTGCCGTTCTTTTCCTGTGCGGTGGGGTCATCGTCGTCGAGCTGAAGCGGATTTCACAGGCATTGAGGGCCTGAGCAGCGGCGAAAAAAGACCCTCCGGCACCGGCGCGCGCCTGGATGAAATAACAGTAACGTTTACATTACCCGATTGTTGACGACGGCGCTTTGCCCTAGTTTCGGCGCTTCGGGAGGCGAGTTGTTCGTCTCCACCGAAACGAGAGTGCCGCACTTGTTCCTATCCTTCTTTCCGAAGCCGAAGCTCTTCTTCATTTCCTTTGTCGTCTGGTCGCTGGTTGCCATCGCCTTCTGGTATGGGGAAGGCGAGCAACTGGGCGCAGTCTTCGGCATGCCGCCTTTGCCGTCCGACGCGCCGCCGATCGTCGGCATTTCCGCCTTCTGGTCTCCGGCCTTCCTCTGGTTCTACATCTATTTCGCGCTGGTCACGGGGTTATTTGCGGCGTTCTGGTACGTCTACTCACCGCATCGCTGGCAGAATTGGTCGATCCTCGGATCCGCCCTCATTCTGTTCGTCACCTATTTTCAGGTGCAGGTCAGCGTCGCGATCAACAACTGGTATGGGCCGTTCTGGGACCTGATCCAGGCGGCGGTTTCCAAGTCAAAGGTCGTCACCGCGGAGGAGTTCTACGGCGAAATCGCCACCTTCCTCGCGATCGCGCTCGTCGCCGTGGCCGTGGCCGTCATGACGCGCTTCTTCGTTAGCCACTATATCTTCCGGTGGCGCACCGCGATGAACGAGTACTACATGGCCCATTGGGGCAAGCTGCGCCATATCGAAGGTGCCTCGCAGCGTGTGCAGGAAGACACGATGCGCTTTTCCACGACCGTGGAAGGTCTCGGCGTCAGCCTGATTGACAGCGTGATGACTCTGATCGCGTTTACGCCGGTGTTGATCCGGCTGTCCGCAAACGTCACCGAACTGCCGATCGTCGGCGCCATTCCCTATCCGCTGGTCACCGCCGCGGTGCTCTGGTCGCTGTTCGGCACCGTGTTCCTGGCTGTCGTCGGCATCAAATTGCCGGGGCTTGAGTTCCGCAACCAGCGCGTCGAGGCGGCCTACCGCAAGGAACTGGTCTATGGCGAAGATCACGCCGATCGCGCCCAGCCGACGACCGTTGCCGACCTTTTCGAGAACGTGCGCCGCAACTATTTCCGGCTGTACTTCCACTATCTCTATTTCAACATCGCCCGCATCTTCTACCTGCAGATCAACAATATCTTTTCGCTGCTGATCCTGGCGCCGTCGATTATTGCCGGTAAGATCACGCTTGGCGCGCTGAACCAAATCTCCGGCGCCTTCGGCCAGGTCACCTCGTCGTTCCAGTATCTGGTATCTTCCTGGCCGACGATCGTCGAGCTCCTGTCGATCTACAAGCGCCTGCGCGCGTTCGAGGCGACGATCGACGAAGAGCCGCTACCGCATATCGATCAGAAGTTCATCGAGGTCGGTGGTGAAGAGGAACTGGCCTGAGCTTGGCCGAACGCATAGCAATCAGAAGGCGGTTCGACCCGCCTTCTTTTTTGCCTGCTCGATCAGCGGCCGCGCCTGGGCGTAGCTGACGCAGGCGACGTCGGGCTTGCCGCAGACTTCGCCCAACAGCCGATCGAGCGCGCGCCAGTAGGCGCCGCCGTTCATTTCGACGAAATGGAAGCCGAGCTGCAGCGGGATGCGGTCGCCCGCATATTCCCGGTCGAAGGCTTTCCTGTAGGCCTCGTAGGTGCGCTCCTCGAAGCGGGCGCTGTCCTTCTTGTTCTCCACACCCATGGAGTGGCGGACGAAGAGATTGTAGTCCATGCCGATGACAGGGCGCTGCGACGGCCCTTCGGGGATCAGCGGCAGTCCGAAACGCGGCAGGCCATCCTTTGTCGTCGGCCAGCCCGGACCCTTGGTCACCAGGCTTGCGTCATAGGTGAAGTTGTTCGCCTTGAGTGCCGGCAGCAGGCCGTCGCTCAGCGACAGATAGGGGGCGCGGAATCCCTTGATCCCGGTTGCGGCGAATTCGGCCCAGCCGGCCGGCTCGGCCTCGGGCTTGTCCGCCTTCTTCCAGGCGTCCTTGAGCGCCGCGTTGAAGGTCGAAAACTCGCTTTGCCAGTCGGCTTTGCTCCAGCCCTTGCCGTCGAAGTGGCCGCAGGCGTGGCTGGCGATGTCGTGGCCGTCGAGATGGGCCTGCCAGATGTGGCCGACGCGGGCCGCGATCTCTTCACGGCTCTGCGCGAAGCCGACATTCGAGCGGCCTGCCTTCTGGCCCGGCGGCTTGTAGAGCGTCTTGCCGTCCGCCCGGGTCATCAGAAAGGTGCAGGAGAGGAAATAGGTGAAATGCGCACCGGTGCGCTTGGCCATCGCCAGGCTTTTTTCCCATAGCGCGTTGTCATGCGCGCCGTCGAACGAGACGATCACCAGCTGCCTGTCACCGGCGGGCGCGGTGGCCGGCGACGCCGGCTCGGCCCTGGCAAGAGCGGGAAGAAGGGCGAGCGAGAGGGCAAGCGGAATACGGATCATGATCAACTGCACTGTTTTGGTTTTGTCGCAAATGGTTCGAAAATGCGGCAATCCTTTGATCGGTCTGGAAAAAACGCGCTATCAAGGCTACTCCATAGCAACCTGGGCGGAATCGGTCCGGGAACCGAATACACTGGAAATCAACACGCTTCAGCGGCCAGCTCCCGTCTTTTCCGACGCGCGGCGCTGAGTTTGCCCGATACTCGAACAAAGCGGTGGCCCCATGGCGATACTCGTTCTCGGCATCATTCTTTTTCTCGGCCTGCATCTCATCCGCGTCGTCGCGCCCGGTTTCCGCGCCGGCGTCATCGAGCGCCGCGGCAAGGGCACCTGGATGGGGATCTATGCAATCCTCAGCCTCATCGGCCTCTGTCTGATCATCTATGGCTTCGGCCAGGCCCGCAGCGAAACGGGCATGCTCTACGATCCGCCCGTATTCATGCGCCACATCGCACTGCTTCTGATGCTTTTTGCCTTCATCTTCCTTGCTGCCGGCTTCCTCCCGGCCGGGCGCATCGCGGTTGCGGTCAAGCATCCTCAGGTGCTTTCGATCAAGGTCTGGGCACTTGCGCATCTGCTCGCCAATGGTGAGACGTCCTCCGTCCTGCTGTTCGGCTCGTTTCTCGCCTGGGCGGTGATCCTGCGCATCTCGCTGAAACGCCGCGAGCGGGCAGGCGAACGCGTACTGCCGGTGTTCAAATCGGCCTCCAACGACGTGCTCGCCATCATCATCGGGCTTGTCGCCTACGTGCTCTTCATCTGGAAGCTGCACGAATGGTTGATCGGCGTTGCACCGGTCGTCATGGGCTGATGCAATTTCCAGCAAAAGTGCACCGCGGTTTTGCGTCCGGAATTGCAGTAACAGAAAATTTAGAGCGACGGAGTCGGCCTCGTGTCGGCCATAGGCGCTCTAAATCGCGTCGGCCCCCTTACAAGCGCCGCAAAATCGGGTAGAAGGCGCAAAATCCATGAGAGTGCGGCGGGTGCGGCAAGGACCCCTCGTGCATGCTCGAACAGTTTGAGAGTGTCCGTTTCGCCGATCGTCATATGACCGTTGGCGCGACGGGCCAGTGTGCAGGCAAGGCCGGGGCAATAGATGGCGAACCAAGACGACAGCTTTATCCGCGAGGTCAATGAGGAACTGCGTTCCGACCAGATGAAGAGCATCTGGGCCCGCTTCGGCGGCGTCATCGTGGCCATCGCCGTGCTTATCGTACTCGGCACCATCGGCAAGGTCGGCTTCGATTACTGGCAGGATGGCGCCTCCTCGAAGTCGGGCGATGCGTTCCTGCAGGCGTTGAACCTCGCCAAGGAAAACAAGACGGACGAGGCGCTCGCCGCCTTGAACACGCTGGAGAAGGACGGCTACGGCGCCTATCCGGTGCTGGCGCGTCTGCGCGCTGCCACGCTGCAGGCGCAGAAGGGCGAGACAGAGGCGGCTGCCAAGGCCTTCTCCGCTATCGGCAAGGACAGCAGCGTCCCGGCAGCTATCCAGGAGGCAGCGCGTCTGCGTGCAGCCTACCTGCTCGTCGATACCGGCGGTTACGACCAGGTTTCGGCCGAGGTCGAGCAGCTTGCTACGCCGCAGAACAACATGCGCCACTCGGCGCGTGAAGCCCTTGGTCTCGCTGCCTACAAGTCCGGCGACTACGCCAAGGCGAAGACCTGGTTCCAGCAGATCGTCGACGATGCGCAGAGCCCGCGCAACGTCACCGGTCGCGCCCAGATGCTGCTCGACGTGATCGCCGCGAGCGGCAAGGCCTAAGACGACAGCCCATCCCACCGGAAGGGCACAGGGTGAAAGACCCTTTCGAATCAGCGCATGATCCCAATGTCGGTCTCGACCTTGGGATTGTGCGCTAAAGCGTTTAAAGCAGTTTCAGCAAAAGTGCTTAAGCGGTTTTGCGTCCGGAACTGCGAGAGGCAAAGCAAGCAGTTCCAGCAAAAGTGCTTAAGCGGTTTTGCGTTCGGAACTGCGAAAGACAGGCAGCAGTTCCAGCATCTGGAATTGTCTGAAACAATCGCAACGGTTCCCGGTGGAACCGGCGCCGCCTGGATGCGGCAGAAAACAAGATTTGAGCGCGACCTGGCCAATGGGCTTTCGCGCTCCAAGCGGAAACGGATAGATCCATGAGCTTCACCGTCGCCATCGTCGGGCGTCCCAATGTCGGCAAGTCCACCTTGTTCAACCGTCTGGTCGGCAAGAAGCTGGCGCTCGTCGACGATACGCCGGGGGTCACCCGCGACCGTCGCCCGGGCGATGCCAAGCTCATCGACCTGCGCTTCCGCATCATCGACACGGCCGGTCTCGAGCAATCGGGTCCGGAAACCCTGCAGGGACGCATGTGGGCGCAGACCGAGGCCGCGATCGACGAGGCGGATCTTTCGCTGTTCCTGGTCGACGCCAAGGGCGGCCTGACGCCGGCCGACGAGACGCTTGCCGAAATGCTGCGCCGGCGCGGCAAGCCGGTGGTGCTGGTCGCCAACAAGTCTGAGGCGCGCGGCTCCGACGGCGGCTTCTACGATGCCTTCACGCTCGGCCTCGGCGAGCCGTGCCCGATCTCGGCCGAACACGGCCAGGGCATGCTCGATCTGCGCGACGCGATCGTCGCTGCGATCGGCGAAGAACGGGCCTACCCGCCGGAAGACGACGTGGCCGAAACCGATATCGATCTGCGCCCCACGTTCAAGGACGACGGTGAAGACGAAGAGGTGGAGACCGCCTATGACGAGACCAAGCCGCTTCGCGTGGCGATCGTCGGCCGTCCGAATGCCGGCAAGTCGACGCTGATCAACCGCTTCCTCGGCGAAGACCGGCTGCTGACGGGTCCGGAAGCCGGTATCACCCGCGATTCCATTTCCGTGGAATGGGACTGGCGTGGCCGGACCATCAAGATGTTCGACACCGCCGGCATGCGCCGCAAGGCGAAGGTGCAGGAGAAGCTCGAGAAGCTCTCGGTCGCAGACGCGCTGCGCGCCATCCGCTTTGCCGAAACGGTGGTCATCGTCTTCGACGCGACCATCCCTTTCGAGAAGCAGGATCTGCAGATCGTCGACCTCGTGCTGCGCGAAGGCCGGGCGGCCGTTCTCGCCTTCAACAAGTGGGACCTCGTCGAGGACTGGCAGGCGGTGCTTGCCGATCTTCGCGAAAAGACCGAGCGGCTGCTGCCGCAGGCCCGCGGCATCCGTGCCGTGCCGATTTCCGGTCACACCGGCTACGGCCTCGACCGGCTGATGCAGGCGATCATCGAGACGGACAAGACCTGGAACCGCCGCATCTCCACCGCGCGGCTCAACCGCTGGCTGGAATCGCAGACGATTCAGCATCCGCCACCAGCCGTTTCCGGTCGCCGGCTCAAGCTCAAGTACATGACCCAGGTGAAGGCGCGCCCGCCGGGCTTCATGATCTCCTGCACGCGGCCGGACGCACTGCCGGAGTCCTACGTGCGCTACCTTATCAACGGCCTGCGTAACGATTTCGATCTGCCGGGCGTGCCGATCCGCATGCACTTCCGTTCGGGCGACAACCCGTACGAGTCCAAGGCGAAGAAGCGTCGCTAAAGATAAAGAGGGAGCGGAAAACCAAACAGGCTTTCCGTCTGCATCCTTCCTAAAGTTCCTGAAAAGTGACCCCGCCGCTCACGCGGCAGGCAGCTTCTCCCGCGCCACGAGCGCGCCGTGATGGCCGATGACGCCGGCAGCGACGCTTGCCGCAAAGGTGGCGGCCTGGGCTGGCTTGTCGCCCGCCACCAAGCGGGAGACGAAGGCGCCGTTGAAGCTGTCGCCGGCACTGGTCGTATCGACGACGCGCTCGACCGGGGTCGCCGGCACATGCTCAACCGGGGCATCGCCGAAGGCGAGCGTCACACCCTTCTCGCCATCCTTGACGACGAGGTTGGTGGCGCCCAGGCTCTTGTAACGGGCAATCGTCGCGTCGATCGAAGCATCGCCGAAATGGGTCATCTCGTCGTCGAAGCTCGGCATCACCAGGGTCGCGGCGCGGGCACCGTCGGTCAGCGTGCGGCGCATGCGCTCGGCATCGTCCCAGAGACGCGGGCGAATGTTCGGGTCGAAGACCACCGTCTTGCCGGCAGCCTTGGCGCGGCGCAGCTCCGACAGCAGCGTTTCTACGGCATCGGGCGCAAGGATCGCCAGCGTGATGCCGGAGAAGAGGATGAGGTCGGAGCTTTCGATCGCGCGTCGGAGGTGCTCGGCGTCGTCGGCAAGCAGCTTGGCAGCCGAGTGCGAGCGCCAGTAGGAGAAGCTGCGCTCGCCGTCCTTCAGATGGATCATATAGAGGCCTGCCGAGCGGTTCTCGATGCGGCGGACGGCCGAGGTGTCGATCGCTTTTTCCGCCATGAAGGCCAGCATCTCGTCGGAAACCGTGTCGGTGCCGACGGCGGAGCAATAGGCGACGGTCCAATCAGCAGGCATGAAGAGCCGCGCATAATAGGCGGCGTTGAACGTGTCGCCGGCATAGCCTTTGCGCAAGAGCCCGCCTTCCGCCTGCATGAGCTCGACCATGCACTCTCCGATCGCAAGCATCTTTCCGGCCAACGACTTTCCTCCTCACAAGATTTCGTCTGAGACGGGATAAGGGTCTCGATCGTTCTCGGCAAGAGATAGTTTCCGGCTGTTTGGTGGCGATCCGTGCGTGGCGGTGAATGGCGTTTACTCCGGCGCCGGGCAACGCTACACCTTTGCGCGACAGACCGTCTTCAGGGGGCTTACATGGCGTCTCGGCAGGTATCGGGTGACGATTGGTGGCGCGGTGCGGTGATCTATCAGGTCTATCCGCGCTCGTTCCAGGATACCGACGACGACGGCATCGGCGATCTCAAGGGTGTCACCCGCAGGCTGCCGCACATCGCCTCGCTCGGCGTCGATGCGATCTGGCTGTCGCCGTTCTTCACCTCGCCGCAGGCCGACATGGGCTACGACGTTTCGGATTACTGCGACGTCGATCCGATGTTCGGAACACTCGCCGATTTCGACGAGATGCTTGGCGAGGCCCATCGTCTTGGCCTGAAAGTGATCATCGACCAGGTGATCTCCCACACCGCCGATCGCCATCCCTGGTTTGTCGAGAGCCGCTCCAGCCGAACGAACGGGAAGGCGGACTGGTATGTCTGGGCCGATCCTAAGCCGGACGGCACAGCGCCCAACAACTGGCTGTCGATCTTCGGCGGACCGGCCTGGGAATGGGACGGGGTGCGCAAGCAATATTACATGCACAATTTCTTAGGCTCGCAGCCGGACCTCAACTTTCACAATCCCGAAGTTCAGGACGCGGTGCTCGATGCTGCCCGCTTCTGGCTCGATCGCGGGGTCGACGGCTTCCGTCTCGACACGGTCAACTTCTACTTCCACGACAAGCACTTGCGGGACAACCCGCCGCTCGTGCCGGATCCGGATGCCACCAGCAACGATGCGCCCGACGTGAACCCCTACGGCATGCAGGACCATCTCCACGACAAGAGCCAGCCGGAAAACATCGCCTTCCTCGCGCGGTTCCGGGCGTTGCTTGATCGCTACGAAGGCCGCATGACCGTCGGCGAGGTAGGCGACGGCGCCCGCTCGCTGAAGACCGTGGCCGCCTATACCAGCGGCGGCGACAAGCTCAACATGTGCTATACCTTTGACCTCCTGGGGCCGGACTTTACCGCGACCCATATCCGCCGCTGCGTCGAGAACTTCCAGAAGGCGGTGACCGACGGCTGGGTCTGCTGGGCCTTTTCCAACCACGACGTGACGCGCCATGTCAGCCGGTTTGCGCGCAGCGAGGCCGAACGCGAGACGGTGGCGAAGCTGGCGATCACGCTGCTTTCGAGCCTGCGTGGCTCTATCTGCCTCTATCAGGGCGAGGAGCTGGGGCTTCCGGAGGCGGAGCTTGCCTTCGAGGACCTGCGCGATCCCTATGGCATCCGCTTCTGGCCCTCCTACAAGGGCCGCGACGGGTGCCGCACGCCCATGGTCTGGGAGCAGGCAGCGGCCAATGCCGGCTTTACCGCCGGCAAGCCGTGGCTGCCGGTGCCCGAGGACCATCGGCGGCTTTCGGTCGACGCCCAGCAAACCGGGGACACGGTGCTCGATCACTATCGCGCGACGCTCGCCTTCCGCCGATCGCAGCCGGCACTCAGCGATGGCACGATGCGGTTCCTCGACACGAACAGCGATCTCCTGGCCTTTGTTCGCGAGAAAGACGGCGAGCGGCTGCTCTTCGTCTTCAATCTCACCCGGGAACCGCTGGAGTTTTTGGCGCCGTCGGCGGTTGAGCCCCTGGAATTGCCCGGATATCCGGCACGGCTTGAAGCCGGTAGCATCAGGGTTGCCGGACTGTCGGCCTTCTCAGGGAAGTTCTGATGCGCGTATTGTTGATGGATGGCGAAACCATCGGCCGCTGGGTCGAGATGCGTCTGGCGCTCTGGCCGGATACGCCGGCGGCGGATCATCGCGCCGAGGTCGAATCCTGTCTCGCGGAGGGCGACCGCTACGCTTCGTTCCTTTGCGAGGACGAAGCCGGCGTCGCTGCCGGTTTCGCTGAAGCGTCGATCCGCCACGATTACGTTAACGGCTGCGAGACCTCGCCCGTCGGCTTCCTCGAAGGCATTTACGTCTTGCCCGCCTACCGCCGTCGCGGCGTGGCGCGCGCCCTGATCACCGCGGTTGAACGCTGGGCGACAAGCCGGGGCTGCCAGGAACTCGCCTCCGACACGGCGACCGACAATCTGAGGAGCCAAAGCCTGCACATGGCGCTTGGTTTTGAGGAGACGGAGCGCGTCGTCTATTTCCGCAAGGAACTGGCGCCCGCCGTAGCCGACAACTGAGTGCCGCCGCCAATCACCCGATCAGCATGAACTTATCGGCATCGACCAGCCCGCGATCCGAGATCTTCAGATGCGGGATGACCGGCAGCGGCAGGAAGGCGAGCTGCAGGAACGGCTCCTCCAGCGTTGCGCCGAGCGCGAAGGCGGCGTGGCGCAGGTCGTGTAGCGTGTCACGGACGCTCTCATAGGGCTCGAGGCTCATCAGGCCTGCGACCGGAAGCGCGATCTCGCCGGTCACCTTGCCGTCCTCGACGACGACGAAACCGCCCTTGATCTCGCCGAGCCGGTTGGCGGCGATCGCCATGTCCTCGTCGTTGACGCCGACGACGCAGATGTTGTGGCTGTCATGGCCGACGGTCGAGGCGATCGCGCCCTTCTTCAGCCCGAACCCCTGCACGAAGCCATTGGCATGGTTGCCGTTGACGCCGTGGCGTTCGATGACGGCGACCTTGATGATGTCGCGGCCGAGATCGACGCCGGTCTGGTTGCCGACCGCCGGCAGGCGGTAGCGGCGGTGCTCGGTGATGATCTTGCCGGGCAGAACGCCGATGACCGAGGTGTCGCCGTCTGCGACCGGAATGCCGAAGGCGCTGGCATGGACTTGGCCGGCCTTGACGCTGTCGAGCCCAACGGGCGCGACCGGATTGCGGGTGGCAAAGAGCGCGTCGGTGACGCGGCGGCCACCGGAGAACACCGTTTCGGCCTTGCAGTTTTCCAGGCTGTCGATGACCACGAGATCGGCGCGCCAGCCGGGCGCGACCAGGCCGCGGTCGCGCAGCCCGAAGGCGCGGGCGGCCGAGATCGAGGCGGCGCGGTAGATCGCCAGCGGCTCGACGCCGGCGGATATCGCCGTGCGGATCATGTGGTCGAGGTGACCCTGTTCGGCGATGTCGAGCGGGTTGCGGTCGTCGGTGCAGAGCGCCAGGTGCGGCGACAGCCGCTCGGTGATGATGGGCATCAGCGCATGCAGGTCCTTGGAGACCGAGCCCTCTCGCACGAGGATGTGCATGCCCTTGCGGATCTTCTCCATGGCTTCTTCAGCGCTGGTGCATTCATGATCGGTGCGGATACCGGCTGCGAGATAGCCGTTCAGGTCCTTGCCTGAAAGCAGCGGTGCGTGGCCGTCGATATGGGCGCCCTGGAAGGCATCGAGCTTGGCGAGGCAGACCGGGTCCTTGTGCACAACACCCGGAAAGTTCATGAACTCGGCAAGGCCAATGACTTTCGGATGGTGGCGGAAGGGCAGGAGACGTTCGATCGGCAGGTCGGCGCCCGACGTTTCCAGATGCGTCGCCGGCACGCAGGAGGAGAGCTGGACGCGGATGTCCATGATCGTTTCGAGTGCCGAATCCAGGAAATACTCGATGCCCTCGGTGCCGAGCACGTTGGCGATCTCGTGCGGATCGCAGACGACCGTGGTGATGCCGAGCGGCAGAACGCAGCGGTCGAACTCGTGCGGGGTGACCAGCGAGGATTCGATGTGCAGATGGGTGTCGATGAACCCGGGCACGACGATGCGGCCGGTGATGTCGATTTCCTCGCGCCCCTCGTAGCTGCCGAAGGTGCCGACGATGCGGTCGCCGGAGATCGCGATGTCGGAGGCGACCAGTTCGCCAGTGACGAGATCGAAGAACTGCCCGCCCTTCAAGACGATGTCAGCCGGCTCGCGTCCGACGCCCTGATCGATATAGCGTTCCAGCGCTTCGGACATGAGGCAACTCCTTCTTATACGCGCCCCGGATGTCTCGGCGGGACGACGCTTGGCTTCATTGTTGCGGATAAGAGTAACCCTTCCCCCGTTGCCGGGGAAAGGGTTCTGACAGTCTCGACGAGGCCTGCTTAGATATTGCTGTTGAGAACGGCGCGCAGCTTGCCGAACAGCTCGTCGATTTCTGCCTTGCTGATGATCAGCGGCGGTGACAGCGCAATGATGTCGCCGGTGGTGCGGATCAAGAGGCCGCTCTCATAGGCCTTGAGGAAGGCGGAGAAAGCGCGCTTTGTCGGCTCGCCGGCGATCGGCTGCAGCTCGATCGCGCCGATCAGGCCGAGATTGCGGATGTCGATGACATGCGGGCAGTCCTTCAGCGAGTGCAGGCCCTCTTCCCAATAGGGCGCCAACTCGGCGGCGCGGGTCAAGAGGCCCTCTTCCTTGTAGGTATCGAGCGTGCTGAGGGCGGCGGCCGAGGCGATCGGGTTGCCCGAATAGGTGTAGCCGTGGAAGAACTCGATCATGTGCTCCGGGCCATTCATGAAGGCATCATGGATCTCGGAGGTGACGAAGACCGCACCCATCGGGATGACGCCGTTCGTGAGACCCTTTGCGGTCGTGATGATATCCGGCTTCACGTCGAAATACTGCGCGGCAAACGGCGTGCCGAGGCGGCCGAATCCGGTGATCACTTCATCGAAAATCAGCAGGATGCCGTGCTTGGTGCAGATCTCGCGCAGTTTCTGCAGGTAGCCCTTCGGCGGGATCAGCACGCCGGTGGAGCCGGCCACCGGTTCGACGATGACGGCTGCGATGGTCGAGGCGTCATGCAGCGTAACGATACGCTCGAGTTCGGTCGCGATATCGCCGCCATGCTCGGGCTCGCCGCGGGTGAAGCCATTCTGGGCCGGCAAGTGGGTGTGCGGCATATGGTCGACGCCGGTCAGAAGCGTGCCGAACATCTTGCGGTTGGAGACGATGCCGCCGACCGAAATGCCGCCGAAGTTGACGCCGTGATAGCCGCGCTCGCGACCAATCAGGCGGAAGCGCGAGCCGTCGCCCTTGGCGCGGTGATAGGCGAGTGCCACCTTCAGCGCGGTGTCTACCGATTCCGAGCCAGAGTTGGTGTAGAGAACGTGGTTCATGCCCTCGGGCGCGATGTCGACCAGGCGGTTTGCCAGTTCGAAGGCCTTGGGGTGGCCGAGCTGGAAGGCCGGCGCATAGTCGAGCTCGCCCGCCTGCTCACGGATCGCCTCGGTGATCTTCGGGCGACAATGGCCGGCGTTGACGCACCACAGACCCGCCGTGCCGTCCAGTACCGTGCGGCCGTCATGGGTCGTGTAGTGCATGTCCTTGGCGCCGACGAAGAGGCGCGGTTCCTTCTTGAACTGCCGGTTCGCAGTGAACGGCATCCAGAAAGCACGCAGGTCGTTCGGCGTGTTAAGGCGGTTCGACATTCCAGTTCTCCTCGGTCTCTCTTGTCGTCCGGGCGGTGCTGCCGCCCAAATTTTTACCCTTTGGTCAAACTATCAGGGCGCCGAGGCGCGTCAAGCCTCGCACCGGTCCGCCAGACAGGTCGCGACGGGTCTTGGCGACAGCGAAATTTCGCCGCGCCGCCGGATCTTTTCTCAAGCTTAACTTGTTTGCGGCAACGCTCTGCTGCCATGGCTTGTCGGCTCCGTGGCGCTTTTTGAGTGGCCGGCGAGTTCGGAGTTGGAAACGTGTCGAGGTTCGGGATAGCACACGCGGCGATTGCCGCGCTCTTCCTGCCGGGCCTGGCAAGGGGCGCCGAACTGATTGCTGACGGCCACTTTGACAAAAGACAGGACACGTTCTGGGCGAGCGACGGGCTGGCGTTCGCGCGCGAGAACGGCCGGCTTTGCGTCGAGGCTGCACGGGGCGGTGAAGCCTGGAGCCAACTCATCGGCACCAATGGCTTGAAGCTCGAGCCCGGTCGCATCTACCGTTTGTCGATGAGGGTGATCGCCGAGCCGGCGCGCAGCGTCCAGGCAAGGGTGCAGCGCGCCGCCGATCCCTGGACCATGGTGGACGAATTCACGATGGAAGGCACGCCGGAGGGCAGCCTTTTTTCGGCGGAGTTCGCGGGGCAGGAGCCGGACGAAGCGCAGCTCGTTTTTCCGCTTGGCGGCGGCGAGGGCGGCCGTGTCTGCCTCGACGACGTCTCGCTGGTGGCGACCGGGGCTTCCTCGCCGGCGGCGCGGCGGGCGGCCGAAGGGCCGGCCATTCGCGTCAACCAGCTCGGCTACCTGACGGATGGCCCGAAGCGGGCGACCTTCGTCGCCGATGCGAAACAACCCATCGATTTTCAACTGTTGGATTCTGCGGACAGGATCGTCGGCAAGGGCAAGACGCAGCCCCACGGTTTCGATCCGACGGCCGGGGTCGAGACGCAGGTTGCGGACTTCTCAGCGTTCAAGACGCCGGGCGACGGCTATCGACTGGTGTCCGGCGACTGGGCAAGCGACCGCTTTTCGATCGGCGAGGATCTCTACACGCGGTTGCGGGTCGATGCGCTATCCTGGTTCTACCCGCAAAGAAGCGGGATCGAGATAAGGGGGGCGATCGCCGGCAAGGCCTATGCCCGATCGGCCGGCCATGTCGGCGTCGCGCCGAACCAGGGCGACAAGGCGGTTCCGTGCCTTGGCGGCGCGCAGGCCGAGGCGCACTACGGCGGCTGGTCCTGTTCCTACCAACTGGACGTCACCGGCGGCTGGTATGACGCGGGCGACCACGGCAAATATGCGGTGACCGGAGCGCTGGCTGCTGCGCAACTGCTTGCCGCCTACGAACGCGGCCTGACGTTTGCGCCCAAATCGGCGGTGACGCGCGATGGGCTGTCGCGTATTCCGGAAAACGGCAATGGCCTTCCGGATATTCTCGACGAGGCGCGCTGGGAGCTGGAGTTCCTGCTGCGGATGATGGTCCTGGACGGCGAGCCGCTCGCCGGCATGGTGCACCACAAGATCCACGATACGGCCTGGACCGCCGCACCGATGCTGCCGGGCGACGACCCGCAGCCGCGCGCGCTTTACCGCCCCTCGACCGCGGCGACGCTCGATGTTGCGGCGGTGGCTGCCCAGGGCGCGAGGCTCTTTGCCGAGCATAACCCGACATTTTCCGCGCGGCTGCTTTCGGCGGCGCGCAAGGCGTGGGTGGCGGCGAATGCCAATCCGGCGCTCCTTGCCCCCAAGTCCGATGGGTTCGGCGGCGGCGGCGACTACGACGACGACAGCATTTCCGACGAGCTTTTCTGGGCGGCGACCGAGCTTTATCTGACGACCGGCAACGGCGAATATCTCAAGACCCTGCGGGCCTCGCCGCTCTGGGAAGCGGATATGTTTTCGCCCGGCGGCGCTTTCAACTGGCGCGACGTTGCCGGCTTCGCGCGGCTGCAACTCGCCCTTTATGGCAGGGCGTTGCCGGCGGTCGATCAGGAAACGATCCGCAATTCGGTGCTCACGAGCGCTCAGCACCTGCTGTCGCTGCAACAGGCGGAGCCATTCGGTATCGTCTACCGGCCGAACGAGCGCCGCTACGACTGGGGATCGAACCAGTTGATGCTGCAGAACATCGTCGTGCTGTCGGCCGCCTACGATCTCTCCGGCGACAGGGTCTTTCTTGACGGCGCGCGCGAGGGCATGGACTACATCCTCGGGCGCAATGCGATGGGGCTTTCCTACATAACCGGCTATGGCAGCCGCTCGCCGCAGAACCAGCACAGCCGCTGGTATGCCCGTCAGCGCGATCCGCAGCTGCCAAATCCGCCCGTCGGTTCGCTTGCCGGCGGTCCGAACTCGACCTTTGTCGACGACATCGCCAGGGAGCGGCTGCGCGGTTGCGCGCCGCAAACCTGCTATGTCGACGATATCGAAGCCTATGGGTCCAACGAAATCGCCATCAACTGGAATGCGCCGCTCGTTTACGTCGCGTCGTTCCTGGCCGACGCGCGATAGGAGACTGAAAGCGTGACCGGGATTGCCTTTGTCGGAACCGGCTTCGTCGCCGACTATTACATGACGACGCTTGCCAACCATCCGGAGCTGCGGCTCACCGGCGTCTGGGACCGCGATGCCGAGCGCCTCGACGCGTTCGCACGCTACTGGAAGGTTTCGCCCTACGCCTCGCTCGACGCCGTGCTTGCCGATCCCGCGGTGTCGATCGTCGTCAATCTGACGACGCCGGAGAGCCACTATACCGTAAATTTCCGGGCGCTTTCGGCCGGAAAGCACGTCTATTGCGAAAAGCCCCTGGCGATGACGGTGGAGCAGGCGAGCGAACTCGTCGACCTGGCAAGGGCCAAGGGGCTTGTTCTGGCCGGTGCACCGGCCAATGGGCTCAGCGACGCGCAGGCGCTCTGCGCCCGTCTGCTTGCGGACGGTGCCATTGGCACGCCGCGGCTTGTTTATGCCGAGATGGAAGATGGTCCGGTGTTCAAGGCCAACTGGCGCGCCTGGCGCAGCCGCTCGGGCGCCCGCTGGCCGGGCGTGCATGAGTTCGAGGTCGGCTGCACGCTCGAACATGCGGGTTATGCAGCAAGCTGGCTTGTCTCGCTCTTCGGCCCGGTCGCCGAAGTCAGTGCCGTCTCGGCGCTGACCTTTCCGGACAAGGGGCCGGGAACCGAGACGCTGGCGCTCGGGCCCGATTTTTCCGTGGGTTGCCTGACGTTCCGCTCCGGCCTGACGGCGCGGGTCACCTGCGGCCTGGCGGCGCCGCGCGACCGCTCGCTGACGATCATCGGCGAAAAGGGCATGATCGCCGTTCGCGATCTTTGGGACAATCGCTCGCCGATCCATCTGGAGATCTTCGGGGCGAAGCGGCCGCTCCTGCATCGCGGGCTCGACTGGCTGGAGTGGAAACTCGGCCGCAAGCTTCCGCTTCGGCTCTATCCCGGAACCAAGATGCGCTATCCGACGGCGCCATCGGCAAGTGCGCTTCCGGCCTTTCCGTCGCAGATCGATTTCGTGCGCGGCATTGCCGTGCAGGCGCAGGCGCTCAAAGGCGGTGAAACACCGTTCTTCTCCGGCGCGACCGCGCGACATCTGACGGAGGTGGTGTTGGCACTCAACGGCGGCTGGCGGGACTACCGTCCGCTCGACCTCTAGAGGCGCAGCGTCGGCCACGTTTTGCGTTCCGTTTCGAGGTAGAACTAGCCTGCCTCAGGTGTCCTTGAGCGGACCGTCTCGATGATTTCCAGGGCCTTTATGCTGGCCGATAGCGGCATCAACGGATGTTCGCTGCGGCCCTCGAGAATCGCCGCGCTTGCTGCCTCGATCTCGAATTGCAGGCCGCTCCCGGGGAAGTGATGATCGTGGCGGGTAAGGCCGGGCAGTGGGATATGCCGGGCCAGCCGGTAGGCCGTTTTTCCGTTGAAAGCCAGTAGCTTGCGCGCCGCGCCGCCGGTGGAAACGAAGAGGCGGCTTGCCTTCAGAAACGGTGTGTCGATAACCAGCGTGCCGCGCTCGCCCTCGATAACGAAGCGATTGTGCCCGTTTCGATCGAAGCCGCAGCCGAGTTCAGCGTCAAAGCCGTCATAGGCCAGCTTGATCTTGGCTGAACTGTCGACGCCGGTCGGCGCGCGCTTCCATGTGCCATCGACGGACCCGGGGTGCCCGAACAGATTGAGGCAAAGGGCGATCGGATAAATGCCGAGGTCGAGCATCGACCCGCCGCCGAGCGCCGGATCGAAGAACCGGCTGCCGGCATCGAAGGGTTTCTCGTAGGCGAGGTTCGCCCGGACATGGCGGATCGCGCCGAGCGTTCCGGCCGCGAGCAGTTCGCGAACCCTGGAAATCGCCGGAAGGAAACAGGTCCACAGTGCCTCCATGGCGAAGGTGCTGCCGGCGGCAGCGGCGTTTGCAAGCGTGCGCGCGTCGGCCGACGACGTCGTCAGCGGCTTTTCGACGAGAACGGCTTTGCCGGCGGCCAAGGCGAGGGTGGCCTGTTGAAAGTGCTCAGCATTGGGTGAGGCGACGTAGATCGCGTCGATATCGGGAGAGGCCGCCAGTGCCTCGATGCCCTGATAGCCGCGGATGCCGCCGAAACGCCCAGCGAAGCTCTCGGCCTTCTGCGCGCTGCGGGACGAGACGGCGACGAGGCTCGCATGGGTTGCGAAGCGGAAGTCCGAGGCAAAACTGTTTGCGATCGTGCCGGTTCCGGCGATGCCCCAGCGGACCTTGTCACGCATATCCCGATGTCCGCTTTCCGGCTGATTCTGTCGCGGCGCATCGTGCCCCGGAAGTCTCAAGGCTCGGTAAATGCCAGCAAGCGCCGGCACCTTTCGCGTGCAAACTGGGAAGACTATCCGCCAAAGAATAAGCCCCGCGCGATTTCTCGTGTGGGGCTGTTCGAACGGGTCCGCAGATGCGGACCGAATATCAGGCCGATTTACGGACCGGAGTCTTTTCTGCAGTGGCGCTCTGGTCGTCACCGTAGATTTGATTGAGCGTGCCTAGAATCCGCATGACCGCGTCGGATGAGCTCGAATAGTAAATCGTCTGCGCATCGCGACGGGTGCTGACGAGATTCTGAGCACGGAGCTTAGAAAGATGCTGGGAGAGAGCCGACTGGCTCAGCCCAACCTTGTTGGCCAATGCGCCGACTGCCATCTCTTCCTTCACGAGGGAATCGAGGATGAGGAGGCGCTTAGGATTTGCCATGGCCGAGAGGAAACCGGCTGCTACCTCGGCTTCATCGTGTTTTTCAGGCGAAAGTGGCTGCATTGCGTGCTCCATGCGAAAATTACATCACACGTAGTTATGGTTGACGAAGCAAGATAATTAGTCGTGATGCATAAAAGGGCAACCACCTACTGCAAGAAATGGGGGTAGCTCTCCAGCGATTAACCGTTAAGTTCACGCAAAATTGCCCGTAAATTGGAACTATCTTCGATAGGTGTCGGGAACTCAAGGCGTTTTAGCTGATCGCCATCTGCAAGATCGAGCCCCGCGGCGTCGATACCCACGACTTTCCAGTTGCCTTCCGGTGCCTTGCAGAGCTTCACCGCATAGCGCTGAACTGCGTCAGAATGATCCGTATTCATGTGATCGATCGCGTTCGCCTCCATCGCGGCGAGCGAGGCGATGGCAGGCGTGTCGATCAGAAGGTCTTCGGCGGTCAAAACATAGGCGCGGCCGAAGCCGCCGTTGAGACTGGCACGCAGCGGCGACAGCCGGAAGAAGCCGAAATCGGGAAAATCGACGTAGAGTTTCGACTTGGGGTGGCGGCGGACGAATCGCTCGCGGATGCGGATATGTGCTTCGCTGTCGCGCGCAACCTGTTCGGCGGTGCATTGCACGGTCAGGCGAGGATGGGCGAGGGGGTCGCCCTTGCCAGGCTCGCCGGTCAGGAGCGAGGCCCTGGCGTCGGCCAGCAGCGCCTGCGTGTGTGTCGACAGTTTCGAGATCAGGATGACAGGCACCCCGTCGACATCCATGCCGACGAGCACGCGGCTGACGAAGGGGAAGCCGCCGCTCTCCGGCTCGATCGCCGCAAGCGATGCGCTGCGCGCGCCCCGCAGAAGCGTGCGGGCCAGCGTGCGGGCTTCGTTATCGGTGTCGCGCAGAACGTTCGGCTTGTCGCTCATGGTCTTTCCCTTTTCCTGCCATGCGGTCGTTGCCGGGACGAAAAAAGCCCGGAACGACGCTCCGGGCTTTTATTGGCTTGTTGAGCGGCTTCGTCAACTTTTGTTGCGGTGGCGCGTCAGTCCCTGGACGATATCCTGGGCGTCGATCGTACCGACCACGGAACCGTTGTCGACGACCCCGATGCTGCCCGGCTGGCGGGACATGGCGTCGAGGATGTCGACGAGCGGTGTCGTGGGCTTGGCCGTCGCGGTCACGCCGGCAACAGTCACTCCGCGCTGGACGCCGGTCTGCATCACGTCTTTCGCCGTCAGCATGGTGATCGGGTTCATGTGCTGGACGAAATCGGCGACATACTGGTTGGCCGGGTTCTTGACGATATCTTGCGGCGTGCCGCACTGGATGATGCGCCCGCCCTCCATGATGGCGATGCGGTTGCCGATGCGGAAGGCCTCGTCGAGATCGTGGCTGACGAAGATGATGGTCTTCTTCAGCCGCCGCTGGAACTCCAGCAACTCGTCCTGCAGGCGGGTGCGGATCAAGGGGTCGAGGGCCGAGAACGGCTCGTCCATCAACAGGATCGGTGCACCGGTCGCAAAGGCGCGGGCAAGCCCGACGCGCTGCTGCATGCCGCCTGAAAGCTCGTTGACCTTGCGACCCGCCCATTTCGAGAGATTGACGAGTTCGAGCTGTTCGCCGACGCGCGCCTTGCGTTCGGCGTCCGGCATGCCGGCAAGCTCAAGCCCGAAGCCGACATTGTCGGCGACGGTGCGCCAGGGCAGAAGCGCGAACTGCTGAAACACCATCGAGACCGTGTGCATGCGGAAGTCGCGCAGCGACTTCGGATTGGTTCGATAGGGATTGAGCGCACCATTTGCGGTCTTCACCTCGACGTCGCCCCGCACGACCGGGGCAAGGCCGTTGACCGCGCGAAGCAGCGTCGACTTGCCGGAGCCCGAAAGCCCCATCAGCACGAGGATCTCGCCCTCGGTGATTTCGAGCGAGGCGCCGGCGACGCCGAGCACGAGGCCGGTTTCGGCGCCGATCTCGTCGCGGGTCTTGCCCTGGTCGACCATCTGCAGCGCGACTTGAGGGTTGTTGCCGAAGATGATGTCGACATTCTTGAAAACGACGGCGTTGGTCATGCGCCTTCTCCTTCGTCGGACGAGCGGAAAAGGCGGTCGAGAATGATCGCCAGGATGACGATGCAAAGGCCAGCTTCGAAGCCCTTGGCGATGTTGACCGTGTTCAAGGCTCTCACGACCGGAACGCCGAGGCCGCTGGCGCCGACGAGCGCGGCGATAACCACCATCGACAGCGACAGCATGATGGTCTGGGTGAGGCCAGCCATGATCTGCGGCATGGCAAAGGGCAGCTCCACCTTGCGCAATACCTGGCCGGGCGTCGCGCCGAAGGCCTGTGCGGCTTCCACCAGCGACGGCGGCGTCGAGATGATGCCGAGGCGCGTCAGCCGGATCGGTGCGGGAATGGC
This sequence comes from Ensifer sp. ENS06, assembly GCF_014852205.1. Lineage (NCBI taxonomy): Bacteria > Pseudomonadati > Pseudomonadota > Alphaproteobacteria > Hyphomicrobiales > Rhizobiaceae > Ensifer > Ensifer sp. ENS06. Next base: position 104,462 of record NZ_JACVBC010000006.1, on the reverse strand, counting down.
GAAGATCACGGTCGCGATCAGACCCGGAACCATGCCGAGGCCGAAGAGGATCAGCGCCGGGATCAGATAAACGAAGGTCGGGATCGTCTGCATCAGGTCGAGGATCGGCCGCATGACGGCGTAGACCCATGGGCGACGGGCGGCTGCGATGCCGAGCGGCACGCCGACGGCCATGCTCACGGCGGTGGCAGCGAGCACAAGCGCCAGGGTTTCCGTCGTTTCCTTCCAGTAGCCCTGGTTGATGATCAGGAGCAGGCCCAGGCCGGTGAACAGCGTTATGCCGATCGAACGGCGGAACCACCAGGCGAGCCCGGTGATGACGGCGACGACGATCAGCGGGTGCGGGGCATAAAGCACCCAGAGCAGCGAGTCGGCGACGGCCTGAAGGAAGCGGGCGAGCTGGTCGAAGAAGAAATCGAAATTCGTCGTCAGCCAGTCGACGAATGCCTTGGCCCAGCCGCCGATGGGGATGCGGTTATCGGTCAGATATTCCACGAAGGTAATCCGTCTCGTCAGGTCAAAAAGGAGCGCATGACGCGGTGAAAAAAGGCGGGGTCATTCCCCGCCTTGATGCCGATCAGAGGCCGAGCGCGGCCTTGACTGCGGCCAAGCCGTCGCCGCCATCCTTGGCGGTCACGCCGGCGAGCCACGGGTCGACGGCAGTCGGGTTGGCCTTCAGCCATTCCTCGGCCGCCTTGTCCGGCTCCTGGCCGTCGTTCAGGATCTTGCCCATGATCTCGTTTTCCATCTGGAGCGAGAACTTGAGGTTGGTCAAAAGCTTGCCGACGTTGGGGCACTCGGTGGTGTAGCCGGCACGCACATTGGTGAAGACTTCCGCGCCGCCGAAATTGGCGCCGAAGATGTCGTCGCCACCCGAAAGGTAGGTCAGCTTGAAGTTGGCGTTCATCGGATGCGGTTCCCAGCCGAGGAAGACGACCGGCGCGCCGTCCTTTTCGGCACGGGCGACCTGCGCCAGCATGCCCTGCTCGGAGGATTCGACCACTTCGAAGCCCTTGAGGCCGAAGGTATCCTTGTCGACCATGTCGATGATCAGGCGGTTGCCGTCATTACCCGGCTCGATGCCGTAGATCTTGCCGTCGAGTTCGGTCTTCTTGGTGGCGATATCCTTGAAGTCCTTGATGCCGAGCTCGGCGCCCTTGGCGTTGGTCGCCAGCGTGTACTTGGCACCGACCAGGTTCGGCCCGAAGGATTCGACCGACTTGTCGTCGAGGAAGGGACGAACATCGTTTTCCTGGGTCGGCATCCAGTTGCCGAGGAAGACGTCGATGTCCTTGTTCTTGAGCGAGGTGTAGGTGACCGGAACCGAGAGAACCTTGATGTCGGTCTGGTAGCCGAGGCCCTTTAGAACGGTGGAAACGGTGGCAGTGGTCGCGGTGATATCCGTCCATCCGACGTCGGAGAAACGGACGGTGCCACAGCTTTCCGGCTCGGCAGCTGCAGCCTGCTGAGCGGTGATGGCGACGACCGAAACGGCGCCTGCCAGTATCAGTTTGAGAGAGAGTCGTTTTTTCATCGTTGTCGTTCCCCTGCCTCGATTATTGTTTTAGCCAAACACCATTGGATAGCGAATTCAAGCGCTTTGATGTCGGAGGAAGTGTATTGCGTCAATATGCTGGCGGGGTGCACGATGCGACGCTCGATGTCGCAATGTCCACGAAATAGTCTAGTCCGCCGAAAAACTGTGGGTGCTGCAAACGGGCTCTGGCCTTCCCGGCCAAGCCTCGTCATTACCCAAAAAACGGAAAAACCGGACGCGGTGACTATGGCCAAACTCTATTTCAGCTATGCGACGATGAATGCGGGCAAGAGCACGATGCTCCTGCAAGCCTCCTACAACTACCAGGAGCGCGGCATGCGCGTGGTGATGCTGATCGCCGCCCATGACGACCGGGGCGGCGTCGGCCGCATTTCCTCGCGCATTGGTCTTGGTGCGGACGCCATTCCCTTTCACGGCGACGACGATCTCTATGGGCTGATCGATCGGTTGCACTCGGATGGCGAAGGCGAGATCGCCTGCATCTTCGTCGACGAGGCGCAGTTCCTCAATGAGGGGCAGGTCTGGCAGCTCGCCCGCGTCGCCGACCGCATCGGCATTCCGGTCATGGCCTATGGTCTGCGTACGGATTTCCAGGGCAAGCTGTTTCCGGGCTCGATGGCGCTGCTGGCGATTGCCGACGAGCTGCGCGAGGTGCGCACCATCTGCCATTGCGGCCGCAAGGCGACGATGGTCGTGCGCCTGGACGGTGAGGGCAAGGTCGCGCGCGAGGGCGCCCAGGTCGAGGTTGGCGGCAACGAGAAATATGTCTCCTATTGCCGGCGCCATTGGGACGACCTGATGCGCTGCGAGTGAGTGCGGCGTCGTGGCGGCTTGAAACCGCAACGCGCGCGATGCCATTCTTCGCCTCTATCGCACGCCAGGGGTCTTCGATGTTGCGTCTCGTCACCAGCCTTTCCATCACGCTCTGTCTTGGCGCAACGGTCGCCCATGCCGGCGGCGACGCTACGGCTGGCGCTGCCGTCTTTCGCAAATGCGCGGCCTGTCACACGGCAAGCGAGCCGACAAACCGCGTCGGCCCAAGCCTCATGGGTGTCGTCGGACGCCCGGCCGCATCCGTCGCCGACTACAACTACTCCGATGCAATGAAGGCCTTCGGCGCTGAGGGGCGCGTCTGGGACGAGGCGACGCTGAGCGAATATCTGCTGAGCCCCAAGGCAATGGTCGGTGCCACCAAGATGGCTTTTGCCGGTCTGAAGAAGCCGCAGGACATCGCCGACGTGATTGCCTACCTGAAGGCGCCGCCGGCTGCCAAATAGGGACGACGCAAACCCCGGACGGAAAGCCGTTTCCCATCTTTCCTGGACCTGCGCGCGGCAATGCCGTCGATATCTCAAGCACTTCGCTGTGGTGGCTGATCAAAAAGCTGCCGGGAAAGGCTTGTTCTCTTTCGGTAAACACCCTTTATATAACTGCAATCGAAGGCTGAATAATTCAGCCGGGCTGGCGGATATCGCCGCGGTGGACCGAGGGGCAGGACATGGCGACTCTTCAGAATTTTGACGCGGAGATCGAAAAGACGAAGGGCGTCGTTGAGCAGATGCGCGGCAAGCTCGAACAATCAGGTGTCGTGCTCGAACAGTTCGCCAAGGCCGAAACCAAGCTCGGCGACGTCAACTTCGACATCGAGAATGCCCGCATCCAGGACGTGATCAACCAGCAAAAGGTGATGGAAGCCAACATCGCCGACCTGATCATCGGCCTTGAGGACGCGACCAATGTCTTCGGCTCCGAATTCGAGAGCATGAAGAACTATACGGGCTACGAGAAGTTCATCGGCATCTTCTCCAAGCAGAAGATGCAGCGCATGCGCACCGACCGCGTGCGCAACATGTCGCTTGCCGGCAACCTGCAGGAACTGCTTTCCAAGTCCGACATGATCGTCGGCATCCTCAAGGAACAGAAGTCGATCCTCGACCAGCGCTACAAGACTTCGGAGCAGAGCCTGATCCAGGTGATCGAGCGCCGCAAGGGCACGATGGCGAACCTCGAAGCGGTGCAGAAGCGCATCGAGGAACTGAACCCGCTGCTGCTCGACATCGAAAACCGCATCGCCGCCTCGACCGAGCAGAAGGTGCGCACCGAGCTCGAAGGCGAGCGCTCCGCGCTTGCGACCGAATATAACGAGAAGCAGGCCAAGGAGCAGGAACTGCTGGCCGAGAGCCAGACGCTCGAGCGCTATACCTCGATGTTCCAGACCTTCGTCGATTCGCTCAACAACCAGATCGCCGCGCAGAACACGCTGATCAACAAGCTGACGATCGATACGGAGCAGCGCATCGTCCTCTACAAGGCGCTGGAAGATTCGCTGAAGACCGCCGCCCAGCAGGACGTCGCGCACAAGATCAACACGCTCGGCAGCCAGGTCGACACGGCCGCCGAGGAGACGATGGCCGGCATCGGTGCCGCAGCGCAACGCCACATCGGCGATCTCCTGGAAATGCATGAAAAGAACATGCTTTCAACGCAGGATATCCAGCGCCGCAAGAAGCTGGCAGACGATGCCTTTGCCCGCCGCTTCCAGGCTGTCATGGACAAGCACAACACTGCCAATTACGTGAAGCAGTGAACGGGCGGCGCATGATCCGAACCGAGTTTGCCTTTCGGCACGCGCCACGGGGATTTGCATGAAGGTCGCGGCTTCATCCGCTGTCGCACAGTATTTCGCGTCGATCCACGCGGCACTCGCCGGGCTTGAGCTCTTTCTCGGCGACCGCAACTCGCCGCTCTATCGCAACACCGTCGTCGGCGAAGTGATCGTTCCCTATCTTGGCCGGCTGAAGGCCTCGATCGACTGCTGGGAGAACCGGATCGGCTTCGTCGACCAGTTCCGGATTTCGCGCGCCGAAAGCGGCTTTCCGGTCTTTCAGAACGTGCTGGAACTGGAGAACGATCGCCAGACGGCGACGAAGCGCCTGGCCGATATTCCATCGGCCGATGCGCTGCGTGACGAAATGGTCGACTTCATCTTGAGGCAGAAGGCTTTTCCAGAAGCGCTGCAGACGCGCATGGCCGAGCGGCTCTATCTGGAGCAGATTGGCAAGGGCGAGATCTTTTCACCCTTCATCCTGCCGGAGACCATCCGTGTCGCCGTCAATTCCAAGACGATGCGGCCCTATTACATCGTGAGCTGGGGCGCCTTCGACGGAGCCAATACTCTGCCGATGGTCTACATGGCGACGATCGAGGATTCCTCGGAAAAGATCGTCGACATGCTGGTGACCGCTGATGGCAAGCTCAACCCGCAGGTGGAAATTCCTCTGCCGGTTGGCGGCCTGCTCAATCCGGAGCTTGCCAGCCGCTTTGACGATTTTGCGTCCAAGAACAGCAGCTATTCGCTGACACCGGTGACGATCGCCACCAATCTCGACAAGGATTTTGACGAGCTGCATCCGAAGCAGTTGCGCCGCATCGTGCTAGGGCCGTTCTACTCGGCCGGGATCACCGAGAACAATGCGCGCATCAACGACATCCTCTCGAAGGTACGCAAGACCGAGAACGCCTGGCTCCTGACCTGGACGGTGCAGGAGGTCTTCTCGAAATCGGAGCGGCCGGCCAAGCGCGGCTTCTGGTCGTCGACCCCGGCGCAGGAAGAATTCCACATCGACACCGCCAATCTGGAAGCGACGCGCATGGGGGTTTCTTCCTACGAGAAGCACGCGCTGGTGCCGCACGACGCCTATCAGGCGCTCTATGCCGCCGGCGAGGCGGAACAGGTGTTCGGCGACTACAAGGTCCACGTCATTTCGGGCAATCAGGTCGTGAGCGAGGTTTGACGATGACACTCAATACAGGCCTGACGACGCTGCACGAGGACGATATCGCCAAGCACCAGGCGGTGGCGCAAGGGTTGGTGACGAAGCTCATTATCCTGGAGCGGGAAGATGCCGCCGCCGGAACGTCGCTTGCCGGCACCGGCCGGCGCTTCGTGTCGACAGTTTCGACTGGCGGCCAGCGGCGCACGCGCGAGGTGGAACTGACGAAGACGATCCAGGCAGTGCGCCAGGGCGACCCGATGTTCTCTCCGGCCCAGCACGCCGTGCTCTACCGGACGCGGCGCGGCATCCAGGTGGCGCTGGCCGTCGTCGATGTCTTTGCCCGCCAGACGAGCCTCGAACAGCTGCAGGCGAAGAACGCCACCTCGCCGCTTGGCGGAGAGGAGGCGAACCAGTTCAAGGCGCTGCTGTCGGCTTCGGCTTACGTCGCGGCCTTCACACTCGCTGCCTATCTCGGCGCGACCCTGGCGGGCGAGGGCGAGCCGGTCGACGATGCTGTCGAGCCCGACTTCCTGTTCGACACGCCGCAGGACGCGCTGAAGAGCCTGATTTCGGCGCTCGATCGCGGTCTTGCCGGGGCCCCCGATGATCTGGCGCTGACCGCCCGGGCGCGGGCCTTCTCGCGGGTGGCGATCGAAGGGCTGATTGCCCGCAAGGCGCGCTTTACCGGGCTGCAGAGCTTCGAGACCGTGCATATCCGGCTCGACCAGGACGATTTTACGCTGAACGGTTTGGACGTCGCACCCGGCCAGAAGCGCAAGCCGCTGGTCATGACCTTCAAGAAGCCCGAGGAGATCATCGGCAACCACATCGCCAAGTATCAGGCGCTGAAGCTTGCCAAGATGCTGATGGCCTACGACTTCGACCGGCAGATGAACCCGTTCGTCGAGCTCGGCGGCTTCCTCTTCACCTTCATCGGCGACGGCATGCCGGGCACCGGCAAGACGATCCTGATCCAGATGCTGGCCGGCATGCTCAACGACTATTGCGAGATCGCCGGCTACGCCTTCCACTACGAGAACTTCGGCGTCGACCAGATCTCCTCCTATCAGGGGAAGTCCGGGCAGAACTGCAAGGAGTTCGTCAACAACGTCATCAATCCGCGGGCGATCGGTTTCGGCACGATCGACGATGTCGACCAGGTGGCGGCGAAGCGCTCCGACGATCGAGCCTCTGCCGGCCAGCACGAGGTGACGGCGGTGTTGATGGAGAGCTTTGCCGGCGCCTCTACCGTGGTGCGCGGCAACTGCACCTTCGGCATGTTCTCCAACTACCCGGAGAATGTCGACGACGCGCTGCGCCAGCGCGCTGGCGCCCGCTGGCTGGTCGACGGGCCGCAGACCGAAGACGACTACATCGACATCTTCGCGCTGCTCGTCGGCAAGAACCACAAGATCCCGCTTGGCGAGCACCAGCTTTTCGAGGGGCAGGAGATCAAACGCGCGGTTGCTCAGTCCTATGCTGAGCACGCGCGGCCGAAGGAAGATGGCCTCGTCGCTGTCTGGGAGCGTTACGAGAAGGAGAAGGGCGCGATCGCCTCGCTTGCCGATGTCGGCGCCTATCTGCACATGATCAAGGAGGCCGAGCCGCGCTTTACCGGTCGGGCGATCAAGAACATCACCGACGCGATCAAGCTGAGAGCAATGGACGTGGAACTGCCGGATGACTGGTTCAAGGACGCCGGCTCCTTCATGCACAAGGGCTATGACGAGAAGAAAGCGATGATCGAGGCGCTGCGTGGCCCGATCACCGTCGACATGGTGTTGCAGGAGATCAACCGCTACGCCGACAGCGAATTCCGCTACACCGACAAGTCGGACGATGCGGCCGTCACCGACATCATCCGCCGCGAGCGCCAGCGCGAAAAGGCGATCCGCGAGATCGAGGCGATGAAACGCGACGGCCGGTGGCAGGGGTGATGCTAGGAAAAACTGACCGATGAAACGCCTGCTTGAAGCGGAACTCATCTATGGACGGCTGCTCGATATCTCCGAGCCGCATCTGATCGCGCGCTACAACAAGGCGCTCGAAGGGTTTGGCCTGCGACCGACGGCGCTGACCCAGTTCAGCATCGACATGACCGGCTTTTCGCCCGAGATCGCCGACGAACTGGGGGATCGTGACTACCTCGATCCGAACCGGGTCAACCGCCGCTTCATCATCATGACGCCGGAGCAGGCGGAGCTGCCGGTCGTGCATACGAGCTTTTCCAACACGGCCGCGCTGATGCACGAGTTCTTCAACGCCAACAGCCGTGCGATCAACGCGATTACCATCAAGGATGCGCTCTATGGCGAGATCGAGGATTCGGTCTCGGTCGTAAACGACATCGACGATCTCTTGTCGATCAACGAGGTGCGGTTCCGGGTGCTTTCGGCCGAGGACATGCTCGGCAAGGCGGCCGAACTGCGTGGTCTGGTCGACCGCTTGAAGAAGGTGCCGACGGCCTGGGCCGACGACGAGATGCTGACGCGTATGGTCGAGCTTGCCAAGCAGACCGGCGATATCCGCCAGAACGCACTGGTGCCGGATCAGCTCGTCTTCCATCACGAAGCCTTCTGGGCCAATCATTTCGGCGGCGTCTATGTCTTTCTCGACGACAAGACGACGACAGTCATCTGCGACCCCTCGGTGCCAGGCTTCCGCCGCTCGCGGCCCTGGCAGGTGAGCTATGTCGCCATAAACGATCACGCCCGGATCTACGATTTCCTCGCCTCGACCAAGCGGCTGCAACTGCCGCAGGCCTCCTGGGTCGAGGATTCCGGGCTCTATCAGCACCGCGCAGACATGGTGGTGCGCGGGCTGATCAACGAGAGCGACCCGACGGCCGATCTTGCCAATGCCGACCGGATCTGGCTGCAGACCTGGATGCACCGATATGCCGCCGCGGTCGCGAAAGACGGCGCCTATCCGTTCCTGCAGGAGATGATCCGCACGGTCGCTGCCACCGGCACGATCAGGATGCAGGACGTGGCGCCGGCAAATCGCTTCATGTTGGTGCGCGCAGCACCCACCCATCCGGACCAGTGGCTGGTCAACCGGTTGATATCCCAGCTCGTGCCCCGCGATTTCGTCTCGCGCTTCGTCTTCGACAAGCAAGGTTTCTACGACGCCTACGAGCGTTATAGCGAAACCTTCAAGGAGTATGTTGTGGCGACGCTGACCGGCACATATCTGAAAGACAAGGCGGCCTTCCGCCACAAGCTCTATGGGCTCAGAGAGGAATAGGACATGTTCGATCCGATCGTTGCGTTTTTCCAGCGTGTCTTCACCGCGATCGGGCGCGGCATCGGGCTCGTCGTTGCCTGGCTGCTTTGGCCCTTCGTGGCGGCGGGCAACTGGTACCGGCAGCGCAGCTGGCTGCTCAAGGGGCCGATCGGCCTCATCCTCATCGGTCTGGTCCTGTTCTACGGCTACTTCATCTGGCAGACCCAGGCCTGGACGAACTTCAACGAAGACTACATCGACCAGTACAAGCTGGCAGAGCGCAAGGTGCCCGCCGGCTCGCCGATGAGCGGCCCCGGTGCGACGTCGACGGGACAGTCGACGACCGGCGGCACTGCCAACAACCTTGCGGGTGTCGCAACGCAGCCGATGGAATCGACGCCGGAGGCGCTCGCGGCCGTTCAACTGCCGGCCGGCACCGTGTGCCAGACGTCGGCGATCGTCGATGTCACCGCCGACCTCATCGATTTCAATGTCAACGAGAATGCCTGGATCTCGTCGATGCTGCTCTACAAGGTCGGTCTCTTCGGGCTCGACTGGGACGACACGCCCTGGCTCGACAACAAGGCGTCGTTCCAGCGCGGGGTCAACCAGGCGATCCGCCGTACTTCCGTGGAGCTCGTCGACTCGCTCGGTCGCATGCGCGGCACCTCGGGCATCAACAACGCCCTGCAGAGCGCGCGCGGCAACATGCAGTTCGATGAAGAGACCTGGTACTTCGGGATCAACCCGTTCGGTCCGAAAACTCCGACGCCGAGCTTCTATCGCGCGGCGATGAAGGATCTGAGGTCTTTCAACACCTCGCTCAGCAAGTGTGAGGCGATTTTCGACGGCCGCTCCGATAACCTCGTCGAGTTCCTCGACCGTGTCGCCAACGACCTCGGCAACACCTCGGCGATCCTGCGCGAGCGCTCGGAAAACCACAATGGCGGCTGGTTCGACACGCGTGCGGATGACCGCTTCTGGTTCGCCTATGGCCAGCTCTACGGCTACTACGGCATCCTTTCGGCTGCCGGTGCCGACTTCGACAACGTCGTCGCCCAGCGCGGCCTGTTGCCGATCTGGACGGAAACGATCAAGCAACTGCGGGCAGCACTCCGCATCCAGCCATGGATCATCTCCAATGGCGAGGAAGCCGGCTGGATCATGCCGACGCATCTGGCGACGATGGGCTTCTATACGCTGCGCGTCCGCTCCAACATCGTCGAGATGCGCGACATCCTCGCGCGCTAAGACCGAACGGTAAGGTGGCGCCCGAGTATCCGGGCGCTGCCGATTACTTGAGTTCAAGCGGGACGCGGGTCGAAAACCGCAGACGCGTTTCCTCATCCCGCTCCGGTATCATGAACTGCGCCTTGAAAGGCGCGGGTAAAAACGAGACCCTGGGGAGGGGACTGTCATGGCGGAGGTCAAGTCCGATATCGAGATTGCGCGCGCGGCGAAGAAAAAGCCGATCCTGGAGATCGGGGCCGCACTCGGCATACCGCCGGAGGACCTGTTGCCCTACGGCCATGACAAGGCGAAGATCAGCGCTGATTTCATCGCCCGCCAGCGCGGGAAGAAGAACGGCCATCTGATCCTGGTGACGGCGATCAACCCGACGCCGGCAGGCGAAGGCAAGACGACAACGACCGTGGGCCTCGGCGATGGGCTGAACCGCATCGGCAAGAAGGCGATCATCTGCATCCGCGAGGCGTCCCTCGGGCCCTGCTTCGGCGTCAAGGGCGGTGCTGCCGGCGGCGGTTATGCGCAGGTTGTGCCGATGGAGGACATGAACCTCCACTTCACCGGCGATTTCCACGCGATCACCTCGGCGCACAATCTGCTGGCGGCGCTGCTCGACAATCACATCTACTGGGGCAACGAGCAGAACATCGACGTCCGTCGTATTTCGTGGCGGCGGGTGATGGACATGAACGACCGCGCACTGCGCAACATCGTCGGCTCGCTCGGCGGGATCGCCAACGGTTATCCACGCGAGACCGGCTTCGACATCACCGTTGCCTCCGAAGTCATGGCGATCCTATGCCTTTCGGCGGATCTTAGGGATCTCGAGCAGCGGCTTGGCAACATCATCATCGGCTACCGCCGTGACAAGAGCCCGGTCTTTGCGCGCGACATCAAGGCCGATGGGGCGATGGCGGTGCTGCTCAAGGATGCTATTCAGCCGAACCTGGTGCAGACCCTCGAAAACAACCCCGCCTTCGTCCATGGCGGCCCCTTTGCCAACATCGCCCATGGCTGCAACTCGGTGATTGCGACGACGACGGCACTGAAGCTTGCCGACTATGTGGTGACCGAAGCCGGCTTCGGCGCCGATCTCGGCGCGGAAAAATTCTTCGACATCAAGTGCCGCAAGGCCGGGCTGAAGCCGGATGCCGCGGTGCTGGTCGCGACCGTCCGCGCGATCAAGATGAACGGCGGCGTCAAGAAGGACGACCTCGGGAAGGAAAATCTGGAAGCGCTGCGCAAGGGCTGCGCCAACCTTGGCCGGCATGTGCAGAACGTCAAGAAGTTCGGCGTACCCGTCATCGTCGCGATCAACCACTTCACCTCCGATACCGAGGCCGAAGTGCAGGCTATCAAGGATTATGTGGCGACGCTTGGCGCCGAAGCGGTGCTCTGCCGCCATTGGGCCGAGGGCTCCGCCGGCATCGAGGAGCTGGCGGTGAAGGTGGCGGCACTTGCCGAGGGGGGACACTCGCAGTTCTCGCCGCTTTACCCCGACGACATGTCGCTCTTCCACAAGATCGAGACGATCGCCAAGGACATCTACCATGCGAGCGAGGTGATTGCCGACAAGTCGGTGCGCGACCAGCTGCGCAGCTGGGAAGATCAGGGTTACGGCCATCTGCCGATCTGCATGGCAAAGACGCAGTATTCCTTCTCGACCGATCCGAACCTGCGCGGTGCGCCGACAGGCCATGCTGTGCCGATCCGTGAAGTGCGGCTGGCCGCCGGCGCCGGCTTCATCGTGGTGATCACCGGCGAGATCATGACGATGCCCGGCCTGCCGAAGGTGCCTTCGTCGGAAAAGATCTTCCTCAATGATCAGGGCTACATCGAAGGGCTGTTCTAGGCGCTTCCTGCCTGCCTGAAAAACAATGCCGCGCATCCGGGTGGATGCGCGGCATTGCTGTGTCCGGGGTCTCCCGCGGCGGAAATCAGGCGGTGAGGCTGAGGAAGTCTGCCTTGCCGAGCGGCACGCCCTTGTGGCGCAGGATGTCGTAGGCGGTCGTCAGGTGGAAGTAGAAGTTCGGCAGCACGAATTTTTGCAGGTATTCCTCACCCGTGAGCGTCACCTTCAGGTTCGGGAAATTCAGCACGACTTCGCGACTGTCGCTGTCTTCGAGATCGACAGGGCGCACCGTTTCAAGGAAGGCGACGGACTTGGCGATGCGCTGGCGCAGTTCGTCAAACGTCTTTTCCTCGTCCGGGAACCGGGGCACTTCGATCGACGTCAGCCGGCCGACCAGGCCCTTGCTGGTGTCGCTGACACGCTGCACCTGGCCGGCGAGCGTCAGCATATCGGGCGCCAGCCGGGCGTGGAAGAGATCATCCGTGGGGATGCCCTTTTCCTCAGCGAAAGCCTCTGCCTTGTCGAGCAGCTTGGTGAGGACACCAAGGCCGCGAACGAGTGCGGGAATGGAGAGCTGGTACATCGTCAATGCCATGACAGATTTCCTTGAGATTAGGCGCAAAAACGGGTGGATTTTCCTCGCGCCGTATTTGGGAGCCGGGGCGGGCTCCTGCAAGGCGCGCAGCCCGGTATCTTTTGGGCTACGGGAGGCTTGCGGGAGACGACAGGACGCAGGCGCCTTGCTCTGGTCAGGACACGTGGTCTCGTGCACTGATCCGCGCAGGAACGCATCAGGGATGCCACGATGACGCCAGAGGAACTCCAGTCCTATCTTCATAACCACATCCCGCTGTCAGCGGCGATGCAGGTCCGCGTGGATGCGGTGAGCGACGATCATGTGCTGCTCTCGGCGCCGCTTGCGCCCAACATCAACCACCGTGACACGGTGTTCGGCGGCAGCGCCTCGGCGCTCGCGATCCTGTCGGCCTGGTCGCTGCTGCATGTGCGCATGCGCAAAAGCGGCGTTGTCGCGCGCCTGGTGATCCAGAGCAACCGGATGGATTATCTGAAGCCGGTCGCCGGCGCTTTCGCCGCACGCTCGTCGCTGGCGGACGCCGGGCAATGGCCGGGCTTTCTGCGATTGCTCGAACGTCGGGGCAGGGCGCGCGCCGTGGTCGTTGCCGACCTCCTCGACGGCGACACCTTGGCCGGTCGCTTCGAGGGCGAGTTTGTCGCCCTGGCTACGACAACGCCTGACGAGCGCCAGCGCAAGGAGGCTCATTCCTAGCGGCAGTAGCGGTAGTCGTTGCGGCGCTCGATGACGTCGAGATGCAGGTGGGTTTCGTGGGCGGCGTCGCTGCCGGGGTCGAGCACAGTCTTGAAGTAGAGGCAGGCGGACGCAGTGACCGCGCGCTGGAAGGCGCCGTCCATGGTGCCATCCTCGTCGCGCGGCTGGATGGCGATCGTCGTGCCGTTGCTTAACGTGAAGGACGCGATGTCGACGGCGTTGCCGTGCGCATGCTCGGAGATTTTGCCCGTCGTCGCATTGTTGCGCAGGCGGCAGATATAGGTCGATGCCTGGTTCAGCGCCTTGATCTTGATGGTCTTGTCGAAGGCGACTTCGGCGGCCGGCTGTGCGGTCTCCTTGGTCCAGCGTGCAAGCGCCAGCGCCGTTTCGCACCGCATAAGCCCCTTGGGCGCGAGTGTGACGGCGGGCAGGATGCTCGTGACCTCCAGTGGCTTGTCGATGCCGCAGCCCTTGCCGTCGTCGATGCGTTTGGCTTCGACAAACGTCGCTCCGATCGCCTTCAGGTCGGCGACACACTTTGCGTAGTCGGCGGCGTCCTCCGCTTCGACCGGCGGATAGACGATCGGTGCCGGCTTTTCCTCTTTCTTGTCGTCGGCGGGCTGGTCCTTTTCGCCTGTGGCCGGCTTTTGATCCTTCGCCGCTCCTTCACTCCCGTCCTTGGGCTTTGGCTGCGGCACGGGCTGTTCGTCGCCAGTCGGCACCTCTGGCTGATCGGCCTTGCCACCGTCCGTAGGCGTCGCCGGTTTCTCTTCGGGTGTGGGAGCAGCCTCTTTCTCTCCCGCTTCGCTCGGCGGCTTTTTTAGCGGGATCGGTCCGGATTTCGGCAGGCTGGCGCCGGTGAGGATCAGGAGTGACAGCAGGATCAAGGGAAAAGAGCGACGCATCCGGGTCCTTTCGCATTGCCCCCGCAGCGGGGCCTGGAAGGGAGGGAACGCACGGAACCGGATCTGGTTTCATCCGGCCTTCGGCAAAAGCGTTGCAGTTTAGCAACGCCTCGAATTGGCACGACCCCATAAATTGTGGGGACTGCCTTTGTATGTTGACAAGAACACTCATGTTTTTTATGCGGCTTAAATGAGGCGACGACATGTCGCGCCGCTCTAGAATCTACCGCCCAGCCAGCCCCTTGAGTTTGCCGCTCAACAGCAAGCCCGGCCTCCGAAAATCAAAGGATTGGTCCATGCTCACCCGGCATCGTCGCCTGGCTTTTTTGGCTTGCACGACAACTCTTGCAATTTCAGTCGCTACCGTCGCATTCGCGCAAAGCGCAACAACCCAGGCTAAGTCGGAAGAGAAGGCCGAGGAGACAAAGAAGGGCGAAACTTACCTCTCGCCGATCGTTGCCAAGGGCGCGCGCACCGCTGACCCCTATGCCAAGCCCGGCCCTGTCAGCGTCGTCACGACGGACCAGATCGATCTGCAATCGGGGCAGGAGACTGACGACCTGTTGCGCAGCGTTCCCGGCACCTCGACCGCGAACAACCCGCAAAACCCGGGCGTCGCGGTCAACATCCGCGGTTTCGAGGGTTCCGGCCGCGTCAACATGATGATCGACGGCGTGCGCCAGAACTTCCGCTTCACCGGCCACGAAGCCCAGGGTTTTGCCTATTTCGATCCGGCATTCCTTTCCGAAATCGATGTGACCCGCGGCGCCGTGACCGGGGTTGGCGGCGGTGCACTGGCTGGTTCGGTCAACTTCCGGACCTATGATGTCGAAGACCTGATCCAGGACGGCAAGAACTACGGTGGCATTGCTTCGGCTACGTACGGCACAAACGGTGCCGGCTGGTCGGAATCACTGATCGGCGCCTACCGTTTCAATGACGTCTTCTCCGTGCTCGGTGGCATCAGCAAGGCTGATCCCGGCAACTATGACAACGGCAACGGGGTCGAGGTACCCTTCACCGAGGAGGACCTTCTGTCGGGCCTGTTGAAGTTCGAAGTGACGCCGGACAAGGATCACACCTTCAAGCTCACCGGCCTCACCTATGACAACGACTTCTTCGCGAACTCCTACTTCCAGAACGTGAAGAACCAGACGGTTTCTGCAAGCTATTCCTACACGCCGGACAACGAACTCATCGATTTCCGTGCGAACGCCTACTGGAACCGGCTAAAGATGAAGTACGACACCGACATTCGCGGTGGCGGCACGGCGGCCGGTCGGCGCATCACCGACACGGGTAAGGGCTTTGACATCTCGAACACCTCTCTGTTCGACCTTGGCGACGTTGCCGTCAAGGCGAACTACGGCGTCGAGTATTTCCGCGACGACTACGATGTCATCAACAGCACGGCCCGGCCGGGCGCCGGCGTCAACGGCAGCGGCACCAATGCCACCACCGGCGTCTTCAGCAATACGACCTTCACCTATGGCATGCTGGATCTGACGGCAGGCCTGAGGTGGGATCACTTCAGCCTCGATGGCTCCGGCGCTGTCGTTGCCGGCAACCCGATCGGTCTGCCGGCCGGCCCCTACACCGTCGATAAGTCCGAAGGTCGCCTCAACCCGAGCATCACGGTCGCGCTCAACCCGACGGAGTGGTTCCAGCCATACGTTACATACGCGGAAACCTCGCGTTCGCCGACGGTCAACGAGACCTTCGCCGGCGGCACACATCCGGGACCGTCGGGCCAGTCGTTCTTCCCCAATCCGTTTCTTGAGCCGGAAACCTCCAAGGGCTGGGAAATCGGTGCGAACTTCGCCTTCGACGGGCTGCTCGATCCCAGCGACAGCCTGCGGGTCAAGGCCAACTACTTCCATAACCGCGTCGACAACTACATCACCGCAGCGATGCTCAACGGCGGTCGTCAGATCTTCTTCGTCAACAATCCCGGGATCTCGACGGTCCAGGGTTTCGAGCTGCAGGCGGCGTATGACGCCGGATACGTCTTCGGCGACCTTGCCTACACCTACACCGAGAGCGATCTGCCGTCGCAGATCAATGGTTTCGGCGTGCAGAGCTACCTGCCTGAAAACATTGTCAGCGCAACGCTTGGCGCCCGCTTCCTCGAAGACCAGCGCCTGACGGTCGGTACGCGCCTCTACGCCGTTTCGAACGCGTTTGTCGGCGAAATCAATCGTACGCCGCCGACCGTTCCGGGCTACGGTCTCGTCGATCTCTTCGCCAACTACAAGTTCGAAAACGGCTTTGAAGTCACGGCCCAGGTCACGAACCTGTTCGACAAGACCTATACGCCTTCTTCGAGCACCATTGCCGGAAGCACGATCGATACCGGCCGCGGCCGCACCTTCCTGGTGACGGCGAAGGCGAAGTTCTGATAGGATCAGATCAATTCCAGTCGGGGTGGCTCTTCGGGGCCGCCTCTTTTTTTGGCGCAACCGTGACGATGCGCGCCGCTTTCCCGCTTGCGCAAGTCCGCAACCCAAGCTAACACTTTCGCCCATGGAAAACGCACGCAACATTTCGATCTGGTGGTGGGCTCGCTGAAGCGGCCTTGACCAGTCATGCGTGATTGAGAGATGAAGCCGCCCGGAGATTTCGAGGCGGCTTTTTTGTATCCAGGCCGCTCAAGGACCGGGCTTTTACGGAGCGAGGCGAATGGCAACGGTAATTCTCGAGGACGGCTCGGAGAGCTACACCACCAAGGGCGGCATTACGGTGACGCGCCGGCGGCGGGAAGCGTCCTATGGCCAGGCGATCGCGAGCTATGTGGACAAGCTCGACGAACGCCGCGGCGCAGTGTTCTCCTCCAACTACGAATATCCCGGCCGCTACACTCGTTGGGACACGGCTGTCGTCGACCCGCCGCTCGGCATCTCCTCCTTCGGCCGCTCGCTCTGGATTGAAGCCTATAACGGCCGCGGCGAAGTGCTGCTTGCGATCATCGCCGAGCATCTGAAGACCGTCGCCGACATCACGCTCGGCGCTTCGACCAGCCGACGCCTCGACCTGACGATCAACGCGCCGGATCGCGTCTTCACGGAAGAAGAGCGCTCGAAGATGCCGACGGTGTTCAGCGTGCTGCGCGCCGTCACCAATCTTTTCCATTCGGCCGAGGATGCGAGCCTCGGGCTCTACGGTGCCTTCGGCTACGATCTCGCCTTCCAGTTCGATGCGATCGACCTGAAGCTGAAGCGTCCCGACGACCAGCGCGACATGGTGCTGTTCCTGCCGGATGAAATCCTCGTCGTCGACCACTATGCAGCCAAGGCCTGGATCGACCGCTACGATTTCGCCAAGGACGGCAAGACCACCGAAGGCAAGGCGGAAGAGATCGCCAGCGAACCCTTCAAGACCGTCGACAGCATTCCGCCGCATGGCGACCATCACCCGGGCGAATATGCCGAACTCGTCGTCAAGGCGAAGGAGAGCTTCCGCCGCGGCGACCTTTTCGAAGTGGTGCCCGGCCAGAAATTCTTCGAGCGCTGCGAGAGCAAGCCGTCGGAGATTTCCAACCGGCTGAAGGCGATCAATCCGTCGCCCTATTCCTTCTTCATCAACCTCGGAAATCAGGAATATCTCGTCGGCGCCTCGCCGGAAATGTTCGTGCGTGTTTCCGGCCGCCGCATCGAGACCTGCCCGATCTCGGGCACGATCAAGCGCGGCGACGATCCGATCGCCGACAGCGAGCAGATCCTGAAGCTGTTGAACTCCAAGAAGGACGAATCCGAACTCACCATGTGCTCGGACGTCGACCGCAACGACAAGAGCCGGGTCTGCGTGCCGGGCTCGGTCAAGGTCATCGGCCGCCGCCAGATCGAGATGTATTCGCGCCTGATCCATACGGTCGACCATATTGAGGGACGCCTGCGCGACGACATGGACGCCTTCGACGGCTTCCTCAGCCACGCCTGGGCGGTGACCGTCACCGGTGCGCCGAAGCTCTGGGCCATGCGCTTCATCGAAAGCCATGAGAAGAGCCCGCGCGCATGGTATGGTGGCGCGATCGGCATGGTCGGCTTCAATGGCGACATGAACACGGGCCTGACGCTGCGCACGATCCGCATCAAGGACGGTATCGCCGAGGTGAGGGCAGGGGCGACGCTGCTCTACGATTCAAATCCGGAAGAAGAAGAAGCCGAAACCGAACTGAAGGCCTCCGCCATGATCGCTGCCATTCGCGATGCGAGATCCGCCAATGCCGGCAAGGCCGGTCGCGACGTTGCCGCCGTTGGCGCCGGCGTCAACATCCTCTTGGTCGATCACGAGGACAGCTTCGTCCATACGCTTGCGAACTATTTCCGCCAGACGGGGGCAACCGTCACGACGGTGCGCTCGCCGGTCGCCGAGGAGATCTTCGATCGGGTGAAGCCGGATCTCGTCGTGCTTTCGCCCGGACCTGGCAATCCCAAGGATTTCGACTGCAAGGCGACGATCAAGAAGGCGCGGGCGCGCGACCTGCCGATCTTCGGCGTCTGCCTCGGGCTGCAGGCGCTTGCCGAAGCCTACGGCGGGGATCTCCGCCAACTCGCGATCCCGATGCACGGCAAGCCGTCGCGCATCCGCGTGCTGGAGCCGGGCATCGTCTTCTCCGGCCTCGGCAAGGAAGTGACCGTCGGTCGTTACCATTCGATCTTTGCCGATCCGGCGAGCCTGCCCGCGGAGTTCATGATCACCGCCGAAAGCGAAGATGGCACGATTATGGGCATCGAGCACACGAAGGAGCCGGTGGCGGCGGTGCAGTTCCATCCGGAATCGATCATGACGCTCGGCGGCGACGCCGGCATGCGGATGATCGAGAACGTCGTGGCGCACCTCGCCAAGCGCGCCAAGATCAAGGCCGCCTGATTAGCCCGGCAATCCCCTATTCCGGGATGGAGCAGATGTTGGCGAAGACAAGGTGCCGCTTCCACCGTGGAGGCGGCCCTTTCTGTTCCTACTGTGCCGCCTGAATGGCCGGCACATTCTCGCAGCGATCGGCAAACAGTCGCTCGCTCAGAAAATCGACGAAGACGCGGACCTTGGGGGAGAGGTGACGGTTCGACGGCCACAGCAGGTGGAACTGTCCGGGCGCGTCGAGATGGGCGTCGAGCACTGTGTGCAGTCTGCCGTCGCGAAGATGGTGGCGGGCGAGAAAGTCCGGCAGGCAGCCGATGCCGAGGCCGCTAAGCACGGCGCCGCCGAGCGCTTCCATGTTGTTGCAGTTCAGCACGGTCTTGAGGCGCGGCTCCTTTCCCTCAGGCGGCAGCGTGATCGGCCATTCCTGCAGCTTGCGGCTGTTGGGAAAGCGGAAGCGAACCGCATGGTGTCCTTCGAGGTCGCGGGGGCATTCGGGCCTGCCATGCTCTCGAAGGTATGACGGAGCAGCGCAGAGCAGAAGCTGGAACGGCCTGAGCGCGCGCGTCATCAGTCGTGAATCCGGCAGCACGCCGCTGCGGATCGCGACATCCACTTCCTCGTCGATCAGGTCGACGATGCGGTCGTTGAAGTCGAGGTCGAGTTCGATTTCGGGATAACGCCGTACGAACGCCGGCAGCACCGGCAACAGCAGGTGGTAGCTGACGATCGGCACGCTGACGCGCAGCCGACCGCGCGGCGTCGCCACGGCGTCCGCCAATGACGCCTCGGCGTCATCGAGATCATCGAGGATGCGGCGGCAGCGCTCGTGAAAGAGGCGTCCCTCCTCGGTCAAGCGGATACTACGGGTCGAGCGCTGCAGCAGGCGGACGCCGAGTTCTCGTTCGAGAGTGGTAACAGCCTTTCCGACCGCGGAAGCGGACAGGCCGAGCACGCGACCGGCCGCGACGAAACTGCCGAGGTCGGCGGTGCGGACGAAGGCGGTCAAGCCGCTCAAGCGATCCATGCTACCTCCATTCGAGCGTTTTGTTCCGGTATGATCGGAGCGTTGATGCCGTTCTCATCGAATTATGTCGAAACTATCCTGCATTCGTCAATCGATACCCGGCAAGTGCCGACCTCAAGACGCAAGGTCCTACCGGGCCTGCGCGGGTATCCCCTTTGCTCGAACGGATGGAACGGGGAATGAGAACCGAAATTCAAGAACCACGCGGGCGCCGGCTCGTCCTTCTTGCGGTCTGTTGCGCCGCGGCGGCAATGCCGCTCACCTTCACCGGACCGGCGGTGGCGCTGCCGTCGATCAGTCGCAGCCTCGGCGCCGATCCAGTTGCCCTCAACTGGGTCACCAACGCCTTCATGCTGACCTTTGGCAGTTCGCTGATGGCGGCCGGTGCGCTTGCCGACAGTTTCGGTCGCAAACGCGTGTTCCTGGGCGGTCTTGCGGCCTTCCTGCTGTTTTCGGCCGGGCTCGCCTTCGCTCGGGATATCCTATGGTTCGATGCCCTGAGAGCGCTTCAGGGTATTGGGGCAGCCGCCGCCTTTGCCGGCGGTATGGCTTCGCTTGCGCAGGAATTCGACGAGAACGAGCGGCTCCGGGCCTTCAGCCTGGTCGGCGCCAGCTTCGGTGTCGGCCTTGCCTTTGGGCCGATCGCCTCCGGCCTGATGGTCGAGGCCTTCGGCTGGCGGGCGATCTTCGTCCTGGTCGTGGCGCTCGCCGGCCTGTCTCTGGCACTCGGTGCGGTCTTCCTGCGGGAAACGCGCGATCCGGACGCTGCTGGCCTCGACTGGAAGGGAGCGGCAAGTTTCACGGCGGCGCTCACCGCACTCACCTTCGGCATTCTGCAGGGTCCGGAAAGCGGCTGGAGCCATCCGCTCGTGCTCGCGATGCTCGCGGCATCGGTGTTCTTCTTCCTGGCCTTCTGGCGGATCGAGCGTTCGGTCGCGCGGCCGATGCTGGATCTGACGCTGTTTCGATATCCGCGTTTTGTCGGCGTGCAATTGCTGGCGGCAGCCCCCGCCTACGGCTTCGTGGTGCTGCTCATCCTGCTTCCGGTCCGCTTCATCGGTATCGAAGGCATGAGCGCCGTCGCGGGCGGGCAGATGATGATCGCCATGTCCGCGCCGCTTCTGATCCTGCCGATCGCGGCGGGCCTTCTGACGCGCTGGTTCACGCCGGCGGTTATCTGCGGTGTGGGCTTGCTGATATCGGCGGCCGGGCTCCTCTGGCTCAGTCTGTTTCCGGCGGGGTCCGGGCCGGCCACGCTGCTTGCACCACTGATGATGATCGGTCTCGGCATCAGCTTGCCTTGGGGGCTGATGGACGGGCTTGCGGTCAGTGTCGTGCCGAAGGAGCGCGCCGGGATGGCGACGGGCATCTTCAGCACCACGCGCGTGGCCGGGGAGGGCATTGCGCTGGCGATCGTGACCGCCATCCTCTCCGCGCTTACGGCCTGGAACCTCGGATCGGAAGCCGGCGCCACTGCGGCTCCCATGGCGCAGCGCATCGTCACCGGCAATCTGCCCGCGGCGATGCAGCTTGCCCCTGAGACATCGCACGCCGCGCTGCTGCAGGCCTATGGCGACGCGTTCAGCGTCCTGCTTCTGGTTTTGACCGGCATCACTGTCGCAACTGCGGCCGTGGTATTCTTCTTCATCGGCAGGGGCGATAAGGCCGCCGGTGATGCGGAGATCGAAGCCGGTGCTCTGCCTTTCGAGGCGATTGCCTGCGGAGAAACCGGAACCGGCCGATCCAATCTTTGACAAGCGCCGCTTAATCCAGCATATGCTTGTCCATCGACCGCCTGCGCGAAAATTCGCGCGGGCGGTTTTGCGTTTGAATGGGCTTGCGTTTGCAACTCGTTTGCATCTGCACGAGGAATGACAATGACGACTGGAACCGAAAACCGCACCGTGCTCCGCCTTGCTTTCTGGGGCATACCGCTCTCGCTCGCTGTGCTCGGCCTGAAGCTGCTTGCCTGGTGGCTGACAGGCTCGATCGCGCTTCTCTCCGACGGGCTGGAGTCGACCGTCAACGTGATCGCGGCGGTCATCGCCTATCTGATGATCGGCTATGCTTCCAAGCCGGCCGACGCCGGCCACCCCTTCGGTCACCACAAGGCGGAGTATTTCTCGGCCGTTATCGAAGGCGTTCTGATCGTCGTTGCGGCACTGCTCATCGTCTGGGAGGCGGTGCCGGCAATGATGGCGCCAGTGTTGATGGAAGCACCGGCTCTGGGCCTGGCGATCAACTTCGTCGCCGGCGTCATCAACGCCATCTGGGCCTATGTGCTGATCACCGCCGGCCGCAAGCACCGCTCGCCGGCACTCAGCGCCGACGGCCACCACATCCTGTCGGACGTCGTCACCTCGATCGGCGTTCTCGTCGGCCTCGTGCTTGCGATCGCCACCGGCTACGCGATCCTTGATCCGCTGCTGGCCGTCATTGTCGCCTGCAACATTCTTTACCAGGGCTGGATGGTGATCTCGCGCTCGATCGACGGGCTGATGGACCGGGCCGTCTCGGGTGAGGAAGAAGAAGCGATCAAACAGGCGATCGCCGCCAACGCCGCGGGTTCGCTCGGCGTGCACGATCTGAAGACCCGTCAGGCCGGTCCGGCGATCTTCGTCGATTTCCACATGGTCGTGCCGGAGTTGATGCCGGTCGGCGAGGCGCATGACATCTGCGACCGGATCGAGGATGCGATCCGGGACGTGCATCCCGGTGCCAAGATCGCGATCCATGTGGAGCCCGAAGGTGAGAAGGCGCATGGTGTGCGCGTCAAGACGACGGTCGGGCGCCACTGATTCAAGGTCGACGGCACTTCAACCGTGACGAGGTTTCCTTCTTGAGGCAGTTCTGATTTAAGGGCCGCAAATGGAGCGGGTCGGCGAGGGCAGAGGCCAGCGTCGACCGCACCCACGCGCGGATGTTCTCATGGAGCAACAGGCAAATGAGCAAGACTGACGTATCCGGCCTTTCGCAACTGGGCGCAAAGGTCGACCTGCCGCAGAGCCCGGAAGACGCGGTGCTGGAGCGGGTCCCGAGCGGCAACAAGGGCAAGGACTATCTGGTGCGCTTCACCGCGCCGGAATTCACCTCGCTCTGCCCGATGACCGGCCAGCCGGATTTCGCCCATATCGTCATCGATTATGTGCCGGACGAATGGCTGGTGGAATCGAAGTCGCTGAAGCTGTTCCTGCATTCCTTCCGTAACCACGGCGCATTCCACGAAGACTGCACCATCGAGATCGCCCAACGGCTGGTGTCGTTGCTTCAGCCACGCTGGCTTCGCATCGGCGCCTATTGGTATCCGCGCGGCGGCATCCCGATCGACGTCTTCTGGCAGACCGGCAAGCCGCCCGAGGGCCTGTGGCTGCCCGACCAGGGCGTGCCGACCTATCGAGGCCGCGGCTAAAGCGGGAGATCCCCCGCTACGGCCTGAGTGACTGGCGTTTGAGCCAGGCGTCAACGATGCGCGCGGCAACCTGATCGGTCGGGTCGCGCGTGTCCACTTCTAGGTCGTAGGCGCAGTAATCGTGCGTCTTCAGGTGAAAGCGGGCTTCGCCGATCGTGCGGTCGCCGCGCTCGCGCTCGCGACGCTCCAGGTCTTCGATGGGCGCGTGCACTCCGACCCAGAAGATGTCCAGATGCGCGGTTTGCCTTCTGATATCGTCGGCCCAGCTCTTCTCCTCGACGATGTGCTCGACGATCAGGTCGTTGCCGGCCTCGGCGAACGCTGCGATCGAGCGATGAAATCCGTCGAAGAACCTCGCGCGCTCGCCGCGCATTCCAGGATGCATGCCGCGCCTAAGGACCCGAAATCCGGCGTCGGCAAGCTGGTCGGAGGCATAGTAACAAAAGGGCTCCGGGAGGATTTCCCGGAGCGCCTTTGCCAGCGTTGACTTTCCGGCACTCGACGTGCCGTTCAGAAAGATAATTCGTCCGTGCTGCATGCCCGTTTGATTTCAGCTGAAGATCAAGGCAGCGCCGGCTATAGCCGTGAGACCGCCGAGGACGCGGGCAAGCAGGCCGCCGCCGGAGAGGCGCTGAAGGGCGATGCCGAGGCCGATGCCGGCCACGTGCAGCGCGGCGGTGGCGAGGATGAAGCCGACCGAGAAGGCAAGCGCCCCGGCGCTACCGAGTTC
This sequence comes from Ensifer sp. ENS06, assembly GCF_014852205.1. Taxonomy (NCBI): domain Bacteria; kingdom Pseudomonadati; phylum Pseudomonadota; class Alphaproteobacteria; order Hyphomicrobiales; family Rhizobiaceae; genus Ensifer; species Ensifer sp. ENS06. The sequence continues at coordinate 80,590 of NZ_JACVBC010000006.1, read as the reverse complement.
GCCGCCATGGGCATGGCCGTGGAAGAGGGCGAAGACGCCGACGATCGCAGCGGATGCTGCCGTGTCGAGCCGCACCGCCATGGCAACAAGCAGGCCGAGTGCCACCACCGAGGCGAGGATCGCCGGCTCGACGAAGGGCAGGCCGACACCGGCAACCGCCAGCGCGAAGCCCGCTGCCATCATCGCGACGAAGGCCGCCGGCACGACGACGAGCGCCCGGCCGCCGATCTGCGCCGCCCAGAGGCCGACGGCGACCATGACGAGGATATGGTCAAGTCCGAACAGCGGATGCGAGAAGCCGGCGGCAAACGAGCCGTGCTCTGCCGGATTGAGATGGGCGAAGGCGGGTGCGGCGGAGGCGATCAGCGCCGCAGTGGCGATCAGGATGCGTCTGTTCATGCGTGTCCCCATGGATCGGCGGGACCTGGGAGGCTGGCCCCACTCTTGAGTGTTTGACGCGACCGATCTTATTGGCCTCCGTCCCCCTGTCTATACGGCATTTGGCGGTAGGTGTTTTTACCATAAGCATAGTCGACCTTGCTGCTTTGTCGCCGCTTCGGTTTGTTGCATTGTCTTCGGCGTCGAGTCGCATTATCTGACTTTGACTGAAGACTTCATGAGATGCCGGAGAAAAACGGATGATGAACGACGACGAGGACGACAAGAAGACCGAATTGCCGCTCGGCAAGGAAACGGAGGCGAACCTTTTCAAGTCGCGTTCGATTTTCATCTACGGGTCGATCAATCAGGAACTGGCGCAGAAGGTCTGCTCGCAGCTCGTGGCGCTTGCCGCCGCCAGCGACGAAGACATCCGCATCTTCGTCAATTCGCCGGGCGGCCATGTCGAATCGGGCGACAGCATCCACGACATGATCAAGTTCGTGAAGCCGAAGGTCTGGACCATCGGCACCGGCTGGGTCGCTTCCGCCGGCGCGCTGATCTTTGTCGGCGCTCCCAAGGAGCGTCGCATTTGCCTGCCGAACACCCGCTTCCTGCTTCACCAACCGTCGGGCGGCACCCGCGGCATGGCGTCGGACATCGAGATCCAGGCACGCGAAATCATCAAGATGAACGATCGCCTGAACAAGATCTTCGCCGACGCAACCGGCCAGCCGGTCGAGAAGATCGCCAAGGACACGGACCGCGATTACTGGCTTTCCGCTGAGGAAGCGAAGTCCTACGGCCTCGTTTCGCGGATCATCTCGTCTGCTGCGGACATCTGAGTTCGCAAGCCAGTCAAGGAATTGGAGGGCATCGGCATTTCGCCGGTGCCCTTTTCTTTTTGCGGTGATCCTTGCCATCGCGTGGCTTGCTCCACTCTGGCAAGCCGTGTATAGGCTTTGAGCATGACCAAGGCTGACGCATATCGGATCGCCTCGATCCCCGCCGGACACGATACCAATCGTGCGCCGTCGCGCGCCTTTGCCTCGCTTCTTCTTCTCGGCCTTACTCGCGGTTGCCGGGTTCGCTGAGGAGCGCCCGGCGGCCGAAAAGCCACGCCGGCGGATGCTCCTCGACCCCATCAAGTGTTTTAGGATAAAGGCGCGTTCGGCGCGGCATTAGCCATCGCAATCCGATCCCCGATCGGGTATGGCAAGGCGGCCAGGACGTCCAGTGATGAAGAGAAGCTGCAATGATCCAGAAATCCCATCCCGTTAAGATTGGCATGCCGGAAGCGGCGGTGAAGTACCAGGCCTATCCGCAGATCGCGCTCACCGACCGCACCTGGCCGTCGAAGACGATCACCAAAGCGCCGATCTGGTGCTCGGTCGACCTGCGCGACGGCAACCAGTCGCTGGTCGACCCGATGGGGCACGATCGCAAGGCCCGCATGTTCCAGCTGCTGCTCGACATGGGCTTCAAGGAAATCGAAATCGGTTTCCCCTCGGCCTCGCAGACCGATTTCGATTTTGCCCGCTGGTGCATCGAGGAAGGCAATGTCGCCAAGGATGTGTCGCTGCAGGTGCTGGTGCAGTGCCGGCCCGAGTTGATCACCCGCACCTTCGAAGCGCTGGAAGGCGCGCACCAACCGATCGTGCATTTCTACAATTCGACGAGTGAACTGCAGCGCCGCGTGGTGTTTGCCAAGGACGTGCGCGGCATCAAGCAGATTGCGACCGACGCCGCCAAGATGATCACCGACATGGCGGCCAAGGCCGGCGGCGGCTACCGCTTCGAGTATTCGCCGGAAAGCTTTACCGGCACCGAGCTCGAAGTGGCCTTGGAGATCTGCAACGCGGTCACCGAGATCGTCAAGCCGACGCCAGACAACAAGCTGATCCTGAACCTGCCCTCGACCGTCGAGATGGCGACGCCGAACATCTATGCCGACCAGATCGAATGGATGTGCCGCAACCTCGACAACCGCGAAAGCCTGATCATCTCGCTGCACCCGCACAACGACCGCGGCACCGGCATCGCCGCCACCGAATTGGGCCTGATGGCTGGCGCCGACCGCGTCGAAGGCACGCTGTTCGGCAATGGCGAGCGCACCGGCAACGTCGATGTCGTGACGCTGGCGCTGAACATGTTCACGCAGGGCGTCGATCCGCAGCTCGACTGCTCCGATATCGAGCGGATCAAGGAAGTCTACGAATACTCCAACCAGATGGTCATTCCCGAGCGCCATCCTTATGTCGGCGAACTGGTCTACACGGCCTTCTCCGGCTCGCACCAGGATGCGATCAACAAGGGCATGAAGGCGATCAAGACCGCCAACAAGCCGCTCTGGGAAGTGCCGTACCTGCCGATCGATCCGCGTGACGTCGGCCGCTCCTACGAGGCGATCATCCGCATCAACTCTCAGTCGGGCAAGGGCGGCATCGCCTACATCCTGCAGGAAGACTACGGCATCAACCTGCCGCGCAACCTCCAGGTCGAGTTCCGCGAGGACATCCAGCGCATCACCGACGAGGAAGGCAAGGAGCTGCCGTCCAAGCGCATCTACGAGCGCTTCATCGAGCGCTACGTCGAGCAGCCGGGCGCGCGCATCAAGTTCGTCGACCATCACACTTATCCGGTGGGCGAGCACAAGGGCGTGCGCGTGGTGGCGGCCGAGATCACCGACAATGGCGAGGTCAAGCGCATCGAAGGCAAGGGCACCGGCCCGATCGACGGCTTCATCAATGCGCTGTCGATCTATCTCGGCATCGACCTCTCGGTTGCGGATTACTCCGAGCACTCGCTGCAGCACGGCTCGAACGCAGCCGCGATCGCCTATGTCGAGATGGAGCACCCGGGTGGCAAGCTGTTCGGCGCCGGTATCAACACCAACATCGTTGCCGCCTCGCTCGAAGCGATCGTTTCGGCGGCAAACCGCGTACTCGAGATGAAGCGCGGCTGATACACTTCAGCGTTACGAATGAAGCCGCGTCGGGGAAACCCGGCGCGGCCTTTTCGTTTCAGGGGTAGGGGATGCCGTCGATCTCAGATCGTCGCGGCGACGGCTTCGGCGATGTCCTGCATGCCGACATGCGAAGACGGGCCGACGAGCACGAAAGAGGCGCCGCCTCGCTGCCAGGAGACCATGCCGAGATCGTCGCGGATGCTCTCGTCGAACTGCTCCGCCTGCGGGCCGGTGGTGTTCTTGAGGAAACAGATCGCGAAGATTTCGCCTTCGGTGCTTCGGTAGACGAGCTGCGCCACGGGCTTGCCGTTGGCGACGAGCAGCCGCGCGCCCTCGAAGGTCAGGCCCTTGCCGGAAAGCTGCGGGACCTTGAAGGGAACGCCGACGCTTGCGGCAAGCCAGGTCTCGATCTTCGGTCCCTCTGTCGCCGGGACCTCGACCAGATGCTCCTTCTGCCGCGAATAGATGCGGTGATAGTCGGCGATGTCGTCGAGCCAGCCACGCGCCGCGGCGAGCTTGGTCGGCTCGCTCCCGGTGTTCGCCGTCCCGACGATGAAGCCGGCGCCGCCGCCGAGCAGCAGCAGGGCCACCGATGCGGCAACCATGCGCGGCCAGACCCGCGCGTGCCGGACAGTGGTCGTCGTTGCCGCAATCCGCTCGGTCTTCGGATTGACCCCTGGACCCTGCTTGATTTGCCGGACAAGAGCGAGCGGCACGGGATCGTGCAGGAAATCTTCGAAGGCGGTATCGCCGAAGCTGCTGCCGGCCTTCAGCCTCTCGAACAACGCCTTTGCGTCCTCGTCGCGGGCGAGAATCGCGTCGAGTTCGGTTCGTTCAGCTTCGCCGATCTCGCCGTCGATATAGGCAGAAAGGCGCACTTCGAGCGCTTGACCCCTTGTCTGTTGCAACGGTCAGGCCCTCCTTTCGGTATTCTCTGAGATCATCGCCGCGAGCCTGAGGCGCGCGGTCGACAGTCTGCTCATGACGGTGCCGATCGGAATGCCCAGGATATCGGCGGTCTCGCGATAGCTGTGGCCTTCGACATTGACCAGCAGGAATACGCTCGCCAGCCCCTCGGGCATCGACAGGATCATCTTCTGCAACTGATTGGCGTAGACGGCTTTTTCGGCCGACGGCTCGATGCTGAGTTCGTCATGTCCGAGCGCATCGACGGTGCCGCTGCCGGTGCGAACCTTGCGCTTGCGGATTTCGTCGACCCAGAGATTGCGCGTCATCGCGTAGACCCAGCTTTCCAGCCGGCCCTCTCCGTTCCAGAGGTGGCTGCGGGTGATCGCGCGCTCGCAGGCTTCCTGGACGAGGTCGTCGGCGTCATTGGCATTGCGCGTCAGCGTCATCGCGAAACGGCGCAATTTGGGCAGCAGGCTGACCAAATCGCGTCTGAAGTCCTTCGTTTCTGCCGCTGGACGCATTTCTCTTCCAATGAAACGTGCCGGATCATGCATTTATTCGCCGTGCTGCGCACGAGCGGATGATATGAAACATTTGCTCCTTAGTCTGCAAGGGAAGTCCCGGAACGGAAAGCAAATTCTGCTGCTTCATGGCGCCTTTTCCCAAAAAGCTTTCGCTTGCCCGCGGCCGTTAATCACGCGCTTCGTTACCGTTAACTGCAATGGTGGCCGGAGATCGCGTCAAAGTTCGGCCCGAATCTGGCCGGACCTCATGCACAACTGCAGGTCGACGTCGGGGACACGCCAATGAACGCACAGCATCGCAATGGCATGAGTATTGTCAGGTTTGTCGGGAGACATTGTGGCGGACGCCGCATTCGGGGAGGTGCGGCCGTCATTCGCACGGCTGCGCTGGTGCCTTTGTTTGCGGGGCTCGCCGCCTGCCAGAGCGCCCAGGTCATGGAAACGGGGTCTCTATCCTCCTACAAGGATTTCGTTGCCAGCGACGGGATGGTGACCAAGACGAAGTACCGGGTGGATTCTGCTGCCACCAAGAACGTCAAGACGGTGCATGTGATCCCGACGACCTTTGCCGCCACCGCGGATCTCGACAAGCTCGGGGATCCGCAAAAGAAGCTGGTGGCCACGGCGATCGACCGGTCGCTCTGCGAAGCCCTGAGCGAGCAATTCGACGTCGTGCCGATCTCCAAGCCCGCCGACATGGCGGTGCGCTCCGTGATCAGCAAGGTCAAATCGACCAATGCAGTCGTCGCCGGCGTGTCGACTGTCACCTCGGCCGTCGCTCCGATCCCGGTTCCGCGCATTCCCATCGGCCTTGGAAGTCTCGCGGTCGAGGCGGAGGCATTCGACCCGATGGGCAAGCAGATCGCCGGGCTGGCATGGGCGCGTGGCGCCAACATCCTCACCAACGGGTCCCGCGCCTCGACGGCTGCCGACGCCTTCGAGCTTGCAGGCGACTTCTCAAGCGACTTCAGTGCGCTGCTCGAAAAATCGGGTGACCCGATGAAGTCCGATTTTGAGCTGCCGTCGATGAAGAACGTCAAGAACAGCGTCGCCTATGCGGTCACCGGCAAACCCACCGATCCGGATTGCGCCGTGTTCGGCAAGGGATCCGGTCTCGGCGGCATCGCCGGCGGCGCGCTCGGCCTGCCGCCGGAATGGTCGGAGAAGAAGAACGAGGCAAAGTCGATTGCTGACGACACGACGGGAAGCGGTCCCTCAGCAGGCGGGGCGAAGGGAAATGCAGCCAAGGCAAGCGAGCCCAAAAAGAACGGGCCGGCGGCAAGCGGGTCGAAGAAAACCTAGCGTCCCAGTCCGTGTCCGTGGAACGTCGGATCGAGGCGGCGCCTGGCGCCGCCCGTCCATGTTACCGCCCGGTCAGTACTGGCGGACGCCGCCGAGCGACTGCAGCAAGGCGCGGTAAGCCCAGGTGTTTTCGCCGCCGCGGTCGCGGATCTCGACGAGTTGCACACGCGCTTCCTCGACGCGGCCCTGTTCGATCAGCGCCTGGCCCATGTAGGAGCGGGCGAGGATGTAGTTCTCGTCGGCCTGGAGCGCGCGTTTGTAGTACTGCATGCCGAGTTCCATGCGCCCGGCCTTGCGGTTGGCATAGCCGAGGTAGTTGAGCACCCGGGCGCTCTGCTGGTCCTTGACGGCGCCGAGCACCCTGATCGAATTTTCATACTGGCCGGCATAGGCGAGTTCGCGGGCAGCCTGGAACAGGATATCGTCGCCAAGGTCGCTCTTCTTGGCGTCAACGCAGGCCTTTTTCTTGGCGTCCCACACCTTGCCGTCGGTGCATTCGCTGGTCGTCTTGGTTTTCTTCGGCGGTTCGCTCGTATCCTCGCCGGCGGCCATCACCGCATGCGCCATGAAGCTGGTTGCCCCGGCGGCAAACAGGGCGAAAACGAGGTTCTTGTGGTTCATCATGCCATCTCCCATTGCTGGCGCATGACCGCGAAAGCCTCGCGCTGTTTCAAACGACTGCGTGTCCTGCATTCGCGCAGAGGCGGGCGCGCTGCCATGCGGCGGCGGACCGGAGTATGACGCAGCAGGGCCGGGGTTTATTCGCCGGGCGATGAATTTTCTGCGGAGGGAGGCTGCGTTCGCCTAGAAGCGTGTGGTTTCGGCGAGCGACACCGTGGTGGCATCGTCGTTCAGGGCGTAGCGCTCGCGCGTCAGGTGCCAGTTCCCGGCTTCACCGGCGACGGTGAACAGGTTGTAGGCTGCCGGCGGCTTGTGGCCGCCAGGACCTTGCGAGGCCGAGGCGATGCCGACAACCGGGACAGGGGCATGCTGGCCCTTCAGCCAATAGACAGTGTTGAGGTGCGTGTGGCCGTGGATCACGAGTTCCGCGCCGCCGGAGGAGATCGTCGCAGCAAAGCGGCGAATGCCGATCATGCGCTTGTGCATCGAGGTCGCGCCGCGGATCGGCGGATGGTGGATCATGACGATGCGGAAGAGGCCAGCCTCGCCGGCTTGTCTCAGCAGGTTGACGGTGGCGCGGGCCTGGCGTTGGCCGAAATAGCCGCTGGCGGCAAAGGGCGGGGTCGCAACGGCGGTCGAGCAGCCGATCAGTGCCACCGGGCCGCGCACGCGCATATAGGGAAAGCAGCGGTGCCGGTCATGCCAATGCGCCGGCGCATCGTCGCCGCGCATATAGGGATACCAGGCACGAGTGGTCTTCTCGTAGGCGCCCGGAACATAGGCGTCGTGGTTGCCCGGAACGACGGAGATGTTTTCCGGCTTGCCCGCATCCTCCAGCCATTCTGTCACCGCCTTGATCTCGAGCGAAGAGGCGAGATTGACGAGATCGCCCGTCATCGCCAGATGGTCCGGATCCTTCTTCTCGATGTCGGCCAGCAGGGTGTCGAGCGTACCGGTGAAGAGATGGCGGCTGCGGTTGCGGTGCCAGTTGACGAAACCGGTGATGCGCTTGGAAGCGAGTTCCCTGAGGGATAGCTCGGGCAAGGGCCCGAGGTGGACGTCGGAAATATGGGCGAGTTTGAACATCGACCCCGTCTAGCGCATATTCCGGCCGAGGGGAATCAGGTCGCCCGATGAATCGCGTGTGGCCGGGACGAGGAAGGAAAAAACGCCTGGAACAAGATCGGCCACCGGAGATGCGGCGCTGGTATCTCCGGCTGCTGATGTGGCTTGCGCATGGCTATTACGCTGTTGCGCGTGGCATGACGATGGGTGTGCGGGCGGCCTGTTTCGATGGCGAGGGCCGCGTTTTCCTCGTCCGCCACTCCTACCTGCCGGGCTGGCACCTGCCGGGCGGAGGGCTCGACCGCGACGAGGCCTCGATCGACGGCTTGCTGCGGGAGTTGCGCGAGGAGGGGAACCTCGAAGTTTCGGCGCCGCCGGTGCTCATCCAGGTCTACTACAACAGGCGCACGAGCCGCCGCGACCACGTCGTCTTCTACCGCTGTGACGGTGTCAGCCAGAGCGCGCCGAAAACGCCCGATCTCGAGATTTCCGAAAGTGGCTTCTTCACACTGGACGCGCTGCCTGACGACACCACGCCGGCAACACGCCGCCGGCTTGCGGAACTTGCCGGCGGCATCGCAATCGATCGCTACTGGTAGCGATCAATTGCCCTTTCAGTGCAGTGTTACAGCGCCTCGCGGCCGTGCGGGGCGGTGAGGTCGAGCACCGGGCCCACCGGCACGACGCCGGTCGGGTTGATGGTCGTGTGGCTGCGGTAGTAGTGCTCCTTGATGTGGCGCATGTCGACCGTCTCGGCCACGCCCGGCACCTGATAGAGTTCCCGCAGATACCCTTGGAGGTTCGGATAGTCGGCGATCCGGCGGATGTTGCATTTGAAATGGCCGACATAGACAGGATCGAAGCGCACCAGCGTCGTGAATAGCCGCCAGTCGGCCTCGGTGAGGCGGCTGCCGGTGAGGTAACGGTGCGAGCCGAGGCGCTCTTCCAGCTTGTCCAGCCGGGCAAAGAGTGCCGTCACACTTTCCTCGTAGGCGGATTGCGTGGTGGCAAAGCCTGCCTTGTAGACGCCGTTGTTGACGTCATTGTAGACGTCGGTGTTCATCGCATCGATCTCGCCGCGCCGCTCTTCCGGATAGAAATCGAGCGTCGAGCCGGTCAGGCCATCGAAGGCGGAGTTGAACATCCGGATGATCTCGGAGGATTCATTCGAAACGATGGTGTTCTGCTTCTTGTCCCAGAGGACGGGCACGGTCACGCGGCCGGAATAGTTGGCATCGGCGCGGGTATAGACCTGCCACAGCGCCTTCGAGCCGAAGAGATGATCGCCGGTGCCGATGCCGCCGTCCTTGAATTCCCAGCCCTGGGTGAGCATCAGCGGATCGACCACGGAAACGGAGATCAGGTCCTCGAGCTTTTTCAGCTTGCGGAAGATCAGCGTACGATGGGCCCATGGACAGGCGAGCGAAACATAGAGGTGATAGCGATCGGCCTCGGCCTTGAAGCCGGCGTCGCCGCTCGGGCCGGCCGACCCGTCCGCCGTCACCCAGTTGCGGAACTGCGAAGCGCTGCGCTTGAAGTGGCCGTTCGTTGCCACCGTGTCGTACCAGACGTCCTGCCAGACGCCATCCACCAACCTGCCCATCGGACAAACTCCTTCGTGATCGTTGCGTCAATAGATAGCGCTTCCAGCGACATTCGATAGGTGGCGAAATCGGAACAGTGCGTTTTAGGCTTTGACAGAGGGCAAATTTCTGCTATCGGCGATTTCACAACTTTTTTCGTGTCTGGAAGAATCCGCACAGATGATGTTCTCGGGAAACCTGCGACGACGCTGATGCTGCCAACGCCCTCATCGGGCGAAGCCATCCCTATGTCTGTTCGCATGCCTGGTTTCTCGATCTCATGAAAAAGCACGATCTCGTCTATCTGACCGAAGACGCGTCCCATGACGCAGCCATCGAAATCATCAACGAAGAAGCTTTCGGCCCCGGCCGGTTTGCCCGGGCGGCCGCGCGCATCCGCGAGCAGGGGCCGCATGACCGGTCGCTGTCCTTCATCTGCGCCGACAATGGCGAGACGATCGCATCGGTCCGGATGACGCCGGTCATGGCGGGCTCGATCAAGGGCCACCTGCTCGGACCGCTCGCCGTCAGGCCGTCGCACAAGAACCAGGGCATCGGCCGGGAACTGGTGCGCATCGCGGTCGAGGCGGCGCGGCGCAAGGGCTCACACGCGGTGATCCTTGTCGGCGATCCGCCCTATTACCAGCCGCTCGGCTTCGAGAAGGTGCGTTACGCGGCACTCGAGTTCCCTGGGCCGGTCGACCCGGCGCGGGTGCTCGTCGTGCCGATGGCAGAGGGTGTGCATGCCGGACTTGCCGGCGTTATCGCCTGGCGGGATGATAGGCTGATGCAGGCGGAGCCGATTGCGTTGCCGCTGGCCGTCTGATCCCGGACCTTATCGCGCGACGAGCGATTTCTTCAGAAACACCCGGGTTCGGCCAACAGGGAAATCCGGCAGTTCACCGAAGGCCGCATAGCCCTGACGCTCGTAGGCGCGCAGGGCCTGCGGGTTGAAGGTGTCGATCCAGGCGCTGTGGCAGCCGCGATTGCGCGCTTCGTCCTCGGCCGCCTGGAGCAACTTGCCGGCAAGCCCCTGTCCGCGAAGATCTTCCGGTAACCACAGCCATTGCACGAATAGCCAGCCCCAGCCGGTGTAGCCGTTCAGGCCGCCGCGGGCTCCCTGTGCCTCGGGGCCGCCGACAAGGACGGCGAGGGGGCGCCGCTCCGACGGGCCGACGTCGGCGGCGTTGAAGGCTGCAAGACCGTTGCCGATTGCTTCGATCGCCTCGGGCGGCGGGGCGTCGGTGACGACGAACATCAGCCTTTACCTTTCGACACGGCGCATGCTGAAGACATCCAGGCGGTCTTCGCCGACATCCGTCTCGTCGAGCCGCCAGCCGAGACGCTCGTGAAGGCGCGCTTGCCCGAGAGGGCGCAAAGATGCACGGCTTCGGCGCCGGTATCGAACGCCGCCTGCGCTGCCTTCAGCACGATGTCGCCGCCGATACCTGCCCCGCGGAACGGCGGATCGACCCAGACGGCAGCAACCCACGGCGTGAGATCCGGTCGCTCCTCAAGATCGGAGGCGATGACCGAGGCGGTGCCGACGAAACGGTCGCCGGCATGCGCCACCAGACACAGCGGCTCGGCATCGTCGGCAAGGCTCGCCTGAAGCAGGCCGGTAATATGTTCCAGCGGAAAGCCATGCGGTTCCCACCAGGCGCGCCAGACGCGGTCGGCCACGGCATCGAAGAAATGCGGTGCGTCGCGAAGGTCGCTGACGACCATGGTGCTGTCGCTCATCGTCCCTCGCGATACCAGGTGGCGGAAATCAGCAGCAGCAGCGCCGCAAGACCAAGGAAGCCGGTAAACAGCGGCACTGAATTGACGCCCTTCAGCACGGTTTCGTCGGTCATGCGGATCGAGAGCCGCTGGTCGTCTGCCGCTCGGATCGAGCCCCTGACCGGCAGAACCGTGGGCAGGTCGAGCGGTCCATCGGCACTTGCGAGGCGCCGCACGATGCCCTTGGTCTTTTCCGCCCAGGGACGCAGCTTGTCCTCGGTCGAGATCGCGGCCTTGAATTCCGGAGCGTTCGGGTCGCCGACATGGGCAAGAGCCGTGAGGTCGCCGTTCGACATCTCGAAGAGCCCGGTTTCCGTGGTGGCGACTTCGGCCGAGTAGAGGCCCGGCTGGCGTTCGGTCAGCTTGACGTCCTGCTTCGCGCCGGAGGGAGCGACCAGCGTCACCGGACCCGGATCGCCATCAATCGTCTGGCGGGTGATTTCGAGCGTCCGGCCGCGCGCGCGTGCCGTCAGCGCCTCTTCTTCGAGCGAGGGCTCCTGCATCAGCCAATGGGCGGTGCGGCGATAGAGCGACACGTGGGGTCCGCCGCCTTCGAAGCCGCGAGCCCAGAGCCAGCCCTGATCGGAGAGCAGCATGGCGACGCGGCCCTTGCCGACACGGTTGAGCACCAGCAGCGGTTTGCCGTCGGCCGCTTCCATGACCGTATGGCCCTGCGGTCGGTTGACGTCGACGGTGCGGAACCAGCGGCCCCAATGCGGCGGCTCGCTGTCGGAGCCTTCCAGACCGCGGGTCACCGGATGCTTCTTTCCTTCCTCCGACAGGCGCGGGAAGAAGGCCTTTTCGTTCATGACGCCCGTCGGCGCGGCCGGCAGCACTGCCTCAAGCGGTGTCGCTGCAATCGAATCGTCGCCGGCATGTTCGGGACCTGCCGCGATCAGCAGCGCGCCGCCGTTCTCCACATATTGCGCGATGTTGTCGTAGTAGAGGATCGGCAACAGACCGCGGTGCTGGTAGCGGTCGAGGATGATCAGATCGAACTCGTTGATCTTGTCGACGAAGAGTTCGCGCGTCGGGAAGGCGATCAGCGATAGCTCGTTGATCGGCGTGCCGTCCTGCTTTTCCTGCGGACGCAGAATGGTGAAATGTACGAGATCGACGGCCGCATCGGATTTCAAGAGGTTGCGCCAGGCGCGTTCGCCGGCATGCGGCTCGCCGGAGACCAAGAGCACGCGCAGGTTCTCGCGAATGCCGTCGAGCACGTGGACCGCGCGGTTGTTGGCCGTCGTTACTTCGCCGGGAACGGCGTCGACGGCGAATTCGAGCACGTTGTTGCCGCCGCGCGGAACGTTGAAGGCGAACGGCACGTCCGTGCCGGGCTCGGCCCGCTCGCGGGCGATCTCGTTGCCGTTGAGGCGGATCGTGACTTCGGCGCTGCCGCCGGGTGCCGCCCCGTCGTCGACCACCCGGAACGAGAGCTTCTGTTCCTCGCCGACAATGCCGAAGCGCGGCGGGTTGATCAGTTCGACACGCCGGTCGAATTCATCGGGCTTGCCGGTGATCAGCCCGTGCACGGGCGCGTCGAAACCGAGCGCGCGAGCGACATCGGGCACATCGTGGATCTGGCCATCGGTGACGAAAATGGCGCCGCCGATGCGCGCCGGGGGAACGTCAGACAGCGAGGAGGCAAGCGCGCCAAAGAGATTGGTCGACGGTGAGACATCTGCCGGATCGGTGTTTGCCTCGATGATCCGCGGCTCGATCAGCGGTATGGCCGCCAGCCGTTCCTTCAGGCCCTCGACGGCGCGATCGGTCTGCGCGGTGCGGTCGCCGTTCTGCTGGCTCTGGCTGCGGTCGACGACGACGGCGACGATGGTCGAGAGCGGATCGCGCAGCTCCACGAAAATGGAGGGGTTGGCGATCGCCAGTCCGAGCGCTGCGAGTGCGGCCAGGCGCAGCCAGGCGCCGCGCACCTTCTGCCAGAGGCCATAGGCGATGAACAGCGCCGCGATTGCGAGCAGCGGGACGAAGTAGATCCACGGGATCAGCGGGGCAAAGCCATAGGTCATCGATCGGCCCTCACTGTCCAAGCCTTTGCAGAAGGTCCGGCACGTGAACCTGATCGGCCTTGTAGTTGCCCGTCAGCATATACATCATGATGTTGACGCCGGCGCGGTAGGCATATTCGCGCTGCATCTCGTCCGGCGGCACTGTCGGCAAGAGCGGCGCGCCGTTGACGTCAACGGCCCAGGCACCGGCAAAATCGTTGCCGGTGATCATGATCGGCGTGACGCCGTCGCCGCCGCGCACGGGGCGATTGCTGCGGTCTTCGTCGTCATTGGGGGCGGCCTCGACCCAGAGCCGGCTTTCCGCATAGCGCCCGGGGAAGTTCGAAAGCAGATAGAAGGCCTTCGTCAGCACGTGGTCGGAGGGCACCGGCTCCAGCGGCGGAATGTCGAGCCCGCTCAGCATCGCCTGCAGGCGCTGCACGTTGGGACTGTCGCCGGCGTCCGACGGTGTCAGCGAGGAAAACTGGTCGCGCGTGTCGAAGAGCACGGTGCCGCCGTTGCGCATATAGGCGTCGATCCGGCTCATGACCCGGCTGCTCGGCATCGGGGCGGTGGCCGAAACCGGCCAGTAGATGATCGGATAGAAGGCCAGTTCGTCCTGTTCGAGGTCGACGCCGACGGGCGCTCCTGGTTCGAGCGCCGTCCGGTAGGTCAGATAGTTGCTGAGGCCGATGAGGCCCTGTTCGGAGAGGCGGTCGACCTCCTGCTCGCCGGTGATGACGTAGGCGAGATGGGTCGTGTCCAGCCGCTGCAGCGTCTGCTCGTCGCTCGGCTGGCTGTCCTGCGCATGTGCGATCGCCGGGGCGAGAGCGGCTACAAGGCCGAGCGTCGCAAGGCCAAGGGTTGCGACCAGTGCCGCGGCCGCGGCGCCGCGGCCTGCGCGCCGGCGCAGCCCGGCAAGACCGCCGGCCATGTAGAGAACGATCAGCGTATCGAGGACGAAGAGCGCCAGCGCCAGCCCGAAGAGGTAGGGTCGGATCGAGAAGGGCCGGGCGCCCTCCAGTCCTTCGGCCCGCGCTCCGACGAGATTGCCTGCAATCGGGGTGAGCTTGCCGCCGTCAGGCAGCAGATTGTTGGCGACGAAACCTTCCTCCGAGCCGTAGAGGCCGGGGGGCGTGTCGGCGGAAACGGTGGGCGCGATGCCGGGTGCGATTTCGAGCGGTCGAGCGCTGCCGGTGTCGCCGGTCAGTTCGCCGCGGGCGCTCACCAGGCGATAGGGGGGCAACGTCTGCGCCTTGCTTGGCTGATCGCCGGCAACGCCGCCGGCGCGCGACAGCTGGATGGAGCGGCGCAGCATGTCGACGAACGAGCCGGAGATCGGCAGGTTCGACCAGTTCGGATCGGCGCTCACGTGGAAGAGCACGATGCGGCCGCGGCCGCGCTCGGCGGTCGTCACCAGCGGTGTGCCGTCGGCGAGGTTGGCCCAGGTCCGCTCCGTGAGATCGGGTGTCGGTTGCGCCAGCACCTGGCGCTTTACCAGCACGTCACGCGGGCGTTCCAGTCCGGCAAAGGGGCTCGAGGACGGATAATCGGCAAGCGGCTGCGGTTCCGACCAGGAAAGCGCGCCGTCGAGCGTACGCTCGCCCTGCCGGAGCACGACCGGTACGAGCGGGTCGTCGGCGGGCGCGCCGGCGAGCCTCGGGCCGGCGAAGCGCACCAGCATGCCGCCATTTTCCAGCCAGCGCGTGACCAGCGGGTAGCTTTCGTCCGGCAAACGGCCGACGTCGGCCATGACGAGGATCGACGGATTTTGCGCCAGAAGCTCGGCGATTGCCTTCCCGACCGCCTCTTCGCGGGGTTCGATCAGGTCGGCATGCGGCTCGAGCGCGCGCTTGATGTAGTAGAGCGGCGAAAGCAGCGGCTGCGACTGATGAACCTCGCCGCTGAGCAGCGCGACCCGGCGGCGGCGGTTGCCGTCATCCAAGAGGTGGATGGCGCCGGCCGTCGCCTGGCCTTCGATCGTCAGGCGCGTAAAGTCGTTGCGCAGCTCGAAGGGCGCTTTCAACAAGGTATCCGCCGTGGCGGCGCCGGTCGCGAAGCGAAGCTCGCCTTCGGCGATCGCGGTGCCCCTGATGTCACGGGCGAGCACGTAATAGGCGCGTGGTTCGCCGAGCGGCAGGCGCGAGGCGGTAACCCGCATTCCGTCGTTTTCGTTGGTTGCGGCGGTCAGCGCGATGGCGCTTTCCGCGTTGCCTTCGACCCGGCGGACATTCGCAGCACCGAGCTCTGCGATCTGCTGCATCGTCCCGCCATTCGAAGCTTCGATGCCGTCGCTGAGGAAGGCGAGGGTTCCGGGCGGAGTGCCGGCAAGTGCGGTCTTCATGGCGGCAAGTGCCCGGCCGCGGTCGGCCGGCAGTGGCTGCGGCTGCGCGGCGGCCAGGCGGTCGCGCGCCGTGGCGGCCGAGGCCGGCGTCGCGTCATGCTGGCGGTCGGTGGTAAAGACGATCGAAACCGGAAGCTCCTTGGCTTCGGCATCGTCGATCAGCGCACTGGCGGCTTCGACCCGCTGGTTCCAGTCGGAGATTGTCGCCCAGCTGTTGTCAACGACGAGCGCGAGCGGACCGGCTGCCGAAAGCGTGTTCTGCCGCGGGTTGATCACCGGATCGGCGATCGCAAGGATAAGGGCGGCGGCCATCAGCATGCGCAACAGCGTCAGCCACCACGGGCTTTGCGCCGGGGTCTCCTCACGCTTCATCACCGACGCGAGGATGCGCAGCGGCGGGAAGACTTCGGCCGACGGCCTTGGCGGCGTCATGCGCAGCAGCCACCAGATGACCGGCAGGGCAACCAGGGCGGCAAGGATGGCCGGATTGGTGAAGAGGAAGGCGAGGCCGCTCATAGCTGGCCTCCGTGGGTCGCGCGTCCCGGCATGCCGGAGAGATAGGTGTGCACGGCGACGAGCGCCTCGGAGGCGGGCCGGTCGGTCTTGTGCGGGGTGAAGGTCCAGCCGAGATGGCGCAGCGTCACGCCCAGCGTGTCACGGCGGCCAATATAGGCGCGCTGATAGTCTTCACGCAGCACTTCGGCGCGGCCGGCGGTCAGCTTCTCGCCGGTCTCCGGGTCGGTGAATTCGGTCCGGCCGGAATAGGGAAACACTTCTTCGGCCGGGTCGGCGATCTCGACCACATGGCCGCGCAGGCCGCGTCTGGCCAGCGGGCCGAGGCGGTCCATGATCTTTTCGGCAGGATCGAGAAAATCGCCGATCAGCACGAGGTCGCTGGCGCTGCGGATCATTCCGGTTTCCGGCAGGCCCTCGGCAAGTGGGCTCAGCATGATGGCGGTCGCCAGCCGTTCGGCGGCGTTGCGCGCCGAGACCGGCTCCATGATGCCCGGGCAGCCGATGCGCTCGCCCGAGCGCGCGAGGATTTCGGCGAGCGCCAGCATCAGTACCAGCGCACGGCTCTCCTTGGACACGGTGCCGAGCTTCGACTTGTACATCATCGACGGCGAAAGATCCGCCCACAGCCAGATGGTGTGGGCGGCTTCCCATTCGCGGTCGCGCACATAGGTATGGTCGTCACGGGCAGAACGTCGCCAGTCGATGCGCGACATGCTCTCGCCGTCCGAATAGGGCCGGAACTGCCAGAAATTCTCGCCGATGCCGCGCTTGCGCCGGCCATGCCAGCCGGAAATTACGGTGTTGGCGATCCGTCGCGCCTCGACCAGGCAATCGGGTACGAGCATGGCGCGCTGCTGCGCTCGTGAAAGCACTTCACTGGCGGGGGTACGCGAGACTATGTGCCCGACGGTGGCCATGCGTCAGCCTCTGGCCTGCTTCACCAGATCGGCGACGACGTCGCGCACGGTCATGCCTTCGGCGCGGGCGGCGAAGGTCAGCGCCATGCGGTGCTGAAGCACCGGTTCGGCCAGCGCCAGGATATCGTCGATCGAAGGCGCCAGACGGCCGTCGTAGAGCGCGCGGGCACGGGCGCAAAGCATCAGCGCCTGGCCGGCGCGCGGGCCTGGACCCCAGGCGACGTTCTTGTCGGTCGCAGCATTACCGTTGCCCGGACGGGCGGAGCGCACCAGCGAAAGGATCGCGTCGACCACCTTCTCGCCGACCGGCATCTGGCGGATGAGGCTCTGGATCTGCAGCAGCCGGGTGGCGTCGATGACCGGATGGGCGGTCGCTTCGCCGACACCTGTGGTTTCGAGCAGGATCTGCCGCTCGGCCGTGAGGTCCGGATAGCCGACGTCGACCTGCATCAGGAAGCGGTCGAGCTGCGCCTCGGGCAGGGGATAGGTGCCTTCCTGCTCAAGGGGGTTCTGGGTCGCGAGCACATGGAAGGGCGCCGGCAGGTCCTTGCGGGCGCCGGCAACCGTGATGTGGTACTCCTGCATGGCCTGCAACAGTGCCGATTGGGTGCGCGGCGAGGCGCGGTTGATTTCGTCGGCCATCAGCAACTGCGTGAAGATGGGGCCGGGAATGAAGCGGAACGAGCGATGGCCGGCCCCGTCCTGGTCCATCACTTCGGAACCGAGAATGTCCGACGGCATCAGGTCGGGCGTGAACTGTACGCGGCTGGAATCGAGCCCCAGCACGGTGCCGAGCGTGGCAACGAGCTTCGTCTTGGCAAGGCCGGGAACGCCGACGAGCAGCGCGTGACCGCCGGAGAGGACCGCGAGCAGGGTCTGCTCGACGACGCTTTCCTGGCCGAAGATGACTTTGCCGACTTCCGCACGCACCCGGGCGATTTCGCCCAGCGCACTTTCGGCCGCAGCGACAATCGCCTTCTCGTCGATCGCGTCAGCCGCGCCCTTCATCACACTCATGGTCATACTCCCCGGTCGCCCGTTGTTAAACCGAATCGCCCCTACAGCGCCGCGCGTCCTTATAGAGCGCGCCAGGCTCGCTGTAATATTGAGCCGCCGCATGACGCCTGTCCTTAGATCGATCCCGATTCAAGGAATCATGCGGTAGCCTGGATTTCAGTCGCCAAAATCCAATTTAGACCCTGCCGGACGGCTGACAAGTCGGCGCCGACGCACTATCTCGTGAGATATCAAAGGTCTCGATGCAAAATCGAGGTCAAACGGGACGGAACAATGGCAGAAGCCGAAATTCAGCAAACCGGCGATGCGGCCGGACTGGCGGCCCTGATTGCGCGTGCCGCCGGGCAGACCGGCGAAAAAGCGCGCGGCCTGCCACCGGTGGACCGCTGGAATCCGCCGTTTTGCGGTGACATCGACATGGAGATCCGCGCCGACGGAACCTGGTTCTATCTGGGCACGCCGATTGGCCGGCAGCCCTTGGTGCGGCTGTTTTCCACCGTTTTGCGCAAGGACGAGGATGGGCGCACCTATCTCGTCACGCCTGTGGAAAAGGTCGGCATCCGCATCGTCGATGCGCCTTTTGTCGCCGTCGAGATGAGCGTGACCGAGGGGGAGGAGGGGCAGGTCCTGACCTTCCGCACTAATGTCGGCGACGTGGTCGAAGCCGGGCCGGAGCATCCGCTGCGCTTCGTCATCCATGGCGAGAACCGCGAGCTGAAGCCTTACCTGCATGTGCGAGGGCGGCTGGAAGCCCTGGTGTCGCGGCCGGTCATGTATGACATCGTCGAGCTCGGCGAGACGGTTGCGATCGACGGCACGGAGATGTTCTGCGTGCGCTCGGGCGGTGCGGTCTTCCCGATCATGCCGGCAGCCGAGCTGGAAGCGCTTTCCCGATGAATGCGCATCCCTTCTCAGCCGACGAGTTTCGTCGTCGGGCGCTGACCCAGATGGGTGGGCCGATCGAGACCTCCTGGCGCGAGCACGGCGACTTCCTGCTCAATCCAGGCATCGTGCCCTATCTGGAGACGCTGAAGCTCAAGGATGCCGCGGTCCTGGTGCCTGTCGTCGATGATGGCGACGATGCGACGGTTATCCTGACGCAGCGCACCACTAGCCTGCGCAAGCATTCCGGCCAGGTTGCCTTTCCGGGCGGTGCCGTGGACCCCGAAGACCGGTCGGTCGAAGTGGCGGCGTTGCGCGAGGCGCAGGAAGAGATCGGGCTCGATCCGCGCTTCGTCGAAACTATCGGCCGGCTTCCGCATTACATGGCCATGTCCGGTTTCCGCATCACCCCGGTGCTGGCGGTGGTCAAGCCGGGTTTCGAGCTCGTGCCCAACCCGGAAGAGGTCGAAAGCGTCTTCGAGGTGCCGCTGTCGTTCCTGATGAACCCCGGCAATCACGATCGCGGCAGTGGCCACTGGCAGGGCGAGGAACGGCATTTCTACCGGATGCCCTATGGCGGCCGCAACATCTGGGGTATCACCGCCGGAATTCTGCGCATGCTCTATGAAAGGCTTTATGCATGACCTCGGTTGCTGGCGAAGGCTGGTTCTCGACGCCTTCTCTGCGTCGCGTTTTCGATGTGCTCAATGTCGACGGCGGCGAAGTCCGGGTCGTCGGCGGCGCAGTGCGCAACAGCTTGATGGGCTTGCCGGCCGGCGATATCGACATGGCGACCACCTGGCGCCCCGACGAAGTCGCCGAGCGGGCGAAGGCGGCCGGCATCAAGGTGGTGCCGACCGGCATCGACCATGGCACGGTGACGCTCGTCATCGACGGCACGCCCTATGAGGTCACGACGCTTCGCCGTGACGTTGCGACCGATGGCCGCCGTGCGGAAGTGGCCTTCGGCACCGACTGGAAGGCCGATGCCGAGCGGCGGGACTTCACCATCAACGCACTCTACGCCAACGACCGCGGCGAGGTCTTCGACGATGTCGGGGGGCTCGCCGACATCGAAACGCGGACGCTGCGCTTCATCGGCGATGCCAGCGAGCGTGTCGCCGAGGACTATCTGCGCATCCTGCGCTTCTTCCGCTTCTTCGCCCATTACGGCCGCGGCCGGCCGGATGCCGACGGCTTGCGTGCTTGTGCCCGTGCGCGCTCGAAGCTTGCAACGCTTTCGGCCGAGCGGGTCTGGGCGGAAACGAAGAAGCTGCTTTCGGCCGATGATCCCGGCCGCGCGCTGCTCTGGATGCGCCAGGCCGGCGTGCTCACCGAAATTCTGCCGGAAACCGAGAAATGGGGCATCGACGCAATCCCGGAACTCGTTGCCGCCGAGCGAGCCTTCGGCTGGAAGCCGGACCCGCTTCTGCGCCTTTCCGCGATCGTGCCGCCGGATGAGGAGCGTCTGGAGGCGATGGCAGAGCGTCTGCGTGTCTCGAAGGCGGAGGCTGCCTATTTCAGCCGCTGGGCGAAGGCGCCTGCGGTCCCGGCGACGACCGTCGACACGGCATTCGATCGGTTGCTCTATCGTCATGGCGTGGAAGGGATCGTCGTAAGACTGCGACTGGCGCTCTCAACAGCGCGGCGCAAGTCGGAAGGCGACCCGGCGTTTTTGTCCGAGACCGCTTCGCTGCGGCGGCTCCTGGCGCGGGCCGAGGCCTTCAAGCGGCCAAGCTTCCCGCTGAATGGCGGTGACGTGCTGAAGGCCGGCGTGCCGGCCGGCCCGCGTGTGGGGGAAATCCTCGGCGAACTCGAAAATGTCTGGATCGAGCGCAACTTCAATCTCGACCGGGCAAACCTCGTCGCCCGGCTCGAAGCCATGGTGCAGCCGTCCTGATCAGGCCGCCTTGGCCGGACGGCTTAAGCCGCCTTGGCCGGACGGCTAGGCCGCCTTGGACTCGTCGGTGATCCGGGCCTTGATGTTGTCGATCATGTTTTCGCGGATGACGGTCTCGCCATGCGTTTCACGCATGTGGTCGACGACGCGGCGCACGATTTCGGCATCGTTGTCGGCGCGGGTGTGCCATTCGCAACCCGGGACGAGGGAACCGCATTCAAACAGGCGCATGGTTGCTTCCTTCCCTGTGTAAGTTTGATGCGAGAGCGCGGCGCGCCGGTCGGGCGACCGCACGGTCAGAGTAGCATCAACCCCCGGCACGGCCAATTGTTCCCGCCGAACGCGCGACAAGAAACCGTTATAGACAAGCGGGCCGATGGTGTTATGGGTTTGCGGTAACAAGAGACGCAAAGGCCCTTTTGCCCATGACCTCCACCGTTCAATCGGAACTGATTGCCGCCATCCGGAACATTCCTGACTATCCGAAGCCGGGCGTGATGTTTCGCGATATCACCACGTTGCTCGGCAATCCGCGCGCCTTCCGCCGCGCGATCGACGAACTGGTGCATCCCTATGCCGGCACCAAGATCGACAAGATCGCCGGCATCGAGGCGCGTGGCTTCATCCTCGGTGGTGCGATCGCGCATCAGCTCTCGTCGGGCTTCGTGCCGATCCGCAAGAAGGGCAAGCTGCCGCACGACACCGTACGTATCGCCTACAGCCTGGAGTATGGCGTCGACGAGATGGAGATGCACAAGGATGCGATCCAGCCAGGCGAAAAGGTGATCCTGGTCGACGACCTGATCGCGACCGGCGGCACGGCGGAAGCGGCCACCAAGCTCTTGAAGCAGATGGGCGCCGAGATCGTCGCCGCCTGTTTCGTCATCGACCTGCCTGAACTCGGCGGGCGCAAGAAACTCGAAGCGCTCGGCGTCAATGTCCGCACGCTGATCGAGTTCGAGGGCCACTGATTGGTCGTTGCGGGATGGGTGCGGGAACCGCGCCCTTCCTTTGGCCTACATGCGGTTGATCGTCCGCAGCATCAATTGCACTTCGCGCTGGGCTGCCGGCGACAATGTCTCCACTTCGGTGAGCCAGAATTTTTCGGCTTCCGGCGGCTCGTCTTCCCAGCTTCTGACCGATGTTTCGTTATCATCGATGACGACGCGACGGTGACCGCCAAGACGCAGATATTCGTCCGCCAGTTCGCGGGCGTGGGTTTTTTCCATAGCCGCTCCTCCGCTAGCAATGGTCGCTGCCCGCAAGCCGCTTGAGCGCGGCCAAGGGCGCGCAACCTGTAGCCCGAGAGTGTACACCCGGCGAAAGGCGATTTTAAGAAATGATGGTGTTTGGCCGGTTTCGTCCGGTTAGACGAACTCGATGACCTTGCTCTCGAAACGGATCACCGCCTCGCCGTGCTGGTTTTCGCCTTCGCACAGGATCGTGTTGACCCGCCAGCCGGGCTTTGAAGCAAGCGACCGGCTTTCAAGAAACGTGACGAAGTAGGTGACCGTGTCGTCGGCATAGACGGGCTTCAGCCATTTCAGGTCACGAAATCCGGGTGAGGGGCCGAGGTTCGGCGCCTTCAGGCCTTCCGCGGCAAGCCGCCGCTGCTCGTTTCGCCAGAACTTGACGAAGCACTGCATCCACCCGGCGCAGGTATGCCAGCCCGAGGCACAAAGGCCGCCAAACAGCGAATGCCGCGCCGCTTCCGCATCGAGATGGAAGGGTTGGGGGTCGAAGTCGGTGGCAAACCGGATGATGTCCTCGGCCGTAAAGGTCAGGCTGCCGATCACGGTCCGGCTCTTGGCCGCGTAGAATTCTTCCATCGTCATCATCAGGCTTTGCCCTTGTCGCGGCAGCGAAAGAGAACCGAGCATTCGGAAACCGCCACGGGTTCACCGGCCTGGTTATTGATTTCGTTTCGGAATTTGACGATGCCGAGATCGGGTTTCGACTTCGAACGGCGCGCCTCCAGCACGAGGCTGAAGCCCGAGAGCACGTCACCGGCAATGACCGGCTTCCTCCAATCCATGAAATCGATGCCGGGCGAGCCCTGGGACGTGGAATTTCCCATGAAGGCATCGAGCATCATGCGCATGCCGATGGCGCTGGTGTGCCAGCCGGAGGCGGCGAGACCACCAAGAATGCTGCGTTTTCCCGCTTCCTCGTCGAGGTGCATCGGCTGCTGATCGAATTCGTTGGCAAACGCGATCATCTCCGGTGGCTTCATCTCGACCGGCTTGTAGTCGAACCGCCGGCCTTCGGAAAAATCCTCGAAGTAGAGCATGCTTGCCTTGTCCCGTCTGATTTGTTGCCGCATTACCTACTGCATAATCTCCGGAAGCGGAATCGATTTGAGCGGAGATGCGCAACATCGCAGGTCGCTCGCGACGTTTCGCGGTTGCGCTTGGCTCTTGTCCATGCAACCAGCTGATAATCCGTCCCATCCGCTCGTGTCTTGACTGAGGAAAGCGCGTGACCGAACTGAACAGAGCGCTCGCGGGCGCAGCCGAAAAAGGCATCATATCCGCGCATCAGGTGCGCGATCTCGAAGTCTATCTGGCTGATCGCGGCTTCCGTTTCGGACCGGCGGCATCGGATGCCGCGGCCGACAGGGCCGACGCCGCGCTCGATGCGCGGGCGGCGGAAGACAGCGAACAGCCGCGCTTCATCAGAGGCTTTCACGACATCCTGATCACCATCGGCATCGTGGTCGTGCTCATCGGCCTGTGGGGCCTGACCGGTCCGCTTGCAACGCTGCCGGTCATTCTCGTGCTTGCGGAAATTCTCGTGCGGCGCCAGCGTCTGGCGCTGCCTTCGGTGGTGCTGACGCTCGCGCTCGTCCATTGGGTCGCAATGACGTCGATGTGGCTGGTGGACGATCATGAGGACACCTGGCACCCGCTTACCTTCACCCTGGTCTACGTTGCGACCTTCCCGATCCCGCTGGCGCTGTTCTACTGGCGCTATCGCGTTCCGCTTGCGCTGGCCGGTCTGGTGCTGTCGATCGCGCTCACCTGCGTGGTGGCGGTCCTGCTCGCATTCGAGAGGGCCCTCGGTATCGACGTGGCCAACCCCGATTACGTCCTGCTGCTTCCATTGACCCTGCTCGTCGGGGCACTGGCTGTCTTCGCGATCGCCATGCGCTACGACGTTTCGGACCCGCAGCGGCTCACCACCCGTTCGGACATCGCCTTCTGGCTGCATCTCGCAGCCGCGCCGGCTCTGCTTTACTCGCTGATGGGACTGGTGTTCCTGGTCAATGGCGGTGCAACGTGGTGGGACGGACAGGCGAGCTTCAATCAGGCCGCTTCCGCCATTGTGATCGTCGCCGTGTTCATGCTGGTCGGGCTCGTCATCGACCGCCGCGCCTTCGTCACATCGGGGCTGTTGTCGCTGGGCGGCGCGATCTGGACCGTGCTGAGCAAGACCAATGCATCGCTCGACAGTTACGTCTTCATCGCCCTTGCGGTCGTCGGGGTAACGGTCTTGTTCATCGGCATTTTCTGGCAGCGGCTGCGCCGCATGGTCATCGACCTCTTGCCGGAAACGATAACGGCGCGGTTGCATGCCGCGCCGTAGTATCAAGTTCTGATGCGCTCCGATCCCGCGCCTTGAGTGCGGGATCAGACCGACAGGTCTTACGTGTTGAAGCGGAAGTGGATGACGTCGCCGTCCTGGACGACGTATTCCTTGCCTTCGTCGCGGGCCTTGCCGGCTTCCTTGGCGCCCACTTCGCCGCCAAGTGCGATGTAGTCTTCAAAGGCAATGGTGTTGGCGCGGATGAAGCCGCGCTCGAAGTCCGTGTGGATGACGCCGGCGGCCTGCGGAGCCTTGGTGCCGCGCTGGATTGTCCAGGCGCGCGTTTCCTTGGGGCCGACGGTGAAATAGGTGATGAGGTCGAGCAGCTTGTAGCCGGCACGGATCAGTCGGTCGAGACCGGCTTCTTCGAGACCGAGCGCGCTCAGGAACTCCTTGGCTTCTTCCTCCGGCAGCTGCGCCACTTCCGACTCGATGGCAGCGGAGATCACGACGCTTTCCGCCCCTTGCGCCTTGGCCATTTCGGCAACCGCGCGCGTGTGTTCGTTGCCGTCGACGGCATCGCTTTCCGCGACGTTGCAGACGTAGAGAACCGGATGGGCGGTCAGGAGGTTGAGGCCCTGCAGGATGCGCAGTTCTTCGGCATCGAGCGTCGAAAGCAGCGTGCGGACCGGCTTGCCGTCCTGCAGAAGCTTCAGCGAGGCTTCCATGATCGGAAGCTGTGCCATCGAATCCTTGTCCTTGCCGCCGGCGCGCTTGCGGGTCTGCTCGGTGCGGCGCTCGAGGCTGTCGAGATCGGCGAGCATCAGCTCGGTCTCGATCGTCTCGGCATCGGCGACCGGATTGATGCGGCCTTCGACGTGGGTGATGTCGTCATCCTCGAAGCAGCGCAGCACGTGAACCACGGCGTCCACTTCGCGGATGTTGGCGAGGAACTGGTTGCCGAGGCCTTCGCCCTTCGATGCGCCGCGCACCAGGCCGGCGATATCGACGAAGGAGATGCGCGTCGGGATGATTTCCTTCGACTTCGCGATGTTGGCCAGCTTGCGCATGCGCGGATCCGGCACCGCCACTTCGCCGGTGTTCGGCTCGATGGTACAGAAGGGATAGTTGGCCGCTTGCGCGGCTGCCGTCTTGGTGAGTGCGTTGAAGAGCGTGGACTTGCCGACGTTCGGCAGTCCGACAATACCGCATTTGAAGCCCATGGGGTCTCGTCCGTATCTTAAAATTCCGTTGGCGTGGCTATGCGGGAAGGGCGCTCCCCGGTCAAGGGCGCAGGCCCTGTTCACGGTAAATAAGGGGTCGAGGCCGTTGAACGCGTGCTCTTCGGGCCGCATATGCGCTCGGATTTTCGCCGGCCCTGTTCGGCGGCCAAGAAATTGAGGAGCCCCGCATTGATCGACCAGAAGTTCTTGTTTCCGCGCGTGCCGGTTGCCGTCGTCGATATTGGCGACACACTCGAGGCGCTGTTGATCCGCGCGACGCTCGAAAGCATGGGCGCCGTCGTCACGCTGCATCTGCCGGGGACACCAGGCGATTTCCTGACCTTGCTCGCTGGCGGCGAGCTCGTTCACCAGCACCTGATCATTTCCGGCCACGGCGACGAGAACGGCTTCGTCTTTGGCGAATACATCGAGGAAATCGACACCTCGATGCTCATCGAGGGCAGCCTGCCGCCCGCCGTTATCGCCGAACATGCCAGGCTTGACGGCAAGATCGTGCTCAGCACTTGCTGCGAGACCGGTGGCAAGCGCTATGGCGATGCCTTTGTCAAAAAGGGAGGGGCGGCCCTCTACGTTGCGCCTGACGGCTCGCCGGAGGGAGCGGACGCGCCGCTTTTCGTGCATTGCTTCTTCCATGCGTTGCTGGCGCGCAAGCAAGAAGCAAGGGCGGCGCTGGAAAAAGCCCGCTCCTATGACCAAGCAGCAGCGATGTTCGTCGGCCATTGGGGGAGGCGCTGATCTCCGCCTGCGTCCGTGCGCTTGCTTTTGCTTGATCGGCACCTGCGCCCGTAGGATAGTGCGCCTTCGGCGCCGGTGCGTCTGACGGTGCGCCGAGGCGGTTCTGCCCCGCGGTGGTGCCGGTCAATCTGTCATCAACGGGGTGGTTCCGATGAGTGACAACGAGGTTGCCAGAAAAGTCAAAGTAAGGGTGAAGCCGAAGCTCGATCGGCCGAAGCTTTACAGGGTCATGCTGCTCAATGACGATTACACGCCGCGCGAGTTCGTAGTCGGCGTGCTCAAGGCCGTGTTCCATATGAGCGAGGAGGCGGGCTACCGGGTGATGATGACGGCCCACAAGATGGGGAGCTGCGTGGTGGTCGTCTGCGCCCGCGACATCGCCGAAACCAAGGCCAAGGAAGCAACCGATCTCGCCAAGGAAGCGGGTTTCCCGCTGCTTTTCACCACCGAGCCGGAGGACTAGCAGGCCTCATGAATGATGGGCGGCGGCCGGGGAAATGCCCGGCGGCCATCGGCCTGCCTCATGGCTTCCTGTGCAGGCGAAGCGGCTTGCTCGCTTCGCGCTCGATCGTGCCCTTGGCTTCGAGATCGAGCTGTACAGCCTTTAGCCACCAGCCCGCCTTCGCTCCGCCGGGGAAAAGGTCCTGTGGCAGCAACGGCAGCAGCTGCTCCTTCGCGTCCGCCACGGTCAGGCCCGGTGCTGAGGGCGGCAGCACCGCGAGCAGGGCTTCACGCATCGCCTCATATTTCACCCGGTCGACGCGGTACTTGTGGCCGGGCGAGACGATGTTTTCGATCTCGATCTTCTCAGCCTGGGATGCCATTGGCCTCGCCTTTCACATAGTCGATCTTCGGCGCCTTGAATCCCATCGCCGCCCAGGCGGTCAAAAGCCGCCACATGAAGCGGCCCGAATGTGTCTTGTAGCTCGGCAGCGTGTCGGCAAACTCGACGCCGGCCTTGCGATCCTTCGTCATCGTGCGCATTTCGAGCGGCGGCTGTTCGTCCGGGGCAAAACGCTGATTGTAGACGCTCAGCCAGTGACCGCCCTTGAATTCCAGGAACATGGCCGAGTTGCAGCAGCTGGCGATGACCCGGCGCGTCGGCGCTTCCGGCGTCAGCCGGTGTTCGCGCAGAAGGTCGCTGCCCCTGACGCAGCGGATCCGGTCCTTGCGGTAGAGCGCAAACCGCGTCGAGCCGTCGGCTTCCATGACCGGCGACGCCTCCGGCAAGGCCTCGAAACGCTCACCGGCGGTGCGGCAACTGGTGCAGTAGCAGGCGGCGCCGACGATCGGCTCGCCGGCGGCTTCAAAGGCAACTAACCCGCAGCGGCAGGCGGCAATGCGATGTCTTTCCTGTGGTTTGGCCATGGCCATCTCCTGATCCGACTTCACTAACTAGACTGGACCGTCCAGTTTGATTTGTCAATCCGACTGGCCTATTCTGTAAGCCAAGTGATTTGGTGAGATACGGCAGGGGGAGGGCAGGTTTGAGCAACGGCGCAAAGACGCGCATGGAGCGCACCCGCAAACTGATCGTGGCTGCAGCCAGTGATCTCTTTCTCAAGCACGGCTTTCTCGGCACTAACATGGACGAGATCGCCGCGACGGCGGAGGTGTCGAAGCAGACGGTTTATTCCCATTTCCAGAACAAGGAGGCGCTGTTTCTCGAAGTCGTGCGCAGCATGACGGGGGGAGCAGGCGACGAATTCCAGGAGCAGGTGGCCGATCCCGATGGCGACGAGCGGATCGAGGACTTCCTGCTCGACTATGCCACGCAGTTGCTGACGATCGTGATGACGCCGCGGCTGATGCAGGTTCGCCGTCTCGTCATCGCCGAGGTGGAGCGGTTTCCGCAGCTTGGCGAAGCGCTGCACGAGCGCGGGCCGATGCGCTCGATCCGGCGGCTGGCGGTCGCCTTCAGGCGCTATGGCGAGAAGGGCGACATTCGGGTGAAGGACGCCGAGGTCGCCGGCGGGTTCTTCAACTGGCTGGTCATGGGCGGGCCGGTAAATGACGCCATGCTGCTCGGAGACAGCGCCATTCCGACGCCGGAGGTGCTCCGAGCCCATGCGGCGGAGGCGGTGCGGATCTTTCTGGCGGCCCATAGGCCCGGGTGATGGATGGATACGGACTGCGCTGAGGCGCGCCGCCTTCACGGCAAGTGGGCGTCCCACCATTTGAGCACGCGCATCGCCTTGAGCGTCACCCATCGCGAAGGGGCGTCGACCCCGTCATCGACGTCGAACCACACCCGTCCGGCGGGGCGCCAGTCGAGTGGCCATGCGCCGTTTTCGAGCCGCCTCGAACGCAGATGGCCGATCGCTTCGCTGAGCCGTGGATCAGGTGCCGCACCGTAAAGGAGCGTCGCGGCGCGAAAGTAATCGAGCGCTCGCAGGATGTCGTATCGCCAGCGGCTCGGGTGGCAGAGGCACAGGAAGCGTTCGTCGGCGGCTTTGCCCGTGCTCAGGCGGCGGAAGAGATGGCGCTTGAGCAGATAGTCCTCGCCGGCCCGGCGCGCCGCCTTGGACTGTGGCGTGCCACCGGTCGCCCTTTCGAACGCAAGCAAGCCTTCGAGCACGTTGATGGTGGTGGCAAAGGAGGACCGGAGCGAACCGTTTGCCCGTTCGCAGTTCCAGCCGCCATCGGCCTGGGCCTCGCCGACGAGCCTGTCGACGATCCGCGAAACGTCGACGCCGAAATAGGCGCCGTCGGCAACGGTGCGGCCGTTGATGCACTCCTCGACTTCGCCTTGCCAATAGGGCTGGCCGCCTTCGTCCCAGCGCGAATTGGCGCCGATCAGGTCGACGGTTCGTCGGGCCCGATCGGACGAAGGGTCGAGACCGAACTCCCGCAGCTGCGACAGCGAAAAGCACGTTGCCGTCCAGGGCTGGCCGTGCTCGGTCCACTCGTGCGCGTCGAAACCGGCGGGAATGAAGGCGCCTGCCGCCCATTGCCCATCGTCATCCTGATGCGAGAGAAGCCTGGCGCCCCAGCCTTCGGTCTCCACCTTGGCCCGTTCGGCTTTCCATAGAGACTCTGGGGCGTCCAGCAGGTCGCGCATCACCTGCCAGCGAATTGCGGGATCCGATGCGAGAAGCCAGTCAATCACCGGGTCGGTCACGGGCGTGCTCCAGGCTTGTGCCATCGGGTCGATCTGACCCGTTTCGACTGCACAAGCTAGGGCGCGTTCCGGATTGGGGAAGCTAGTCGTTCTTCGAGCCGAACATCTTCTTCAGCATGTCGGCCATTGGGCCGGTTGCCGGCAGCTTCTTCGGCTGGGCGGAATTGCGCGCCTGGCGGATATGTGATTGCGCGCCCTGCTTCTTCGGGGCTTCAGCCTTTTCCGCCTCCGGCTTGCCGCCGGTCGCGAGCGCGATCTTGTTCAGAAGCTGGGAATCCTCGCCGCGCACCAGCATGTCGGCATTGTCGGCGATGGCGTCGAGCAGGGGCACCAGCCAGGCCTGGTCGGCCTTGGCGAAATCGCCGAGCACATGGGCATGCACCAGATCCTTGACGCCGGGATGGCCGATGCCGAGGCGCAGGCGGCGATAGTCCTTGCCGCAATGGGCGTCGATCGACTTGATGCCATTATGCCCGCCATGGCCGCCGCCGACCTTGATGCGCGCCTTGGCGGACGGCAGGTCGAGTTCATCATAGATGACGGTGATGTCCTTCGGCTGCAGCTTGTAGAAGCGCATGGCCTCGCCGACCGCTTCGCCGGACAGGTTCATGTAGGTCTGCGGTTTCATCAACAGAACGCGCTCGCCGCCGATGTCGCCCTCGGCGATCTCGGCCTTGAACTTCTTCGACCAGGAGGAAAAGCTGTGCCGGCGGTGAATGACGTCAACCGCCATAAAGCCGATATTGTGCCGGTTGGCGGCGTATTTCGAACCTGGATTGCCAAGCCCTACGATGATCAACATGGTGCTGCGCATTCATGATTTCGGGGTGATGCCATCCAAAAACACCGCACCCCCCGGAAGTCAACGCCTATTTCTCCGCCTGCAGGCTGGCATTGGGCTTGAGCCCATATTGCTTGAAGATCACATCCTGGGTGCCGTTGCCGATCAGCCGGTCGAGTTCGTATTGCATGGCGGCGACGATATCGCGGGGAAAGTCGCGATGGCAGGCGATGCCGTAAAGCTTGCCTTCCAGCACCAGCGCGGCCTCCACCGGTTTGCCTTCGCTGCGCATGCTTTCGAAGGTCTTTTCGGACGTCATCAAAAGATCGACCCGGCCGGCGAGCAGCTTTTTCAGGCTGGAGTCGAGATTGGCCGCATAGTCGATCTTGGGGAAGCGGTGCTCCTTGAGATAGGACGCCGAAAAATCCTCGCGCTGCGTGCCCACGGTATATTGGTGCGCGTCCTCCAGCGATGCCGGCGCGATGGCGGATCCGGCCTGCCGGACCATGACCATGTGGTCGATCAGCAGCGGCTCGACCCACTGGAAGTTTCGGTCGCGCTCGGCGTCGTGGCCGGTGGTGAAAACACAATAGGCGGGATCGGTCTCGGCCAGCATGAAAGCCCGCGCCCAGGGTAGAACCTCGATCGTATAGGGCAGCTTCAGGCGCTCCATGATGAGCTTGACCTGGTCGACGGCCGCACCGCTCGGGCCGGCCCCGGTCGAAAAGTTGTAAGGCGGATACTCCTCGGTGACGAACTTGATCGTCTGAGCCTCGGCCGTCGTTGCAAGACCAAGGAATAATGCTGCGATCAGCGCCTTCACATCCTTTCCTCCTCTTCTGCGTCCGCCTTGCGACGGATCTTTTCTATCCCCGGCCTGTGCCCGACCTTAGGCCCTAAAGCTCTCCCGCGCCCCAGGGAACCAGGTGGGTGAACTCATGCCCGCATGCTGGGTGCGGAAGCCGCTTTTGCCTCGGAGTCGCTTTCGAGCATGGCCAGCATCCGGTCGACCGGCATCGGCCGGCTGAAGAGATAGCCCTGGCCGCAATCGACGCCGAGCTTGCGCAGCAGCTGCCACTGTTCCTTCGTCTCGATGCCCTCGGCAACGACGGTGCAGCCCATCTGGTGCGAGATCGTGCGGATGCCCTTGATCAGCATGCGGCTCTTGCGGCGGATATCGGCGGTGCCGGAGCTCAGCGACCGGGTGAAGGACTGGTCGACCTTGACGATATCGACCGGGAAACGGTTGAGATAGCTCAGCGACGAATAGCCGGTGCCGAAATCGTCGAGCGCGATGCGGCAGCCGAATTCGTTGAGCTGCTTCAGCACCGAGTGAACTTCCGGATTGTCGAGCATCAGCACCGCTTCGGTGATCTCGACGACGATCCGGCTCGGCGAGATATGATGCTTCAGAAGCAGGGCCGCGAGCTTGTGCGGCAGCGTCAGTTCGAACTGCAGCGGTGAGAAGTTGACAGCGAGATAGGTGTTCTGGGTGCCGTCGAGCTCGGAGATCGCTGCCAGATGGCGGATTGCCTTTTCAAGGATCTGGTCGCCGATGCGGGCGATCATGCCGGTTTCTTCGGCGATGCCGATGATCTTGCCGGGCGCCATCAGGCCCTTTTCCGGGTGGTTGAGGCGCATCAGCGCCTCGAAGCCGGCGATCTGCCCATCGGCGAGGCTGACGATCGGTTGCAGCCAGGCTTCGAAGTGATCGTCCTTCAGGCCGGCTTCGATGCACTGCTCGATCTCGTGGCGCTCGCGCGAGGCGTCGAGCATGCCGGCGTCGAACACCTGCAGGCCATTCTTGCCGTCGTGCTTGCGCGCATACATCGCCATGTCCGCCTTCAGCAGCAGGTCGGAGGCGTTTTCGGCATGAGTCGGGTAGACGGCGATGCCGACGCTGGCGCTGACGAAAAGCTCGTTGCCGGCGATCGCCATCGGTTCGTGCAGCGCCGTGACGATGCGCTCGCCGATCTCGGCCGCAAGGTTCCCGGCGTTCGGATCGGAAAGCAGGATGGCGAATTCGTCGCCACCGAGCCGGGCCATGATGTCGCCGGGCGGCAGGGCGGCCTGTATGAGCTCGACCGTCTGGCGCAGCACTTCGTCGCCGGCGGCATGGCCGAAATTGTCGTTGATCCACTTGAAGCGGTCGAGGTCGATGAACAGGCAGCCGAGCTGCATGCCGCATTGATCGGCCTCGGTGATCGCCTCGTCGAGCGCGGCCTCGAAGCCCTGGCGGTTCAACAGACCGGTCAGGTGATCGGTGATCGCCTGGGTGTGGTTGCGGCTTTCCGCCTGCTTCAGCGCGGTCACGTCGGTCATGACCGAGAGCGACAGGCTGCTCTCGCCGGTTGCCTTCGTCTCCTGGATCAGCACGGTCATCGCTTCGCCATCCGCCTTGCGGAAGGGAACGGTCACTTCGCGGATGGCGTGATCGGCAACGGCGATCGTCTTGGCGTGGCTGCGATAGGTTTCGTGCCAGTGCGGATCGACGAAATCGATGAAGTCGCGCCCGACGACGTCGTCGCGGCTGTAGCCGGTGGCCAGCAGCCAATAGTCGCTGACGGCGAGCAGGCGCCCGTCGACATCCAGCGAAAACAGCATCGCCGGCGTCAGGTTGTAGATGTCGGTGACGCGCTCATGGGCGTTTTTCAGCTCGGTCTCTTCGCGCTCGAGGCGGTCCTGCATCTCGTTGAAGTTGGCGGCGAGTGCGCCCATTTCATCGTCGGAGGTCCAGTCGACGCGGTGGCGAGACCCGAGCCGGCGCGTAGCCTCGATCGCGGCGGTCAGGCGCATCAGCGGGCGCATCACCGTAAAGCGATTGCCGACGAGCGCAGCGGCAAAGACGATCGCGACCGCAAAAAGCAGGATGGCGAGAATCGCCAGTTCGTCCTTGCTGAATTGCGACAGCAGACCCGGCGTCGGGACCCTGACTTCGATGCGTCCGACCTCTTTCATGCCATCGACCGACTGATAGGAAATGGGCAGGATGAGGACCCGGTCCTTGGTGCTCGGCAACACGCCGCCCAGCGGCATCTGCGCGAGGATCGATCCGGACTGGTCGCGGATGGTGACGGAGAGGATGTCGGTGCCGTTTATCAGCGAACGGGCGATGTGCTTGATGGCGTCACTGTCAAAGTCCCAGATGGGCTTGCCGAGCGCCTCGGCGCTCGCGGCCATCAACAGTTCGATGTTGTGCAGGCGCTCGCGTGCAATGCGGTCGCTGGAGATGCTGAGAAAGAGTGCAAGCAGCGGGGCAATGAAGACGAGCATCGCGCCGCAGACAATCGCAATAAACCGGTTCTCCACGGAGTGCATCATCGCATGCACGCCTCAGAAGCAGCTGCCACCCATCTCATATCAGAATTCTCTTCAGACAAGCCCATTTTCCCCGTCAGAAGAACATCATCAAAATCTTAAATGTTGCTGAAATCGCTTCATGATAATTCGTGGGGCGCGGCATCGATGCGGCCGAGTGCCGGCGGGCAGCCGCCAATGCAAAAAGCCCGCCCCAAACGAATGGGACGGGCTTTCGATGAAGTGCGGCGGGACCGGCTTTTGCCGGTCGCCCAGAGGCCAATCAGGCTTCTGCTTCGCCTTCGGCTTCTTCCTTCACGCCACCGGCCGGTGCAACGATCGTTGCAATGGTGAAGTCGCGATCGGTGATAACCGGGGTCGCGCCCTTCGGCAGCTTGATGTTGGAGATGTGGATGGCGTCGCCGACCTTGAGACCGGAGAGGTCAACGGTCAGGAATTCCGGAATGTCGTTAGCCGAAACGTTGAGTTCGACGTCGTGACGAACGATGTTGAGAACGCCGCCAGCCTTGAGGCCCGGGGACTTCTCTTCGTTTTCGAAGTGAACCGGAACTGCAACGGTAACCTGGCTGTCCTTGGAGACGCGCAGGAAGTCGACATGCATCGTGAAGTCACGGACCGGATCCAGCTGGTAGTCCTTC
Source organism: Ensifer sp. ENS06 (assembly GCF_014852205.1). NCBI lineage: Bacteria > Pseudomonadati > Pseudomonadota > Alphaproteobacteria > Hyphomicrobiales > Rhizobiaceae > Ensifer > Ensifer sp. ENS06. The sequence goes on along the minus strand of NZ_JACVBC010000006.1, from coordinate 46,514 downwards.
GGCAGGACGCGGATCTTTTCGCCGTTGACGTCGATGGTTGCAACGGTGGTCATGAAACCGCCGGCGTGGATCTTCATCGTCACTTCCTTGGTGGAGAGCGCGATGGAAAGGGGGGCCTGCTTGTCACCGTAGATGACAGCCGGGATAAGACCGTTGCGACGAAGTTCACGGGAGGACCCCTTACCAACCCGTTCGCGCGTCTCGGCCTTGAGCTCGTAGGATGCGTGGCTCATGGATAGACCTTTCTGTGTCTAATGCTGGAGAGTTCGACCGCCATGCGGAAGAACTGAAGCCGCAAGGACTTCATCCGCGTTGCCTCCAAGGGTGTCTACGCGGACGGGCGCTCCATAGACGAGATCCCCCGCAAATGCAAGCTTTGCCGCGGTTTCAGCTCTTTTTACCGGTGAAACGTGCGAGCGCCAGCATGGCACCGCCGGCAATCAGCCCCCAGAAGGCGCCAGAAACACCGCCGAAGCTGACGCCGGACGCGGTCACGAGGAAGGTGATTGCGGCCGCCTCACGGGTCTTCGGGTCCGTAGAGGCGGCCATGGCGGAGCCGGCGAAGGCACCGACGAGGGCAAGGCCCGCCACAGCCTCGATCAGGATCGACGGCGCAAGGCTGACGAAGGTGGTGACGACGCCGGCAAGCAGGCCGAAGAGGATGTAGAAGGCACCGGCATTGATCGCCGACCAGTAGCGCCGGTTGCGATCCGGATGGGAATCGCCGCCGGCGCACATGGCGGCCGTGATTGCAGCCAGATTGACCGCATGGCCGCCGAAGGGGGCGCTCAAAATCGAAAAGACGCCGGTCGTCGCAAACAGCGGTCCCGGCTCCGGGTGATAGTCGTTGACCTTCAGCACGGCGATGCCGGGAATGTTCTGCGAGGCCATGGTGACGATGAAGAGCGGCAGGGCGATGCTGATCATGGCCGCGACGTTGAGCTGCGGGATCACGAATTCCACGGTCGGTACCAGCGCCGAGGAGAGGGCGGAAAAGGCGCCGGCCGGGATTTCGACGCCGAAGGTGATGACCAGCACGAAGGCGATCAGCGCGGCGGGCACCGCATAGAGCTTGTTGATGCTGCCGACGAGTGCCCAGGCGAGCAGGATCGGTAGGCCGAAAAGCGGATTGAAGGCGATCGCCTTGACCGGGGCAAAACAGAGGCTGAGCAGCACGCCGGCCAGCATCGCATTGGCGAGCGGCGCCGGGATGGAGGAGACCAGGCGGCCGAGCGGTTTCCAGAGGCCGGCGACGACGACGAGCAGGCCGCAGACGAGAAAGGCGCCGACAGCGGCATTAAAGCCACCTTCGACGATGCCGGCGCTCGCAAGCAATGCGGCGCCCGGCGTCGACCAGGCAATGCTGACCGGTAGCCGCGTCACGGCGCTGATGACGATCGCGCAAAGGCCCATCGAGATCGACAGCGCCATCAGCCCGGAGGCAGCCTGCGCTTCGCTGGCGCCGACGCCGATGAGCCCATGCAGCACGACGGCAAAGGAACTGGCGAAGCCGACGAAGGCGATCAGCAGGCCCATGAACAGGCTCTGGAGCGAAAAGTCACGAAGCATGGCGGCAACCGGCTGTTGTGAGGTTGAGTCGCGGCAATTTGATCCTTTCGCGTAGCACATTCGGGCGTTCTGTCGATATCGGCGGCGTGATCCACGGATCAAACTCGTTGACAGGCGCCGGCTCTCGAACCTTCGTCTGGCTGGACCTTCGCGGAAAACGACGGCTATAGTGGCCCCCGTGGATGCGGCCTGCTTGGGAGATCGGCCGTGACGACATTTCGCCGGACGACGCTTTCAGGGAGGAAGCCGATGGCTGCCGTCAGGGAACATTCGGACTATGTCTACAAGGTTGCGCACCAGCCGTCGGCGGCTGCCAGTTCGCCGATCGCCGCGTCGTGGCGCCGGTGCATGACGCTGCATGGGCTGGCACCCGAGGAGGGGCGTCAGCCGCTCAGACTGTCCGGCGCGGAGTTCGAGCTTGCCCGGCAGAGGTCGGCCGAGCTGATCCTGGAAGCGGGCGGTGAACTCGACCGGCTGTTCGCCACCGTCGGCCGGGCCGGCTGCTGCCTGCTTTTGACCGACGACAAGGGCGTGGCGCTGGAACGCCGCGGCGCCGTCGGCGACGATGCCGATTTTCGCGATGTCGGGCTCTGGTCGGGAACTGTCTGGAGCGAGGCGAGCGTCGGCACCAACGGTATTGGCACCGCGATCGCCGACGAGCGCGCCGTCGTCATCCAGCGCGACCAGCATTTCCTCAGCAGCAATATCGGCCTCAGCTGCACCACGGCGCCGATCCGCGACCATCTCGGCCGGTTGGCCGCGGCCATCGATATCTCCACCTGCCGCTCGGACGCCTCCGAAATGACCATGTCGCTCTTGTCGCAGGCGGTGCGCGACGCGGCCGCGCGTATCGAGGCAGGCCTTTTCCGTCGCGCCTTTGCCAGCGCGCGCATCGTGCTGGTCCCGGTCGATCGCGCCGGGCCGGCGCTTCTCGCCGTCGACCGCGACGACCTCGTGCTTGGTGCAACGCGTGCAGCCCGGCAATGGCTGGATCTCGACGACAAACGCATTGCCGCCGGAGTTCCGGCCTCTGACCTTCTGCGGGAAGATACGTCGGGTGATGCCGGCGAGCTTCCCGATGCGGAGCGTGCTGCGCTTCGACGGGTGCTCTCGCGCGCCAACGGCAATGTCTCCATGGCGGCCGAACTGCTCGGCATCAGCCGCGCCACGCTTTACCGCAAGATGAAGCGGCTTCAGGTCAACTGACCGCACAACATCTCGATCTGCCCCTCACTATGGCCCTCTCCCCGCATACGGGGAGAGGGGACGTGCCTTACGGCGGTCTTCGTGCTTGGGTGACTACGTTGATTGGGACGTGGGGGCTGCCGCTTGCCCCTTCTCCCCGCTCGCGGGGAGAAGGTCCCGGCAGGGGGATGAGGTGCAGCTTCCGATCGTGTCCGTTCCCGTTTGCTGCGTTGCAGCACAGTAGCTGGCGCCTGGCTGTCTCAATTCTGAAACAGATCGCGTCGCGGGCGATCACGCCTCACTATCGAAGACAACCGAACCGCTCCACGCTCCTCCTCACAGCTCCATTGCTGGGTCTCAGGGAGGAATGAGCATGCTGCATCAGAAGATCGTCGAAAGCCCGTTCAAACAGAAATACGGCAACTTCATCGGCGGGGAATGGCGCGAGCCGGTGGCCGGCCGCTACTTCGACAATACGACGCCGGTGACCGGCGGTGTGCTTTGCCAGGTGGCGCGTTCGGATGCCGCCGATATCGAGCTGGCGCTCGATGCTGCCCATGCCGTCCGCGAGAAATGGGGCCGCACCTCGGCCGCTGAGCGTTCCAACATCCTGATGAAGATCGCCGGCCGGATGGAGGACAATCTCGAACTGCTGGCGCGGGCCGAGACCTTCGACAACGGCAAGCCGATCCGCGAGACCATGGCCGCCGACATTCCGCTTGCCATCGACCATTTCCGCTACTTCGCCGCCTGCATCCGCGCCCAGGAAGGTTCGATCGGCGAGATCGACCACGACACGGTTGCCTACCACTTCCATGAACCGCTCGGCGTCGTCGGTCAGATCATCCCCTGGAACTTCCCGATCCTGATGGCCGCCTGGAAGCTGGCGCCGGCACTTGCGGCCGGCAACTGCGTCGTGCTGAAACCGGCCGAGCAGACACCGGCGTCGATCCTCGTCTGGGCGGAGCTGATCGGCGATCTCCTTCCGGCCGGCGTGCTCAACATCGTCAATGGTTTCGGTCTCGAAGCCGGCAAGCCGCTCGCCACCAGCCCACGCATCGCCAAGATCGCCTTTACCGGCGAGACGACGACCGGGCGGCTGATCATGCAATATGCCAGCCAGAACCTTATTCCGGTGACGCTGGAGCTCGGCGGCAAGTCGCCGAACATCTTCTTCGCCGATGTGCTCGCCGAAGACGACGACTACTTCGACAAGGCGCTCGAAGGCTTTGCCATGTTCGCGCTGAACCAGGGTGAGGTCTGCACCTGCCCGAGTCGGGCGTTGGTGCAGGAGAGCATCTATGACCGCTTCATGGAACGGGCGGTAAAGCGCGTCGAGGCGATCCGCCAGGGCAATCCGCTCGACAGCGCCACGATGATCGGCGCGCAGGCGTCGAGCGAACAGCTCGAAAAGATCCTCTCCTATATCGACATCGGCAAACAGGAGGGCGCCGAGGTCTTGACCGGCGGCGGGCGCAACGTGCTCGAAGGCGAGCTGTCGGAAGGCTTCTACGTCAAGCCGACCGTTTTCCGCGGGCACAACAAGATGCGCGTGTTCCAGGAGGAGATCTTCGGGCCTGTCGTTTCGGTCACCACCTTCAAGACCGAGGCCGAAGCGCTGGAGATCGCCAACGACACGCTCTATGGCCTCGGGGCCGGTGTGTGGAGCCGCGATGCCAACCGCTGCTACCGCTTCGGCCGCGAGATCCAGGCCGGGCGTGTGTGGACCAATTGCTATCACGCCTATCCGGCGCATGCGGCCTTCGGCGGCTACAAGCAGTCCGGCATCGGCCGCGAGACGCACAAGATGATGCTCGATCACTACCAGCAGACCAAGAACATGCTGGTGAGCTACAGCCCCAAGGCGCTCGGCTTCTTCTGATCGGATCTGCCTTCCCCGCCGCCCGGGGAAGGCGACAGGAGCGGGAGGGAGGGTGTTCTCCCCTTTCCCTCTCGCTCGATCAACGGCTGAGGCGTGCTCTCCACCCGCGCCTCAGCCGGCTTTTTGCAGAATGCTCTCGAACAGTGAGGCTCGCGAATGTCCACTGAACTCATAGGATCCAGCGGAATCGGCGAACCCCGCGTGCTTGCAACCGATGCGGCGCTCGGCTTCATCGCCGAAATCCGGCGGGATCACCCCGATATCCTGTTTCACCAGTCCGGTGGCTGCTGTGACGGCTCGTCGCCCATGTGTTACCCGGCCGACGACTACATCGTCGGCGACAACGACGTGAAGCTCGGCGAGATCGGTGGGGTGCCGGTCTATATCAGCGCCAGCCAGTTCGAGGTGTGGAAACACACGCAACTGATCATCGACGTGGTGCCGGGCAGGGGCGGCATGTTCTCGCTCGACAATGGGCGGGAAAAGCGGTTCCTGACGCGCTCGCGCCTGTTTGGCGGCGGCGAAGCCTGTGCCGTGGTTTTCCGTGGACGGTGAGCTGCGGAACTATGTCCGCTCCCGCATGACTTTTGCCGCCAGGTCCAGAAAGGCCCGCAGTTTTGGCTGTGTCTGGGCCTTGGCGGGGAAATAGATGAACAGACCTGGCGACGTCGGCAGATAGGCTTCGAGCACCCGTTCGAGGCGGCCGCTCGCAACGGCGTCGCGCACCGAAAGATCCGGCAGATAGGCAAGCCCGGTGCCGGCCTCCGCCATCTCCATGAGCATCTGAAAATCATTGACGGTGAGGGCGCCCGGAGCATCGACCGAGACGTCGCGCCCCTCGCGCTCGAACTCCCAGCGGTAGATCGTGCCGGATCCCGGATAACGATAGCGGACGGCTTCGTGGCGCGTCACGTCCTCGGGTGTCGACGGCCGCCCGTGCTTGACAAAATAGGAGGGCGAACCGACCACGGCCCACGTGATGTCAGGCGTCAGCCGCACGGCAATCATGTCGCGCTCGACCGCTTCACCGATGCGGATGCCGGCATCGAAGCCGTGTTCAGTGATATCGACGGCCGCATCGTCGATGGAGACTTCGACGGAAACGTCCGGATAGGCCTGGCGAAACCGCGGCAGGAGCGGCGTCAGCACCAGCGGGATGGCCATGCGCGGCACGGTCAGCCGGAGATTGCCCATCGGCCGGTCGCGAAAATCGCCGAGCAACTCATAGGCGTCGGCGATCTCGGTGGCGGCAGGACGTACGCGCTTCAGGAAGGCGAGGCCCGCCTCGGTCAGAGCAACGCGCCGGGTGGTACGCACGAAAAGCTGGAGGCCGAGACGGGCTTCGAGCGCCCTGATCGTCTGGCTGACGGCATTGGGCGTGACGCCGAGCGTCGCCGCTGCTGCGGTGAAGCTCTTTGCCTCTGCCACCGCCAGAAACTCTCTCAGTCCGTTGAAAGGGTCGTTCGCCATCCGTCGATTATGAAGCAGTTCTTCCAAGCCTATCAAGAGAGCGGTGGTTTTTCATAGCAATCCACTTCGGCATGATCTGTCCAACGGCAACCTGTCTTTCAGAGGATGGAGATCGACATGCAATATACGACGCTTGGAAATACCGGTCTGGTGGTTTCGCGCCTCGCCTTCGGGGCGATGACGTTTACTGCCGGCGACCGCAGCCTCGGCGCGGTCTACAAGACCGATGCCGAAGCTGCCGACGCCCTCGTCGGGCAGGCGCTCGATGTCGGCATCAATTTCTTCGACACCGCCGACGCCTATGCCTCCGGCCAATCGGAGCGGATCCTGGGTGCGGCGCTCAAATCACGTCGCGACGAGGTGGTGATCGCCACCAAGGTCGGTTTCCGCACCGGCACGTCGCTCAACCAGGCCGGTCTGTCGCGCCGTCACATTCTCCGGTCGGTTGACGAGAGCCTGAAGCGGCTCGCAACCGACTGGATCGACACCTATATCGTCCACAAGGAAGACCCGCATACGCCGCTTGAGGAAACGCTCGCAGCGCTCGACGCGGTCGTGCGCTCCGGCAAGGTACGCTATATCGGCTTTTCCAACTGGTCGGCCTGGAAGGTGGCAGCGGCCCTCGAAATCCAGAAGGCCAACGGACTGGCACCTTTCACCCATGGCCAGATGCACTATTCGCTGCTCGGCCGCGACGTCGAGCGTGACGTCATTCCGATGATGCAGCGCTATGGGCTGGGGCTGACGGTGTGGAGCCCACTCGCCTCGGGTTTCCTTTCGGGCAAGTACACCCGCGACAATCTCGGCGATCCGGACAACCGCTATTCCGGCTTCGACATCCTGCCCTTCGACAAGGAGCAGGGCTTCAAGCTGGTGGAGCGCATGCGCGGCATCGCCGGCGAACATGGGGCGAGTGTCGCCCAGGTGGCGATCGCCTGGCTGCTTTCGAAGAGGGCGGTGACCAGTGTGCTGCTCGGCGCTTCCAAGCCCCACCAGTTGAAGGACAATCTTGGCGCCGCCGATCTCGCTCTGACGGCGGCGGAGATCTCGGCGCTCGATGCCGAGACCGTGCCGGCGCCTGTCTATCCCAACTGGTTCATCGACAATCTCGTCGACCAGCCGCTGGCCCAGGCGTTCGGGCAGTAACCGCGTCCCGCAACGAAAAACGCCGGCGCGTATGGCGCCGGCGATTTGGAAATTCGGGCGTTCCGGACGACCTCAGTCGAAGAGGCTCGATACCGACTCTTCCTGGCTCGTGCGGCTGATGGCTTCGCCGAGCAGGCCCGCGGTCGAGATGACGCGGATGTTGTGGGCTGACTGGACGGCGGTCGTCGGCTGGATCGAGTCGGTGATGACCAGTTCCTTCAGCATCGACGAGGTAACGCGGGCAACCGCGCCGCCGGAGAGAACGCCGTGGGTGATGTAGGCGGTGACGCTGGTCGCGCCGTTCTTCAAAAGCGCCTCGGCCGCGTTGCAGAGCGTGCCGCCGGAATCGACGATGTCGTCGATCAGCAGGCAGTCCTTGCCCTTCACGTCGCCGATGACGTTCATGACTTCGGATTCACCCGGACGGTCGCGGCGCTTGTCGACGATCGCCAGCAGACAGTCGAGACGCTTGGCAAGCGCACGGGCGCGTACCACGCCGCCGACGTCCGGCGAAACGACCATGACGTTCTTCAGGTCGTAGTTTTCCTTGACGTCGCGCGCCAGGATCGGGATCGCATAGAGGTTGTCGGTCGGGATGTCGAAGAAGCCCTGGATCTGGCCGGCATGAAGATCGAGGGTCAGCACGCGGTCGGCGCCGGCTTCGGTGATCAGGTTGGAGACCAGCTTGGCTGAGATCGGCGTGCGCGGACCGGGTTTGCGGTCCTGGCGGGCATAGCCGAAATAGGGAAGCACGGCAGTGATGCGGCGAGCGGAGGAGCGGCGCACCGCGTCGATCATGATGAGCAGTTCCATCAGGTGATCGTTGGTGGGAAACGAGGTCGACTGGATGATGAAGACATCCTCGCCGCGTACGTTTTCGCCGATCTCGACGAAGATTTCCTGATCGGCGAAACGGCGTACCGTCGCTTTGCCGAGAGGCAGGTTGAGATAGTTGCAGATCGCTTCGGCCAGGAGCCGGTTCGAATTACCTGCGAAAACCTTCATTGACGGACCGCCTTGAGCTGGCGCGGTCACCGTCCGGTACTTTTCCGGCAGCGGTGTTTTCCGCGCAGATTCCGAGAGCCATTCCAATCGCGGTCATTCTTTGCGGATGGCCGCCGTTCAGAGCTGATCGGCCGCTTTTTAGCGAGACTGAACTTGAATGCAAGGGGAATGCTGCGCCGCGAAGGCCAATATCCTAAAAACTTTGTGTCAACCGGCTTGAGATTGCCGCCATTCGAGATAGGCGTCGATGGTTTTCGTCGCAATTCCCTGCATGGTTGTGTCCGGAACGCCACTCCACAAATCCGTGCCGCCGCCGGGAACCTGATCCTGTCCTTGGATGCGGTGCAGGCGGTTGCCACTGCCGTCGAGCACGTCCCAGACATAAACGACCGTCGTCTTGTCGCCGTCCTTCAGCGCCGAGAAATAGCCTTTGAGGATGTGCTCGCTGCTGGCGTCCGCCGAGCCCTTGATCGTCAGGCCGCGGGCGCGAGCGTCGGCACCGAGCTGTTTGGAAAGCGGTGTCACCGCCTGGACCGGAGCGCCGATGATCGGCAGGAAGCGGATCGTGCCGCTCGCGGCTGCACTTGCCTTCGGCAGGGCGGCGACGGTCGGCTGGCTCTGGATTTCTTCGGCCGCGGCCGCCGCCTGCTGAACGGGCGTGTGCTGTATTGGCGCCTGCTCCACCGGTGCCTGGCGGCTCTCGATCGTGTTCTGGACGGGCTCGGAACCGGCGGCAAGCCGGCTTGCCTGTCCCTCGAAGGTGCCGGCCGGATCGGTGTAGGTCGCGTCGCCGGTGGCATAGGCCGTCGGTGTGTTCGACGGAGCCGGCTGAGGCGAATAGGCGGTGGTCTGGCTGACGGGTTCGCGCTGCACCGGCGCCATCGCCGTCTGCGTCGACATGGCGTCGAGGTCGGATTGCGTCACCGGCGGCGAGCGGAAAGTTCCCCCGCCGACGTCAACCTGTGGCGTCAGCATCTCGGTGCTGTTGCAGGCGGCGAGCGCAATGGCGAGGCCAAGAGCTACGATGGGCGTGGTGAGCTTTCGCATGTTCAAACCGTCCGTCCGTTTCTTCGCGGCAGTTTCCTGAAACGTCTCCTGTCGTCTGCCAGTACGAACGCAAGTCTAGGCGGATTTCCCTAAGCAGAAATGAAGTCCAGGCCGTAACGCGACAGCGCGCGCGGCGTGTCTGTCGTGGTGAGGTAGGTCTGGCCAAGCGTCATGGCGGTGCCGCTGTCGGAATCCATGATGATCATGTGCACGAACAGCGACATGTTCGGCTCGATCTCCTGGGGATTGCCGAGGTGGAACATCTGCTGCTCCATCCAGGAGGGGGAAAAGCGGGCGCCGAGCGAATAGCCGCAGGCGTTCAGCCGGTGGCGGGCAAGGCCGCGTTCGTCCATGATCCTGGCGTGCACGTCGAAGACGGTGCCGAAGGTGTTGCCGGGGCGAAGCACCATCTCGATCGCCTGGATGGTTTCGCGGCAGGCGCTGTAGAGTTCGCGATGGCGATTGGTCGGCTCGCCGATGACGACGGTGCGCATCATCGCCGCATGATAGTGAGCACTGACGCCGGCCCATTCCAGCGTAAGCTGGTCCTGGCTGTCCAACAGGCGCCGTCCGGACTTGTAGCGGCAGAGCAGCGCATCGGCGCCGGAGCCGATGATGAACTCGTTGGCCGGATAGTCGCCGCCGCCGGCAAGGATCGTTCCCTGCATCGCGGCCAGAATGTCGGCCTCGCTGCCGCCAGGACGAATGAGGGGCAGGGCGGCATCGAGCGCGTCGTCGGCAAGGCTTGCGGCCTTTTCGACATGGGCGATTTCCGCCTCGCTCTTGATCAGGCGCAGGCGGCCGACCAGATGCGAGGCGTCGATCAGCTCGCCAAAGGTCTGTAGCTGCCGGTCGATCAGCCGCGCGGCGCGGCCGGTCATGCCGTGGGTGTCGTATTCGATGCCGATGCGGCAGCCGAGCAGGTCGAGTTCGCTCAAGAGGTTCTTGAGATCCATGGTCGGGTCGGCATTGGCCCGGTCGACCCAGATCTCGATACGCTCGATGTTCGATGTATGACGGGCCTGGCGCAGGTCGGCCGAGCGCGTCAAAAGCACCATCGAGCCGTCCTTCTTGACGACCAGCGTCTGGAAGAAGCAATAGCCGAAGGTGTCGTAGCCGGTCAGCCAGTACATGCTCTCCTGGGCGAAAAGCAGCACCGCGTCCAGCTTCTCCTCGCGCATCTTCTCCGTCAGCCGCTCGAGACGGCTTGCATATTCTTCCTGGGCAAAGTGAAGCGCCATGTCAGGTCCCTCGTATGCAAATGGCGGAAATCTGTCGGCCGTAATCCGGTTCCTGCCTGTGGGTCGTGCGCCGATAGGAGAAGAAACGCTCCTCGTCGGCATAGGTACAGATGTCGAGATTCTCGGCGGCAACGCCCGCTTCGACCAGCCGTTTGATCGTCAGCCCTGGCAGGTCGAACATGGCATGGCCGTCGCGCTCCGAAGGCCGGAAGAAAGTGGCGTAGCTTTCGTTCGCCGCGACGAAGCGTTCTACGAACTCGGAGCCGACCTCATAGTTCCGACGGCTGATCGACGGGCCGAGGCAGGCGACGATGCGCTCGCGCTGCGCGCCGAGCGAAACCATCGTGTCGATGGTGCTTTCGAGCACGCCGCCGAGCGCGCCCTTCCAGCCGGCATGCGCGGCACCGATGACGTTGGCTTCGGCATCGGCAAAGAGGATGGGCCCGCAATCGGCCGAGAGCACGCCGAGCACGATGCCCGGCGTTGCCGTCACCAGCGCATCGGCCTCGGGGCGGGCGCCGTCGTAGCTTTCGTCGATCACCACGGCGTCTGGGGAATGGACCTGGTGCACGGTCGCCAGGCGCTCTGGCGAGGCGCCGAACCAGCGGGCGACGCGGGCGCGGTTCTCGTTGACATGGGTACGCTCGTCCTTGGAGCCAAGCCCGACATTGAGGCCGCGATAGATCCCTTCGGAAACGCCGCCCGTTCGGGTGAAATAACCATGGGCGATTGCCGGTCCGGCCTTCTCGCTGAAAAGCGAGCTTTGCACAGGAGAGAGCGCGGCGTCATGCTGCATTGGTATATTCGCCTTTGCTTTATCAGGAAAATCAATGGGTTTGGGGGCGCGCTCCGGCCCGGCGACTGGCTCTTGATTTGCCGGCGCGATGTTGACCCGCGACGGCAGGGCTGTCAATTCCCGAACGGCAGGGGTGCCGTCGGGTGGAGGTTCAAGCCTTCGGTTTGCGGAACGGCGAGAGCGGCACCGGCGGGCTGCTGACGGCCAGGACCTTGAACAGTTCGCCCATCTTTCCGGCGCCTGCGCCGGCAAGCCTCTCGACATCCTGGCGGATGGTTTCCTGCGTCAGCGCATCCTTGTCGCGGCCAAGGGCCGCGGCGCGTTCCAGAAGACCGAGACCGACCAAAAAATCGCCCTGGTGGGCAAGACCGTTGATCTGCACATCGTCCGTCTTGGCGCGGCGGGCGAGTTGCTCGAAATCGACGTGGCTGGTGAGATCGGCGCGGCCGGGGCTGGCGAGCGGCGGATCATATTCGTGATCGCGCACGGCCTGCAGCGTATCGCCATAGCCGGTGGCCATATGGCCATAGTCGATGATCACGGCGGTGCCGCCGCTGATCTTCAACCGTTCGCAGAGGGCCGACATGACAGCGTCGCGGGCGGGAGCAATCTCGAAGATCGTGCCTTCGGCAACACCCTGCGCCGGCGTCGGAAGAAGCTCGGGATCGATGCCGGCAACGCCGGCGGCAAAGGTCAGTTCGTCCGTGGCATCAAGCCCGACCATGCGCTCGCGGAAGCCTTGCGCCGTGCGCACGAACTGCCGGATCGGAATGGCGTCGAAAAGCTCGTTGGCGGCAAGCAGCAGGAAGCCTTCCGGCAGGGTCTCGAAGCTCGTGTGCCATTCGACCTTGTGACCATGGGCGGCGAGCGTTTCCGACTGCACCTTGCGCAGCCGTTCGCTGGTTTCGACGAGATGCACGCCGGCGGAAGCATAGAGATCGGGTGCCAGGCGGCGCACGACGCGCAGCATGTCGGCCATCATCGTGCCGCGGCCGGGGCCGATTTCAGCAATCACGGCACCCTCAGGCTTGCCGTGCTGCTGCCAGGCATGGACGAGGAAGATGCCGATCATCTCGCCGAAGAGCTGGCTGATCTCCGGCGCCGTGGTGAAGTCGCCTTCCTTGCCGAAGGGCTCGTGCACGCGGTAGTAGCCGTGCTCCGGATCCGCCAGGCAAAGCGAGAAATAATCGGTGACGCTGATCGGCCCGTGGGTCTTGATCAGCGCCTTGATCTTGTCCGCAAGTGGTGTCGTCATGCCTTCGTCCAATTCGCGGGGCGGCGGCCGGAATCGCCGCGCGCCCTTGCCCCATCCGCTCTCAGGTGGCTGCGCGCCGCGCCCGGGCAATGGCCCAGATGCCGGCGAGCGCCATTGGCAGCGACAAAAGCATGCCCATGGTCAGCCAGCCACCGACAAGATAGCCGATCTGCGCGTCCGGTTCGCGGAAGAATTCGACGAAAATGCGGCTCAGGGCATAGCCGAGCACGAAGATGCCGGTGACGAGCCCCGGGGATTTCAGCGCGTGACGGCGATAGATGAACCAGGCGAGGACGGAGAGCAGGACGATACCTTCAAGGGCGGCCTCGTAGAGCTGGCTCGGGTGGCGGGCGAACGGACCGCCGGTCGGGAATACGATCGCCCAGGGCATCGACGAGAGGCGGCCCCAGAGTTCGCCGTTGATGAAGTTGGCGATACGACCGAAGAACAGGCCGATCGGGACGACGGCGGCGACAATGTCGAACAGGCTCCAGATGGCGATCTTGTTCTTGCGCGCAAACAGGATCATGGCGAGTGTCGTGCCGAGGAAGCCGCCGTGGAACGACATGCCGCCGTTCCAGATTTCCAGCGCGCGGATCGGATTGGCGAGCACTGAGCCGAGATCGTAGAAGAGAATGTAGCCGATGCGGCCGCCGAGCACGATGCCGCCGGCGGCCCACAGCAGGAAGTCGTCGAGCTGCTGCAGCGTGATGGCCGGCTTGTCGTCCCGCCAGAGCGAGGCGTTCATTGCCAGGCGCCGGGCGTAGAACCAGCCGAGCAGAATGCCCGCCACATAGGCGAGCCCGTACCAGTGGATGGCCAGCGGGCCGATCTGGACGATAACGGGGTCGATTTCGGGGAAGGGGAGGATGGCGAGGCGGGTCGCTAATGTTTCCAATTTATTGTTCTCGTGCCGGGCCGGTTGTTTCGGCGGACCATGGCGAGCGATTTCACCTCGGTCAAGGGCGGCAATGCGCGCCCCGGACACAGGGTCGTGAAGGGAGCCGTGATGGCGCGCGTGATTTTTCTTGCATCGCGCGGCCGGTGACCCTACCTGAAACCCATGGACCGCATCGCGCCTTTAGAGGCGATGGCTGATATGGAGATCGCGACGATGAGCACAGGCACCAACCGCATCCTGGATGACTTTGCCAAGCTGATGACCGATGCTGCCGGCGCCGCTCAAGGCGTGCGCCGCGAGGTTGAAACGGCCTTCCGGGCGCAGGCGGAGCGGGCGCTGAATTCGCTCGACGTCGTCAAGCGCGAAGAGTTCGAAATGGTCAAGGAAATGGCCATCAAGGCGCGTGAGGAAAACGATGCGCTTCTGGCCCGTATTGAGGCTCTCGAAGCGCGTCTCGTCGATACGGGCAAGTAACGCGATTCCCTTGAAATAACGGCATTTCAGCGTTTTTACTTCGCCCGCGGACCTCATCTGCGGGCGTTTTGCTGTGGTTCAGCCGCATAGGTCTGAAACGGCATGATGGGTGGTTAATAAAACCTGAAAAGTTTTCCACCTGTGGACACTGCCAAAAAACCCTTATGGCAGAGTCAGTTAAGCTCAACCGCTTCATTCACATGACAACGTGGACGCGATTGTTCACGGCTATTTTTGGGCCGAGGGGCTGGCAGCCTGACTCCGCCATTATACACTGATTTTAAATGATGATTCGAAACGAACCACGTAAGCTCCGGGCAGGGTAAGTCAGCCAGGATGGATGTGAGTTCAGCAATCATACGTGTTTGTAATCGGTGTTGGGTTTGCGGCGTTGCGTCTTGTGAGCGTGATGACGCATGCCCGTGCCACACCTATGCAGGGTGATGCATGAGCCTTTTGGAAATGGAAGTCGAGCGCCAATCCAACCCGGTCGATATGATCGAGTTCGTGGCTGCCAATAACGACTGGTCGTTCGAACGATCCGGCGAAGACGAAATCGCCATGACGGTCGAAGGCAAGTGGGCGGACTACCACGTTTCCTTCTCCTGGATGGAGGAATTCGAGGCGCTGCACCTGGCCTGTGCCTTCGACATCAAGGTGTCGGAAAGCCGGGTCAACGAAGTCATCCGTCTGCTCTCCCATATCAATGGGCAGGTGCTGATGGGCCACTTCGATCTGTGGCGCCAGGAGGAAGTGGTGATCTTCCGCCAGTCGCTGCTGCTCGCCGGCGGCGCCGAGCCCACCAACCAGCAGGTCGAAGTTCTGCTTTCGAGCGCACTCGACGCTTGCGAATCCTATTATCAGGCGTTTCAATTCGTCGTCTGGTCCGGCATGGACGCGCAGCGCGCCGTCGATGCCGTCCTGTTCGAAACGGTTGGAGAAGCCTGATCATGACGAACGCCGCTTCCGGTCCCATCGTGCTCGTCGGCGCCGGCAATATGGGCGGCGCCATGCTTTCGGGCTGGCTGAAGAGCGGCGTTAAAGGCGCAGACGTTCTCGTCGTCGATCCCGGCCCGCCGCCGGCCATGGCGCAGCTGATCTCCGACAACGGCGTGACGCATGCGACCTCGGTACCGTTGGGTGTCCAGGCGGGTGTGATCTTCCTTGCGGTCAAGCCGCAGGTGATGGACGCCGTCTTGCCGCCGCTGAAATCTCTCGTCGGCCCGGATACCGTCATCGTTTCGGTTGCTGCCGGCAAGACGCTTTCCTTCATCGAAGCCCATCTCGGTGCCGCGGCGACCGTGCGCGCCATGCCGAATACCCCGGCCATGATCGGCCGCGGTGTCACCGGCGCCTTTGCCAATGCCCGCGTCAGCGATCAGCAGCGCGCTCAGGTTCATGGTCTCCTGAAGGTCAGCGGTCCGGTCGAATGGGTCCGCACCGAAGCCGAGATCGATGCGGTCACCGCCGTTTCGGGCAGCGGTCCGGCCTATGTCTTCTACCTCGTCGAATGCATGGCCGAGGCGGGCCGCAAGGCCGGCCTTGAAGCGGACCTCGCCATGCGGCTCGCGCGGGAAACCGTCGCTGGGGCTGGCGAACTTTTGCACCAGTCGCCTGACGAAGCCGCGCGGCTGCGCCAGAACGTGACCTCGCCCGGCGGCACGACGGCTGCGGCACTGTCCGTGCTGATGGCCGACGACGGCATGCAGCCGCTGTTTGACAAGGCGATCGCTGCGGCGCGCAAGCGCGCGGAAGAACTCGCAGGCTGAATATTGAATGCGGCTGGCCCCATGTTGGGCCGGCATGGCGCCTGGCCTAAGGGTTTCGCGCCGGGGAAGCGCCGGCGCAGGCCCCATGATCGCGGCTTGGCTGGCGATTGACGAGACTTCTCCAGATTGTGCCGATCACGCGGCGGCAGAGGTCGCCGATCGCAATGCTGCGTTGACGGCGAGCCCAGGAATGCAGCTCATAACTCATCGGCAGACTGCTGCTCGGCTGCTTGCCCATTTCCGTTACCCCTCAAGCTTCGCTGTCTGAGTTCCGGTCCAAGCTACAGCCTGTCGCTCGCGGCGATAATCCATGTTAAATTCCGTTTATCTGTGACGAAATGGAATAGATGGATGGATCGACCGGAAGCCATGGCGGTGTTTCTCGCTGTCGTCGAGGAGGGAGATTTCTCGGCGGCGGCGCGACGGTTGCGCATGACGCCATCGGCGGTCAGCAAGATCGTCGGCCGGCTGGAGGCGCGCCTTGGCGTACGCCTGCTGCAGCGCTCGACGCGCAGCATCAGCCTGACGAGCGAAGGCAGCGCCTATGCGGAATCGAGCCGCCGCATCCTCGGCGACATGGAAGATGCGGAGGTTGCGATCCAACCGGGGGCGGTGCCGCGCGGGCGGTTGCGGGTGAGCCTGCCCAGCGCCTTCGGTCATCGCCTGATCGTACCCATGCTGCCTGATTTCATCGAACGGTTTCCGGAGATCGACCTGGAACTCGATTTCAGCGACGCGGTCGTCGACCTCATGAACGGTGAGGCGGATGTTGCGCTGCGGGTCGCGGAACAGAGCGACAGCACGCTGGTGACGCGGCGGCTCGCACCAAACCGTCGCGTCATCTGCGCTGCACCCGCCTATCTCGAGCGGCACGGCGCGCCGCAAACGCCTGACGACCTGCAGCGGCATGTCTGCCTTGCCATCACCGCCCGCGGCCGTCTCAACGTTTGGGAATTTCAGGATGGCAACGGCCGGCGTGCGATCCGTGTTCGTGGCTCCGTCGAGGCCAACAGCACCGAAGCGCTCCGACGGCTTGCGCTCGCAGGCATCGGCATCGTGCGCCTTTCCGAACTGCTCGTGGGCGGAGATATCAAGGCGGGATTGCTCGTGCCGCTTCTGACCGGCAGCAACTACGCCGAGGCAGAGCCGATCACGGTCGTCTATCCGCACCGGCGATTCTTGCCGCCACGCGTGCGTGTTTTCGTCGATTTCCTTGCCGAGCAGTTCGCGCGCCGCCCATGGGAGGAGGCCAGATTTCGCGGGGAGCCCGCCGAGGCCGCCGTGCTTCCGAAATCTCGCCTGATGCTTTAATCCACCTCCTCGGATGAGATTTCACATAGGGAATGACGATGGCTGAAACTATTGAATTTGCTGATTTCGAGCGCGTGGACATTCGCGTGGGCACCATCGTCGAGGCCGAACCGTTTCCGGAAGCGCGCAAGCCGGCCATCAAGCTGAAAATCGATTTCGGCCCGGAAATCGGCATAAAAAAGTCATCAGCGCAAATCACGGTGCATTATCGTCCGGAGGATCTCGTCGGGCGGCAGGTGCTGGGCGTGGTCAATTTTCCGCCGCGCCAGATCGGGCCTGTGCGCTCTGAAGTGCTGACGCTGGGCTTTGCAGACGAGGCCGGTGCGATCGTGCTGGCTGCCACCGAACGGCCGGTCCCCAACGGCAAGAAATTGATGTGATCCCCATGAACATTGCTTTCGAAGTGATCCCCGAGCGCGTCAAGGTGTCCTGCCTTTGGCGCGCCGCCGATGCCGCGCGCGACTGGCGCGCAAGTCATGTGCTGTCTCTGCTCGATCCCGAATTGCCGGATGCCAACGTGCCCGTGATTGCGGACGCCAGCCACCGGGTCGTGCGCATGCGCGACCAGGAAAACCCGACCGCCACCCAGCATTTCCCGGATCTGGTGCTCGAAGTTTTTGAGGCGATGCGCCCGGCGGCTGAGCATGCTGAGAGCCGCATTCTCGTGCATTGCCATGCCGGCGTCAGCCGCTCGACGGCCTTTGCCTATGGTCTGATTGCGCATCAACTCGGCGCGGGGCGAGAGGACGAAGCCTTCCGGGCGCTCTTGACGATCACCCGCAAGCCCTGGCCGAATCGCCGCATCATCGAGATCCTCGATGCCGCCCTTGGCCGCGGCGGCCGACTGCTCGCGCCGCTCGATGTCATGCGCGCCCGTCATCCGCGCCGTATCGACGCCTGGCACCGTTTCAACGAACGACGCGGCCTGACGTCGATCTACCAGCGCTGACGGGCTCAACTCTCCGGCAACAGCATCTCGGCGTAGCGCTTGAGTGAGCGGTTGTAGCGGGGGAGGTGCCGTGACAGGCTGGCGAGCGCGAGCGCGGCCGCCTGTTGCGCCTGGCCAGTATCGACGAGGCAGAGCGCCAGGAAGGCGACGACCGCATCGTCGAGTTCGTCCGATGGCTTGTCCCGCTCGGCGGTGAGCAGGGCGACACCTTCTTTGGCGCGGCCGAGATTGCGCAGGGTGCTGGCGAGCTGGATGGTGGCCCGTCGGCGGCGAATTCCCTGAAGACCGGTTTCCAGCGCCTGCCGGTAGAGCGGCTCCGCCTTCATCTCATGGCCGGTCGAATCCTGCGCCGAGGCTCTTTCGAACAATCCGATGGCATGTCCTGCCGGCAGTTCGGCGGCAAGGGCATCGATGCGGGCGATAAAGGCTTCGCTATCTGTCGGGTCGAAGGTTGCCCAGAGTTCGGCCAGCCGTCGCTCCCAATCAGCCCAATCGATGGCGTCTACCATGGCCCGTTCCCCTTAGCCCATTCGCGGCCAGAAGTGGCCCGCCCGCGCGGGAACGTCAAGCCGGGACGCGCACCGTTGCCCTGAGGCCGCCGAGCGGGCTGTCGCCAAGCGTGACGTTGCCCCCGTGGCTGCGGGCGATATCGCGGGCGATCGCCAGCCCGAGGCCGGTGCCGGAACTGTCGAGATTGCGGGCTTCGTCGAGGCGGAAGAACGGCTTGAACACATCCTCGCGCGAACGTTCGGGAATACCTGGGCCGTCATCGTCGACGGTGATGGTGAGCCACTTGGCACTGTGGCGCGCATCGATCTTGACAGTGTTGGCGTAGCGGTAGGCGTTCGAGGCGATGTTGGCGACGAGACGGGTGAAGGCGTTTGGCCGCACGCGGATATCGTCTTCCCCCTCGACGGATGTGGTCAGGGTCTTGCCGAGCAGTTCGGCTTCAGCGGCGAGCCGGGTCATCAGGTCGCTGAGTTTCAGCTGGCCGACGTCCTCCTCCGCTTCGCTGCGGGCGAAGGCCAGATAGCCTTCCAGCATGTTCTGCATGTCATCGACGTCCTGGTTCAGGCCTTCGAGATCGGGGTTGTTGCCGGCAAGCGCCAGCTGCAGCTTGAAGCGGGTGAGGATGGTTCGAAGATCGTGGCTGACGCCAGTCAGCATCGCGGTGCGCTGCTCGATCTGGCGTTCGATGCGCTCGCGCATCTGGATGAAGGCGAGGCCGGCGCGGCGGATTTCATCGGCGCCGCGCGGCGCGAAGTCGTCGATCTTCTGGCCCTTGCCGAAGCTTTCGGCCGCCTTGGTCAAGGCCAGGATCGGGCGGATCTGGCCGCGCAGGAAGAGCACCGCGATCGTCAGCAGCACCAGCGAGGCCGCCACCATCCAGACGAGGAAGATGTGGGTGTTGGAAGCATAGGCCTGGTTGCGCCGGGCATAGACGCGCAGGATGCGGCCGTCATCGAGCTTGATGCGGATCTCGACGAGCTTGGAGTTGCCGACCGTATCGATCCAGAAGGGGCGGCGGACCTGGTTGGAAATCTCTTCGCCGAGGATCTGGTCGAGGATTTCGAAGAAGGGGCTGGGGCGCGGCGGCGGCAGTTCGCCGGGCGGGTCCACGGAGATGCTGAGATCGAGCTGATCGCGGGCGATGCGGATGATCTCGGAGATGTCGCGGTCGGCAGGGAAGGTGTCGATAAGATCGACGATCGCGGCAATGTCCCCGGTGACGGCGGCCGACAGGCGCTGCGTCACCAGCTGCCAGTGGCGCTCCATGAAGATGAAGGCGACCACCGACTGCAGAAGCACCATGGGAATGATGACGATCAGCAGCGAGCGGGCGTAAAGCCCCATGGGCAGGCGACGGCGCAGCCAGCGGGTGAACCGCCTCCAGGCATTGTCGTTCGCCCCGGATGCGCCGTGCTCTATGCCGTCAAAGCTTGCCATGGTTTGCCGCGCTCATCGGAAAGGCTGCCATTTCAGTCCACGCTCAGCCGGTAGCCGATGCCGCGCACCGTCTGCAGCCAGACGGGGTTGGACGGGTCGTCCTCGATCTTGCGGCGCAGGCGGTTGATCTGCACGTCGATCGTGCGCTCGCCGACTTCGGCATCGTCGCCGATCAACTCGTGGCGCGGGATGGTTTCGCCGGCACGTTGCGAAAAGAGTGTCATGATCTCCTGCTCGCGGTCCGTCAGGCGGATGTGATCGGCGCCACGACGCAGCTCCTTGCGCACCACCGAGAAGGTGTAGGGACCGAAGATCACCTGGTCGACCTTGGGGGCCTGGGCCGGCTGGTTGCGGCGCAGGATGTTGTTGATGCGCAGCACCAGTTCGCGCGGGTCGAAGGGCTTCGACAGATAATCGTCGGCGCCGGCCTCGAGACCCTCGATGCGGGAGTTGGATTCCGCCAGCGCCGTCAACATCAGGATCGGCACGGTCTTGATTTGCCTGAGGCTCTGGGTGAGCGAAATGCCGCTTTCGCCGGGCATCATCACGTCGACGATCAGAAGGTCGAAGTCGAGGCCGACGAGCTTGCGTCGGGCTTCGTCCGCATCGGACGCGGTCGTCACGCGAAAACCCTGTTCGACCAGGTAGCGGTTGAGCAGATCGCGGATGCGCCGGTCGTCGTCAACGACCAGAAGGTGAGCCGCATCGTCCGAGACAGTCGCTTTTGTCGTCATTCCACGCTTCCCAAGTTGCAGGTCAGACCCGCGCTACGGCGGGCGTCAGTCTGCGGCGTTGTTCTTCATCCCGGCGAGAAAGCGCTTGACCGTTTCGCGCGCGCCCGGACCGGTTCTTGCCAATGCATCGGCTATGCGGCGGGACTGTGGCTCGGCAAGCGCACGCGCCAGTGCCTGGCCTTCTTCCGTCGTGTAGAGCATCCGCTGGCGCCGGTCTTCAGGGCCGGTTTCCTGGCGAATATACCCGGAGTCGATCAGTTGCTTCAGCACCCGGGCAAGGCTCTGCTTGGTAATCTTCAGCGTGTTCAGGAGGTCGGCGACTGTCATGCCCGGCTCGCGGTCGACAAAGTGCACGACGCGGTGGTGCGCCCGTCCGAAGCCGCTCTTTTCCAGGATCGCATCCGGGTCGGAGGTGAAGTCGCGATAGGCGAAGAAGAGCAGCTCGATGATCTCGAAATCGATCGTATCGTCATCGGCGGCGGCATCGTTCAGATACCGGGTGTTCTCTTTGGATTGGCCGGCCACGCGGTCATTTCCTTTCAGCCTGATTGCAACTTGCGAAACATTCGAAAAAATATGTCAGCTTTGTTGACATATTTTTACCATAGCATTAGCGTCCATGCTCGGTAAGCGAGACATTTGGCGTTGGCAACATCTGAAAGGATATGCCGTGCCGTTCCGATCGCAAATCCAAAATCACGAAATTGAATTTTCCCTCAATCAGTTTGCCGATAGACTGAAAGCAGGGCGATAATCAACTAAGAATGGCGCGCATGCGCCGGAGGATGACACCATGGCAGCGGTTCCTTTTGATCAGTTGGACGGACAGATCTGGTTCAACGGCGAGTTCGTCGCGTGGAAGGATGCCAAGATTCACGTGCTGACCCACGGCCTGCACTATGCCAGCGCGGTCTTTGAGGGCGAGCGCGCCTATGGCGGGCGCATCTTCAAGCTGACCGAGCACAACCAGCGCCTGCATCAGTCCGCCGAAATCCTCGGCTTCAAGATCCCTTATTCGGTGGAGGAACTGGACGCAGCCAGCGTCGAGCTTCTGAAGCGTCAGGGCTTCTCCGAGGCCTATGTGCGGCCGATCGCCTGGCGCGGCAGCGAGAGCATGGGCGTTTCGGCGCAGAACAACCGCATCAACGTCGCCATCGCCATCTGGCAGTGGGGCAGCTATTTCAACCCGGCCGAAAAGCTCAAGGGCATCCGGCTCGATATCGCAGAATATCGCCGCCCGGATCCGCAGACGGCACCTTCGAAGTCGAAGGCCGCCGGCCTCTACATGATCTGCACCATCTCCAAGCATGCGGCCGAGGCCAAGGGCTATGCGGACGCGATGATGCTGGATTACCGCGGCCGCGTGGCCGAAGCGACCGGTGCCAACATCTTCTTCGTCAAGGACGGCGTCATCCACACGCCGGTGCCGGATTGCTTCCTCGACGGCATCACCCGTCGCACGGTGATCGAGCTTGCCAAGCGCCGCGGCTATGAAGTGGTCGAGCGGGCGATCATGCCGGAGGAACTGTCTGGTTTCAGCGAATGCTTCCTCACCGGATCGGCCGCCGAAGTGACGCCGGTTTCCGAAATCGGTCCTTACCGCTTCACGCCGGCGACGATCTGCGAAACGCTGATGAACGACTACATGAAGGAAGTCTATCCGGTTGCCGCGGCAGCCGAGTAACGGCATCCGGAATGCTCTCGAAAGCAGAAAAGGCGGCCCCCGGGCCGCCTTTTGTCTTGCTACGGATATGATCGCAGAGTTAGGCGGTCTTCCCCAAGAATTGCCCGACGATTCCGCTCAGTACGCCGCCGCCGACAAGGCCGCCGATGGCTTGCATGGCGAGACCGGTCGCGGCTGCTTCTCCGCCGAGCATCTGAATGAGGAACCCGCCGCCAAGGCCTCCAATGGCGCCGACGATGGTCCGTGCGACGACACCGAATGCCTGCTGCTTCAACACTGCGCTGGCCGCGTTCCCGCCGGCGGCCCCCGCGATCAATTGGGTAATGATAGGCATTAATGCTTCCATTGATCCCTCCGTGTCGTGGCTCGTCGTGGACGCGCCACTAAAAGCCGATGAGCCGGCATCAATAGGTTGAAGCCTATTCCGGATTATTGTCAATTTGAGTGAAATGACGTTGCGGCGCCCGCTTCGTAGCCAATTGAAATGGCTCGATTTTAGGCAGAGGCAACCTCTTACAGGCAAAGCGGGAAAACGAAGCCGGCGGCGGGGGCGGCTGGAGGGAATGACCTTGCCGCGCATGATTCGTGCCGTCGGGAGAGCGAGGGAGGGTAATGCAGGCACGTCGGGAACCCCCGGCAACCGAACGATTGCCGGGGGTCTCGATTGTTAGCGATAGACGTAGACGATGCGTCGCGTTGCCGGCTCGACCAGAACGGGCTGGCCGTTGATGCTGACATAGTCGTAGCTGTAGTCGGGAACGCGTTGAACGGCCACGGTCTGTGGCAGTTCGGCACCGACGACGACTTCACCATCGAGATAGACGGTCTCGCCGGGGTTGGACGTGACGTAGGTCCGCACATTTTCCGGCGGCACGATCGGGTCGATCTGTTCGACCGGGCCGATCAATTCGTCGCCGCTGCTGACGATCACGGGGTCATTGGGCTGCACTTGGTAGGTGACGGCCGGAATGGCCAGGTCGGACCGGCGCTCCTGGACCACGACGGCAGAACCGCCAAGATCCGTCGTCAGATACTGGGAATAGACCCAGCCGCGCACGCCGCCGACGTCAATGCGGCACCACTTGCTGCCTTCGATGCAGCCGTCGATAACCGCGGTGCTACCGCGGGTCGCAAGGCCGACTGTCGGATATTGAGGGCCCGGACCTGTGCGGATGTTAAGGTCCGTCACCGTGGTCGCGGTCATGGCTGCAAAGGCGGACGGCGTACCGATCGCCAACACCAAACCCGCGGCCGCAGCGGCTCGCAACAGGGGGCGGGTAAGCTTCACCATCGTGTTTCTCCTTATATTGACGAGGGCCAAACGCCAGCAAGCGCGCGGATGTTCCCCCGGGAACGTCACGAAATGTGACGCTGTGACATTCTCCAGCCGTTGCCGAGGGCAGGACACGCCAGGAGAGCAGGCAACGGGAGAGGGACAAAATGCAGAATGCTCAGCCGGATCAGAACAACGTCGCCGCGCGCAGCCTCAAGCCGGTCGTTCGGATCGTCGTCGCCGCGGAGATCGCGATTTCGGCGCTGCTGATGACTACCGTGCAGTGGCCGGCACCCCAGCAGCTGTCTGCACCGCAAATAGCCTCGCTTCGCTGATTGGCGCTGTCACCGCCGCCAATTGCCGCTATAGGAAGATGACGAGATCCTAGAGCGCGTTGCGATCTTCCAGATTCGCTTCCTACGCTTTAGGTTCTGGATTTGTCGCATGTCGTTATCGCAATACCGCTCCCAAACTTTTGCGCGACATGCTCTAGAGAGGCAGACGCGCATGTTACAGGCGGGCATCATCCCGGTTACCCATTTCGAGCAGAACTGCACCGTGCTGTTCGACAGCGAGACCAAGGAAGGCGTGATCGTCGATCCCGGCGGCGACGTCGATCTCATCCTGCAGACCATCCGCGAAAACGGCATCACGCTGAAGGCGATCTGGATCACCCACGGCCATATCGACCATGCCGGCGGCGCCAAGGAACTGAAGGACGCCCTCGGGCTCGAAATCATCGGTCCGCACAAGGACGACCTGCCGCTGCTCGAAAGGCTCGAAAGCCAGGCGGAGCGCTTCGGTCTGGCGATGAAGGTTCAGAACGTCATTCCCGATCGCTGGCTCGAAGAAGGCGACACCGTCTCCTTCGGCGACCATGTCTTCGAAGTCCTGCATTGCCCGGGCCATGCGCCGGGACACGTCGTCTATTTCAACCGGGCGCAGAACTTCGCCCATGTCGGCGACGTGCTCTTCCACGGCTCGATCGGCCGCACCGACCTGCCCGGCGGCAATCACCAGCAATTGCTCGATTCGATCCGCGACAAGATCCTGCCGCTCGGCGATAGCGTCGGCTTCATCTGCGGACATGGCCCGGGCGGCCAGATCGGCGAGGAGCGCCGCACCAATCCTTATCTGCGCGGGCTCTGAGCCCCCGCACACGCTCACGAAAAAAGCCCATGTCTCTATCAAGACATGGGCTTTTCGATTCTTACGCCGAACCTGATTAGCCGGCGGTGCAGAAGTAGCTGCGGCCGTCGTAGCCGCGGAAGGTGCCGCTATCCGGGTTGAACGAGCGGTAACGCTGCGCGCAGTAGCGGTACCAGGACGGGGTCCAGGGCTCGAGCGAGCGGTAACCGCCACCATAGCTGTCAACGACGACAGGGCGTGCCTGGTAGACCGGGCGAGGGCGGTAGGCCGGACGTGGCTCGTAATAGTCGTATTCCGGTTCCGGATCGATGTAGACGCGCTCGTTGTAGCCGCCGTTGTAACGCGGCTGCGAAGCGATCGCGCCGCCGATCAGAGCGCCGGCAACGAGACCTGCTGCACCAGCTGCCCATGCATCGTCATTGTTGTGGTGATGCCTGCCGCCTGCCTCGGCGGCGCCAAAGGTCGGGATGACCATAGCGGCTGCGGCGATCGAGAGAACGGCGGCTTTGATGAACTTGTTCATTTGGCTTCAATCCTTCGCATGGACCGGATCAACCCGGCCTTCATGATGGAGGAAGGTTAACGCGGCCAAACTGAACCGAGCCTGAACAAAAAAACCCGGCAAGAATGCCGGGCTTCAACTGGAATCTGTCAGCAGATAACGGCGTTAGCCGGCGATCTGCAGGTTGACCGCCTTCGGGCCTTTGCCGCGGCGATCCGGTTCGGTGTCGAAGCTTACCTTCTGGTTTTCCGTCAGACCGGTCAGGCCGGAAGCCTGGACCGCGGAAATGTGTACGAAGATATCTGCACCACCGTTGTCAGGCTTGATGAAACCAAAGCCCTTGTCGGTGTTGAAGAATTTTACAGTGCCAGTTTCGGCCATGCGTCAGGTCCTTTTCTCTCCACCCGTTTGACGGACGGGTAGCATTGCAATGTGCCCGGATGGGCGTTGGCAGGCAGTTCTCGACGTTTGAGGAAAGGGTCCTGGTTACCGCAGCCAGCCATTGGAAGGGCCGCATCTCTGCTTCCCATCGGTCTGGCCGCCCGGAGTTTTTGCGTCTCCGGCCCGCTTTTATTTCAAGATCTTCCCATGTTCGCAGATTGCCCGAACGAAAGTAAGATTGATGGGTTTATTTTGAATTGGCAAGCAAAACTTTTCGGGATTGGTATTGCGTCTTGTCATTGCTCAAAAATCGGTCATTTGCGGCTTTGTGGGGCGTTGCGCAAAATATATCGCAAGCTGTTGAAATCACAGCTTTTTGAAAACAATTGCTGCAAAATTGAGTGGTTTTCGCCGATTTCTCGTGCGCGGCGCGTAAAGCAGGCCAATCGCTTAGGATGCGTGCCGTCGGCAACTCCCTGATATGTTTGAGGCTTCTCACGTCGGCGGTTTCTTACGTAGATTTCTTGCAGAAAATCTAGAGCTATCGGGCCGGGTCGAAAACGCAGGGCAAAGCTACGCCTTCGTTGCGAAGCAACGGGCCTATTGCCTGAACAACAGCAAGTAAAGCCTCAGTCCAGCGTCTTGGCGGTGGGGTGCCTATAGTTTCTTGAGGAGCCCTCAGGCAGGTGCTGCGGCGCGGCGGCCCTTCGTCAGTTCCGGCACGATCTCTACCGTCAGCATGGCGGCAAAGATGATGGCGCAGCCGGCATAACCGATCGGGGTGATGACTTCGCCAAGCAGGAGAACGCCGAAGAGGGCGGCAAAGAGTGCTTCGCTCGATAGGAAGATGGCAGCCTGCGGCGCCGTGGTGTAGCGCTGCCCGACGACCTGAAGAATGAAGGCAAGGCCGCTCGAAAAGATGCCGGCATAGAGGATCTCGAAGAGCGCGCCCTCTATGGCAGCGAAGCTCAGCGGCTCGGTCGTGACGGCGAGGGCGAAGCCGAGCACGGCGCAGACGGCGAATTGCGTCATCGACAGCAGCATCGGCCGGCCGCTGCTTGGGGCAAACAGGCCGATGAGCAGCAGTTGCACCGCCCAGAACAGAGCGCAGACCACGGTCAGGTAGTCGCCACCCGTCAGCGTCGACAGCGTGCCGCCGCTCAAGAGGAAAATGCCGAACAGCGCCATCGACGCCCCCGGCCAGATCACCCAATGCGGCTTGCGGCGCAAGAAGATCACCGTCAAGACCGGGACGAAGACGACGTAGAGACCGGTGAGGAAGCCGGAATTGGTGACGCTGGTGTCGAGCAGGCCGAATTGCTGCGTCACGGCGCCGGCAAAGAGCGCCAGGCCGATGAAGATGAAATTGCGCACGGTCGTCAGCTTGATCGGTTCCGCCGCGCGTTTCGTTTCGATGATGGCCAAGGGCATGGCGACCAGTGTCGCGATCGCAAAACGAAGCGCGATGAACCACAGCGGGCTGATCGCATCCATTGCCGTCGACTGTGCAACGAAGCCGGCGCCCCAGATGGCGCCTGAAATCAAAAGCAGCAGATTGGCCTGAATGCGCGGCATGTCGTTCTCTCCTCGGACAGGCGCGTCTAGCAGTTGCGTTTTCGCCGGGCAAGGCTCATCGTCGCCACGGTTGGGCGGAGTTGTTGTCGATGGAAACGGCCGGAGACACGGTGCCGGGAGAGGGCGCCGAGGAGGGGGCTCAGCTCCTATCACCCATCGGAGATCGGCGACCATGAGCGATGCCGGCTATTCCGGCACGCCGCTCGGGCCCAAGCTGGGGCTGAAAGACGGGCAGCGGGCCCTGCTTCTTCGGGTTCCAGCCGGGCTCGATGCGATCAGCGGTTTTTCCGGCTTTCGGGCCAGCGAGACCGAGATCGGCACCGTGGCCGCGCGCGACATTGACTATGCGCATGTGTTTGAAACGGAGCGATCGGCTTTGGAAGAGCTCGCGCCGAAGCTGGCTGCGAGATTGAAGCCTGACGGCATGCTGTGGGTCTCCTGGCCAAAGAAGGCGTCGAAGCGGCCGACGACACTGACCGAGGACGTTTTGCGTGAAATCTTCCTGCCGCTCGGCCTTGTCGACGTGAAGGTTTGCGCGGTCGATGCCGTCTGGTCCGGGTTGAAATTCATGTTCCGGCGCGAGGTTCGCGATCGGCTATCGTGAACGTGCGGCGCGCGCCGGCTATTGCGTCGCCGCCTTTGAGACCCTGAGCACGGCGCCGTCTTCCTCGTCCGTCACCATCAGCAAGGCGCCGTCGGGTGCCACGACGACGTCCCGGATGCGGCCGAATTCGCCGTCGAACAGCCGCTCCTCGGAGCCGATCGCGCCGCTGTCGTCGCGTTCGAGCCGGGCGAGCAACTGGTACTTCAGCGCCGCCACCAGAAGATCGCCATCCCATTCGGGAAACATCTCGCCGCGATAGACGGCAAGCGCGCCAGGCGCGATCGAGGGATCCCAATAGAAGAGCGGCTGATCGAGGCCTTCTTTCGCCGTGCCTTCGCCGATCTCGGCGCCGGAATAGTCCTTGCCGTAGGTAATGACGGGCCAGCCGTAATTGTGGCCGGGCTTCGGATTGTTGATCTCGTCGCCGCCGCGCGCGCCGTGCTCGACCGTCAGAAGCGTGCCGTCCTTCGGATCGAAGGCGATCCCTTGAGGATTGCGGTGGCCCTTCGACCAGATCTCCGGCAGGCCGCCGGTGCCGCCGCCATAAGGGTTCGATCCGGGAACGCTGCCGTCGGCATTGATATGCAGGATGGCGCCGGCATGATCGCGCGGGTCCTGCGCCCGGTCGCCTTCGCCGCGATCGCCGATGCCGAAGAAAAGGCTGCCATCGGGAGCGATTGCGATGCGCGAGCCGAAATGCTGGCCCTTGCCGGTAAACTTGCTCATCCGGAAGAGCTCCTTGACGTCGGTAAGCCCGGTTCCGTCGGCGGCGAGCTTTGCCCGTAGGACGACGGTGCCGTAGCCGCCTTTGCCGTTGGCGGCCATCGTCAAGTAGAGCGTCCGGGTTTCTGCAAAACGGGGATCGAGCGCGATGTCGAGCAGGCCGCCCTGGCCACGCTCGGCGACCTCGGGCACGCCCGTCAGCGGTTTCGAGAGCTTGCCGTCGCGCAGGATCCGCAGCCGACCCGGCCGCTCGCTGACGATCAGGCCGCCATCGGGGAGTGCCTCGACGGACCAGGGGTGTTCAAGCCCGGTCGCGAGCGTCTCGACACGCACGCTACCGTGCTCGCTCGGAAACTCGCGGGCATCCTGTGCCCCGGCGCTCGGAGGAGCAAACGTTGCCAGCGCAACGGACACGGCCAGGATTCCGACCGCACGCGACCGTTTGCCCGCCCGTCCCGATGTTCCAGCGCCCGTATGCCCCATTCCGTTTCTCCCGCACCGACTCGTTCAGCAGGCAAGCTGGGGCGATCGACGGAGCGGTTCAAGTCACATCCGATCAAAAGCGGTTTATTTCGAGATCGAGCCCGTCGTCAGCGGTACCGGACGCTGTTCGCCGATAAGTTCTGCATCGACGATGTAGCGCATCGGTCCCTGCTCGATCGCGTCGAAGGGCCAGCAGGTGGCGAGCGCCAGATGGTGGCCGCTGGCGGACGCGTTGATGCCGCTTTCGTCCCAGCGGGCAACCCGGCTTTCGCCGGCCCTAAACAGGAAGCGGCGGCCGTCCTTGCGGGTCAGCACCAGAAGGTCGCCGGGGTTGACCTCCTTCAGCCAGCGAAAATGCGTGTCGCGATGGGCGGCGATGACCGAGGTACCTTCGTCGCCGGGGAGCGGCGTCGTCGTCAACCAGGCGGGCCCGAAGGCCAGCGCTTCGCCGCTTGCGCCTTGGAGCACGATCGCCGAGCGGTTGATCCGAGGCGCCGAGATTTCCGCGGCCGTCTGGAAATCGGCCCAGGGCCAGGGCTTGCCATCCGGGTTGCCGTGCAGCTGCGCCTCGAAGGTACGCTTCAGAAGCACCTGCGAGACCTCGGCCTTGGCCTTCATGTAGAAGCCCTTGCCGATCAGAAGCAGACCGGCAAGGGCAATGAGCGAGATGATCGCGAGCACGATCGTTTCGACCGCCGAGAGGCGGGCGAGAAAGCCCGGCCGTGGCTCGGACTGATCCTTGTCAGCGGCCACGGCGGCGCACTCCGGCAAGCACGACGGCGGCGATCGGCGCCCGCCAGTAGACAAAGGTCGTGCCGGCAAGCAGAGCGAAGACGAGCAGCATCAGGCCGATCAGGATCTGCTTGTCGGCCTCCGTTGCCGTCTGCGGCAGGGCGACCTGGTTGTTGGCTTCCGCGAGCAGACCTGCCGCCCGCGCCGTCGGTGCGGCCAGCATGCGGTCGGCCGTGACCATCGCAAGCTTGGTTCGGCTTTCGAGCGCGGCGTCACGTTCGTCGACTTTGCCGGGGACAGTCTCGACAGGGGCTTCGCCGAAGACCTTTCCGAAGTCCCAGCCGGCGGGGAGATTGAGCGGCAGCTTCGTTTCGCTCAGGTTCTCGCTGGCGGGCCGCGACGGCGTCGCGTCGACGGCAACGAGGCTGGTCACGCGGGAGACCAGATGGTGGGCAAGTGCCACCGTCTCGATCCGCTTGTCGAGGGTCGCGGGGTCGGCGATCGTCGACGCGCTCGCTTCGAGGTCGTCGATCTTGCGGCGCGCCCAGAGCTTGGCGATGCCTTCGCCGGTCGAGGCCTTGGCGATGTCCATCTCCACCCGCCAGGGCTGGTCGCCGGCCTTGCCGAGGATCTGCAGCTTGCCTTCGGGTGCGGTGCCGTCGAGTTCGGCCGTCAGCACCACAGGCTCGCCGCGATAAAGATCGGGCATCGGGTTGGGGGTGATGTCGCTCGCCGAGGCGCCCTCGAAGCTCGCGGCGATATCGGTCATTGCGGGGCTCTCGAGCTTGGTGAAAAGCTCGCCCATGCGCGCGGCGACCTCGCTCTCCGAGCCGATCAGCGTGAAGGTGCCGCGGCCATATTCGGCCGCCTTGGTCATGAAGTGGCTGTTCGGAGCAGAGCCGATGCCGACGGTGAAGACGCGAGCCTCGCCGCGGTTCTTCTGGATCTCCTCGAAAAGCTGCGTCTCGTTGCCGATCGCGCCGTCGGTCAGGAAGACCACCTGGCGAAGCGCGCCGGGCTGTACCGATCCTTGCGTGCGGAGGGCCGCTTCCAGCGCTGGCAGCATCTCGGTGCCGCCATCGGCTGTCAGGCCGCGCACATAGGCGATTGCGTCCTCCCGCTTGTCCGGTGTCGCTTCGACCAGCTCGGGAAAGTGCACCGACATGGTGTCGTCGAAGCGGATGACGTTGAAACGGTCCTCGGGCTTCAGTCTGGAGATCGCGAGCGCCAGGCTCTCCTTGGCTTGCTCCATCGACGGGCCGGCCATGGAGCCGGAATTGTCGATGACGAAGACGATCTCGCGCTTGACCGGCTTGGCGTCAGCCTCGTTTGCTGCTGCCGGCGGGGTGACAAACGAGAGCAGATAGGTCTTGCCGCCGACCGTTTCGCGGAACAGGCCGGCATAGGGGCTCTTGCCCTCGATCGCCTTCCAGGTGAGCTCGAAGTCGCGATCGGCAGGCACGCTGTCGCCCTTCAGCGTCACGCGGCGGCTGAGATCGTCAAGATTGGCGATATCGACGTCGTGGTAGCCTGATTTCACTTCGCCGAGCGGGAAGCCGGCCTTGAGGTTCACCGTCAGTGTGACGGGGTTGATCCTGGCGTTCTCTTTGGGGTCGAGGACTGGCGCTTCGATCTTCTCGCGGTCGGGGACCGGGTCGCTGACGGCATAACCGGTGCGGCTGTCGAGATCGACGGTCTGAACGATCGGCTGCGGGTTGTAGCGCGGCGCCACGACCATGGGGAAACGCAGCGAATAGAGGCCGTTCGATTGGCGGACCGCGCTCTGGTACTCGATCTGCACGACGACCGTTTCGCCGGGACCGATATTGGCGACCTGGTTGGTGAAGATGTTCGGGCGCTGCTGTTCGAGAAGCGCTGCCTTCTTGCCCTCGGCCTTTGCCTGCTCGTAAATCTCCCTGGCCGCCTCACGCGCCTTGATCTCACCCTCGATGAAGCGGTCGCCGATCTGCATCTTCAGCGTGTCGACGGCCGAATCCTCGGGCAGGGGAAAGACATAGGTGCCCTCAACCCAGCCCTTGCTCGGGTTCTCGAAGCGCTGGGTGACGCGGGTGCGCATGATCGGGCCGTTGACGTCGATCTGAACGTCGGTCGCAAGGCGCGGCGCCTCGACGAAATAGCCCGGCTCCTTCGACGGAAAGAGCAGGGCGCCGGTGCCGATGTCGTTGGGGCGAACGTAGCCCGCCAGCTGCCGCGGCTTGGCATCAGCAGTTTGCGCGGTCGCCTGGGTCATCAGGCCGATGAACATCAGGATGCAGGCGGCAAGGGCCGCGAGCGCCAGGTACATGCCCCAGCGTGCTTCGTTCTGCCGTGTCTTCATGGAAGCGATTTCGTCGTCGAGAAACATTGCATAACCCCCGTAATGCGAATGTGTTCGGATCATCGAAGGAAATGCCCGGAAACCGGCTGTTGCTGGACGGAATTGCGGCGTTCCGCGACAGTTGTGGTGGCTAAATTATGGCATTTGAAAAATTGCGGGATTGCGCTGATTTTTTTGAATAAATCGCGATCACCAACCGTTTCTGACCGTTACGTTTCGTGGCCGTTCGAACGGGTGCCACAATCCGTTTTGTCGGCGCTCGACGGACGGTGATGCATCGCTCGGTATCGCGACCTCCGATCGACGATGCTGATCGCATTCATGAAACTTTGTCATGGTGACGCTTTTTGCCCGCGTTTCCGGCGTTTTTGCCTATCCGGCGCTTGCAAGACCGGGCGTCTTTCGACATAGACCTAACCGCTATGGAGCCTGCCTTTTCGTTCCGTAGCGATCACCTCGTCTCGAAACGATCAGGACCTTCACCCATGGCCTTCCTTGCCGATGCCCTTTCCCGTGTAAAGCCTTCCGCCACCATCGCCGTTTCGCAGAAAGCCCGTGAGCTGAAAGCGAAAGGCCGCGATGTCATCGGCCTTGGCGCCGGTGAGCCGGACTTCGACACGCCCGACAATATCAAGAAGGCCGCCATCGACGCGATCAACCGCGGCGAGACGAAGTACACGCCGGTCTCCGGCATTCCGGAACTGCGCGAAGCGATCGCCAAGAAGTTCAAGCGCGAAAACAAACTCGACTACACCGCCGCTCAGACGATCGTCGGCACCGGCGGAAAGCAGATTCTTTTCAACGCCTTCATGGCGACCCTGAACGCCGGCGATGAAGTCGTGATCCCTGCACCCTACTGGGTTTCCTACCCGGAAATGGTGGCGCTGTGCGGTGGTACGCCGGTGACGGTTTCGACCAAGCAGGAAAACAACTTCAAGCTCAAGGCCGAAGATCTGGACAAGGCGATCACGCCGAAGACCAAGTGGTTCATCTTCAACTCGCCGTCCAACCCGTCGGGTGCCGCCTACAGCCATGCCGAGCTGAAGGCGCTGACCGACGTGCTGATGAAGCACCCGCATGTCTGGATCCTCACCGACGACATGTACGAGCACCTGACCTATGGCGACTTCAAGTTCGCGACCCCGGTCGAGGTCGAGCCCGGTCTCTATGACCGCACGCTGACGATGAACGGCGTCTCCAAGGCCTATGCCATGACCGGCTGGCGCATCGGCTACGCCGCCGGCCCGCTGCAGCTGATCAAGGCCATGGACATGATCCAGGGCCAGCAGACCTCGGGCGCCACCTCGATCGCCCAGTGGGCGGCCGTCGAGGCGCTGAACGGCACGCAGGACTTCATTCCCGAAAACAAGAAGATCTTCGAAGGCCGCCGCGATCTCGTCGTGTCGATGCTGAACCAGGCCAAGGGCATTTCGTGCCCGACGCCCGAAGGCGCCTTCTACGTCTATCCGTCCTGCGCCGGCTTGATCGGCAAGACCGCGCCGTCGGGCAAGGTCATCGAGACGGACGAAGACTTCGTGTCGGAACTGCTGGAATCCGAAGGCGTCGCCGTCGTCCACGGTTCGGCCTTCGGCCTCGGCCCGAACTTCCGCATCTCCTATGCGACCTCGGAAGCCCAGCTCGAGGAAGCCTGCCGCCGCATCCAGCGCTTCTGCGCCGCCTGCAAGTAAGCGCGGGCGACCGTCTTTCAAAAAAAGAACCCGCCGGCAACGGCGGGTTTTTCGTTCGTAAAGCGATTCAACCGTTGGTCATCCTGATTCAAGTCAGCCGGCTAAGGCCTTGAAATCAGGGCTCATTCTCAGGCGCCGGGAACCTCATCGTCGCCAACGATGCCACCCTCGCTTTCGAGGATCGAGAGGCGGCGGGCCTCGGAGCGGGTGAACTTCAGCCGTACGCCGATGCCGCGTTCGCCCTCCGGCAGAAACACCGCGCCGGCATTTTCGAGCGCATGCTTCAACGAGAGGATCACGGCGTCGCCGGGTTTCTCCAGCTTGCGCTCGAACTTGAGGATCGTCTCCTCGTCGACGCCGGAAAAGCTCGAAAGCATTTCGCGCGAAATTTCGATCAGCGCCCGGGCGGCGCGGCACTGTGGACCTGTAATCATCGTCACCTCCAGTTGCGGTGAGGATGCGCGAAGGGTGGCCGAGGGTCAACAACAAGCAGATAGCCCGCGGCGTTTCGACCGCGGGCCATCTGCTTGTTGTTTGCTTGCGGCGCGCTGGCGAGCATCATCGGCGTGCGCTTGCATCCGGACCGCTGGGGCCGCCCTCTATTTGCCCCGCATCGCCTCGATGAGGCCGGAGGCCTCGTCGCTGCCAAAGCCGGCGGCGAGGCGCTTTTTTGCCAGCCTTTCGATCGGCTCCATGAAGGTCGGATCGATGCCCAGGCTGCGGCTTGCGGCAACGATGTTGGTGATCGCCACCGATTGCATTGAGAGGTTCGACATCACGTCGCGGCCGTGGTCGCCGCTGTCGATCCGTTCGGCATAATCAGGCAGCGCCGTCATCATCGCGGCAAGCCAGGGCTCGACCAGCGGCAGGAACTGCTTCGCGGTGAAGCCGACGCTGCCGGCGAGCGCCGTTGCGTGCAGATAGCCGCCGAAGAGACCGTACATCGCCGACAGCAAGGCGAGGTCGCTGACCGCGGCGAGAACAGGATCCTCGCCGAGATAGTGGCTCTGGCCGAAGGCGGCCAATTGCTCCCTGGTTTTTTCGAAAGCATCGGCGCTACCACTATAGAGAATGAAGGCATCCGGTGTGCCGATCATCGGCGGCGTCGCCATGATTCCTCCGTCGAGATAGCGTGCGCCGTACGCTTCAAGGCGGGCCGCGACCGCCCGGACTTCATCCGGGCGACCGTTGGTGAGGTTGATGACGGTCTTGCCTGCGAGCATGGGGCCGACATCTGCCAGCGTCGTTTCGACGGCGGCGTAGTCGGTGAGGCATAGGATGAGGATATCGCTGGCCGCAATGGCTTCGGTGACCGTTGCTGCCCGGCGAGCGCCGCGGGCAACCAGCGCGTCGGCCCGCGCGGGCGTACGGTTCCAGACGGTGGCGGTGTTGCCCGCGTCGATGAGGGTTTTGGCAAGTGCCGTGCCCATGGCGCCGAGGCCGATGATGGAGATGGATTTGGATTTGGATTTGGACATCGTGTTTCTCCGCTCCTGGTTCCCCGCTCTGGCCCGCTTCAGGCTGCCGGCGACAATTGCTGGCCGAGGCCACCGTCGACGGTGAGGCGGGCGCCGGTGGTGAAGGTGGCATCGAAGGCGAGAAACAGCACGGCGCGGGCGACTTCGTCCGCCGTGCCGTTGCGGCCCATCGGGGTGATCGCATCGCCGAGCGCCTTGAACTCGGCACGTTCGGCGTCGGTGACGCCCGCCACGCCCTTGGTCGGCGTATCGATGAAGCCGGGGCTGACCGAGTTGACCCTTATGCCGCGCGGCAGAAGCTCGGCGGCAAAGACGGAGGCAAACGAGATCAGCGCCGCCTTGCTGCCACTATAGACCGCCATTCCCGGATGGCCGCCGACATCAGCAACCGACGAGGTAAAGACGATCGAGCCGCCGTCGCGGATCAGCGGCGCCAGCCGCTGAACGGTGAAAAAGGCACCCTTGGTGTTGATGGTGAACTGGCGATCGTAGGAGGCCTCCGTCACCTGGTCGAATGGCTCGAGCAGCGATGTGCCGGCGTTGACGTGCAGGAGATCGATCGAACCCAGCTTCTGCCCGACCGTCGCCCCGAGCACAGCGATCTCGCCGAGATCGGCGACATCTGACTTTACCGCATGAACGCGGTCGCCGAAGCGCGCTGGATCCGGGCGAGGTTCTCTTCGTTGTTTCCGGTCAGAAGCACCTCGGCACCGCCGTCGACGAGCCGCTCGACCGTCGCCAGACCCATGCCATGCGTGCCGCCGATGACGACGGCTTTCTTGTCTTGATAGATACCCATTGTCTTTTCCTTCGATATCAGGCTTCGATGAGGAAGAGATAATTTCGTGGACGATATTGCGTAAGACGGGCAAACGTGGATGTATCGTCCACGTTTGTAGACATTGGAGGCCCGCGATGCGCAATCTCAACGACTTCATCGTCTTTGCCCATGTGGTCGATCACAAGGGGTTCGCGCCGGCGGCGCGGGCGCTGAACGTGCCGAAATCGACGCTGAGCAAGCGCGTGGCCGAGCTGGAAAAGACGCTTGGCGTCCGGCTGATCAACCGAACTTCGCGTCGCTTCACCGTGACGGAGATAGGCGAGGATTTCTACCGGCATGCCTCGGCGATGTTGATAGAGGCGGAGGCGGCAGAAGCCATCGTCAAGGGGCGCCTTGCCGAACCGAGCGGAACGGTGAGGATCACCGCCTCTGTGCCGACGGCTCAGATGATGCTGGCGGGGCTGCTGCCGCCGCTGGCGCAGGCCTATCCCAAGATGCGGGTGATGCTGCACGCGACGGACCGTTTCGTCGATGTGGTGCAGGAGGGCTTCGACATCGCGGTGCGCGATCACTTCGCACCGTTGCCCGATTCCGGCATGGTGCAGCGGCGGGTGGCAAACGATGCCATCCTGCTCGTGGCAGCGCCCGCCTACCTGGAAAATCGCGGGCACCCGCGCGAACCGAGCGACCTTTCGCGCCACGACGGGCTGCTGGCCTCCCTGACCTCGGAGGGATGGACGATGCGCAACGACGCGGGCGTGGTCGTCAGGGTGCGCCCCATGCCGCGGTTCCTCGCAGACGAATCCAACGTGTTGCTCGAGGCCGCCGTCTCCGGTCTTGGCATCACCGCGCTACCGAGAAAGATCTGTCGGGCGGCAATCGAGGCTGGAAGTCTTGTGCGTGTGCTTGCCGATTGGGAAGCAGGCAGCGTGACGACGACGCTGTTGATGCCGCATCGGCGCGGGCAACTGCCGTCGGTTCGCGCCGTCGTCGACTTCATCGTCACGCATCTGCCAGGAGAGTGAGGCTGGGCGGCAGCGAAGGCGCATGCTCGAAAAGAAAAGGCCCGCTCGGAGCGGGCCTTCGAAGCTTGTCTCGATCGGTCGTTTAGCGCTCCGCGAGCGCCGGTTCGCCCTTCTTCTCGCGCACGAGGTTCATGAAGCGGCGGAAGAGATAGTGGCTGTCCTGCGGGCCGGGGGAGGCTTCCGGGTGGTGCTGGACCGAGAACACCGGCTTGCCGGCGACGCGCAGGCCGCAATTGGTGCCGTCGAAGAGCGAAATGTGAGTCTCATCAACACCCTGCGGCAGCGACTTCGAATCCACCGCGAAGCCGTGGTTCATCGAGACGATCTCGACCTTGCCGGTGGTGTGGTCCTTGACCGGATGGTTGGCGCCGTGGTGGCCCTGGTGCATCTTTTCGGTCTTGCCGCCGAGTGCCAGCGCCAGCATCTGGTGGCCGAGGCAGATGCCGAAGACCGGGATGTCGGTCTTGAGCAGGTCCTGGATGACCGGCACGGCGTATTTTCCGGTTGCTGCCGGGTCGCCGGGGCCGTTCGACAGGAAGATGCCGTCCGGCTTCTGCGCCAGCACTTCGTCGGCGCTGGTCGTGGCCGGCATGACCGTGACGCGGGCGTTGAGGCCGGCAAAGAGGCGCAGGATGTTGCGCTTCACGCCGTAGTCGAGCGCGACGATATGGTAGGCGGCATCGGTTTCGCCGAGCGTCGAATAACCTTCGTTCCAGACCCACGGCTGCTCGTCCCAGCGCGACGACTGGCCGGAGGTCGCGACCTTGGCAAGGTCGAGGCCCTCAAGGCCGCTCCAGGCCTTGGCTTCCTTCTTCAGCGTCTCGATATCGAAGACGCCCGAGGGGTCGTGGGCGATGACGGCGTTCGGCATGCCGTTTTCTCGGATCCAGGCAGTAAGCGCGCGGGTGTCGATACCGCAAAGGCCGATGATGCCGCGGGCCTTCAGCCAGGCGTCGAGGTGCTTGGCGGCGCGGTAGTTGGACGGCTCGGTGATGTCGGCCTTGAAGATGACGCCGACCGCGCCGTGGCGTGCTGCCGGCGTCAGGTCTTCGATGTCTTCGTCATTGGCGCCGATGTTGCCGATGTGCGGGAAGGTGAAGGTGACGATCTGGCCGAGATAGGAGGGGTCCGTCAGAATTTCCTGGTAGCCCGTCAGCGCCGTGTTGAAGCAGACCTCCGCCTGCACTTTGCCGGTCGCGCCGATGCCCTTGCCCTCGATCACGGTGCCGTCGGCCAGAACGAGCAGTGCGGTTGGTTTTTCAGTGGTCCATGCGGGTGTCGCGGTCATCGTTCCTATCCCGTTGCGGCGCGAAGCGGGGGCTTGAAAGCCCGGCAGTCGATCGCCATTTCTTTGCTCAGGCATGGACGCGCGGAAACCCCGCGGAAAAGTGCTCTCATGCCGATGTTGTGCAGGTGCGGGAAAATACCCAAAGCGCTTAGCCGGGTCAACCGGCCGCTGTGAATTGTCGGGAAATAAAATTCCTTACAATTCAAGCGGTTGCGTATTCCGTTTGATTGCGCCTGTCACACTGGTTTAAGACGACGACAACAATGATGGTTTCGAACCGGTTCCGGGCAGAGCACCGCGGGCCGGTTTTGACATGGAGTATGGACATGCGCGACCTGTTCGCTAACGCACTGAAGGAAGCCCTCAAAGCCAAGGACGCACGGCGTACCTCGACCGTGCGGCTGATCCAGGCGGCGATCAAGGATCGGGACATTGCCAATCGGGGCCTCGGCAAGGACCCGGTCAGCGATGACGACATCCTGCAGATCCTCGCCAAGATGATCAAGCAGCGCGAAGAATCGGCTCGTATCTACGACGACGCCGGCCGGCCGGAGCTTGCCGCGCAGGAGCGTGAGGAAATCGTCATCATCAACCAGTTCCTGCCGGCCCAGCTTCCGGAGGCAAAGGTGAAGGAACTCTGCGCCTCGGTCATCGCCGAAACCGGCGCACATGGCCTGCGTGATATGGGCAAGTGCATGAACGTGCTCAAGGAGCGCTATCCCGGCCAGATGGACTTCGCCAAGGCCTCCGGCCTGGTGAAGGAACTGCTCAAGTAGCTCCGCTCAAGTCAGTGCCGCCGCCCGTTGCGATAAGACGGGCGTCGCCACCTCGGCTTTCGCCGGAAACGTCGCTTCGAATGCGCGATCGATGAGCGCGAACTTCTCCGCCTGGTAATCCCAGTATTCACGGATGAAGGCTTTGGACAGCCAGACCGCGCCGCGTCCGGGCGACCGCTCCCACCCCATATTGCCCAAAAGGGCTGCCTTGTCGAAGATCCGCTTGAGGTGGGTCTTGGAGATGATGAAGCGTTCGCTGAGATCGCTCGGCGAAACCGGCCCGATGGCGAGGCGCTCCGCCTCGGGGTCGAAGGCGCCGATGCGGGAAAAGAGATCGTCCATCACCACGCCCCCGGAATTGACCCAGGTAAAGAGATCGAAGGTCGGGCCTGGACGACGGACCGTGTCGTTGCCGACAAGCGCGTGGGCGACGGCGGCCTGCAGCCGGCCGAACTGGTCCTGCTCTTCGCTTAGGCGTGCCAGCCGCGACTGGCCATCGAAGGCGTCGAGGATGGCCAGATGGGACTGCATCCATTTCCAGACATAGTCGAGTGCTGCCTCGGTAGGCTCCAGCGGCCGGCTGCGCTTGTCGGGCTGCACCGTGATGTAGCGGGCGAAGCGGTAGGTAACCATTTCCTGCACGAAGGATGCCGCGGTGTTGCGGCTGGCTATCCCGTGCATGACGGCATAGTTGATGAAACGGCCGCTGTAGAGGCCGCTCGAGGGATCATCCGGATCGCGGTCGTGATAAAGTGCAAGCCCGGATTGGGCCATCAGCCAGCGCTGCTGCGAGGCAAAGATCGAGGCGAGCCGCGGGTTTGCCGCATACATCTCCACCATGCCGCGCGCATAGCTCAGCACCGCGCCGAAGAAAGCCGGACTGGAGGCGAGCACTTTGACGGAAATGGCCATGGCAAGTGATCCAATTCGAGACGGCGAATTGATCCTTTTCGTCAAAGGGGTGTCAAGTGCTACTTTTGGTCTTCAGAAAATATTCATACACAACTTTTGTTTGTGCGTCCGGCGTGCGATTCCCGTTTCGCTCCTGTGAATAGCGTGCAAGCAGGATCACTGTTGTAGCGCCCGCCGGCCATGCCGCCTATATGGAGGATCGACCAGAGGTATCCATGCGCTTTTCACAGTCCTTTCTTGACGAGATACGCGATCGCGTTCCGATTTCGGACGTGATTGCCAAGCGCGTTAGCTGGGACCGGCGCAAGACCAACGTCTCGCGCGGCGACTATTGGGCCTGCTGCCCCTTTCACGGCGAGAAGTCGCCGAGCTTTCACTGCGAGGACCGCAAGGGCCGCTACCATTGCTTCGGCTGCGGTGTCTCGGGTGACCACTTCCGCTTTCTGACCGATCTCGAAGGCCTGAGTTTTCCCGAAGCCGTGCAGCAGATCGCCGACATGGCGGGCGTTGCCATGCCGCAACCGGATCCGCAGGCAGAGCGCCGGGAGAAGGAACGTACAAGCCTGCTCGACGTGATGGAGCTGGCGACCGCGTACTTCGAGGACCAACTCCAGACGGCCAACGGCGCCAAGGCGCGCGCCTATCTGCGCGAGCGCGGGCTGACGGGGCGCACGATCGAGACCTTTCGTTTGGGCTACGCGCCCGACAGCCGCAACGCGCTCAAGGAACATCTCGCCGGCAAGGGTGTCGGCAAGGAACAGATCGAGGCCTGCGGCCTCGTTGTGCACGGGCCGGACGTGCCGGTTTCCTACGACCGGTTCCGCGACCGCATCATGTTCCCGATCCTGTCGTCGCGCGAGAAGGTCATCGCATTTGGCGGCCGCGCCATGTCACCGGACGCACCGGCCAAGTATCTGAACTCAAACGAGACCGAGCTCTTCCACAAGGGCAACGTGCTCTACAATTTCGCCCGCGCGCGCCGTGCTTCGCAAGGAGCCGCACGTGACGTCGGGCAGGACGATGCGGCCGGAACGATCATCGCCGTCGAAGGCTACATGGACGTGATCGCGCTGCATCAGGCGGGCGTCGAAAACGCCGTTGCGCCGCTCGGCACGGCGCTCACCGAAAACCAGCTCGATCTCTTGTGGAAGATGACGTCGCAGCCGGTGCTCTGCTTCGACGGTGATGGGGCGGGCATTCGTGCCGCAAACCGCGGCGTCGACCTGGCGCTGCCGCATCTGAAGCCCGGTCGTTCGGTCCGCTTCGCCATGCTTCCGGACGGCAAGGATCCCGACGACCTCGTGCGTCAGGAGGGCCGTGGGCCCTTCGACAAGGTGCTCGCCAACGCCCGTTCGCTCGCCGAGATGGTCTGGCAGCGCGAGGTCCACGGCGGCGCTTTCGACACGCCGGAAAAGCGCGCCGAGCTCGAAGCACGGCTGAAGCAGGTGACATCCGTGATCGCCGACGAAAGCGTGCGCCGGCACTATGGCCAGGACATGCGCGACCGGCTTCACGCTTTCCTGCAATCATCAGGGGCAGGGCGGGGCGAGCGGCGCCCGTTTGAACGCGGCGGCCGGCAGGGCGGTGGCGGCGGAGCACGCGGCGCCGGTCAGCCACGGGGGCCGAATGCGAGCGGGCCGACGGCAATTTCCGACCGGCTGGCGCGCTCGACACTGGTCAGCGGACAGCAGGTGGCGCCGCTTCTGAGAGAGAGCGTTCTGGCACTCACCATCGTCAACCATCCGCAATTGCTGTTCGACGAATATGACGAGATCTCGACGATCGAGTTCGACCACCGCGAGCTGCAGCGCTGCTGGGCGGCGGTGCTGAACGCTGCGGCTGCGCAAGGGCCGCGGTTGAACCGCGAGGATCTGCTCGAACAATTGCAGGCGGAGGGTTTTGGTGCGCTGATTACCGCGATCGACCAGCAGATCCGCTATGCGCGGCTCTGGACCGCGACAACGGCGGCCGCGCCCGAGGACGCCCGCGAAGGCTATCTGCAGGCGCTGGCACTGCACCAGCGCTCGAAGGCATTGCACTGGCAGGTGCGCGAGCTCGAACGCGAACTGGCCCATGCGACCGAGGAGGGCGACCTCGAAGCCGTGCCACAGCTTTTGCGCACGCTTCAGGAAGTGCAGCACGAAGTGACGCGGCTTGAAAACCAGGAAGCGATCATCGAGGGCTTCGGCGTGCTTTCAGGCCGCGTGAAGGGGCCGGCGGCGCGCTAGCTGCTGGGTTTTCCCCGCAGCGAAAGCAGGCCTGCTCTCGGCGAAGTCTCGACTATTCGCGCCAATGATCGGCCACCCATGGCGATGGGCGAAGGTAGTGCCGGAGATAGCGAAACGCATTCTTCTCGTAACGGTCGGATGCAAACAGCCCGAGGATATGGCCAAGCGGGGTGGAGACCTTGTCCTTCTTGCCGAAGCGGCCTTCGATCGCATGCTGCGGCAGGAGGTTGCGCGGGAACAGCACGACGCGCGCGTCCTTGGGCAGTCGGGGTGCCAGGAAAAAGTTGAGCGGGAACGGCCGGCGGCAGTCCTGCCGGAAATGCAGAACCCAGCGGCGGGGGAAAAGTTTGGTCCCGCCCGGCGCATTGCGCGTGACGAAGCGCTGCTCGAAACGGTATTCGTCGGCAATGCCTTGCGGGTCGGCGCGGAACTTCTCCTGCAACGGCACCAGCTTGCCGACTGGATAGCGAAACAGCGAGGTCTGGCCGAGGCGCTCGAACGGCGTCGTCTGGTTGCGGGCGAGGATGACGTCGTCCGGTTCTCCCTCCTCGAAGAAACCATCGAGCGATCCGACGATAACCAGGTCGAGGTCCAGGAACAGGACGGGGCCTTTGAGATTGCCGAGCTTCGGCCCCCACAGCCGCGACTTCTGCCAGATGCCGGGCGTGTTCTTGGGCATTTCGCCGAT
The DNA here is from genome assembly GCF_014852205.1 of Ensifer sp. ENS06. Lineage (NCBI taxonomy): Bacteria > Pseudomonadati > Pseudomonadota > Alphaproteobacteria > Hyphomicrobiales > Rhizobiaceae > Ensifer > Ensifer sp. ENS06. Next base: position 3,525 of record NZ_JACVBC010000006.1, on the reverse strand, counting down.
GTCCAGCGGCGGCAAATCCTCGCACAGGATTTCCGGACGCAGGCCGTCGCGATTGTCGGTAAAGCAGGTGAAGGTGAAGGGCGGGGTGATGTTGCGCGCCACCATGGCGTAGAGCCGGTTGATGAACGGTGCGCCGTACTTCGTACCCCAGTTGATGCAGATGATCTGCTTGACGCCGCCGCTCGCCGCTAGAATATTTGCCATAATCACGTCCCGATTTCTGCGCGCCACTAAAGTACCGATGCGTTATCAAGGTCAAGCTGTCGGGGCAATCCCCGGTGAAGCGCAGCAGGGCCTGCGGGGAAAAACAGCCCTTGTCTCTTCAGTTGCGGCAAGGGCTATGGCATTGCCTGCGCATCTGGCCATGATGGCCTAAGCTGATTCCCGAAGGAGATGTGATGGAGTTCGTCGAAAGGGCGACGCCCTCAAGAAGCGCTGCCAGCAAGCTCTTCGACGAAGCCGGCCAGGCACCGCTCGACGTGCTGAAACGCGTCTATGGCTATTCCGCCTTTCGCGGCAAGCAGCAGGCAGTGGTCGAGCATGTGACCGCTGGCGGCGATGCCGTCGTTCTCTTTCCGACCGGCGCCGGCAAGTCGCTCTGCTTCCAGATCCCGGCGCTCTGCCGGCCCGGTTTGGGTGTCGTCGTCTCGCCGCTGATCGCGCTGATGCGCGATCAGGTGGAGGCGCTGAAACAGCTTGGCGTCAATGCGGCTGCGCTGAATTCGTCGCTGACGCGCGAGGAGGCGATTGCGGTCAGGCGCCAGATCCACGACGGCACGCTCGACCTTCTCTATGTGACGCCGGAGCGGACCGTCACCGACGGCTTCGTCGATCTCATAGGCAATGCCCGAATCGCGCTTTTTGCCATCGACGAGGCGCACTGCGTTTCGCAATGGGGCCATGATTTCCGCCCCGAGTACCGCGCGCTCGGATTGCTAGCCGAGCGCTATCCCGGCGTGCCGCGCATCGCGCTCACTGCCACCGCCGATCCGCACACCCGCGACGACATCGTCGAGCGGCTGGCGCTCAGCAATGCCGAGGTGTTTACCACCAGCTTCGACCGGCCGAACATCGCCTATGAAATCGTCGAGCGCGACCAGCCGCGCCAGCAATTGCTGCGCTTTCTCTCCCGCTTCAAAGGGGCCTCCGGCATCGTCTATTGCCTGTCGCGCGCAAAGGTCGAGGACACGGCCGAATGGCTGAACGCGCAAGGCATCCGGGCGCTACCCTATCATGCCGGCATGGACCGCATGCTCCGCGACAGGCATCAGGACGCCTTCCTGAAAGAGGAGAGCCTTTGCCTCGTTGCGACCGTCGCTTTCGGCATGGGCATCGACAAGCCCGACGTGCGTTATGTCGCGCATCTCGACCTGCCGGGATCGGTGGAGGCCTATTACCAGGAGACCGGCCGCGCCGGTCGTGACGGGCAGCCCTCTGAGGTCTGGATGGCCTATGGCATGGCCGATGTGCTGCAGCGCCGCCGGATGATCGACGAGGGTGGAGCGGCGGATGACATCAAGCGCATCGAGCGCGGCAAGCTCAATGCGCTCTTGGCGATCTGCGAGACGGCCGGCTGCCGCCGCCAGGCGATCCTTGCGCATTTCGGCGAGGCCCATCCCGGCCGTTGCGGCCATTGCGACACCTGCCTGAAGCCGGTCGAGACCTGGGACGGGACGGAAGCGGCGATCAAGGCGCTGGCCGCGGTCTATCGCACCGGCGAGCGCTTCGGCACCGGCCACGTGGTCGATGTGCTCATGGGCACGGTCAACGAGAAGACCGAGCGCTTCGGCCATGTCGACATGCCCGTCTTCGGCGCCGGCAAGGACCTGCCGGCTCGCACCTGGCAATCGGTCTTCCGGCAATTGCTGGCGGCGGGCCTGATCAGCGTCGACCATGCCGCCTTCGGCGCGATGAAGCTCGAGGCGGAGGCGCGTGCGGTGTTCAAGCGCGAGCGCCAGGTGTTTTTCCGCAAGGACCGCCCGACCTCGGGCAAGGCGGCGCGCGGCGCCAAGTCGGGATCGCAGCGCGAACGGGCCGATCTGGCCGGGTCCGATCTCGAACTTTTCGAACTGCTGCGCGCCGAGCGCTTCTCGATCGCCAAGGATCTGAACGTCCCGCCCTATGTCGTCTTCCCCGATGCGACCTTGATTGCGCTTGCCAAGGAACGCCCGCGTGACCTCGACGAACTGCTCGACATTCCCGGTATCGGCGAAAGCAAACGCGAACGCTACGGCGAGGCATTTCTGGCGGTCATCGACGGGTATCTCGACGGGTGATGGCGGTGGGCCCCGCGTCTCCGTCGTCGGAAAATGTCTGTGGCGAAGCGCTTCGCGACACAATATTTCCGGCCCGCCATCGCGCCTTGAAATGGCCTGTCGTTTTTACGCTGGATGCGGCCGAGCGCCGGATTTTGCTGCAAGTCAAAAGCCGTCATGATACTCGTCAGGCACGCGATGTTTTCTTGAAGCGAGAGCGCCATGACTTCAGCCTTTCTCACCCATCTCCGTTCAGAACTCGAAGGCCTGAAGACGGCCGGGTTGTACAAGTCGGAGCGTGTGATCACCTCGAAGCAGGCGGGCGAAATCAAGGTCGCCTCGGGCGAGCGGGTGCTCAACTTCTGCGCCAACAACTATCTCGGCCTTGCCGACAACGCGGAGCTGGCCGAGGCCGGCAAACAGGCGCTCGACCGTTACGGTTACGGCATGGCCTCGGTGCGTTTCATCTGCGGCACGCAGGAGGAACACAAACAACTGGAGGCACGCATTTCGTCCTTCCTCGGCCTGGAAGACACGATCCTCTATTCCTCCTGTTTCGACGCCAATGGCGGCCTGTTCGAAACGCTGCTCGGCGAAGAGGATGCGATCATCTCCGACGCGCTCAACCACGCCTCGATCATCGACGGCGTGCGGCTGTCGAAGGCCAGGCGCTTCCGCTACGCCAACAACGACATGGCGGCGCTGGAGGAGGAGCTGAAGAAGGCCGAGGGCAGCCGCTTCAAGCTGATCGCCACCGATGGCGTGTTCTCGATGGATGGCATCATCGCCAATCTTAAGGGCGTCTGCGATCTCGCCGACAAATATGGCGCCATGGTCATGGTCGACGACAGCCATGCGGTCGGCTTCGTCGGGAAGAACGGCCGCGGCTCGGCCGAACATTGTGGCGTCGAGGGCCGGATCGACATCATCACCGGCACGCTCGGCAAGGCGCTCGGCGGCGCTTCGGGCGGCTACACCTCGGCCAAGGCCGAAGTCGTCGACTGGCTCAGGCAGCGCTCGCGCCCTTATCTGTTTTCCAACACCCTGGCGCCGGTCATTGCCGCCGCCTCGCTGAAGGTGTTCGACCTGATCGACAACGGCGATGCCTTGCGCGAACGGCTCTATGCCAATGCGGCGCTGTTCCGCACCGAGATGACCAAGCTCGGCTTCACGCTGGCCGGTGAGGGCCACCCGATCATCCCGGTGATGCTCGGTGATGCCGCACTCGCCCAGGAGATGGCGGCGCGCATGCTGAAGAAGGGCGTCTATG